>NZ_CANMPQ010000001.1 GCF_947499695.1 uncultured Allomuricauda sp.
AGTTAAGCCCGTTTGCGCCGATGGTACTGCTATACCAAGTGGGAGAGTAGGTCGCCGCCTTCCTTGAGGCCCTTTACTGATGTAAAGGGCCTTTTTTTGTTTTTAACCTATTGTACTATCTTTAGAAAAAACAAAATCATGCTCAAAATTCGATTGACTTTTTTCATCTCATTTATAACCATCTGTATGTTTTCCCAAGAAAGCCAAATGAAAGCTTTAGTAGGTGGAACATTGATAGATGGATTTGGCTCTGAGCCTATTAAAAACAGCGTTATATTAATTGAAGGTGAACGTATCAAAGCTGTTGGGACTGTGGAAACACTTCCTGTTCCAGCCAATGCAGAAGTTATATCAACAGAAGGAATGAGCGTACTTCCAGGGCTTTGGGATATGCATGTACATACTATGATTAATGGTCATGCGGATTATACGTATTGGGACAAAACATATCCTCCTTTATTTGAAGATGTGATTATGCCATCTTCGGCTCATCAACTTTTAATGGCTGGAGTAACAAGTGCAAGAGATTTGGGAGCACCTCTAAAAGAAAGTATTTCGGTTCGAGATAGAATCAATAATGGTGAAATACCAGGAGCAACATTATATGTATCCGGACCCTTTATTCAACATAAGCCTTATCCTGGAACGGAAGATTTTCGATGGGGCATTAATAGTCCAGAAGACGGAAAACGTAAAATTAAAAAGCTTGCAGATGCTGGTGTGGATGTCATAAAATTGATCGACCAGGATCAAATGACTATGGAAACTTTAAAAGCAACTGTTGATGAAGCGCACAAATACAATTTGAAAGTTGTTGCACATGGACATCGACCAGAAGAAATACGAAGAGGATTAAAGGTGGGAGTGGATTGTTTTGAGCATACTGGATTATCGTCAGCACCACAATATCCTGATGATGTAATGGAAATGATTAAGGAACGTACAGCACAAATGAATAAGGGACCATTATTTTGGTGCCCAACCGTAGAAGGACTATACAACTACGAATACGTAAGGGATAACCGCGAGAAATTGGATAATGATTCATGGCATTTGGGTTTACCGGATAGTGTTATCACGGATATTAAAAACAGCATTAAACATCCCGACCGCTTACCTTATTTTCAATTGACACCTTCAAGAAAACCAACGTTAAAAACAAAGATTCAGCAACTTTTGGACGCGGGAGTGGTTTTGTTGGTAGGAACCGATAGTGGTATTCCAATGAAATTCCATAGTCAATCCACGTGGAATGAAATTGATGTCTGGGTCAATGAATTTGGAATTGATCCCATGTACGCTATTCGTTCTGCGACCTATTGGCCAGCCCTTTGGATGGGAGTTGCCGATGATGTCGGTACAATCACCCCAGGAAAATATGCTGACATAATCGCAGTTGACGGCGATGTTTTGCGTTATGTTAGCTTATTGCAAGATGTAGACATGGTTATTAAACACGGCAAACGGTATAAATAACTTTTCTTGACCACTAATCCCAAATCGGTTTTAATTGAAGAAAAATGGAATGCATATTCCCATGCTCTGGGAATTGTACTTTCCTTTATAGGGCTTATTTTATTTTTGCGGAAGGACTTAACGACAACACCATATTTATATGGTAGTATAGTTACTTACAGCATCTCATTGATAATACTTTTTTCAGCCTCCACAATCTATCATGCTGTTGAAAACCCAAAACTTAAAAGGAAACTTCGGATTTTGGACCACATCAGCATATATTATTTGATAGCGGGGACGTATACTCCGGTTTGTTTGACCATCTTGATAGACTCAAAAGGGTGGTTATTGTTCTATTCGGTTTGGGGAATAGCAATTTTGGGAACCTTCTTAAAACTGTTTTTTACCGGAAAGTTTGAAATTTTTTCTTTGGTGCTATACGGTGTTATGGGCTGGCTAGTTGTTATTGATTACCCGTTTCTTTCCGAAAGCATCACTTCAAAAGGGTTATTTTATCTTGCGCTTGGAGGCGCTTTTTACACCATCGGGATATTGTTTTATGCCATCAAAAAAATCCCCTATAACCATTTAATTTGGCACTTTTTTGTGTTGGGAGGCGCTATAAGCCATTGGGTAATGATATTTTTCTCAGTGATTTAAAATAATTACCAGCTATGACTTTAACAAATTGACTTGCAGGTAAAGTTTAGTCGATAATAAAATGTTTACTTTTCAAGTGTATTGATTCTCCAAGATGATTCTTAAATTTTGATTCCATTTTGGGAGACACTGTAAATGAAAATTCATTGTTTTTAAGAATTTGATGAAAGTATTCACTGTAAGAGGAAATATTCTCGTACGCTTTGACTTCGGCTTGTGCAACTTCTAAATTATTGTTTTCATAAAATTGATTAAAATCCCAAGATTTAATTTCATCAGGTATTTCAGGCAAGAATACCTCATCTGTGTTTTGACTGTCAAAAACTAGGTTCCAGGTATACGTAACATATTTACCATCAATTTGCGGTGGTGGCCAGGAACTGCCTCTCATTAATATCTTACCAACGTTATGATCAGACCCACTGCTGGTAATAGAAATTACATTGTTAGAAAATGCATAATCAATGGACCAGTCTTTTGTTGTGAAGCTTGATAAAGGCTCCCCCGTCCTTAATGTATAGTAATCATCTATAACTACTTCATATTTATACTGGCTAAAAATAGAATTTGTGGCATATGGAATAATGTAGGGCGGATCCATACCTCCCCCCCGGGAAGATACTTGGTGAAAAATGTCATTTTGATAATCATCTTCATTAAGGTATCCAAATACTTGCATTAAAAAATGCGAAACATCTGCCCCATCATATCGAATAAGCAGAGACGTCTTATTTTCTACTCCTTCTGATGATAATGCATCTGAATCCAAAACTAGACTGTCGAGATCTTCGATTTGCACCAAGGCATGGCTATGGGTACTAAGATTAAGGTTCCACAAAGAAAAATAGATTTCGTTGGTATTTGCCATACTTGCCGTGTTGGTGCTTCTAAATAAGTTGAGTTCGCTATTGGAATTTGAACTACCTCCGTAACCATATCCTGAGGCATTTAGGACTATTGCTCCGGAGCCATCTTGGATCGGAGCCGGTATTGAGGTGATTCCTTGGTCGACAAACTTTGGAGCTACCCTTATGTTTATTTCATATGTGTCACCGCTGGATGGTTTTAGATTTAGTATGGTGGCCAAATCGCTGTGATTTCCATCCGCGCCTACAATATTATTAGCAAAGGTCAGCGCAAATTCTGATTCTGAATCTACTTCTTCTGGTGTTGTCAATACCACTCTTTCGGTATCGTTATAAACCCTTTCAACTGCCAAAAGATTTCCATTCATTCCTGATGCGAATACATAAAGACTATCCCAATCATTCTGCAAAAAATCTAGCGGGAAATTAATGCCTATCAATTTTCGATGAATTTCTAGAGGGATTTCTATAATGGTTTCATTTAGTAATTCGTCTGTGGCCTTTATAGCCAAAATACCCGTTCCTGTTGGAAGATTATCAGGGTTAAGGTCAAACGTATGATTATCCGAACCTTCCAAAACTATCAAACTTTGATTGGCAAATAGAATTTCCACCGATTGAATTGCTGATAACGCATCCGTAACGATTGGATTCAAAGAGGTTGTTTCATGGATAATTTGCTCTTCGACCAAAGATTCAAACTTAATTCCCGGTCCCGTATTGTCCGAGATAAAGGCAACTTCAAATGTCACTGTATTTTCAGCCAAGTCCGTAGCCTCTATTTTTAGGACGTTTTCGCCATCTTCCAACTGCTGTGTATCGATATTTACTTGATAATTGGCATCAATGATTTCTGTCAACAAATTATTGTTTAAATAGGTTTTCACTGTACTTAAACCCTCATTGTCACTAGTATCGAAAGTTACCATGTTGGTATCTCCATTGATTATGGTTCCTGGTTCCAATGAGACCAGCGTTATAACCGGGAGTTCATTATCTATATTTATGACTTGTTCTTGTGATGAAGTATTTCCTGAAGTGTCGGTTACAACTATTTTGAGTGTATAGTCTTTGAACTTTGCTGTCTGTGTAATTTTGGACGCGAAACCAGAAATATCAATAACTATTTGGTATGGGGCAGTAGTATCTTCACCAACTTTCTCATTATCAATGAATGCTTCAACTTTTGCAACTCCACCAGCATCTTGTGCATTGATGTTAATTTCTATTTGATTACTTGCGACGATCGGTTCTGAACCTGGATTTGAAAATCCGGCTATATTAAAACTTATTGTCGGTGCTGTAGTGTCAGGTTCAGGTTCAGGTTCTTCTGAATCCGATGAACAGGAAAAAACGATTAATGTAAATAAGGTAACAAATACTAGGTAAATATTTTTCATATGTCCAGTGGTGATTAACACCATAAATAAAAGAATTTTAAAGCAGATGTTTAAGAAAAATCGCCCAAATCAATACTAAAGTCTCCGTAGGACATTAAGGATATTAATTGCCTACAATTATTTGCTATAGATAGTATGCAATTCCTACCCCCAAAATAATTACTAGCAGTTTTTGTAGATTGAAAGAATGTCCTTGAGAACTCTCAAAAAGTATTATTGTAGATACATGAAGAAAAACCCCAATGGCCAAAGCGGTAAAAATTGGTGCGTACGCTTCTATCCAAGCTGATTGTGCTAAATAACTGCCAATAGGCGTCATTATTGAAAAGGCCGTAATGAAAAGGACAACAGAACTTGTTTTTAGCTTCGAATTGATTAAAAAGATGCTAAGAATAACGGCAACAGGTATTTTATGGATCAATATGCCATATAGGATTGAATTATCACCATGAATAGGTATGCCTTCAATTAATGCATGTATGGACAAGCTTAGGAATAGTAAAAAAGGGAATTTGTTTTTTTCTAAATCTAAATGAACATGTCCGTGTTCTGCACCTTTTGAGAAGAACTCCAAAAAAATCTGGAGTAATATTCCTGCAAGAATAAAAACTGCAATTGTTTTAGGTTTTTGATTTTCATATACCTCTGGTAGTAGTTCAAAAAAGGTGAGTGCGAGTAAGAAAGCCCCACTAAAGGCCAACAAAAGCTTTATGTTCTTTTTATCCTTTGGCTTTGAAATCCAAACAAAAGCAAAACTGGTCCAAACTGCTAAAATCGGTACAGCAAAAACCATAAAAAAAGGAAAATCCATAAGTTGGTTTGAAGGGGCAAAAATAGCCTATTTTTACCGAAAGATTTTGAAAAGTATGGCTGGGAATTTTAGGATGTTGGCCAAGACCTTTTATGGTTTTGAGCCAATTTTGGCAAAAGAACTTCGCAATTTAGGTGCTGGTCATGTGAAAGAAGGCGTACGAAATGTCACCTTTGAAGGAGATACCGGGTTCATGTATAAGGCTAATTTATGTCTTCGTACGGCACTGAAAATCTTTAAACCAATAGTCTCGTTTAAGGTGTTCAATGAAAAAGAACTCTATCAAAATGTGTACAATATCAATTGGCCGGAACATTTCGATTACGATAAGACTTTTGCCATTGACACAACAATGCACTCCGATATGTTCAATAATTCAATGTATGTGTCACAAAAGGTAAAAGATGGCTTGGTTGATAAATTCAGGAATGTAGAACGCCAACGTCCAAGCGTAAATACCCATGACCCGGATGTACGTATCAATATCCATTTGTATAAGAACTTGTGCACGGTGTCTTTGGATAGTTCAGGAAGTTCATTGCACCAAAGAGGATATCGTATTTCGACCAATATTGCACCTATTAATGAGGTATTGGCAGCTGGGTTATTGTTGACAAGTGGATGGGATGGCCAAACGGATTATTTGGATCCCATGTGCGGTAGTGGAACCTTTTTGATTGAAGCAGGAATGATTGCCTGTAATATTCCTGCGAACATTAATAGGGAAAACTATGCGTTTATGCATTGGAAGAATTATGATGCCGAGTTGCACAGCAAAATTGTCGATGCAAGCTTGAATAAAACGAGAGAATTCCATCATAGGATTATTGGATATGACAAGGCTCCTTCCGCGGTACGAAAGGCACAGGAAAACGTGGATAATGCCAACCTTTCTGAATATATATCCATTGAAAGAAAAGACTTCTTTAGAACGGAGAAACCTGTAGATTCAAAACTACATATGGTCTTTAACCCTCCATATGGAGAACGTCTTCCAATCGATATCTCTGAATTTTATGGAAAAATTGGCGATACATTAAAGCAACAATATCCAGATACAGAAGCTTGGATGATAACTTCAAATTTGGAGGCATTAAAATATGTTGGGCTAAGGCCTTCCAGAAAAGTAAAAACCTTTAATGGAAAGTTAGAGTCCAGGTTGGTGAAATATGAAATGTACGCTGGGAGTAAAAAAGGAAAATATAAAACCGATTCTACCAACAAGGAAGGGTAGTTTTAGAATTCACTCTTTCTAGATTGCTATATTGACATAATGGTTCACGGTGCAGCTCTGAATGTATTTTTCCATTCCATTGGGAATATGAGCCTCATTCCATTGCTCTCCGGTAAAATTGATTATATCTTCTTGCGTAGCCCATTTTGAAATCATTACAAAAGAATTTGGATTCCATTGAGTAGGTTTGGCAATTGCCATTTCTAACAAACCATTTTGCGTTTTGACCAAAGGAACAGAAATTTCCTTGAATTTCGCTTCAAACTCTGTGTGCAATGATGATGGCACTTTTGCCGTGAAAATTCGGATTATCATAGATGTTACAACTTATTTATCTGACCAAACAGCTAACTCATTACCCGAAGGATCAGTGAAGTGAAACCTGCGCCCTCCTGGAAAGGAAAAAATTTCTCGAACCACCTTTCCACCAGCTTCAATGATTTTTTGTTGAATGTGTATTAGGTTTTCATGATAAAGAACTATCAAGGCACCATTAACAACGGTTTCTTCGCTCGTTTCAAACCCACCTTCAAGACCACTTTCTGAAAATGCGGTATACGTTGGTCCATAATCCGTGAACTTCCATCCAAAACAACTGCTGTAGAATGCTTTTGTTTTTTCAAGGTCGAAAGCCTTGAACTCTATATAATTTATTGTCGAGTTTACCAATTTCATCTATGTGTTTTAAGTATTGACGGGCAAAAATGCTGTTTATAAATCTAATTTTGTTCGGGTGCAGCAGGTTCTTCTTTTTTCTTATTTGATTTTTTATAGAATGGAATGAAATAGGAGATTGAATAATTGTAACTCACCCCAAAATTACTTCCATCGGTAACCTTATTGAATCCGGGAATCCAAAGATTTGGAAAACGTTCCTCTTCTTTGTTGGTAATCAAAAACCCCAATCGAGCACTCATGCCCACATAGATATTTGCAAAAAGCTCAACTTTGACACCAGCAACGAATTCGAGCCATGAGGCATTAAGACCGCTGAATTCCTCACCATTTTCAACCCCGGCCAAAAACCCATCAGGATTAAAAAACCTATTGCTATCAAAAATGTTATACTCGTTCAAGGTATTGCTAAAACTTGCTATAGCATATCGTCCTCCAATGGTAATGGAGTTGTTCATGCCGAACCAATTTTCATAGGAGTTGATTTCTACCCCTAGCTTTAAATAACTTCCTGAGGTTGTATAGTTATACAAAAGACTGTTGCTAAGGCTTTCTGTTTGGGTTTTTTCTTCGTTCCCTATTTCCGCAGCTAAATATAGTTTACGCGTTAGTCTATAGTCCCCAACCAATTCCAATCCGGTATAATCTTCGTCCAAAAATGAGAAAATCAAACGACTTATATCTGCACCAACGCGCAATCCATATTCCTGTTTGTATTCAACAGTATCCTTGGGCTGAAGATCTACGGGTTTGTTTTGACTGAACCCCATGAAGGAGCTAGCAATGAAAAAAAGACTAATGAAATATCTTGACATGGATATTGTTAGAGTTTTCTATGGTTTGTTGAACTATGGTAATGTCCTGAATCCAATTTTCAGCATTATCTGGTAAGGTGACATTTACATCATCATAATTGGCAACAAATCCACATGCTCTTGATATAAATGCATCCCTAGTAGTGTATGAAATTGTTAGTGTGTCGATATTGCCTGTTTCCTCTCCTGTGGTATCATCGTCAGCCGAATTGGTGATGAATGCAAACTGCGTACTTGCGGCATCAATTCTAAGGGGAACACCAATGGAATCTAAACTTGTCCGGTCCGTTATGGTATTAATAGTGCTGTCCAGAATAAGCTCTTTTATGCGTAATGTAGGGGCATCTTTGGCTAGGGTGGTGTCCGTAGCATCGAAAAACCCAATAACTATAAGAGGAGTATCACCATCAACGCATATATCATCCTTTTCGCAGGAGGCAGTATAAAAAAACAAGAAGGTAATCAGTAAGATGGGAAGTATTTTTTTCATGCTAAGACTAAAAACAGATTTCGTCAAAAATTATACCCGTTTCTCCAAAAGTACAACATTTTCAACGTGATGAGTTTGCGGAAACATATCAACGGGTTGCCACTTGGTTACTTTGTATTTTTCGTTCAATAGAGCCAAATCCCTGGCTTGGGTTGCGCTGTTGCAGCTTACATATACAATCTTTTTTGGAGCTGCCAATAAAAGCTGCTCTACAACAAGTTTGTGCATGCCATCGCGAGGAGGGTCTGTGATTACCAAATCTGGAGTGCCATGCTGGTCTATAAATTCTTCGTTGAAAACATTTTTCATATCACCTACATAGAAAGCGACGTTGGTAATGTTGTTATTGTGTGCATTAGTTTTAGCATCTTCAATGGCTTCAGGAACGGACTCAACCCCTATAACCTTTTTTGCATTTTTAGAGACAAACTGCGCAATCGTTCCTGTTCCCGTATAAAGATCATATACCAATTCCGTTCCGGTCAATCCAGCAAAATCTCTAGTGATTTTATAAAGCTCATATGCTTGCTCAGAATTGGTTTGGTAAAAAGATTTGGCAGTTATTTTGAACCGAAGCCCTTCCATTTCCTCAAAAATATGGTCTCTGCCAGCAAAACAGAACACTTCTTGATCATAAATAGTGTCATTCTGTTTTTGGTTGACGACATAAAGCAAGGTTGTGATTTCGGGGAATTTTTGTTGTAGATGATTGAGCAATGCTTCCCGTTGTTCTTTGTTATCATCGCAAAACTGAATCAAAAGCATTATTTCCCCAGTAGATGCAGTTCGAAGCATCATGGTCCGTAGAAGCCCTTTTTGCGACCTTGGATTAAAGAAAGACAACTCATTAGCTACAGCAAAGTCCCGAATTTCCAGTCGAATGGCATTTGAAGGATCTTCCTGTAAATGACATTTTTTTACGTCTAAAATTTTGTCCCACATTCCTGGAATATGGAAACCCAAAGCATTCCTATCTGCAATGGGAATTTCAGAATCAATTTCTTCTTGGGTAAGCCATCTACTGTCGGAAAAAGAAAATTCCATTTTATTGCGATAGAAATATTGCTTTTTTGAACCGAGAATCGGAGTTACTTCAGGTAACTCAATATTACCAATGCGTTTTAGGTTATTTTCAACTTCTTTTTGCTTAAAAAATAGTTGGTGCTCATAACCCATATGCTGCCACTTACAGCCACCGCAAACTCCAAAATGCTCACATTGCGGAGCAGTTCTTTTGTCGGAAAGAGTATGAAAGTTCGTGGCAAAGCCTTCAAAATAGGCTTTTCTTTTCTTTGTGGTCTGTACATCGACAACATCACCAGGAACTGCATTGGAAAGAAAAATCACCCTTCCATCAGAGGCTTTACCCACTGATTTTCCCTTGGCCCCGGCATCGATAACTTCGACATTTTCAAACGTTCTTCGTTTGTTTTTTCTACGCATGGCGCTAAAATAAGCATAGCTTTTTATACAGAACAATTAACTTGTATAAGGAAAATATAAAATCCACCTTTTTTGAACCTTTTTGATTGTTCTCCGTCTTTAGGGTAGAAATTCACATGAAAACAACGGAAAAAGCTTTTGACGGGTTAATGGTATTGGAATTCCAGTCAGGAAACAAAAAATCGTTCCCAGTATTGGTAAAACGACATCACCTTCGATTATGCAAACATTCATTTCGATACACCAAAGATGTTGAAGCTTCGAAAGACGTTGTGCAAGACTCTTGGAATGCTATAATCAACAAATTACATACACTGAAAGACCCGAATAGTTTTGCCAGTTGGGCGACTAGAATTGTGACTCGAAAATCGTTGGATTATGTGAAAAATGTAAAGTATCATCGAAATAAAGTTGAAACCTACTATCATGAGACCAAGATTACAGAAACAAACGATGGGCGGGAGATTCAGATAAAAAGGCTCTTGTCTGCGATAAAAAGTCTTCCGCAAAACCAACAAATGGTACTTAAGTTATTTTATGTGGAAGACTACTCATTGAAGGAAATAAGCAGCATACTGGAGATATCAGTGGGCACAACAAAATCTAGGTTGTTCCATGCTAGAGAAAAATTAAAAACAATATTAAAAGTCAATACGGATGAAAAAGGAAACTGAAAAAATAGATGAGTTGATCAAAGAGGCACTTACCAAAGAGGAAGCTAAGTTTTATGACGAATTGGGTGAACAGAATGTACTTGAAAAGTTAGGAGGGGTTTTTAAAGGTAAAACCGCTTGGCTGGCGATTATCATGAACGTGGTAAACCTAATGATTTTTGCATTCTTGATTTATTGTGTGGTTCAATTTTTTAATTCTGAAGTCACAAATGAAATTATCAAATGGGGTGTTGGTATATGTGCTTCACTTTCTTTTATGGGTATGATCAAGTTATATGTGTGGATGCAAATGGATAAGAACGACATCCTAAGGGAACTTAAAAGATTGGAATTGCAGGTTTCGGCTCTAGCACATAAAAAATAAGCCAATAGTCCAAAAGTTGGAGAAATTTGCCAAATATTTAATAATTTAGCAGCTCTTCAGGGATGATTTCTCTCCCACGCTGCTTTTTCGAGTCCTCGAAAGAATAAAGGTATTGTAGGAATAGTTGTTTTATTAATTTAACCATAATTAAAATGGCTGTTTTAGAGCATTTAACATCGCAGCATGCGATAGATTTAGAGAACAAGTACGGAGCCCACAACTACCACCCGCTTCCTGTAGTTTTAAGTAGAGGAGAAGGTGTGTTTGTTTGGGATGTTGAAGGAAAAAAGTATTACGATTTTCTTTCAGCATACTCCGCAGTGAACCAAGGACATTGTCACCCTAAAATTGTAGGGGCAATGACTGAACAGGCAAGAACCTTGACCCTAACTTCAAGAGCGTTTTACAATGACATGTTGGGGAAGTTTGAGCAGTATGTTACGGATACGTTTCAGTTTGACAAGTTGTTACCCATGAACACAGGAGCCGAAGCTGTTGAAACGGCTTTGAAAATCTGCAGAAGATGGGCGTATCAGAAAAAGGGAATAGCTGAGAATCAAGCAAAAATCGTTGTTTGTGAAAACAATTTCCATGGACGCACCACAACGATTGTTTCATTTTCGAATGATCCAGTAGCAAGAAAAAACTATGGCCCATATACAGAAGGGTTTATCAAAATTGAATATGATAACTTATCTGCGTTGGAAGCTGCCCTAGAAAACGATACTAGTATCGCCGGATTTTTAGTGGAACCTATTCAAGGAGAAGCTGGAGTTTATGTCCCATCAAAAGGTTATTTAGCGTCTGCTAAGGCACTGTGCGAAAAGCACAATGTGCTTTTTATTGCAGATGAAGTTCAAACTGGAGTAGCAAGAACCGGTAAAATGTTGGCTGTTGATCATGAAAATGTCAAACCTGACATTTTGATTTTAGGAAAGGCACTTTCAGGAGGAGCTTACCCAGTATCAGCGGTTTTGGCCAATGATGATATTATGGAAGTGATTACCCCAGGCAGTCATGGAAGTACTTTTGGCGGTAATCCCATTGCAGCGGCTGTGGGAATGGCGGCACTAGAGGTTGTAAAAGAGGAAAGTTTGGCTGAAAATGCTATGGAGTTGGGACAACTGTTCAGAGATGAACTGAACAAGTTTATACCGAACTGCGACCTGGTAACCAAAGTACGTGGAAAAGGATTGCTAAATGCTATTCTTATCAATGACACCGAAGATAGTTCTACAGCGTGGGATATTTGTATGGCATTGAAAGAGAACGGTCTTTTGGCAAAACCTACGCATGGCAACATTATTAGATTTGCGCCTCCGTTGGTTATGGACAGGGAACAACTCTTGGAGTGTGTTTCGATAATCATAAAAACGCTGGAAGCGTTTAAAAAATAAGAAAAGCCCCTTTAAAAGGGGCTTTTTTATATTCTCATTTTTAGATTTTATGGAGCAGAATTACCTTCTTTAGACCTTGCTCTACGCAATTGACGTTGAATTTTTCGAATTGCAGATTCAATGGACTTTTCTGGCTCAATAATGTTGTATTCTCCCCAAAAATCTGGATCAGAAAACCCAACAGCCTCATCACTTAGTATGATTGATTTTTTAATACGGTCCCTGTTTTTAGGTAATTCCCCAGTGCTATTTTTTTCCCAATCGGTTACGGCCATTTCAGCGGTCATGCTATATACAGAATTGAACAGTTTATCCTCCCAGTCCACTTTGAACTCAAGAAGGACATTGCTATATCCATAATACCATTTTCCATTTTTTTCACGATAATCAACTCTGTATGCAACTTCGGTTGGCCATACATCTACTTTGGCAGGCTTTCTTCGTACAAAAAGCTTTGCAGCTTTTACCTTATCGGTAATATTAAGTGTATAAATTGCACTTGTCAGTGTCCTTTGTTCAACATCGATAAAAAGTTCACCTTGATATAAAGGCTCAGCTACTGTTTCCAGCTGAGTAAACTTGATAACATAAATCAATTTGTCATTGATACGAGTTGACCTGCTAAAAGTGAACTTGTAATCCTCGATAGCTCCTGCTGAAAAAATGTATTCGGGGTACTTCATAATATCCACATACAACGTATTGAATGGCCCGCCCTGTAGTTTAAGTGCCACCGTATCCAATTTGCTGTAATCCGTACTTTTTCTGGCTTTATACAATTCCACTGCATCTTTTCGCACTGATGAGTAGGGAGATTTGTAGATATTTACGACAGCTTCCGAAAGTGATACATTTCGTTTTCTCCTTTTAATGGTTTCCCGATAAAAAGCGGTCATCAAAGTGGGGTCATCAAAATAATTATCACCTTTTCGTGCTAAAGTCTCTTTTACCAAAGCCGCCGCATCTTTTGGAGCGTTTATGTTTACCTCTGTCAGTTCGGTTACAGATATGACCAAGGAAATCTTGTTTCTATTTGGTTTGAGTTGACTAATAGGAATGCTTTTACTTTTATATCCCAAAAAAGAAACCACCACTGTGCCATCTGTCATCGTATTCGGAATTTTCAATTGAAAACTACCTTCAGTATTGGTAATGGTACTAATGTTAGTGCCTTCGACGGATAGTGTCGCAAACACCAGCGGTTTATTTGAGGAAGCATCTGTCACTTCACCTTTGTATTGCGTGAATTTTTCTTGCTCCTGAAAGCCAAATACTTTGGAAGTGCCCATAGCGAACATGAGACATAATGAAAATGCCCAGGCTAGGGTCTTAGATGGAATGTTTAGCCATTGTTTATCCATAACAACTGCATTTTTTGATTAAATAACTATTATTCTAAATTAATGATTTTTAATGATATAACTCTTCCTAGGTTTTATAAACTCCGGAATTTTAATTTGTCTTGCTTTCAGTTAAACGGTTGAGACTGTACTTTGTCCTCCATTTTCCAAACCAGTTTGGTTTTTCACCATTCGGGTAGGTCTCATCAAATAATGTCAAAGTCATTTGAGTTCCTTGAATATGATAACTATAATATTGCATTCCTCCCTCAAAACCAGGTACTTTGGCCAAATGTGCCTTGGTAGTAAAATAGTCTTTTGAAACGGTATAACCGCCAGTATTGAAAACAATGGTGCTGAAACCACGAATCATTTCCTCTTTCGTAGGATTGCTTAGATTTTCGAAGGGAACCCTTGTTTGTTCCATGGGACTCCAACAGATGCTATAACAATCCGGGGTTACCAGCAATAAACCTTTTTGGACAGGTACCCTGCTTAAAGTGGTGTCTTCTGAAATCCATTGGATTTTTTCTATTGACCATGAACCCAATAATGGATTGGTGCTGTTTGATTTTTCTTTGCAGGCCACAACCATGACCGTTAGTACAAATAAGAAAAATTTAAGGCTGCTTTTCATTGATGTGGTGTATGCTTTGGTTAAATGTAAAATCTAACGCCAATGAAGCTGTCTCTTTGTGTAAACCTTTACTATTATTTTATGTCTATGAAGCTTGTTTTGGGCTTAAATATTGAGATGGGTTTTGATTCTCAAACTTTTTGAATGCCTTGTAAAAAGATGCACGATTGTTAAAACCAACATCATAGGCAATTTGTGCTACCGTAATTTTTTCCTGAGGTTTGGACAATAATGTTTTAGCCTCTTCAATACGATATTTGTTGATAAAATCGAAAAAGGACAAATTGAAATGTTGGTTGATTATTTGGGAAGTATGGTTGCGAGATAGATTTAGCATTTTGGCTAGATCATCTAAACGCAAGGTACTTTCGATGTATGGTCTTTCGTTTCTCATTATGGACTGCAGTTTGTCTCTCATTTCCATGGACAAATCGTCTGTAAGACCTGTTTTTCGATATTTTATAAAGGGGATAACCTGTTGAATGGTCCTTCCTTCAAAGACCTCCGGTTGAACAAAACCGAAAAAACATAAAATACCAATGAAAAAAACAATTATGATGTCCACGAAATAGTCATATGCGGGGTTCATAAGGTTAAACCTCGTCAGTGTGATATAAGAGGAAAAGGCTACAGCGAATCCTAGGTAAGAACCCACAAACCACTTAAGCCATTTATTTTGTTGAAATCTGGTATTTTTTCTAGGCCCAAAATCGTGAAATGTCAAAAAGCCATAAAAAAACATGATAAAAATAACCGCCCAGATGGTTCCATTAGGCATCCAGTTAAATTCAGAGAAACGTCCCTTTTGTATTATTTCCGCTTTTTGGGAAGCAGATTGTATATAAAAGGGCAGGTTTAAAATAATTACAGTTACTATGGGAACAAGGAAATAAATATCACTCTTTCTAAATCCCGGTGCAGTTAGAACGCTCCTGCAAAAAATATATACTATGGGTCCGTATGTAAGCCAAAGTGGATAGTGGGTGATAGTGAGATGGACAAATTCGGGTTGAATTAAATATCCCGACCATTTTAAACAATTATAGAACAATTCGTATGAGAACAGTAGAGTATATATGCCTAAAAGCAAATTGGCAAAACGAATACCTTGTTTTTTGAAGAAAAAAAGTAATCCAATGCAAGTGCCAATTCCAACAAAAAAAAGAAAAAGTATGATGTGCCAGGCCATGTTCTAAATTGAGAACCAAAGATACACTTACATGAAATTTTGATGTCTCTTAATGTAGGCAGGTATAAAAATTAAGAAAAATATAGAGGTTCATTTGGTTTTTAACTGGAGCAAGGCCAACATTTCAGGGTCTTTTGTCATCTGCATTACCGTTGATCCATAGCTAGTTAAAATGTCTAAATCTGGTTTGTACGGCATTAACATTTCAACAAAATCCCGATTTCCATAAACAACAGCCCAAATAAGAGGCGAAAAGTTGTTTATTTTATCCGTGATATTGATATCTGCTCCACTTGCGATTAACTCTTTACCGGCTGTCACATTATTTTTAATAGCAGCAGCTATTAAAGGAGTCAAAATGTATCTCTTATCGGTTTTATTTACATCGGCTCCTTGGTTTAATAAATAATCGACTACTTCAAAATTTTTAAAATAGACAGCACGGTTAAGGGCAGTATGTCCGGTAGGATTCATACCGTCAATGTTGGCGCCTTTTGACAAAAGAACTTTCACCATATCCAATAAACCTAGTTCTGCGGCAGTTACCAAAAGTGGGGTTCCGGAAGCATCTTGAGTATTTGCATTTTCGGAAGTTAGAAGCTTTTTTACGACTATTGTATTATTATGTTTTACAAGTTCGATAAGTTTTTCATCTTCCGGACTTAGGTCATAATGTGTAACTCCATTTTCAACTAAGAGCCCTACAATATCCGATTTCCATTCCTTAAGTGCCACGTTCAACACCCCATCTGAATGTATACTTATAAGGTCCGTTCTAGCATTATGGTTCAATAATAATTTGGTGAGTTCTACCTGACCCAAATAGGCGGTCCAATGAATTACTGGATCACCATTTTTATCAATAATATTTACATCAGCTCCATTTTCCATCAATAATTTGGCTAGTTCCAAAGCGTTGAAATTACTGCATTGCATTAATGCAGTAGTTTTTGAGTGGTCTTGATTTATTGTATTTGGGTTAGCTCCCATGTTAAGCAAAACCTCCAGAAGTTCTACGCTTTTTTTTCGGACTGCAATCGAAATAGGATAATAGCCCGAAGAATCGATTTCATTGGTGAAAGAATGGGGGAACATTTTCACAGCTTGAATATCGTTTTCTTTTAGGGCTTTGAAAAATGAGTTAATTTCTTGGGAAGGGAATGAATCTTTTTGACTATAAGTGACATGGAAACATAACGTCAAAAGAATAACACCCAAATACTTGCACATAGTTCTAATTTTCCGCAAAATAGAGTAGGTGGCAATAAAAGGTGTCTCTTCCTTTAAGGAAACCTTAATTTAAGTCAAAAGCAGGGTGTTTACAATGGTTAGTCTACCATAAAAAGTGCGTTGGCAAAAAACAGTTTTCCATTTTCCCAGAAGCCTCTGAACAAAGGATTGTCAACCATATAAACTACACGCCCCTTTCCGAAAGATTCAACACCGAATACCAACGAATTGTTGACCTTTTTTTGTGCTTCACTTCCTGCAAATCCAGAAACAGGTTTGGTTGTACTCTCTAAATAGACCGCATTGCCACTTTTTAAATAGTTGTAGCTGGCACTTCCAAGTTTAAGGCTAAAGTAATCGGAACCGTAACCGTATGCCAATGGATGGGTATTATCCACTTTTGTTTTGAAAATGGCGCCGGTAATTAGATTTTTAATACGCTCTCGTTGGGTATTTTTATGTGGTTTAGGTTTTGGCTTAGCCGTATCCTTGGCCATCTCTTTCTTTTTGATTCCAAATCCTTTTTCCCCATCAATACCATTGATTGCTCCGCCCATGGCTACTAGCTTGCCACCACTTTTTACCCACGCTTTCAATTTTTTCAATTGATCTTCGGAAATGGAGCTTCCATAATTCCCACCCGGGAGGATGAGAATCTGATAGTCGTTTAAATCCACATTCTTCCAATAATCACTATCAATTACGGTGATGGGATAATTCAACTGTTGCTCAAAAAAGTGCCAGATTTCACCAAAACGAAGTGTTGAAGTAGGTTTTCCGGATAAGATGGCGATTTTAGGTTTGGTAATCATTTTTACATAAGAAGACCCAAAATCTTTTCCCGAGTCTACAAACCCTGTCTCAACAGAAATGAGCTTGGTATGATACTTCTTTCTGATTTGATTCAGTACCGAAATAAAATCGGCCTTATTTTGGTTATCAGCTTTGGTAATAATCAAGCTACCCCTTTTAAAAGATTTCCCTTCCAATGTAAAAGGATGATCTGTTTTACGAACTCTAATACCATTTTTTAGAAGATCAGCAAGAAAACGGGCGTCTTCCATACTGTTCCAATCAGCAATATGCGCATAGGCACTTTCCTTGAAAGTAGAAGGTCCTGAATTGATATGAACTATAGGGTCGTCTACATTGGCACTTCCAGAACTTTTTGCGTTTATCACCGACTGAGTAGCAATGGCATTCAATCCATAGGCATATGGCAGTGACCACGCTGTGATATCGTAGGTCAATGAATCACTTAACTTGGCTTTTGGTTCAAACAGGACTTTTACAAGTGTTCCTTTCGATTGGTTGGTGGATACCACAACACTATTGTCTGATACTGGCATGGTCCCACTAGCTCCTGTAGCATAATTGAAACCTTTTACAGAACCTTTTGCAGGGGTTCCCCATTCAATTTTATGTTTTGATAATAATTGTTTTAAGGCAATGATTTTATCTTCATCTCCATTCAATACATAGTTTTTATACTTGAAACTTTTGTTTTTATAAAAGTTACGAAACTCGGTATTCAATTTATCAGCGTTGTTTGCAGATACTTCCACCGTAGACAAACCTGTTGTATGGTGATGGGCTATTCTGTCCTTTAGGGTCAGTGTATCTCCAATTTTTGTAATAACACCAAGACCTCCACGTCCGCTTCCGCCTTGTTCGTATGTCATGCCAATTGCTCCGTTATATGTAGGATAGGTATCACCATAACTGGGATAGAATAGATCAAAAATCTCTTTGGTAAAGTAAAACCAGCCGTTGGCATCAAAATATTTTGCGTGGTTTTTCCCTAAAGTGACCTGGAAGTCGCGTTGAAAGCTTGTAATTACTTCGTGGTAAGGTTCTGCAGCAGGAGCAAAGTAGTATGGATTATCTACTCCCTGCTCATGGAAATCTACATGCACATGCGGTAACCATTCATTATACACTTTAATGCGTTGTTGGCTTTCAACTTGTGTAAGCCATGCCCAATCTCTATTTAAATCGAACATATAGTGGTTACTTCGCCCATTCCACCAACCTTCATGGTGTTCCTTACTGTTCGGGTCTACCTGGTGCGGTGCGTTTTTATATTGGTTATACCAATTGCTATAGCGATCACGACCGTCAGGGTTGATACATGGGTCCATTATGACTACGCTATTATCCAGATAAGAGCTTTTGGTAGTCAATAGTTCATATATGGTTTGCATGGAGGCTTCAGTGCTTACACTTTCGTTTCCATGAACGTTGTAGCTCAACCATACAATGGCCTTGGAAGAATTTCCAGTACCTTGGGTATCTTTCAAATGTTCCTGTCTTATACGCTCAAGGTTAGACATATTATTTGCAGATGATACATATGCCAATAATAAAGGTCTGCGCTCATTGGTTTGTCCGTATACAGTAAGCTTTACGCGGTCAGAAGCTTCTTTGGCAAGGTATTCATAGTAATCCACCACCTCGTGGTGTCTTGTGAATTCAGTTCCCAGTTCGTAGCCCAAAAATTCTGAAGGAGATTTAAGTTGAGCTGTGGATACAATAGAAAAAAGGAAAGACGATAAAAGTAAAAATCTTGTCATTTAGAGAGAATTAGTCTGTCCAAATCTAACAATAAATTCATGAACAATCATGCTACTTTTAGCACCATCGACTATAGTCTTAAAGCAATTAACGTATTTTTAGGATTAGAAAAAAAGAAGAGGTTTATCTTTAGCCCGATATTTCAACTTTAATGGAAGTAGATTGTATACCGTTCAAGGAAACAGGTTATTTTTCCAAACTTATTTGCGATTATCTTGACCAAGAAAAGGGCCTTGAGCCTTTTTTCAACAGATTTCCGGATATAAAGAATTTCAAAAATCAGATTCAAGAAAAGGAATCTCATTTCCCAGAAGCTTTTAGACCTATTTTGGTGAATGCCCTTAAGGAGCAGTATCAATCCATCAAGGTTTCAGAGGAAACTGCAAATAATCTTTCACTTCTGGGTGATAAAAAGACATTTACTGTTGTTACCGGTCATCAGTTAAATCTGTTTACTGGTCCATTATACTTTCTATACAAAATAATATCAACCATCAACCTGACAAAACAACTGAAAGAAGCTTATCCAAAGTATGATTTTGTCCCGGTGTATTGGATGGCCACGGAAGACCATGATTTTGACGAAATCAACTATTTCAATTTTAAAGGACAGAAAGTACAATGGAATAGAGATGCATCAGGAGCGGTCGGCACTTTAAAAACTGAGGGTCTGGAAGCAGTTTTCAATACTTTTTCTGCAGAATTGGGCAATTCTTCGAATGCAAAATGGTTGAAAGAGCTTTTTCAACAAGCGTATCTGAATCATAAAAATTTGACAGATGCCACCAGGTTTCTCGCAAACCAACTTTTTGGTGCTTATGGTTTGGTGATTGTTGATGGAGATGATGCACAGCTTAAAACGTTATTGGTTCCTCATGCGAAAAAGGACATTTTTGACCACATTCCTTATAACAAAGTGTCGGCATCGATTGAAGTACTTAAGGAAGTTTCATCCGATTACTCCATTCAGGTTAATCCAAGAGAGATTAACTATTTTTATTTAACTGATGGATTGCGAGAACGCATTGTTAGAGAGCATGACATTTTTAAAGTAAACAATACTGACATCCAATTTTCACAAAGTGAATTGGAGAGTGAACTCCAAAATCACCCTGAACGGTTTTCGCCGAATGTGATTGCACGGCCCCTATACCAAGAAACCATTTTACCGAACCTCTGCTATATTGGAGGAGGAGGGGAACTGGCCTATTGGTTGGAGCTGAAATCGTATTTTGAAACGATAGATGTCCCTTTTCCCATGTTGCTGCTTCGCAATTCAGCCTTAGTACTAACTGATAAGCAAGCTAAAAAGGTTGAAAAGTTAGATTTGAAAATTTCCGATTTGTTCTTGAAACAGAACAGTTTTATCAATAAGAAGATTCGGGAAATCTCCAATATTGATATTGACTTTTCAACCCAGAAAAAACACTTGGAAGAACAATTCAGTTCTATGTACCAATTGGCCGAGGAAACGGACAAAACTTTTATCGGAGCGGTTAAAGCTCAAGAGGTAAAACAGAAGAAAGGTCTGGATGCTTTGGAAAAGAGATTGCTACAAGCCCAAAAGCGAAAACTAAAAGACCATGTTGTGCGCATGACCGACATTCAAAATGAGTTGTTCCCAAACCAATCATTGCAGGAACGTCAATTGAACTTTTCAGAATTGTATTTGGAAATGGGGGAAACACTTATTCCTACCCTAATGGATGCACTTAATCCGCTAACAGACCAATTTATTGTTGTGAAGTACTAAATTCTAGTTTACGTAATATATTGAAAATCAATTCAGTAACCATCATCTTCATAAGATTTTATAAAAAAGATAGAAATGTGGTAGGGTATCTTATCCCTGAGTTGTTCTATATATGAAAATTGCTATGAAATTTTCAACAAACATGAGTGGTATACTCATATGTTTAGGTTGGTTTTGATTTTATTAAAAGCCCCGGAGTGGTTCCCGGGGCTTTTGTTTTAACTAACCTAACTAACTCTGAATGTTTAATTGGTACAGGCGTCCGGAATATCTCTGGTCACTATTTCTTTTGAAATTAAATGACTAATTACGGTAGTGCCTCTAAGTGTTATATCGATAAAGTCAGAACCAATCTCATTTATTACACCTGAAAAACCATTAAAGTTGAATTGTGACATAATTTCTAATCCACTTAAAGCAGTCCCATTTTGATAATCCCCACGAATACGATATTCTTGGACATAGGGTACACGGATGTTTTCGTACTCTTGATAAATATCCGCTGCAGCGGTTCCTCTACCAGCCGGAACAGTAATGGTTCTTTTAGATGAAAGCTCTAAAGTTTCTGAAGTGCTGGTCTCTGCAGTTTCTGTTCGGGTTTCTGTTGTGGTATGCCCAACACTTAAACCTGCCGTTACAGAGGCTGTCGTTGAATTGGAGGCTCCAAAAAATTGTGTATTCACGCTAGTTTCTACCGTAGAAGAAATTGTTGTGGACAAACTCGCTTCCACGGAAGTCGCCACCTGAATGGATTCAGACCATGAGTAGGTGTCCGTTCTGGTCAAAGTTTTTACTACCCCAACTTCATCGGTCAATGGGCCGCTACTACAATTTTTAAGAGCTGTATTATAAGCAGCGATAGTTTTTGATGGAGGAAGTATTGGGGCTAGAAAACTAGTGTTACGTGATTCGAAGTTCCAGTCAATTTCAAAATTTAAAATTCTAAAATGTGAGGGAGTTTCCACAGTTTGGGAAGTTATGGACGCCAAACTTGCCGAAGCAATTAAAGGGATATTCGTGGTCTGCGGAATGATAAAAAATTTGCCCGTGTCCATTTTTTGAATCTTAAATTGATAGTTGGTCCGTGAAGCAGCATCTGGAGTGTTGCCACCATTTGTGGTATAGTTCGCCTCAGATTGCACGTTTAATCTATTGTTGGCATCCATGTACAGATAATGTTTTTTACTTCCGTTGGGGTTAAAAATATTGAAGATATTATTTTCAGCATCTACAGTTTCAAATCTAAATTTGGTAAACGGAATAGTCTGTTGTGTATCGTTTATATAGTCCAAATCTGAAGCTCTACGCACCCTAACTTCAGTATCAAGATCAGTTGTGGATGTGCGCAAAGTTGCTGAGGGAGCTCCAAAAACCGAAGTAATGCTGGCATCTAAAATTTGCAGGTAATAATCTACTTCTGGGTTTAAAACTATGGGGTTGATATCGATTTTGGTCGGGTCGTCTACCTCAGTTTCCGAAGGACTGGATGTGAAAGACTTTTTAGTGCTGGTAAATACAGCTAGGACTTCACCAAGAGCATTTTCAACAGTGATACTCATGGCCACACCATCTTCAAGCTCATTCCTTTCCGTTTCTGATAGGTCTTTATTTTCAAATGAAAAGCTTGCTAAAAAGGTATCCTGACCTATGTTGGCATCATAATCACCTGCTTTTTCTCCTTCGGATATGGTAATAATAGCCTTAGTTGGAGCGTATCCCTTTCGTTTTAAACTTCGTGCACTAATGCTAAGGCCCAATTGCCCCTCATCTACTTCATATTCATTGGTGTCAACATTGGACTGGGTAGTTTCCAATTCCGAATTGGGTCCAGGTGGCATGGTTGTCCCAGGGTCATCTTTGCTGCATGCTACGACCGTAATAAGCAGGAGTAGTGTAAAAATTCGATTGAATACTAGATTTGTTGTTTTCATCACTTTTTGTTTTGCGGGTTAAACTTGATTGTTGTTTTGTGTGACCTGCCCGGGAAACGGTCTGCAGCCCTTAGCCGAGCAAGACCACAAAACGGTTGTCAACTTAATGACACTACAAACCTAAAGTGCTGATTTTGAGGAATGAAAAAACTTAGGTGGACAACAGGTGGACACCTTAAACATATGTATGGGACAATTGGTGGACAGGCTTGAGAACGCTTGTTTTTAAAGGGATAACACTAAATCTTGTAAAGAGTCTTCCGTAGTAATATCCAACTTTTTGCGGAGTCGATAACGGGCTTTTTTGATGCCTTCTTGGGATATGTTCAAGATATTGGCAATCTCTTTTGAGGACAGATTCATCTTTAAAAGAGCCAGTAAACGGAGTTCGTTAGAAGTTACTTCCGGGTATTTTGATTTTACATTACTGTTGAAGTCTTTATGAACTTCTTCAAAGTAGCGGGCAAAATTTTCCCAATTGTTATCGTCCTGCAAATCAAAATTGATGGTTCTGATAAGTTGTTGATATCCCTTTTTGGACTCCTCATTTTCTTTGAGTTCTTGGGCCTTTTGTTTTAAACTTTCCAAGACTTCGTTCTTTTTGGCTAAATGCAAAGCATGCGTAGTGAGTTCTTTCTTTTTAAAGGCGAGTTCGGCATCAACTTTCTCTTTTTCGAGTTTGTTGCGGTTTAGTTTTTGGCGGATTCCATAAAATCCAATCAGAGATAATACCAGTAAACCACCCAGGAGTATTTTTTGAAGGGTGCTGATTTCAGCTTGTTGTTCCAACACGGTAATTTCTTTTTCTTGAAGAGCGATTTGCTGTTCCTTTTTTTCAGTTTCGTACTGTGTTTTAAGTTCCTCGATTTGCTTGAATTTACTTGAATTAAATATGGAATCTTTCAACTCTTCA
Source organism: uncultured Allomuricauda sp. (assembly GCF_947499695.1). Classification (GTDB taxonomy): domain Bacteria; phylum Bacteroidota; class Bacteroidia; order Flavobacteriales; family Flavobacteriaceae; genus Flagellimonas. Next base: position 23,855 of record NZ_CANMPQ010000001.1, read on the forward strand.
AATTTTTTTCTATTCTTAAGAGCCTTTTCATACAAACCCATTTTTTCTTGAATCCTAGATCTATTGTAGAAAGCATCCTTTAAATAAACCAAGGACCCAACGGAATCGGCTAAATGAATAGACCTAGCATTAAACTCCAGGGCTTTTGTATACTCTTTTTTGCCTCGATATGCATTTGTGATATCATTATAACCGATTATTTCATTATTGACAGATCCTCTTTTTTTTGCAGTATTGATTGAGTTGAAAAAATATTCCAGAGCCTTATCATATTCTTTCTGTTCCATGAAAACTGCGCCAATGTTCCCCAAGTTGGCGGCAACATAATCATCCCTGTTCATGGCGTAGCTAACCTCTAAACTATTATGATAGTTTTCTAAGGATTTATCATACTCTTTCAAATGAAAGAAAAGTGAACCTATCTCCATGTAAACATTTGCCTGCCATCGTTTATCATCTTGTTCTTTAAAGATTTCCAAGCTTTCGGAAAGTGGTTGAAGGACATCATCATAGTTACCTCGAAGAAGTTCAATTCTACCGTACTTCGCTTTTAATATCCCTGATTTCATCGGTTTTGGAATACTTAAAGTATCCAAAGCTCTCAGCGAAAACAATAAATTTTCAACTGCTTTCTTGTAGTTGCCTTGATCAACATAAGTGGTTGATTTCTGAGAAAAAGCATCGGAAATCAACTCTCCGTTTTCCAAGTTTTTCGCTATTTGTATGGTTTCATCGCAGAGGCTTAAGGCCTTCTCGAAGCTTCCTTCAAGATTTTCCAACCTAGTCCAATTTAAGAGAATTTCATATTGATTTTTTAAATCATTTAACTCTTCATAAATAGCTTTTGCTAGCTTGGAATAATAGGTGGTAGAGTCAAGATTTCTACTGGCCCCAAAGTATTTGGCTATGTTTCGGTAAGCATTGGCCTTTCCTTTTGTATAATCTATTTTTTTGGATAAGTCCAATTGTTCTTTTGCATAACCTATTGCTTTCTCTGAAGTTTCTCGGCTGAATTCAACTTTAAAAAGCTCGTCTAAAGTCTTTACTTTTTCAATACCAGCGGTTTGGGAATGGTATACTTTTAAGATACTATCTAATTTCTGTTTTTCCTGCCCAAGAGCAAATAGAGAAAAACCAAGAAATATAAAAAGGAGGGAGATTGAGGTTTTCATGAAGGTTGGATTACCAACTAAAAATAGGGATTTTAAACCAAGCTTTTGAAAAAGAGGTGTTTATAAAAAGCCCCGAGGTGATTCCGGGGCTTTTGTTTTAAAATGGTTGTTTACATATTAAAGGGGCCAATAAACTCATCATTGTCAATATCAAAGAAAACGTATTGCGTGCCTGCCTCATCAAAAAGTGCTAATAGTGTTCTGGTTTCCGCAGCGGGAAGGTCTACGCGCATTGCAGCGCCTATACTTTCAAATGGTATTTCAAAGGAGTCTCCACTTGTTTTGATCTGAAAATCCTTTATTGATCTTGCAGGTTTAAAAACACCACCTTCGCGTATGCTGTATTGGGTTCCATCTTCATTAAATACGCACAGCAAACTTTGACGACCACCAAAAGAGACGTCCATTGCCGCTCCTATAGCATCAAAAGTCAACCCCGATCCCAAGGCACTAATATCCTGAACACCCAAGAATACACCCCTTCCGTTAGAGGAGTTTATAAGATAGGCAGAGTACATATCTCCCGAAGGGTTAAAAAAGTAAATTCCATCACTGACACCTACACTTTGGGGTCTAAAAGCAGCAGCTCCAATTCCATTGAAAGGGTAGCTCTCCGCTGGTGGCCCTATCGCTCCGAGTCCAAATTCTAGTGACGTATCTCCCTTATTATTTATATGTATAAAAAAGTTATTTGAATCAAATAGAAGGTTGGATGGGTTAGAGACAGCTGCACCCCATGTTTGGGTGTTAATGCCCCCGTAAAGGGCAGCTTTAACACTGCTTCTTAGATTAGTATATATGGGTAGCCCTTCGCTAATGTTTTCGCATGTCACAACATCATAGCTAGTGGCTAAGGTTGTGCCCACAATTATATCTGGACGTTCGACACTTCTTACCACATAGGACAGAGGTAGACCTGATCTAATGTCTGTACTTTCATCAAGCCTTTTTACTATGTCTGAGATATTGGATTCACCTGCTAAACGGGCAGAACTGGTTCCTCCATAGGCGATTACCTTTATTTTAACATCTGATAGTTCGTTAAATGCATTGACGTCTACTTGCGCTGAAGCATTATCTTCAAAGGCCCCGTATGCAAGATCCAGTTTGGTATCCATTTCCTCTCGACTTGACGTGGATTCTACAAGCATATAAAAAATCCTACCATAAGTGACCGATGATATAAATGTTGCGGGGTTGTCTTCTTGAACATATATAGCCAGCTGTTCCGGTGTAACCGTCTCATCAAAAAATTCTTCAAGGCTTGTGGGCAGGTCAAAAATCATCGTATAAAAAGATTGTTGGAGCTTTACCAAAGTTCGGTTATACTGCTTGTCAGTGCTGAATGACATATCTGCCGATACTCTGGTAGTAAAAGTATTTACATCAAGCCCCATTTCAATGGCCAATTGACTTTCAGACTCTACTTGTTCTATATCCAAAACGAAACTATCAGGTACCAGACCAGTTCCATCGCCAATGATTGCGTTCATGGCTTCTTGAATTGTACTTCTTTTTACTTCGTCCACCGTAAAGCTGGATTCTATTCGGTTACTTTCATCTCCGTCCCCAATATTCAGATTATAGGAGATGGTTCCACCACCTCTTTTGACTACAATTGGTGAAGGAGTTGCATTGGAGACGGTCTTTCCCTGTAAAAGGTTACCGGGATATATAACCTCGGCATTTGTATTAAATAATGGAAATTCAGGGTTTCCATCAAGAATACTGATTGTCTTTCTGCTACATACAAAGAAGTCGTTGATTATGTTGCCTTCGCTATCCGTATATTGATACGTTTCATTTTCAGTCCCATGGTCTTCAATTACTTCTTCGGTGGGTCCTTCCGGATAAGGTGCGGGTTCGTTACCTAGTGCTATAACTTCGGCAAAAGTTAGAACTTCTGGCTCTGGGTTTTCACCCGGAGTGTTATCATCCTTACTACAAGCAACGGAAGCTAGTAGAAGTAGCACAATTAAAACCTTGTTCAATTCTTTACATGTTGTTTTCATCACGTTTTGGTTTTGTGGGTTAAACTTGATTGTTTTGTGTGACCCGCTCGGGAAAATGGTCTGCAGCCCTTAGCCGAGCAAGACCACAAAACGGTTATCAGGATTCATATAGAATTCCGATGATAGGACAAACATAGAATAGCGATTTTGGTCTTAAAAATTTAGAGGGGGTACAAAGGGGGTACGTGCCATAAGACCAATAAAAATAGGAGTTTTGAGAGTTTTTGTGAAGGATTTTAAATTGCTAAAACAGCATTTTCCAGTGAATCTTCAGATGCAAGATTCATCTTTTTTCGAAGACGTTGCCGTGCTTTTTTGATACCATCAGTAGAGATATTTAGAATGGTGGCAATCTCTTTGGAGGACATGTTCATCTTTAACAAAGCCATAAAGCGAAGTTCGTTTTTGGTAACATCTGGATATTTGGATTTCGCATTGGAGGCAAAGTCTTTATGGACCTGCTCAAAGTATTGGGTAAAGTTTTCCCAATTTTTGTCATCCTGTTGATCAAAGTTGATAGTCTGTACCAATTGTTGATAGCTTTGCTTGTTTTCGCTGATTTTTAACTCCTTGACCTTTTGTTTTATATGTTCTAAAACTTCGTTCTTTTTTGCCAAATGCAATGCATGCGTTGTGAGTTCTTTCTTTTTAAACGTAAGCTCGGTATCTAACTTTTCTTTTTCCAGTTTGTTGCGTTTCATTTTTTGGCGCAGTGCATAGTAGCCAAGCCCAAAAATTAAGAACGACAATCCTAGACAGACTCCCAGGAGTAATTTTTGTAGATTGTTTATTTCTGCCTTTTGTTCTAAAAGTGCAATTTCTTGCTCCTTTTTTTCAGTTTCATAGATGGTTTTTAGCTCTAAAGTAGCCTTTTCGCGACTGAGGGTAAAGATGGAGTCGCTAATTGCTTTGTTTCTCTTGAAATAGGTTAAAGCTTCTTCATGTTTTTGTAAAGCTTCTAGTGCAACTGATTTTTCTAAATATACCTTGTTTAAAACCTCAGGGTCTTTAATTGTCTTAGCTATTTCAATACTTGAATCAAAAAAACCTATTGCTTTTGAAGCTTCCTTCTTCCCTAAGTAACAACGTCCTAAATAAAATAGAGCATTGGCTTCATTGTTTGGGGAGCCAATCTTTTCCCATATTTCCAAACTCGATTCAAGATTGTCAACAGCTGAGTGATAATTTCCAGTGACATATCCAAGTACTCCCTTATTGTAATAAGTTCTTGCAATATTGGATGTATATTCCAATTTTTTTGAAAGGGTCAGGGCATCCTCTATATCTTTTCTAGCAGATTCAAATAACGATAACTTGATTTTTGAATCTGCCATATAATTTAATGCTTGAGCAATACTTTGATCGCTATCCACTCTTTTATAATACGCAATACTTTCGTTAAAAATGTCGACTGCTTTTTTGTTTTCACCTGTTCCCTGATAGATTATTCCAATTTGTAATAAATCTTCTGCTATTCTAAAATCATCGTTAATTTCCTTGTGCATTTTGAGGGCATTGTAGGTTTCTTTCAATGCTATATTGAAGAAACCATCGGTAATGCCAATTTTACCTTTCAGTAAAAATGCGTTACCTAAGTGGAGCGTATCACCAAAGCTTTTAAATATTGGGATATTTAAATCCATTATAGCCTTTGCACTTTCGGCATTTCCTTGGTAGTGATCAAGGATTCCAATATTGTGTCGAATGACCGCACCTCTCAGGGTGTCCCCCATAAAGAAGGATTTGTCCACAGAACTTACAAGGTAATGCCTAGCTGAATCTATTTCTCCAAGCCTATAATAATAATTTGCTTTTTGAGCATAAAGTTTGGCAACTCCTTTATCGTTATTTGATTTCTTGTAAATAGCGGCAGCCTTTTCTATGTATCCAATCGTTGCTGTTTGGCTATTGTACATAGTAAGATTGGATAGCTCCAAATAATTCCTTGCCTTTATGGTGTCAATTGTTGTTTCGTTTATGACCTCAAGGATACTGTCAATTTTTTCTTGATTTTCCTGAGCGTTAAGATTGGAAAAAAGGAAAATGCCTAAAAGCAAGCATAATTTGAATAGGGTTTTCATTGAGGTTGATTTTACCTCCTTAAAAATAGCCAATAAAAAATAACAGATTGAAAGCGAAATGTTTAACCAAAAAGTTCTTTGAAATATGCTTTGACTTCAAACAAGGTTGCCTCTGCCATGGTATCAAATCTCAAATCAGCATGACCTACTCGTTCTTCGGGACCAATTCCTACGCTATAAAACCTACCAGCTTTGGCAGCATCCACACCACTTTCGGCATCCTCGAAAACAATACACTCATCGGGTTGGAGGCCCATTTTTTCCGAACCGTATAGAAAAATATCTGGCTCGGGCTTACTTTTGGAAACACTATTTCCATCCCCGATAACATCAAAATAGGCCGTTGCATTTAATTGTTGCAGCACTTTTATGGCATTTTTACTGGCACTGCCCAAAGCAACGCTAAACCCTTCTGTCCGTAAATGAGTCAAAAGTTCTTTGGCCCCTGGCAAATAGTCTTCTGGAGTCATAGTTTCCAGACTTGCCACATAGATTTCATTTTTCTTAGCTGCAAGTTCAATAATTGTTGCTTCATCCAATGAAGCATTGTTATGGTCCATGATGACTTGTATGGAATCCATTCTAGATATACCTCGGAGCTTGTCATTGACTGCATGGTCAAAAGCCCAACCCATTTCGTCGGACAATTTTTTCCAGGCATCATAATGCGATGCTGCGGTGTCCGTAATTACACCATCTAAATCAAAGATGAATCCCTTTATCATAGCTAACCATATTTTGGATCGCAAAGAAATGATGAAAAATGTTAAGAAAAAAACTACTTAGCATTATATTCTTATCATTTGGGTTACGAAATGGAGCGAAAAATGAGCGAAAATGAGTACGGGAATGGAATGTTGATAAATCCTTAAATAAGTTATATAAATATCCTCCGAAAGATACTTTTCCAACAGTTGCAAATTGCTATTTTTGCCCATGCAAAACAACGTACTTATCCTAGACTTTGGTTCCCAGTACACCCAGTTGATTGCACGACGCGTAAGGGAACTCAATATTTACTCAGAAATTAAACCCTATAACAACCCTCCAGAGGATTTATCGCCTTATAAGGCAGTGATTTTATCCGGTTCGCCCTTTTCCGTGCGTGCGGAGGATGCTCCACACCCGGATCTTTCGGAAATAAAAGGCAAAAAACCTTTGCTAGGTATTTGTTATGGAGCACAATATTTGTCTCATTTTAATGGTGGGAGTGTTGCTCCTTCCGCAACCCGAGAGTACGGACGTGCCAATTTATCTTATGCAAAGGATGGCGAAGTTTTTTTGGATGGTTTGTCCGAAGGAAGTCAAGTATGGATGAGTCACAGTGATACCATAAAACAATTGCCAGAAGGTGCAGTTCATTTGGCCAGCACTCATGATGTTGAAAATGCGGCTTTTCGTATCGATGGAGAGCAGACGTATGGAATTCAATTCCATCCAGAAGTATACCATACCAAAGACGGGAAACAATTGCTGGAAAACTTTTTGGTGAAAATTGCAGGATTGGACCAAGATTGGACTCCAGATGCTTTCATAGAGACCACAGTTGCAGAACTCAAAAAACAAATTGGGGATGAAAAGGTTATTCTTGGACTTTCCGGTGGGGTAGACTCTAGTGTGGCAGCGATGTTATTGCACAAGGCCATCGGCCCTCATTTACATTGCATATTTGTGAACAACGGATTACTTCGCAAGAATGAATACGATAGCGTTCTTGACCAGTATCAGCATATGGGTTTGAATGTAAAGGGAGTGGATGCTTCGGCACGCTTTTTGGAAGCCCTGAAGGGAGAATCGGACCCGGAAACAAAACGGAAGATTATAGGAAGGGTTTTTATTGAAGTTTTTGATGATGAATCTCATAAGGTTGAAAACGCGAAGTGGTTGGCGCAAGGCACCATTTATCCGGACAGAATTGAGTCGGTCTCAGCAAGTGGAGGCCCATCCGCAGTTATAAAAAGTCATCATAATGTGGGAGGATTACCAGATTATATGAAACTGAAAATTGTAGAGCCCTTACAACTTTTGTTCAAGGATGAGGTACGACGAGTTGGTAAAAACTTAGGTATGGATACAAACATATTGGGCAGACACCCGTTTCCAGGTCCTGGTCTTGGAATTCGTATTTTAGGTGACATTACTGCGGAAAAGGTGTCTATTTTACAGGACGTCGATGCTATTTTTATTGATGGATTGAAAAAATGGGGACTTTATGATAAGGTTTGGCAGGCCGGAGCCATGCTTTTGCCCGTAAATAGTGTAGGGGTTATGGGTGATGAACGTACCTACGAAAAATGTGTAGCACTGAGGGCAGTAGAAAGTACGGATGGAATGACGGCAGATTGGGTGAATTTACCCTACGAATTTTTACAAAAAACCTCTAATGATATAATAAATAAGGTCAAAGGCGTTAATAGAGTAGTGTATGACATTAGTTCTAAGCCACCTGCAACTATAGAATGGGAATGAAAAAAAGTATTTTAGCACTCGGTTTGGTTGTTTTTTTAATGGCAACCGTTGATGTTTTGGCCCAAAACAAGACTACCCATGTGGTCAAAGAAGGAGAGACTCTTCAAAGCATCTCACGTCAATATCGAGTTACCCCTTATACTATTTTACAATCCAATAAAGAAATCAAGACAGCTAGCGATGTCAAGGTAAATACCATTTTGATTATACCACTGGATGGCTCAGTGGTAAAACAAGAAGAAAAACCCAAACAAGAAGAAGTACAGGAAGAGGATAAGCCGACAGGTTTTAGCAGGCATCGGGTAAGAAAAAGAGAAACACTTTTTGGGCTTACACAGAAATATGAAATCACTGAGGAACAATTAAAGCGCTATAACCGCCAATTATATGCAGAGCCTTTAAAAAAAGGAATGGTGCTACAAATTCCAAAGTACCCTGAACGTACCGAGGAAGACGAACGCGAGCTGGATTTTGAAACCTACACCGTACTTCCCAAAGAAACCAGGTGGAGTATCGCCCATAAATACGGGATTACTATAGATAGCATGTTGGTATTGAATCCTGACCTTGAGAAGAATTCCAATTATCTTGCAGTAGGCCAAGAATTAAAATTGCCCAGACCCAAAGGAGATAGTTTGAAGGACCAGCAAGTTGATCTTTATACTTCTTTTACCGTTCCACCCAAACAAACACTGTATAGCCTTGGGAAAGAATATGGTATTCCGTCGGATTCTATTGTGAAGCTGAATCCAGAGATTATGGAGCGTGGAGGACTGAAAGAAGGAATGGTACTCCGTCTACCTAAGAAAAGGGATACAACAGGGGAGGTCAATACCGAAAATTTTATCTTTTATGAGGTTAAGCCCAAACAGAATATTTTCAGACTTACCCAAAACCTTAAAGTTTCAAGCCAGGAATTGTATCGATTAAATCCTGATTTGGAAAATGGACTCAAAGCAGGAATGGTGCTGAAGCTTCCCAAAGCAAATGCTGAGAACCTGGAGGTGAAGAATGCTTTGATACTAGATGAGATAAACCTTATTGACAGTATCAATGTTGAAAACAATCCAAGCTTGGTTTTTATGCTTCCATTTCGATTGGACCGTATAAACATGAACGACAGGAAGAAGACTTCCACCCAGATTCAGACTCGAAGAGATCTTAGTTTAAGTCTTGGTTTTTATTCAGGAGCGATGGTCGCCTTAGATTCAATTAAAAAAATGGGTCTGTCTGTCAATGTAAAAACTTTTGATACTGAACTCAATCAAGCCAAAGTAAAGGAAATACTGTTCAGGGAGAGCTTGATCGGGGTTAATGCTATTATTGGACCCATTTCCGGAACTGCTTTAGATGAGGTTGCTGTTCAAGCAGCCACGAACAATATACCTGTTATCGCACCGGTTGCTTCTGAAAGACCTCTAAGTCATGGTAATGTGTTTTACACCGTGCCCACGGAGACCGTCTTAAGAGATAAAATGCTGTCTTACATGCAAAAAATCCACACAGATCAGAATGTGTTGATTATCGCAGACTCCACGCATCAAGTAGCCCATGATTCCATTTTATCGAAATTTCCTTCAGCTCAAATTGCTAAAATCATTGATAATAAATCACTGCATTTAGATGAATTTCTGATTCAATTATCCGAGGAAAAAGAGAATTGGGTCTTTGTAGAGACGGATCAGACCAATATGGTATCGAGCGTAAGCTCCATTTTAAATTCAGCCATAACCGAGGACATGTCGGTGCGAATGTTCACCACAAACTATAGTAGCGCTTTTGAAAATGATGCCGTGCAGGTGACCCACCTATCCAAGTTACGATTTGCATACCCATCCTTTTACAGGGAATCGGGCAACGATACTTTTACCAGGGCATATAGAAAGCGTTATAAGGGATTAAAGCCTGACCGCTATGCCGTACGTGGTTTTGACGTGACTTTTGATATTTTACTGAAGTTGGCGCACAAGAACAATCTGTTTGAAACTTCCAAGATTATAGGCTTGACGGAATATACAGGGAACAGTTTTGATTACTTCAATGACTGGTCATCTGGATATTACAATAAAGCAGCCTATCTGATGGAATACGATAACCTTCGAATTAAAGAAATAAAATTAAATGACCTCTAAAGTTACCTATACCGGCGAATTAAGAACTACGTGCGAACATCTTAGATCGGGCAATGAGTTTATTACAGATGCTCCTGTTGATAACAATGGTTTGGGACAGGCGTTTTCCCCTACCGATACTGTAGCAACGGGTTTGGCAAGTTGTATGATGACTATGATGGGGATCAAGGCTAGAGATTTAGAAGTGGATTTATCAGGGTCAACTTCGGAAGTGACCAAACATATGGCTGCCAATCCAAGACGTATATCAAAAATTGAGGTCAAAATGGAATTACCATCCAATATATCTGATAAGCACAGAAAGATATTGGAGAATACCGCTAATACTTGTCCAGTGCATTACTCTTTGCACCCGGACGTTGAAAAAGTCATTGAATTTCATTGGATAAGATAACTTTCATAGGATGCTTTTTGCTTTTTGGTTTCTTTGGATTTGCCCAAGAAATTGAGGAAGGTGTTTTATGGAGTGCTGATATGAAGCTTAATTGGACAGATTTCAAAGGAAAAGTTCCTCCAGCATCTGTTCCTGCCGCGACCACGGCGAGCGGCATCAGTTATAGATATTCTGCCAATTTGATTCATCACGAAGTGGAACTGGATTTTGAAGTAAATGCCTTCTTCTATCCAAATGAATCATGGTATAAACCAGAACTTTGCGATGATTTGATTTTAAGTCATGAACGCTTGCATTTTGACATCACCGAATTGTTTGCCCGCAAAATGCGAGATAAACTGAATCGAACTTCCTTTTCGGATAATGTAAAAGCTGAAATCCGCAAGATTTATAAAGAAATACTAACTGAGCTGAAGGAATTCCAAAGTCAATATGACTGGGAAACCAATTTCTCTCGAAATGCAGCCAAGCAGTTAGAGTGGAATAAAAAGATTGCCGAAGCATTGGCAACGGGTTCAGATTAACTTTTATCCTATACCGGTCATTTCATTTAAGATTACATTTTCCACCGCGTCTTCTGTGGCTTTTGTGCACATAGTGACATGTTGACTTTCCATGTGTTTCTGCCATAGCTCACGGCTCTCCCAATTTTCATAAAATAGAAACAAGTTAGGGTTTTCGTTATCCTGATAAAGGTCATAGTCGATACATCCTTCTTCAGCTTTGGTGACATTAATTAATTTTAGAAGCTCACTTTTTACCAATGCGCGATGTTCTTCCTTGGCCAAAATTTGGGCAACGATGGTTAATTTTTGATTGGACATGTTCAAGTCTTTATTTCGATTATTAATTTGGGAGTGTCTACTGATTGGAATCTGAAGAGGGAATTAAACGAGCAGTTAAATCAGGGTCCTTCATATCCTTGTCAAAAGGAAACATAGGTCTTTTAATTCTTTTGTATTCCAATCGTTCCAAATCTTGATCAACACCTCCTGGTGTCAAAGCCATAATCCAATCACCCCGCATATCATAAAGTTCGGGTACTAAGTATCCGATTTTAACTACTACGATATCAGTGGTTCTTGGGTTGAGGTCGAGCCTTGTGAAATCCATTTCTTGGTGATAGGGCTTTCTCTTTTTTGTGACAATGACGCTAATACTACCGATTTTAACGACCACTTCAGTTTCTGCATGTTTATCGCCATGTACTATTGCGGTAATAGTTCCTGATAATTCAATAGGTGGGGAGTATCGGTTGTCGACTGCTGCGCCTGCTGGGGCTGATATTTTGCCACCAATCCCGATTTCAACTGCTTGCTCAACGAATTTCGGTCCAGGAATTGACGCATAAATTAGAGAAGGACCTTCTTCCGATTGAAATTCTGGTCGCTCCAGTATTTTTTCCAAAGTCCAGGTAACATCTCCGGCACCCCCGGCTGTAGGGTTGTCTCCCATATCGCTAATGATGAAAGGTATAGTGTCACTCGCTATGGCCATATCCAGACTCTCTTTTAAAGAAGCAGTGGGAGCTACAAACTCAAATTGGTTTCGGGCTTCCCAAAAATTAGAAGCCAATTTTTCAGCGGCTTGAATCACTTCCTTTTTGTTATCACCCGTCGCCATGACCACAGCATGGTTCCGCGGTTCATCCGCCCAGGCATAACCAATCCAAATGGCGGCATCAATTACACCTTCCTGTTCCGTTAAAGGTGCCACTTGCTCATACAAACTTTTTCCTGGCTCAATTCGGGTGCTTGTTTTTTCACCTGGTAACAAAATTGGTATTGGAACCCATGCTTTATATGCTGGTTTCCCTTTGCCATTTTCAATTCTGTCCAAAAGATTATCCACGGCTCTTTTTTTGGATTCCAGGGCATCTTCATGAGGGGCCATGCGATAACAGGTAATTAAATCTGAATGTTTTGCCAACCGCTTGGAGACATTTCCATGGAGGTCCATGGAAGTTGAAATAAGGGTTTCATTACCGATTACTTTCCTGATTCTCTCAATAAAATCCCCTTCTGGATCATCAAGCCCCTCTACGCTCATGGCACCATGGATATCTAGGAACAAACCATCAAAAGGAGCATCATTCTCCAACATTTCAAGGGTTTCTACAACCATGGACTCATAGGCTTTGCGAGTTACAATACCTCCGGGAAGTGACCTTCCTCTTAGCGTTGGAATCCATTCGGCCCGATTCCGATTAAGTGAATCCAAATGGAAAAACGGATACATGTCCAGAATTTTTTCTCCTGTCACGGGATGAAAGGCTTCAATATGCGATTTTGCTGGAGAAAAGGTGCTCGATTCAATGGCAATGCCTGCAATAGCGATTTTAGGAAGCTTATTACTTGGATTGTTAGTGTTGCAAGATGCCATAAGCAGCATCAAGAGTGCACATTGTAGTAGTTTTTTCATGGGTTCTTATTATACATCACACCTTGTGAAGGCATCTTTGAGTGCAGCAATTTTATCGTCCCAGGTGGCAATAAATTCCTGAGCTACATAGCCTGTGTATCCCGTTTCTAAGATAGCTTTCATGATGGCTGGATAATAAAGTTCTTGAGTTTCATCAATTTCATTTCGGCCAGGGACACCTGCGGTGTGATAATGTCCAAAGTAAGGATAGTAGTTTTGAATACTTCGAATGATATCCCCTTCTTGGATTTGCATGTGGTAAATATCGAATAGAAGTTTAAAGTTGTCGCTCCCCAAACGTTTACAAAGTTCCACTCCCCAAAGGGAACTATCACACATATAGTCAGGATGGTTCACTTGATTGAACAATTCCATCTGAATTACAACACCGTGTTTTTCTGCCAGTGGCATAATTTTGGAAAGTCCATCCACACAATTTTGAAGCCCAACATAGTCATTGATTCCTCTTCGATTGCCACTAAAGCAAATGAGATTGGTATAACCAGCTTCGGCCACTTGAGGTATAATATTGGTGTAATTTTCAATGAGCTGTTCATGATATTTTGGGTCATTCCATCCCTCTGTCAAGCTTATTTCCGCCCCATTGCACATGGAGCAATGGATGTCATATTTTTTAAGTAAAGACCAATCTTTGGGACCGATTAAATCAATGGCTTTAATTCCCAATCCATTTAATACCTGAAGAAACTCTTCCAAAGGCAAATGATCAAAACACCATTGGCATACACTATGGTTGACATTGTTCTTCAACTTAAAATCTTTGTACAATTGACTTTGTGCTAAGGATGAGCTGGTTACCATACCTGCGGAACCGATGGTGGCCGTGGCAATGAAATTTCTTCTCTTCATGTTGAGGTGTATATCCCTAGAAAGATAGTATTTTAGAAATACAAATGGAAATTCGACCCGATAAAGAAAAGCTACTTGAACTGGCACATTATAAAATGCCATTTGGCAAATATAAAGACCGCTATTTGGTAGATTTGCCTTTAGCATATTTGGTGTGGTTCAGACAAAAAGGCTGGCCAAAGGGAAAACTAGGGGAACACCTTACCACTATTTTGGATATCAAGGATAATGGGCTAGAGCCTTTGATTCGAAAAATCCGAAAAGAATTTCCACGAGAATAATCCAGTTTACGGTTGCAATTTGTACCTTTACACCCCGTATTGAAATCCCAAATATGTCACAGACAAAGTACATTTTCGTTACGGGCGGAGTTACTTCTTCCTTAGGAAAAGGAATTATAGCAGCTTCCTTGGCCAAATTACTTCAGGCCAGAGGATACCGAACCACGATACAGAAACTAGATCCATATATTAATGTAGATCCCGGAACTTTAAATCCATACGAGCATGGTGAATGCTACGTGACCCATGATGGCGCTGAGACCGATTTGGATTTAGGACATTACGAACGATTCCTTAACGTTAGAACCTCGCAGGCGAACAATGTAACTACAGGTAGAATCTACCAAAGTGTTATTGAAAAGGAACGAAAAGGGGAATTTCTGGGTAAGACGGTACAGGTTGTGCCACATATTACCAATGAAATCAAACAACGAGTCCAGATTTTAGGAAAAAGTGGTGATTATGATATTGTAATCACTGAGATTGGAGGAACCGTAGGTGATATTGAATCACTACCGTACATTGAGGCTGTTAGACAATTGCTTTGGGAATTGGGCGATAATAATGGTATAGTTGTTCACTTGACTTTGGTTCCATTTCTTTCAGCTGCTGGTGAATTGAAAACAAAGCCAACTCAACACTCTGTCAAGACCTTGATGGAAAGTGGAATAAAGGCTGATATTTTGGTATGTCGAACAGAGCATGAAATTTCCGATGATATCAAGAAAAAGCTGGCACTTTTCTGCAATGTAAGACAAGAAGCAGTTATTCAATCCATAGATGCATCCACGATTTATGACGTTCCTGTGTTGATGCAGCAAGAAGGTTTGGACAAGGTGGCCCTTGAAAAGTTGGCTCTTCCAAACGATTCAGAACCCAATCTTGAGCAATGGAATCAGTTCTTGAACAAACATAAGAATCCAAAACACCAAGTTACCATTGGTTTAATAGGAAAGTATGTTGAACTTCAAGATTCCTATAAATCCATTTTAGAATCCTTTATACATGCCGGGGCGGCAAACGAGGTGAAGGTTGAAGTGCGTTCCATTCATTCTGAACATTTATCCGCTGATAACATTGCCCAAAAATTAATGGGATTGGATGGAGTACTGGTAGCGCCTGGTTTTGGTGAACGCGGTATTGAAGGAAAGATAAAGGCAGTTCAATATGCCCGTGAAAATCATATTCCTTTCTTAGGAATTTGTTTGGGAATGCAAATGGCAGTTATCGAATTTGCAAGAAATGTTTTGGGCTTGGATGGCGCGAATAGTACCGAAATGGACGGAACTACAACACATCCTGTCATTTCCCTAATGGAAGAACAGAAATTGGTCACTGACATGGGGGGCACCATGCGTCTTGGTGCTTGGGATTGTACCCTGAAGGAAGATACTTTGGTCCACGAAGCATACGGAGATACTGAAATTTCGGAACGTCATAGACATCGTTTTGAGTTTAATAACGATTACAAAGACCAAATGGAAGAAGCTGGTTTGGTTGCAACAGGTCTGAATCCGAAAACGGGATTGGTCGAAGTGATTGAAATTCCATCGCATCCATGGTTTGTTGGTGTACAATACCACCCAGAATATCGCAGCACTGTGGCTAATCCTCATCCATTGTTTGTTGGTTTTGTAAAGGCAGTTTTAGCGCAAAAACAGCAACAAACTAATGCCAGTTTGGCATAAACTGCGGTTTTGGACATATATTTGCCACCTGAAAAAGCAGATAAAGATTTTCACTAAATAACTTTCATGGAAGAAAAGAAGCTGGATATCAATTCCATTATAGGATTTGTATTGATTTTTGGAATACTAGTTTTTATGTTTTACCAAAATCAACCCACCCCAGAAGAATTGGAGGCCCAAAAGGCTGAACAAGCTAAGATTGAAGCCGAGGCCAAAGCGGCAGAGGTGAAGGTAGAACAGGTAGTTGAAGAAAATGATACACCTACTCCAGTCAATTTGAAAGATTCGGTGGCTGTTGCTGAATATAAAAGTTCAGTTGGGGCATTTGGTTTTACTACGGCATCTGAAGGAACAACAGTGTTGGAGAACGAAGTACTCTATTTGGAAGTGGCCAATAAAGGAGGACAGATCGTTGAAGCAAGAATGAAGAATTTTGTCACCTATGACTCTATACCTGTTTATCTTATAAAGGATGCGAATGCCAATTTTGGCATTAATTTTTCAACTTCTGATAATAGGGTCCTCAATACCAAAGAATTGTTTTTTGAGCCATCGCTTACCAAGAGTGGGGATAATCAAGTGCTTTCTATGAAAGCAAAAGTCGATAACAATCGTTTTTTGGAGTATCGATATGAAATGAAACCTGATGAGTATTTGGTGGATTTTAATGTTCGTTCGCAAGGGTTGAATGGAATTGTCAATTCAAGTCGACCTATTGACCTGCAATGGAATCTAAAAGGTATTCGTCATGACAAAAGTGTACAGTATGAAAACCGTTACACCGAGGTCATGTACAATTATGAAGATGGGAAAATAGATTATCTCTCCGCGTCTTCCAGTGAAGATGAAGAAACCGAAACAGACGTGCGTTGGCTTTCATATAAGCAGCATTTCTTCACTTCGATTTTAGCAACAAAAAAGAACTTTAAAACTGCTGATCTTCGTTCTGAGAATTTGGTAGAGGAAGAAAATAAGGATATCGCTTTTACCAAGAACTTCGGTGCTTCTATTCCGCTATCACTAAAAGGAGGGGAGTTTTCCGAGAGCCTGAATTGGTATTATGGCCCTACAGATATCAAAATATTAAGTCAATATGAGGAGTATAAACTGGAAGACACTATATATTTTGGATGGGGAATTTTCGGTTGGATCAATAGATACGTGTTTACACCATTCTATAGTTTCTTGAGTTCCTTCTTACCTTTCGGTATCGCTATTGTTGTAATGACCATTTTGGTTCGATTGGCACTTTCACCTGTTACTTATAAATCATACTTGTCTCAAGCTAAAATGAAAGTTTTAAAGCCAGAGATTACAGAGATTAACGAAAAGTATAAGGACAATGCCATGAAGAAGCAGCAGGAGACCATGAAGTTGTATGGTAAAGCTGGGGTGAGTCCAATGAGTGGATGTGTGCCGGCTTTGATGCAGTTACCTATTTTCTATGCGCTCTTTATGTTCTTCCCAACCTCTTTTGCTTTGCGTCAGAAATCGTTTTTATGGGCGGAAGATTTATCATCATATGATACTATTTTCAATCTTCCATTTTCAATTCCATTTTATGGAGACCATGTAAGTTTGTTTCCAATTTTGGCATCCGTAGCCATTTTCTTTTATATGACCTTAACTACAGGACAGACCATGCAGATGCAACAACAGCCTGGTATGCCCAATATGAAATTCATCATGTACCTTTCTCCATTGATGATGTTGTTCTTCTTTAACAACTATGCCAGTGGATTGAGTTTGTATTATTTCATTTCCAATTTGATTACCATCTTTATCATGTTGGCCATCAAAAAATACATTTTGAACGAGGATAAAATTCATGCACAGATTCAAGAGAACAAGAAAAAGCCTAAAAAGGAGAATAAGTTCCAAAAGAAAATGCGTGAGATGATGGAACAAGCCGAGGAACAAAAAAAGGCTGGTAGAAGATAAATCTGATTCTTAAAAGACAAAAACTCCCCCATGAAATGTGGGGGAGCTTTCACCATTGATAGGTGTAGTTTGGAAAGATTTGGGACTTCAAATATGCTACATATATCTACCCCAAAAAATTAATAGTTGTCAAAGCCCCCTTTTTTGTATGGTAAAGAGACCTGTTTTGATGTGTCATCGATAAACGGTAAACCCTTATAGATAAAGGAACTCCCTTAATTAATATTAAGGGAGTTGTTTTGTAATATTTGACTTACAATATCAGTGTTTAATGACACTGATATTTAGTGAAGCGCATCCAATACTTCTTGAGGTAATAGCACTTTGTCGATAATGTGAACTATACCGTTGCTTGCCTCGTTATCCGGACCATCCACTTTTGCATCAACATGGGTTTTGTCTCTAATAAAGACACCGTGATTGATAATGGCAAAAAGCGATTCGCCTTGTACGGTATGCAGTTCTTGATGGTTGTAAAGGTCGCCAGAAGCAACTGCTGCACCAGCCACTACATGATACGTAAGGATTTTTGCGAGAAGCGCTTTTTCTTCTGCGGTGTCAAAATCCTCCAAGCTATTATATTGACTTCCAAGTGCGTGGAGCAAATCAACAAAAGCTTGATTTGTTGGAGCGAAAACAGTAAAAGGCCCATCTCCACTTAACACGTCAACCAAGCCGGCATCTGCCTGTATCAAGGCATCAACTAGTAGACTTAAATCATCAACAGATTGTGCCAACTCCACAATGTTTGGAGTAGGAGGGTAAAGGATATCTAAAACTTCCTGAGGCAATAATACTTTATTGATTACATGTACCACACCGTTACTGGCCTCTACATTAGGTAGGACTACTGTTGCGTTGTCATCTGTGGCATCTTCTATGTGGACAGTGCCATTTTTGATATTGATTCCAACGGACTCTCCCTGTACTGTTGGGATTTGTTGACCATTCGATAAATCCGTAGAAAAAGCAGCTGTTCCTGCAACGACATGATAGGTAAGTACTTTTATCAATATGTCAATTTCTTCATCCGTATCAAAATCGCTTAAACTGTGGAAACCTAATACTCCCAATAAATCTTCAAATGCTTTGTTGGTCGGTGCAAAAACGGTAAATGGTCCGTCGCCGCTCAAAGTTTCTACAAGACCTGCATTTGCAGTTTGCAAAGCTTCAACCAATAGACTTAGGTCATCAGTTTCAATAGCGATTTCTACGATATTCTTTAACTGCAATGAAGCCACAAAGTCTATTGCGGATTGAGGCAATAAGACTTTGTTGATTACATGAACCACTCCATTGCTGGCCTCAACATTTGGAAGAACAACTTTAGCATTGTCATCAGAAGCATCAACGATGTAAACGTGTCCATCTTTTAGGCTGATGCCAACATTGTCACCTTGAACCGTGGCAATGTGTTGTCCATCAGATAAATCTGTTGAGAATGCAGCTGTTCCTGAAACCACGTGATAGGTCAAGATGTCAACCAAAAGGTCTAATTCTTCTTGTGTATCGAAGTCAGACAGACTGTTATAGTCATCTCCTAGCACCTCTAAAAGTGCACCAAAAGCTTCGTTAGTAGGTGCAAAAACCGTGAATGGGCCATCACCGCTAAGCGTTTCAACAAGTCCTGCGTTTGCAGTTTGCAAAGCTTCAACCAATATGCTTAGGTCATCAGTCTCAATTGCAATTTCAACAATTGTCTTTAACTGTAAGGAAGCCACAAAATCAACAGCAGATTGAGGTAACAAAACTTTGTTGATTACATGCACAACTCCGTTGCTTGCCTTTACATTGGGAAGGACAACTTTTGCATTTTCATCGGAGGCGTCAACGATATGAACATATCCATCCTTTATACTAATTCCAACATTATCACCTTGAACGGTAGCGATGTGTTGTCCATCAGATAAATCCGTTGAGAAGGCGGCTGTACCCGCAACCACATGATAGGTCAAGATATCTACCAAAAGGTCAATTTCCTCTTGAGTATCAAAGTCGGAAAGACTATTATAATCATCTCCCAATGCATCCAATAAAGCTATAAAAGCTTCGTTGGTAGGCGCGAAAACCGTAAATGGACCATCACCGCTAAGTGTTTCAACAAGTCCAGCGTTGGCTGCTTGCAATGCTTCAACCAAGACACTTAGGTCTTCTGTTTCGATGGCTATTTCTACGATGTTCTTTAATTGTAAAGAAGCTACAAAGTCAATAGCTGCTTGTGGCAATAATACCTTGTCAATAGTGTGGGCCACTCCATTTGTTGCCATAATGTCCGTACCAGTAATATTGACGTTGGTATCCGAAGCATCTCCAATAACAAAAGCTCCACTTTCCTCAATAACAGTTATTGAATTATCTGTAAGAGCAGTTCCAACTTCACCAGCTGCCAAATCAGCTTCTAGGACCTGTGCTGGAATAACATGGTACAACAATATACTTTTTAGAAGCTCAATTTCTTCGGCTGTATCAAAATCTTCTAAGCTCATGTAATCATTGCCAAGGGCCATAAGAAGTGCTTCAAATGCATCATCTGTAGGTGCGAAAACAGTGAAAGGTCCATCACTATTTAAAGTATCTACCAAGTCAGCCTTGATTACAGCTGCTTCGAGAAGTGATAAAGCTTCGGTTTGAACAACGATATCTACCAAAGTACCGGGTCCGTTGAGCGCATCGATTATAGCCTGTGGTAATAAAACTTTGTTGATGACATGTACAATGCCATTTGAAGTATTTACATCTGGAAGAACAACTTCAGCATCCATGTCAGTTGCATCATCGATAAAGACACCACCATCCAGATTGATGGTAACTTCTTCACCTTGTACTGTGGCAATAGCCTGTCCATCGGAAAGGTCGGTGGATGCTGCAGCAGTGCCGGCCACTACGTGATATTGAAGAATAGTTGCCAGGATAGCTCTTTCTTCATCCGTATCAAAATCATCCAAAGAGTCAAAACCTTCAAGACTTTCAAGCAAGGCTGTGAAAGCGTCGTTCGTTGGAGCAAAAACAGTGAAAGGACCATTTCCGCTTAAAGTTCCAACCAAATCAGAATTTTCATTTTCGTCCGCTTTGAGTAAGGCGGCTACTAGAGAGCTTAAGGCATCGGTTGCTTGAGCGGTTTCAACAATGTTGCTTTCTGTCTCGGAAGATCTGTTGATTTCTTGGTCATCATCCTTATCACATGCTGTGAATAGTGACAATGAAAATAAAATCATGAGGAGATAACTCCTTAGGTGTAGGGTTGTTTTCATTTCAAAAGTGTTTAAAGGTTATAATTAATTGTTGAGGTAAAGAGGGGCATTTTAGTGCCCCTCTTTTAAGAATTTAATTTGTTGTATCTGGAATTAGAACTGCATCCAAAACATGGATTACTCCATTTACAGCTTGAACGTCAACAGCATCTATTCCAATTCCTGTATTGCCTGATCCATCAGTTACGTCGGCAATATTTCCATTAGTACCCGGTAAGGTTATAGTAAATGTGTCACCTTCCAAAGTAGCTGGGGTAACAGTGTCTCCATTTGGTGTAAGGTCACCTGAGCGTATGTTAGCTGCGGCAATTACATGATGTTGCAGTACGCTGGTCAATAGACCTTCCTCAATATCATCAACCGTGGTCCAATCCATATTGCTGTCAAGCAAAGCTTGGAAAGCCATGTTTGTTGGAGCGAATACGGTGAATGGATCACTTCCGGCACCATCTTGAGCAGAAAGTACGCTTACGAAATCTGTAGCGGGTGTTGCGGTGGTGAGCGCTTCAACTAAAGATGCAAAAGTCGGGTCTGCTGTTGCAAAGGTTACTACCGTTGGTAAATCGATTACAGCATCTACAGCGTGTATCACTCCATTTGTTGCCACAATATCGGCTATGGCCACATTACTTACGCCATTTAAGGTAACACCGTCGTCAGTATTGATATATAAACTTAAGTTTTCATCAGTATCGAATTCTGCTGCTGTGTTGACATACGAATTGCTAAGACCAGAAGAAAATGCAGCGGCTCCAACAACAACATGGTTGGAAAGGATATCGTTCAAATCGTTTCCACTTGGATTGGTAAATGCATCAAAGGCAGCATTAACAGGTGCGAAAACTGTGAAGCTTTCTGCTTCATCGGATAATAAATCTGTGAAAGTCATATTTCCACCATCTGTTAGGGCACTTACTAGAGATGTAAGTCCTGGATTGGCAACAGCATGATCTACAATATTTGGTAAATCAATTACAGCGTCTACGACGTGGACCACCCCATTCAATGCTTTTACATCAGCCATATCTACTGAAGAAACATTGTTGAAGGTTACCCCATCTGATGTATCAAAGAAAATACTCATATTCTGATCTCCAGCTCCAGTGGCCAATGTGTTTGAGTATCCGGAACCGAGAGCTTCCAAATCTGCTTGGAATAGAGCACCATTAATAACATGGTTTAGCAGTACATTGGTCAACACATCAACTGGAATATCACCCAAACTTGCACCATTCAAAAAGGTGTCGAATGCGGCATCCGTAGGAGCCAAAACAGTGAAAGGCCCATCTCCGCGAAGTACATTCGGCAAATCTCCATTTGCAGCTACAAGGGCAGCTACCAAACTTTCCAAATTTTCATTACCAATTGCCAAATCGGTAATGGGTACCAAAATGATATCCGCTAATTCGTCAAGAATAGCCTGAGGAAGCAAAACCTTATTAATGATGTGAACCACACCGTTTGTAGTCTCAACATTTGCTGTAGTGACTTCTGCGCTAACATCCGTAGCATCAGATATGAATACCCCACCTTGGGTTGATACGGTAAGGGTTGTGCCCTGAAGCGTAGCAAGGGTTTGACCATCGCTTAAATCCGTAGATTGAGCAGCAGCACCTACAATAACGTGGTATGTAAGGATAGTTGCCAATAAATTCTGAAGTTCCTCAGTGTTGAAATCATCCAATGAGTCAAAACCATCCAGCTGGGCAAAAAGATCATTAAAAGCAGCATTGGTAGGTGCAAATACCGTGAAAGGCCCATCCCCACTTAAAGCACTAACTAGATCATTGCTGGCGCTTTCATCAGCTTTTTGAAGGGCACTTACCAAGCTGCTAAGGTCTGCAGTTGCTAGTGCGGTTTCTACAATATTACTACCCTCGGGAGGGTTAATTACCACTCCATTATCATCGTTTGAACATGACGATAGAATGAATGTTGCACAAAAAAATGCGATTTGGGACAGTCTAACTAGTGCTTTCATGAGATTGTTTTTAAGAAAATTAATTGTTTAATGTTTGAAAGATATAGTTAAACATAAAAGGTTGCTTTTGTTTAATGTTTTTTGTGAAAAATTTAACAAAATGAATTCTAGGATATCAAACATTAAATGAAAATCCTTTGATTTTAAGTAATTGTAGGGTTCTTTGCTTCGAATTCAATACTTATTCCGTTTACAATACTTGTTATTACTAAGAATTTTATTGTTTAAGTAAATTGTTTATAATTAAAACATAATGCATTAAAACTATTTCTAGGAGTGAAGATTTTTTGCTATCAATCATGGTTTTAAAAGTGTTCAGAAAAGAGCTATTAGTGAAAAGATCACTGTAAGCTTGAATTAAGACGAAGTTGATAATGGTCACTCATGATTACTAACGACTCTTTTGTATTTTTGCACATTGAACGAGTAAGATGAAAAAGGTTGTTATTGGACTTTCGGGAGGTGTGGATTCTAGCGTTGCAGCATATTTACTAAAAGAACACGGATATGAAGTAATCGGTCTCTTTATGAAAAATTGGCACGACGATTCGGTCATCATTTCCGAAGAGTGCCCATGGGTCGAGGATAGTAACGATGCACTTATTGTTGCTGAGAAGTTGGGTATACCATTTCAAACTGTTGATTTAAGCGCAGAATATAAAGAGCGTATTGTTGATTATATGTTCAATGAATATGAGCGAGGTCGAACCCCAAACCCCGATGTGCTCTGTAATCGGGAGATAAAATTTGATGTCTTTCTTAAAATCGCATTACAATTAGGAGCAGATTATGTGGCAACAGGGCATTATTGCAGAAAGGGGACAATTAGAAATGAAGATGGTAGTGAAACCTATCAGCTGCTGTCAGGGAAGGACCCAAATAAGGATCAATCCTATTTTCTATGTCAACTTTCCCAAGAGCAGTTGTCTAAAACATTGTTTCCGATAGGAGAACTTCTTAAACCGGAGGTAAGAAAGATTGCAGCTGAAAACAATCTGATTACCGCGGATAAAAAAGATTCCCAAGGATTATGCTTTATTGGTAAAGTACATTTACCTGATTTTTTACAACAAAAATTAAAACCAAAAAAGGGTGTCATTGTTGAAGTACCGAATAATGCCCAACAATTTCTGTTAACAACACCGGAGTTTAAAACCAAATCCGAAGAATTGGCTTTTTATGCTGAAAAACCGGAATATTCTTTGGAAGATGGAAAGGTAGTGGGAGAGCACCAAGGAGCACATTATTTCACCAAAGGACAGCGAAAGGGATTAAATGTGGGTGGAACTAAAGAACCATTGTTTGTAATAGATACCGATGTTGAGAAAAACATTATCTATACAGGTCAGGGAAAATCACATCCAGGGTTATTACGGAATACCTTATTCGTAAACAATGATGAATTGCATTGGGTACGGCAAGATTTGGCTTTGAAAACAGGAGAAACGATGGATGTAATGGCACGGATTCGATATAGACAGCCTTTGCAGATTGCTACATTACATAAAGCTGACCATGGTCTTTATGTAGATTTTAAGGAAAAGCAATCTGCAATTACAGAAGGTCAATTTGTTGCATGGTACCAAGGAGACGAATTAATCGGATCTGGAGTGATTTCATAATATGGATGAAAATAGGATTACACAACTTTTCGGAATAGAACACCCCATAATCCAAGGTGGAATGATTTGGACCAGTGGCTGGCGATTGGCCTCGGCAGTTTCCAATGCAGGAGGATTGGGACTATTAGGAGCCGGAAGCATGTATCCCGATGTCCTTCAAGAACACATAGACAAATGTAAAAAGGCAACGAACAAACCTTTTGGTGTGAACATCCCGATGCTCTATCCCAATATCGAGGAGTTGATGGATATTATCGTTGCAAATGGAATCAAAATTGTTTTCACTTCTGCAGGGAACCCCAAAACTTGGACCGAGTTTTTACAAAAAAATGGTATTACGGTGGTTCATGTGGTCAGTAGCGTCAAATTTGCTCTAAAGGCACAGGAGGCAGGAGTGGATGCCATTGTGGCAGAAGGCTTTGAAGCAGGAGGTCATAACGGAAGGGATGAGACTACAACAATGGTTTTGATTCCATCCGTGAAAGAAAAAATCAATATTCCTTTGGTTGCTGCGGGTGGAATAGCCACTGGCAAGGCTATGTTGGCAGCGATGATTTTAGGCGCCGATGGAGTTCAGGTGGGAAGCAGGTTTGCAGCCAGTATAGAGGGTTCATCCCATGATTTGTTTAAAGAGCAGATTGTTTTAGCAAAGGAGGGTGATACGCAATTAACGCTTAAAGAGTTGGCACCTGTTAGACTGTTGAAGAACAAATTCTACAATGATGTACAAAACGCATATGCAAAAGGAGCTTCCGTCGAGGACCTAAAAATTCTTTTGGGAAGAGCAAGAGCCAAAAAGGGTATGTTTGAAGGGGACTTGGAGGAAGGTGAACTTGAAATAGGTCAAGTATCTGGATTAATCCATGATATAAAATCAGCCGAAGAAATTATCAACGATATGATTGAAGAATTTGGTCGGATAAAGAATACACTTAATCGACTGTGAAACAGCGCATAACGGAATTTTGCTACATTTAGCCGACAACATGAGAACACTACTATCAACCTTCCTGGTCCTTATGATCGGTACGCAACTATTTGCTCAAATAGAGCGAGATAAAGCGCTTCATTATTTGGGAGGCAATCTTTTTGGTTTGGTCGGAGCTGGAGTGGCAAAACAAATTTCCGATGGAAATCGAGCGTGGACCTTTGTTGGTGCTGTTGCCGGTGGCGCGTTGATAGGCCTTGGAAAAGAAGCAGTTGATTCCGGTCAAGAAGGGAACCAATGGGATAATGATGATTTGGTGGCGACAATACTTGGTGGTGTCACTGTAGGTGTGACCATTGAAATATTTTCTAAAAAACGCAACAAAAAGAAACCTATGGGGAGCCTTACCACCCAACGTTTGGATTGGAAGGACTTTTCAATAACATCTGGTCCTAACGCAGTACTTACCTTGAGTACAGAGCTTCCTGATTTAACTACCTCAATGAGGTATACCTTTAATCCTTAGAGAAGTCCTCTAGCTTTAATTTCAAGATATTTGTTAATGGTGTTTATGGTCAAATCCTTCGGTTTGGTCAGAATCGTTTGTATACCATATTTCCGAAGTTCGTTCACGATAAGCTTTTTCTCATAAATGAATTTTTCAGCTATGGTCTGTTCAAAAATTTGATGAACCGTTTTAGCACTTTTATCTGCAAACTCATTCAATTCCGTATTCTCAAAAAAGATGACGACCAATAAATGCTGTTTTGCAATGGCCTGTAAATAGGGAAGCTGTCTGTGAAGGGCATCCAATGTCTCAAAATTGGTGTAAAGCAATAACAGACTCCGTTGGTTAAGATTCCGTTTTACATCGATATACAATCTGCTATAATCACTTTCAATAAAGTTGGTTTCCAGATTATACAATGTTTCGAGTATAAGGTTCATCTGGGAACTCCGGCGTTCTGCCACCACTCGATTTTCAATTTTATCACTGAACGAAAACATTCCTGCCTTGTCATGCTTTTTTAAGGCAATATTACTGATGACCAAAGTTGCATTGATAGCATAATCCAAAAGACTTAGTTCATTGAAAGGCATCTTCATTACCCTTCCTTTGTCGATGACCGAGTATACAGGTTGAGATTTTTCATCTTGATATTGATTGACCATCAACTGGTTTTTCTTGGCAGTAGCTTTCCAGTTTATGTTTCGGATATCATCTCCCTGAACATATTCTTTAATTTGCTCAAACTCCATCGTATGTCCAATCCGTCTGATTTTTTTCAGTCCATATTCATGCAGTCGATTGGTAAAAGCAATTAAATCGTATTTCTGAAGTTGTAGAAAAGAAGGGTATACTGGTATTTCTTGTGATTGGTCAAATGTGTATCTTCTTGAAAGAAAACCAATTGGGGAAATTGCAAAAACGTTGAGACTTCCGAAGGAATAGACACCACGTTCGGTCGGTCTGAGTTGATAATCATATCTTTTAGTGCCTCCACTTGCGAGTTTACTTTCCAGACCAAAATCCCGTTTCTGAAATTGAAATGGAATTTCATCAATGATTTTTATTTTGGCTTGAAACAAATAGGTGTTCGAGATTTCCAGTTGGATCGGATTTTCATCTCCATTTGAAAACTTATCGGGAAGAATTCTACTTCCTACCAAATTTCCTTTAGAGGCAAATAACAGTAAGAAATCAATAATCAAAAAGAGTACAAAAACATAAAATAAAACTTTAATTGCGCCATAAATGTCATTGTAAATAAATGATAGCAAAAAGCCTACAATAATGGCAACTAACGAAACAAAAAATCGCTTCTGAAAAAAGGTATGTTTAAATAATCTTTTCAAGGGTTATCTATCTCGGGATTTCAATACTTTCAACAATCTGCTTTACAACTTGTTCAGATGTCAAGCCTTCCATTTCTCGTTCTGGAGTTAGAATGATTCTATGTCCTAATATTGGACCCGCTACTTTTTTAATATCATCTGGAGTAATAAAATCCCGACCGTTTATGGCTGCCAAGGCCTTGGAAGCATCCATTATGGAAATAGAGGCTCTTGGAGAAGCACCTAGATAAAGATTGGCATTGCCACGTGTATTATCCACAATGGCGGCAATATACTTTAGTAGATTTTGCTCAACAATGACCTCCTTAATGGTGTCCTGGTATTCAGCAATTTGTTTAGCGGACAGAATACTATTGATCAGATCTTCCGCTTCGGTATTTTTTTGTTCGTGCTTGCTCTCCAATATTTGGATTTCCTCTTCTAGACTTGGGTATTGCACATTGATTTTAAAAAGAAAACGGTCGAGCTGTGCCTCTGGGAGACGGTACGTTCCTTCTTGTTCAACTGGGTTTTGAGTGGCAAAGACCAAAAAGGGTGGTTGCATGTCATATTCAGTCCCATCCATAGTAATTTGACGTTCGGCCATAGCTTCGAACAAAGCTGCCTGGGTCTTTGCGGGTGCTCGATTTATTTCATCAATCAGAATAATGTTTGAAAACAAAGGTCCTTTCTTAAACTCAAATTCAGAAGTTTTTACATTAAAAATGGAGGTGCCCAGAATGTCACTTGGCATCAGGTCAGGAGTAAACTGAATACGACTAAATTCTACATTCATGGTCTTCGTCAGCAGCTTTGCAGTTACTGTTTTGGCAACCCCTGGTACCCCTTCTATTAATGAATGGCCATTGGCCAAAATTGAGATGATCAATAGCTCAATCATATCCTGTTGGCCAATAATGACCTTTCCCAATTCTGATTTTATTTGTGAAACAGCCTCTTGTAATTTGGTAAGATCTACTCTTTGGTTAAACTCCATGGCATCGCCTTGTGGTTCTTTTTCTTCCATCTGTTATTGCTTAAATGCGGTTATTTTTTTGTTGAGTTCAATACTCTCCTGTTCGGTATGTGATTTTTTGTTTTTTAAATGGATGATATATTCCATTAGTTCCTTTGTTCTTTTGGTTTCTTTACCAGCTTTCGCCGCTAAAACCTGAATGGTTTTTTCATTCAATTGGCTGGTATCCATAAGGTATCTATTCCGGATATACGCCAAAAAATAGTTTATTTTTTTATGGTTCAAATCCGTAAAATTCTTGTTTTGATGGTAAAGAGAACCCACGGCTTGCGCAAATTCCACCGAAGAATTTTTTAAAGGCTCTATTACGGGGATAATACGCTGTTCTCGCTTGGCTTTAAAGAAAACAAAAAGTAAAAGTCCTAACATAGTTAAGTAATAGGCCCATTTAAGTGCGGTTTGGTTTAAAACAAATCGCATGGGTGAATTTATTACAACTCGACCTGCTTTTTTGTAGTTGTCCCAGTAAAGAACATCTTGATTCTCTAGATATGACAATGTATGAGATACATAATCCTGATTTCCTTTGAGCATATAATAATTTGAATAGGCCACTGGAGTAGTATTCAAAATAAAATAACCATCTCCAAATTTTGTCTTTATGAAGTTGGGTTTGGTAACTTTTTGAGAAGGTTGGTCATCAATGAAATTATCGACCGTATATGATATGTGTCCTAAAATGGTAGTGTTGGTTGAATCTACACTTGTAAAGTGGGAATTGAAATTGCCTCGCGACAGCTCATATTTTTGGTCACGGATTTCATTGTTTGTAAATTTTAAAATACTGCTTCCTTCTTCAACACTATAGTCAGAACCAATTTCAACATTTAATGTATCTGATAATTGCCATCCAAAACCGGTAGCAGCAATAAAAACTGTATTTCCCTCGGATACATAATCCAAAATTTGATTGGTTTCCTGTTCATCTAGGTCGACATAATCATTTATGAAAATGTAATTGGAGGTCCGGGAGTCGCCTTTATTGACCAATGCATCATAAACACTTTCTTCAACAGTTTTAATCTCACTTTTGTCAAACATTGTGGATAGCTCGTTGTAAAGCACATAACACCCGAACGGAATTTTATCTACGGCCGTATAAGATGGTCTCCAGTTGATGGGCTTGGGCCGTACAATTTCAGTAACTATGATTCCAAGGACCACAAGGGAGAAAATCGTAATAACTATTTTAGATCGCTTGTCCATGGATTAGTTAATCAGATTATTTAGGGTTGCAAAACGAGAACTGGTTTTGGAATAACCCGTTTCATCAATGTATTGTTCTCCATACCAAATGTACTCGTACAGGTACGATGCTTTTTGAAACTCGGTCTGCAGTTTGACTTCACCAATTTCCTTTTGATAGTCTAGATTGGTTTTTTCAAAATGCCATTCAATAATCTCTTTTTGAGACAGTAGCTTTAAAATTTTTAGGAACTGATAACGAACGGCGAGCCTGTAATCCTTGTTCTCAAGAGCTAAGGCCATCAAAGCGTCTAGGTCCACCGTTTCAATATGTTGCTCAGCAAAGTCAACGTCTACAATGGGCTTGGCTTTTTTTGTGAAGATGGCATTGAACTTTTCATTAACGAATATTCGAATCAGAATAAATATGACCAGAAGTCCCATCAAGCCATAAATAATATATTCCAAAATCACCAAGGTTTGAGGTGAAATATCAACTCCAAAAGCACTGCCCAATGATTCTAAAAGCCATTTAAGAAACCGTGCCAATAGGTTTAGCGATTCACCTGTCTTTACCTCATAATTGAATTCGTCACCAGTATATTTTTTGCTCAAATCCTCATCCAGAATGCGGTCTTGCAGCAGGGATTCTTGGTCAACGGGTATTGCAATAGAATCGTTTTGACCAAACGCTATCGTGATACATAAAAGAAAGAATAAAGTAATGCTATGTTTTATCACTAGTTGGACTGTCCTATTTGATCAATTTTACTTCTTGTGTTAATGTTATAGGTTTTCTCGTGAAGGGCATAAAAGAGAATACCATTCACAAATTGGGAAAGACATTGGGCATATACCATCAAAATCAATACTAAACAGCCACCCAAGGTATAGACAATAGTTGATACCACAGAACCTCCCTCAGTGGCGCCACTCTGCACATCATGGAAGACATAAATTCCGATGATTACTGATGGAATTATCAAAATGATAAAAAACAAAAGCCCGTTTAGTAATCCTAAAATGAAATTCACACCAACGGATTTCCAAAAGCTTTTAGTGACCAAATTCCATCCTTCGCCAAAAGCGTCTGTCACACCTTTATTTTCGCTCATCATACTGAAAAAGGAAACTCCTATCCAGGCGGTGATAAAAAATTGGACGATGTATTGTGCAAACATTCCCAATAATGGAATAAAGGCAAAGATTATGGCCGCAATCATAAAGACAAGATAAATCGGAATCAACAGCAAAATGAAAAGTAATGTATTTCCCAATTTACTTTTGGTCAATTCCCAAACCTCTTTCTTATCGAAGGGCATACCTTTTTGTTCATCATATTTTACCAAATAGGATGAGCTGAGGCTAAAGTTGAGACCGGCAACTAGTAGAAAGATTATGATAAACAAAATACTCCCGGCTGCAATGTAAATCCAATAGGTATCTTCATTAGTCGGGGCAGGACCAGTACCAAAAAAGTTGCCCTCTGCAGCGATAAGACCGATGAAACCAGACACCAATAAATAGCTGGTGATGAGCAGGCCTACCAGAAACACGCCATTATAGCTCAAGAAAACATTGGTGAATTTCTTGATGTTCTGTTTTAAAAAGTCAAAATAGACAGTAAGGATGTCACCAAAATCGCGGTTTATCCTCAGTTCAATGTATTTGTCTTTCATATGATCGGTTAACTTTTATTGGGTATAAGATGTAATAAAAAAGTATCAAGAATAAAGATGTTCCTATAATGGAAAACGCTAGCCAGTTGGGCATATTGGAGTAGCGAGTGATGAAACCTTCAATAAAACCGGCAATAATAAAAAATGGTATGGTGCTAACCACTACTTTAAGACCATCTTTCGCGCCTTTCATAAAGGAAACCCTTCGGGAGAATGTCTTTGGAAATAGGATGCTGTTCCCCATAATAAGTCCGGCACAACCTGCTATAATTATCACAGATATTTCTATGGTTCCATGCAACCAAATCTGTTTATTGGCCTCAAAAAAAACCCCTTTAGTGTAAAAAAAGGTGATAAATGCACCAAGCATTACACCATTACTAAACAAAATATAAGCTGTTCCTATGCTGGTAATTACTCCAAAGGCGAAAGCCAAAAAAGCCACACGTATATTATTTATTGTAATTCCCAAAAAAGTACCTATCTCACTTCCACTTTTATATATGGCCGTGGGTTCACCATTTGCGATGTTGTTCAATGTTTCATTTACATAGGCGTCTCCCAAAATTAAACGTACAAATGAAGAATCGTTCAGTGCCGAAATACTGCCTATGGCCGATGCAACCAAAAAAATAAGAAAAGCGATTCCCAATGTGCTATGATATTGCTTAAAGAATAAAGGAAACTCACGTAGCCAGAAATCAATAATCCTATTTCCCGATTCTTTTTTGTTTTTATAAATTTTTTGATGTGCTTGGGACGCCAAGGAGTTCAGATACAATAAAGTCTTACTTTGATCGTAATACGTTTGTGCATATGCAAGGTCGTTGGTCAACTGAATATAACCATCCACTAAGCTATCCGGGTCAGTATTGGAGCCTAAGGAAAGTGCTTTTTCAAAAGCAATCCATTTTTCCTTATTTTGTTTCACAAAGGCGGCCTCGCGCATAAATAAGAATTCGTTAAGCTAAAATTACGGTTATATGGGTAACCTCCAAATCAATACAACGCAAAATGTCAATCTAGATTATAAAATAGTCAGCATTGGCGAAAGAATCGTTGCATTTTTAATTGATGGTTTCATTCTTTGGATGTATGCGTTTTTGGTCAATATTATTATTGATGCGATGGGATATATTTATGAAGATACCTGGACTCAAAGAGGACTGGCCGCACTTATCTTTTTACCGGCGATGTTTTATTCGCTTTTGATGCATAGCATTTTTAATGGCAGAACAGTGGGAAAAATGTTATTGAAAATGAGAGTGGTCCGATTGGATGGGACCCCGGTCCATTGGAGCAACTATTTGGTGCGATGGATGTTGCGGTTAGTGGACATTTGGATATTTTTGGGGTCTATTGGAATACTGTCCATACTTTTCTCTGAACGAAGACAACGGGTTGGAGATGCTGCGGCCGGAACTGTTGTGATCAGCACAAAGAACAAGACCAAGGTTTCCCACACTATCCTGGAAGAAATCAAGGAAGAATATACACCACAGTTTACAAATGTCACACTATTGACAGATAAAGACGTAAGATTGATAAAAGATACTTTTTTGATTGCACGAAGAAGCAACGATTTTAAAACCCTTACCGCCCTGCGAAGCAAAGTTGAGGGCTTATTAAGTATAAAATCGGATTTGTATGATGTACAATTTCTAGATACCGTTTTAAAAGATTACAATTATTACACCCAAAAAATGTAAATATGTTTTATCAGACCATTGACATATTGGGAACCGTTGCATTTGCTCTTTCCGGAGTGCTTGTAGCCATGGAAAAGCGTTTGGATTTATTTGGGGTATTGATCATTGCTTTTGTAACGGCAATTGGAGGAGGAACCTTACGAGATCTACTTATTGGAAATACCCCAGTTGTTTGGATGCGTGATTTAACTTATGTTACAACGATTTTTATCACTGTGGTTTTTGGGATTCTTTTTGTCAATCAACTAAGATATTTAAGAAAATCATTGTTTTTGTTTGACACGATTGGAATCGGGCTGTACACTATGGTTGGCATCGAAAAAGGCATACAAGCAGGTCTTTCGCCAGTTATGTGTGTGGCATTGGGTACAATGACGGCTAGTTTCGGTGGTGTGCTTAGGGATATTTTGTGTAATGAAATCCCGGTGATTTTTAGAAAGGAAATTTATGCAACCGCCTGTATCGCGGGAGGCTTTAGTTATTTTCTTTTTGTGAAACTGCCCATGCCAGAAGACTACGCCTATATGGCCGCTATAATTTTGGTAATTTCACTACGTATTTTGGCTGTGAAGTTGGACATCCGCCTTCCCAATATTTATAAGAAGAAAGCTTAGTTAGAGTACCTCTGCTTTCAAAATATATACATTTTGCCATGGCCAATCTCCGTCGCCTACTGGGACGTTGTTTATGGCATCTACCACATCCATCCCTTCAATGACCCTTCCGAATGGAGTGTAAGAACCATCTAAATGATAAGAGCCAGGTTTAGTAACCACAATAAAGAACTCATAAGGAGAGGCTAGTTTGTGGGGGTTGTTGCGTTCACTGCTAGGCATAGAAATGGTGCCTCTATGGTGCTTGTGTCCTTTTTTCGCATCAGGGGGAAGTAGATATCGACCAATCAACCTTCTTTTTTTAGAAGTTTCTTTATCATCAGAATTTCCACCTTGGATGATAAAATTCTTTACTACTCTATGGAATTGCGTATTGTCAAAATACCCTTTACGCGTTAAATAAATAAAATTGGCTTTATGGTAGGGTACATTGCCGTACAACTCAACAGTAAAAGTTCCCATACTGGTGGTTAATCGTACCTTGTTTTCTTTCACCTCTTTGGCGTAGTTAAAAAAGAAATCAATGGCATTTTCTTCATTAAGTACAAAAACCTCCTCTTTTTGCTCCTCAACAATTTCTTTTTTCTCCGGAATTGAATCTGTCTGAACAACAGAATCTTCAACTTTCGGATTGCTCTTTTTGGGTGATTCTGCACAAGAGACCAGAAAAAATAATAGTATACTTGTAGTTAAAGTAGCTTGTTTTAAAAACATGGATTTTAAGGAATTTTACCAACAGGTTTTAAAAATAAAAAATCTACCACTACCCGGAGAAGATTCACATCATAAAATGTCACCCGCAATGCGTGTGCAATGGTTGAAATCCAACGAGATTCAGAAAATGAACCCGAAAAGGGCAGGAGTAATGGCTCTTTTTTACCCGGATATGGATTTTAACACGAAGCTACTTCTGATTCTCAGAAAGACTTATAATGGGGTACATTCCAATCAAATTGGATTCCCGGGCGGAAAGGTTGAGCCGAAGGATAATGGATTGTTGGAAACTGCATTACGTGAAACACATGAAGAAGTGGGCGTTGCTCCAGATGCTGTTGAGGTTTTAAAGGAGTTGAGTGAGGTTTACATTCCTCCGAGCAATTTTATGGTTAGTCCCTTTATTGGCATCTATCAACAGCCAAAACCTTTTTTGATTCAGGAGACTGAGGTGGAGGCCTTGGTTGAGGTGTTTTTGAAGGATTTTTTGGACAAGTCGAATCACATCGAAGAAAACCTTACAACTTCCTACGCTAAAAATATTAATGTACCGGCCTATAAATTAAATGGTTATACAGTTTGGGGAGCAACTGCAATGATGTTGAGTGAAATCAAAGAACTATTGGAACAGGTGCTTTAGCTGCTATTTTGTAAATTAGCCCGCAAGGCATACTATATGGGGCTGTTTAAGAAAAATCCTTTCGGACATATTTTGTTTTTAAAACGATGGTTAATTCGCGTTGCGGGTTCTATCACGCATCAGCGTTACAAAGGTTTTAATAAGTTGGAAATCGAAGGATCTCAGATTATTCGGGATTTACCGGATGCCAATGTCCTTTTTGTAAGCAATCACCAGACATATTTTGCAGATGTTGTTGCCATGTTCCATGTATTCAATGCCAGTTTGAAAGGAAGGGATGATAATATTAGAAACTTGGGTTATTTATGGAATCCCAAACTGAATATTTATTATGTGGCTGCCAAGGAGACCATGAAGCAAAGTGTCTTGGCAAAAATATTGGCCTATGCAGGCTCCATTAGCATAGAAAGAACTTGGCGTGCAGATGGGCAGGATGTAAATAGACAAGTAAAGTTCAGTGATATAAGTAACATCGCAAAAGCCTTGGATGATGGTTGGGTAATTACCTTTCCACAGGGAACCACAACTCCATGGAAACCTTTACGTAAAGGGACTGCGCATATTATCAAAAGGTATAAACCAGTGGTTGTTCCGGTGGTTATTGATGGTTTTAGACGCTCTTTTGATAAAAAAGGACTACGCGTCAAAAAGAAAGGGATATTGCAATCCATGCATATCAAGCAGCCTTTGGAAATAGATTACGATAACGAATCCATCGATTCTATCTTGGAAAAATTGGAATATGCGATTGAACAACATCCTTCTTTTTTAAAGGTAATCCCAAAAGAAGAATTGGCAGCTTACGAAGCCGAACATCAGAAAAGAAGATATAGTTACAAAGGAGACTAAACCTCCAGTTTCTTTAGATCATTATAATTCTCTTTGAGCTTTTTAAGAAGTATTCCATAAAGCAATTTGTAAAAAAGCCAAATCAACAGGAGTAGCACCGCTATAAAGACCATAGAAATTATAGAGACCATTATCCAAAAAGTTATTTCATTTACATCTTGTAGCGCTGATTCAATTATTTTCTTTCCTTCGGGACCATATACAAGCACCCCATAAATGCTTATTAACATGGTGATGGTGAAAATTATAAGGTTAAACCAAACGTAGTGAGTAACGGTTTTTTTGACTTTAAGGATAGCACCCATCAACTTTTTGGAAGAATCAGTAAAAGAGATTTTTCTATAGTTCTTATAAAAACTAAAAATGAAGTAGAGAATTACACCATAATTGACAATGTTCAATACCATCATCACATTGTAAATGTGCATTGCCTTAAGTTCTTGCATGGAATTTGGGTCGCTAAAAACAATGTTTATCCCTGCCCAGAAAACAAATTCAATAATACTGATATAAAATATCCATTTGACTATGGAAGATGATTTTTTCCAAATCATCTTATATATTTCATCGTAGGACAGTTTAGGAAGGTGTTCACCCTTTTTCTGCCAGTCCTTTTTCAAGAGTTCCAGTTCATCCACCATGCTTAAGGATTTAATATGGTTCTTAATTTATTTTTTACTCTATTCATTTTCACTCGAGCATTTACCTCGGTTATACCCAAGGTTTCTGATATTTCAGAGTAATCTTTATTCTCTAAATACAAAAAGACCAAGGCCTTATCAATATCGCCCAATTGCTTTATAGCATTGTACATGAGCTTCAATTGCTTTTCTTCGGTATCATCGTATTCGTCGGTCTTAATCTTAAAAATTACCGAATCATAGTCTTGTGTCTGCACCCTTTTCTTGGATTTTCGGTATAGGGTGATAGCCGTGTTTAGGGCTACCCTGTACATCCAGGTACTGAACTTGGCATCTCCTCGAAACTTCGGATACGCTTTCCACAATTGTATAGTAATCTCCTGAAACAAATCGTTGTGTGCATCCCGATTATTGGTATACAGACTGCATACTTTATGAACAATATTCTGATTGCTCTCAAGCTCCGTCACAAAACGATGTTCAAGTTCTTTATTCACTATGGTTGGTAAGTTTGCTGTATAGGTATTAAGAAATTGACTTTTGTTACAGCATTTTTGGCAATACTTTTATTTTCTATAGTCCAAAGCAGGAGGCCTGTCCCCAAGAAGAGGAATGTATTTAAAATCTTTTCCCCTGCGTTTTTCAAGCTCCAACTTAGCTTCTTCCACTATTTTAGGATTCTTAAATATGTTCATAGCAGTAAGGGTTATTGCCTTTGCCGCGACCATCATGCCTTTTGTGCCAATGGAAGTTCCTCCAGCGGCAACGGCCTGCCAGCTATGAGCGGGTGTTCCTGGAACCCAAGTTGCCGCACTCAAGCCGACCGTGGGTACTGCAAAACTTACATCCCCAACATCTGTGGAACCATAGGCTCTGGCGGTTTCTTTATAAGGTTGAATACCTGTGGCTTTTTCAATAGCCAACTTATCATAACCAAAACTTGTGGAAATTTTTTCTGCAAAAGCTTTTTCTTCATCCGAATATGTTATACCGCCTACTTTCGATAGATTGTCATGCATTAATTTTTGAAGCACCAAGTTGGGTAGAAGCTCATGTGTTCCACCGATCATTTCGTAATCCATAGTGGTCCCGGTTCCCAAAGCGGCGCCTTCCGCAGCTTTTACCATACGGTCAAAAATATCAATGACCACATCTCTTTGATTGTGTCGGGCATAATAATATACTTCGGCAAAGTTGGGGACAACGTTGGGGGCTTTTCCTCCATCAGTGATAACGTAATGGATTCTAGCCTCTTGCGGAATATGCTCTCGCATCATGTTTATCATGGCATTCATGGCCTCTACACCATCTAAAGCGGAACGTCCCATTTGTGGTGCTCCTGCAGCGTGGGCTGATGTCCCATAAAATCGAAACTTCGCTGATTTATTGGCCAAAGCCGCGCCGGCACTGGCTGCGTTTTGCGACCCAGGGTGCCAATGTAGTGCAATATCAACGTCGTTAAAAAGTCCTTCCCGGACCATATAAACCTTCCCTGACCCTCCTTCTTCCGCAGGACATCCATAGAATCTGATTGTGCCTTGGATTTTATTGGTAGCCATCCAATCCTTAACTGCAATGGCCGAAGCCGTAGAAGCAGTCCCAAAAAGATGGTGTCCACATGCATGCCCCGCAGCTTTACCCGCTGATTTTTTTTCAGCCACCGCCTGTTGTGACAAACCTGGTAAAGCATCGTATTCTCCCAAGATGGCAATTACAGGAGACCCCGAGCCATATTCTGCTATAAAAGCGGTTGGAATCCCGGCAACTCCCTTTTTAATGGAAAATCCGGCATCTGAAAGCGTTTCTTGTAAAAGCGCTGAACTTTTTTCTTCCAAATAACCCATTTCGGCAAGGTTCCAAATCTGATGTGCAATGTCTCCGTATTGCTCTGTTTTGGAACTTAAGTTAGCAAGCACAGCTTTCTCATCTTTTTGAGAAAAACCCATTAGGGGAGATAGTACGATAATCCAAATAAAAAGGTGTGTGAGTCTCATTTCAGTTTGTTTTGTTAGTCAGGTTAAATATACTAAAAAAGGAGGCCTAAAGTCCTTTTTCCAGCATGGGAATGCGTAAATTTGTATACATGTCGAGCATGAATATTCCACAATCAAGTCTTCCCCGAATCGTCATCGTTGGCGGTGGTTTTGGAGGCATAGCATTAGCTAAAAAATTGTCCAAAAAAGAAATTCAGGTAGTTCTTCTGGACAAACATAACTACCATACCTTTCAACCCTTATTGTATCAAGTTTCCACTGGTGGATTGGAGCCGGATTCCATAGCGTATCCGATTCGTAAAGTACTACAGGGTTACCCAAATTTTTACTTTCGGTTGGCAGAAGTACTTCAGGTGGATACTGAAAATAGACGGTTGACAACCAATATTGGGGATATTGGCTTTGATTATTTGGTAATCGCAACGGGTTCAAAAACAAATTTTTTCGGAAATAAGAATATCGAAGAAAAAGGAATGGCCATGAAAACCATTCCACAGTCCCTGAACCTTAGGAGCTTGATTCTCCAGAATTTTGAACAAGCCTTATTGACTGATGACCTTCATGAAAGAGATGCCCTAATGAATTTTGTAATTGTAGGAGGAGGGCCTACCGGAGTTGAATTGGCAGGTGCATTGGCTGAAATAAAGAAAGGAATTTTACCCAAGGACTACCCCGACTTGGATACACGAAGAGCGCAAATCAATTTGGTACAAGGAAGTGATAGAATTCTTCCGGCGATGAGCGAGATTGCCTCGAGTAAGGCAGAGCGGTTTTTAGAAAAGTTGGGCGTGCATGTTTGGAAAGATATTAGAGTTATGGATTATGATGGAAAACATGTAACCACTGATGGGGATATCTCTTTTGAGTCTGCCACTTTGGTATGGGCAGCTGGTGTTCAAGCGGTCTGTCTGGATGGGTTGAACGCCAAAGAAATACTTTGCAGAGGGAATCGATTGAAGGTAAATCAATTTAACCAAGTTGATGGATTTAAGGAGATTTTTGCAGTAGGCGATGTTGCACAAATGGAAACTGAAGTCTTCCCGCATGGACATCCCATGATGGCACAGCCCGCTATTCAGCAAGGTGAGAATTTAGGAGAAAATCTAATCCGATTGATAGAGGATAAACCTTTAAAACCTTTTAAATACCATGACAAAGGGAGCATGGCAACTGTCGGTAGAAACAAAGCCGTCTGTGACTTACCAAGGTTCAAGTTTCAAGGAGTTTTTGCATGGTTTGTTTGGATGTTTGTCCATCTGTACTTTTTAATTGGTTTTAGAAATCGGGTAGTGGTTTTTATCAATTGGGTTTACAATTATATCCGATTTGACCGGGAGGCGAGACTCATTATCAGACCGTATAAAAGGAATACTAGCGTTTCCAAAGAAACAGAAACTGTTGTCTAAACAATCGGGATATATTTATTTTCTTGGGTGATAAGCATGTAAAACATCGGTAAGATGTTTGCGGTTTACATGCATATAAATTTCGGTAGTGGTAATGCTCGAATGCCCCAACATTTGTTGAATGGCCCTTAAATCAGCACCATTTTCCAAGAGGTGCGTTGCAAAAGAGTGCCTGAACGTATGGGGGCTTATATTTTTTTTCTGCCCGATTTTTTCGGCTAAACGCTTTATTATCGTAAAAATCATTGCCCGAGTCAATTGTTTTCCCCTTCTATTCAAAAAAAGAAAGTCCAAATGCTCTTTTTGAACAGGTATATGCACTCGAATTTCATTTTTGTAAATATTGATGTATTTCTTGTTCACGGCACTTATCGGGACAAAACGCTGCTTATTCCCCTTTCCGGTTACTTTTATAAAATCCTCATCAAAGAAAAGGTCGGAAAGCTTTAGATTAATCAGTTCAGATACCCGAAGCCCACAGCCATATAAAGTTTCCAAAATGGCTCGATTACGTTCTCCCTCTGGTTTTGAAAGGTCTATGGCTTCGATAAGAGCATTGATTTCTTGAATGGACAGCGTGTCGGGTAATTTTCTACCAATTTTTGGGGTTTCGACCAAATCCATGGGATTGTCTTGCCGATAATCCTCAAAAACCAGATAACCGAAAAAGCCTTTAAGGGCGGAAATGGTTCGCGCTTGAGAACGTGGATTAACGGTTTTAGCAATGGAATAAATAAACTCTTGTATTGTCTCTTGTTGAATTTGAATCGGGGAAGCTACGATTTCATGTAAATCAAGGTAATCCATGAGCTTTTGTAAGTCCAAAGAATAACTGGAAATAGAATTATCGGAAAGTCCGCGCTCTATTTTCAAATAATGCTGATAATCCTGTAAGGCCTGCTTCCAGTTCATTGGTTAAAGATAATTACAAATAAATAGTATTGACGCTACCTCCTTTTTCGATTTTAACACTTGAAGTTTTTTGGATACTTTTTTTGGCAAGACTGCGTTTTAACATTCTAAAAAACCTTTGACCAAACATGAAAACAATCATTACAACAAGTATTTTTTTGTTCTTTGTAGCTTTTTCAACCCATTCACAAGTAGATCGAAGCAATTTTAAAGCAGGCTTGAATGCCGGTATACCTGTCGGTGATGCCGCGAATTTATCCAGTTTCAGCCTTGGGTTGGACCTTGCCTGTCACTGGGGTGTTTCTGAATTATTGGATGTGGGTGTTGCAACGGGATTTGTAAACGCTTTTGGGGAAACAATTAACGAATCACAGGGTGGAGTTACGATTTCAGGTGAATTCGAAGATTTTCAATTTGTGCCTGTAGCCGCTTCCTTTAGATTATATCCAACGTACCAATTTAAGTTGGGAGTTGATGGTGGTTATGCCTTTGGAACCACTGAAGGTTTGGAAGGAGGATTGTATTATCGTCCTGTAGTTGGCTATAATATCACGGGAAATACAGAATTGAACGTTTCCTATATGGTTGTCGAAGATGATTTTTCCTTTTCTATAGCATCGATAGGAATATTATTCTTGTTTTAATTAGATAAGAAGAGAAGACCACAAAATATAAACTTATGGAAGGGACGGATTTTTCCGTCCTTTTCTTTTTGTTGTATTTTTGAGCGTATGAAACTGATGATAATCAACGGACCGAACCTAAACCTTCTGGGCAAACGCGAACCTGAGGTTTATGGAAACACCACTTTCGAAGAATACTTTTCTGAATTGCAGGCAAAGTTCCCTCAAGTCCAAATGGGGTATTTTCAATCCAATATCGAAGGGGAGTTGATAGATAAGATCCAAGAAGTTGGGTTCGAGTATGATGGTATTGTCCTAAATGCGGCATCTTACACCCATACTTCTGTAGGTATTGGAGATGCTGTAAAGGCGGTAGACGCTCCCGTCGTTGAGGTCCATATATCAAATACCCACAAGCGGGAAGATTTTAGACATGTTTCTTACATTTCTTCGGGAGCGAAGGGTGTAATATTGGGATTTGGTCTTCAAAGTTATGATCTGGCCATTAAAAGCTTTTTGTAATTACCGGACCTTGGGTAATTGTCTTTGAGAACTGATAAGGGCATATTTTTCGTATCACAAACAACCCCAATTTCTATCGGGATGCAGTCTTGTTGAGAATTGATTAAGCGTCTTTTAAGTATTTCTTATCAGCATAAAAGGTTCCAAAAGGCAATAAAGAGGCCGCAAAGAGTACCAGAAAGCGCTTAATGCTCCATTTGTATTGCCAACAAAATAGCAAAGCGATCAAGCCATACGCTATGAAAAGCCCTCCGTGGATGTATCCAACAACTTTGTTGGGCTCCAAGATATTGGCCCAATATTTCAGGGGCATGGTAAATCCGAATAAGAGGAGATAGGATATTCCCTCTAAAATTGCTGTGATTCTAAATAGTTTAAGCATCAGGCAAATAGAATTAAGAACAACAAAGGAAATAGAACACCGGCTAAGGCCAATTTCCAGCCTCGTTTACTGAAACTATTCTTTCCTTTGGTAATGAATAGTCCCGTAAAAGCAATTACCAACATGGCGGCGCCGAAAATATCAGAGTACCAAATCCAAAAACTGTTTGTACTCTTATGCAAAAACATGGTATGACCAATCACGGGAACTTTTCTTTTGTATTCCAAGAAACCTTTTCCTGTTTTGGTATTGATATCGAGCGTAATGTTGCGTTTAAAACTAACACGAAGCTCTTCTCCCCGGATTCTATGACCATCATATTTATCTTGCAAATCCCATTTTTCAGCAATGGATCTGATAAACTCTTCGGAGTCCAGACTCTTGGGATTATCAGGCAACGCTATTTGAACCTCTTCAGTATCATAAGCATAATCCATGGGGTACCAATCCTGCCTATGATTCAAAATAATACCTGAAAAAGAGAAAGCTATAATGAGGCCAATGTAAAAATATGCAATATCCCTATGGATATTTCTGTTGTTCCATTTCATGAAAAAATGTTCTTACAGATGGATTACTTCATCATAAGCATCCGCAACAGCTTCCATTACCGCCTCGCTCATTGTAGGATGGGGGTGAACCGCTTTTAGAACTTCATGCCCTGTTGTTTCCAATTTTCTTGCAACAACAGCTTCCGCAATCATATCCGTTACACCTACGCCAATCATATGGCAGCCGAGCCACTCTCCGTATTTGGCATCGAAAATCACTTTGACGAATCCATCCGGAGTGCCCGAAGCCTTTGCTTTTCCACTGGCGGAAAATGGAAATTTACCCACTTTTATGTCATAGCCTTGTTCTTTGGCCTGTTTCTCTGTTAGACCAACGGAGGCAACTTCCGGTACACAATAGGTACACCCTGGAATATTTCCGTAATCCAATGCCTCCACATGCATTCCTGCAATTTTTTCAACACAAAGAATACCTTCGGCCGAAGCAACGTGGGCCAATGCTTGTCCTGGAGTTACATCACCAATGGCGTAGTATCCTGGAATGTTGGTTTGGTAGTAATCGTTGACCAAAATTTTATCCCGGTCTACGGCGATTCCTACGTCTTCCAACCCGATATTTTCAATGTTGGTCTTGATACCTACAGCTGAAAGTACAATATCAGCTTCCAATACCTCTTCGCCTTTAGCAGTTTTGATGGT
This sequence comes from uncultured Allomuricauda sp., assembly GCF_947499695.1. Classification (GTDB taxonomy): domain Bacteria; phylum Bacteroidota; class Bacteroidia; order Flavobacteriales; family Flavobacteriaceae; genus Flagellimonas. The sequence goes on from NZ_CANMPQ010000001.1 coordinate 67,051, forward strand.
GGCCTTAACTCCCTCACCCGAGGTATCAACATGCGTTACTTCCGCAGAGGTTTTAATTTTCACACCTGCCTTTTTGAAGCTTCGTTCCAATTGTTTGGATACATCTTCGTCTTCAACAGGAACAATGTTAGGTAAATACTCTACAACGGTTACTTCGGTTCCCATGGAATTGTAGAAATAGGCAAATTCAATCCCGATGGCACCACTACCTACAACAATCATTTTTTTAGGTTGCTTATCCAAAGACATCGCTTCGCGGTATCCAATGACCTTTTTTCCATCTTGTGGAAGACTTGGCAATTCACGACTTCTCGCTCCCGTTGCTATAATAATGTGATCAGCTGTATATTCAGCAGGATCTCCATGTTCTCCTTTTACAACTACTTTTTTACCGGGTTGTACCTTCCCATAGCCTTGAAGAACCTCAATCTTATTTTTTTTCATCAAAAATTGAACGCCCTTGCTCATGCCACCGGCAACATCTCGACTTCTTTTAACTACTGCATCAAAATCGTGTTCTACTTTTTTGGCGCTCAAACCGTAATCTTCAGCATGCTTTAAATATTCAAAAACCTGAGCGGACTTTAATAGTGCTTTGGTTGGGATACATCCCCAGTTTAAACATACACCTCCCAAACTTTCCTTTTCCACAATTGCAGTTTTGAATCCAAGTTGTGAAGCCCTAATAGCCGTTACATATCCGCCGGGACCACTACCCAAAACAATTACATCGAAGTTGCTCATTAGTTTTTGATTTTTTGCTGTTAAAAATGAAGTGCAAAAGTACGGAATTCGGACGCCATTTACCAAGGTTTGGCTATGCAGAATTGGAACTGCCGAACATCTTTTTGTTGAAATCCTTTGAACCTCCTTTGGGAATTGATAGTGAGACCCAATCGCTTCCCTTGATCATTCTGCCAACAAATACAATTTGCCCCACATGACCGGCGTAGTGGGCCAGTTGACGGTTAACAGCTTCAATAATAGTATGTTGTTCTGACCTTATATTGACTTTTGTATCAAAATTGGAAGCATTGATGCTTTCTAATGCATTAAAGAGACAGTTCCAACCTTTTTCCCAAGCGATAAGCATTTCTGCTTTAGATTGATACTCCCCTTCAAATTCCATATCACGATTACGCCAATTTTTTTCGCCATCTTCAGTTAAAAAATTGGTCCAGCGGCTGAGCATATTGCCAACCATGTGCTTTACAATGATAGAAATTGAGTTATCGGTATCTTTAAGTTTCCACAGGATTTCTTTGTCAGAAAGCTGGTCAAATGTCTTATCGCCCATCGTTTTGTACCGACGGAACTCAAACAAAACACTTTTAATGTAGTTTTCGTGAAAACTCATTCTTTTTCTGGGTCAAAACCAATACTTATAGAGTTTATGCAATATCGCTGACCAGTAGTTTCTCTAGGGCCATCATTAAAAACATGTCCCAAATGACCGCCACAGTTGGCACATACGGTTTCCGTCCGAATCATACCATGTGAGGTGTCCCTGATGTATTCAATAGCTCCTTCCACAGCTTGATCAAATGAAGGCCACCCACAACCACTTTCAAACTTATGTTCACTTTCAAATAGTTTTGAGTTGCAGGCTTTACAATGATAATCCCCATTTTCGAAATGAAGGTCGTACTGTCCGGTATGCGGCCTTTCCGTACCTTTTTGACGAAGCACAAAATATTCTTCTGGTGAGAGTTTTTCCCTCCACTCTGCTTCGGTTTTCTCGATATCGTATTTTTTGTCCATGGTTGGATGTTGTTATTTGGAGTCAGGAATAAAATCTAGGGCGACACCATTGATACAGTGTCTTTTTCCAGTGGTATTCCCGGGGCCATCATTAAATACATGACCCAGATGCCCACCGCAGGTGGCGCAATGTTCCTCGGTTCTTGGATATCCTATTTTATAATCGACATCATAAGCTACATTACCTTCGATTTCTCTGTCGAAACTTGGCCAGCCAGTGCCGGAATCAAATTTGTATTCACTTCTAAATAGGGGGGTAGCGCAAGCAGCACAAACATAGGTGCCTTTTTCTTTATTATCGAGCAAATCACTTGTAAAAGCATTTTCGGTAGCAGCCTTTCGAAGCACATAATATTCCATGTCGGTAAGTTCTGCTTTCCATTGCGCATCGGTTTTTGTGATAGCATAGGCAATTTCCGATTCTTTTTCATTAGATGTTTGCTTGTCTTCCTGAGACACTCCTTTGCATCCTGAAAGAATTAAAACAAAGACTAAAAGCAAATTTTTTCCCATGATATTCTTTTTCTCAAAATAGACGCTTTTTTTAGCTGTTCCTTTCAAAAATAAGGTAAAAAAAATCCCACTGAAATACAGCAGGATTTTAAGTTAGCATATTTGAGGGACTTAGTCCATATTTATTTTTTTGACATCACTTTCCTTAAGTCCTAAAGCAGCCATGACGTTGGCCACATTGGAAGTATCCATTTTAGAACCAGTGGCGAATACACTTGGCACAAACACAATCCTAAAGGATTGATTGTCCGTAAACGCGGTATCTATTGCAGATAAATCAAAATTTCCATCAATGAAAAGTTCCAGATCCACAAAAGTATGGGCCATTACGTATTGAATGGTACCCTCAGGTAAAAAGAAACTCTGTGGAATTTGACTCCATGCATCGGCAGTACTTCCATCGGCAAGATCTATGGTGCCATCAAAACGGTATACAAGTACAGCATCAGACTCAAACACTTCGAAGTCGGTGACATCACTAAAAGTGATAAGACTGCTAAAAATATTTCCGCTAGCATCATAATCGAAATTGACACCGTCAACTTCCACTACTTGTCCTTGAATTCCATCCAGTCCATCTTGTCCGTCCAGTCCATCAAATCCGTCAAAACCTGGAGGGCCTTCTGGTCCTTCACAAGAAGTTGCAAACACTAGGATAAATATTCCGATAATTGTACTAAATCTATTCATGATTTTTGATTTTTGATTTGTATATAATTCAATTGTTTTTCTACCAAAATCAAAAAGCGTTCCATAAATTCTGATGATTTGATAATCTGATGGATAAAATCCCATTTCTTGGGCAAAAGATGTTAATATTGCAATAGTAAAACCGATTTCATGTCCAAGGTAGTTGCACATAGTCTTTTCACCGATTTCGATATCAACCTATTTAAATCTGGGAAGCATTTTAGACTTTATGAAAAATTAGGTTCGCATCTAATGGTGGTCGATGGAGAAAAGGGCACCTATTTTGCCGTTTGGGCCCCTTCAGCTAAATCTGTCTCCGTAGTTGGGAATTTCAACTCATGGGATGCAGAAAATCATAAATTGCTCGTACGATGGGATGGAAGTGGCATATGGGAAGGTTTTATACCTGGAGTGGACAAGGGCAGTATTTATAAGTACAAAATTGAATCGCATCACGATAATATATGGACGGAAAAGGCCGACCCTTTTGCGCGATATTGTGAACAACCTCCTAAGACGGCTTCTATGGTATGGGATGCCCCATATCAATGGAAGGATAAAAATTGGGTGGATACGCGCGAGAAAAAAAATGGGCTTGATAAACCTTACTCGGTTTACGAAGTGCATTTGGGATCTTGGCGAAGAAAAAATGGCAATGAATTTCTCTCCTATTTGGACTTGGCGGATGAATTGGTAAACTACGTCGCCGATATGGGATTTACCCATGTTGAGTTCATGCCCGTTATGGAATATCCTTACGATCCTTCATGGGGGTATCAGCTTACGGGATACTTTGCACCGACCTCCCGCTTTGGAAAACCAGAAGATTTTAAGTTGTTGGTCGACAAATTCCATGAAAAAGGTATAGGTGTTATTTTAGACTGGGTACCGTCACACTTTCCAGAGGATGCCCACGGACTTGGTTTTTTTGATGGCTCTCACCTTTATGAGCATCCTGATAGAAGAAGAGGATATCACCCCGATTGGAAAAGCTTGATTTTTAACTACGGTAGAAACGAAGTGCGTGCTTTTCTCATTAGCAATGCTGTTTTTTGGTTAGATCAATTTCATATAGATGGACTTCGTGTAGATGCTGTTGCTTCTATGTTGTATTTGGATTACTCGAGGGAAGACGGGGAATGGGAGCCAAACATGTATGGGAACAATGAAAACCTGGAGGCGATGTCCTTCCTAAGGGAAATGAACCAAGAAGTGTACGGAAGCTTCAAAGGAATTCAAACCATCGCTGAGGAATCCACTGCGTTTTCTGGGGTTTCAAAGCCAGTCGACCTTGGTGGACTAGGTTTTGGTATGAAATGGATGATGGGATGGATGCACGATACTTTGGAATTTTTCAAGAAAGAACCAATACACCGTTCATACGATCTAAATGCGATTACATTCAGTATGACTTATGCCTTTACGGAAAACTTTATGTTGCCTTTTTCACATGATGAGGTTGTATATGGCAAACAGTCTTTGTTATATCGCATGCCAGGTGATGAATGGCAGCGTTTCGCCAATCTAAGGTTACTGTTTGGATATATGTTCACGCACCCTGGTGCGAACCTACTTTTTATGGGCGGTGAGTTTGGCCAATCTTCAGAATGGAATTTTCAAGAAAGTTTGGATTGGCATTTGACTCAATATGACTTTCACTCGGGAATTCAAGAAGTGATCAAAGACTTGAACAAAGTATACAAAAACAATCCGGCTCTTTATGAAAAGCAGTTTAGCCAGGAAGGTTTCCAGTGGATAGAGTACAATGATCAGGAAAATTCTGTAATTACCTATCTCAGGAAGGGTAACGATCCCAAAGATGATCTTATCGTGGCCTGTAATTTCACACCAGTACCTAGAGAAAATTATAGGGTAGGAGTTCCAAAGACTACCCAGTTGAAATTGCTTTTCAATAGTGATGATTCCAAATATTCAGGAAGTGGAATTGGCAAAAAAACGATAAAGCCATCCAAGACAGCATGGAACAGTTTTGAACAATCGGTTTCGATGACTTTACCGCCTTTGGGAGTGGTAATTTATAGATAATCGGTTAATTACAACGTTGTAGTTGAGTTGTTATGAACATCTCTTTAATTTGTCATTCTAATGTATTTTTTTTGTCTGTCTTAATTAGCCAAATATGATTACCAATACTGAAATTGAAAAAAGAGGCAATCAGTACCCCAACCATATAACAGATTTCAAACAGGAAAACGATAAGCTCTATTTTACTACTCAAAATGGGGTGGTATTGCAGATTACTATTTTACGGAATAGCACCATTCGTTTTCGATATGCTACGGAATACGCTTTTGAACCTGACTTTTCTTATGCCATTAGCAAAGATGTGAGCTTAGGCTACAACGAAATTTCTGTAGAAGAAGAAGTCTCACAATATGTTGTTTCAACCTCTAAAATCAAGATTCTTCTAAACAAAACGAATCTCAAAATAAACATCCATAATATGGATGATGTTACCTTGTTGGAAGATGAACTGGGTTTTCATTGGGAAGAAAATTACAATTATGGAGGCAACGTGGTCAAAATGAGCAAGGTTTGCCACACAGGTGAAAGCTATTATGGAATGGGAGATAAAGCCTCGCATACCAACCTTAAAGGCAAGCGGGTAAATAATTGGGTCACGGATTCGTATGCCTATGGAAAAGACCAGGAACCATTGTACAAATCCATACCATTTTATGTGGGACTTAAGGAGAATCTTGCCTATGGTATTTTCTTTGATAATTCGTTTAGCACTTATTTTGATTTTGCCAATGAGAAAAGGAACGTGACCAGTTTTTGGGCGGATGGCGGAGAAATGAACTATTATTTCTTCTATGGTCCCAAAATGGGGAAAGTTGTGGAAGCCTATACCGATTTAACCGGAGTACCTGAACTTCCACCATTGTGGGCACTGGGATTTCATCAATCCAAATGGAGTTATTACCCTGAGAAAAAGGTAAAAGATATCGCATCCGAATTCCGAAAAAGAAAGATTCCTTGTGATGCCATCTATCTCGATATTGATTATATGGATGGATTTCGATGTTTTACCTGGGACAAAAAGCGTTTTCCAGACCCCAAAAAGATGATTGATGAACTGGAGGAAGATGGTTTTAAAACCATTACCATGATTGATCCAGGAATTAAAATAGATCGGGATTATTGGGTGTATCAAGAAGCGATGGAAAAAGGTTATTTCTGTCGTAGAGCAGATGGACCCCATTTTAAAGGAAAAGTCTGGCCTGGAGAGTGCAAGTTTCCTGATTTTACAGATCCAAAGGTTCGTGAATGGTGGGGAGACTTATATAAAGAGATGATAGCAGATCTTGGTGTACATGGCGTTTGGAATGATATGAACGAACCGGCAATTATGGAAGTGCCTTCGAAAACGGCTAATTTGGATGTACGTCATGATTATGATGGAAATCCTTGTAGCCATAGAAAGGCGCATAATGTCTATGGAATGCAAATGGTTAGGGCTACATATAATGGCGTCAAAAAGTTTATGTTTCCCAAAAGGCCTTTTGTCCTTACCAGGGCTGCATATGCCGGAACACAGCGTTACTGTGCGACCTGGACGGGTGATAACGTGGCCACTTGGGAACATTTATGGATTGCCAATGTGCAGATGCAGCGCATGTGCATGAGCGGTTATTCCTTTGTAGGTTCAGATATTGGTGGTTTTGCCGAGCAACCCAATGGTGAGCTATTTGCCCGTTGGATACAATTAGCAATTTTTCATCCATTTTGTAGAGTGCACTCCAGTGGAGATCACGGAGATCAAGAACCATGGTCGTTTGGAGATGAGATCACCGATATTTTTAAGAAGTTTGTTGAATTGAGGTATCAATTGCTTCCGTATTTGTATACCATGTTCTACAAGTATATCAAAGAAGGAATGCCTATGCTTCAATCTTTGGTTTTCTATGACCAAGACGATACCCAAACACATTTTAGAACCGATGAATTCCTTTTTGGAGAGCAAATTCTAGTTTGTCCCGTACAAGAGCCTAATGCTCAAGGTCGTAGAATGTATTTTCCCAAAGGAAGATGGTATAATTATTGGACTGAGGAAGTTGTTGAGGGTGGAATGGAAAAATGGGTATCGGCCGAGATACACCTTATTCCAATGTTTATAAAGGAAGGGGCCATGATTCCGAAATATCCTGTACAGCAATATGTTGGGGAGAAGGAACTAGAAGAACTACAAATTGATGTGTACTTTATTGAGGGAATAGAGAACTCCATCGTGTATGAAGACCAGCAAGATGGATATGATTACAAAAAAGGACGATATAGTCTGAGAAAATTTAGGCTAAAAGGAAAGGAAAATGAATTGATCATTCAACAATTTAAGGATGGTAACTTTATAACTTCCTATTCCACGTTTAAACTCACATTTCACGGATTACCTTTTACAATTGGTACCGTGGAAGTGGACAACGAACAAGTCGACCTAAAGGACATTAAGCTGAATGGGAACAATAGTATTGAAGTGACCAAGGATTTTACGGAGCTTCATATCGTTGGAAAATAATTTTTTGTATTTTCCCTAGACTAAACACTATTAACAATTATGAAGAAGTTGATTATCACAGCTGTGGTCTTTATGACCGTGGCATCATGTAAGACAAATCCATTTACGGGTAAAAGCACACTTAACTTTTATCCGAATAGCCAGATTTTTCCAATGGCTTTTGCACAGTATGACCAGTTTTTGACTGAAAACAAGGTTATTGAGGGCACTTCCGAGGCTCAAATGATAACAAGGGTAGGTCAGCGTATTTCCTCTGCGGCTGAAAGATGGTTGGATGCAAACGGTTATCCCGGCTATCTGAAAGATTACAAATGGGAATACAATTTGGTAAATGACGAAACCGTGAATGCTTGGTGCATGCCCGGTGGCAAAATTGTTTTTTATACAGGCATTTTGCCGATTACCCAAACGGAAACGGGTGTAGCGGTTGTTATGGGACATGAGGTGGCTCATGCATTGGCCGATCATGGTGCACAGCGTATGAGTGCTGGAATGGTACAGCAGATAGGAGCGGTAGCTGGAAACGTTGCAATTAAAGACCCGGAAAAACGAAATACCTTTAACCAAGCTTACGGATTGGGCTCTACAGTTGGAATAATGCTCCCTTTTAGTAGAAGTCATGAAACAGAGGCGGATAGAATTGGACTTCAAATTATGGCTATCGCAGGTTATAATCCAGATGAGGCTGCCGAGTTATGGAAAAGAATGAAAGCTAAGTCGGGAGGACAGGCACCACCTGAATTCATGAGTACGCACCCTTCAAACGATACCAGAATTAATAATTTGTCGGCTTGGGCTCCAGCGGCAAAACAAGAAGCGGCTAAATTTGGTGTAACATCATTTAAATAGCAATTGACCAAAATAACCATTATAACCACTACCCACATACTCCAAAAATTGGAATGTAGGTAGTGGTTTTTTTATTTGACAACATATGGCAAAAGCATTCGCATTAAAAGGAAGTAAAAAACTGTTGAATGCTTGGGCATTTTATGATTGGGCAAATTCTGTATATAGTTTGGTCATCTCATCGGCCATTTTCCCTATTTTTTATGGGGCTTTGTTTCGTGTTGCTGAAATTGAAAAGGTAACCATTTTTGGAGGTGAGATTGCGCGGGCTCCGCTTATCAGCTACGTCACTTCCTTGGCATTTGTTTTTATTGCTATTGTAACCCCATTGGTTTCCGGTATAGCAGATTATTTAGGAAATAAAAAAGTTTTCCTCAAGTTCTTCTGTTACTTGGGTGGCTTATCTTGTATAGGGCTGTACTGGTTTTCTTTGGAAAATATTTACTTTGGGTTGGTTTGCTATTTCTTTGGCTTGGTAGGGTTTTGGGTGAGTTTCGCCATAAATAATTCGTACTTACCAGATATTGCCTTCCCTGAACAACAAGATGGCATAAGTGCCAAAGGCTTTTCCTTGGGCTATATAGGAAGTGTAATCTTGTTGGCCATCAATTTATCAATGGTGATGTTCTTACCTTCTATTTTAGGTATAGAAGAAATCAATGGAGAACCGGTGGCCATCGCAATGATGAAATACTCCTTTATTATGGTCGGGGTATGGTGGATTTTATTTAGTCAATACACATTTAAACATCTACCTAAGGGACATAAACGCGAAGGGGAAAGAAAGAATATTGTATTGAACGGCTTCAGGGAACTTAAAAGTGTTTGGAAGCAATTAGGTGCTGAAACCAGACTTAAACGGTACCTAGGCGCCTTTTTTGTATATAGTATGGCTGTACAGACCATTATGTTGATTGCAACATACTTTGGGGAGGAAGAAATTGACTGGGGCTCTGATGATTTTAGGCAAATTGGATTGATTGCAAGTATTCTAATAATTCAGGTGATTGCAATTGGAGGAGCTTATTTAACGGCGCATTTGTCAAAATTGTACGGTAATGTCAGAACATTGGTTTGGGTGAATGTGGTATGGATTTTATTATGCATCTATGCCTATTTCCTTCAGACACCAATGGACTTTTTCATTGCAGCCGGATTGGTGGGTATTGTGATGGGAGGAATACAGGCACTTTCACGTTCTACCTATTCCAAATTTCTTCCAGAGACTACTGATACCACATCCTTTTTTAGCTTTTACGATGTTGCTGAAAAAATCGGGATTGTAATCGGTACTTTTTTATATGGTGCCGTTGCCCAACTTACTGGTAGCATGCGGAACAGTACCATCTTTTTGGGAATTTTCTTTTTGATTGGGGCTTTGTTGCTGCTAAGGGTAAATAAGACCAAAGTTGATTAAAACAAAAAAGCCCCGATTCCATAATCGAAGCTTTTAAGTTTTTGATTGGTGATAAACTCCTAGACTAGCTCAAAAGAAGATTTATCCTTTAGATATATCTCCAGAACCAGAAGCTTTACTTTTAACTTTATCAGGATTTCCACGATAATGGATATCCCCAGACCCTGAAACTTGCGCATAAATGGATTGATTCGCAGTTACCTTTATGTCAGCAGAACCTGAAACTTGAGCGGTTACATTTTCAGCTTCCAAATCATACGCCTTAACATCCCCGGAACCCGAAACTTTGACGCTTAAATCGGTGGTTTTACCTTCTAGCACAATGTCTCCTGAACCGGAAAGACCTGCTGTTACACTTTGAGCTTCAACCGAAAGCGTAATGTCACCTGATCCCGACATACGTGTACTGAAGTCATCCGCTTTGATAGTGGTTTTACCCACGATATCTCCTGAACCTGATAGGGAAACAGAACTTATACTTTCAACAGGAACGGTAATATGAATGCCTCCATTCCAGTTAGAAGGTCTTAGGTTCACCCCTTTTTCAGTTTTGATGACCAATTTTCCGTCTTTAACCTCAGTTTTGATGTATTCCAGTAGGTTGGACTCTCCTTTTAAAGATAGTTCACCCTCTTGCCCGCTTACTAGTTCAACGTCGAACCAACCGGCCAAGGCCACCTCATCATAATCGCCAACAGAACGCTCTATGGTGACAATTTCACCGTTTCCTTTTACTCTTTTTCCCCATTGTGCACTTGTAACTGAAACAATACCTAGGGCCAAACTTAATGTGATTAATTTTTTCATGATTGTGTTTTTTGATTATTTATTATTATCCGCTTACTATTTTAAAACTTTTCTTTGAACGTTCAATAAGTGATTGCTCAATTCTCGCTGCTTCATCTTCACTGATGTTATTTTGAAACTCTTCCAAATTTAGTTTGGTATTATCTTGAAGCATTTCGATATAAAAAATGATTATTTCCTTTTTCCTATCTGCGCTTGCAAGTCCAACAAACCTTGACATCATGAATTCATCAGCAATCCTATATCCTTTTTCAATCAAAAACTTTCTGGTTAAAGCCCCTTCGTCATTCGGATTTTTCAAAGCTGCTTTTTTACTATTGTAAAACCATGTATTGTTTCTGTATTTGTTATCCCCAATATATGGGGCGTTATCCAAATCATAGTTGTAAATGAATTCATTGTTATCCAAAAATCCTTCCAATTGTACAATGAACATCTTTTTGACTGCACGTTTCTCGTCTGAATCTACAAAAACAAATCTGTCACCAGCCGCTATAGTTTTGCCCTTCGCTTCCTTTGAGTATTCATCTGTCAAAGCTTGTATTTCAAATTCAAAACTTCCAACATACTGAAAGTTATCACTTACTTCAATTTCTATGGTTGGGTCCTTCTTCGAAATTAATCTATTGCCAACTACCCATCTGGTTTCAGCCATTTTGCTAGAATTTTCACCAGCTGCTATATTTTTCTTATCCTTTGTTTTGGTTATACAACCAAAGCAAATACTCACAAAGCAAAGTATTGATATAGAGATATTACGCATGAAAACCCAACTCATTATTTGCAATTTATATTTAGTTTTGATTAAAACTTACACCTCCGTAATCGCTGTAAATCTGAACCAGATTGCCCGAATTTTGCTTTCCGTAATAACCTTTGTAATATTTTTCACTTGATTTCTCTTTACTGATGTTGATTTCAAATGCATCTTTACCACTTACCCCAGCATATTCAGTTGAGATTTCGAAATCGAAATGATAACCGGTATTGTATCCTATTTTGACTCCGGTATAATCGGACTTGATATTGATATTTCCAGCATCAGGCGCCATCTCGGTAATTTTTATAGAACCATAGTCAGAGTTGATATTGAGATTCCCATGTACTGTTCCCAGTTTAACTCCAATGTAGTCACCATTCCCCTGGACATTTTGAACTTCTTTTACTTCAATGGAACCATAGTCGCTAGAGTAATCCAAGTTACCCATCTCATTGATTACTGCATTGGTGTAGTCCGTCTTTACAATTAGGTCACCTGCTTTTTCAATCGTAAACCCTGAGTAATCCGCGATGATTTCCGCGCTGTTGATATAATCAAAAGTCGACCTTGATGTGTAATCAAACCTGAGCTCGTTGTTTCTCCCTCGTAGTTCACCTACATCAATTTTTCCATAGTCACAGCTGATTTTGGCATGGCCATCAATACGATCTACATAAATGTTGCCATAATCATTGTTTAGATGAATACTGCTTTTTACCGGGAGCTTTATGGTGTAATTCACTTGAACATTTACATTGCGTTTTCCCCAGTTCCAGCCCCAACTGTTGCCTTTGTCCCCAAAACGGGTTCTGGCCGAAACAAGACTGCTGGTGTTTTCAAAGTCCACATCTATTTGATCCAACCTTTTTAATACTCTTTCTTCATTATTGCCGCTGGTTTTTATGTGCACCTCAATAACGATTCGGTCTTCATCCCAAGAAGTGAGATTTAAATTTCCATAGCTGTTTTTTGCCTTGAATAAGACATCGGAATTAACATCAAATTCCTTTTTAATGGTCTTTTCCTTGGTGTACTTCCCTTTTAATTCGTCGTTGTTGGCGACAACTGCCAAAGGCAAAAGAAAGAATGCGAGAAGCGTGTATTTATATAGTAAAGTTTTCATCATTGTATGATTTTAAATTCTTAATGTTTTCAATATTGGTCAATACTTCTTTTAATAAATCTATCCTGGTTTGGAAGTTGGTAATCATAGCGTTGAGTATAATTTTACTGTTACCGCCGTTTACAAGTTCTTGTTCCAAGGTTTGGTAATTATTTTCCAGCTTTTGCAATTGAAGTAAGGTGTCATCTACCAGTTTTGCTGTTTCCGGAGATTTTACATCCTTCAATTGCTGCACCTGTTCCTCGATGAGGTTGGCAAAGTAAAACTCGGTCTTGGACACCTCGGGAGCAATTTCAACAACTTGTTCCTTTAATGTGGGTTGACCGTTGAATACCTTGAGTCCCAATACGCATAACAGGATGATAGAAGCTGCTATGGAAAGTGGTCTCAACCAATTTGTTTTTCGCTTATTGAGTGAGACAACCCCTTTGGACTGATTTAATTTTTCCAAAAAACGTTCTTGGTGCCCAGAATTAGGTTCCTCAATATTAAATTCACCTTGAAGTCGTTCAAACAGTTGTTCCAAATTATCCTTGCTCATAATACTGCGTTTTGGGTCAATTTTTTTCTCAAGCTTTCTTTGGCCCTTGAAATTGTTGTTCTGCAATTGGCATAACTAATATTCATAATGCCGCTGATTTCTTCATAATCGTAACCTTCAATTAAATGTAAGGTCAAAGAAACTCTGTAATTGTCTTTTAAACTTTTCATGGTTTCCATCACTTTTTGAGCCTTCAGTTCAGTATAACCATCGTGATTTAAAGCAACTTCATCATTATCTTCGACCTTGTACATTACGTCATCCAAATCCACAGCTTTTGTTTTTAGCTGCTTTCGGTAATGATAAATACTGTTGTTGATCACAATGCGCTTTAACCATGCCCCAAAGGCGACATCCCCCTTAAATGTGTGCAGTTTCGTGAACGCGTTCAAAAATGATTCCTGCATCACATCTTCAGCTTCTGCCGTGTCTTTTACAATTCGAAAAGCAGTGTTGTACATCGCTTTATAATATCGATTGTAAATTTCCAATTGTGCACTTTGATTTCCCTTTAAGCACGATTGAAGCAGTGCATCAGTATGTTCATTTTGGTGGCTCAAAAAATGAATGGTTTGTCTTATAGATTGATGAATTTATCAATTGTTACACTTTTTTACGCATTTTTATTTTTTAATGGCATAAGAATTGCCTTTATAACCATGAAAAAAGGGCCAAACATCCATGTAGTGCTTACTTTTAGAGTGTTACAGTGGAGTTGGGCAAATGATGAAAAGAAAAATTGTGGTCATTCGTGACAAAATGACCGAAACTGAAGATATGGGAGAAATAAAGATTTCAACTTTTGACAATATGTCCTTGCAAGGTTTAGATGAAGATGCAGAATTAATACCTTTGCTTACCCCAGAAGATGAGGAGGAAATGAACCGGGAAACCCTTCCGGAAACCCTTCCAGTACTTCCCCTAAGGAATACAGTGCTTTTTCCGGGAGTGGTAATACCCATTACCGCGGGGAGGGATAAGTCCATCAACCTAATAAAGGATGCCAATAATGGCACAAAGACCATAGGTGTAGTATCACAAAAAGATGAAGAGACCGAGAACCCGGGCGTTGAAGATATTAACACTTTGGGTACTGTGGCAAGAATTCTTCGGGTACTTCAAATGCCTGATGGTAATACCACAGTTATCATTCAAGGTAAAAAGCGTTTTGAGATTGCCGAAGTAGTTACCGAGAAACCGTATTTCACAGCTACTGTGCGAGAGGCTGAAGAAGAACGCCCTGATGAACAAAGTGAAGAATTTGTTGCCATTATCGATTCCATAAAAGAATTGGCTTTCAAAATCATCAAGGACAATCCAAATATCCCAAGTGAAGCCACCTTCGCTATTAAAAATATTCAGAGCAATTCGTTCCTGATCAACTTTGTATCCTCAAACTTGAATTTGAGTGTTGCGGATAAGCAAAAACTTCTGGAGATTCCAAATCTGCAAAAGCGGGCTTTAACAACGTTGAAGTACATGAACCAAGAACTTCAAAAGCTTGAACTGAAAAATGATATTCAGTCCAAGGTCCGAAACGACATGGACCAACAGCAACGCGAGTACTTTTTGCATCAACAGATGAAAACCATTCAAGAAGAACTTGGTGGGGTTTCGTATGAAGAGGAGGTTGATGAAATGCGGGTCAAAGCCAAAAAGAAAAAGTGGAGCAAAAAAATAAAAGAGCATTTTGAAAAAGAATTGTCCAAAATGCAACGCATGAATCCACAAGTGGCCGAATACTCCATACAACGGAACTATTTGGACCTATTCTTGGATTTACCTTGGGATGAATTTTCGAAGGACGTATTTGATTTAAAACGTGCTCAAAAGATATTGGACCGTGACCATTATGGACTCGAGGATGTGAAAAGACGAATCATCGAATATTTGGCAGTACTAAAGCTGAGAAACGATATGAAATCGCCTATTCTTTGTCTTTATGGCCCTCCTGGAGTAGGGAAGACTTCATTGGGCAAATCTGTAGCGGAGGCTTTGGGCCGGGAATATGTGCGAATGTCTTTGGGAGGATTGCGTGATGAAGCCGAAATACGTGGACATAGAAAAACCTACATCGGAGCCATGCCGGGTAGGATAGTTCAAAGCATCAAAAAAGCAGGCACTTCCAATCCAGTTTTTATTTTGGATGAGATAGATAAACTTTCAAACAGTCATCAGGGAGATCCATCTTCTGCAATGCTTGAAGTTTTAGATCCGGAACAGAACAGTGAATTTTATGATAATTTCTTGGAGATGGGCTATGACCTTTCCAAAGTCATGTTTATCGCGACAGCAAATAACCTGGGCTCTATTCAGCCTGCTTTGCGTGATCGTATGGAAATCATTAATGTAACGGGCTATACCATTGAAGAAAAAGTGGAGATTGCCAAAAAACATTTGCTTCCGAAGCAATTAAAAGAACACGGACTTTCCAATAAGGATTTGAAAATTGGAAAACCCCAGTTGGAAAAAATAGTGGAGGGTTACACACGTGAATCTGGTGTACGAAGTTTGGAGAAGCAATTGGCTAAAATGGTACGTTATGCGGCTAAATCCATTGCAATTGAAGAGGAGTACAACATAAAGGTTACCAACGAAGATGTTGAAAAAATTCTTGGACCAGCGCGTTTAGAACGCGATAAATATGAGAATAATGATGTGGCTGGGGTGGTAACAGGTTTGGCATGGACTAGCGTTGGTGGAGACATTTTGTTTATTGAATCCATTCTTTCCAAAGGAAAGGGGACACTCAATATTACTGGAAACCTAGGGAAGGTGATGAAGGAGTCTGCAACCATTGCCATGGAATATATCAAATCCAATGCTGAAACATTTGGTATAGCTTCGGATGTTTTTGAAAAGTACAATGTGCACATTCATGTACCTGAAGGTGCCACACCTAAAGATGGGCCAAGTGCTGGTGTTACGATGTTGACCTCTTTGGTTTCGTTGTTCACCCAACGCAAAGTAAAGAAGAGTTTGGCCATGACAGGTGAAATTACCCTAAGGGGTAAGGTGTTACCGGTTGGTGGAATCAAAGAAAAGATTTTAGCCGCCAAAAGGGCTCGTATCAAAGAGATTATTCTTTGTGAGGATAACCGAAAGGATATTGAAGAGATCAAGCAAGATTATCTAAAAGGACTCACTTTTCATTTTGTAAATGATATGAGTGAGGTAATCGATATAGCAATTACTGATAGGAAGGTTAAAAACGCCAAGCAGCTTTAAATCTAAAGAAGGTTTTTGGGAGTTCACTCATCGGTTTAGGCTTTGATTTATAAATTAAACTTTGTGCCACAATGAATCATAACCATTGTTAGCAGCTGGTTGTATTAAAATCGTTCATTTGAGGTTTCAAGTGACCAAGTTTTTCCATTGAGTTCAAATTCTCGGAACATTTCTTTGGCTTCCTCAATTGTCCATTTTGTCCATTTTGGATTTAAATGATTGCCGTACCATTTTTTTGAGAAGTTCCAAATTTTCTCAATCGGTTGAATATCTCCCTTCGGAATGTTATGTCTTTTTGTCCACTTGTCAATTTGTTCTTCGTTCTCAAATATCAACATATTACTGCAAGTGTAAATCACATTGTCCCAAGCATTTTTCATGGGAATCGGGAAATGGATAAAGTAATTCTTTTCTTGAATGTCTTCGTTGATAATATTTATTTCTATTTGCTTGGTTTCCGCTCCGATTGTTGTCGTTATTTTAACATCATCTTTGAGCAAAGCAGCAACACCTAGCGAGCACCAAGCACAATTTCCCCACCATTCTCCATTCCTTGTTTTTACATAAAAATTTGTTGGGGCCAAGGAAAATGGATGAATTACCCAAACTTTCGGTTCGTTTGGATGAAGAACAACTCCGTGATATTCTTGTAGTTCATTTAATCCTTTTACAATTTGATTTTTATCTTCATTTAAGGTCTTTGCAAGTTCATCGACATTTGGTGCAAAACCGTTGTCAATTATTCCTTTGATAATTAAAAAGTGAAGATTTGAATTTGTTATCATATATTCTTTTGAAGCTCTATTTTTAAACTTGCTGCTAACATTAAAAATATCGCTGGTTTTAATGAGCTACATCGACTGATAAGTGAAGTTCGGGAATTTCTATGAAAAAGTCCAGCTCAAATTTATGTGTTGATTTTTTCAATGGATACTTTCTGGTTTCCTACTTAGTTGAGTTTTCCCTGACACGACTTTAGCCCTTTTTTTTGAAATCCTTTATTTCCTTCTCCTTATTTTTATCCCATGGGAAAGATTACAATTGCCATTGATGGATATTCCTCAACCGGAAAGAGCACTATAGCTAAGCAACTCGCCAAGGCGCTCAACTATATTTATGTGGATACCGGCGCCATGTATAGGGCGGTCACTTTATATGCCATCCAAAACAACTATGTGGGCAGCGAAGATGATATTGAAGCTCTGGTCAACGATTTGCCGAAAATCAACCTGAAGTTTGTTCCCAATGCAGATTTGGGTATTTCCGAAATGCATCTGAACGGGATAAACGTGGAGCGGGAAATTCGTGCTATGTTGGTTTCTGGTCAGGTGAGCAAGGTAGCCACCATCCCAGAGGTACGACATAAGTTGGTGGAAATGCAGCAACAAATGGGCACCGAAAAAGGCATTGTGATGGACGGAAGAGACATCGGAACCGTTGTTTTCCCCGATGCGGAATTAAAAATATTTATGACCGCCTCACCAGAAGCTCGAGCCACCAGACGATACAAAGAATTGTTGGATAGGGAAGAGGAGGTTTCCTATGAAGAGGTCCTTGAAAATGTGCAAAAAAGAGACTTTATCGATTCAACCCGAGAAACGTCACCCTTACGCAAAGCCGATGATGCTATTGCCTTTGATAACAGTGACATGGGTTTGGCGGAACAATTTGAGCGCATTTTTGACTTTACCCAAAGGATTATATCGGAAAAAAGCTAGATTTTTGGAATTGTACTTATAGGTTTAGGGTATGAATTATGGCTAATGTTGCTTGCAGTTTTTATTATTTTATTTCTTCAAAAACATAATTATTTAACATACGACCATAGTAAGTGGCATAGACTTTATTAGCAGTTACCGAATCAATAAGTATTGGAGTTGGTTCCAAATAGGTAAAAAGAAAAATTTGATATTTATTTAAGCTCAACGATTTCCATTTCCTTGTTTTAATATCCGAGTCTTGCTTGTGCTCATTGAAAGTTGAATCTGTGACGAAGTCAATTACAATTGTCTCAGATTTCCAATTTTGGAATCTGTACTTCTTTTTTAAAGGATCCCATTTCGCAGGTGCATTTTTTGTAGGTAGTCTTCTGCAAACAATCATATCATCTATATCTGTATTCGTTGATGTAAAAACAAGACTGTCAGCCTTTACAGAATCAATATCCAAAAGGTATTGTTCTCCAAATTTGTAAGTGTCCCCTATTTTTTCAATTCCATAACCTTTCTGGTAATCATCAATTTCATAATCCTTGTTTCCTATCGCAAATGCCGTCATCGAGTCATTTCCAATGTTGTAGATTGTAACCGGAATTGGAGAAAATGACACATCACCCTTTTCATTCATTTCATAACTGTAAATCCATGAACCTTTAATTGACTTTTTTTCCTCACAGGAAAGGATAAAAAGTATTGTTATGATGGACCAGCAGTATTTCATGAAATTAAATGTAAAGTTTAAGATATCGCTCGTTTTAATGAGCTACATCGACAGAAAAGTGAAATTCGGAAAATTTAACTAAAGATTCAAAGAATGGATTTGATTCCTCCTTCTAAATCGTAAAGTTGCTTCACTTGCTCATCGGTAAATGGGGTATTAAAAATGGATAGTTCGTCCATTAAACCACTATAATTTAATCCAAGGAAAATTTTGGATTCCTCCAATACCCAGGTAAAGGGATCATCCACACCACTTACCGTTCCAATTTTTTCCCCGTTCAAGTAAAGATTCCCTAGACTATTTGCGGTACCAAGACCATCATAGGTTACAAGAACATGCGTCCAGCTGTTTTTTGAAAAAGGAGGCTCTTTCATAGTCACCAACCTTTTTTCAAAAACGGTCATTACAGGGACATTTAGAGTGTCTTGGGTCCAGGCAGCCTTATCACCGATAAGCCCCAATCTAAAGTCTGGAGGGTTTGCATCGGTAAAATCCACCCATATGGAGGCATCATTGAATTCTGTATCGGTGATTTGAATCGGGTCCGTATAACCATCTAAGTCATTTACGGTATCAACACTCAACCAAAATGAAATGGTGCCAGACCAGCTTTGAGGGCTGTAGACAATGTTGTTTTCACTTTTATAAAAAACAACGGTATCACTTTTTTTACCGAATTGAAAAGCATCGCCAAATATGCCTTCTCCTTTAGCGATGCGATGGTCTGGGTTGTTCATGCCCATCTGAATCCCTTCCAAACTTCTTCTTGAGTTAACATAGCTTGCCTTCGCGGTAAACATATTGGAATTTCCAAGAGCAAAATCTGCTGTAGTTCCATTGTCAAAAGAAACGTAAAACGTCAAAGCCTCCTTGAAATCTGTGTCGGATTTAGGCTGACAAGAAAGAAGTTGGAGAAAAAGTACTCCAATTACGATAAAACCGATCCTACAATTTTTCATGTTTTGTTTTTAGATTGATGAACCACAAATTTATTAAAGTTAAAGAAGAGTTTTTAATTGAAACCAAAGTTGAGGTGTGAATAGATTGAAATGCAAATATTTTACTTTCATGCTATTACAAAAAAAAAGCGCCTTACAGGCGCTTTCTATTGATAAGATTGTTTCTATTAAAGATTTGGAATCACCAAAACTTGGTCAGGATGGATTAAATCCGGATTCTTTAAGATATTGGTATTCGCCTCGAATATTTGCTTGTATTTCATGGCATCACCATAGTAGTGCTTGGCGATTTTGCTTAAAGATTCACCACCTTTTACCGTGTGTCTGTGGTATACGGAGTCATCAGAAACAGAAATATTTGCTTTGATGTCACTTGGGCTTTCCCCTCCAATTTCCTTGATTTTGTCCCAAATCGCATTTTTCTCATATGGGGTGTTGGCTTCACCTTTTATTTTCAAAACCCCTCCGTCTTCAGAAACATCACCGTCTTTAATCGCAAATTGTTGTCCTAAATCTAAAACTGCCTGATATTTTGCTTTTACACTCATAATATGTTGTATTGTTTTAATGGTTAATATTAGGAAACAAGATATGCATAAAAGTCACATTTTGACTTAATTTTTCATTAATTATCCCGGCTGGTCTATAAGAGTTCAATAAGGGTTTGTAAAACAAGGAATTAATTGTATTTTTGCACTCCTTTTTGGCAAAGCAGCAGGAGAAAAAGGGATTACAAAAAACGATAACAACTTCCATAGCGATTGTCTAACTCCTGTAGACTTATGGAATACAAATTTAAATCAGCAGATGGCTGAAGAAAAAGCAAATGTTGAAGTAGAAGAAACTACGGCAACAACAGAAGTTAAAGAAGAAGTTACCACGCAACAAGACCCTAAGGAATTTTTGGAAAGTTTCGATTGGGACAAGTATGAAGAAGGTATTGAAAAAGTTGATGACAGCAAGTTGGACGAATTTGAAAAACTTGTTGAAGAAAACTTTGTGGACACTGCCGATGAAGAGGTAGTTGAAGGTAAGGTAGTTCACATGACAGATCGCGAAGCGATCATCGACATCAATGCCAAGTCCGAAGGTGTTATCTCGTTGAACGAGTTCCGTTACAATCCGGATCTTAAAGTAGGGGATAAGGTTGAGGTACTTATCGATATCCGCGAAGACAAAACCGGTCAGTTGGTATTGTCACACAGAAAAGCAAGAACCATTATGGCATGGGACAGAGTAAATGCTGCCCATGACAAAGAAGAAATTGTTACTGGTTTTGTAAAATGCAGAACTAAAGGAGGTATGATCGTAGATGTATTTGGAATCGAGGCGTTCTTGCCAGGTTCTCAAATCGATGTGAAACCTATCCGTGATTACGATCAGTACGTTGGTAAGACTATGGAATTCAAGGTGGTGAAAATCAACCACGAATTCAAAAACGTAGTTGTTTCTCATAAAGCACTTATTGAAGCTGATATTGAAGAGCAGAAGAAGGAGATTATCGGTCAACTTGAAAAAGGTCAAGTACTGGAAGGTATCGTTAAAAACGTTACTTCATACGGTGTGTTTATCGACCTTGGTGGTGTTGACGGATTGATCCACATTACTGACCTTTCTTGGAGCAGAATCAACCACCCGAACGAGGTTGTTGAACTTGACCAGAAAATGAACGTGGTAATCCTTGATTTTGATGATAACAAATCAAGAATCCAATTAGGTCTTAAGCAATTGGAGAAACATCCATGGGATGCTTTAGGTGATGAAATCAAAATAGGTGATAAAGTAAAAGGTAAAGTAGTAGTTATAGCTGATTATGGTGCCTTTATCGAAGTTGCCGAAGGTGTTGAAGGTTTGATCCACGTTTCTGAAATGTCTTGGTCTACCCACTTAAGATCTGCACAAGATTTTGTAAAAGTAGGTGATGAAGTTGAAGCTGTTGTATTGACCTTGGATAGAGAAGATCGTAAAATGTCATTGGGCATTAAGCAATTGACTCCAGATCCATGGACTGATATTACATCTAAATACCCTGTAGGTTCTCGTCATAAAGGAATCGTTAGAAACTTTACCAACTTTGGTGTCTTTGTAGAAATGGAAGAAGGAATTGACGGATTGATTTACATCTCCGACCTTTCTTGGACCAAGAAGATCAAGCATCCATCGGAATTTGTTGCTGTGAACGATACTTTGGAAGTTGAAGTATTGGAATTGGATGTAGAAGGACGCAAATTGAGCCTAGGTCATAAGCAAACTACAGAGAACCCTTGGGATAAATACTCAAAAGAGTTTGCCGAAGGAACTTTGCACAAAGCATCAATTGCTGAAGTTGTTGACAAAGGAGCTACTGTAAACTTCAATGAGGATATCGTAGGATTTGTTCCTTCACGTCATATGGAAAAAGAAGATGGCAAAAAGCTTGTTAAAGGAGAAGAAGTTGATTTCAAGATTATTGAGTTCAACAAAGACTTCAAACGAGTAGTGGCAAGCCACACAGCTATCTTTAGAGAGCAGGAAGAAAGAAATGTAAGAACTGCTAAAAAGCGTTCTTCATCTTCTGATGAAGCAGCACCTACATTAGGTGATGCCAATTCACAACTGCAAGCTTTGAAGGATAAAATGGAAGCTGATTCTAAAAAGTAATCAGCCCTTCATTACATAATAAAAGCCCCGTTGTTTCCAACGGGGCTTTTTTATACCCTGTTCATTTTAAAGAATTGTTTACTTTTGTATCCAACTGAGACGGTAGTACAGCAAATGAGTCAAAAAGTTCTTCTTACTTCCAAAGAAATCAACATCATACTTCACCGTTTAGCTTGTCAACTTTTAGAAAACCATTTAGATTTTAAAGATACCGTACTGATAGGAATTCAACCTAGGGGTGTTTATTTGGCCGAGCGGTTGGCCAAGGTGCTTCGCGAAGATTATAAAGTAAAGGATATACAACTCGGTTTATTGGATATCACATTTTACCGGGATGATTTTGGAAGAGGTGAAAAGACCTTAAAAGCAAGTACTACAAAAATTGATTTTTTGGTAGAAGATAAAAACGTGGTCTTGATAGATGATGTTTTGTATACCGGAAGAAGTATCAGGGCAGCCTTAACAGCCATTCAATCCTTTGGCAGGCCTTTGGATATTGAATTGCTCACGTTGATTGATAGACGGTTCAGTAGGCACTTACCCATTCAGCCCAATTATAGGGGTCGACAGGTAGATGCCATAAATGAAGAGAAAGTAAAGGTAATGTGGGAGGAGAATGATGGAAAGGACATTGTGTATTTAGTAAGCAAATAGTATAGAATGAGTGAATTAAGTGTAGATCACTTGCTAGGAATAAAATATCTTGATAAAAAGGATATAGCACTCATTTTTGAAACGGCCGATCACTTTAAAGAAGTTATTAATCGGTCCATAAAAAAGGTGCCAACACTTCGTGATACGACCATTGCGAATATCTTTTTCGAAAACAGCACCCGAACCAAACTCTCATTTGAACTTGCGGAAAAAAGATTATCAGCTGACGTTATTAATTTTTCAGCTTCCCAATCATCCGTAAAAAAAGGAGAAACCCTAATAGATACCGTAAACAATATCCTGTCCATGAAAGTGGATATGGTGGTGATGAGACATCCTAACCCTGGCGCTGGAATATTTTTATCCAAACATGTAGACGCTTCTATAATAAATGCAGGAGATGGAGCCCATGAACATCCAACCCAAGCACTTTTAGATTCTTATTCCATAAGAGAAAAGCTTGGAGATATCGGCGGGAAAAATGTGGTTATAGTTGGTGATATTCTACATTCCCGAGTGGCCCTATCCAATATCTTTGCATTAAAACTGCAAGGTGCCAATGTAAAAGTATGTGGGCCCAAGACTTTGATTCCAAAACATATAGAGTCTCTTGGAGTGACAGTCGAAACAAACCTGAGGAAAGCTCTGGAATGGTGCGATGTGGCCAATATGCTGCGGGTACAGAATGAACGAATGGACATCAGTTATTTTCCGTCTACAAGGGAGTACACCCAACAATTTGGGGTTAATAAGCAACTATTGAATAGTTTAGATAAGCAAATTGTGATCATGCATCCAGGTCCTATAAATAGAGGAGTGGAAATCACAAGTGATGTAGCAGATTCCGATCAGTCCATTATTTTGGAACAAGTAGAAAATGGAGTGGCGGTTCGTATGGCAGTAATGTATTTATTGGCGGCAAAAAAGTAACGAAATGATTTTCAATAAAGAAGGAACAACGACCATTGTTTTTCAGGAGAAGACTTCCATTTCCATATTCATGGAAAACCTTGAAAAGGCCTATCCCAAATTGAAGCACGATAATATTGTGGTTAACCTTTTCTCCTTCGAAAAGTTGACCACGGGTGATATCTTGGAATTTCTTGATATTTCTAACACCCACAAAAACTCGAATAAATCTTTTGTGTTGGTTACAAACAAAGTTTCATATGACGAAATTCCTGACGAAATAAGCGTCGTACCCACAATTCAGGAAGCAAAAGACCTTATTGAAATGGAGGACATAGAACGGGACTTGGGCATATGAAGTTGACCATTCTCGGATGCTATTCCGCCACACCTCGCACTTTTACCAATCCTACAGCCCAAGTTCTTGAAATTAGAAACCATCTTTTCTTGATTGATTGTGGAGAAGGAACACAGGTACAGTTAAGAAAGAATAAAATCAAGTTTTCCAGAATAAAACATATTTTCATTTCACACTTGCATGGTGACCACTTTTTCGGTTTACCGGGACTTATTTCAACTTTTAGACTTTTAGGAAGAGAATCAGAACTCCATATTTATGGACCCAAGGGCATTAAAGAGGCCATCACCTTGTTTTTGAAATTGGGAGATTCATGGACAAATTACCCTTTGATTTTTCATGAATTGACCAGTAAGGAATCTGAATTAATACTGGATGACGAGACTGTCAGTGTTCAAACTATACCATTAGATCATCGAGTATACACCAACGGTTTTTTGTTTCACGAAAAGCCACTTCCTCGGAAATTGAATATTGAAGCCACCGAAAAATATGAAATAGACAGAAGTCAGTTTAACAATATCAAAAATGGAGCAAATGGTGTACAACAAAATGGCATTGAAGTTGCCAACTCCGATTTGACCATTGACCCACCAAAACCTAAAAGCTACGCTTTTTGCAGTGATACCGCTTATAATGAAAGTATTGTACCCATTATAGAAAACGTGGACTTGTTATATCATGAATCGACCTTCTTGGAATCTGAAGCCCATTTAGGTACTAAAACTAAACATGCCACAGCTACTCAGGCCGCACGGATTGCCGAAAAGGCAAACGTTGGGCAACTTGTTTTGGGACATTATTCGACCCGGTATAAGTCAATCGACCTTTTCAAAGAAGAAGCCTCAAAGGTGTTTTCACAGGTAGATTTGGCAGATGATGGCAAGACTTTTGAAATTTAAGGTCAAAGAGCAAAAACTTAACCCATACAATCTTTTTAATCTCCGTTCTTTTGTTGAAATTTGATGGTACTAATAGAGTGTCATGCAAAAAGACCTGAGCAATTACAGGAAATCCTACGAAAAAAGCGAGCTTGATGAAACGTCCATAAAGGAAAACCCTATGGAGCAATTTCAAAAGTGGTTTTATGAGGTAGAGGCAACGGATGGTATGGATGAACCGAATGCAATGACGGTATCTACTATAGGTTTGGATGGATTTCCTAAAAACCGGGTTGTACTGATGAAAAAATATACACACGAAGGTTTTATTTTCTATACAAACTATCAAAGCGAAAAAGGGAAAGCCATTGAAAATAATCCATCGATGTGCCTTTCATTCTTTTGGCCAAATATGGAACGGCAGATTATCATAAAAGGTAAAGCCGAAAAGGTTGCCGAAAACCTGTCAGATGGGTATTTTGAGTCGCGACCAGTTGGTAGCCAACTTGGAGCAGTAGTCTCAGACCAAAGCGACGTGATTCCATCCAAGGCATTTCTACAAGAAAAACTGGACGCTTTGGAAAAAAAATATGAAGGGAAAGAAATACCCCGTCCGGAAAACTGGGGAGGGTATTTGGTCAGACCTGTTTCTTTTGAATTTTGGCAAGGTCGCCCCAATCGCTTGCATGATAGAATTCGCTATACCCTTCAAGAAGATTACAATTGGAAAATAGAACGATTAGCACCCTAACGAACAAAATATGAAGCGGATAATATTGATGAGGCATGGCAAATCTTCATGGGAATATGAAGTTTCTGATAAAGACAGACCTCTTAAAGAAAGAGGAATTAATGATGCACACTTAGTATCTCAAGAATTCAATAAAAAGGATGTGCAAATCGATTTCGCGTTTTCAAGTCCAGCGAACAGGGCATTGCACACCAGTATGATTTTCCTTAGAAATATTGGTTTTTCATTCAGTAGGTTTCAAGTCACAGAAGCACTTTATGATTTTTCTGGAGGTAGCGTACAGAACTTTATAGAAAATTTGGACAACCAATACGAAACTGTTTGCATTTTTGGACATAATTATGCGTTCACATCCCTTGCAAATGCTTGGGGAGATCAGTATATTGACAACGTTCCAACTGCCGGATTGGTTCAAATCAGATTTGATGTAAACAACTGGACAGAAATTTCGAAAGGAACCACAGAACAAATCAGTTTCCCAAAACACTTAAAAGGATAAATGGTAAAGCCCAAGAACGAATATGTAAACAGAGAAATCAGTTGGTTACACTTTAATGCCCGGGTACTTCAAGAAAGTGCCGACAAAAGGGTCCCATTAATTGATAGACTAAGATTTCTGGGTATTTTCAGTAATAACCTCGATGAATTTTTTAAAGTAAGATACGCGACGGTAAAACGTATTGTTGATGCCGGGAAAAAAGGAAAAAGCGTTCTAGGAGGAGAAAAGGCCAAAGATTTACTTGAGGAAATTACCAAGATTGTAATAAATCAACAAGCTAGAAGTCTAGAAATTCTCAACAGTATAGAAGAGGAACTCAAAGCTGAAAATATTTTTATAATAGATGAGAATGAAGTAAGTGAAAGTCAGGCAGAATTTATAAAATCATATTTTCTTAAAAAGGTCAATCCAGAATTGATGACCATTATTCTAAATGACTTAACCGAATTTCCTCTACTTAAAGATACTGCGGCCTATTTGGCTGTAAAAATGGTGATGAAGGATGATGAAACCATGGGTGTCAATGGGAAAAACCGATATGCCCTGATTGAAATTCCCAAGGGCATTGACCGTTTTATTGTGCTTCCACAGGAAGGAGACAAAAATTACATCATCATTTTAGATGATTTGATACGATTCTGTTTGGGTAGTGTCTTTACGATGTTTGATTTTGAATCCATTTCCGCGCATATGATCAAGATTACGCGAGATGCAGAATTGGATATTGATAACGACCTGACCAAAAGTTTTATCGAGAAGATATCGTCTAGCGTTGAGCACCGGAAAATTAGTGACCCAGTGCGGTTTGTTTATGATAAGCAAATCGATAAGGATACCCTTCAATTCCTAAAAGATAAAATGAATATTGTGGACACGGATAGTGTAATTCCAGGTGGAAGATACCATAATAGAAGGGATTATATGGGTTTTCCAAGTCTTGGCAGACAAGATCTCATGCACAAGAAAATAGAACCTTTACCCGTAAAAGGGCTTAGTATGGAAGGAAGTCTTTTGGAGATGATCAGCCAAAAAGACTATATGATCTATGCTCCTTATCACACCTTTAATTACGTTACCAAGTTTTTGAGAGAGGCTGCTCTTGACCCGAAGGTAAGAAGTATCAAAATCACCGTGTATCGTTTGGCCAATGATAGTCAAGTTGCAGCTTCGTTAATCAATGCTGCTAAAAATGGTAAACAAGTAACTGTTCAAATTGAACTTCAGGCACGATTTGACGAACAGGCCAATATTAAGTATGCAAATCAGTTACAAGCTGAGGGAATAAAACTGATTTTTGGCGTTCCTGGTCTGAAAGTACACAGCAAAATTTGCTTGGTAGAACGGGAAGAAACCGAAGGAGTGAAAAGATATGGCTTTATAAGTACAGGTAACTTCAATGAATCCACTGCAAATATCTATACGGATTACACCTTGTTTACGGCCCATGAAGGGATTTTAAAAGATATGAATCGCGTGTTTGAGTTTTTCGAGACCAATTATAAAATCAACAAATACAAGCACCTCATCGTCTCACCCCATTATACAAAGTCCACCTTCATACGACTGATTGACCAAGAAATTGAAAATGCAAGGGCGGGGAAAGAAGCTTACATCAAAATCAAGATGAATAGTTTCACTTCGTATAAAATGGTGGACAAGTTATATGATGCAAGCAGAGCTGGGGTTAAAATTCAATTAATTATCAGAGGGGTGTGTTGTCTTATTCCTGGTGTTGAGGGAATGAGCGAAAACATTGAAGCCATTAGCGTAGTGGATAAGTTTTTAGAGCATCCACGTTTGTTCATTTTCGGGAATGGAGGCGAACCCATAGTGTATATCTCATCTGCGGATTGGATGACACGTAATCTTGATTTTAGGGTTGAGGTAGGCTGTCCAATTTATGATAATGAGATTAAGCAAGAGTTGTTGGACACTTTTGACATTTCTTGGAGAGATAATTTTAAGGCCCGAGTCTTTTCGGACAAACAGGATAACGCCTATAAACCAAAAGCTCCCAATGAACCTGAATTAAGGTCGCAATTCGCACTATATGATTACTATCAAAAGAAAGTAGAATCTTAAGTAAGCCTTGCTTTGATAATTCGAAAATTTGCCGCTATAGATATTGGCTCCAATGCAATAAGATTGTTGGTGACCAATGTAATTGAGCAAGCAGATAAACCCACTACATTTAAAAAAAGCGAAATTATTCGGGTACCTGTGCGCTTGGGGGAAGATGCTTTTACCAAAGGTGAAATCTCGGAAGGTGGCTTGCAACGGTTGATAAAGACCATGAAATCTTTTAATTTGTTGATGCAGGTATATGGTGTGGAAAAATATATGTCCTGCGCAACTTCCGCCCTTAGGGAAGCTAAAAATGGAGAGATAGTAGTTGAAAGGGTGAATAAGGAAACTGGAATCAAAATTGAAATAATAGATGGAAAAAGAGAAGCATCCATAATAGCTTCGACTGACTTGAAGGAACTTATAAAAAAGGACAGATTATATCTTTACGTTGATGTTGGCGGTGGAAGTACTGAATTTACGATTTTTGAAAAAGGCAACGTACTAGTATCAAAATCTTTTAAAATAGGTACGGTCAGGATTCTTAATGGGTTGGTTGGTGACGCTGCTTGGGATGAAGTGCATGAATGGATAAAGAAATATATTTCACGAGATAGTAAGGTTGAGATAATTGGTTCTGGAGGAAATATTAACAAACTTCATAAGATGTCCGGAAGAAAAATAAATCAGCCATTATCTTATATTTGGTTGAACGCCCAGTATCTTTTTCTAAATAGTATGGATTATGAGGATAGGATTTCAGAATTGGGATTGAACCAAGATAGGGCCGATGTTATTATTCCTGCTACCAAAATATTTTTATCTGCAGCCAAATGGAGTGGCGCCAAGAAAATTCACGTGCCTAAAATCGGATTGGCAGATGGGATGATAAAAACCTTGTATTACGAGTAAAACTATCCGTGCATGGTTTCCCGTTTACCCAGATTTTTCATGAGTTTGGCCTCATATTCAAGCAATTGTTCCCATTTTTCATCTACTTCTTCACGATTGCCATACTTTCGGGCAAATTTTAAAAACATGATATAATGGTTGGCTTCGCTCACCATTAAATTTCGATAAAAATCAGACAACTCTTTATCCTCCAGTTCTTCGGAAAGTAATCGAAAACGCTCACAGCTTCTGGCCTCAATAAGGGCTGCATAGAG
This sequence comes from uncultured Allomuricauda sp., assembly GCF_947499695.1. Classification (GTDB taxonomy): domain Bacteria; phylum Bacteroidota; class Bacteroidia; order Flavobacteriales; family Flavobacteriaceae; genus Flagellimonas. The sequence goes on from NZ_CANMPQ010000001.1 coordinate 96,600, forward strand.
CAGTTTATGAACTAAATGTGTTTCACGACTACCACCTTTTGGAAAAAACTTCATCAACTCCAAAACATATTCATCTTTACGCTCCCGACCCAGAATCCATCCTCTTTTCAGAATTCTATCATGTACCATATTAAAATGGCCCATTTCCTCCCTGGCCAAAGCCGTCATTTCTTTGACCAATTCTGATTTTTCAGGAAAACCGATAATCAATGAAATAGCTGTACTCGCTGCTTTTTGCTCGCAGTATGCGTGATCGGTTAAGATTTCCTCAATATTTTTTTCAACGATATTGACCCATCTGGGGTCTGTTGGTAATTTAAGACCAAGCATTTTTTAATATTTAAAGAACAAAGATAAGGGTATTAAAAAAGAAAGTGAAAGGTTAAAAATCGAGGTCGAACTCTTTTCTGAGTAGATCAATGGCAGGATTTCTCTCTTTCAATTTCTGATACTTTTCCTCAGGAGTGAAAGCGAATTTTTTGGCCACCTCTTCATTTACGGTAATATTCAAGGTGATGGAATAATTGTTCAATTTTTGTTTTAGGTAGTCCATCATAAGACTTTGTTCCCTTTCTACCTCTTTTTTCATGGTACTGTTGGGAAGCTCAATCCATATGTTATGCTCATTTTTAAGTTTCGGAACATCGGTCTGGAAATTACTGGCCAATATTTTTCTTCCCTTAATTTCCAGCTGTTGTACCATATCGTTCCAATGTGCTTGCATATCAGATTCCGTAAAGCTTTCCTTTGGAAGATCATCCTGGTTAACCGGAGGGGCCTTAACATTTTCATGGGCCTTCTTGGCCTTTATACTGGATATGGATAAGCCTGAAACCCTATTTTCTGGAGTTTTAAGTTGAATTTTTTTAATCGATGGAGGTGCAGTTTCAGGCTCAGTATCGGGTTCTTGCGATTGAACTTCAGGCTGTATAGGCGTTTCTTGGAGCTCAGATGATTTCGATTGTTCAGTCGCGTACGAAGGTGTGGGCTCTTCTAAACTTGGTGTAGGAGTTGCAACAGGACTACCATTATTAGATTCATTGGATTTAAAGAAGGAAGCGGGAATTATGAAATCAGACTTTTTTTTTTCTCCATCAAAGGAGATGGAAGCCAATTTCATTAAAGTAAGCTCAACAAGCAGACGCTGATTTTTACTGGTTTTATATTTTAGATCAGCATTATTGGCCATTTCCAACGCTTGTAAAAGAAATCCTCTGCTAGCTTTTTTTGCCTGCGTCTGATAATGTTCTTTTACATCTTCGCCCACCTCCAGCAAAGCTATTGTTTCAGGATGCTGACATACCATCAAATCCCTAAAATGAGAGGCCAATCCAGAAATAAAATGATGACCATCAAACCCTAATGAAAGTGTTTTGTTGAACAGCACAAGTAAATCTGGAATATTGTTGGCCAAGATAAGATCAGTGGTATCGAAATAGGTGTCGTAGTCAAGGACGTTTAGGTTTTCTGTGACTGCCTTTCTGGTCAATGTATTCCCTGAAAAGCTGACCACTCTATCAAAAATGGAAAGTGCATCACGCATGGCGCCATCTGCTTTTTGGGCTATGATGTGAAGGGCACTGTCTTCGGCTTCAATTCCCTGTTGCTCTGCGATATACTTTAAATATGCCGAAGCATCCTTTACCGTAATTCGTTTAAAATCGAAAATTTGGCAACGTGAAAGTATCGTTGGGATTATCTTATGCTTCTCAGTCGTGGCCAGTATAAATATGGCGTGCTTTGGCGGTTCTTCCAAGGTCTTTAGAAAAGCATTGAAAGCAGACTGGGAAAGCATATGGACCTCATCAATAATATATACTTTATACCTACCCACCTGAGGGGGTATGCGAACTTGGTCGATGAGACTTCTAATATCGTCAACCGAATTGTTCGAGGCAGCGTCCAATTCAAAAATATTGAATGCAAAATCCTCATCTTCCCGTTCCGTTCCGTCCTGATTGATTTTCTTAGCGAGAATACGTGCACAGGTAGTTTTACCGACACCTCGTGGTCCACAAAAAAGTAGGGCCTGCGCTAAGTGATTATGATCAATCGCATTGAGTAGCGTATTGGTAATAGCTTCCTGACCCACTACATCCTTGAAGGTCTGGGGGCGATATTTCCGGGCCGATACTATAAAGGGTTCCAAAATCAGGAAATTTGCGTTACTACAAATATAAAAATAGGAACGTGCAAAGTGCCATTGTCGTTGGTGAGGAAGCTACTTTTTATTAACAATTAGGTTACCTTTGCCCGTAGCAGGCCACCTTATCGCTTTCGGTCACCATCGGAAGAGGAAAGTCCGGACACCATAGTGCAGCATAGCGGATAACATCCGTCCGTTGAAAAGCGAGGACCAGTGCAACAGAAAGCAAGTACAGTTCGGCTGTAGTGAAATCAGGTAAACTCTATGCGGTGAAACGTCATGTAAACCAGTGTTTGAGGGCTGCACGCCCGAGTTGGAGGGTAGACGGTTCGAGCTTTTGGGCAACCAAAAACCTAGATAAATGATAAGGCTAGACAGAATCCGGCTTATGGCCTGCTTTTTCTTTAATCTTTTGAAAGCCAACTAATTGAAATTCTATTAAGAAAAATTGAGGTATTTTCTTTCACGATTGGCCTCAATATAAGAGTTCGTCAATCCTAACCTTCTATATATCAATTGTGTATTCCTGCTTTTGAATGGAGATGGTAGTTTTAAACCATGATTGCTTTTTGGATTATTATTATTACAGCCACTCTATGCCTTGGTTACATATGCATAAGGTTGATAAAATTTATACATCCTTCCAAAAGTCTTGATATAAAGAGCTATGAGAATGGCGAATTCCATCAATTTTGGGACGAAAGCGATAGATATTTTGATTAGTTCGTGGCTTGAAAAATTAGACTTGTATAGTATTTCGGACAGGAAAATATCAAAAAGGTATTTAAACCCTAAACAACCTTAAGGATGATTTCAACATATTTGATTTTTCCGTTTGTCCTATTGCTGTACGTTTTGGTGCTATTTTTGGATGACTATATTGGAAGAAATGGGAGGTTCTGAGCAGTTTGTAGAATGTTTCTATTTTTCGAAAAAACTAAAAATACTTCCACCATATTTTCTCGATTCCACAAAGTTGGAATGTTCCGATAAATCAGTTTGGTCCGAGTGTTCAATAATTAAAACTCCATCTTCAACCAATAATTCATTTTCGAAAACCAAAGTTACAATTTGATGAAATTGAGACATCTCAAAGCTATAAGGGGGATCTGCAAAAATTAAATTGGCCTTTTCAGGTGTCCGTTGTAGATATTTGAACACATCAGATTTTATGCTGGTAATCGATAAATCCAACTCCTCTGCTATTTTACTGATGTAGCGAACACAGCCAACATAACCATCAACTGCAACAATGTTCTCGGCACCCCTTGATGCAAACTCGAAGCTTATATTACCGGTGCCCGCAAAAAGGTCCATTACCTTAAGTTCATCAATAAAAAAACGATTGTTAAGAATATTGAAAAGTCCTTCCTTGGCCATATCAGTGGTGGGCCTTACCGGAAGTTTTTTTGGAGCTACAAGTCGTTTGCCCTTATATCTACCGGAAATAATTCGCACTACAAGGAACTTAGGGTTGTAAAATCAATGGTCTGGGTTTCCAATTGCTCTAAGGGGTAGGTGGGGTCAATTGGAACAAAAACCGAAACATTCCTAACATAGCGATGGCATAATTCGAATATAGTATCTCCTTCCTCCACCAAACCAAACAATTTTAGCTGTACTTTTTCCAAATCGATATGCAATTGCTCTAATCCAAAAAGAAGGTAGTATAGAAAATCTTCTGCAGTTTTGTAGGTGAAGTGATTGTAAAAAAGTAGTTTTTTTTCAGAAACAACAACCATTTCCATCTCCTTATCTGATACTTGCACGTAGCAGACCGGTTCCGATGAGGCTCTAGTTTGATTCAATAGGGTACCGATTAATACTGTACCACTGTGTTTGAATTCAAACTCTCCGAAAAGGTCAAAAATGTAGTTGTTGATATTTGCGAAAGGGACATAAACATTGACCAAATCATGGTTGGAAATCTCATCATAGATAATATGATCGGTCGCCATAATTTTGGCATTGAATTTTAGGTAATTGGGCAGTTCTTCTTTATTGAAAAGGGTTTTGGGCACTAGACTGAACAACCCATTTTTATGAATAACCACAACATCTGAAAACTTATTTTGAATTTCATCAACCGTCCCGAGAAGTTTTTTAAGCTCTTTTAGCATTAAATAGGGAGTGGAAGGTGTTTTGAAGGATATCTTTTCAAACGCCAATATCTCATTTGAAATAGTATCCAAAACACAAAAAGAAAGTCCATTCAAACCAACTTGAATGGACAGTTTCTTAAAGGTATTTTCAGTTTCTGACTCCTGTATATTATTAATTTTTTCTGTCATAGATTGGAGGCCAGTTTCCATTTGTACTTACATCCGTAAGAGAGCCCACTTTAATTTCCGTACCATTCACTTCCTCAACACTTTGATGTGCATTTTCCCGCGCCACCAAATCGGTTGGTTGATCGTAAAGAACAACATTTTTGGCAACCTTAGCTTCAAAAACAGGCGCTTTATATCCTTGCTTGTCAATGATGTCTGCCTTCATTGTGAATTTTTCATCTGCTTGACCCCCGGGAACTTTCATCATGTCTTTGTAACGACTATCATTTTTAAACAATGAGTCCTTTACTTTAATGAAACCAAGAGTGTCAACGATAATGGTATCAACCTGTAAATCGATTTGATATACTTTGTTATAACGCATGAAAGAAGAATCTCTTTGCTGCGTAATGGTATAATTCCCTGTATCAACAAACTGGATAAGGCTATTGAAGTTACTTGCAAATCTACCATTTACGGTTTTATATGCTTCTTGGGAATCACGTATGTCCTTCAACTTTGCGATTACTTTTGAAAATCTTTCTTGTCTCACCTTTTTAAACTCAATAGGTGCATTGATGGATTGATAAATTTTGTAGCCTAAGAAAATGCTTAAAAGTCCAAAAGCAATGACCAGAATCGGTTTTATCTTTTGAGGTAAAAACCTATCAATTAGAAATACAAGGCCTATGGTCAGTAGGCATATAACTACAACTATAAGAATTAAACTTAACATACTAATTTTTTCTTTGAGAGTTAATTTAGCGGTTACAAGCAAATCTACAATTTTTTTTTAATCACGAAACTTTTTGCTTTAAAAATCCATGCTATCTTTAGGTGCTTATGAAAGACCCTTCTTCCAGTGGATTTTTAACCCTACTCAAGGATAAATTTCCTCACGAACCTACCTTGAAACAGGCCAGTGCTTTAGACAAACTCTCCAGATTTGTTTTAGATGGAAAGCGGGACGAACTTTTTCTCTTAAAAGGATTCGCTGGTACTGGGAAGACAACCATTGTAGGCACGTTGGTCAATAGTTTATGGAAAGTAAAAATGAGCGCTGTGCTCCTTGCACCTACTGGAAGAGCCGCCAAGGTAATGTCTTCTTATTCTGCAACACAGGCATTGACAATTCACAAAAAGATATACTTTCCGAAAAAACAAGCAGGTGGCGGGGTTCAATTTGTTTTAGCCCCTAATAAACATAGAAATACACTGTTCATTGTGGATGAAGCCTCAATGATACCGGATACTCCAGCCGATTCTAAACTTTTTGAAAATGGTTCTTTGTTGGACGATTTAATGTATTATGTGTACGCTGGTCATAACTGTAAACTGTTACTAATAGGTGATACTGCCCAATTACCTCCGGTAAAATTGGATATAAGTCCTGCATTAGAAGAAGATAGACTATCGCTTAATTATAATAAAGAGGTCGATACTCTAGAGTTAGATGAAGTTATGCGTCAGCAAGATGACTCTGGTATACTTTTCAATGCTACCAATTTACGCGAACAACTACAATCAGAATATTTTGATGAATTCAAATTCTCCGTAACCCATTACAAGGATATTGTACGGTTAATTGATGGAACTGAAATACAAGAGGCCATTGATTCCTCGTATGCTGAAAACGGAAAAGAAGAGACAGCCATAATTGTGAGGTCAAACAAACGCGCCAATCTATATAATAAGAATATAAGGGAACGTATTTTGTACCTAGATCATGAAATCGCGGTTGGCGACTATATGATGGTGGTCAAGAACAATTATTTTTGGTTGAGACCAAATTCCGAGGCAGGGTTTATAGCGAATGGAGATATTATAGAGATCTTAGAGCTTTTTGCCATTAAGGAATTATATGGGTTCTCTTTTGCAGAGGTAAAAGTTAAAATGGTTGATTATCCTAATCAGAAACCTTTTGAAACCGTTTTGCTTCTAGATACCATAAATGCGGAAACCCCATCATTGTCATATGAAGACGGAAATAAACTCTATCAAGAAGTTTCCAAGGATTATGCTCATGAAAAATCAAATTACAAAAGGTTTTTAGGTGTAAAAAACAATAAGTTTTTCAATGCCCTGCAGGTTAAGTTCTCTTATGCGATTACCTGTCATAAGTCACAAGGTGGACAATGGAATACAGTGTTTGTGGAACAACCTTATCTGCCAAATGGCCCCGACAAAGACTATTTACGATGGCTGTACACTGCAGTTACTAGAGCGAAACAGAAACTATTCCTTATAGGATTTAAAGATGATTTTTTTCTTGAGTAGGAATACGTTATTTTAGTCAACATCATGAGCATGAATCCCGATACCATTATAAGTATTTTTTTAGGCGTTGGCCTGGCCGCATCCGTGGGTTTTAGAGTATTTCTTCCACTTTTTGCTTTGAGTTTAGCAGCTTATTTGGGAGTATGGGATCTAAATGAAAATTGGGAATGGATAGGAAGTGTTGCAGCACTGATAGCTTTCGGAGTAGCCATGCTTGTTGAGATTTTTGCGTATTTCATTCCATGGGTAGACAATGCCCTGGATGGTTTGGCAGTTCCTCTGGCCGCCATAGCAGGTACAGCGGTTATGGTATCAACCGTAGCCAATTTGGATCCGATAATTACATGGTCATTGGCCATCATAGCTGGTGGAGGAACAGCAACAGCAATTAAAGGAGCGAACGCGGCCGGAAGAATGACCTCAACGGCGACTACAGGAGGAGTGGCCAATCCAGTAGTATCAACCATCGAAACAGGAACTGCGGTAGCAGTTTCAACAGCCTCTATATTAGTACCACCAATCGCTGCCATTCTGGTAATTGTGATTTTGGTGATTATTTTTAGAATTTATCGCAAATTGCGGCCAAAAAGGTAGTTTTGGCCATAATATAGAAGTAGTGAAAATAATTTCATTGATTCCAGCAAGGTACCAAGCCTCAAGATTTCCCGCAAAACTGATGCAAGATTTAGGCGGAAAACCGGTGATTGTCCGAACCTATAAAGCAGCGGTTGAAACAGGACTGTTTGATGAAGTCTATGTGGTAACCGATAGTAAAATAATTTATGATACCATTTCCGCTATTGGAGGCAAAGTGCTGATGAGCAAAAAAGAGCACGAAAGTGGAAGTGATAGAATTGCTGAGGCTGTGGTCGATTTGGATGTTGACATTGCAATTAATGTGCAAGGTGATGAACCTTTTATTGATGGAGAAAGTTTAAAAAAGGTCATAGAAGTCTTTAAAAATGACGAAGAAGAAGAGATAGACCTAGCTTCATTGATGACACCCATTACAGATTGGGACGAAATTGCCAATCCTAATACGGTAAAAGTAATAGTGGATAACCAAGATTTTGCACTTTACTTTTCAAGATCACCCATCCCTTATCCTAGAGATGAACAAGTAGATGCCAAATATTACAAGCATAAAGGAATCTATGCCTTTCGAAAGCGCGCCTTGCTCGATTTTCAGCGTTTGCCTATGCTTCCCTTGGAAGCCAAGGAGAAAATAGAGGCCATACGATTTTTAGAATATGGAAAGAAAATAAAAATGGTCGAAACACACGTGACCGGCATAGAAATTGATACCCCAGAAGACCTAGAACGAGCCCAAAAAGCATGGAGATAGATTTTAAGAACATAAAAGTTATAGGCTTTGACGCTGATGATACCCTATGGGTAAACGAAACCTATTTCCGAGAAACGGAGGAACGCTTCGCCGAACTTTTGGAAGGTTACGAAACCAAAAACAAAGTTGATCAGGAGCTCTTTAAGGTTGAAATGCAAAACCTTGAAACCTATGGTTATGGAATAAAAGGTTTCATGCTTTCCATGATTGAATCCGCTTTAGACCTTTCCAACAATAAAATTTCTCAAACAACTATTCTGGAAATTCTCGACTTGGGAAAAAAAATGATCCAGCATCCTGTCGAATTATTGGATGGAGTAGAGGAGGTATTGCAAAAATTACAGGATAAGTATCGGCTAATAGTCCTTACCAAAGGAGATTTACTAGATCAAGAACGTAAATTAGAAAAGTCAGGAATATCCAAGTACTTTCACCATGTGGAAGTACTCAGCGACAAAAAAGAAAATAATTATAAGAACCTACTAGACCATTTAGAGATTAATGTGGATGAGTTTTTGATGATTGGCAATTCGTTAAAATCAGATGTATTGCCTATCTTGAATATTGGGGCCAAAGCCATCCACGTTCCATTTCATACCACTTGGGTACATGAAATGGTAGAAGATGAGCATCAGGTGAATGGTCACCTGAAGTTGAACAGCTTAAAAGAAGTTCTAAAGTATTTGAACAACTAATGAAGACACAAAGCAATTTGAAAAAAGAACTTAAATCGGACAAGAATGCCCCGTACCGCAATTTCCCCATGGTACCAAGGGTGGTTTTTGGACGTGGTAGTTTTTCCCAATTGGGAGAAGTGATACTGCCCAAACGTAGAAATTCAGAAGCCCCTTTTATTTTTTTAGTGGATGACTTTTTCCAGGATACCGATATCGTAAACAAGATACCACTCATGTTTAATGATGAACTCATCTTTATCTCAGCAGATGAGGAGCCCAAAACGGAGCAAGTAGATGCTCTGGTGGCAAGAATTGGAGAAAAGTTTGAAGAATTACCATCCGGAATCGTTGGAATTGGTGGCGGAACATTATTGGATTTGGCCAAAGCGGTCGCCATAATGGCTACTAATAAGGGTAATTCCAGCGAATATCAAGGATGGGACTTAGTTCATAAACCTGCCCTCTACCACGTTGGGGTTCCAACGATAAGCGGAACTGGGGCGGAAGTTTCACGAACAACGGTATTGCTAGGGCCAGATAAGAAGTTGGGCATTAATTCGGATTTTACCACATATGACCAAGTAATTTTAGATCCGGACCTGACAAAAACAGTTCCCAAGGAACAATGGTTTTATACCGGTATGGATTGTTATATCCATTGTATTGAGTCGTTAAATGGAACCTATTTAAACGCTTTTAGCAAAAGTTATGGGGAAAAATCCCTGGAACTGTGTATGGATGTTTTCTTAAAAGATATTCCTGAAGATGAATCAAGAGATAAATTGATGATGGCTTCTTGGCATGGGGGTATGAGCATTGCATACTCGCAGGTTGGTGTTGCACATGCCATGAGTTATGGTCTCTCATACCTGTTAGGCATAAAACATGGTTTGGGCAATTGTTTGGTATTTCAGCATCTGGATAAGTTCTACCCTGAAGGAGTGCGATTTTTTAAAAAAATGATGCGAAAACAGCAAATACAGCTCCCAACAGGAATTTGCTCCAATCTAACACAAAACGATTTTGATATCCTCATAAACGTTGCCTTTAGTATGGATGCCTTATGGGAAAATGCCCTGGGAAGTGATTGGAAAAATAAGGTTACACCCGATTGTTTGCAGGAAATCTATATGAAAATATAGTAATAAGGGCTCTGCAAATTTATTAACCCCGATTACATGCATAAACTAGCAAAGTTTTTATACTTCAAAGTGTTGGGCTGGAAACTTTTGGGCACTTTTCCCGATTTGGATAAATGTATAATAATTGTGGTACCGCACACCCATTGGATGGATTTCTTTTTGGGACTTTTGGTTAGAAAAGTCATAAATAAGGAAATGAATTATATCGCAAAAAAGAGTCTTTTTAAACCTCCTTTCGGTTGGTTTTTTCGGTGGACGGGAGGAGCACCCATAGATCGTGCCAAGAATTCGAATACTGTTGATAGCGTGGCACAAATTTTTAAGGAACGAAAGGTATTCCGGTTTGCTTTGGCACCCGAAGGCACTCGCAAAAAAGTTACAGCGTTAAAAACAGGTTTTTACCATATTTCAAAAAAGGCCGAAGTGCCTATTGTAATGGCAGCTTTTGATTTTGGAAGAAAACAGGTCAAAATATCCGAACCTAAGTTTCCAACAGATGATGTTCAGAAAGACTTCAAAGAGATTAGAATGTTTTTCAAGGGCGTGCAAGGCAAAGTGCCGGAATACAGTTATTAGGTTTTATTCAACTTTTTTTCCGGCTTAGGTTTTTCAACTTTTTTGGAATTTCCAGGAAAAACCAAATTGGTACTGGAATATGAATTCCCGAAAGTTATTGCAGCCGCATAAACTTGCTGAATGGCATCAATTACCTGAGGTTCTGAAAGCTCTTTTAAAGGATGAGTATAAACGGACCAAATAATTTCATCACTTAGGGCATACTTTACATCCAAAGCCGAATGAAAGTTGGCCACTAGCGCATTTAAAAGTTCTTCCTCTCCCAGTTTTTCCCTTTCAACAATTGGCGAAATAATACGCATTCGATTCGCGTTTTCATCGAAAATGCATATCAGCATGGCATCATTAAATAAAAATTGATATTGGTTGCCATTAGTCTTGACCGTATCGGCTTCTTGCTCAATAATTTCATAAAGCTTGGCCGCGGTCATTTCCTGAGCTTGAATTGAGCCAAGAAAGAACAAGAAAATTCCGGAAATTAATATACGCATGATGGGAAGTTTAATTATTGGTCGCCAGGTTCTCCAATCCTTTACAAATACCAATGATAGTTTTAAAACTAAGAATAAATTAAGTGATTGATACCATCGACAAATTGATATTTGGAAAATATCAGAAAATCGAGAATAGCTTTCATACTGTAACAGTTTGATTTTTAGTGTATCATTAACTATACAACTAAAAACCACGTGATGAACAAATTACCCTTCCCTTATCCGTTCCGATTATATTTTTCCACTTTAATGGGCTGTCTTTTCTTATCCTCATGTCAAAACACTAAAAAAGACAATATAATCATAACAGAAGACGCCATCGCCTATGCCTTACCTATGAATGAGATTATGCTTGATGGTGATTTGGCGGAATGGCCAGATGATATGCCCAAATATCCTATCAAAAATGCCGAACTGGGAAAAACACCTAAGAACGAGGAAGATTTTCAGGGTGACTTTAAAATAGGATACAATGTGGAGAAAAATGAGATTTATATAGCCATGGAAATCTCAGATGAGTCTTTGGTTACTGAATCCGCGGATAGGTCATTTTGGGACAATCAAGACGGTCTTGAGTTGTATATTAATGAGAAAAGCTTAAAATCTGGTTCGCCGGTGACCCAATATAGCGAATACGGGGATAGCAGAAATGCCTATGGTGCAAGAACAACTTGGGACAATGTCGAGATGGTAAAACATGTTACTGAGAATGGTAAAACTGTTGAGTGGAAGGTAAAACTAGAAAAGAAAATTGAAGAGGGGATGTCATTAGGGATTGATTTAGTCGCAATTGATAAAGATAGCGACGAAAGTTTTACATGGCTCTCTTGGGGAAGAGGAATGCAAAAAGTATCGAATCCCGATAGGTTAGGGAATTTGATTTTTGTGGCTAATGCCACTGAAATTGGTTTGGTAAAAGGAAAGGTGGATACCAGTGGATTTCATTCAAAACCAATACCTGTAAGTATTAGGATAAACAGTTTGGAAAATGAAAAAATGTGGGTCCAGACCGTCGCTGATTCCTTGGGAAATTTTTCCGTCCCCCTTCCCTTGGGAGACTATCAACTTGAGGTCCCCACCAAGGTTGTAGAAGTTGATTACAGATTCAATAGGATGGCTCCAACAGAGCCCATACCTTTTACTTTAAGAAAAGATGGACATGACCCACTTCCAACAATAAAAGTCAAGATGCTTCCAGAACCTGATGTGATTCCAGTAAGGGGTCTCCTTCATGATTTTGATGATGATGCTAAAAAACAGGTCGACCAAATAATTGCAGAATATCAAGAATTTTATAATATCCCAGGTGTTTCATTGGCCCTGATCAAGGATGGTCAAATAGCTTACCACAAAACGTATGGAGTGAAGAATTCAGAAACCAAAGAGCTGGTAAATGAAAACACGTTGTTCGAAGCCGCTTCAATCACTAAACCGGTTTTTGCCTTTGTGGTTTTGAGGTTGGCAGATCGTAATCTGATTGGCTTAGATAAGCCATTGCACAAATATCTTCCTTTTGAACAACTTGAAAAATATCAAGAGTATAAGAAAATGACGGCAAGGCATGTTTTAATTCACCGTACAGGTTTACCCAATTGGGGAATTGATATGATTGCTGAACCGGGAGAAAAATATGGCTATTCAGGTGAGGGCTTTGAATACCTTAAACGTGTTGTTGTTGAAATTACGGGAAAGCCTATTGAACAAATTTTGGAAGAAGAACTTCTTGAACCCAATGGCCTCTACCATATGGAATTTAGTGACAGTGAGGCATTGCGTGAGGTGGTATCTGATGGTCATTTTGGAGGACACCCTACCAATTGGGGTATTCCCCAAGAAGCAGGTATGGCCTTTAGCATGCACACGGAGTCCAAGGCTTTTTCAAAATACGCTCTTACCATATTGGAAAGAAAAGGGTTGAAACCAAATACATACAAAGAGTTTTTAAAGATTCATACAGAATCAAATTCGGAGTTTTGGAATTATCAAGATAAACCAGAAGGAGCAGGACTGGGAATTTTTATTCGTAAGACAGATTACGGTGACACCTTTTTCCACGGCGGTAACAATGGTGATTTTAAATGTCAATTTGAAATATATGACAAACTAAAGATGGGCTATATCATTTATACAAATTCAGATACGGGAAGCGAACTTACAATGGATGGTTGGCAGATTTTTGTTGAAGGAAAAAAGAAAGAAGACTAACCGAGTTGAAAAACTATTCTTTCATGGTGTGATAAACCTGTTGTACATCATCATCCTCTTCAATCTTCTCGAGTAACTTTTCAACATCCGCTATTTGTTCTTCATTAAGTTCCTTGGTTACCTGCGGTATACGCTCAAAGCCAGAAGAAATGATTTCAATTTCTCGGGATTCCAACTCTTTTTGAATGGATCCAAAACTTTCAAATGATGCATAAATATGGATGCCATCTTCATCAACAAAAACCTCTTCGGCACCAAAATCAATCATTTCCAATTCCAGTTCCTCTGGATCCATACCTTCTCCATTAATTGCAAAGTTGCAGGTATGGTCAAACATAAATTCTACCGAACCTGAAGTGCCCAAACTACCGTTACATTTGTTAAAATAACTTCGAATGTTCGCAACAGTTCTAGTGTTGTTGTCCGTGGCGGTCTCAATCAAAATAGCAATACCGTGGGGCGCATATCCTTCAAAAAGCACCTCCTTAAAATCCCCTTGGCTTTTGTCTGAAGCTCTTTTTATAGCCCGTTCAATGTTGTCCTTGGGCATATTCACAGCTTTGGCATTCTGAATTACTGCACGCAAACGCGAGTTAGAATCTGGATCCGGGCCACCCTCTTTGACGGCGATAACGATATCCTTTCCAATTCTTGTAAATGCCTTGGACATTGCTGACCAACGCTTCATCTTACGTGCTTTTCTAAATTCAAATGCTCTTCCCATGAATATTTTTTGATTGTGGACGAGGACAAATTTAGCAAAAAAAGCCCCTTTGGCAAGTTGAAAATATAAGACGTCGGTTAGTTATTCCCAACAATGTTTTCGATACTTTTAGCAAGGTTAAAGTCGTATTGAGTGATACCACCTGCATCATGGGTGTTTAGTTTTACGGTCAGTTGATTATAGACATTTTCCCAATTGGGATGATGGTTTTGTTGTTCGGCTTCAAAGGCAATGCGAGTCATTATCGAAAATGCTTCCTTAAAATCCTTAAAGACAAAAGATTTGCAGATACTACCGTTTTCATAAGTCCATCCATCCAGATTTTTTATGGCCTCTTCTACTTGCGAGTCACTCAACTTTTGCATGCTTAACGTTTTCGCTAAAGTTAGTCAAATAAACCATAGAGGTTTCTTATTGAAATTCTCTATTCTACCATAAAATGATGGTCAATTATATCCTGGGATTTGACTCTTAAATTTTTCGGCAGTTTATTGTGCTTGGGAAGAGCTGCCAGATAGCGATCTTCGTTCGTGGTAAAAACACGTTTAAGTATAGGGTGATAATTACCCATGCGTTTGATGACCTCTTTAATAAATTCTTCGTGCTGAATTAAATCCTTGCTTCCCAAATGGAAAATACCTGTTTTGTTTCTATTGATGAGGTAATGGATCTGTTGGGTCAGCCTGTCATCATTGGTCACATTAATAATCAAGTTGGGAAATACTTCAATAGGTTCATTCGCATCTAGAAGCACCTTTATTTCTTTGATTCGTGGTGAGGTGTTGCCAAAAACCATTGGAACCCTTAGAATTGCCATTTTTTCTTTTGGCAATCGCATCATCATGTTTTCTATCTTGATTTTTAACCGACCATATACACTTTCTGAAAGTGTTTTGTCAAACTCATAAGAAGGATATTTGCTATAGGCGTCAAACACATTTGCTGAAGAGATAAAGTAAAACCTAGCATCATTTTTTCTTAGATACTCCATCAGATGTTGGTGGGCCTGCACCTGAGCGCCAAAATCACCTCGAAGAGTTGATATAATAAAATCGGGCTTTATACTGTCCAACAATCTAACGATGTCATCTTCACGCATATCATACCTGAAAAACTGTCCATTATCGCTATAAATCGTACTATGGCAATAGGTGCCGCAGGTGTTGAAATAATTACATAGCTCTTTGTAGATTGCGTTTCCTATAAATCCGCTAGCTCCTAGAATAAGTATCTTCTTTTTCTTTTCCAAACATTAAAATATTGACAACCCTGTAATGGTTGTGAGTTTTTCCAGGGCCATCATACCAAGCTTGGAATTTCCTTTATCATTAAGTCCAGGTGACCACGTAGCCACACAAAATTCATTGGGTAGCAAAGCTACAATTCCACCACCAACACCACTTTTGCCTGGGAGCCCAACTTCAAACGCAAATTCACCGGCTTCGTCATAAAAACCACATGTAAGCATTATGGCATTGATACGTTTCACTTTGGATAAATCGAGATAGTTATTGTTTTGAAGGCAATTGCCCCGATTCATAAAAATGTAAAAAACTTTGACCAATTGTTCGCATGACATGCTCAACGAACAGCAATGGAAATAAAAATCCAATACGGTTTCAACCTCATTTTCAAGATTATTGAAGGATTTTATCAGGTTGGCGGCCGCATAGTTTCGAAATCCTGTTTTTCTTTCGGATAAAGCAACACTTTCATTAAAGTTTATGGAATCATCCCCGGTGATTTTTCGAACATATTCCAGAAAGTCAGTTTTAGGATTCTTTAGGTTTGATATCAAAATATCGGAAACCACAATTGCCCCTGCGTTGATCAAGGGATTTCTTGGAATCCCATTTTCCATTTCCAAAAGGGACAGGTGATTAAATGGATCACCTGACGGTTCCACACTTACCCGTTCCCATATCTTCTCACCTAAAATAGAATACGCCATGGAAAGTGACAATACTTTGGAAATACTCTGAATGGAAAACTTTTCTCCTGAATCCCCAACATTATAAGCTTCTCCTTCCTTGTCCAAAATTGATATTCCAAATTTATTGGGATCTATACAGGACAATTCTGGAATATAGCTTGCCACTTTGCCTTTATCCGATTGCCTGGTCACTTCTTGGGCAATGGAGCTAAGGATGGATGAGAAATCTGGCATTATTTTTTGTAAAAGGGCAATTTAACAATGGTAGCTGGAACCTGATTCTTTCGAATTTGAATGTAGACTTTACTATCAACTTTGGCATGGTCAATACTTACATATCCCAATCCGATTCCTTTAGAAAGCGAAGGCGACATGGTTCCTGATGTTACTTTTCCAATTTCCATTCCATTTGCATCAACAATGGAATACCCTTGTCTGGGAATTCCTTTTTCATCCAATTGAAATGCTACTAGTTTGGTTGAGGGACCTTCTTCCTTTTCTTTAGCTAAAGCTTCACTGTTGACAAACTCCTTGGTAAACTTTGTCACCCATCCTAATCCAGCAGCGAAAGGGGAGGTGGTGTCGTCAATATCATTCCCGTAAAGGCAATAACCCATTTCCAAACGAAGCGTGTCACGAGCAGCCAATCCAATTGGTTTTATCCCAAAATCAGCTCCTGCTTCCAGAACCTTGTCCCATACTTGTTTTACTTCGTCATTTTTGCAATAAATTTCAAATCCGCCTGAACCCGTATATCCTGTAGCTGAGATAATGACATGTTCGATCCCAGCAAAATCTCCTACAACGAAATTATAGAACTTGATTTCTGATAGATTTACGGAACTAAGTGATTGCATAGCCTCTACGGCTTTTGGACCCTGGATAGCAAGAAGGGAATAATTTTCAGAAAGGTCTTTCAGTTCAGCTCCAATGGTTTCGTTATATTTAGAGATATGGTTCCAGTCCTTTTCGATATTGGAGGCATTCACAACCAATAAATAGGTTTCTTCCTTGACACGATATACAATAAGGTCATCTACAATACCACCCGTCTCATTTGGAAAATAACCGTACTGGGCTTTGCCCACCGTAAGTTTGGAAGCATCGTTCGAAGTCACTTTTTGGATAAGCTCCAATGCATTAGGACCTTCCACCAAGAATTCACCCATATGGGACACATCAAAAACCCCAACTGCATTTCTGACAGTTTCATGTTCAATATTGACTCCTTCATAGGAAACAGGCATATTATAACCAGCAAAGGGAACCATTTTTGCACCCAACGCAATATGGGTATTGCTCAAGGCAGTAGATTTCATAATTATCAATTTATGGGGATAAATTTATTGAATTCGCAATAGCTCTTGCTACATTTCGCCCATTGTTTTCAACAAACTTTTGTGAATTCTGTCCTAACCTTCCAATAGATAGGTTTTTAGCTCTTCGTAGGTTGAAATCTTAATGGATTTCTTTTCACCACCCATCACTTTCTGAATTTGTGAGGGAATCTCAGGTGATATTTCCAATGTCTCCTGAACAATATCCAAGAATTTAACCGGATGGGCAGTTTCCAAGAAAATGCCATAGGTATTGGGATTTGATTTTTGATATTCCTTCAATCCAAGATAGCCTACTGCTCCATGTGGGTCGAGCACATAACCAGATTCGGCATGAACTTTTTTCATTGCTGCCCTAGTGGTTTCATCAGTGAACGAATATGACGAAAGATGTTGCTTTAACCCTTCAAAATCATCTTGGTATAAATGCCTAATCCTAATAAAATTACTTGGGTCACCTACGTCCATGGCATTGGATATGGTTGCTTTGGAAGGTATGGGTCGATAAACTCCATTTTCCATAAATTTTGGAACTACATCATTTATGTTGGTGGATGCTACAAAATGTTTAACCGGCATACCCAATTTCTGGGCAACTATTCCCGCACAGATATTTCCAAAGTTTCCAGAGGGAACAGAGAAAACAATTTCTTTTCCTTTGGATTTTGCTTGTTTGTAGGCAAATAAAAAATAGAACAATTGTGGTAACCAACGCGCAATGTTGATGCTATTGGCAGAGGTAAGTTTTTTGTGATCCGTGATTTCAGCATCCAAGAAAGCGGTTTTCACCATTCGCTGGCAATCATCAAAAGTTCCGTTGACCTCCATGGCCACAATGTTTTGACCCAAGGTGGTCAATTGTTTCTCTTGAATATCGCTTACTTTTCCGCTAGGGTATAGGATAACAACATTAACACCTTCAACCCCTAAAAATCCGTTTGCCACAGCTCCACCGGTATCTCCAGATGTAGCCACGAGAACAGTGACATTGGAATCTTTGTCTGTTGAAAAATAACCCAAACAATTGGCCATGAACCTGGCGCCTACATCTTTAAAAGCCATGGTAGGCCCATGAAAAAGTTCTAGGGTTGCAACATTCTCTGCTATCTCAACCACTGGGAACTCAAAATCAAGGATGTCTTCAATGATTTTTTTCAGGATGGTATCTGGGATATCATTTTTAACGAATTGATGAATGGCATTAAAAGCAATCTCATGATTGGAAAGGCTTATAATATTGTCAAAGAATTCCTTTTGTAAGGGTTCAATTTTTTCAGGAAAATATAGCCCTTTGTCTGGTGCAATTCCTGCAACTACAGCTTCTTTGAACGACGCTTGTAAGTCTGAGTTGTTTAGACTGTAAAAGTTCATAGGTTAGGTTAATCGTTTTACCCCTTGGGTGTTTACTTTGGAAATATGAATATCAAAAGGAATTCCGATGTTTTGATACGTCTCGTGCATGGCATCGGCAACTTTTTGAGCTATAGCTTCACCCTTGCTCAATGCAAATATGGATGGACCAGAACCCGATATGCCACTTCCTAATGCACCGGCCTTCGTGGCATTTGATTTTATGTCATCAAAACCGGGAATCAATATAGAGCGAATAGGTTCAACAATATGATCTTCAAGCGACCGGCCAATTAAATCATAATCTGATTGAAAAAGCCCAGCTACAAGCCCACCCATATTACCCCATTGTTTGATACCCTTTTCCAAGGTAATAGTGGTTTTCAATATTTTTCTGGAGTCGGATGTTTTTACCTCTATCTGTGGATGTATTACAGTTGCAAAAAGCTCATTTGGAGTTGGTAGTGGGATAATGTCCAAAGGCTCATAACTCCTAACCAAAGTAAAACCGCCATAAATTGCTGGAGCAACATTGTCGGCATGGGCTACATCGCTGGCCAATTTTTCTCCTTGCATGGCAAATTGAACCAGTTCCAATTTTGAAAATGGTTGGTCTAACAGTTCATTCATAGCCCAAACTGCACCTGCTGAGCTGGCTGCACTGCTACCTATACCACTACCGGGTTTAATATTTTTATAAATTTCTATTTCGAAACCTCCATCAAAGCCACTTTTTTCCAACAGTGCCATTCCGGCAACTCCAGCAACATTTTTTGAAGTTTCCAATGGGAGGTTTTGCCCTACAATTTTTGAAATTGTAACTCCTTTTGTATCCGTTTTTCGGACAATCATTTCATCCCCGACAGACTCCAAGGCCAATCCGAGTACATCAAATCCACAAGAAACGTTGGCGATAGTGGCTGGACAGAAAACTTTTATTTCTTGCATACTAGAAGTTTCCAATTCTAATTATATCAGCAAAGATACCAGAAGCGGTGACATTGGCTCCTGCTCCTGCTCCTTTTATAATCATTGGTTGATTGGGGTAGCGCTCAGTATAAAACAAAACGATATTATCGCTTCCCTCTAGATTATAAAAGTCGTGTCCCTTGGGAATTTTTTGAAGCCCAACTTTAGCCTTGCCATGTTCAAATTGAGCTACATATTTTAGTTTCCTATCGGAATCATTGGCTTCTTTATACATTTTTTGAAAGTCAGATTCAAATTTTACTAACGAATTGAAGAAGGCCTCGTTGGAATTGGTCTCTAAACTTTCTTCGGGCAGGAAGGGCTCATTTTCAATTTGATCTATGTCCAATTTGTTCCCACTTTCCCTAGCCAAAATCAGAATTTTTCTCATGACATCAATACCACTCAAATCGATGGTTGGGTCGGGCTCGGTATATCCTTCTTCTTGGGCCTGTTTTACAACATCATGAAATGTGACTGAATCATCAAAATTATTGAAGACGAAGTTCAAACTTCCCGATAACACAGCTTGAATTTTATTAACCTTATCTCCCGACGCTATTAAATGCTTTAAAGTGTCAATTATGGGAAGTCCTGCGCCTACATTGGTTTCAAATAGAAATGGTGCATTGTATTGTTTGGCCAATTGCTTCAAGTCCTTGTAGTAATCATAATCAGATGAGCAGGCAATTTTATTACAGGTGACTACGGAGATGCTATTCTTTAAATAGTTGCGATAGCTTTGGGCGACTTCTTCGCTTGCCGTGTTGTCTACAAATACACTGTTACGATAGTTAAGTTCTTTTATAGTATCAAAGAATGTTTGCTTATCTGCTTTCTGCCCATTTGATAAGGCTTCTTCCCAATTTTCTAAGTCTATTCCATCATCTTCAAAGGCCATGGTCCTTGAATTACTGATTCCAATGACTCTTAGGTTGAGTTTTAATTCTTCCCTCAAATAGGCTTTTTGTTGTTGGATCTGTCCCAAGAACTTTGAACCAACATTTCCAACTCCCATGACAAAAAGATTGAGTTGTTTGATGTTTTCCTCAAAGAATCGCTCATGGAGTGAATTCAGAGCTTTTTTAACATCTACTTTCTTGATGACGGCGGAAATGTTTCGTTCTGAAGCTCCTTGTGCAATCGCCCTAATGTTTACATTGTTTTTGCCCAATGTGCTGAACATTTTTCCACTTAAACCTTGATGACTTTTCATATTATCACCAACTAAAGCGATTATGGCCAAGTCTTTTTCAACAATAACAGGTTGTATCTTATTTGCGCTTATTTCGTATACAAAAGCTTCGTTCACCGCGCTGACCGCTTTTTCAACATCTTCATCTGAAATACCAACGCAAATGGAATGCTCTGACGACGCTTGAGTAATCAATACAACACTAATATTCTCCAACGATAATGTTTCGAAAAATCTTTTGGAAATCCCTGGAATACCAATCATTCCAGGACCCTCTAGGGAAAGTAAGCTAATACCACCCACATGACTGATGCCCCTCACGGTTTTTCCATTGCCGTTATCGCTTTTGGCTATTCGTGTCCCCGAATCATCAGGAGCAAAGGTATTTTTGATTACAATAGGTATTTCCTTATTTAAGACAGGTTCTATAGTTGGAGGATAAAGTACTTTAGCTCCAAAATGGGAAAGTTCCATAGCTTCTTCGTAGCTAATATTTTCTACGCACTTGGCTTGTTTTACCATTCTAGGATTTGCTGTGAACATACCACTTACATCGGTCCAAATTTCCAATACCTCGGCATTTTGGGCAGCTGCAACAATGGCAGCAGTATAATCTGAACCTCCACGTCCCAGGGTGGTGGAATTCCCATTTTGACTGGATGCTACAAATCCCGGTAGGACAGTTATTTTATGTACAACTCCCTTAAAATAGGTGTTGCAATTCTTGTTTGTTGCATCAAAATTGACGCTAGCCTTTCCAAAGTTGTCATCAGTAATGACAAGCTCTCGGCTATCTTTCAACTCTGCATTCAATCCTTCAGCCTTGAAAAATTCGCTGATGATATAGGCGGAAAGCAGTTCGCCATAACTTACAATTTTATCGGATAGTTTTGGTGTCAACTCCCCAATTAGAAATGAGCCTTCCAATAGTGTCTCAAGGGTATTGAGGTCACTCTTAACCTGACTAAGGATGCCACTTTGTTTTTGAACCGGGATCAGCTCTTTAATGCCTGAGATATGTCTTTCTTCAATTTCTTCCAATCCTTTTTTATAGGCTAAATTTTGACTCGAAGCCAAACCAGAGGTATTTAAGAGGAGGTCGGTGATTCCACCAAAAGCGGAAACTACTACTGCAACTTTATCGGCATCTATGTTTTCAATTATAGATTTGACCCTATTTATATTTTCAGGATTGGCTACTGAAGTACCACCAAACTTTAAGACTTTCATGATTAGATTATGTTGTAAAATGTTGAAAACGATTTAAATGAAACGGACGGAAATAAAAAGTAGACTACCCCAAAGGGGTTGTAATGGTCAAAGTGAAGATGGATGAAGAAACTTTCATCTGAAAAGAATTGATATCCGCTTGATTAAATTGCATAGTACAATATTCAAGGTCAAAAGTAGTACTTTTGGGTACTTCATCAAATGATTCTAAAATTTTTACGAAATCAGTAGTAATTGTTAATTTTTGTTATTGAATGAAAATTTTTACCGCAGAGCAGATATATCAAGCAGATAAATTCACAATATCCAAACAACAGATTTCCAGTGATGAGCTTATGGAGAGGGCAGCACTTAAGTTGTTCGAATGGATGCATTCCAGATTACAAGGGGCTCAAGTAACCATCCATCTTTTTTGTGGTATCGGGAATAATGGGGGTGATGGAATAGCTTTAGCTCGGCATCTTCAGGAGCACTCCTATAATGTCAATGTGCATGTTGTCAATTATAGCGAGAAGCGTTCTAAGGATTTTCTCTTAAATCTTGAACGGTTAAAGGACAGAAAAATATGGCCTGAGTTTATCAATTCGGAAACTTGTTTACCTGAGATTACACCAAATGATATTATTGTAGATGCCATTTTTGGGATTGGGCTGAATCGCCAACCGGATATATGGGTTGGTAATTTGATAAAGCATATTAATGCTTCTTCTGCCTTTGTGCTATCTGTCGATATTCCTTCCGGTTTGCCCATGGATAAAAAACCTTGGAACCCTGATTATGTTATTGAAGCAAGTTATGTGTTAAGCTTTCAAGCTCCTAAGCTAGTTTTTTTTCTACCTGAAACAGGTGTGTATATCAATCAATGGGAAGTTCTTGATATTGGTTTGGACCAAGAATTTATGGCAACCACCAAAACTCAGTTTGAGCTGATTGGGAAACCCACGGTTTTGGAAATGTACCGACCCAGACTTAAGTTTTCACACAAGGGAACTTATGGACACTCTTTGATAGTTGGTGGAAGCTATGGGAAAATAGGTGCAGTACAGTTAGCTGGCAGGGCCTGTTTAACTACTGGAAGCGGTTTGGTAACGGCATTTGTGCCAGAGTGTGGATATCAATCCCTGCAGACCGCAGCTCCTGAACTTATGGTTTTGACGGATGATGAGGATGATTGGATTTCACAAATCGAAATTCCTTTTACGCCATCTGTAGTTGGAGTAGGTATGGGTATGGGAACGGGTGAAGAAACTAGCAAAGCCTTCGGTGAGTTGCTTAAGAAGACATCGACTCCAATGGTCATAGATGCGGATGGATTGAACATCTTGGCTAAAACTCCAGATTTATTAAAGGACATTCCTGAACAATCGGTGCTTACACCACATCCTAAAGAATTGGAGCGATTAGTGGGCACGTGGGAAGACGATTTTGAAAAGCTGGAAAAGGCCCAAACATTTGCTGGTAAACACAATTGCATACTTTTAATCAAAGGTGCACATACCATAATTGTTGATGGGGAGATGGCTTATATTAATACTTCCGGCAATCCTGGTTTAGCTACCGCAGGAAGTGGAGATGTGCTTACCGGGATGATTACCGGATTAATAGCGCAAGGATATATGCCCTTACAGAGCGCCTTGTTTGGGGTTTATCTGCATGGATTTGCAGGAGATATTGAAGCTTCGAAAGTGGGTTATGAGGCGGTAAATGCTTTGGGAATAATCAATACTATTGGTGCTGCTTATATGGAACTGCTCCGACCTCCAGAAAGAACAGAGGTGAAAAATGGTGAGTCTTAAATCTTATTTTTCTTTTGACTGCTTTTTAGTCTTTTTTTGACCCAAGCCAAAGCATTATCATATTCAATAAAGAACTCCATGTTTTTCTTGTAGAACAGCTTCTCTATTTTGAAATTGTGCATATCTATTTCCTTTTTGGAAACAATAGCAAAAGCTTTAAGGTTTTTCATTCCTCGCAAATAGTTATATACTGTAGGGTCTACAGCATACGAATTCTTGCGAAGACTTATGTAACCAAAATCTTTCTCTCTAAAATGTATTTCTGATATTCCAATAATCTGATATGTGCGCTCTAAAGTTACCGTGGCTCCCTCGTCAAAAGTGGCAACCATATAATCCTCAAAGACCTGAACAATTCCAATGTCTAACTGGTATTCGCGTACAACAACAGCTTTCCTAGTAGAAGCAAATTTCATTCCCCCAAATAATTATAGTGTCTCAAAACGAAAGTATACCGAAAGCCCAAGGAGGAGAAAAATAAACGATTAAAGGCGTAAATATCATATGTATGGTAAAATAAAGCACAAAAAAAGCCGGCTATCAGCCGGCTCTGGTACATATTTAACCACTTTAACCATCAGCCTTTGGTGATTTCTCAGGCTTTTTTATGGTTATGATTAGCTCTTCCTTTTTCTCATTTAAATCAATGAAAATACTATCACCTTCATCAAGTTTGGAATTTACAATTTCCTCTGCAAGGGCATCCTCAATATATTTTTGGATAGCTCTCTTTAAAGGTCTTGCACCATATTGTTTATCAAACCCTTTGTCCGCGATGTAATCTTTTGCTTTATCGGATAGTTTAAGATCATACCCAATATCCTTGATTCGCTTGTAAAGCTTGTTCAATTCAATGTCTATGATTTGATGAATATCTTCTCGTTCCAACGAATTGAATACTACAACATCGTCTATCCTGTTCAAAAATTCGGGAGCGAAAGCCTTTTTCAATGCGTTTTCTATTACACTTTTTTGGTGACTGTCCGCTTGAGCCTTTTTGGCAGAAGTACCGAATCCTACTCCTTGACCGAAATCTTTCAATTGTCTTGCACCAATATTCGAGGTCATAATAATGATAGTATTCCTAAAATCTATTTTCCTGCCAAGACTGTCTGTCAAAAAGCCATCATCCAAAACCTGGAGTAGCATATTGAATACATCTGGATGCGCTTTTTCTACCTCATCCAAAAGAATCACCGAATAGGGTTTACGACGCACTTTTTCAGTAAGCTGCCCTCCTTCTTCGTAACCTACATATCCCGGAGGTGCACCGACTAATCTAGAAATCGCGAATTTTTCCATGTATTCACTCATGTCAATTCGGATAAGGGCATCTTCAGAATCAAACAGTTCTTTAGCCAAAATTTTGGCCAGTTGCGTTTTTCCAACACCAGTTTGACCCAAGAATATAAAAGAACCAATAGGTTTGTTGGGATCTTTAAGTCCTGCACGGTTTCTTTGAATGGCCTTGGCCACTTTTGCAACAGCTTCATCTTGGCCGATTACAAATCCCTTGATCAGATCGGGGAGTTCTGCCAGCTTGTTGCTCTCTGTTTGCGCAATTCTGTTCACCGGAATTCCGCTCATCATGGAGACTACATCTGCAACATTATCCTCAGAAACTGTTTCCCGGTTCAGTTTACTGTCTTCTTCCCACCTTTCTTGAGCAGAAGCCAATTCTTTTTCCAGACGCTTTTCATCATCACGTAGTTTCGCAGCTTCTTCATATTTCTGCTTTTTTACTACGCTATTTTTTAACTCACGAACATCTTCCAATTGACCTTCAAGCTCTAAAATCTGTTTAGGAACATCCATATTTACGATATGTACTCTGGAGCCTGCCTCATCCAAGGCATCAATAGCTTTGTCTGGCAAAAATCTATCTGTCATATACCGATTTGTCAACTTAACACATGCTTTGATAGCATCATCAGTATACATAACGTTATGGTGATCTTCGTACTTACCTTTGATATTCATTAGAATCTCAATGGTCTCTTCAACGGTTGTGGGTTCAACAATTACCTTTTGAAAACGACGTTCCAAAGCACCGTCTTTTTCAATATATTGACGGTATTCATCTAAGGTAGTTGCTCCTATACATTGAATTTCGCCCCTTGCCAATGCAGGTTTGAACATATTGGAAGCATCCAAACTTCCTGTAGCGCCACCAGCACCTACAATGGTATGGATTTCATCTATAAAAAGAATAATATCATCATTCTTTTCAAGCTCGTTCATCACGGCTTTCATACGCTCTTCAAACTGACCACGATATTTAGTGCCCGCAACAAGTGAGGCTAAATCCAGGGTCACAACGCGTTTATTATATAAAATCCTTGAAACTTTCTTATTAATGATTCTTAGGGCTAAACCTTCAGCAATGGCACTTTTACCAACTCCAGGTTCTCCAATAAGTAGAGGATTATTCTTTTTACGTCTGCTCAATATCTGAGAAACACGTTCAATTTCTTTTTCCCTGCCTACAACGGGGTCAAGTTTGTTTTCTTCAGCCAAACGAGTTAGATCACGTCCAAAATTATCCAATACAGGTGTTTTGGATTTTTTACTTCCTTTTTGGGAAGAGCCAGAACCGAAAGTGCTCTCTTTGGAATCACCGGTATCTTCCGGGTCACTGGGGAACGAAGATTCTGCTTGTGGAGAATCCATATAATCATCGTCGCTTGTAATCATTGACTTGAATTGTTCCTTGACATTATCGTAATCTACTTTTAGTTTGTGTAAAAGTTTTGTAGTAGGGTCGTTTTCGTTTCTTAATATACACAGCAGTAGGTGTGCAGTGTTAATCGAAGAACTCTGAAAGAGTTTGGCCTCCAAGAACGTAGTTTTAAGTGCACGCTCTGCTTGTCTTGTCAGATGTAGATTCTTTTTGTCTTTTTGGATTGTTCCAGTATTTGGATTGGCCGGGCTAAGAATTTCTACTTTTCTTCTCAAGTGGTCCAAATCTACATCCAAAGCATCGAGGATGTTGATGGCTTTACCGTTGCCATCTCGTAAAAGGCCTAGCATTAAATGTTCCGTTCCTATAAAATCATGACCTAATCTTAAGGCTTCTTCTTTACTATATGCTATAACGTCTTTTACTCTTGGGGAAAAATTATCGTCCATACACTACCTTTTCAGCAATTAAAATTAATAAAAGTATCATTACCGTAGTCAAATACCATACCTATAATCGATAAACTTGTTGTTAAAGTCGAAATAAAACGCATTTTTGATTGAGTTTAACAAAGTTTTATCAGCAATCTATCTTTAAAATATGCTGTTGATAATTTTTTTAATAAAGTAGAGCGCAACTGTTTTGAAAGGTACGATTTTGCGTATATTGCCATGATAATTTAACCGCAAAAAACAATAAGATTTTAGCATGGCTGAAGGAGAAAAGTTAATTCCTATCAACATTGAAGATGAGATGAAATCTGCCTACATTGATTATTCAATGTCGGTCATTGTGTCACGTGCCCTGCCAGATGTCAGGGACGGTCTTAAACCTGTTCACAGAAGAGTACTTTTTGGGATGCATGAACTGGGTGTAAGATCAGGCAGTGCGCACAAAAAATCTGCTCGTATTGTTGGGGAGGTTTTGGGTAAATACCACCCACATGGTGATACCTCGGTATATGATGCGATGGTGCGTATGGCTCAAGAATGGAGCCTCAGATACATGTTGGTAGATGGTCAAGGTAACTTTGGGTCCGTAGATGGTGATAGCCCTGCGGCAATGCGTTACACGGAGGCAAGAATGCGTAAAATAGCTGACGAGATGTTGGCAGATATCGATAAGGATACTGTAGACCATCAGCTAAACTTTGATGATTCTTTGCAAGAACCTACAGTTCTCCCAACCAGGGTGCCAGCTTTGTTGGTGAATGGAGCTTCGGGAATCGCAGTAGGGATGGCCACCAATATGCCGCCGCATAACCTTTCGGAAGTGGTAGATGGCACTATTGCCTACATCGATAACAACGATATAGAGATTGACGAGCTCATCACACACATAAAGGCACCAGACTTTCCTACTGGTGGTATCATATATGGTTATGATGGTGTTAAAGAAGCCTTCCATACTGGTAGAGGTAGAGTTGTTATGCGTGCTAAGGCAACTTTTGAAGAAGTACAAGGACGAGAGTGCATTGTGGTAACCGAGATTCCGTATCAGGTGAACAAAGCCGATATGATCAAGAAAACAGCTGATCTTGTCAATGATAAAAAGATTGAAGGAATCTCAACAATACGCGATGAATCCGATAGAAAGGGAATGCGTATTGTTTATATTTTAAAAAGAGATGCGATTCCGAATATAGTGTTGAACATGCTTTATAAGTATACAGCGCTACAATCTTCCTTTAGTGTCAACAATATTGCACTGGTTAATGGCCGACCTCGGTTACTTAATCTAAAGGAGATTATCCACTATTTTGTGGAGCACAGACATGAAGTGGTTGTTCGTAGAACAAAGTTTGAACTTAAAAAAGCAGAAGATAGGGCCCATATATTGGAGGGACTTATCATCGCTTCTGATAATATAGATGAGGTTATTGCCTTGATTCGGGCGTCTTCTAATGTGGATGAAGCCAGAAACGGTTTGATGGAACGGTTTAAATTGACCGAAGTTCAAGCCAAGGCCATCGTAGAAATGCGTTTAAGACAGCTTACTGGATTAGAGCAGGACAAGCTTCGCGCTGAATACGATGAATTGCTTAAGACCATTGAAGACCTGAAGGATATTCTTGAAAAGAAAGATCGTAGAATGCAAATCATCAAAGATGAGCTTCTAGAAGTCAAGGAGAAATATGGAGATGAAAGAAGGTCCGAGATAAACTTTGCCGGAGGTGACTTAAGTATCGAAGATATGATTCCAGATGAGCAGGTGGTAATTACCATCTCTCATGCTGGTTATATCAAAAGAACACCTTTGACCGAGTATAAAACCCAAAATAGGGGTGGTGTCGGACAAAAAGCTTCTTCAACTCGAAATGAGGATTTCTTAGAACATCTTTTTGTTGGGACAAACCACCAATATATGTTGTTCTTTACCCAAAAAGGAAAATGTTTTTGGATGAGGGTTTATGAAATTCCAGAAGGTAGTAGAACATCCAAAGGAAGAGCTATCCAAAACCTAATCAATATTGATCCACAAGATAAGGTGAAGGCATTTATATGCACTCAGGACCTTAAGGATGAAGATTATGTTAATACACATTATGTGATAATGGCTACCAAAAAGGGTACAGTGAAAAAGACCTCTTTGGAACAATACTCCAGACCACGCCAAAATGGTATTAACGCTATCACCATACGAGAAGAAGATGAATTGCTTGAAGCAAAATTGACCACAGGAACAAGTGAGATATTCCTGGGCCTAAAATCAGGTAAAGCTATTCGTTTTGAAGAAAGCAAGACACGCCCTATGGGAAGGAATGCTTCTGGTGTTAGGGGTATTACCTTGGCCAATGACAAGGATGAGGTAATTGGAATGGTCTCTGTACACAATTTTGAAGATGATATCTTGGTTGTTTCAGAAAATGGGTATGGAAAACGCTCAACAATTGACGATTATCGAGTAACCAATAGAGGCGGAAAAGGTGTAAAAACTATTTCTATCACAGACAAGACAGGTGGTCTTGTGGCTATCAAGAGTGTTTCCGATACCGATGATTTGATGATTATCAATAAATCTGGAATTGCCATTAGGATGAGTGTAGAGGATCTTCGTGTGATGGGAAGGGCCACTCAAGGTGTACGTCTTATCAATTTAAAGGATAAAGATTCCATAGCCGCTGTAGCAAAAGTAATGAAAGATGAGGATGCAGTAGAGGAAGCCGATATACTTAATATAGAGGTCAATGGAGAAGATGGCACGGCAATTGATAATGATACCGACGAAAAGAATAACGATAAAGAATAATCATAAACACTAATAATTACATTTAAAAATGAAGACTAAAGTTTTAATGCTATTAGCAATAGGGATTTCTACAATAGGATTTTCCCAAAAAGCTGAAATCAAGGCTGCAGAAAAAGCACTTAAAGGTGGAGATACTGCTAGCGCCAAAGCTTCAGTAGATAGCGCCGCTTCCTTGATTGATGGTGCTGACGCAAAAACCCAGGCACAGTATTTTGCTTTAAAGGGCAATGTTTATGCAGATTTGGCTAAAAAAGGAGATGCAACAGCGTTCCAGCCGGCGATTGATGCTTTCAAAAAAGTGATTTCTGTTGAAGAAGCCACTGGTAAGGTCAAGTATACTGCAGTTGCTACACAAAGCCTTGCGCAAATGACCTCTGACTTGATCAATGCCGCTGTTGAAGACAATAACAACAAGAAGTTTGATGAAGCAGCTGATAAATTGTATTTGGGATATCAATTGAGTCCTCAGGACACCATTTATCTGTATTACGCCGCAAGTAGTGCTGTCAATGGACAGAACTACGAGAAATCATTGACCTACTACAATGAGTTGAAGGACATAGGTTATGACGGAAGTGACGTTACTTACACTGCCGTTAATATTGAAACTGGCGAGGTTGATACTATGGACAAAAATACAAGAGACCTCTATGTAAAAGCTGGAACCCACAAAGACCCAAAAGAAGAAAAAAGCCCTTCTAAAAAAGCGGAAATTGTTAAGAATATAGCATTGATATATCAGCAATTGGGTGATAATGACAAAGCATTGGCAGCATATTCAGATGCCAGAGCAGTTGATCCAAATGATGTAAATCTTGTACTTGGTCAAGCTAACTTGCATTACGCAATGGGAGACAAAGATAAGTTTAAGGTATTGATGTCAGAGGCCTCTGATATGGCACCGGACAATGCAGATTTGTTGTACAATATTGGTGTAATTAATATGGAGCAAGGAAACTTGGAAGATGCTAGAGAAGCTTACCGCAAGACTTTAGCTGTAGATCCAGGTTATATCAATGCCCTTTTGAACCTTTCTACTACGTTTGTAAATGAAGGAAATGGTCTTATTGATGAAATGAACACCCTTGGTAGTTCAAGAGCTGATATCGCCAGATATGATGAGCTTAAGAAACAAAAAGATGATTTGTTTTTAGAAGGAGCCAAAGTTTTGGAAGATGCTTTGAAAACCAATCCTGATAACCAAGGAGTGCTTTCACAGCTTAAAAATATATACGGAGCTTTAGGAGATACCGATAATTTTATGCGTGTTAAAAAGCTATTGGGAGAATAATCAGTTAATTTTCTCAGACAAAAAAGCCCCATAAAATGGGGCTTTTTTTTATAGAATCTTTTTAATTACCCTTAGTTTATGGGTGTATAACTTTTCTTCAGTATTAAAAATACCAGTGTGGTCTATTCGATCTATACGAACATGGCCATTGACATGAATAATATAGTTGTCTTCTAGAATAATTCCGACGTGATCGATAATTCCCTCATTGTTATCAAAAAAAGCCAAATCGCCAGGTTCGCTCTCTTCGATAAAACTTAAAGCCTCTCCTTGTTTAGACTGGGATTCAGCATCTCGCTTTAACTCATATCCATTAATCTTATAGACCATTTGGGTAAACCCTGAACAATCTATTCCAAATGGAGTCTTTCCACCTTTTTGGAAAGGTGCTTTGATGTATAATAGGGCAATAGCAGCTAAATGCTCTTTTTGTAATTGTTGGTCAATGGAACCTCCCTCAAAGGTATGCCCCAATAGGCTTGCCGAAGAAATCATCGAACCCAATAAAACAGGAAGTAACATTTTATCTTCAGTGCAAATATGGGAGATTATATCCGAAGCAATTTTTGAAGTGGTTTGTGAGTTCAAGTGCTCAAAATCCTCTTCGCTTATTAAAGTAATTTGATTGTTCGACACCCAACCCTCGCAACCATCATAAGCTACCCGAACTCTACTCCATTTCTTTCGTTGCTCTAAAACTTTAAAATGTTCGCCATAGAGCAGTTGAGATACCATTTCCATGGTATCATCTGGAGATATACGAATGGAAACAATGCTTAAATGGCAAACTCCGTATTGCATCTGTGGCCCCTAATGTAGATTAGTTTCTTTCAAGGACAATTGCTGATGCCCCACCACCTCCATTACAAATTGCGGCAGCACCCAATTTACCATCGTTCTGTGCTAATACGTTAAGCAGTGTGATGGTAATACGTGCTCCAGAGCAACCCAAAGGATGTCCGAGAGAAACCGCTCCACCATTCACATTTACATTGGAATCATTAAGCCCTAAAAGTTTCATATTAGCTAGACCAACGACTGAAAATGCCTCATTGAACTCAAAAAAATCAATGGTATCAATAGAGACACCAGCTCTATCCAATGCTTTAGGCAATGCTTTTGCAGGAGCCGTAGTAAACCATTTAGGCTCATGGGCCGCATCTGCATACCCTTTTATGGTAGCTAAGGGAGTTAGGTTTAGTTCTGCAGCTTTTTCCTCGCTCATTAGCACAACAGCAGCAGCACCATCATTAATTGTGGATGCATTCGCAGCTGTAACCGTACCCTCTTTAGTAAAAGCGGCACGTAAGGCTGGAATCTTTTCTATTTTCACATTCTTATACTCTTCATCTTCGCTAACGAGAATTGGTTCTCCTCTTCGCTGAGGAACTTCTACTGGAACGACTTCATCAGCAAATTTTCCAGCTTTCCAAGCAGCTGCAGATCTTTCGTAGGACTGAATGGCAAAAGCATCTTGGTCTTCTCTACTGAAATTGTGTTCAACCGCACAAGCGTCCGCACAGACTCCCATAGCGTTCTGATCATAAACATCGACCAATCCATCCTTTTGCATACCATCCACTAATGTAGAAGGACCAAACTTATGTCCATTACGCATGTGCACATAATGTGGAATAAGGCTCATATTTTCCATTCCACCTGCAACTACAATCGAGTTCTCACCCAACGCTATGGATTGGGCAGCTTGCATAATTGACTTCATTCCAGAAGCACATACTTTATTCACCGTGGTGCAAGGAACAGAATCTGGAATACCCGCATAAATCGCGGCCTGTCTTGCCGGTGCTTGACCGGTACCGGCCTGTACAACATTTCCCATTAAGACTTCTTCAACCTGATCAGGTTTTAAACCGATTTTATCCAAAGCTCCTTTGATAGCTACAGCTCCCAATTTTGGTGCTGGAATACTGGACAAAGCGCCCATAAAACTTCCTATTGGAGTCCTTACGGCAGAAACGATTACTACTTTATTCATCAACGCATTTTTACTGGTGCGAAAATACTAAAATTAAATGCAATGCTTGTGTGTTTAATACCTGCCATACTTCTTATTTATATTTTCTATTTTTGAAACATTAGCGCATCGCATGGGAAAAACTTTAGATAATGTTTACAAGCATCAATCACTTGCCTACAAGTATTTCCTTTATGTAGTAACAGTCGCGTTAATTGTATTTTTCTTTCCAAAAGGAGGTAAGTTTAAGTATGAGTTCCAAAAAGGGAAACCTTGGCAGTATGAGAACTTATACGCCCCTATTGATTTTTCCATAAAAAAAACCGAAGAGGAAATAGCAGAGGAGCAGCAATCAATTCGTGAGAACAAGGTAGATTACTACTCATTTGATGAAGGTGTACCAGCCAAGGTAAAACAACGTTTAGAGCAAGAACTCAAAGGTTTTTCTACTGCCAATAGTTTTTCTGTTTCACAAAACGAAGTACTATTAAATACGGGACTTGGTGTTGTGGATAGCATATATACCTTAGGAGTGTTCAAAGAATTGCCGGCGGCAAGTTCAGTTTTGGTGATTAAAAACAACGAGGCAAGACTTTTGGGCATAAATAGTTATCACAATTTGGGTCGTGCTAAAGACCTTGTTTCAAAAATCTTAGGTAACCGGAACAATGAGATTGCTGCTATTCTTGGCAATGTAATACCTAAGACCCTGGAGACGAATCTTATATATAATAAAGCCCTTACTGAAAGAGCTCTGGAGGATGAATTGGGGAAAATTTCCTTTACACGAGGTGAAGTGCCTGAAGGAAGTCTAATCATTGCAAGGGGCGAAGTTGTAGAAGCGGAAAATTTTAAAATACTTAACTCCTTAAAGGAAGAATTCGAATCCGAACTCTGGCGGGGTACCAATTATTACTTTATCATTTTGGGGTATACCATTTTGGTTGCCTTGGTTTTAATAATGCTATTTCTTTTCTTAAAGCGTTATAGAAAAAATATCTTCCAGAATAACAATAAGGTCACCTTCATTTTTGTAAACATAGTTTTGATGGTTCTGGCTACTACACTAATGGTCAAAAACAATGAAAACTACGTTTATGTTGTTCCCTTGTGTATTCTTCCATTAGTTCTGAAAAACTTCTTCGATGCCAGGTTAGGTTTGTTTGTCCATGTATTGACGGTGTTGATTTTAGGTTTTGTGGTGCCTAATAGTTTTGAGTATATCTTTTTACAGATAATAGCAGGTATAGTTACTATTTTAACTGCTTCCGAACTGTATAAAAGAGCAAATCTCTTCATATCGGTTGGTCAGATTACCCTAATATACATTGTTGGATATTTTGCTTTTCATGCCATTCACGAAGGTAATTTGGACAATATTGAGTGGGTTTTATTCGGAGTGTTCGTGTTGAACGGACTTTTGACCCTCTTCGCACAGCCTTTGATCTATATTTATGAGAAGATTTTTGGATTGATATCCGATGTTTCGCTTTTAGAATTATCCGATACCAATTCCAAGCTTTTAAAAGAGTTGTCGGACAAAGCTCCTGGCACCTTCCATCATTCCCTGCAAGTAGCAAATTTAGCAGAAGCAGCAGCTAATGAAATTAACGCAAATGCCATGTTGGTAAGGGTAGGGGCTCTGTATCATGATATTGGTAAAATGAGCAACCCAACCTTCTTTACCGAAAATCAGATTACCAGCGTGAACCCGCATGACGATCTTCCGCCTAGAGAAAGTGCTAAGATTATTATTGATCATGTGATTCAGGGTATTGAAATTGCGAGGAAAAATAATTTACCTGATCGTATTATTGATTTTTTACGCACCCATCACGGCACAACATTGGTTTTCTATTTTTTCAAACGACAACAAGAAATGGAAGGAGAGGCCGATGAAAAGAATTTTAGGTATCCTGGGCCAATCCCATTCTCAAAAGAAACTGCAATATTGATGATGGCAGACGCAGTGGAGGCAGCCTCCAAGAGTTTAAAGAATCCAACTTATACCATTATTGACCAGTTTGTGGAAAAAATTGTAAGTGGTCAGATGCAAGCCAATCAATTTTTAAATGCCAATATTACCCTTAAAGAAATTGAAAAAGTTAAAAAAATACTGAAGCAAAAATTGACCAATATCTACCACCTTCGTGTGGAGTACCCAGAATGACATTGAGTTATCAATTTTCCTTTCAAAAAAATCCAAAAATAGTTGCGTTCTTACAGATGAAAAGGTACATTTGCATCCGCATTTTCAAAATGTACGTTCATAATAAAATGTTAGGAGAGGTGCCGGAGTGGTAACGGAGCAGATTGCTAATCTGTCGACGCGTAAGTGTCGCATGGGTTCGAGTCCCATTCTCTCCGCAATTTTTCTTATAGACTAAATAGATAATCATTCGGGGTGTAGCGTAGCCCGGTTATCGCGCCGCGTTTGGGACGCGGAGGTCGCAGGTTCGAATCCTGCCACCCCGACGAAAGCCGAATCCTTACGATTCGGCTTTTTAATTTAGATTATTATGGTCGCATAGCTCAGCTGGATAGAGCATCTGCCTTCTAAGCAGACGGTCGCAGGTTCGAATCCTGCTGCGATCACACTTCCACTTTCCAAACCTCAGTTTTACTGGGGTTTTTTATTTGCAAACACCTGAAGATTATATTTTTTTAAGGCGATAAATTACTCAATCCACTATCGAGAATCTGGAGCTTTAAACTCAATACTGTGTACGAATTAAGGAATTCACACGACTTTAGCTCCCTTCTTTGAGCACTGATCTTTTCCTCATGTTATTTTAGCTAAAATCACGTGTCATGAAAAGATTAATTCAACTCTTACTGGTGATAGGTATCATTTGTTGGTCTTGTGAACACAAGTTGACGAATCGAACTTCCAATTCAGAAGTGCAAAATTTAAATCAGTTGACAACAGAATTAGGGGACCAACACAGCCCTAAATTCTCAAATGACGGCAGGTATATTGCTTATATCTCGACAGAATATGGCAAAGAGGATATTGTAATTTACGATTTCCAGGAAAAGAAAAAAGTGGCGGTAACAGATTCGGTTAACAAATACGATGACATCGAATGGTCACCCGACAGCAGATTTCTTTCTTTTACATCATACTTTAATGGGGTCCCGAGTGTCAGATTATTTAAATTATTTGATAAAAAGATTGTAACCATCAGTGATGAAAAACAAAAAGCTTCTGGGGCCAAGTGGTCACCTGACAATAATACTCTTGTTATGGATTTTGACCATGATGGGGACTTGTGGTTATTTGATCTAGTATCCAAGGAATTCAAACAATTAACGGATATGGAAGGAAATGAAACGAACTTTGGCTTTTCACCCAATGGAACATACATTGGGTTTTATTCCAGAGGGTCCGACTTTCCGCACCTGCAAGCAATCAATTTAAAAACAGGAGAAATAACACCATTGGTAAGCGATGAATCTGGATTTGAATGGCACCCAAGATGGTCCCGCACAAAATTCGAAGTATACTTTTATAGCACATGGAACGGTGAAATGACTGATGTTTGGATTACGGACGGGTCTGAAACAGGACTGGTGAGGGTAACCGATCGCGAAATTGAAGAATTTGGTCCTGCCATGAACTATAATGATAGCCTAATTGCCTATTTTTCTTGGGATAAATCGAATGAAATAAAGATTTATGACCGAGAATCAAAATCAGAAAAAAGTCTATTTCTCAAGGATGAAGTAATTGTGGAATGGAATCCTTTGAATTGGTCCCCTAATGATAATAGATTGGCATTTGTCGGTAAGAAAGAAAAGGACCGTTTGTATTCCGTTTCCTTGAAAGATACTTCAATTCAAATGGTGATGCCAGACCGTTCTAACAATTATGAAATGGACGCCCAGATTGATGCTAAGGGGGAATACATTCTATTCAATGATCAACATAACATCGTAGTTAGAAACATTCAAACTGGTGAGGACATCATTATCCCTCCGCAAGAAGAACATTATCTTGATATCAACCCTACATGGGTGCCAAATTCCAATGGTCAAATAGCTTTTATTCAAATTAGTGGTGGAGCTTCGGATACGAACAATATTTGGATTATGGAAAAGGACGGTTCAAATAGACGGACTATTACCACAATCGGTGGAATCAAAAATTATTGTTGGATTGATGCAGACCATCTCGTTTTTGCCTACGATGTAAACACCAGCTATAAGTTTTATGACATTTGGACTCACGAGATAAGTTCGAGTATTACAAAACCTTTGGTTGGGGATGACAATGCTACCTTGTTTCCATCAAGCGTTTCGTCCGATGGAAAGACTGTATTCTTTTTTGGCGATTTTGAAGGCACACAGAAATTGTATAAAATATCTGCAAGCGGAGGGGAATATCAAGAAATAACCAATTCCACCGGAGGGGGAGAGTGGCCGATAATCTCACCCGACGGAAGAAACATAGTATTTTCATCTAATTTAAACGATGAAAATTCATATGATTTATATGTGATTCCTGTAGAAGGAAAAGAAGCTAGACGACTCACCAAAACACCTGAGAAGGAATATGGGATAACTTGGTCAGCTGATAGCGAAAAAGTTATATTTTCAGCCAACAAGGGTAATCTGGACATCTATACGGTTGATGTAAATCAGCGTCTTTCAGAATTCCACTTTTCAAAAAACCAATAACCGAAGAATATTATCAAATTAACAATAAATAACATCTTCGAATTCAGGGTCTCCACGCATAGCCAATTTTAAGAAATAGGGTTTGATTGATTTGTCTTAATGAAATATCCTCAAATGGCTCGTTGCTTGTAAAACCATTGTGGTTGTCTACATATCCTAAAAATATTACAGATTGCGGGTTTAACTTATACGATAATAAAAGTTGTGCAAATACCGATTTATCCAAACGGTTGATTTCACTATCTATAAACAGGTCAGGGTTGCGAATTGTATGCCTATACTGCATAATTATTCTAAAAAATAATCTTGGATTAAAGTTATAAGCTGCTTGAATTTGTGATAGATTGGCCGCAAATATGTTTTCACCTGAAAGATGTAGTTTTAGTAATCGATGATTAAAAGTCATATCTATGTGTTTTCCGATGCGGATATCAGATTCAAGTCGAAATTGAAACTTGTCAGCTTTTCGGGTGTTTTCAAAATCAACCGCGCCCCCAAAATTTATCCAACCATTTATACCAAGATTTCCTAATGGTTGAATATCGAAGCCGGTCCATAAATTGATGAGTTTAAACGTTTCTCCATTTGACTGTTGCCAAATTATATCTGGATTTATCCAATAATTTAATTGCAAAGGGCCGTTGAAATAAGCGCTGGTCCATATACCCTCTAGATCAAGAATACTTCTGGTAGATTCTCTTCTAAAGCCCCCAACATTCCAGCCAATATTGCTATACCAACCTCCCTCTTGGGCCCAAAACCTCCTTTCAATATATGCTCGATACCGTCTATAATCTACCTGAGGGACAAATCCTGCATCAGCTCGAAAACCTTTAGACCTATTTTCATAGATAAAAACTGTCTCCCAATTGCGCGTTTCAAAGGTGGCTTGAAAGTTTATCGACTTCCCGCTTAAACGGGAATCTGAGATTCCATTTGCTGCCACCAAAAGACTGTCATATTGCGTTTCGGTGTATGCATATTGCGCTCTCAATGTCAAGGGCTTCCATGGTCTGCTAAAGAAGTCAACACTCCCCAATCTATTAAAATATTCCTCGGTTTCCCTATTGGTGAACAATAGCCCTACATTTGTTTTCTTGCCGATATCCCTTCGGTACCGCCCAATGATATTTGTTACCTGCTGGTCAGTAGATGAGGTCTCTGAGCTTTGAAAGCCTGGTAGAACAAGATTGTTAATGCGGTCTCTTGCAACGAGAATTCCTAAAGCATTTTTGTTGATTTTACCGGTTATTTTCACTCCGTATAGTGGATCGGTAATTGTTCGACTAAAAAATACTTGCAAGGGGGTATTAAAAAAATCGGCACCCTCTAGAAAAAAAGGGCGTTTTTCAGGAAATTGGAGTGTAAACCGGTTGTTAACATCCAATTGGGCATCATCTGCCTCCACTTGAGAAAAATCAGGGTTTAAAGCAAGATTTAAAGTTAGATCCGTTGTAATGCCCCATCTGGCATCAAGCCCTATGTTATTATCTACTTTACCTTTCTCCAAGGGCTTTTCTGAGTCATTTTTTCTTTCATCAAATCTACTGACCGTTAGTGTTGGAACAAATTCCAGATTCGTTCCAGGCTTTATTCCTTGAAGTCCACTAAGTAAATTTGCTTGACAAAGCTGACAATTATCGCCTTGATCAATGGGCATGGAATGAAATGACTTGAGCAAACTTCTTGGGTAAGATCGAACACCAAAGAATCTCCAAGTTTGAATATTATCTGTACCTGGAAAGCGTAAGGATTTAAAAGGAATTGCACCTTCTACAATATATCCATTAGCTGTAACCCTACCAGAAGATTTCCAAATGGCGTCCCAGCTTAGATCCCCATCTTCAGATTGCTCTTCAAAGAGTCCATCTTGTTGTATTCCCAAAGGATTAGTTGTAAAGAAAAATGCACGTCTAGAATCATTAAAAGGATCCAAAAATAACGAGACCGTATCATTGTCATCTAGTTTATCCCTATCGTTCAATACAGCACGTATATTTTCTGGGTTGGGGTCTTTGGCTTCAAAGGAGAAGTAAAAATAATTCTTGTCGTAAGCCAATCTAAGGATAGTTGTCACTTCGGCTTTGTTATTATTTCCGGGATGAGTTTCGTAACCTAGAAGTAAGGTGTCAGCTTGGGTCCAGAATGCCTCGTTCAAGTATGCATCGATTCTAACTTCTTGATCTTTAATTTCTTTGATTTGATATGCTGCTTTTTCTTGAATTTGTCCCAAAGCAAATATTGGGAATGAAGCCAACAGAGTAAATAAACGGACCATAGTTTTGAAAAGTGATTGATGAATTTCAAAACAATATATGAGTAGTTGGTATCGAAAGGTTTATGCTACTGGGACACTTTGTACGATGACATCTATCCGGACGTTTTGCCTTGCTTACTGGATTAATAGGCCAGGCTGATCTTAATTTTTAGAAATAACAATATTGTTGCTATTTGGATACTAAAGGTTAGCTTAATCATTTAGGGTCTGGTACAGAACTAAAGGGATTTGTTCGAATCTTTCTAAGTGGACATTCTTGAGTTGTGCAGCCTTTTCAACTTACGTATTACCTTAGACTGGTGTAAATCTAAATACCATTAATTACTCGTGAAATTTCTTATAATTACAATTCTGGTTTTAGTAAAAGAGATTAATTTTTTTAATCTCACCAGTGGAAATATCCAAAGTGTGAAGTCCTTTTGAACCATTGTTATACCATCCAAAGATTAGTTGATCTCCCGAAGGGTGCCATTTGGCATGGAGCTCTTGCCCTGGTAAATCAGTAATTCTCCGAAGTTGATTTCCTTCCGTATTAATGATATACAGATTATAGTCCCCTGCATCGCTCAATTCCGGATCATCTCGATTTGAATGGAATACTATTTTGTCCTCGTCTGGGGAATATTCAGGAAACCAATTGATGGCCTTTACTGAGGTCAATTGTCGAATGTTTGAACCGTCTAGATTCATGATATAAATATCATAATAGTTCTCATGATCAAAGTCAGATGTAAAAATAATCTCATTTCTATTATTCATTCTAGGATACCAATTCTGTCCGTCTGGGTTATATAGCTGTTTAACATTAGACCCATCTAAATCTATCATCATCATTTTAACTTTGCCTGCTTCGGGGATTGAATTAAAAATAATATGATTTCCATCAGGGGACCAATGGGGTTCTACATTATAACCACTCAAATCTGTAAGTTGGTTCAAATTTTTGCCATTAGCATCCATTACAAAGATCTGGGCACCATCATTGATGTCCGCATGAAAGGCTATCTTTTTGCCATTGGGTGACCAGACTGGACCTTTTTTTATTTGTGCTTTTGGAAAATGGGTTAACCGTTCTACGTTTTCACCGTTTATATCCGCAGAATAAATTTCCCTGGCCCCTTTAGACTCATCTTTTATGTAAACAAAAACTATTTTACTACCGTCAGGGGAAATATCTGGTCTGCTAATATGCCCT
This sequence comes from uncultured Allomuricauda sp., assembly GCF_947499695.1. Lineage (GTDB taxonomy): Bacteria > Bacteroidota > Bacteroidia > Flavobacteriales > Flavobacteriaceae > Flagellimonas. The sequence goes on from NZ_CANMPQ010000001.1 coordinate 137,614, forward strand.
ACAAGTTCTGTTTTATTGGCTTGGCAAGCAGCCATTAGCGCTGCTACAGCAATAAACACTACTTTTTTCATAAACTTCCCTTTTTGATTGATTTTCTTTTCTCGATTTATATTAGCAGCAATCACCGTTGGAATTTTTTAAAATTAAATTCATAAATCACGGTGCTATCTTATCATTCTTAAATTAGTTTTTAAGTCAATACTGATTATTTAGCCACTATTTCAGAATCGCTGGCAACACGTAATCATAGAGCAACGAAATAGGTCGGATTTCGTCTGAATACGAGGCGGAGCTGTCGTTAGTGAAAACAACTATCATATCATAATTTGGAATCACAAAAATAAACTGACCCCAATGCCCGTAAGCCATATAAATTTCGGGTGATTCACTGGATTTACTCTTTTTATCCATGTTCATCAACCACCACATATATCCATAACTGATTTTGGAAATACCAGCAATATTTTCCGTATCAGGCACGTGCCTTTGCGTTGCTTTTTCTACCCACCACTCTGGTAATATTTGTTTTCCGTTCCATCGTCCGTTTCTTAGATACAGATATCCAATTTTTGCCAAATCGGTTGGTTTAAGAAAAAGGCCACCACCGGTATGTGGTATTCCCTTGTGACTCCATCTCCATTTTGCATCTTCAATATGCAGAGGGTCAAAAAGATACCGCAGAGCAAAATCTTGTGTCGACATCCCTGTTACGTTTTTTAAAAGCCCTCCCATTAATATCGCTATGCCACTATTGTAGTACCATACTTTACCTGGCTGAGTTTCCATTGTATAATCCAGCACATATTTCATTCTATCTCCTTGATATCGATTCAAAGGATCTAGATGACGTTCTCCCGTCCATGCCTGTCCTGTTCGCATGGTTAGTGCATGTTCCAAGGTCATAGCTTTCTTTCGGGCATCCAGGTGGTCAATTTGCTTGTATTCTGGAAAAAAAGAGATCACCTTTTGATCAAGATTGGAAATAAACCCATTCTGGATAGCCGCCCCGACCAAGGTAGATGTAATACTCTTGGTAACTGATTGCAAAGTATGTGGTGTACCGTTATAACTTCCAAAGGTTTCATTAACGACTAAATAACCGTTTTTCACAATCAAAAAAGAGCTTATGGGTTTTTGGACTTTCCCAGTCTTTAATTGCGCCACAAACTCCTCTATCCTGTTCTGGTCCATATTATGATCCTTTGGACTGGCAATACGCCAATCGGATTTGGGAAAATAATCCGAAGCTTGTGCGAATAGACAATGAAGACCTAAAAACAAAAATGTAGGAATAAATAGCAGCAGTTGATAAAAAATTCTTTTCCAGTATTTCATAGATGGTTTGAGTAATTCCGCAGGCAAATAAAGTTAGAGATTACTGTTCAATCCGAGGCCATTCGGTTTCATAAATCCACCTCATTTCATGTGCTGATAGAAGTATTCGTACATTTTGAAAGCAACTGAAAATACCAAGAAAGGATCATCCATTAAATTTAATGTCCATAATAGGTAAGTCGTTTTTCCCTCAATTTGTCTTATTCTTTTCTGTAACGGTTCATACTTTGCTTGGGCAAGAGAACCCTACCAAAGATGATCTTCAAAAACTGATTGTAGAGTGTGATATAGAGCCTTTATACCTAGAAGGGAATCTTGATAAGATTAAAGAAGGTTCTCATGAAGAATTCCGAATGAATGTGCTCTACAAAGGAACTTTTTATACTAGGACGCGATCAGAATGGCTAGAAGATACTAAAAGTGTTCGCAAAAGAAACCTTCCTTTAAAGTCGACCACATGGGAATTTGCGCAGATAGATTACGAGGGCCATACTGCAGTGGTAAAGTTGATTCTTTATGAAGAGGAGGAGTTAAAATATGTTGACTACCTCACTTTGTATAAATTTGAAACGGGCTGGCGAGTGATTACCAAACAATTTTCGATGAATTGAAGGATTGATTTTTCGATCCTTGCTGATGTATCGATGAATTAAAAACTATTCCCACTTGATATTAGTTTTTCTTCTCCTTTCATGTCAACTACAAAAAGAGCCGGCAACCCCTCTTGAGTTCCTTCAGTAACATCACGTGTAAAGGCGATGTGCTTGTTGTCTGGAGACCAATTTGGATAGAAAGCTTGATAACCACTTTTACTAACTAATTTATGACTTTCCCCGCCCTCTGATGGCATGACATGGACTTCGAAAATCCCATTTACAACTTTTATATAACAAATCTGCTTGCCATCTGAAGACCAACTTTGATGGAATTCTCCTTCAGGACTATTGGTTAGCCGCATTAATTTACCGCTCCCTATGGTAAGGGTATAGAGTTCTGCTTCGGCCTCTTCACTTATCTGATGTCTAAAAAGAATTTTAGAACCATCTGGCGACCAACGGGGAGTACTCTCCAATGCCTCGGTGTGGGTGAGCTGTTTTAGGTTTGAACCATCATTATCCATTATATAAAGTTCTTGGTTGCCAGTTCTGTTACTACTAAATACGATATGTTTCCCGTTTGGAGAATAATCGCCATCTTCACTGTTATGGTCACTTTCGGTAAGTTTTTCCAATCGCTCACCCTGTTTATTGAAACGGTATATTTCATGATGTCCATCACGTACGGATGTGAAAATTATATGTTTTCCATCAGGTGACCAGCGAGGAGCGAAATCCCGTTCAGGGTGCCCTTCAAGAATCTTGAAATTAGTACCATCAATGTTTACCGTATAGATATCTTCGATGGTATGAATATAGAAAAAGGCGATTTTATTACCATCTGGTGACCAAACTTGCCCGAATCCAAATTGGAATCCAAGCCAGAACATTAATAAGAACATTGAAATACGCATATGCATGGGTTAAATTGAAATTTATAATTTAAAAACCGTCAAGTTTTCACATGAAGCGTTTGCTGACTTGTCTAGAAAAAGCATCATAAAATTATTCCTAACAAGCACCTTTAGCGGTCTAGGTCCGGAGTCATTTTGTATGAATTCTTCCAAACGTACATTTCTTTCCATTAAAAGAAGCTTTTAACCTAGATGTCAACTTAGTTGTGGATAATTAACAGGAACTTTAGAACTCTATTTGGTATTTTTATAATCATTGGTCCAATAAGGAATGAAACTAATATGAAACTGTTTTTTGTTTGTTTTATGATTACGCTTTTAGGGGCGTATGGCTTTCAAAAAGAAGACGTGAGTGCCGAAAAGACAGTTGTTTATAGATGTCCTCCTTGCGGCTGTGACCATGATGGACTATTATTTCATGAAGAAGGTTTGTGTCCTAGATGTAGCATGCAGTTGGTGGAAAGTCCGATTGGATTTAGCAAAAAGATAGATGAGGAACTTTCACCTTTTTTGGAAACGGGTATGCTAGGTCAGGTTTATACCAAGTTGATATATCCGGTATTTGCAATTGGTATTTTGTTATCTCTTTTCTTCTTGATCAGCAGTGTACGCAGGAGGTCTTTGAATGTATTTCTTGCCAGTGTTATTTTGATTCTATCCCTTTATGGTTTTAAGAATCAGTTATACGGTGTAAACTATGGTTTGACCAATTCTTACAAAAGCTTATTTACTCCCATTTCATTCATTTTAATGTTGGGCCCTCTGGTTTTTTTCTATATAAAAAGTTTAACTGTGAACTCTTTTAAATGGAACAAATACTACTGGCTTCATTTTTTGCCTGGCGGAGTAATGTTCCTATATTATACAATACTGTTGCTAGCACCTGAAGCTACCAAGCAACTATTTATGTTTTCTCCTTTTGAGGTTCGATTATCCCATTTCGAACAATTTCTTTCAGTTTTCCTGGGCTTAATCTATGTGTTTCAAGCTTATCGTTGTTTTAAACAATGGAAGACTGAGAACGTAATCAAAAATATCAAATTAACCACATGGATATTCCGTTTCCTATCTGGATTAACAATGTTGTTTCTGTCTTGGGCCGTCATTATCTTTTTAAATTTTTGGATATATGATTTTGGAGTGGCCACGGTTTCTTATAACCCGCTATGGCTGATTTTCGGAATGGTCCTATTATGGCTGGGAATTGAAATTTTTTCTAATTCAAAATTCTTTTTACTCCATAAAAAAATTAACCGGTTCAATGGAAATCACTCAATGACAACTGAGGTTCTTTCGCATTTGAAAAATGAACTCCATTCTTTAATGGAGGATCAGAAGTTATATACAGATGTCAATCTGAGTCTAGACACTTTGGCAAATGCGTTAGAGTTGAATCCAAAACAACTGAGTATGGTTCTCAATAACGTTTTGGGTAAAAATTTTTATGACTTTGTTAATCACTATAGGGTAAAAGAAGTTAAGGAAAGATTGAAAGACCTAAGTAGTAGAAATCTAACTATTGAGGCAATCGCTAATCAGGCCGGTTTCAAATCGAAGTCAAGTTTCAATGCAGCGTTTAAAAAACAAGTACATATGACCCCAAGAGAGTTTATGAGACAGGAACGAAATACTTCATGATGTCATTTTCCTATTTGAGCCGCATTTTCACTTGTAATTTGGGCTCGATATGTGGTGGGCAGTATATGGCCAGAATATGATATTCTACAAGCTAGGAAAAATGGTATAATCCTTTTGTTGTCCATTCGGCAAATTTTCCTTGGTGATAATCTCAATAGGAGATAAAATATCGGGTTGAAGTGGTGTATTGTATAACAAGAATTTCGAAAGACCGCTAACTGATTGGTACCCCTGTTGAAACGGTTTTTGTGAGATTAGAAAGGTGATTTTACCATCTGCCAGTGCATTCGAATTGTGCTCGGTAATATCAAAACCAATTAAATAGGGAATTTTATTTCCGAAATCCTCGATGTGCTTGGCAATAATGTGTGCTCTACTATTAGGCACAAAGATTCCTTTAATTTCATTGCCTTCCTGTGGTAGCGAAGTAATTTTATCTCGGAACTTTTTGGCATCCCAAAAATCCTCTATCTCAATTTTGTGGTTGGTATTTTTCAGTTTTAGCGCTTTGAAATAATGTTCAAAACCTTTAATCCGTTTTGATATATTATTGACGTTGGAAAGGTTCGATCTTGAGTGAACCGTAAGGATGTCGTCATTCTCGTTTAGACAGAGCTGCATCAGCTTAGCTGCCAGGTAGCCACTTTTGAATGAATCTTGTCCAACAAAACAAAGATTGTCATGACCCTCCAAGGCAATATTTAAAAAAATGAACGGAATCTCTTTTTCCAACAATATCTGGGTAAGTTCCTTAGTCTCTTTTTTAAAAGTGGGAACGAGAACAACACCTTGAGGATTGGTTTTCAAAAGAAGACCGAACGAGTCCACATAGGATTTTGGGCTTTTTTGGTCAAAAGCGAATGTTTTAACATCAATTCCAAAACTCATAGCCTCTTCTCCAGCCTTATGAATGCCTTCAAGTGGTGATTTCCAAAATTGATTCTCTTCATCATAGCCCGGAAGCATAACGGCGATGGTAAACTTCTTTTTTAAAGCCAACGATTGAGCGATTCGGTTAACTTTAAAATCATGCTCCTTTAAAATTTCCCGTATCCGTTGTGCTGTTTTCTCAGAAACACCGGGTCTGTTATGTATCACTCTGTCTACCGTTCCAGGGGACACATTGGCAAGTTTTGCTATTTCCTTAATCGTTATCATGCGTTGAACAAAGTTGTTAATATACAACCTTCAGTGATTTTCCAGGCCTAAGATTTGTATTATGTGAGATGAATTTATATTTTTAACGTGTGCGCACACGAAAATAACTAAAAATACGTAATACGAGGTTTTGAAAACCATGTTCAACTTAAAAAATAAGGTAGCCGTGATAACAGGAGGAACTGGGGTTTTGGGAAGCGAAGCAGCCCAGAGCCTAGCCCTTTCAGGTGTTAAGTTGGCGCTACTCACAACGAATAAACAGAACGGTACTGAGCTGGTAAGTTCTATTCGCAATAGCGGGGGTGAAGTAGTATTGTTGGAAGGAAATGTATTGTCAAAATCATCAATGGAAGCTGTTCGTGATGTTGTTCTGGAAAAATTTGGAAGACTTGATATCCTTCTTAATGTTGCAGGAGGAAATTTACCCGGCGCTACCATACAACCGAATCAAACCATCTTTGATATAGAATTAGATGATTTCAACCAGGTTACGGAATTGAACCTGAACGGAACGGTAATTCCCTCTTTGGTATTCGGAAAAGTGATGGCCGACCAAGGCTCTGGAACGATCATAAACTATTCTTCTATGGCTGTACCACGCGTACTTACTCGAATTGCGGGGTATTCTGCATCCAAGGCTGCCATGGAAAATTTCACAAAATGGATGGCTGTGGAAATGGCCACAAAGTTTAATGATGGCATAAGGGTAAATGCAATCGCTCCTGGTTTCTTTATCGGAAATCAAAACAGAAGCCTACTGCTGAATGAAGATGGAACATACACTGAACGTGGGGCTGACATCATTAGAAACACACCCATGGGCAGATTTGGGGAACCGGATGAGCTTAACGGCGCTTTACATTTTCTGTGCAGTGATGCATCAAAATTTGTTACGGGAGCTGTAATTCCTATTGATGGAGGGTTCAACATTTTTAGTGGGGTATGAAAGAGTTAAGAATGAAACAAACGTGGAGATGGTATGGTCCAGATGACCCCATATCGCTTCAAGATGTTAAACAAACTGGAGCCACAGGCATAGTTACCGCATTGCACCATATCACTAATGGAGAGGTTTGGCCAATTTTTGAAATCAGAAAGCGGAAGGAAATTATAGAATCGCAAGGATTGGAATGGACGGTTGTTGAATCCGTACCTGTCCATGAAGATATTAAAACCCAAAAAGGAAACTTTCAGCAATTCATTGAAAACTATAAGGATAGCATTAGAAATTTGGCAAGTTGTGGAATAAAAATAGTCTGTTACAATTTTATGCCCGTTTTGGATTGGACACGCACTTCACTGGATTATGAAATGCCGGATGGATCTAAGGCCTTGCTTTTTGAAAAGGACGTTTTTACTGCGTTTGATTTATTTGTATTGAAGAGATCTGAAGCGGAAAAGGAATATTCTATAGAGGAACAAGCAGATGCAAAATCCGCATTTGATGTGATGAGTGACAAAGATATTGCCAAGCTGACCCAAAACATTTTAGCTGGACTGCCCGGGGCAGAAGAGGGGTACTCTTTGGAAAACTTTCAAGCCGTTTTGGACACCTATGAGGGAATCTCAAAATCAAAATTACAGGAGCATTTGGTTTATTTCCTCTCAGAAATCGTTCCTGTTGCCGAAGAAGTCGATGTACTTCTTTGTGCCCATCCGGATGACCCTCCTTTTTCGATTTTGGGATTGCCCAGAATTTTAAGCACGGAGGATGATTATCAATATCTGTTTGATAAGATTCCGTCGATACATAACGGTATAACTTTCTGCACAGGGTCTTTAGGAGTTCGGGAAGACAATAATTTGTCACAAATCTTTAAAAAATTTGCGTATCGTGTTCATTTTCTGCATTTTAGAAATACCAGGCGGACGAAAAAAGGAGATTTTTACGAAGCCGATCATTTGGATGGAGATTCGGATATGCATGAAATAATAAAATTGGTGCTTTTGGAACAGCAGAGACGCATGAATGAAGGTCGAAAAGACATTGAAATACCGATGAGACCTGATCACGGACACCAAATGATAGATGACCTTAAGAAAAAAACAAACCCCGGATATTCCTGTATTGGAAGATTAAGGGGGTTGGCGGAGCTTAGAGGATTGGAAATGGGTATAGCCAAATCTATATGGAACCAATAAAATTCAAAAAAACTATCGAACATGAAAAAGATGGATAAAAACAACCCTTTGGAATCTTTGGAGCATTGGGAAGATGATGTGCTAAAACGTTATCCTGACCCTGATACACCAAAAAAGGAAAAGGAAGAATTTAGGGATTATCAAAATTCAGATAGGGTAGATACCGTTCGGGAATTTTATAAGCTTAACCACCAGTATCAGAACTATGATTTTGTCTGCAAAAAGGAAAATGAGTTTTTGAAGTTTGATAAAAAAGAAATGTCACTTTGGGAAGCTGTCGACTTCCTTAACACTTTGATAGATGATAGCGATCCCGATATAGATCTGGACCAATTACAACACCTTTTGCAGACTAGTGAAGCTATTCGAGCTGATGGCCATCCGGATTGGTTTGTGTTGACCGGTTTCTTGCATGATGTAGGTAAGGTACTATGCCTGTTCGGAGAACCGCAGTGGGCCGTCGTCGGAGATACCTTCCCTGTTGGATGCGAGTTCTCAGATAAAATTGTATATCCAGAATTTTTCGAAACAAACATGGATTCTATCGATGATCGATATAACCATAAATATGGGATTTACGAAGAAAATTGTGGCTTGGATAATGTCAAAATGAGTTGGGGGCACGATGAATATCTCTATCAAATCATGAAAGACTATTTACCAGAACCTGCACTATATATGATTCGATACCATTCATTCTATGCACAGCATCGTGAAAACGCTTACGACCATCTTATGAGTGAACATGACCATAAAATGTTCGAGTGGGTGAAAAAATTCAATCCGTATGACCTGTATTCAAAGGCCCCTGTACCACCAGATGTTAACACTCTAAAACCATATTATGAAGATCTAGTGGCAAAGTATTTACCTGAAAAATTGAGATTCTAGCTTTTTAACCTAACTATCCAATACAATGCTGGCCACATATATAGGCTTTTTTGGATTCACCCTTTTCGTAATTGTCTATACCACGTATAGATTACGAAAAGACAACTTTAAGTCCGCCAAAGGATACTTCTTGGCTGGCAAAAGTCTTACAGGTCCCATTATTGCAGGGTCAATGATTCTGACCAATATTTCTACAGAACATCTAATAGGAATGAACGGCAGTTCCTATAAGAATGGTATAATCGTAATTGCATGGGAAGTAACATCGGCAATTGCATTGGTAATCGCAGCTATATTTTTTATTCCCAAGTTCATTAAAATGGGATTGGCCACCATTCCGCAATTTTTAGAAGAAAGATATGATGGCCTTACGAGGTCCATTGTTGCATTCCTCTTAATGCTATCCTTTGTAATAACGCTATTGCCAATAGTTCTTTATTCTGGAGCTATCAATATTGAAAGTGTTTTTGACTTTTCCACAATGTTCGGGATTGGAAAAGAAAGAGCGATGCTTTTTACCGTGTTTGTGATAGGTATTATTGGCTCTATGTATGCCATTTTTGGTGGATTGAAAGCAGTGGCCTATTCTGATAGTTTAAACGGATTAGGACTTTTGCTAGGAGGACTGTTAATTCCAGCCATTGCATTATATCAAATCGGAGATGGGAACATTCTTAGCGGTTTGGGAACAGTGTATGATTTTGCACCTGACAAGTTCGATATTGTAGGAAGTGAAGATTCTGTAATGCCCTTTTCAACGCTGTTCACCGGTTTAATGATTAACCAATTATATTTCTGGGGAATGAATCAGGCTATCATACAAAGAGCTTTTGGTGCTAAAAATTTGGTAGAAGCACAAAAGGGCCTCATTTATACAGGAATACTTAAGCTGTTTGTCCCTTTGATTATCGTGTTGCCAGGATTGATCGCATATTATTATTTCCAAGACCAATATTTAAATACTCCTGATTTAATCTATCCACTGTTGGTTAAGAAGGTATTACCGACCTACCTTTTTGGATTTTTCGCTGCGGTTGTCCTAGGAGCTGTGCTGAGCACGTTCAATAGTGTGCTCAATTCAGCGAGCACCATATTTTGTTATGACATTTATAAAAAACTGATTAACAAGGAAGTTTCAGATGCAAGACTGGTTCATTTCGGTAAGATTACTTCTGTTATTCTTGCCGTACTTGCAATTGGCATTGCCCCTTTGGTTGCCTATGCCCCGGACGGATTGTACTTTTTGCTTCAAGAACTTAATGGTATCTTTTTTATTCCCATCTCCTCAGTGATTATTGCTGGAATATTCTTTAAGAATATAAACAAAACGGGAGCTAAGGCAGGTCTGTTTTTTGGCTTCGCATTTTATATTTTGACGACTTTCATTTTAGATGTTGATATCCATTTTATCCATCTGTGGGGAATAGAATTTGTACTGAATTTTATCATTATGTTTTTAGTTTCAAAAATGTATCCTGAAGCTGCATACGTGGAACGAAAAGGAAGCGAAGAGAAGTCTTGGCGTTTTGTTAATGCTTTTGGAGTTGCACTTACAGCAATTACAATTTTGATTTATGTTTTATTATCATGATGGAAAAATCATTTATAAATAAAGATTTTTTATTGCAAAACAGCTTTGCTGAAGAACTGTACCACAGCTATGCAAAAGATTTACCCATAATAGATTACCACTGCCATCTTTCACCAGAAGATATTGCCATCAATCGTGAATTCAATACTATAACCGAGGCTTGGATTCATGGAGATCATTATAAATGGCGAGCCATGCGAACCGCAGGAGTTAGTGAGAAATTTATAACAGGAAAGGCTTCCGACGAAGAAAAGTTCATGGCCTGGGTAAAAACAGTTCCGCAAACCATAAGAAATCCATTATACCATTGGACACATCTAGAACTGGCTCGGTATTTTGATGTATTCGATCTATTGAATGAAAATAACGCCCAAAGTATATACCATATAACCAACGAAAAGTTGAGGTCAAAAGAATTTTCCTGTTCATCCTTACTTGCTAAAATGAAAGTTGAGGTAGTGTGCACCACAGAAGACCCAACAGATTCTTTGGAGTACCATCAAAAAATGACTCAAAATGACTCAGATTTTCTGATGAGTACTTCTTTCAGACCAGACAAGGCTTTATTAATCGGTGCTGAGAACTTTAATGGATATATCGATAAGTTGTCAGAAGTGTCCAACATAGAGATTAGTTCTTACGATGAGCTGTGCGAAGCCTTAGCCAAACGAATAGCTTATTTTGATACCAATGGATGTACTTTATCGGATCATGGATTGGAAAGTATACCCTTTGAACTTTCAACACATAAGGAAGTTTCAGCCATTTTCAAGAAAAAAAGAAGTGGAAAACAACTTGCTGAAAAAGAAATCAAACAATTTGAAACTGCTCTTTTGCTGTTTCTTTCTGAGACCTATCATGATTACAATTGGATACAGCAATTCCATTTGGGTCCATTACGAAACAATAATACCAGAATGTTGAGGACCTTGGGTCCGGACACAGGTTGGGATTCCATAGGTGATTTTTCACATGGTAGAAGTCTATCTCAATTTTTGGATGCGTTGGATTCCAAAAACAAATTGACCAAGACCATCTTATACAATTCCAATCCAGCGGATAACGAAGTTTTCGCTGCTATGACAGGCAATTTTAATGATGGTACTAGTAAAGGGAAAGTGCAATATGGTTCAGGATGGTGGTTTTTGGACCAAAAAGATGGTATTACCAGACAGTTGAATGCGCTATCCAATGTAGGACTGATAAGCTGTTTTATTGGAATGCTTACCGATTCTCGAAGCTTTCTGTCTTTTCCAAGGCATGAATATTTTAGAAGAATACTATGTAATCTTTTTGGGGAAGAAATTCAGAATGGAGAGTTGCCAAATGACATGGATTTGATTGGAAAGACCATTCAAGACATCTGTTATTTTAATGCAAAGGAATACTTCAATTTTAAAAATGATTAAAATAAAGTCCAAATATCTCTGCCTTGTAGTTTTCATCATTCTTTTTATGGGATGCAATAAGACGAGGACCACAAAGACCATTAAGTTGGCTCACGGATTGGACATAAACCATTCCGTTCACAAGGCTTTGGTAAAAATGGGTGAAGATCTGGCAAGACTTTCTAGTGGAGGACTTTCGGTAAAGATTTACCCGAATCAGCAATTGGGAACAGAAAGACAGATAATGGAATTGTTGCAGATTGGCAGCTTGGACATGACCAAGGTTTCAGCAGCGACACTCGAAAATTTTGCACCAAAAACCAAAGTCTTGGGACTGCCGTACTTGTTTCGGGATAGGGAACATTCATTTAAAGTCTTTGATGGCCCCATTGGTCAGGAATTACTGAATGACGGTAAAAAATATTGGTTAAAAGGCCTTGGATTTTATGATGCAGGGAGCCGAAGTTTTTATACTAAGGAAATACCCGTACGGCACCCTGATGACCTAAAAGGTCAAAAAATCAGGGTGATGCCCAGTGTTACTGCTATGGAAATGGTAAGAGGATTTGGAGGCTCTCCCACACCGATATCTTGGGGAGAATTGTATACATCACTTCAACAAGGTGTTGTTGATGGAGCGGAGAACAATCCCCCCAGCTTTTATCTATCAAAGCATTATGAAATATGCAAGTACTATTCTTTAAACGAGCATACCTTTTCTCCTGACGTTGTGATTATCGGCACCCATTTTTGGGATGAACTTACGAAACAGGAACAGGATTGGCTTCAGCAAGCAGTGGATGCATCTGTGGTTTACCAGAGGAAATTATGGGCAAAAGCCGAAGCCGAAGCTCTAGAGGCCATTCAAAAATCGGGAGTACAGATTGTAAGGCCTAATAAAATTCCTTTTTCAGAAAAAACACACCAATTATATGAGGAGTACCAGAGTGATAAAACCCTTCAGACATTGATTCAACAAATAAGAGCCGTAAACTGAAACTGGGAATGAGAAAAGCAATAGATAAAATACTGGGTAGTGCATTGATTGTTATTATGGCGATGATGGTATTAAATGTATTGTGGCAAGTATTTACGCGGTTTGTTGTTGGTACACCAAGCTCATTTACTGATGAGTTGGCTCGTTACCTCATGATTTGGGTCGGAATCTTGGGTGCTGCATATGCAGCAGGTCAAGATATGCATGTTGCTATAGACGTCCTCCCTCAAAAATTGAAAAAGACAACGCAAATGAAATTGTCAATTATGGTTAAACTGATTATAGCACTGTTCGCTTTAGTTGCGATGATTGTTGGTGGGGGTAGGTTGGTTTATATCACCTACGTACTTGACCAACTGTCACCGGCACTTCAGATACCGCTGGCATATGTGTATTTGGTGATTCCCATAAGTGGATTTTTAATTATGTATTACAAGATTTCAGATATTTTAAAACCCACTACTTGATGGAGTATTTTCCAATTTTAGTGTTGATTATTAGCTTTTTGGGCTTGTTGGCGATAGGAACTCCAGTTGCTTGGAGTATTTCCGTTTCGGCTTTATTGACCATGCTAGTGAGTATTCCTTTTCTACCAGCCACAACTACAGTTGCACAAAGAATGGGAGCAGGACTTGATAGTTTTGCGCTATTGGCGATTCCTTTCTTCATATTGGCTGGCAATCTAATGAACAAAGGTGGAATGGCGCATCGGCTTATTGCTTTTGCAAAAACCTTGGTGGGGGCACTTCCAGGAGGATTGGCGTTGATAAATATAGTCGCTGCCATGCTCATGGGAGCTATTGCCGGTTCCGCTATGGCATCTGCATCCGCTATGGGGAGCATTCTAGGTCCAGAAATGGAGAAAGAAGGATACTCAAAAGAATTTGGTGCAGCCGTCAATATCACATCAGCAACAACCGGATTGATCATCCCCCCAAGCAATATCTTAATTGTGTACTCCTTAGCAAGTGGTGGAATCTCTATTGGAGCATTGTTCCTCGCAGGATATGTGCCTGGCATCTTAACAGGAGTATTTTTAATGATAGTTGCCCTTCTATGGGCCAAAAGGAAGGGGTATACCAGTAAAACTAAAAAAGGCAGCATTGGCGTTTCCGAGATTGCAAAAACCTTTGTTAGTGCATTCCCAAGCCTCTTATTACTTTTCATTGTTATAGGAGGAATCGTGGCCGGTATATTTACTGCAACAGAAGCTTCTGCCATAGCCGTTTTATACTCCATGCTTTTAGGTTTTCTGTATAAGGAAATCTCATTCAAGAATTTACCTAATATTTTATTGGAATCATCTATTACCACTGCCATTGTGATGCTGTTGATAGCGGCATCGATAAGTATGTCATGGGCGATGTCTTATGAAAATATTCCTCAGGCCACCAGTGATGTGTTATTGGGAATTAGCGATAACAAGTTCGTAGTTCTTTTGATTATCAACGCCATTTTACTTTTTGTTGGAATTTTTATGGATATAACACCGGCGGTACTCATTTTTACTCCGATTTTTTTACCTGTGGTCACTAAACTGGGAATTGACCCGGTTCATTTTGGAATCATAATGATTTTGAATCTCTGCATTGGATTATGTACTCCTCCAGTCGGGTCTGTACTTTTCGTAGGGATCGGTGTGGCAAAAACTTCAATTCAGAAAGTGATACGACCCTTATTACCATTGTTTTTGGCGATGATCATTGCGCTATTTCTTATTACCTATATCCCACAATTGACTATGTGGTTGCCTAATTTATTTGATGTATAAAGAACAAAAGATGAATAGTTTAAACTATATAAAAGTGAAGAATAAACAAAGAGGCCTATATCAGCTGTCCATAATTTTGATGCTGACAATGATAGTAGGTTGTGAACAAAAACCTAAAGACAATGCCCCTTGGGTGTCAATTTTTGATGGTGAAACCTTAAAAGGATGGACAGTAAAAGGAGGTAACGCGGAATATGCGGTGAATGATGAGGCCATAGTTGGGATTACAAAGCACGATACGCCCAATACCTTTCTTACTTCCGATAAGATGTATGGGGACTTTATTTTGGAATTGGATTATCTGGTGGATTCTACAATGAATTCAGGAATTCAAATACGGAGTAACAGTATCCCTGATTATTACAATGGGCGTGTACATGGCTATCAAATAGAGATTGACCCATCAGAACGAGCTTGGAGCGCCGGAATTTATGAAGAAGGCCGCAGAGGGTGGCTGAATCCATTATCCAAAAACAGTGCAGCTCAAAAGGCTTTCAAGCAAAATGAATGGAACCATTATCGGATAGAAGCTATTGGTGATACTATAAAAACTTGGATTAATAATGTGCCAGCGGCATATGTAATTGATGATGCTACTGCATCCGGGTTTATTGGTTTGCAGGTCCACAGTATAGGCGAAAAACAGGAAGCAGGAACTGAAATACGTTGGAAAAATATTCGGATTCTTACCGAAGATTTGAAAAAGTATAGCACAAAATCCCTGCTGCAACCTGTAATTACGAAAAATAGACTCACCGAACACGAGCAAAATGAAGGGTGGACTATGCTTTGGGATGGTGAGACAACTACGGGTTGGCGCGGAGCAAAACTGGACCATTTTCCAGAATCAGGATGGACAATTGAAAATGGCGAATTGACCGTTCTTGCCTCTGGAGGCGGAGAATCCGAAGCTGGTGGTGATATAGTCACGGAAACACAATATGACAATTTTGAACTTAAACTTGAATTTAGGATTACGGAAGGAGCCAATAGCGGCATCAAATATTATGTGAATACCGATTTGAATAAGGGTGCTGGATCTTCCATAGGACTTGAATTCCAAATTTTGGACGATGAACGCCATCCAGATGCCAAATTGGGTAATCATGCAGGCAGCCGAACCCTGGCATCACTTTATGACCTCATTCAAGCAGATACTGCAAAATATGTAAAGCCCATTGGAGAATGGAATGCGGCACGCATCATTTCAAATAACAACCATGTGGAGCACTGGTTGAATGGAATCAAGGTATTGGAATATGAACGTAAAAGTGACGAATACCGAAAATTGGTCTCAGAGAGCAAGTATGTGACATGGCCTCAATTTGGAGAAGCAGACAAAGGAAATATTCTACTTCAGGACCATGGAGATAAGGTGGCTTTCAGAAATATAAAAATCAAACAACTTTAAACCTAAAATAATGGGTACGAGAAGAAATTTTATTAAAAAGACAACAGCGGGGACTACAGGTTTAGCCTTAAGTGGAATGATACTGCCTAACACCGCGTACACTAACATTTTGGGAGCTAACGACCGTCTTGGTGTTGCTGTCATTGGAGTTAGAAGTCGAGCCAAAGCACATTGCATCGCAATTCATCAAGATCCAAATGCTAGAATTCTGTATAGCTGTGATGTAGATGACAAAATTATTGAAGAACACAATACTTGGTGTCAAGATAATATTGGTTATGTTCCCAAAGTTGAAAAAGATTTTAGAAAAATCTTAGAAGATAAAGACGTTGATGCCGTCTTTATAGCTACTCCAGAACATTGGCATGCCCCCATGTCCATTATGGCTATGCAGGCAGGAAAACACGTTTATGTTGAAAAACCATGCAGTCATAATCCACATGAAAATGAACTGTTGGTCGCTGCGCAAAATAAATATGGCAAAAAAGTGCAGATGGGAAACCAGCAAAGATCAGCTAGGACATCTGCCTCGGCCATAACGGATATCAGAAACGGAATTATTGGAGAAGTATACAAGGGGGAAGCCTATTATTCCAATAACCGAGGTTCTATTGGAAAAGGGAATAAAATAAACGTACCCAAAACTTTGGATTGGGACCTTTGGCAAGGACCGGCGCCACGGGAGGATTATAGAGACAATGTACATCCCTATAATTGGCATTGGTTCCGGACATGGGGAACAGGGGAAATTCATAATAATGGTACCCATGAGATTGATATTTGTCGATGGGCGCTAGGAGTGGATCTTCCAGAGAGTGTGACCTCTTTTGGCGGAAAATATACCTATAATGATGATTGGGAATTTGTAGACAATCAGCAGGTGACCTATTCCTTTCCAGGCAATAAATTTATTACTTGGACCGGACATAGTAGAGGTATCATGAAACCAGAACGCCCGGGAAGGGGAGTTACAATTTATGGAAGCAAGGGAAGTATTCAACTCGATAGAAATTTTTACAAATTATACGATTTGGCGGGCAATCCGGTCAGGATGGAGTTTGAGACGAACCAAAGTGCAACCACCAATACACAGGGAATAGGTGGATTGGATGTAGATCATGTAGGTAATTTTTTCAATGCCATTAGAAAAGATGAATCTCTGTATGCTGACATCAATGACGCCAGTATCTCAACCATGTTGTGCCACTTGGGAAATATGGCGCAAGACGCCGGGCACACACTGGAAGTGGATACAAAGACCGGAAGAGTGGTCAATGATGATACAATTATGACGAAAAGTTGGAAACGGGAATATGCAAAAGGTTGGGAGCCTAAACTTTAAGAGATGAAACGAAGAGATTTTGTGTCCAAAACGGGGTTGGCCATAGCAGGAGTGTCTGCGATGAATGCCGGAGTACTCCATCCATCAAAAGAAGATAGTATAAATATTGGTGTTATTGGCACTGGAGACCGTGGTGGTGGACTGATTCCAATTATAAATAAAATTGAAGGTCTAAATGTCTCCGCTTGTTGCGATGTACTGCCTTTTAGATTGGAAAGTGCATTGAAAAAAGTCGAGGGCAAGGCAAAGGCATATTCAGATTATACAGCGCTGTTGAATGATAAAAAAATAGATGCAGTTTTGATTGCCACTCCATTTAGTGAGCACTCCCATATAGCTCTTGACGCTTTGGATGCCGGAAAACATGTTTACTGCGAGAAAACTATGGTTAAGGGATATGAATCCATTGAAAGTTTGATTAAAAAAGCTTCACAATCAAAAAATATTTTTCAGACTGGCCACCAATACCATAGCTCTAGATTGTATACCCATCTTGTAGATTTAATTCAGAATGGGAAAATAGGTAAGATTACAGCTATCGAATGTCAATGGAATAGAAATGGTGATTGGCGAAGACCTGTGCCGAGTCCAGAATTCGAAAGAGCTATTAATTGGAGAATGTATAAACAATTCTCAGGAGGTTTACTGGCCGAGCTTTGTTCACACCAATTGGATTTTTGTAATTGGGTATTAGACGCAGTTCCAATAAAGGTGGTAGGAGACGGCGGCATCGACTATTGGAAAGATGGTCGAGAAACATACGATAATGTTCATATGATTTATTCCTATCCCAACGGAGTACGAGCGAAATTCACCTGTTTGACCAGCAATTCCAAAGATGATTATCAGATTAAAGTGTTAGGGGACAAGGGAACAATAACTATTGATTACACCGAGGCTTGGTTTTATCCAGAGAAGAAGGAAGAATCCAGACAAATAGGTGAAGTCGATGGTGTTTCTGGTGCAACTGTCAAATGGGACCAAGAAAAAGGGATTCCAATCACTGTAGAACATTTGGATCCAAGTAAACAGGCATTACTTGATTTTAGAGATAGTATTGTGACCAACTCGATGCCAAAATCGAATGTGATAAGCGGAGCAAAAGCAGCCATTTGTGTACAAATGGGCCTCGATGCCCTTCACACTGGAAAAGTAGTTGATTGGAAGGGAGGATTAATCTGATTTAAACGCAGCCTTTAACTTTTTAATTACTACGATTAGCGATGTATGGTCTGCACCCTGTCAGGTCCCACAGAAACTATTTTGATGGGTACATTCAATTGCTCCTCTAAAAATGCAATATAGTCGTTAAGTGCAGGAGGAAGTTCTTCAGCCTTGGTCATTTTGGTTAAATCCTTGGCCCATCCTTTCAGTTCGGTATATATTGGGGTAATGTTTTCACTTTCTATATTATAGGGTAGGTGTTGAATTTCCTCTCCTTTATATTTATAAGCGGTACAAACTTTAATGTTTTTAAATCCGCTCAATACATCAGCCTTCATCATCATCAGTTCGGTAACCCCATTTATTTGCACGGCATATTTTAGAGCTACAAGATCAAGCCATCCACAGCGTCTGGGTCTTCCAGTTGTAGCGCCGAATTCATTTCCTACGCGACCCATAGTCTCACCGTCCTTGTCGAATAACTCTGTAGGGAAGGGACCGCTACCAACTCTTGTCGTGTATGCTTTGAAGATTCCCAATACTCGTCCAATTTTGCCAGGTGCCACTCCCAAACCGGTACAGGCTCCAGCAGCAGTTGTGTTGGATGAGGTTACAAACGGATACGTTCCAAAATCAATATCCAGCAAAGAGCCTTGGGCACCTTCAGCCAATATTTTTTTTCTTTCATCCTGTGCTCTGAACATGTATTCCTCACTATCGATGAAGGTGAGCTTTTTGAGTTTTTCAACCGCTTCATAGAACTCTTCTTCCAATTCAGCCAAATCATATTGGATATCCACATTGTAGAATCCGATCATGGCTTCATGTTTGTCGGCCAAAGCACGATACTTTGATTTCCAATTTTCAAATTCCAAATCACCCACACGCATACCGTTTCTTCCCGTTTTATCCATGTAGGTAGGACCAATGCCCTTTAGAGTAGAACCAATTTTCGCCTTCCCTTTGGCGGTTTCCGAAGCAGCATCAAGCAACCGGTGAGTAGGTAAAATAAGATGTGCCTTTCTTGAGATTAGAAGTTTGGAAACAATATCAATATTGAACTTGTCCAGATTGTCCAATTCTTTTTTGAAGATGACAGGATCGATAACTACTCCGTTACCCACTATATTCATGGCATTTTTATGAAAAATTCCTGAGGGAATGGTATGAAGAACATGTTTAATGCCATCAAATTCCAAAGTATGTCCAGCATTCGGACCTCCCTGAAAACGGGCTATAATATCATAGTCTTTGGTTAATACATCAACAATTTTCCCTTTTCCCTCGTCTCCCCACTGGAGTCCAAGCAATAAATCTACCATGAAATGTGTTGGTTATTCGGTTAGGTTTTCTTCTTTGTTTTTAGTTCCGTAGAAATAGAGTGAATGGTTATGGATTTTAATATCAAAAACCTCCTCTATGGTTTTTTTGATGGTTTGAATACGTGGGTCACAAAATTCCTTTACTTCACCAGTATCTGTAAGAATGACATGATCGTGCTGTCTATCGAAATACGACTTCTCATATTGCGCCTGGTTTTTGCCAAATTGATGTTTTCTGACCAATTTGCAGTCCAATAAAAGTTCGATTGTGTTGTACAACGTAGCCCGACTTACTCGATAGTTTTTGGTTTTCATTTTAATGTAGAGGGATTCCACATCAAAATGATCATCACTGTTGTAAATTTCCTGTAAAATAGCGTAGCGTTCTGGAGTTTTTCGGTGTCCTTTTTCTTCCAAAAAGGAGGTGAACACACTTTTTACTATTTCTTGATTCTTGTTGTTTCCCATAGCCTTCTCACCAATGCTAAAGGACAAAGGTACAGCTAAAAATTAAATTCTGGTCACTTTATCGATGCCCTCAACCTGCTTCAGATTGTTCATCAATTTTTTAAGGATATTGTTGTTTTTTACTACCAATTTTATTTTTCCGGTAAAAGTACCTCCATCCGCACTAAAATTGAGGTTACGCATGTTCACATGCATGTTGTCCGATATGATATTGGTAATATCGTTTACCAATCCTAAATTGTCAATTCCGGTTAATTCAATATCCGCTGCGAATTCTTCTTGGGTGGAGTCAATCCACTTGGCCGACATAATACGATATGCATAGTTCGATTGCAATGAGATGGCGTTTGGACAGTTTTTTTTGTGCACTTTTATTCCGTCGTTCACGCTTACAAAACCAAATACTTCATCCCCGGGAATTGGATTACAGCATTGGGACAATTTGTATGTTAGCTTTTCCTCTTCCTTTCCAAACACAAGCATGTCGTACTTGGTGGTTATTTCCTCCTTGTCAACATCTTTGGGTACAGGATTTCTACGAATCTTATTCTTGAAGAAATTCAAAAATGCATTGTGATACGATGAGGCAAAGTCTTTTATGCGTTCATTGTCGATAACCCCGATTCCTACTCTATAAAAGAGGTCTAAACTGGTTTTAAGCTTGAAAAAGGTCACCAGTTTATTGACGGTATCCTCATTAAGCGTAATTTTTTGGGATTTTAATTTTCTTCGCAGAATTTCCTTTCCATCTGAGGCAATGCTTTTTTTCTCCTCGCTCAGCGAAGACTTAATTTTAGAGCGTGCCCTGGCCGTTTGAGCATAATCAAGCCAGCTTTGATTGGGTTTTGCGCTTTCCGAGGTAATGATTTCAACTTGGTCGCCACTGCTCAATTCGGAGCCGAGAGGCACTAGTTTTCCATTCACCCGCGCTCCTCGGGTCTTCATGCCAACCTCTGTATGGATGTGAAAGGCGAAATCCAATGGTGTTGACCCTTTGGGCATCGATTTTAACTCTCCTTTTGGCGTAAAAACAAAAATCTCTTTTGAGTATAAGTTCAGTTTGAATTCCTCTACAAAATCCACTGCATTTCCATTTGAGGTTTCCAGTGCTTCTTGCAAACGGTTCAACCATTCTTCAATTCCCTGTTCTTTTTGTACCCCATGCTTGTATTTAAAATGCGCAGCATACCCTTTTTCAGCGATTTCGTGCATACGCTCACTTCGTATCTGTACTTCGACCCATTTTCCTTTTGGGCCCATCACCGTAATATGAAGGGCTTCATAGCCAGTAGACTTTGGAGAAGTTATCCAATCACGAAGACGAATAGGATTGGGTGTGAAGTGATCAGTGACTATGGAATAGATTTTCCATGCCAGGAACTTCTCATTTTTTTTATCGGACTTGTAAATGATTCGAATCGCAAACTTGTCATATACTTCATCAAAAGTTACGTTTTGGGCCTTCATTTTCCTGCGAATGGAAAAGATGGACTTCATCCGCCCCTTAATGTTATAGTTTAGTCCCTCCTTATCCAAGGAATTTCGAATAACATTGGAGAAATCATCGATATAGGCCAACTGCTCTTCCTCGGTATCCTCGATTTTCGCCTGTATATCTTGATATACTTCTGGTTCAGTATACTTCAAACTCAAGTCCTCAAGATGGGTCTTGATGTTATAAAGACCTATCCTATGAGCCAATGGCGCATAGATGTAGAGGGTTTCGGATGCAATTTTAACCTGCTTGTGCTCGGGCATGGAATCCATGGTGAGCATATTGTGGTACCGGTCCGCAATTTTGATGATGATTACACGAACATCATCATGTAAGGTGAGCAGCATTTTTCGGAAATTCTCCGCTTGCTGACTAATATCCTTGTCCTTTTTAAGGTGAGCTATTTTGGTTAGTCCGTCAACAATACGTGCTACGGTCTCCCCAAACATGCGCTCAATATCATCTAATGTATATGGAGTATCCTCAACAACATCATGGAGTAGGGCGGAAGCTATGGAGACAGCATCAAGCCCAATTTTTGAAGCAACAATTTTTGCCACGGCAATGGGGTGAAAAATATACGCCTCACCTGATTTGCGTCGTTGGTCTTTATGCGCATCAACCGCCACATCAAAAGCAGAGCGTATCAGTTTCTTGTCCTCATTGGTCAAGGTCTGATAGCTAATGCGAAGCAATTCTTTGTATTGCTTGGCAATCTCCTTATTCTCTTTTTCGATAGCAGCCTCCGTCATAGTAAATTAAAGTTACCATAATCTTTAATGGTAAACAACAAAAACTATGCCTTTAAGTTCCTTATTCGTTCAATTAAGGGAGGGTGGGAATAATGAACAAAAACATATGCCGGATGCGGCGTAAGATTGCTCAAACTGTTCTTCGACAACTTTTTTAAAGATGTAATCAATGGTTGTGCAGCAAAGGTAGTTTTGGCATAATCATCCGCCTGGAATTCGAATTTTCTAGATAAATAATTCATGGCGAGACTGGTTATTTCGGAGATAGGACTGTACAACAAAACAAACCCAATAAGTCCTGCATGAAAGCTTGGTATGGAAACTCCAATGGCCAAAGATATTTCGGGAGTGTTTATAAAAAGGGATAAAATGTACAGCGTAAAACCCATCAACCCTAGTGAAACCACAAGGTTGAAAATAATATGTTTACGCTTATAATGGCCAACTTCATGCGCTAGAACTGCAACAATTTCATCTTCATCCAAATCGTTGATCAAAGTGTCGAACAAGGTGATCCTCTTTTCCTTTCCAAATCCAGAAAAATAAGCATTGGCTTTGGTAGACCTTTTTGAACCGTCAATCACAAAAATGTTCTGCAACTCAAAGCCCACTTTTTTCGCGTAGGTTTCAATGGCGCTTTTTAAGCTTCCGTCTGATAGCGGAGTCTGCTTGTTGAACAAAGGAACAATCAATCGACTGTAAAACAGATTCATAAATAGGATGAAGGCTGCTGCCAATAACCAAGCATACATCCAAAATTCAGGTCCCGTCCATTGGTAGAACAAGATGAATAAAGACAGTATTCCTCCACCAAACAAAGCAGCAAGCAACATTCCCTTTAGTTTGTCTAAAAAGAATATTTTTTTTGTGGATTTGTTAAACCCATAGCGCTGTTCAATAACAAAGGTCTGGTAATACGAAAAGGGTAATCCTAAAATGCCACTTCCCAATAAGATGATACCAAAAAATACTAAGGCCATGGGAATAGTTTCGTCAACCCAGGCACGTGTAAGTCCATCTACCCATTCAAATCCTCCAAAGAATAGAAAACCAAGTGTTAGAAGAAGTGAGAAGCCATCTGAAAACATACCGAATCTATAATTGGTAAGCTTATATTCCTGGGATTTTTGATATTCGGCTGTGTCGAAAACATCATTTAACTCCTGCGGAACATTCGATTTAAAACGACGCGCATTTAGGTACTCCAGTAGCTGTTGAATAAGGTATTGAATGACCAGAATTGCAATGATCACGTAGAACAAAGTAGTTTTTTCCATAGCTTAAAATCCGCGCTGACGCTTTGCCTCAAATATAAGTATTGCTGCCGAGACGGAAACGTTCATGGAGTCAATTTCGCCTTGCATGGGAATTATGATGTTCTGGTCCGAACTTTGTAGCCAATCGTCCGTTAAACCGCTGGACTCTGTGCCCACAACTATAGCAGTACTTGAATTAAAGTCGCAATCCACGTAGTTTTTGGATGCAGTTAGGGCTGCGCAAAATATTTGGATGTTTCTATCCTTAAGAAAAGCAATGATTTCGGAAGTGGTCCCCATTCCGATGGTATTGGTAAAAACACAGCCAACACTTGAACGAATTATGTTTGGATTATAGAGATCTGTTCTTGGATTGGCTATCAAAACTGCATCTACTGCAGCTGCATCCGCGGTTCGTAGCAAAGCACCAATATTGCCCGGTTTTTCAGGAGCTTCAGCCACTAAAATCAATGGGTTCTTCTTCTCCAACATAAGATTTCCTAGAGTTTGATCTTTTGTCTGGGCAATACATAATATTCCTTCAGTACTTTCGCGATAAGCTATTTTTTCATAGACTGATTTGGACAGCTGAACACATTGGACCTCTGAGTTTTTGGAAATAGCTGTTTGGGAAAAATCAGGAAGAATATCAGGACAGTAAAGCAAGGTATTGATGCTATAACCTCCCTTTAGGACCATCTCGATTTCGCGTTGTCCTTCCACCACAAAAAGTCCTGTCTTTTTTCGCTCCCTAGATTTCTCCTTAAGCAGAATTACCTTCTTTATTAGGGAATTCTGGGCACTACTGATTAATTTGATTTCCTCCACACATCAAAAATACATATTCTTGTAATCTTAGAATTGCTTTTACGACAAAGCGGCAAACAACTACCCACATGAGAAATTTTAGTATTATACTTCTTGCATGTATGGCTTTTGCTTGTAAGAACAACCCTCAAAAAGAAGTTATCACCACAGAAACTGAAAAGGTGGAAATGGCTATGGTGAAGAGTTATCCTGAAGCTCTTGAAAATGTATTTGCAGCCCATGGTGGATTAAAAAACTGGAAAAAACAGCGAACGCTGTCTTATGAGATTCCAAAATCCGATTTGAAAGAACTGCATACCATAGATCTTTGGACACGAAACGACCGAATTGATACCGAGAAATTTGCTATGGGCTCCAATGGTTCCAAGGTTTGGCTTTTAGACGTTGCCGAGAATTACGAAGGAGATGCCGTTTTTTATCATAATCTAATGTTTTATTTCTATGCAATGCCCTTTGTTTTGGCGGATGATGGTATAAACTATGGGGAAACCGAAGATTTAGTATACGAGGGCAAGAGTTATCCAGGAATTCGTATTTCATACGATTCGGGTGTAGGAACTTCGCCAAAAGATGAATATTTTATTCATTTTGACGCTGAGACCCATAAAATGACATGGCTGGGTTACACCGTTACTTACCGAACTGGAGAAATTTCGGATAACGTAAAGTGGATTCGATACGATGATTGGCAAGATGTAGAGGGGTTAAACCTGCCAAAATCGATAACCTGGCACAATTACGAAGGGACCAAAATCTTAGATGCTAGAAGTACTGTGAATTTTGAAAACATATCGTTAAGCACTGCAGCTAAGCCTGAAGGGTATTTTGCAAAGCCTGATGATGCGATTTTCGTTGAGGCAAAGAAAAAGCAGTAACGCTTTTCAAAATCCATTTTGGTCGTGGTAGCTTATCAATAGGCCCACGACCGAATTGTAGCTTTGAATTCCCTCTTCTTGGTTATTTGCTTTTAAAAAGGTATTGAAAATTGATTTAAACACAGGTTCCAAAGGATTTTCATATCCTGCCCAGAATTCTGATAGTTCCCTGAAATTCTTTTTAACCCCAGGGTTAAGTTTTTGAACAATTTCTTTGGACTTTGCCTCATCTTTTCGAGCCAAATCGGACAAGCAGTAACCAAGTGCGTGATTGTATGCCGCGTATTTGAAATAAGGGTCTTCATTCTGTGAAGTAACAAGAAATCCTATAAAATTGGTGGCATCCTCCGCAGAATAACCCAATTGATGACCCACTTCATGACCACTAACCGTTGGCAACCTAAATAATGGTGTTATACCGTTTACTTGTGCTTCATTGGAAAATGGATTGAGGTATCCGCCATACCCCATATAAGTTAAGGGAGTACTGAATAACGAAGCTTTTAAACTAACTTTTTTGTATTCAAAGTCAGGATAAGTTTCCTTCAATTTTGAATACCCTTCTTCCGTTTTTTGAAAAATCTCTTTTCTGGAATACGGTATTTTTACTGGATCAATAGTGTCTCCGGTAATCTTGGTTTGATAATAGTTGGTTCGGTCCGCGATGTACTCGGTGAAATCTGTCAATCCTTCTAAACTGTATTCTTTTTCAATACCCATTTTGGTAGTGATGGGCAAACGATAATAGTTCATCCCCCATAAAAGATGAAAGGCAAAATAGACTATGGAGAGCACCACCAAGATATCTTTGCCAAAAAGCAACGGTTTTCTTCTAATGGATTTCCAATTTTTGAAAAGATATTTTACTGCAAACCAAAATAGTAGGAGGTAAAAAATATCACCTATAGAAAAGGGAATCCAACCAAAAAGAGTTCTGAAAAATTGAGATATAGGTGGATACAATCCATTGCTATAATAGTTTTCCACGAATTCTGGATAGCTGCCAATCCATTTTACGAGTATGATTTGTATTGGCAGGGCAATCGCAATAATTGTTTTGACTTTCTGTCCTTTCAAAATAGCAAGCTGGGTATTATTTGCTTCTAATCTAGTTCTTAATTCCTAGATTGCCAATACAGACTTTCATCTTAACAAAGCTTTATACAAAAGAAAAAGCAGCACCTAGTGCTGCTTTTCAGAATATTTGATGGAATAATATTATTCCTGAATTCCAGTAATCTCCAAATCGAAAATAAGATCAGAGTTGGGAGGGATTGGACCTCCGCCTTGAGCACCATAACCTAAATGAGGAGGAATAAAGAGACGAACTTTATCGCCCACAGACATGGTTTGCAAACCTTCTTTAAAACCTGCTATCAATCTGGCCTCTGGACTGTAGTCCATTGGAAATGGTTGATAACCGCCCTGGTCTCTTCTACCCGGATTCAATTTATTGAATTTTGCCGCCATTTCTTCAACATTACTATCAAATAAATCTCCATTAGGTAACCAACCAGCATAGTTAACAAATACCTTTTGACCGATTTTTGGTTTCTCACCATCTCCTTTTTTCAAAGACAAAATGCGCAGTCCTGATGTGGTTTCTTCAGCTTCCTCTTTTTGTTTGGCAAATTCAATGGCGTAGTCCCCAATCATTTTTTTGAAGGCTGCAACTGCGGCCTCTTCTGCTTTAAAATAGTCTTGAATTACCTGGACAGCATCGAATTTTTTAGCTTCTTTACCATTCCGAACGATTTCCACCTTGTTCATGACTACGTCAACTTCAGGCTTGTCTACAGGTACGGTTTTTACATTGGCGATAGTATCTAAAACTTCGATTCCAACAATAACTTCACCAAAAACAGTATGTTTTCCGTTTAACCAAGGAGTTTCTTTGTGCGTAATGAAAAATTGACTTCCGTTGGTTTTTGGACCTGAATTGGCCATTGATAAAATTCCTTTTTTGGAATGTGCTAAAGAATCATGGAATTCATCTTTGAACTTATAACCTGGGTTTCCTTTTCCGGTACCCAACGGATCACCACTCTGAATCATAAAATCCTTTATAACTCTATGGAAAATGATACCATCATAGTAGTTTTTTCCTTTTAGGCTATCCGCAACATAGGGGTTTGTACCTTCGGCAAGTGCTACAAAATTGGCAACAGTTACAGGAGTTTTCTCATGCTCCAGTTTAATGATGATATCTCCCTTTGTTGTCTGAATATCAGCAAAGATACCATCACCTAAATCGGCATATTTGCTTGATTTGCATCCTAAAAGAGTAATTGAGAATAGGGTGAGTAAAACAAGTGATTGTTTCATTGTATTCATGGTTTAAGATTTAAACTATCTTGATTTATAATGATTGTATGTAGTTCTATTGTAGATTTTATGGGGGTTCTTGGACCAATTCTTTCTCCATCACCATGGTAGCCATAAGCTTGCAATGAAGGGAAAAGAAAGGTCGCCCTTTCGTTGATTTTAAGCAATTTAACTGCATTTTGTAGACCTGGGAACAATTGTTCCTTGTCCACTACGTATGAGGTCGGGCCTATTTCCTTTGCAGAATATAGAGTGTCATTGCCCATTGTTAGCAGATTATAGGAAAACAAAATTTGATCATCTGTTTTTGGTAAATATGCTGAAGTCTCATTTGTGTTTTCAAAATAGTACCAAAACCCACTTGGACTTGCCACATAAGTATGTGCAGTGTCTTGATTAATAATTTCTTGAATCAACTTTTCTTCCTTAGCCAAGAGTGCTTTGTTTCGTTCAACCGATTCTTTGAAGAAACTCCCTGATTTTACCTTTACAGGCTTACGAGGTTCTGGACCACCGCAGGAGACCATTGCTAAAACTAGACTAAAGAGTAGCATCCTTCTCATGGATTCAATTTTGATTTATAAGTCTTTAGGATTTCATTGAAATTCTCAATTGTAGTCTCCATATTTGTGTCACTTCGACCTCCAGCTGCGTTGTCATGTCCGCCACCATTAAAATGTTTACGGGCAAATTCGTTTACTGAAAAGTCTCCCACGGAACGGAAGGAAATCTTGATGATGCCTTCTTCCTTATTTTCAATAAAAATAACAGCGAATACAATTCCTTCCAGAGTTAGTCCGTAGTTGACAAAACCTTCGGTATCTCCTTTTTTAAAGTTGTTGGCGTCCAACTCATCTTGAGATAGGGTAATATATGCGGTCTTATATTCTTGCAAAATCACCATATTGCTCAGTGCAACCCCCAAAAGATGAAGTCGTGAGGGCGAATTAGTATCAAAAACCTGTCTGTGGATTTCCATGTTGTCCGCACCTCTATCAATTAAATCCGAGACTACTTTATGGGTCCTGCTGGACGTAGAACGATATTTAAACGAACCAGTATCGGTCATGATGCCAGTATACAAATTGGTCGCAATTGAAGCATCAATTTTATCCAATCCTCCAAGGTATTCTATAAAGTTGTATACCATTTCACAAGTTGAACTCATCGATACATCGGAGTAGGTCACCCTCGCATAATCTTTAGGCTGCTGATGGTGATCTATCATAATAAAATCGGCTTGTTTATCTTTTAGAATTGCTTCCAATTGACCGGTTCTGGAAAGATCGTTAAAATCCAAAGTGAAAATTACAGTTGCTTCCTCAAGTCTTTTTTTGGCTTGTGAATTTTCCTTTTCAAAGTTGAGGACGACCTCGTTTTTGGGCATCCATTTCAAAAATTTTGGATAGTCGTTAGGAGCAATTACCGAAACCTCTTGCTTAAGCGACTTAAGAAAGCAATACAATCCCAAGCACGAACCAATGGCGTCGCCATCTGGGTTTTTGTGGGGTATGATCACGATCTTTTGGGGTTGGGAAAGTATCGACTTTACCGTCGCAATATCCTCTAAATTCATGCCGGCAAAGATACAATAATATCAGAAAGACGTATTCTTTGAATGACTTTTAGATTGAAGTGTTATCCAAAAAAACTGAAAATTAACGTAAGCTTGTTCAGCGAATCTTGTACGTTGCATGAAAAAGCGTAAGTTTGCGCAAAATTTTAAAAAATGACTGGAAATAGAACATTTACCATGATTAAGCCCGACGCCGTTGAAAATGGTCATATTGGGGCGATTTTGGAAAAGATAACAGCTGCAGGATTTAAAATTGTAGCTATGAAATATACTCAATTGAGCAAAAGAGACGCGAGGGAATTTTATGCAGTTCATAAGGAGCGTCCTTTCTTTGGAGAGTTGGTCGATTTTATGACCAGAGGTCCTATTGTGGCTGCCATTTTAGAAAAGGACAATGCGGTTGACGATTTCCGAGCTTTGATTGGAGCAACAAACCCCGCTGAAGCTGCTGAAGGTACAATCCGTAGATTATACGCTACTAGTATAGGTGAAAATGCCGTTCACGGTTCTGATAGCGATGAAAATGCAGGAATTGAAGGTGCTTTCCATTTTTCAGGAAGAGAAGTATTCTAATAATACCGGAAATAGAAAAAATAAAAGCCACCTATTTGGGTGGCTTTTTTTTGTTGTTAAATCCAATAATTGGGTTCTTCATTAACTTTGTATAATGATTAATGTGGTTTCTACAAAGACAAAAAGTCTGTCCTTACAAGAACGTAAAAGACTTTATGAAATTCTGACAATTGCTTATGCAGAAACGGAAAAGGAAATCTGGGGCGAGAATTATCCTCGAATTTCGTTCGATGATTATAATGAGATTATAAATAAAGGCGAAATACTTGTAGCTTATAACGAAGGGTTGGTCGTAGGCGGAATACATTATTATAAACTGAATCCAAATAGTTATGGATTTGGTCTACTATGCGCAGATTTTGAAAAAAGTGGAATGGGCATTGGGCGTGCCTTGATAAATTCAGTAGAGCAAATCGTGGCGACGGAGAGCGTAAAACTCATTAAAATTGGAATTTTAAGACCTAAAACTATAGAAGTAGAATTCAAAACTAGAATCAGTGCTTGGTATCAACGGTTGGGGTATAAATACACACATTCTCAAGATTTTGGAGAAGTAGACTCAAAAAAATCAACTGACCTTATAACACCTAGCTGTTTTGATTACTATGTTAAGTCGTTGTAAAGACCGTAATCTATAGTTGAAAACTTCCTCGGATTAAGGGAATAAGGTTGGCTTTCTTTTTAGGTAGAATAAAGTAAAAACTCTTCCTTGTTTGGTTTGATAATTCCAGAACTGTTTAATCCAATTTTGGAAAGAAGAGCCTGTGATCTAACATTTTTTTCAGTGGTAATAGCTAGGATGGGGTGCAAGCTTAAAATCTCTTTTCCATAAATCAGAAGCGAGTTGCACGCCTCAAAAACAAAACCCTTTCCCTCGAATTGGGGGAGTATGGCAAAACCAATGTCAGGATGTTCCAAATAATCCCGCTTCACAAAACCACAAATACCAATGGGTTCCAAAGATTGGCGAAGCACCATTTTAAAAAGTCCGTAACCGTTATTTTCATAGGACGAAATAAGACTTGATTGGATGTAGGCTTCGGCATGTTTTTCTGTTTTGATACCTCTGTCTCCGATAAACTCCAACCAATTTGGACTATTCAACAACTCAAAGAAGAACTTTGAATCTTCCAATTCTGCCTCGACGACTAGTAATCTCTCAGTTTCAACAATTAGTTTCATCTTTTTCGAGGTAATGAACTTTCTATCGTAATACCAACTTTTTGATCAGTTCTTTGCCTAACTCTTCGTTGAGCATAGCGATAATTTTAGTTTTTCCAAAGCTTAACTCTTCACGAAGTACCGATGATGAAAGAGATATATAAAGTGTTTCATTTTTTAGCTCAACAGAGGTAGTGTAATTGTTCACTCCGTTGCCCATGAGTTTTTCCCAAGCTTCCCTGGCATCAACCTTGTCCATGCCCTTTTGAAGCTTATTCTCTTTTATGAACTCATTCAGTGCCTCGTTCATACGTAAATGTGAATTATTCCGCTTCGCCATTATTTTGGGAGAATTATAGGTTGAAACCTTTTATAGGTGTATAAATTACCGTCATCACCCATTACTGAAAAGGAAATGGAATCAAGATGCGTTAAAACCTCTTCACGATCACTGAACTCATTGGAGTACCGTAAAACAAAATCAGAATCAGTTCGACTTACTTGTAATAGTTCTGCATCATGTATATCACCGGATGTTTTATAGGTTCCATCAAATTTCGGTTGCATCTTTTTTCTGAACCCCTCATTGTTTTCCAATTGGATAAAATCAACGGTTGGATTAACAGTATAGCTCTTTTTTGTACCATCCGAAAATACTACTTCGGAAATTTCCCAATACCCATTCAAATATTTCAGGCTCTCTTCTGAAATTGGACTTTTCTTGCAAGCAAAAAGCAATAATAATCCCCCAAAAAGAAATAGCTTCTTCATGTTACAAGGTAAAGATTTTATAACTCTGACGAATATTTTTAACAACGTTTTCCGTGCGTTCTGCGTGGGTGTCGCTGATAAAAATCTGGCCAAAATTATCATTATCTACCAAGCCTACTATTTGAGATACCCGATTTTCATCCAACTTATCAAAAATATCATCCAAAAGAAGAATCGGAGTGGTCTTTGCTTGCTCTTTTATAAAATGAAACTGCGCAAGTTTCAATGCTATTAAAAACGACTTTTGTTGCCCCTGACTTCCAAACTTTTTGATGGGGTGTCCGGCTATGGTAAAGCTCAAATCGTCTTTATGTATCCCGACACTGGTGTATTGTAAAGCTCTATCCCTGTCTATGGCACTTTCTAAAAGCTCCATTAGGTTTTTTGATGACAATTGACTCTCATACGATAGCATGATTTGCTCATCTTTTTCGGAAATATGGGCATACTGTTCTTTGAATATTGGAGTAAAGGATGATATAAAATCAACTCTTTTTTTATGTATTTCAGTGCCTAAAAGATGTAATTGCTCGTTGTAGACAGACAAGGTGTCCCGGTCGAAGGTGTTGTTGACTGTAAAATACTTCAGCAAAGAATTTCGCTGCACCAGAACTTTATTATATTTAATGAGTGATTGGAGATACGCCTTGTCTGATTGCGAAATGACTCCGTCAATAAATTTTCTACGGGTATCACTCCCTTCAATAATTAGATCACGATCCGATGGCGATATAATCACCAAGGGTAAAAAGCCAATATGTTCAGAGAACTTTTCATAGGCTTTTCCGTTTCGTTTAATTACTTTTTTTAACCCTCGTTTAAAACTGCAAATAATTTTTTCGGTACGCTCATCTTTTTCAAATTCACCCTCAACCACAAAAAAATCCGTGTCGTGTTTTATATTTTGGGTAGACACCGGATTGAAATAACTTTTTCCAAAAGAAAGATGATAAATAGCGTCCAAAATGTTTGTTTTCCCCACACCATTATCACCCACCAAACAGTTGATTACGGGGTCGAAATCTAGAATTTTGGAATCAAAATTTTTGTAATTAACTAAGGATAAGTGTTTTAAAAACATAAAAATCTAAAGAAGAAAGTGCTTTTGTATGGTGTTAGCGCCAATTAAGGAATCCAAAAATAACGAATAAATTACCTTTTGGTTTTGGATAAAAACTTTATTTTTGCGCGATCAATAAAATCAAGGATGGCAACATATAAGAAGCGAGGCTTTAAACCAAAAAATAAGGCTGAGGAAGTACAACTGGATGAACAGAACAGTACAACGGCGGAAGTATTTAATACTTTAGATGAAAGCGCTTCCAAGACTGAGGCCTGGGTTCAAAGAAACCAAAATTATATTTTAGGAGCCATTGGGGCCATTGCTGTGGCTGTTTTGGGCTACTTGGGATATAATGAGTTTATTCAAAAACCCAAAGAGGCTTCTGCTGCTAATGAGCTATATTACCCGCAACAATATTTTGACCAAGCATTGACCAATGAAACAGCAAAAGATTCATTGTTCACCTTGGCTTTGAACGGTGCTGAAGGAAAATATGGGTTTTTAGATATTATTGAAGAATATAAAGGCACCAAAGCGGCAAACTTGGCTAAGTATTCTGCAGGGATGACCTATTTGAACTTGCAACAATATGATGAGGCTATTTCCCACTTGGAAAGCTTTTCATCAGATGATGCGGTTTTAGGCGCCATGGCCAAAGGAGGAATTGGTGACGCTTTTTCGCAGTTAAATCAGCCAGGTGATGCTTTGGAATATTATGAAAAAGCCGTTGCTCACAGTTTAAATGAATATACTACACCTAGATTTTTATACAAGGCTGGTATCGTTGCTATTGAATTAGGTGAAAAGGAAAAAGCGCTTAGCTTTTTTGAAAAGATAAAAGAAGAATTCGCTTCTTCTCAAGAAGCTAATGGTATAGATGCTCTAATCGGGTTGACCAAAAACTAAAATAATGGCCACCGAGAATAAGAACTTGTCGGCCTACGATAAGACCACAATCCCAAATGCGAAGTCACTTCGGTTTGGGATTGTTGTTTCTGAATGGAACGAAAACATTACAGAAGGACTTTATAAAGGAGCTATTGATGCCTTACTTGACTGTGGTGCTGTATCCGAAAATATTGTTCGCTGGAATGTTCCAGGAAGTTTCGAGCTGACCTATGGTTGTAAAAAAATGCTTTCCACCCAGAAAATTGATGCTGTAATAGCAATTGGTAGTGTGATTCGAGGGGAAACCAGTCATTTCGATTTTGTTTGTTCCGCAACAGCCCAAGGAATAAAAGATTTAAATATTCAGTTTGATACACCCGTCATCTTTTGTGTATTGACGGACAACACACTTCAACAGGCTATTGACCGAAGTGGAGGCAAACACGGCAATAAGGGTTCAGAAGCTGCAATAGCAGCAATTAAAATGGTAATGTTGGGGAAATAACCCAGGATTAATAGCTTTAAACTCAAATCAAATTGAGTTTACGTTTGAACTTTCAATCCTGTTAACATTTTTTGGCATTAAGGGGCAATCCCGTTTTTTGTTTTTAAGTACCTTTGAGGTAATACGAAAAGGATGTCATGCGAAATTTTCTGAAACTTCGAAAAAATAGGACCTATGATTACTCACCTAGGTACTACAAGGGAGAGGGCAATCCTTATAAAATAGAACACAAACTAGATAAATTCCGAAGTACTGCACATTCACAAAGAGGTCTCAAAAATAAATTTTCCTCCGCCGTAGATGATTTAAAAACCGAAGGCGACAAGAACCTAAAAATTCGTTTCCTTGTTATAGTTGCAGTCTTGATATTGTTGTTTTTGTATATCATCGACTTTGATTTATCCATATTCCTCACTCCCTAATGGCCGACATCATTAAACTTTTACCCGACCATGTTGCCAACCAAATTGCAGCAGGGGAAGTGGTTCAGCGACCGGCTTCGGTAGTCAAGGAACTGTTGGAAAATGCAATCGACGCGGGAGCTGATTTAATTAAGCTTATTGTTAAGGATGGAGGAAAGACCCTTATTCAGGTAGTAGACAACGGCTTTGGAATGAGTGAAACCGATGCAAGACTTTCTTTTGAGCGACATGCAACCTCCAAAATATCATGTGCAGAGGACCTTTTCAATTTAGATACAAAAGGCTTTAGAGGTGAAGCTTTGGCCTCAATAGCTGCCATAGCGCATGTTGACATGCAAACCCGAACCAAAAGCGCTGAAACGGGTACTCATATTAAGATTGAAGGCAGTAAAATTATTGCCCAAGAGGTTGTGGCTACGCCAATAGGAACATCCATTTCCGTCAAGAACCTATTTTTTAATATCCCAGCCCGCCGTAATTTTTTGAAGTCCAACCAAGTTGAGTTTAGACACATTACTGATGAATTCCATCGTGTGGCTTTGGTACACCCACATATCGAATTCCATTTTTATAATAATGGTTCAGAAATCTTTAACCTACCAAAAACAAATCATAGGCAACGGATAGCCCATGTATTTGGTAGTCGAATGAAAGACCGCTTGGTACCAGTTGAAGAAGAGACCGAAGTAGTAAAAATCTCTGGTTTTGTTTGCAAGCCCGAATTTGCAAAAAAGAGTAGGGGAGAACAATACTTCTTCGCGAATAACAGATTCATCAAAAGTCCGTATCTACACCATGCCGTTGTAGCTGCGTTTGAAGGACTAATTAAATCGGATACGTACCCAGGTTACTTTTTGTATTTGGAAGTGGATCCGTCATCGATTGACATCAACATTCATCCAACAAAAACAGAAGTGAAATTTGATGATGAAAATACCTTATATGCGATTTTAAGGTCAACTATCAAGCACAGTTTAGGACAGTTCAATGTAGCTCCTATTTTGGATTTTGAGCACGACCCGAATATGGTAACTCCATATGCCTATAAAGAAAAGGAAGTTGTAGTCCCTCAAGTTGCTGTTGACCCTTCCTTTAATCCGTTTCAGGAAGTTGGAAATAAATCAATGGGTGGTTCATCGTACCAAAAGCAAAGTGCAAAAGGTTGGGAAAATCTGTATGAAGGTCTAACTACTCATTTGGATACCGATGATTTTAGCAGCGTAGAGATTGAATCGGAAACAGGTGTACAGGGAACTTTTTATGCAGATGACTCCAACGAAGCACCAGCTGCTATCACATTTCAACTTCGACGAAAATATGTGGTGAGTACCATTAAATCGGGAATGTTGGTAGTTAACCAAAATAGGGCACATGAACGGGTTCTTTTTGAAAAGTTTTTAGGAGAAATTACTGTGAAGGAAGGGGTAAGTCAACAACTGCTTTTTCCATTGGAACTTCCATTTTCAACTCAGGATAGAACTATTTTAAAAGAAATAGAAGAAAGCTTATCCAATGTTGGATTTATGTTTGATACCCTGGACAACGAAACGGTAAAAGTGACAGGTGTGCCTATGACAGTTACCGAAAGTGGAATTGGCATGGTATTGGATCAACTTATTTCGGATTACAAAGAAGGTTTTGAGGGAAGTGAAATTTCCCAAGCAGAACTTTTGGCCAAAACGTTGGCCAAAAACTTGGCGGTAAAAACGGGAGAGGTACTAGACCAAGAATCACAAATGGCTTTAGTAAACGATTTGTTCGCTTGTAAGGAACCGACATTGAGTCCATTTCAAAAAATAACATACACCATTATCTCCGAAGGGGATATCGAAAAAAAAATGAAATAAATGGGGAGATTGACTGAGGCTGTAAAGCATATATTGATCATTAATGTGATATTATTTTTGGCCACCCAATTGTACGGAGACCAAATGTACCAATGGTTATCGCTTTGGTTTCCACAAAATGGAAATTTTCAATGGTGGCAGGTTGTCAGCCACATGTTCATGCATGGCAATCTAATGCATATTCTTTTTAACATGTATGCACTGTGGGCATTTGGTACCCCTTTGGAGCGCGTGTGGGGAAGAAACAAGTTTTTGTTTTTCTATTTTTCTGCTGGACTTGGTTCTGCAATGCTACACACCGGTGTCAATTATTATTTGTTTAGCGAAGGTTTAAATGCATTGGTGAATGCAGGCATGACAGAGCAGCAAGTTTTGGATATTATTTCTAGAGGACAGTATAGCCCCAGTTGGTACAATATTGCCGACCGAAGTACCATTGAAAACTTTTTGAGCGCATATAATACCCCGGTAGTTGGTGCTTCTGGTGCTATTTATGGAATCTTGGTCGCCTTCGCCTTTATGTATTCTGAGGCGAAATTGATGTTGATATTTTTACCCGTTCCAATTAAGGCAAAGTATTTTGTACCTGCATTACTGGCAATCGATTTATTCTTTGGAATTGGAAATGTAAATACGGGAATTGCGCATTTTGCGCATATTGGTGGTGCATTGATAGGTTTTATTATGATGTGGTATTGGAAAAAGAATGAGTTTAACAAAAACCGATGGGATTGATATATGGCTGGAGGACTTCAATATAATTTTGCACGACTCAACATTGCTGAGAAGCTGATTGCCATTAACGTTTTGGTATTCATTCTTGACGGCCTTTCGTTGGCATTATTAGGCAAATCGGTGGTAAGATGGTTTCAGTTGCCCCAAGATTTTATTGGGTTTTTGGGCCAACCATGGTCTTTAGTAACCTATTCACTTTTCCATGCTGGTTTGGGACATATTTTCTGGAATATGATTATGTTATACTTTGCAGGCCGCATATTTGTAAATCTTTTCGATACACAAAAATTCCTCAACGTTTACTTTTTGGGCGTAATTATAGGAGGAGCCGTGTTTCTGCTCAGTTATAATGTTTTTCCAACATTATTGAATACACAAACGGCATTAGTTGGTGCTTCTGCAGGTGTAACCGCAGTCTTGATTTTTGTTTGCGCATATATGCCAAATCAAGAAGTAAGAATTGTTTTCTTCAATGTCAAACTATGGCATGTTGGTTTGTTTTTTGTTTTGGTTGATTTGATTCAAATTCCTTATGGAGGTAATGTTGGAGGAAGGCTGGCGCATTTGGGCGGTGCCGCCCTTGGATATGTTTATGCTCGACAATTGCTCAAAGGAAATGATATTGGTGCGGGATTTACAAAGGTTAGAAATGGCATAGCTCAACTGTTTAAGCCACGAGAGAAAAAAGCACCAATGAAAACCGTTTACAAAAAGAAGGTTTCTAAAAAGAAAAGTAAGGCTGAATACGACAAAGAGGCCAATCAACGAAAAATAGATACCATTTTGGACAAAATAAGCAAGTCAGGTTATGAAAGCTTGTCAAAGACGGAAAAAGATTTTTTGTTTAAAGCTGGTAAGGAGGACTGACGTGTGAAAAGATTTTTTCCTTTTTTAAATAAACTTATCCTTTTTGTCAACCTTATTTTTGTTTTGGTTACGGCAATTGCACTACTAGTGCCTTATATTCCCGTTACCTATATGCCAACCTTATCTACAGTTAGTTTAGTAACACCAATTTTGGCCTGTGTCCATATGGTGTTTGTTTCTTTTTGGTTGCTTAGAAGGAAAAAATTATGGCTTTGGTCGGCTATGATGTTTATAGCATGGTATGTGATTCTTGGCTCTTTCTATGAATTTTCAAATCAAGTTGAAAATGTAAATGACGTTGAGAAATTATCAATAATGTCGTTCAATTCTCGACGATTCAATGAGCATCGCCAACTAGATATCGAAAACGTAGACAGTTTAATACTAAACTTCGTAGACCGTAAAAGTCCAGACATCCTTTGTTTTCAGGAATGCTACTATGAAATGAAGCGAAATAATGCGCTCAGTCAATACCCGTATAAATATATTGACTATGTCTACGGAAAGCCAGCTACCAGAGTAATACAGGCCATTTATTCGAAATTCCCAATTTTAGCCAAGGACTCCATTTTATTTCCGAACAGCGCAAATAGTGCGGTTTATGCTGATATATTATATAAAAAGGATACAATAAGAATATATAATGTTCACTTACAATCTTTCAGAATAATTCCGGAAATTGATGCCATTAAAAACCAAAAATCGTCCAAATTATTGGCGAAATCCAAAGGAGTTATGCTTAAGCAAGATGAGCAGGCGAATTTGATTAGAGCCAGTATGGAGTCGACGAGTCATAAAAAAATTGTTGTCGGGGATTTCAACAATACTCAATATTCCAATATTTACAAAACCATTAAAGGAGATTTACAAGACACCTTTTTAGAAAAAGGCAAGGGATTTGGACGAACCTACAACCTTCTCGGTTTTCCCATGCGAATTGACTACATATTCGCTGATTCTGATTTTGAGGTTATTTCCCATGAAAACTTCGATGTGAAGTTATCAGATCATTACCCGGTCATGTCTACTCTGAGACTTAAATCAGATGAGTAGACAGTCTATTGTGTCTGCTATTATATGGATGATTAATCCAAGGCCCAATATCCTTGTCCATCTAAAAAATGGGAGAATGCAATAAACTGTTATGGCCACGTAGCTATGCAAAGGATGAAAATTTATACTGCAACGATTTGGGTCGAAAATCGGATTTGCCAACAGGTGGTCTAAATCTATTAGCATTCCAGCCATAAGTATCAAAAACACCTTAAGCCGTCTTTCCTTAAAAAAGATTACTGCGATGAGAATAGGTACTATGATATGAATTCCATAATGGACTAAAAACCTAAGCATTTAAAAAGTCCAGGGATTGATTTCTTAAGTAGGTAAGTGCATTGGTTCCTTCGTTGAACAAAAGATCAAGAATACTTAAATTGGGAACAAAACCATGTCGTTCCTCAAAGACTTGAGGGTACGGATTCATATCAATCAATAGTTCTTTCTTGGCTTCTACCAGAAACCGAGCGTCTTCTTTTTCTGAAAGCTCTCGCTCGTAGGTTTCCGTTTTTTCATCCGGAATTTGAACGCCCAAACAATCTCCAATTACTTTGATGGTTTTCATATTGAAATCAAAAAGGGAAGAGCAAGGCTCCTCAAAAATTGGTTTTAAATCATCTTCATAAAACTCAAAAAAAGGGGAAGTTCTATAGGCCGTTTCCAAAGTTCTCCAATGGATTTTTTGCCAGGGGTAACTATTATCAGGGGCCACAGCATTATACTTTTGCCTTCCTTCTTTTTTACCTAAGTGTCGAATAGGAACGTTTAGCATATGCTTGCCCTGATCGGTACAGACATAGCATCGGTTTCGGTAAGATTGTTTTTGAAAATTGTCATGCGCCTCCCATAAGACCTCTTTTTGGATGAGAACCGAAAATGTGGCCACACTTGGAA
The DNA here is from genome assembly GCF_947499695.1 of uncultured Allomuricauda sp. Taxonomy (GTDB): domain Bacteria; phylum Bacteroidota; class Bacteroidia; order Flavobacteriales; family Flavobacteriaceae; genus Flagellimonas. Next base: position 177,628 of record NZ_CANMPQ010000001.1, read on the forward strand.
AATAGGTCGGATGAACAACAGTTTTCAACTGAACAGAGGGTATTATGCTTTCTTTTTTCTTCGTTTTCTGACAAAATCAAAAATAAACCAACCGGCTATCACCATTAAAAAGTACTTAAAGTATGAGACGGGCTCTCCGCCACCTCCAACGGTTGTGAAAATCCTATCCCAGCGTGGCTTCCAATTAAACAGTCCATCATTAAAGTTATCAAAGCTCATCCACAGGAATACCGGTTTGCCTACAATATGATTGGCTGGGACATAGCCCCAAGCTCTGCTGTCTTCTGAATGGTCTCTATTGTCACCCATCATCCAGTAGTAATCTTGCTTGAAGGTGTAGGATGAAGCCTCTTGGTCGTTTATGTAGACTTTGTTGCCAGATACTTTTACATCATTGTATTCGTAATCACGGATGATTTTCTTGTAAAGCGGAATGGTTCTGTAATTGATTTCTACCGTAGTTCCTGCTTTTGGAATATATATAGGTCCGAAATTATCACTGTTCCAAGGATAGAAATTAGCCTTTTGTGGGAATGAACCACCATACCTTCCTTTGGGTTCCATGGTCTTCACCACAGAGTCGATAGCTGGATTGTTGCGCAATTGAGCAACCATCTCATCAGTCATGTTGGCTACTCTGGATCTTGGCTTTTCTTCGGTCAAGGATAATCGTAACTGACGTATAACTTCAGTAGGAATTCCTTTTTCGCGAGTGGTGAGCTCAATTTTTCCATTGGCGGCCTGTCCGACTCCAACAATGTAAGATGAAAGCGCATTTACTTGATTCTGATTAATACCAGTTGCAAAATATTTTCTCAGGTAATCAGAGGCATCGACTTCTTCTAAAAGTCTGCTAGATACGCCTTTTTTAGAGTATATTATGTAGTCGTACATGACTTTGGCGCGATCAGAAAGTGTCAGCTTTTTACCGTTAATATGGACAAAACCGTCAATGACGGCCAACGAATCTCCAGGTGTTCCAACGCATCTTTTTACATAGTTGGATTTTTTATCAATCGGTTTTTTTACAGCTTTTTCCGCCTTGAAAAACTGGTATAAGGTGTCAGAAGGAAGGCTAAAAACGACAATATCATTCTTTTTGATTTCCTGGAAGCCAGGCAATCTCATATAGGGCAACTGCAATTTATTCTTCCATGAAATTTTATAAGTTTCAGGTTCAACATCGGCAATGTAGGACCTCTTTTTGATTCCTGGCAGGGTATCGTGAACCATCGGTGCGGCCAAAGTGGTCATGGGTATCCTTGCACCATAATGAAACTTACTCACAAAAAGAAAATCACCAATACGGAGTGTTCTTTCCAATGAACCGGTGGGAATCACGTATGGTTGAATAAAGTACGTATGCACAAAGGTTGCAGCTACAATGGCAAATACGATAGAATTTACCCATTCACCTAACCCTGTTCTAGGTTTCAGATCCCTGTCTTCAATATATTTTACGTCTTCCGCATAATTTATATAATAAATGTAAAAGCCGAGGGTAAGAATAACAGCCCAAGTATCAACAAGCTTGTTTTTTCCAAAACTTCGTATCGTTTCAACCCAAACCACAGGAAACATCAACAAATTGATTATGGGAATAAATAGCAACAACACCCACCACCATGGACGGTTGATAATTTTCATTAAAACCACACCATTATAAATTGGGATTGCGGCTTCCCAAGCTTTTCTACCAGCTTTTACGTAAAGTTTCCAGGTTCCTAGGAAGTGAATTACCTGTATGATCAAGATAAAAATGATCCACTGTGTACCGTTCATATCGAAGTTTATTTTTTAGACTGAAAGTCTATGGTATTGTTACGTTTTTTAGTTTAGGTTTAACACATCTTTCATTGAAAAAATCCCAGCTTTTCCTTTGATCCACTCCGCAGCAATTACGGCACCTAGTGCAAAACCCTCCCGATTATGGGCAGTGTGCTTTATTTCTAGGGCATCCACCGCGCTTTGATAGTTAATGGCGTGCGTTCCTGGAACCGTACCTTCGCGCTTGGATGTTATTGGAATGGTGGTTGCTCCATCTTCATCCAATTTCCAATTAGCATAAGCGGTGTTTGCTATGATACCGTCTGCTAAGGTTATGGCTGTTCCACTAGGTGCGTCCAGTTTTTGTGTATGATGTATTTCTTCCATAGAAACCTTGTATTGGTCTATGGAGGACATCATTTTGGCCAAATAAGAATTCAACTCAAAAAATATATTGACACCCAAACTGAAATTCGAGGCATAAATAAATGCTCCATTTTTCGCATTGCAAACATCCAATGCTTCATCAAACCTTTCAAGCCACCCAGTAGTTCCAGAAATCACGGGGACATTATGCTCAAAACAGGTTGTTATGTTATTGAAAGCGGCATCTGGAGTACTAAAATCTATGGCGACATCCATATTAGAATAATCTACATCTGTAGCGCCAACATCGACCTTGGAAACAATAGTATGATCTCTTTGCAGTGCTATTTGCTCTATCATTTTACCCATTTTACCATAGCCGAACAAACCGATCTTCATAAGCTAGAATTTAACGACCAATGCCATTCCATAGTTTGGATTATTGGTCAGTGGATTAAGGTCTAAATATGGTTTAAAATCTATGGAAAGATTGTCATCCACGTTATATTGTTTGAGATGGGCATCAACATTTGCATCAATAATATTGAATGCGTAGAGAGCAATGGTAATCAATAATGCCAAATCACGGTCTCTTTGCCTTGCTTCTTGTGCATCTTGAAGGGCTTCCAAAGAAATATCCGGACCACTGCCATCACCATTTAAATCAAAAAACTCATCATCACTGAAACCTGCCCTTCGTCTTTTAAAAGCATCCCTGGCCTTATTATATTGAGTATTGTTGATGGAATATACATAAATACCTGTACCAATAGCTCCCCACACTATGGGTGCTTTCCAATACCTTTTATTATAGATTTGACCCAGACCTGGAAGTATGGCCGAATAAAACGCTGCCTTGCTCGGTGCTAAAGGATTGATTCTTTTTTTCTGGTAGGTAACCTCGTCAATAGTAATGCCTTCACCTTCAAGATCTAGGGCAAGTGAATCAATTTCCTGTGGATGCTGTTTTTCACCCTCTTCCTTTTCTTGGGAGAAAGTGAAACTAAACGAAAGCAGAAAAGCGCAAACAAAAAGGAGGTTCTTAATCACCTGTCAATAATTTTCTTAATCGCTGGAATTCCTCTTTGGAGTGGAAAGGAATTACGATTTTTCCTTTTCCGTTTTGTGAGGTAGAGATGTCAACTTGAGTTGATAGACGCTTTTTTAAAGCATCCAACCCTTTAGAGATAAAATTGGGCACTTCTTTTTCAGCATCCTGTTTTTTAACCGAAGGAGTCCCATTCTTTCCATCTTTATAAGTTTTGACCAATCGCTCTGTTTCTCTAACAGAAAGTCCATCGGAAACCACTTTTTCATAGATGTTGATTTGATCCTTTTTCTTTTCGATGTTTATTAGGGCTCGGCCGTGGCCCATTGTTACAAATCCATCACGCATCCCAGTTTGGATGATTGGATGTAATTTCAACAATCGCAGGTAATTGGTAATTGTAGATCGCTTTTTACCAACACGATCACTCAGTTTTTCTTGTGTGACCTGAATCTCATCTATAAGACGTTGGTAAGAGAGGGCTATTTCAATAGGATCAAGATCTTGACGTTGAATATTTTCAACCAATGCCATTTCCAATGATTCTTGATCATTGGCAATTCTTATATATGCAGGAATAGTCTTAAGTCCAACCAATTTTGAAGCTCTAAACCTTCTTTCCCCTGATACAAGCTGAAACTTGTTGAAATCTAGTTTTCTTACCGTAATCGGCTGGATGATTCCAAGCTCTTTTATAGAACTTGCCAATTCTTTAAGCGCTTCGTCATTAAAGTTAGAGCGAGGCTGAAAAGGATTTACTTCTATGGATTCAATATCCAATTCAACGACATTACCAATGACCTGGTCCGCATTTTTATCCGATACTGATTGAATATCATTTTCGGGATCTTTTAATAGAGCGGACAGACCTCTTCCCAAAGCCTGTTTTTTGGTTGCTTTCGCCATTTAAACTTTCTCCTTATTTTTCTTCAATACTTCATTGGCCAGGTTCAAATAATTGGTAGCTCCTTTGCTACTTGCATCATATTTGATGATACTTTCGCCATAGCTTGGTGCTTCACTTAGCCTAACATTTCTTTGGATTATGGTGTCAAAAACCATATCTGCAAAGTGTTTTTTAACTTCTTCCACAACTTGGTTGGAAAGACGTAATCTTGAATCATACATTGTCAGCAACATACCTTCAATGTCTAAATCATTATTATGTATTTTCTGAACACTCTTAATAGTGTTCAATAGTTTTCCCAATCCTTCCAATGCAAAATATTCACATTGAATAGGTATCATGACGGAATCCGCTGCTGTAAGGGCGTTCAATGTCAATAACCCTAAGGATGGAGCGCAATCAATTAGAATATAATCATAGCGATCACCAAGACCTTTGAGTGCTTCCTTCAACATATATTCTCTGTTATCCTTGTCAACCAACTCAATCTCAATGGCTACTAGGTCAATATGAGCTGGAATCAAATCAACATTGGGAGAATCGGTCGGTATGATAACCTCATCAACAGTTTTGGTATGTTCCAATAACTGGTACGTACCATGTTCAACACTATCCACATCAATGCCCAAACCGGATGTGGCATTGGCCTGAGGGTCGGCATCAATCAACAACACCTTTTTTTCCAGTACACCAAGAGAGGCAGCTAGGTTCACTGTAGTTGTTGTCTTACCTACACCACCCTTCTGATTCGCAATAGCAATTATCTTGCCCATTTCATAGTAAGTTAGGTGCTAAAAATACGATTATTTAAGACGTTAAAAAATGTATTTTGTTAACACTAGGTGAATAACACACCCAATGCACGTTAAAGAAAGTTAAAGTTATAATTCTAAGGGTTTTAAGGGACTTCAGTCCATCAAAATCTTTAAAATTTCAATGGCTGCTTGGCTTATTTTAGTTCCCGGGCCGAAGACTGCTACAGCGCCGTGGTCGAGCAGGTACTTATAATCTTGCTTTGGGATTACACCTCCTACAATGACAAGAATATCTTCCCTTCCGTAGCTTTTCAGTTCTTTGACGACCTCAGGGACCAGTGTTTTGTGTCCTCCCGCCAATGATGAAATACCCAAAACATGCACATCGTTTTCCACAGCTTGCTTGGCCACTTCTGAAGGTGTTTGGAAGAGTGGACCGATATCTACATCAAAGCCCAGGTCGGCATAGCCAGTAGCAACAACTTTTGCTCCTCTATCATGGCCATCCTGTCCCATTTTTGCAATCATGATTCGTGGTCGTCTTCCTTCTTGAACCGCAAAATCATCAGCCATTTTTTTGGCCCTTTCAAAACTCTCGTCTTTTTTGATTTCTTTGGAATACACTCCTGTAAATGATTGAATTTTTGCTTGATACCTTCCAAAGGCACTTTCCATAGCATCACTAATCTCACCCAAGGTGGCTCTTAGTTTAGCTGCGTCAACAGCTAAAGCTAACAAATTTTCACGGTCAGCACCGATTTGTAATGCCTTTTTGGATGCTGTTATGATCCTGTTCAAGGCCTGTTGAACCGCATCTTCATCTCTAGCGGACTTAAGCTGTTTTAACTGAGCAATTTGCTGTTTACGGACTTTATCATTGTCTACTTCAAGGATTTGAAGCTCATCTTCGTCATTCAAAACATACTTATTCACACCAACAATAGTATCTTGACCACTGTCGATTCTAGCTTGTTTTTTGGCTGCGGCTTCCTCAATACGCATTTTGGGAATACCAGCCTCAATGGCTTTGGTCATTCCGCCTAGTTTTTCAACTTCCTGAATCAAATCCCAGGCTTCTTCAGCAATTTCTTTGGTACGTTTTTCTACTTCATGACTGCCGGCCCAAGGGTCAACCGTTTTGGTAATATGGGTTTCTTGCTGTAGATAAATTTGTGTATTCCTCGCAATTCTGGCTGAAAAATCTGTTGGTAACGCAATAGCTTCATCCAAAGCATTGGTATGTAAACTTTGTGTTCCTCCGAATGCAGCTGCCATCGCCTCGATTGTGGTTCTTGCCACATTGTTGAATGGGTCTTGCTCGGTCAAACTCCAGCCACTGGTCTGACTATGCGTACGTAGCATTAGCGATTTTTCATTTTTCGGATTGAACTCCTGAACCAATTTGGCCCATAGTATTCGACCAGCTCGCATTTTCGCAATTTCAGTAAAGTGGTTCATTCCAATTCCCCAGAAAAAGGAGAGACGAGGTGCAAAATCATCAATCTTTAGTCCTGCTTTTATACCTGTTCTTATATATTCAATACCATCGGCAAGCGTATATGCAAGTTCTATGGCTGCTGGGGCACCCGCTTCGTGCATATGATATCCAGAAATACTGATACTGTTAAATTTTGGCATGTATTTACTCGTAAACTCAAAAATATCAGCCACGAGTTGCATGGAAGGAGGAGGAGGGTAGATATACGTATTTCGAACCATGAACTCCTTAAGAATATCGTTCTGGATTGTTCCGGAAAGCTGTTCCATGGAAACTCCTTGCTCTTGGGCAGCGACTATATAGAAAGCCATAATTGGAAGAACAGCTCCGTTCATGGTCATGGAAACGGACATTTTATCCAACGGAATGCCGTCGAAAAGAACTTTCATGTCCTCAACAGAATCAATGGCAACACCAGCCTTTCCAACATCTCCTACTACTCTATTGTTATCGCTATCATATCCACGGTGTGTGGGTAGGTCAAAAGCGACTGAAAGCCCTTTTTGACCTGCTTCTAGATTTCTTCTGTAAAAGGCATTACTTTCCTCTGCCGTAGAAAAGCCAGCATATTGTCTAATAGTCCACGGACGACGAACGTACATGGTGGAGTATGGACCACGGAGAAAAGGAGGGATACCAGCTGCAAAGTTGGAATATCCACTTGTTGTACCTTTTGCATTGTGCGGTTCGGTAGCAGCGGATAACTCAAGATGTTGAAGATTTTTTCTACTCATCGTCCAGCCTTTTTTGTTCCAATTCTTCTGAGAGGCGCCTTTCTATTATGGGGACCAGTATAGTTTTTCTAGGTTTGATTTTCACAAAAGGATATAACTCAACATCAGCTTTCATTTTATCTGATGCATTTTGATATTTGTTGGTGCCCACCGCTGTTATTTCACCTGAATCAAAAAGTTGCTGTTCTTTGGAAGCACTCTCTTTTATTTTTCGTTGTATGGTGCCTTTTTTCAATTCTGACAAGAATCCACCTGAATTTTCAATTTGCTTGAAAAGATCTAATGCCTTTTGTGCTAACTGTTGTGTTAGGGATTCAATATAGTAAGCACCTTCAGACAATTTTGAGGCTTGGGCCAAATAACTTTCCTCTTTTAACAACAACAATTGGTTTCTAGCAATACGGTCTGCAAACTCATTATCTTTATGATAAACAGCATCGTATGGCATATTACAAATGGTATCGGCTCCTCCTAAAATAGCAGACATACATTCGGATGTAGTTCGAAGCATGTTCACGTTGTAATCGTATAAGGTTTTGTTGCGCTTGGATGGAGTGGCCAAAATATGGCAATCGGCGTTAAAGCCATGGGCAGGAGCAATCGTATTCCATAGCCAACGTAACGCCCTCAGTTTTGCTATTTCAAAGAAATAATTGCTGCCGACCGATACTTTGAAAGTGATGGGAAATTCCCTTTTGGTGTGCTCAGAATTAGTATTAAAATGGTTGAGATATTCGTTGGCATGGGCAAGACCATAGGCCAATTGCTGAACCATATTGGCACCAGCATTTTGATACAGCGATAAATCAGCACTAAATGTTGAGGCCCATTTTTGGTTTTCAGTTGCACTATAGATTTCTTCTAAAATTGTGTGGTCTTCTTCCAAATTGTGAAACCAGTTTCCCGTCCTTGCCAGATTGCCAATAATATCAATGTTGAGGTGAGCTGTGGTATTTTGTTCTTCTAAAAATGTAAGTAGCTCTTTGATGGACTCAGCTGCTAAAAATTGAAAATTAAAATGCAGTGTAGTGGACTTCAAATCAATATTTGCAAGCAATGTTTTTACATCCAACTTTTTATCGGGTACGGTGAACACGAGACTTTCTGCACCTCTATTAGGCGAGTCGATTGCTTTTTTGTTGGCTAGTTTTGCATCACCAGCATATATTGATTGTCCAATTTTCCAATTATGTTTTTCAGGAAGATAGAACGTTTTTAATTCACCCAAGTCTTCGGCATGATAGAAAGGTTTTACATTGATTCCTTCTAAAGATTCCCAAATAAGGGTCTCATTGTAATCTGCTCCCTTTAAATCAAATTGAATTTTTTGTTTCCACTGTTTTGCAGAAACACCCGGAAATTCATCAAACAGCTCGACCTTACTCATGCTTTTTGGTTTTTAGGCTGTCTTCATATTCGATCAAGAAAATTTCTTCGTTCTCCTTCTTCATATAAAACTTCTCTCGAGCAAATTTTTCCAGCTCACCTTGATCCGATAGTTTTTCCAAGATTTCTTTGTCTTTAGCTATTTCTTCTTGAAGAAATTCCTGTTGTTTTTTCAACTTTTGAATTTCGCTTCGAAGCTCCAAATGAATCATCAAGGAATTGGTGTCAAAAAAAGCCATCCAAATGACAAAAACAGTTAGCACAAGAACATAAATGTTCTTCATGAACTTGAACCATTTTTTATTTCTCAGCTCTTTCAATCCCATTTTAGTTCAACCTGTCATTTATAATGGTGCGCACCATATCCACAGCCACAGTATTGTAATGGTTGTTGGGGATGATGATGTCAGCGAATTCTTTTGAGGGCTCTATAAATTGTTGGTGCATGGGCTTTACAGCCGTTTGATATCGGGTCAATACTTTTTCTAAATCATGCCCGCGCTCACGGATATCTCTTTGCAACCTTCGAATTAGGCGCTCATCAGAATCGGCATGTACATAAATTTTGATGTCGAACATTTCTCTGAGTTTTGCGTTGCTCAACACCAGGATCCCCTCAACGATCATTACCTTTCTTGGTTCGGTTAGAATAGTATCCTGTAAGCGGTTTTCTTCAACAAAAGAATAGATGGGTTTCTGGATAGACTTGTTCTGCTTCAATTCTTCCAAGTGAGAAATCAGTAAATCAAAATCTATGGAATTTGGATGATCAAAATTAATTGCCCCTCTTTCTTCCTTGGTCAAATGGGAAAGATCTTTGTAATATGAGTCTTGTGAGATCACACCGACTTCATTTTCTGGTAGTTGATCTACAATTTGATTTACAACGGTGGTTTTTCCGCATCCAGTACCTCCCGCAATCCCCAATATAAGCATGGTGATAATTTTAGTTCCAAAAGTAAGCATTTGATAAGATTTCCAAACTACTATTCTTGATGCATAGTTACGCAGCTAAAGTTCAATACGGAATGATTATTATCATAATCCAATAAAGTTTATGAGACTAGTTTTGTGTGGCATTGTAGCATTAACCTTATATTTATATGGGTAACCTATGGGAACAATTTTTATGGAAAAATCATACATGGTTCAGGTTAGGGAAGACTTTGATTTTAAGTTGTCGGAGGACAATATTTCTGAACTGGATATTCTTAAAACAGGAAGCAATACCTTCCACATTCTAAAAAATGGAGCTTCATACAAAGTGTCGATTTCCGATGCTGATTTTGGTAAAAGAAGGTACTTGGTAAAAGTAAACGGAGACGAATACGAGGTTTCAATAGGCACTCCATTGGATGAGCTTATTAAAAATATGGGTTTTGCATCAAATGGTTCAAAAAATATTGACTCCATCGAGGCTCCTATGCCAGGCCTTATTTTGGATATTTCAGTTAAGGAGGGTGAAGAAGTTGCAGAAGACCAACAGCTATTGGTACTTGAGGCTATGAAGATGGAAAACATCATTACTTCACCACGAAGCGGAGTGATTAAAAAAGTCGCTGTCAAGCAAGGTGAAGCCGTGGACAAGAAGCAATTGCTAATAGAATTTCAATAGAAAGGAATATGAAAAAAATATTAGTGGCCAACAGAGGTGAAATTGCTCTTAGGGTAATGAAAACCGCTAAAAAAATGGGAATAAGTACGGTGGCCGTATTCTCTGAAGTAGATAGAAATGCCCCACATGTGCGATTTGCAGATGAAGCGGTATGCATTGGCAAAGCACCATCCAATAAATCCTATTTGCTAGGGGACAAAATCATTAAAGTAGCCAAGGAATTAAATGTTGATGGAATACATCCCGGATATGGCTTTTTAAGCGAGAATGCTGACTTTGCTGAAGCCGTTGAAAAAAACGGTCTGACGTTCATAGGCCCAAAGTCTAACGCTATTCGGATTATGGGAAGCAAGCTAATGGCCAAAGAAGCGGTTAAGGCATATAAAATTCCCATGGTTCCCGGAATCGACGAAGCTATTAGCGATGTTTCAAAAGCACAGGAAATTGCCAATGAAATAGGATATCCCATTTTAGTAAAAGCTTCTGCCGGTGGCGGAGGAAAAGGTATGCGGATTGTCGAAAAGGAGAAGGATTTGGAATCTCAAATGGAACGAGCCATAAGTGAGGCCACCTCGGCCTTTGGCGACGGTTCGGTTTTTTTGGAAAAATATGTTACTTCCCCAAGGCATATCGAAATACAGGTGATGGCAGATACCCATGGCAATGTACTTCACTTTTTTGAGCGTGAATGCAGCATTCAACGACGACACCAAAAAGTGGTTGAAGAAGCACCTTCTTCTATTTTGACGCCTAAACTACGGGAGGAAATGGGAGTGGCTGCTACCATGGTTGCCAAAGCATGTGACTATGTGGGGGCAGGCACTGTGGAATTTTTAATGGATGCTGATCTCAATTTCTATTTTTTGGAAATGAATACCCGTTTGCAAGTAGAGCACCCGGTCACAGAATTGATATCAGGCGTAGATTTGGTAGAACTTCAAATTAAGGTTGCAAGAGGAGAGAGACTTGCAATAAAACAGGAAGATTTACAAATTAAAGGGCATGCTGTTGAGCTTCGGGTATATGCCGAAGATCCTTTGAATGATTTTCTTCCGAGTGTGGGAAATTTGGAAACTTACCGACTTCCGGTAGGGGAAGGTATCAGGGTGGACAATGGCTTCGATGAAGGAATGGATATTCCCATTTATTATGACCCCATGCTTTCAAAATTGATTACCTATGGTAAAACCCGAGAAGAAGCTATCGAATTGATGCTTGATGCCATTCAGGATTATAAAATCAAGGGAGTACAGACAACCTTGCCTTTTGGCGCTTTTGTTTTTGCCCATGAGGCTTTCAGATCTGGTAATTTTGACACCCATTTTGTAAAGAATTACTACTCGCCCGAAAAAATCAAAAAGAAGAACGAAAGCGCAGCAGAGATTGCCGCCATGGTTGCACTGCATCAATATCTTGAGGACAAAACAATAGTACAACTACCCACAAACTAACGTAGATGGATTCCAAAATCAAAACATTAAAGGATAAAGTAAACGAAGCTCATTTGGGTGGAGGTGAAAAACGGATTGCAAAACAACACCAAAAGAAAAAGCTCACAGCTCGGGAACGGGTTCATTATTTATTGGATGAAGGCTCTTTTGAGGAAATGGGGATTTTGGTTACACATCGAACCACTGATTTTGGAATGGATAAGGAAATCTATTATGGAGACGGTGTTGTTACAGGTTATGGAACCATTAACGGTAGATTGGTATACGTATATGCACAAGATTTCACAGTTTTTGGAGGAGCCTTATCCGAAACCCATGCTGAAAAAATCTGTAAAGTGATGGATTTGGCCATGAAAGTTGGAGCTCCAGTTATAGGATTAAATGATTCGGGCGGCGCAAGGATACAAGAAGGTGTGAAATCCTTGGGGGGTTATGCCGATATTTTTTACAGAAATGTACAGGCTTCAGGGGTAATCCCTCAAATATCTGCTATCATGGGACCATGCGCAGGCGGAGCCGTATACTCTCCTGCTATGACAGATTTTATTGTGATGGTTGAGGAGACAAGCTATATGTTTGTGACAGGTCCAAATGTGGTCAAAACCGTCACCAATGAAGAAGTGACTTCTGAAGAATTGGGCGGCGCAAGCACACATTCCACAAAATCAGGAGTTGCTCATAAAACTTCAAGCAATGATGCAGCTTGTTTGGATGATATAAAAAAGCTATTGGATTATCTTCCTCAAAACAACTCAGAAACTCCAAAAATTCGAGAGTATACCTTAGGAGATGAAGTTAGGGATGAACTTTCCGGCATTGTACCGGACAATCCCAACAAGCCTTACGACATGCATGATGTGATCAGTGGGATTATTGATACGGATTCATTTTATGAAATCCACAAAGATTATGCAGAAAATATTATTGTTGGATTTGCGCGTTTGGGTGGAAGAAGCATTGGGATAATAGCCAACCAGCCTATGTTTTTGGCTGGTGTTTTGGGTGTAAAAAGTTCTAGAAAAGCAGCACGCTTTACCCGCTTTTGTGATGCTTTCAATATCCGGTTATTGGTACTGGTGGATGTTCCAGGGTTTTTACCAGGTACGGACCAAGAGTGGAACGGAATTATCATGCACGGGGCAAAACTATTGTATGCGCTTAGTGAAGCCACAGTGCCAAGGGTTACAGTGATTACCAGAAAGGCATATGGAGGAGCTTACGATGTGATGAATTCCAAACATATCGGCGCCGATTTTAATTTTGCATGGCCCACTGCCGAGATTGCCGTAATGGGGGCGAAAGGAGCCAGTGAGATTATTTTCCGAAGGGAAATAGCTGCCGCAGATGATCCAGAGTCCAAACTAAAGGAGAAAGAGTCGGAATATGCCGATAAGTTTGCCAATCCTTACAGAGCGGCGGGCCGTGGATTTATAGATGAAATCATTCTTCCAAAGAATACAAGACGTAAACTGGTAAAAGCTTTTGCAATGTTGGAGAAAAAGAAAGTACATACTCCTAAAAAGAAGCATGGAAATATACCCCTGTGATTTTCAGAAAGCATAAGAACTATTTATAGTTCCATACTCAAATACCTTTTAAAAAAGTTCACTATCGAAAAGGGTATACGTAATTTTGCAGCATGCAAAAAGATACCCAAAAACCCAATTTTGAGTTTATTGCTTTAATGGCCTCATTGATGTCAATCGTGGCCTTGGCTATTGATGCCCTTTTGCCTGCAATTTCTGATATAGGAATAGCCATAAATAGCCTTAATCCTACGGATAATCAGTTGTTAGTAACAATGATTTTCTTGGGACTTGGTGTGGGACAGTTGTTCTTCGGGCCATTATCGGATTGCTACGGCAGAAAACCAATAGTTTATGTTGGGTTTATTGTTTTTGTGGCGGCAAGTATCATCTGTGTGCTTGCACCATCTTTGGAAATTATGATTGTGGGAAGAATTTTGCAAGGAATTGGGCTATCTGCGCCGCGTACTTTGGCAATATCCATTATAAGAGATACCTATAAAGGAGATTATATGGCCAAGGTGATGTCATTTGTTGTTGCTTTTTTTATTCTAGTGCCTGTGGTAGCGCCGGCAATAGGCAAGGTCATTTTGGATAGTATGGGATGGAAAGCCATCTTCTACATACAACTTATTTTCGGCCTTTTGGTTTGCATTTGGTTTTGGAAAAGACAACCTGAAACCCTTAAACCGCAATTTAAAATACCGTTTACGCGAAATGTCTTTGTGGATGGAACAAAAGAGTTTTTGAAATACAAAGAAACCATTGCATATACCCTAATGTCCGGTTTGGTGACAGGAGCTTTTTTGGTTTATCTGAGTGCAGCCCAGCACGTATTTGAAGATATCTACAATATGAAGGAAGCTTTCCCATATATATTTGCGGGATTGGCAATTTCCATCGGGCTTTCCACATTCCTAAACGGAACATTGGTGCTACGCTTTGGTATGCGCAAACTTTCGTTCATGGCACTTGTTGCATTTTGTTTAATTGCTTTGTTGTACGCTTTTCTTTTTTGGAACTCCCCAAATCCAAACATTTTTGTTTTGGTAGGATTTCTATCGGCACAATTCTTTTGTCTTGGTTTTATGTGGGGGAATTTCAGGTCTATAGCCATGGAACCCATTGGTCATATAGCAGGAATTGGAGCAGCAATCAATGGTTTTGTATCCACGTTGTTGGCCATACCGATTGCTACCTTTATTGGAGATTTTGTTGAGACCAGCGTTTGGCCTCTTTTTGCTGGTTTATCGATTTGTGGAATAGTATCACTTTTGATTTATGCCATGATACGAAAATCTAGGCCTATCGTTACCGCATAACGTTATTCCGGAAAGAAGATCTCACCACTAGATGAATCCTCGATAGCTCCTGTTACAGAGGAAAGCACATTGGTCTTGTTTTCTAAACGGAGTACTCCCATTAAGGCGAAAACTACCGCTTCTTTAAAGGCAATCAAGGTTTTGTTAGTAACGATGACTTGAATTGATTGACCAAGTTCAGCTTGTAGGGTATCTACAAAAAATTGATTCAAAGCACCACCACCGGTAACGAATAGTTTGTTTTGGGATTTTATGGCATGTTTGCTCACTTCAATCGCGATCTGTTGGCAATTATGCTGAATAAATGTGAACAATAAGTCTTGTTCAGAAGCTTCCGATGTCTCAATAATGGGAACGATCTTTTCAGTGAACCATTCATAGCCTGTAGATTTAGGGTAAGGAAGTTGATAATATTCCAGCGAGTTTAGTTGCTGCATCAATGCTTCATCCAGTTTTCCCGACCGAGCCAATTGTCCATTCTCATCATAATCCAATCCTATTTTCTGAGTGATGTAATTGAGTGGCATATTGGCAAGTCCAATATCATAAGCAATACGTTTTCCTTCTTTTTCAAACGACATATTACTAATTCCACCTAAGTTCAAACAGAAATCATATTCAGAAAATAACAATTGATCTCCTATCGGAACTAATGGCGCACCTTGTCCGTTTAGTGAAACATCTTTGGTTCTAAAATCACAAACCACTTGCTGGAGACTTGTATTGGCCAACAATTGCCCATCTCCCAATTGGAATGTAAACCCCTCCTCTGGCTTATGATGCGAAGTATGTCCATGGCTGGCGATAAAATTAACCTCTAATTGATGCTCCATAATAAAATTCTTTGCTTGTTCTCCCAACCAGACCCCATAATCTTTATGCAATTTGTTATGGTCTTCCTCGGATAAATAAATGGCATTCTTAAGGGCATCTCTTAACTTATAATCATATGAAATGTCTTTTGTTTTTTCAATGGAAAACTCCCAATGATTATTGGATTGCCATAGATGACAGTATGCCAAATCCAAACCATCCAATGAGGTGCCTGACATTAAACCCAAGACTTTATATTTTTTCATAGGAGCTTTGTTTAGATGGATTGTAGGGTTTTAAGTTTCACCGGAAGTTTTCCTTTAGCTTTTTGTTGACCTAAAAAATGTTGATACGCCACGTTCTGGAATTCTGGAAAATCCTGATATGCTATCACCGTGTTTGAAGATGAGTGCAGTTGCAAAATATCCAGCGCATAAGGGTTTCCAAAAAGATAGATCAGTACATTCTTTTGTTGGATTATTTCATTTATGAAGTTCAGTATTTCAGTTTGAAATCCAAATTTATTTTTAGGTTTTACCATAGGAGGGAAGAGTGCCAAAACAACATTTTCATGCTTGGTGATAAGTTTTTTGATTTCTCCAACGGAATCTAAATCCAATATGTGATGCTCCTTTTCGAATTGCTTTTCAACGGATTTTGAAAAAACATTTCCCTTCTGATTTTCTACTGACAGATTTAAAAAATTGGACTGCTTTATTTGTTTTACAACGTTAGCACCTTGGTAGAGTTCCGTTATACTTTCTCGGGCCAATTGCTTATTCAATTCAGAAGCGTCACACGTTCTTTGAATCTTAATTTCGGATGTATAGGCTTGTTCTTTTAATTCCCAAATCCTTTTGAAACTAGCTTCTATTCTTTCCTCTGCGTAAGTATTTAAAATGTTCTGAATGCCTTCCCTTGGATGTTCAGAGAAACACATCATGTCCATTCCGGCTGCGAAGGCAGCAGATTCCAAAGTTCCTTTGATGGGATATTCTTTGGATACAGCATGCATGTTAAGTGCGTCGGAACTGATAACCCCATTAAATTCCAAATTTGTGCGCAAAACATCGGTAATTATTTTGGATGAGGTGGTCGCCGGGTTTTCTGAACCATCCAGAACAGGGACAGCTAAATGCCCGACCATAACTGCATCAACGCCCTGTTTTATGAGTTCGGAGAAGGGGTAAAGTTCATTATCCCTCAGTTCTTGCATCGATTTATCGATTACGGGTAAACCCAAGTGAGAATCAGTTGCCGTATCACCGTGTCCAGGAAAATGTTTGATTGCATTTAAGACACCTGCACTTTTCATGCCTTCTAAATAGGCTTTTCCTTTGGAAAGCACTTTGTGCTTATCATCTCCAAACGACCGATATCCAATTACCGGATTTTCCGGGTTGTTGTTAATATCCACTGCTGGAGCTAAATTCCAATGAATACCTGCTTCTCTGCAATCCAAGGCGATTTGCTTTCCAACTTCAAAAATTAATTGATGGTTCTCTTTAATGGCCCCTAATGTTATGGCATAAGGATATTGATTGGTGTTTTCTATGCGCATGGCCAGGCCCCACTCGGCATCAATGGCAACCAATAATGGAAATTGTGCCGCTCGCTGATATCTCGAAATTAATTGCCTTAATCTATCATAACTATGCTCATTGTGAACCACTTTCTTTTTGCCTTCAAAATTGGTGGCAGCGCTAGCACGGCTATGAAAAAAACATATGGCACCGATTGCATGTGTTCGAAGCAAATCTTCAATTTGTTGTACTTCTTCTTCAGTGTCATTGATAAAAACTGCAGGCATAAATAATTGCCCAACTTTTTGATCTAAGGCTAGTTTTTCTGAAGCTTCCTTGTATGATAGGAAATTATGCATTGTCAATGGAATTGGATTTTTTTCCATAATCTTCTGGATACTTCAGGAACTTCAAGATTAGAAAAGCGGGGAGGGCGGCAATGACCACCCAAAAGAAGAAACCATCATACCCCAGCCATTCTTGCACATAACCGCTGAGCATTCCGGGCAGCATCATTCCCAAGGCCATAAATCCTGTTGCTATCGCATAGTGCGAAGTTTTAGAGATTCCTTCAGAAATATAGATTAGATAAATAAGGAAAGCGGCAAATCCGAATCCATAACCAAATTGCTCCAAGACTACCGTTCCGACCACAGCAAACAAACTTGTGGATTGGGTAAAAGCCAAAAGTGCATAAAGCACATTGGGCAGATTGAGTGCTAGCATCATGGGCAGCATCCATTTTTTTAATCCATCTCGCGAAATCAAGATTCCACCCAAAATTCCACCCAATGAAAGCATAATAACACCCACGGTACCATAAATGGTTCCGACAGCTTCGGTGGAATAAGCCAAACCTCCTACCTCCAAACTGTCTAGCAGAAAGGGTGAGGCCATTTTCACTAATTGCGATTCCCCTAGACGGTAAGTGAGGATGAACGCTAATGCAATCCAAATCTGCTCTTTCTTAAAGAAAGAGGCAAAAACATCCAAAAATCCAGCTGGTTTCTCTTGGGGTTTATCCGAGGATTGTTCAAACTTGGGAGCAGCAAAAAAGTTGGAAATAGTCAAGAGCAGCATTAAAACAGCCGCACATATCATGGTCATTGACCAAGCTTTGGTATTATCCCCGTACTTATTCTCCAAAAAGCCAGCAAATATGACAAGAAGACCCTGTCCGGTGACCATAGCCAATCTGTAAAAGGTACTCCGCAATCCTATGAAGAATGATTGTTTTTTTTGTGTAAGACCAATCATATAATAGCCATCTGAAGCTATATCGTTAGTAGCTGAAGCAAATGCTGCCATCCAAAAGAAGGCCAAGGTGATGATGAAAAATGAGTTAGAGGGTAGAAAAATACCAATACCCAAGAATGATAGGGCCACCACAAGTTGCATGGCCAAAAACCACTTTCTTTTGGTCCCGTTAAGATCAACTAGTGGACTCCAAAGTGGCTTTAATACCCAAGGAAGGTAAAGCCAACTGGTATACAATCCTATTTCCGCATTGCCAATACCCAATCGCTTGTACATGATAACGGACACAACAACAACCAAAATATATGGAATGCCTTGGGTAAAATAGAGAATGGGTATCCAGGCCCAGGCGCCTTTATCTTTGGCAATGCTGCTCATTTAGTTGTTTTTTTGGATTGGTAAATAGTTTGGGTTGGACTTTCATTGCCATACGCATCAATCAAGGAGACACCAATATCGTTTTTCAATTGTTTTTTGGTCAAGTTTATTTGAGAACAAATATGGTTTTGTTCAACCGAAAGGTAATGCTTTCCTATGAGTTGTTTTTGATCTGGGATTGACTTGTTTATGGTATAGATATGAAGGAACCTTGGAATGGTATCTTCATGCAAAACACAGAATTCTAGCTCCCTATCACGAAACTCAACCGGCTTAATGGTTAATGGGAGTAAAGACCTTTTAATTTTTTTCTGGCCAACAGGATTTTGGGTTGGATACTTATAAAACTGCTGTTTTAATTTTTTTGAAATTTTCTCATGCTTTTCGGCTAGGGATTTGGCACTAAAAAATACATTGCCCTTGATTTGTTCGGTTAACCTTGCCAATGAAAGTTGTTTTGGTATTTCCTTTTTTCTTTTCCAGGCCTTATCCGCATTGTTCTTGATTTTGTAGGCTCCATTGCCAATATAGAGATTAGTGTTTTCAGCTTTTTCAGACCACCATTGAGTAATGATACGATGCGAGGCTGGTGCATAATCCATACTCCAATACACCTGAGGCACCACATAATCCAACCAACCCTTTTCCATCCAAAGCAGAGGGTCTGCATATAAATCTTCATAGGTGGTTTGACCAGCCTTGGTATCTGAACCGCTTGGGTCTGTGCTTTTATTTTTCCAAACGCCAAATGGACTGATCCCAAATTGCACCCAAGGTTTGTTTTTTTTGATGATTTGATGCGCTTTTTTTACTAGGGAATCAACATTACTTCTGCGCCAATCTTCTAAATCTTGATTTTCTAAACCGTAGGTTTGAAAGGCCAAACTATCATTGAATACTTCATTCTTGATTTTATAAGGATAGAAGTAATCATCGAAATGAATGGCATCCACATGGTAATTAACTACCACTTCCTCGATGACATCGGTGAGTTTTTGCTGAACTTCCGGTAAGCCAGGGTTATAATAATATTTTTTACCGTATTTGAGCATCCAGTCTGGATGTTGGTAGAAGTCGTGCTGTTCGGACAATGTTAAGGTATCTAAATCGAAAGTGGAGCGGTAGGGATTCAACCATGCATGGAACTCCATACCTCTTTTATGGGTCTCCGCAATCATCCATTTCAATGGGTTATCGAAATTTTCAGGGGCTTTTCCTTCTTTGCCCGTTAAATATTTTGACCAAGGGGCTTGTTCGGTTTTGTAGAAAGCGTCTCCTGCAGTACGTATTTGAACTATCGCCGCATTAAAATTTAAATCGTGATAGAAATCTAGAATCTCAATAAAGTCTTTTTTCTGTTTCTCCACTTGATCGTTCCCATTTTTTGGCCAATCAATATTTACAACCGTAGCTATCCACACACCTCTAAACTCGGTTTTTGGTGATTTGTAGACAGAGCATGAGAAACAAACCAAAAGCGATAAGAGAAGTGTAAAGCGTTGCATAGAAAATGAATGAAAAGGCCTACTCTGAATTAAAAGTAGGCCTTTTACTTGAACTTAAAATTAAATTAACTCAAAACTAAAATCGTTTAGTTAAATAATTATTTGAACTTATGTCTTACAAATGCTTCGATTGCTGCATAATCTGCCATTCCCAATGCCTTATAGTGTCCTGCGGTGTCTTTGTTTCGTTCTTCGGCGCGCATCCAAAACTCTCGTGAATCGTTACCTTGAAACATAACTCCGTCTTTTTGTGATTGATGACAGAAAATGGCAAGTCGTTTTCTGAGCACCTGACCTGGACTCATTGGAACAGCCATTTCTATTTCGTTGATGTCCCATTCATGCCATGCACCTCTATATAACCATAACCAACAATCGTCCATAAAAGATTCCTCTTTCAATTCTTCAACAGCTGCAAACACAGCATCAAGACAAACTTTGTGGGTACCGTGTGGATCTGCCAAATCACCCGCTGCATAAATTTGATGAGGTTTTACTTCTTTGATAAGGTCAACCATTATAGCCACATCAGCTTCAGAAAGATCGTCCTTTTTTATGGTTCCAGTTTCGTAGAAAGGGAGGTCAAGAAAATGAACATTTGAATCGTCCAGGCCAAAGTAACGGGTAGCGGCGTAGGATTCTCCTCTTCGGATGCTACCTTTTAACTTTCTTACTTCAACAGGGTCAAAGTCCGCTTCCTTTTTGGATTTTATGGCATTTATGATTTTCTGAGCCTCAGCTGTAGGTTGTATGGCGTTCGCTGTTTCTGCAAATTTTAGGGCTTCCGTATCTGCGACAGCAATATTACCTGATGTTTGGTAGGCAACATGCACCTCGTGTCCTTGCGATACTAACCTATCAAAGGTGCCTCCCATTGAAATAACATCGTCATCTGGGTGTGGGCTGAAAATAATGACTCTTTTCTTTACGGGAAGAGCTCGTTCTGGTCTATTTGTATCATCTGCATCAGGTTTACCACCTGGCCATCCTGTAATGGTATGTTGAAGTCGATTGAACATTTTAATGTTCAACTCATATGAATCTTGCTGAGTCAAAAGGCCGGACATTCCGTTGTCGTTATAGTCTTTATCGGTCAAGCTCAAAATGGATTTTCCAGTTTCGCCACATAACCATACGATGGCTTTGGCCGTCATTTGTTCTGTCCATTCGCAGGATTCGTCAACTAACCAAGGTGTTTTATTTCGGGTCAGCTCTGTGGCAGCTCCAGTATCCAGAACAAAAGTACAGTTCATATGCTCTTGGAGATAGGTAGCTGGAACGTGGGAAGAGATTTCTTCTTCGACAGTTTTTTTAATGATGTCAGCCTTGTTTTGACCCCAACCAAGTAGGACAATTCGCTTGGCGCTCAGCACGGTGGCAATCCCCATTGTAATGGCTCTTCTGGGTACGTTGTCAATACCTAAAAATGCTGGTGCAGCATCAACACGAGTGATGTGATCTAAAGTGATTACCCTCGTGGCCGAATTATAATGCGAACCAGGTTCATTAAAACCAACATGCCCCGTTCTTCCAATACCCAAGAGTTGAAAATCCAAACCCCCAGCTTCTTTTATTTTCTTTTCATAGCTCACACAATGCTCGAGGATTGCTTCTCCTTTAACCGTTCCGTCGGGAATATTCACGTTTTCCGGGGCAATATCAATATGGTTAAACAGATGCTCATGCATAAAGTAATGGTAGCTTTGCCTGTTTTCTTTTTCCATGGGCAGATACTCATCCAAGTTAAAGGTGGTAACGTTGGAAAAGCTTAATCCTTCTTCTTTATGCATTCGCACTAATTCCTCATATACACGAATAGGGGAGGAACCAGTGGCGAGACCGAGAACGCAAGGTTTGCCTTCTGACTGCTTTTGGCGAATTAAATCTGCAATCTCTTGAGCGACAATTGCAGAACCATCTCGAGCATTGTCAAAAATGATGTTGTGAATTTTCTCGAAACGGGTTTCTTCAAACTGTCCGACAGGTTTATATGAAATATCGATACTTTCCTTTTTTAATGTTGCTGTCTCCATGAAAGGTGAATTTTCAATACGTTGGCTTTGCTTTTTATTGATTTTAGAACTTTCGAAATCAAAAGTTAATACGGCAAAAATAGGAAATAAATTTGATTTTTGCTGTTTTTTGCTTTTTTTAATGCTGTTTTTTGCATTTAATAACATTTTGTTAACCTAATACGGGATAAAACAGCAAGTGTTAAAATTATATATCTTTGCGAAATAGATTTCAGAATATGCTTAAGGAAGAAAGACAACGCACAATTCTAAACGAAGTAGCATTGCACAACAAAGTGCTTTTGACTGATATTGCAGAGTTATTGGATGTTTCTATAGATACGGTCCGGCGCGATGTAAAGGAATTAGACGCTGATAGTAAACTCAGGAAGGTACATGGTGGTGCCGTTGCTTTGGGATTTACCAATACAACGGTAAGAAGTGCGAACATCTATGCTTTGGAAGAGAAAAAGAAAATAGCGGAAAAAGCAGTGGGTCTCCTGAAAGAAGGAGGGGTTGTTTTTATTGATGGGGGAACCACATGCGTAGAACTTGCCAGAAAGATTCCTGATAATATCAATTTGACTTGTTTTACCATGAGTTTGCCTGTAGCTTTGGAGCTTTTAGTCAAGCCGAATGTTAAGGTTATATTAATAGGAGGTGAAGTTTCAAGGGATTCCCAGATATCTTTGGGAGCGAGCACTATAAACCAACTATCAGAAATCCATGTAGATTATGGTTTTATTGGTACAGGGTATGTAGATGCTAGTTACGGGCTTACTGAATTTGATTGGGATATTGTGCAGGTTAAGAAAGCGGTGATAAAAGCTTCTAAAAGAACCATCTTGTTATCAATTTCCGAAAAATTGAATTCTCAACACCGTTATAAAACCTGTGATATCAACGCTATTGGCACTATGATAACTGAACTTGAACCGGACAATGAGCAATTAAACCTTTTTAGAAACCAAGAGATTCATCTTTTATAATGCAGACGAACTATACCAAGATTACGGAGAGCCCTTCAAATTATGATCATTTGGAGCAAATGGATACCCAAACCATTTTGGAGAGCATTAATGCTGAGGATCAAAAAGTTGCTCAAGCAGTAGCCACTGTTATCCCTCAAATTTCAAAGTTGGTGGACATGACTGCTGAACGTTTCGAAAAAGGGGGGAGGTTGTTTTATATTGGTGCAGGCACCAGTGGGCGATTAGGAATTTTGGATGCATCTGAAATTCCACCCACCTTTGGACTTCCTCATGATAGGGTAATCGGGCTTATTGCCGGTGGTGATGGAGCTATTCGAAAAGCTGTTGAATTTGCTGAAGATGATGTAGATCAGGCATGGAAAGATTTATTAATACACGATATAGATGCTAACGACGTGTTGGTTGGAATAGCCGCTTCCGGAACTACACCATACGTTTTGGGAGGTATCGCAGCTGCCAAAAAGCAAGGCATTTTGACCGCTGGAATCACAAATAACCCAGGATCACCCTTAGCTACAGGGGCAGATATTCCTATTGAAATTAATGTTGGTCCCGAATTTTTGACCGGGAGTACTCGTATGAAAAGTGGAACCAGTCAGAAATTGGCACTTAATATGATAACCACTTCATTAATGATTAAGATTGGCCGGGTCAAAGGCAACAAGATGGTAAATATGCAACTGAGTAACAACAAACTAGTAGATCGAGGCACTCGATATTTGGTTGAGGAGTTGGGATTGAATTATGCTGAAGCAGCAGCAGCTTTAAAAAAACACGGCTCTGTAAAGAATGCAATCGAAGCTATGAAATGATTTATTGGTTCTTTGGAACCAATTTATAGATCCCTTTTCCTTCAATGCCCACATAGATATACCCATCTGGTCCCTGACGAACGTTTCTAACACGTCCCATACCATCGAGTAACTTTTCACGATAGATTACCTTATCATTTTCAATGACCAAACGTTCCAAGTATTGAAAAGCTAATGATCCTACCAACAGATTGCCTTTCCATTTAGGATACTTGTCCGATGATACAAATGTCATTCCTGAGGGACCTATTGATGGTGTCCACTGATAAACGGGTTGTTCCATACCTGACCTTGAAGTTTCGTCAGTAATTTTGGTTCCGCTATAATTAATGCCATACGTAATTACTGGCCATCCATAATTTTTACCCTTTTCAACAACATTGATTTCATCACCACCGCGCGGACCATGCTCATGCTCCCAAAGTTTACCCGTTACAGGATGTATAGCCAACCCTTGTGGATTTCGATGTCCATAGCTGTAAATTGCTGTTTTAGCACCAGATTGGGATACAAAAGGGTTGTCTTTTGGAATTCGCCCATCATCGTGAAGTCTGTAAATTTTTCCTCCATCCCGTTTAATATCCTGCGGATTTACATCTCTGTTACCCCGGTCACCAACTGAAAAATAAAGGTAGCCTTCATTATCAAATTCAAAACGGGAACCAAAGTGCTGACCTTTCGTAGTATTGGGAACAGCTTTGTACAGTACTTCTTTTTCAACTAGTTGATTATTTGATAGCTTGGCCCTGAGGAAGGTTGTATTCCCACCTTTTCCTGAACCATCGCTTGAAGAATATGATAAATACAACCAACCGTTATTTGCGTAATTGGGATGTAATTCTATGTCTAAAAGTCCACCTTGACCCCGGACATAGATATCAGGAAGATTACCAATTTCTACTGTGTTCCCATCTTTAAAAAGGAGCAATTTCCCTGATTTTTCTGTAATCAATAGCCCTCCATCGGGCAGAAATGCCATTCCCCAGGGGTTCTGAATATCAGAGATTATATTTTCGGCAGTGAAATCAAGGGTTTTCGGAAGATTTATACTATTATCCTTTTTTTGAGCACAGGATGTAGTTAGCATTACAACGAAAAAATAAGGAAGCACAGCACTTTTTTTCATAATTTTACGTTGAAGTAATAGATTTTATAGATGAACTACGGCTTTTTAAAGTCGAAAGATAATTAGAATTATATAAGTTTAGATAATTACAATTAGAATATTAAGGTCCCAAATCTGATATTCTTCAAACAAGACTTAACCTATGCTCCCTCGAAAAACAAGGCATTTGCTATATGCCGTGTTATTGGTGCTGATATCAATTTGTTGTTCCACGGTACTAGCAAAAAATGAAACGAGCAAGATACTTGACTCGCTTGTATCTTTTGTTTCAGACTCTAAGGCGGTAAATGAAACCGAATTGTCCTCAAAAGCTTCTTTGGGTACGACGGATTTTTCACCAACAGCTTCCAGTAGTATGTTCATGACCATCATCCAAGGTGCGGATGAGGAAGTGGTATGTCCAAATGATGGTAGTACCTTGGCGAAATTCTTCTTGTGTGGTACAAGTGATATTAGAACACTTTCCTTGAGCCAATCTGGAGGTAGCTATGAGTGGCAACAATTGGACACGAACTCTTGTGCTCCTACGGTAATCGAGGATTGTCCTACAATCAATGCAGCTTGTACATGGAATACTGTGGGAACAGGCTCTACATTTAGTCTAAGTTCTGATGGTGAGTTTAGGGTAAGAGTGGATTCAGGTCAATATTTCTATTTTAAATCTACGCTTAACCCATTAGACCCTCAATTAATAATGGAGGATATCATTTGCGGTAATCCAGGTAGGGTGGAAGTAACTAACGTTCCGGCGGGATATGAGTATAGTTTGAACAACTCTGCCGGTCCTTATCAAGATGATCCATATTTTGATGTTACCACTCCTGGTAATTATATGGTTTGGGTACGATTAAAGAATGTATCTGCAAGTGCCTGTTTATTTCCATCAAATACCGTTAATGTTCAGGATTTAGATATTACGGTTGACGTCACTGCTAATGATATTTTATGTAGTAGTGAGTTGGGAAGTATTGACGTAGCAGTTTCTGGAGTACCCGGTTTTTATACCTATCGTTTAATTAAAAATGGTGTCACTGTAGATACCTTTGGACCAAACGGTTCTGATACGTACACATTTGCCAATGTAAGTCCAGGAACATATAGTATTAGGGTTGAGACTAATGATTGTTCGGAGACCATTACCACGGATACCACAGGAAGTCTTATTGAAATTGGAAATGGCATCAGTCCATTGGATGTTTCGGCAACAGCTTCGGCCAGTTTTGGATGCGGGGCCACATCTGTTGATGTTGATTTAACAACCTCTGGAGGAACTGCGCCTTATCGTTTTAGTGTTGATGGAGGTCCTTTTAGTTCTACTTACACCGGCGCTACAACATTTACGGTAACAACAGCAGGTACTTATGCCATTTTGGTAGAAGATGCAAATGGATGCCAACGAAGCGCTTCTGTAAATGTTCCTGATATTCCACCACCAATTTTTAACATCACAGAAGAAGATGCAAATTGTGGAGGTGCTAACGATGGTAGAATAACTATTAATGTAACTAGCGGATTTGGTTACGAAATCGAATATAGTATTGACAATGGAGCAAACTATCAGATCAGTAACGTATTTTCAAACTTAGCTCCGGGGACATATGATATCGTATTAAGATACGAGCAAGATTCTTTTACCTGTACCACGACTCCTATTGTTGGTACCGTTGGGACCCCTTCCAACATAACAGCTACGGCAACTCCAGATACCGTGCCTACCTGTTTAGATGAAACAGGAGGGCAGATTACCATTTCGGGAGTTTCTGGGGGAACTGCACCTTACGAGTACAGTGTGGGCGCAGGATTTGGAACAAACCCTGTATTCTCAAATCTTGGTGTGGGTACATACACCCCTCTGATCAGAGATGCCAACGGATGTGTGCAACCTTTACCGGATGTTGTCTTTAATACATTGGATAAGCCGACAGATTTGGATTTCTCCATTTCAAGCTTAGATTGTATTACTACAACCGCAACAGTTGCACTAACAGTTACTGGAGGAACCGCACCCTACAATTATGAAATTATAGCTCCTGCGGGAAGTGCTATTAACAATGGAAATAACGATACATTCGCCGGGCTTGGATTAGGAACCTATACATTCAGAGTTACAGATAACGAAGGATGTTCTTATGATGAAAATTATGCTATTACCGATATAAGCTCAATTGGAGTTCAAGCACAACAAACCCGAGTTGTTACCTGTGTGGGTGGTTCGGATGGCGAAGGACGTTTTCTTGTTGATGGATTCAATTCAACATACAGCTACAGCATAGATGGCGGAACTGTGTTTACCGCACAGAATGTTGGTGTAATTCCAGTAGTAGGACTGGCAGCAGGAAGTTATGTAATTTCTGTAACCGATGAAGAAACCAATTGTACGGATACAGCAACCTTAGTTATTGAAGAGCCGTCAACAGCTTTTGCCATTTCCGGTTTAGATGTGACTGATATGAGCTGTCAAAATGGAAACATTGGTTCCGTACGCGTTAATACCGTTGGTGGATGGGGAGGTAATCGTTATACACTAACACAACCAGATAGTTCTACAAGAGGGCCTCAAAATGGAAGTGTGTTCGCTAACCTTTCTCAAGATGGCCTTTACCAGGTCAGTGTAACCGATGCAAATGGATGTACACTTACGGATACTTTTACCCTTACAGCATTACAAGCCCCAACATTAACGTTGGATACAGGTGCTTCTGATTTGTGTTATGATAATTTCAATGCTGCAACATTAGTTGTAAATGCCACTTTGGGAGCAGCTCCATATCAATACAGAATCAATGGAGGAGTTTTAGGAGGAAGCAATACTTTTTCAGGGCTTACCCCAGGTACCTATACCATAGAAGTTGTGGACGCCAATGATTGTCGTGATACCGTGACTCAAACTATTCAACCACAAGTTACAGCCACCGCCACAACCATTCAAGAATTGGATTGTGCTGGTCCTCCTGCACAAATACAAGTGAATATTAGTAATGGATATACCTCTGGTGGTGATTATGATATTTACGAAGTAAGTATAAACGGTGCTGCTTATACATCGGATAATAACAACATTACCGGGAATTCCTTTATCTACAATATACCGAACGATGGTTCAATTATAGCTGATACTACATACCAGTTTATGATTACGGACAGCGAAGGATGTACAACCGAATCAAACACTGTTACAATTACGCCACCAGAAACCATAGCAGGTTCTCTTGTGGGTACGGATACCCAGTGTGGAGATAATACTAGTGGTATTATAGAGTTGGTTCCTGATACGAATCAAGGAGTTCCTCCTTACGAATTTAGTAATGATAATGGAGCAACTTTCAGCACTCAAAATATCTTTTCCGGTTATGGACCTGGTACACATGGAGGGTTTATAATTCGAGATAGTAGAGGTTGTGTGAGTCCAGCTTACAACACTACCATTGCCGCAAGTGCGCCTTTGGATGCCACTGTTACGCCAACACCTGCAGTTTGTTCCGCAGGAAATGTTCTGGGGTCTATTTCTACCACTATCAATAACGGAGTGGCACCTTTTGATTATGTATTATTGGATGCTGCTGGAAACTTGGTCGCCCAATCAATTGGAACCGGAAGTACAACTGTGAACTTCCCAAATCTTGGCGTTGGAAATTATACCATAGTGACCACCGATGCACAAGGTTGTGAGGATAGAGATAATGTTATCCTAGACCAAAACGTATTGGATTTGATTCCGTTGGATACGCCACCCGCACTTTGTACCGATCCCTTTATTTCTTATCGGGTACAAGCAACTGGAGGAACTTCGCCTTATGAGTTCAGATTGGTCGGAGATCCTACTTTTGTTTTGGCCAATGTAAATGGTGTGGACATTCATGATTTTTCTGCCGTAGTTACTTTTGGCGTTACATATTTTGTTGAAGTAAGAGATGCATTGGGTTGTACTTATATTGAAGAAATTGACCCGATTGTGCCCCCAAGTCCGGTAACGGTAACTGCAACTTCAAATACTGCATCTTGTAATGTAGCAGGGAGCGGTGAAATAACTTATGATGTTTCTGGCTTACCGGCCAATCCCGCAAACTTTGAAGTTACTCTTGAAAATACGGATACCGGTGCTACCATATCAGGACCTACTTCATTTACAAATGAGCCACTTCCATTCAATGGTACATTTACAGGCTTGGCACCAGGCAACTATCAAATTATTGTCACTGATACCGATACAGGGTGTAGTGCGAGTACTTTGGTATTTATAGGTTTCAGTTCTCCTAGCATTGTTGTGGATAGCAACGTTGAAGCTACTTGTAATGCTGGAGCTTTCGTTACCGTTAGAGGTTTCGGTGGAACAGCTCCTTTCGGATATGCCTATGTCCCTAACGGAGCAGCAGCACCTACTGTTTTTGGCACAGATACTACTTTTGAAATTCTAGGACCGTACCCTGCAGATTATGACTTCTATGTGGAAGATGCAAATGGATGTACAGCCCTTACCACGGTTACGGTAACCCAGGAAGCTGGGATTCCAACACCTGCTATAGATGTTACAAATCAATGTACGGCCACAAGCGGTTACCAAATTGATGTAACAGCACCATTGTCCACCGGTTCGGGATTACCTGAAGAAACCTTTATGTATGATATTGGAAGCGGTTTCCAGAGCAGTGCCAATTTCGTAGTTCCAAACCCAGGAAGTTATGTAATTACAATTCGAGATGGTAACGGATGTACGGATACCATAACGGCAGAGGTATTTGATTTCTTCGCGATTACGGCGGATGCCACATCCTTCCCAACTTGTAATGCAGGAGATGGTGTAATTACAGTGAACACGACCGGAGGTAGTGGTAATTTTGAATTCCAATTACGTGATGCCGGTACTTTGGCCAACATTGGTCCCGCGCAAAGCACGAATGTTTTCAACAGCGTTTTGCCAGGAGATTATAATATTTTAGTTACGGACTTAAGCTCCAACACAACACCTTTATGTTCCGACGAAACTATTGTTAACGTATCTACCGTTAATACCCCGATAATTACGGCTACACCGGTTACCGATATAACCTGTAATGGAGCAGGGGATGCTTCAATCTTTGTTGAGCTTCAACCAGGAAGTGATACGGATACCCCAATGAGCTATATTCTGTATGATGGAGCTGGTTCTACGGTACTTGCCGGACCACAAGCTTCACCATTGTTCGATAACCTAGGTCCAAATACATATCAAGTTGAGGTAGTTTCGGACAGAGGATGTACAGATCGCTCAACTGATGTAATCATAATTGAACCGGCAATACTGCTTGTTAATGCAGCAAACACCCAGTTTAGCTGTAACCCTTCAAGCAACCAATTCAGTACGGCAACAATAACGGTGTTCACGGATACCAATGGAGATGGCACTGGAACAGCAACTGGAACTGGACCCTACACCTACAGTATGAATGATGGCACGCCACAATTTGATGGAACCAACTTTCAGACTAGTAACGTTTTTGAGGTGATAGACAACGGTACTAACCAAAGCATTATTCTCACAGCAAGAGATCAGAATGGATGTGAGGAAACGACCACGGTCAACATAAATACTCCAACCGACATAACATTTAGTTACAATGTAGGAGAGATTACCTGTGATGCTTCAGGAACAGGAGTAAACCCTGGATTTATTGAAATTATTGTAAATGAAGGTCCCGGAAACTATGAAGTGGAAATTTTGCCGTTAGGCTCTGAGCCAGCACGAAATTCTTCAGGCACAGATCGAGTGACCTGGCCAATTTCAACACCAGGTGACTATATTTTTGCTGTTACTGATATTGGCAGTGGTGGGTGTTCGTACTTGACGGCTACTATCAACATGCCGGAATACAATAATATTGAAGCGATAATCGCTGAGGTGCGACCTGTTACCTGTTTTAATGGTAATGATGGAGAAATCAGTCTGGCCATTAACAATTATAGTGGTACTTATAACTATGAAGTTTTCTCAAGAGACAACTCAGGGGTTGAAACCACCACTGGAGTTACAGGAAGTTTTGATACCAATGCTCCAATAAACAGTCCAGAAATTATTACAGGTGTTCCTGCTGGGAACCTTGTGGTACATATTGAAGCTCTCGCTTCCCCGTTCTGTGATGTGGTAAGTAATGTAGTTACAGTAAGATCACCCGATAGGGCACTTTCGGTAACTGCAGTGCAAACAACAGAAGTAACCTGTAATGTTCCAGGATTTGGTGAAATTACCGCTTCCGGAGATGGTGGCTGGGGTACCTATGAGTACCAGTTGATTGCTCCGGATGGTATCACTGTTTTGGTGGATTACCCTAATACCAATCCAATATTCCAAGACCTATCCACGGGAACATATACTATTAACATCAGGGATTTAATGGGTTGTGAGGAAACGACAAATATCAATTTGCCGCTACCTACACCAATTTCCGCTGATATTCAAGTGGTGCAACCTTTACGTTGTAACAATGACAATGACGGTATTATTGAAGCTCATAATATTGCTGGAGGACAAGGTCCAGGCAACTATCTATATCAATTAAACCGAATAACAGATGGTACCAACAGTGGTTTACAGACTACACCGACTTTTGCAAACCTGTCCGCTGGTGAATATACTATTACCATATTCGATGGATGGAACTGTAGTTTCACAACCATTCCAATAACTGTTCAAGACCCTGAAATTGTAATAGCAGAACTGAGAGAGTTACAACCTCCAGGTTGTGGGGATTTAGGAAGGATGGAACTTACGGTTACCAACCCAGAAGTGGGTGTGGATTATTTCTACCGCAGGTCAGGAACTGCAGACCCATTTACACCTTTCGGAGCTGGAATGTCAAGCGTAGAAATTGCAGCAGATATTACCATAGATCCAGGGCCGTTCCAGTATGATGTTCAAAATTCAAACGGATGCCCATTTGAGCTTTCCAACCAGATTTCTTTGGATCCGGCTGCTCCATTAGTAATTGCATTGGACTTGACCAACGCAACCATCAATTGTGCTGGAGAAGCAACAGGGATTATCCGATCAGAAGCGTTTGGAGGAATTGGAAGCTACGTGTACACACTTTTAAATTCAAATACACCTCCTAACCCTACCGCTTTGAATACCGTAAGGCCAGCTCAGTCTTCTGGGATATTCAGAAATCTTGACCCTGGAACATATTACGTTTATGCCCAAAGTGGAGGATGCGAAGCAATATCTGATCCAATAGTTATTGAACCTAAACCACCATTGGTACTAGACTATTTGGAAGCAGTTCCTGTGGTTTGTGCAGGTGATGAAAATGGACAAATTATTATTGAGGCTAGTGGAGGTACTGGAGACATTCGATACTCTATTTCTGACAATTTGAGCGAATTCTTTGAAGGAAACGACCCTGTCAATCCGAATAGAAAGACATTCAATGATTTGGCTCCACGAACCTACGATATCATTATACAAGATGATCTAGGCTGTACGATAACTAGAACAGTAGAAATTACGCAACCAATGGAGTTGGTGGCAAGTGTGGTGACGACAACACCAGAGACTTGTTTGGGAGATGCTGATGGTACCCTCACATTGGGTATATCTGGAGGTACTGCACCATATTATACCAGTGTAAATTCTTCTGATGATGCAGATTTCGAGCAAAATAACAGCCTGTTTTTTGATAACCTGATGGGTGGAGAAACTTATGTGATTTTCGTTCGTGATGAAAATGGCTGTCAAACAAATGTTACCGCTGAAATTGGAATAGGAATTGAGCTAATGGCGGAACCTATAGTTGAATATGGTTGTGAGGGAATTTTCCCGAACAGTACCGCTACCGTTTCCATTGCAGATACATCTTTAATTCCAAGTTTGTTGTTTTCTCTGGATGTTGACGATATTCAATTGGCTACTGATCAACAGGTCTATGGAGATTTACCACCGGGAGAACATACCGTTTATATTTATCACCAAAATGGATGTGTCACTTTTGTTGAATTTGAAATAGATGCTTATGAGCCATTAACGTTGGAAGCAACCAAAACAGGTCCAAATGAAATTACGGCAATGGCTACGGGCGGATTTGGAGGCTATGAATATTTCTTCCAAGGAGAATCGTTTGGGGATGTAAATACTTTCAACGTCAACGTCGATTCCAATATCAATATAATGGTGAGAGATCAAAATGGTTGTGTGGCCAATTTGGTTATGCCATTCAACTTTGATGGAATGCCATATTTTCCACCATTTTTTACGCCAGATGGCGATAATATGAATGATTATTGGTATCCTGGAAACAGAGAATTCTTTCCGAACATAGATGTCATTATCTACGATCGTTATGGTCGTGTGGTTGCTAGACTAGACCAAGTGAAAAAATGGGATGGTTTGTATGAAGGCAACCCATTACCTACTGGAGATTATTGGTATGTTGTAAATGCAAACGATAGGGAAAAACAACAATACGTTGGGCATTTTACATTGTACCGATAGCACGAAGGTGTTTTTTGATTATATTTAGAGCATGGTAGAACGAAATCAAAATTGTTTTGATAAGATGCTTCTAAACTTAACCAAATGAATAAAAATGTAACTGCCCAAATCCCTTCTTTTCTTACAACTGAACCTGCTGACCTTGATTATTCCATTTTTCAATTAAACCTCTATTTAAATGGATACGGTAATGCTTTCAAACCTTATAAGATTGACTATCATTTGTTGCTCATGAGCTACCATTTATGGGAGGGTAAGGACTTGGAAGAATTCTGCCAAAAGCAAACAATTGGTTATTTTCTCATGAATCCTATAAATGATTCGGCTGAGGCCCGCGAGGCTTTTTACTTGGATGTACGGGAATTTTTGTTAGGGATTTAGGACTCCACTATTTCTAGTTTTTATCTTGTACATCTTATAATTGTATATTTGCTATAAACGATTGATCAGATGAGGATAAGAACTCAGACCTTAAGTAAATATATCACAGAGACTGATCATAAGATGGCTGTGATCTCAAATGCCCTTGCACATCCCTTAAGAGTTGCACTTGTAAGATACCTCAGCACGAAGAACTATGGCAGGGGAGTGGATAATGTTACCTGCAACAAAGATTTAGTTCAAATGTTCGATTATTCTCAATCTACCGTATCTCAACACGTCAAGATTTTAAAAGAATCAGGTTTGTTCATTACCGAGAGCAAGGAAAAGTTCACTTTTTACTACCTAAACAAGGAGCTTCTGGAAGAGTATAGAAGTTTCTTGGATCTGTAATACCTCATTATTCTGTCAATATATTGTTAAATATAAAAGAGGGTATAGTTTTTTATTTAAATTCGTTTATCGTTAATAAGCGATTTAAAACTATATCCTATGACCAAAAATTTACTTTACTCTTTTGTATTGGTATGCAATCTTGGCATATCTCAGACCATTCATCAGTTAGAACCTGCGAAGGATCACTATCGAACGTTGGGGGCTTTAAGTGCTTCACCAAGGGCCCAAAGTGCCGATTTAGATAAAATTGGTTATCCTCCATCGGAGTATAGGAGTGGAACCTTGATTTATACCATGGTTACCCCACATTATTTAACTGTAAAACAGGTGGACCAACTGAAGAATTCTATTCAGTTTCCTGCGAATAGCTCAGTTCAGACCAGGGCCGAACTTGATTTTTTATTAGAATGGCAGAAAAACAGAACTGCAGCACAAGAACATCGTTCGAGCAATATATTAGCCCCCATAGGTTATTGGCCCCATGTTGATATTTTGGATGATCATCAGCGGTACGATGAAAATTTGGGTCACTTATTTTATATCGGTAGAGCTGTATTAGGAGCAAATTGTGATGCCTCGAAGTATCCGGCCACAGCTAAACTCCTTAGAGGAATTACAAAGGACATGAGAATCATGGAATTTACGGTTAAATATCACTTGCTACGCGCTCGTCCATATCATCTTGAACCAAAATTGAACCCACTTGCACGTATTTCTTCGCCCTCTTTTGCAAGCGGCCATACGCTATGGGCTTACATACATGCCTTTATTTGGAGTGAGCTTGTACCTGAAAAAAGACAACAATTTTTAGCCAAAGCCTATGAAGTTGGGGAATCTCGTGAAATCATGGGAATACATTACCCGAGTGATGAAGAAGCAGCCAGGATCTTGGCACATGGAATGCTTTCGTCTATGTGGGATAATCCCAAGTTTAAAAAGGAATATCTTGCGGCAAAAGCAGAATGGAAATGAAATTGGGCAATACATTTTTTATAAAAACGACTATCCTGTTTATCGGATTGATTGTTGGTTGCGGAGATTCCAAAACGGATGAACCAAATAAAGAAAAGACTAACAACGACATTTTCGTTGAAGTCACAGAGGGACGAATTGCATTGGATGGAGGTGTATCAAGAGGTGTTGCTTGGGGAGATTATGATGCGGACGGAGACCCAGACCTCTATGTTGCCAATTCAAGTGGACAGTGGAATGCCATATACAGGAATAACGGAGATGGAACTTTCAAAAAAATGACTGAAGGTGGAGGTGATATTGGAGCAATTTCAGAGACTGTGAAACACGGAGGAAACTCGGAAGGGGTAAATTGGGTTGATTATGACAATGATGGTGATTTGGACTTGTATGTTGTGAGTAGAGGAGAGGAAGGGAATTTCCTGTTCGAAAATTTGGATAATTCGAGTTTCAAAAGAATAACGGATAGCCCTTTAACAGCTGAAGGAATTAGCGCTTCGATGGCCTGCTGGGCTGACATTGAAGGGGATGGAGACCTTGATGTTGTTGTAGTGGCTAGCGGGAGCGGTTCCAATCTGGCATTTAAAAATCTGGGAAATGGGAAGTTTGAAAAACTTGACGGTCATATACTTTCCAGTGGAAATGGCAGAGGACGGGCCTGCGCCTGTGGAGATGCCAATAATGATGGATTACCTGAATTTTATATTGCCAACGCAAGGACAGGGAATGAATATTATGCAAACCTTGGTGATTGGAATTTTGAATCGGTAAATGAGGGGCATATGGTTGAAGACATTGGATATTCCTATGGAGTGTCCTGGGCCGATTATGATGGAGATGGTGACCTTGATCTTTTTCTCGCCAATTTTGATAAACGCAATTTTCTCTATCAGAATGATGGTCAGGGAGTTTTTACGACCTTGACCAAAAGCATTTTAACCACGGAAACGGGAGGGGCTTCCAAAGGACATTCATGGGGAGATTATGACAATGACGGTGATTTGGACCTATTCATTGCAAACGGTACTTATCGACCTAAAATGAACAACTTCCTATACCTTAATCAGGGGAAAGGCGATTTCGTTAAGGATTATTCAGAGATTATCGTAAAGCACGCGGATACTTCCGCTGGAATGGCACATGCAGACTTCGATAGAGATGGAGATTTAGATATTTTCGTGGCCAATTGGGGCAGTTCCGACCAAATAAACCGATTCTATAAAAATACAACCAGTGGAAACCATTGGATGTCTTTACGATTGACAGGAAAAGAAGCCAACAAATATGGTATTGGTTCACGTGTGACCCTATTTTATGATAAGCATTCCCAAACCCGATGGATGTATCCGGTAACAGGTTATGGTAGTCAAGATGACTATGAACTACACTTTGGACTTGGTGCGGTTTCCAAAATAGACTCGTTACAGCTTGTATGGCCAAATGGTCAAACAGATGTGCATAAATCCATTGAAATAAACAAACACTATTTAGCTGTTGAAAGTGGGAATTTGGAGGTCATCAATTAACCCTTCTAAGACTAAGAATATTTAATCTCGATGGTTTCTTCTTTTTTGGACAATCTCCCGGATAGACAGAACAAGTCGCTCAATATCCGAAAGTGTGGTTGCCTTGCTCATAAAGACCAAACGCAAATACCTGGTTTCATTAAATAGGGTGGAGGTCAAGTAAAAGTCTTTGTTCTTTAAAAGCTGTTTTCGAATTTCGATTTGAAGCTGGTCGTCTCCTTCGTGTTTAAAACATAAGATATTGCTTTGAGGTGCAACAGGACAATCAAAATCGGGAAGCTTTCGCAAATAGGTATAAGCTTTAAAGGCGAGTTGGTACCTGCTGTCAATATATTCAACAAGGCCTTGTTCACCAATTGTTCCGAGCACAAAGAATAGTTTTTCGCCAAGCCCGGATTTTGTCGTTTCCAAAGTCCATTGCAACGAATCATAACCCAGCTGGTCTTTTTCATGGAATAAATAGCTGGCGTTATCGCCAACATGGATTCCCTTGACTAGGTCTTCATGTTTTTTTACAAGCAAAGCCGCACATAGGGATGGAGTTTGTAATAGTTTATGTGCATCCCATGTTAATGAATCTGCACGGATAACGCCTTTGAGCAGATGGCGATATTTTTCGGAAAGAAGAACACTGGCTCCATGAGCTCCATCAACATGCATCCAAAGCCTGTTTTCTGAACAAAAATCCGCAATTTCATCCAAGGGGTCATAAATACCTACAGAAGTACTACAGGCATTAGCGACCAAAGCTATAGGCTGCTTGCCTTCAGATTTAACGTTACTTAGGGTATTTATTAGTCTATCAGGAATAATTGCACCAGTTTGGTCAACATCCACAAAAAATATGGATGATTTCCCAAACCCAATTACACCAGCTGCCTTGGTCAAGGAATAATGACATTCAGATGGAAGAAGTAGTGCCAAATCGGAACTATGACCGACTTCCCAAATGGCGGGAACAACCTTGCTTCTGGCAATAACCAAGGCGGTGAGATTAGCAATGGAACCTCCATTCACAAAGACACCCCCGCCATGCACTAGATTTTGTGATGTATTTGGTTTTTTATCAGGAATAGTTTTCCATCCCACATGCTCAAGCATCCAGTTTATCATAAAATGTTCAACAGAAGCCGAAGCCGGTCCCATTTCATATACGGAAGGCACATTATTGGTAAAAGCATTTATCAATGCCGCGAAAGAAGCAGCATAATGAGGTGGAGCACATTGATGTCCCAAGTAACCCGGATGGTGTAAGCGAGTATGAAGGTTTAAGTAGTCATTGACGAACTTCTCAAGTGTTGCACCCTGCAGTTCCCCTTTGCTAGTAATCTTTTTTAGATTTAAAATCTTGATTACTTTATGTAGCGGTTCTTGATTGATGACATTCACCCTACCTTTATTTGAAGCTTTGATAAAGGTCTCAAGGGCGGAAGCAATTTCAGAAATAGTGTTTATATAATCCATTAATATTGTATATCGTTAATATACGATTTAATATAAAACTATAAAACTACAACTGCAAGTCCCACGAGATACTTTTTGTGTCCATTATACTATTTTTTTTAAAGAGTATTAGTTT
The DNA here is from genome assembly GCF_947499695.1 of uncultured Allomuricauda sp. Taxonomy (GTDB): domain Bacteria; phylum Bacteroidota; class Bacteroidia; order Flavobacteriales; family Flavobacteriaceae; genus Flagellimonas. Next base: position 215,736 of record NZ_CANMPQ010000001.1, read on the forward strand.
ATATTTGCAATCCATTTTCGGGATGTGGCGCAGCCCGGTTAGCGCACACGCCTGGGGGGCGTGGGGTCGCAGGTTCAAATCCTGTCATCCCGACAAAGATTTTAAATGGGTATCAAAGCACTGTCGATTAACAAGTTGGCGGTGCTTTTTGTTTATAGTGGATTCGACTAATATTATCTGAAATAGGTTTAGTACACTATGTTTGAGTATTTGTTTACTACTAGACAGCTGGTTATTATGTCTCGCTAGCTTTTATTCCAAATTTTGAATTAACACAGTGGCTTCCAAAAAGTTCTTTCTGGTTCTATAATTTTTGTTTGAAGTAAAATCCACGTGGATGATTTCTCCAAACCCGGAATGTTTCTCTATAGAATGAATAGTTTTTAGAATAGAAGCAAAACTGCCTCTGAGCACAAAATTATAGGTGATAAAAGTAGTTTCGTTAACCACCGCAATATGGGAAGGATTATAATCTATAAGTGCTAGGTTGTTTTTTGAAACCTCCTGATTTATTATACGCAACAGATTATTTTCCATTGAGGTATTGTTGAGGTTTAAAACTTGAAGGATGGAATCTAAATATATTTCCTTTTTAGATAGTAGAAGCAGTTGTTGGGGAATATTCTTATATAGATTTTCCTCATTTTTCATAATGCGATACTCACTTTCCAATGCCAAGGTATTTGATATAGCTATTTTATAGCATAACCATAGTGATATCAATATCAATAAACCTAAAATTATATTCTTTTTCCTAAAACCCGATAGCATTAATTTGGATTTTAAAGTTAGAACTGCTCTTGTTTTTATAGTCGAAATCTTTGGTCTCAACCGATTTGACCCATTTCAACGCCTCGAGTCGAGTAATCCACGATGAAAAATTTTCATTGTCCATACTGGTACCCATTACCAAGATTTCTTGTTCTTGTAATTCAATGGGTTTGGACTCCTGGATAGGTTTTGATAGTGGTTGATATAGCAGTTTTGTCAACAAAATACTTGATGGTACAGTAGCTCCTATTTCATCCAGATAAAAGGATGCTTTAGAATTTGAAACGGACAACACCGCATCTACCTTTTTTTCTTTATCCTCAACCTTTTGTTGCATCGCGATCAAGCTTTTTTTGTTCGTGTTACTAAAAGACAAATTGTCCTTTAAGGATTGAACTTTATTAAAGTAAAAATTGAAAAATAAAAAGTTTACTAGCAATAGAATCAACATAAAAGCCAATGAAGAGCGCAAAAGCAGATAAAAAGCTCTTTTATTTTCAAATTCTCTTTGAAGATTGTTTAGTTCAGCATTGTAATTGGAATTGTAATCGACGTTGTTGAACAAAAAGTTCAAAATTCCAGAAAAGGCCAATAAGCCGGAACTTTCAATAGGCAGGCCATTGATATTGTACGTTGCGGAAGGGTTCTTTTTGGCTTTTATAATTTTAATTCCATTAGTTGGATTATGGTCAAGTCTTATTTCTTCGGAGTTAGTGAAAACCACATCCTGATTGATATATTCTATGATGGTGTTTAGTGAACATGGGCCTAATGAAAAACCAACAACGTTGAATTTTAGATCTTTCAATTTGTTTATATATGAAAGAATTGCGTCCTTTTTTGCAACGCTTATTACCGATTGTTTCTTAAGTTCTGAAATTTGAAAGTAGAAACTCTCTAAATCCAAACCAGGAAACGTATGCTCAACAACTGCTCTACCCTTATAAGTTGATTGAAGCTCCAAAACCTTTGTAATAACCCCTTCTGCATTGTACACTAAATATATTGGGGTTGTGTTTTCAGCAAATTTTGAAATATAATCAAGGTTGGTGACCCTTTCTTTATGGGTGATGGTGAGTTGGCCTTTCTTCCGTTTTACTTCCAATAAATGAAACGATATGGTCTCATCTATCTGATAGACCTCCAATGCATAAAAGGTTCTTCCTTTGGAGAAATATGTTTTTAGAAGGTCTAACACTAATATATAACCGTTGGTTTAATCAGAATTGTCAATTTTTGTTTGGAATCTTCTCTTCTTCTTTTGCTAAAAAGCCATTTGATTACCGGTATTCTTGCCAAAAAAGGAACTCCACTACCGCTATCATTTTTTACTTTTTCTTCAAGCCCTCCCAATATGGCCAAATCTTGGTTTTGCATTCTAATAATAGAACTAAATTCCCGGGAAGTTAATCCCGGTGGAGCATCCTCGTCAATACGTTCAGAGCTAAAATCGGATTGGATGACATTGATGTCCAAAGTAACCTGCCCATTGCCAGAAACGAGAGGTTTTATACTTACCGCCAATTCAGCATCTATGGGTTGAAAGTTCCGTATTTCCGATGCTGTTGGAATCTGCGACCCAAAAAAGTTCTGACTCGTGACTACATAATAGGTAGTTTCTCCGATAGACAGATTGGCACGATGCCCGTTTAAAGTAGAGAGTTTGGGGGTAGATTTTATTTTTATGTTTCCATTAGCTTCCATGGCCTTGATGGTGGCAAAAAACTCAGGAACCACACGTCCAATGTTAAAGGATCCGAAACCATCAAAGCCGCCAATAATTTTGTTGACTGTTTTTGCTCCAAGGGTCAAATCGGTTTCAGGGAAAATCCCTCCTCGAGTTGCTACAGGTTCATCTCCAATTCCCCAGCTGATTCCCGTCTCAATTGTTGCAGACCTTCTTACCTCAATAAGCATAACTTCAATCAACACAACCGGAACCGGCCTATCAATTTGTCGTATAAATTTTTTGAATCGGTTGATATTGGCTGCGGGTCCACTGACCAAAAAGCTATTGAGTTCATAGTCAATTTTGATATCTAAATCTGCAACTACATCATCGGGTAGAATACTGACAATCGCTTCAGCATTTGAAGAATAATCACCAAATTGATTGTTTTGGGTATTTATACGTCTAGTGTTATTGGTGTTTTGCCGTAAATTTCCTTGGTTATTCCCAAATCCGTTGACTCCACCGTTTTGAAATCCTCCTCCCACATAATTGACCCCGCTGTTTACGGTTCTCCCGGCTGACCTTCCGTAACCAGTTGATTGCATGGGGTCACCCAACAGCTCCACTGAACGATGCATCATTTGCACTACTTCTAATTTTCGCACGCTCAGTTGATCTGCGGTACCAAAAAAATATCGATCATTTTCCTTTTTAAAGGTAAAATTGGTGTTGTTTTGGGTAGGAGAGGGGGTTACATTGGCCCTACCTTGGTTTTGGTTGCGATTTCTATCTTGAGATTGGGTATTTTGTGATCCATTTGTGGAATTGATACCGGATGGTTGAACTGCTTCGCTTTCAAATATTTTTGTCAAGAGCTCATCATAATAAATCTGTTTCGCTTTAAAAGTAACATTGCCTGCCTGCGTTAATGGAGTTGCCATATAAATGTCCAAATCTAAGTCCAAGCTGATTTCTTGTACAATGTCAGCGATGGGGACGTCAGTGAAGTCAACATTCAATATTCGGTTTATGGTGTCCAATACCTGATAGTAAAAATCTTCACCCGAAGCACGACCACGAGAGCGTCCTTGTTTTGGTGAATTGTTTACGTCTGCCTGATCAAAAAGATAAAACCCGTCGCGAGACTTGGAGTAGATAAGATTGTTAGCTTCGGCTATATTTTTCATGGCAAGGTCCATCGGAACATCTTTAATGTAAATGGATAAAGGAATGTTCTCCATTCCTTTGGAATACAACAGATTTTGTCCAGATTCATCTATGATTTTCCGGAAAGCCTTTCCCAATGAGTCACCTTTTAAATCCATTGAGATAAGGTTGTTCAGAGCATCAAAATTTACAAGCGCTTCCTTCTCTGGAATAATCTCGGGAGGAGGACTGTATTTTAAAATGGAGAGAATATTACCAGTGAAATTTATATCCAAGCCATATTGCTTGCACAAGAAGACTAGTAAATCCGCTACCGTTACATTTGAGAAATTATTAACGACGTTTATACCGTGCAGACTGGGGTCAATGTTGATATTAATTTTATGAACCTGCGAAACAGCCAAAAGAAAATTTGATAAGGATACACTGTTTACATTGATATCGAGCTTTAAGTTCTCAGAAAGCCCTGGATTATCAACCGCCAGTGCTTCCAAATTGTTTTGAATACTTTGTATACGCAATTCCTCTTGCTGTGAGAAAACAGAAATTGACAGGAACAAAAAAATCAATAGGAGGTTCTTCTTCATTCGATCAGTTGGTTAATAAGGGATAAATTTCCTCTATCGAGGTAGTGCCATTTTCCATTAAGGAAAGCGCATTGTCTTTTAAGGTCATTATTTGTCGTTCTTGTAAATATTCTTGTATGTCCAGCACATTGTTCTTTATATGTGGAATCAGTGTTTTGTTTATGGGAATAATCTCATAAATTGCTTTTCTTCCATTGTAGCCAGTATGGTGACATTCTTGGCATCCAACAGGTGAAAAATGAAATTTTAAGTCTTTTGGCGGATTAAAACCTTCAGGAAATAACTCTTTCTGAATTACATCTTGTCTTTTGCACTTAGGACATAGTTTTCTAACCAGCCGCTGTGCAACACTTATATTTAAGGTATTTGCAATTAGAAAAGGAGGGACACCCATGTCAATCAATCTTGAAATTGTGGCCCATGCAGAATTGGTGTGTATTGTGGAAAGTACTAAATGGCCCGTTAAGGCCGCTCTAATAGCCATGTTGGCAGTTTTCACATCCCGAATCTCACCGACCATGATAATATCTGGGTCTTGACGTAAAAATGTGCGAAGTGAACTAGCAAAGTCCAAGCCAATACTTTCTTTCAATTGCACCTGGTTGACTCCTTCTAGCGTATATTCAATCGGATCTTCAATGGTTAGGATATTGGTCTTGGCATCATTTAACAATTTTAAAGTTGCATAAAGAGTTGTGGTCTTACCTGAACCTGTTGGCCCCGATATTAAGACAATTCCGTTGGGATTTTTGATACCTTCCTTATAGCGACGAAGTTCATGAGCGTTAAACCCCAGATCTTCTAAACTTACCGATTGGGTGTCCTTGTTTAAAATTCGTAAAACAATTTTTTCGCCGAAAAGTGTTGGGAGGGACGATACTCTGATATCGAATTCTTGGTTGTTATATTTTACTGTGATTCTTCCATCCTGAGGCAATCTTTTTTCCGCAATGTCTAAATCGGCCCTGATTTTGATTTTATTTACAATGGTTGGATATTCATGAATTGGCACATTGAATTGTTCCACCAATTTTCCATCCAAACGAAAACGAACCCGGCATTGGGTCTCGTAAGGTTCAAAATGGATATCACTACTTCCAATGGCCTTGGCATTGATCAATATTTTCTCCAAAAAATCGGGAGTGTAGTGAAGTTCGCTATTTTGATTGACCTTAGCCTGTCGATAGTTTGCAGTCAAAAAATCTTGAAGCAATGGGGTCTCAAGAACTTCTAGCTTAAGGGGAACATCCAAAACAATACGTAATTCGGATAGAAGATCTTCTGGGGAAGTAGAATCTGTATAAAAGGTTAGGACATCATCCAATTTAGTTTTTGGCACAATTCTATAATGGAATGCTTGCTCAGCAGAAATCCACTGTACAAGTTCAGGTGCTAATCGTAATTTCTTTTCCTTAATATCCATAGAGCGTTGGAGATGGAAAGATGAAGTTATATGCGAATATGAAAATGAGAAATGAACTCATTAACCCAGCTAAAGGAACTGTTTGCAGGTGTAACTTTTTTTTAAAAACAAAAAACAACAGTAGTGCAAATAAAATGGCATTTGTAAAGAGGATAACAAATGTTATTGTTGGAAAACCAATTGCAAAGGCATAAAAAAACAAAATATCACCCAACCCTAAACTATGATTTAAAAACCTCTTTTTAAATATGATGCGAGTTGTCAAATACAGCACCCCTAAAATCAACGTGACAAATAACACATTCAAAGCGATATAATTTAAAAAGGCCAAAGGTTCTGCAGTGTTTAAAAAATGAACAAGTCCCAGTAAGATTGAGGCCAACGGAAACAGAAACCAATAAACTTGTCGTTCCTTAAAATCCTGAATTGTAATGTAGCCTAAGCAAATCATGGTCAAAACTGTTAGTGCAGTAATCAATCTTTAATAATTTGTTTGGGGTTGCCATTTTCATCCACTTCCCAAACATTGAACACCCCGTCTCCATCAAAATCGGTGATGGCTTCTGCTCGTGCTTTGAAGGTGGCATTATCGGCACTCAGAATTTCATATACATAATTGGCAGTTCCATTTTCTTTAACAGTTCTGGGCGGTTCAAAATCCAACTCTCCTATGACATTGGAATACTTACTGTGCATATACCTATAGGTGGTCTGCGCATTGTAAATAGCCTTTAATTGAACCTGTGCTTCCACACTTTTGGCCTTCGAGATTAAAGGCATTAAGTTAGGAAGAGCAAGCAATAATAGGATGCCTATGATGGCCAGCACAATCAAGGTTTCTTGCAAATTGATAGCTAGGATTTTTACTTGCAATATGTGAGGGGAAGAGGTTTTTTTCATGAGACCGGTATTGGGATAAGGTGCTTAAGCCTTAAAAAAAGTATTTATTCGAATCCTACTCGAAATGTAATTTTTTTCTGCTAATTATCTATGGAATATTCTATAAATATTTTCAGATTAACAATTCAAAAAGTTATCAACAAGGTGTTTTAGATATTAAAGTTTTAGTATTCAATATGTTATATAGATTAATCCGAATTAGTTGTTTTCAAAATTATATTTTATTCACAAAATGATTAGAAAAAGTTTAAAATTAAAAAGTAAATTTCTTACAGAAATTGAAATTTTCACCTAATCATAGTTTCAACACAATGTCAACAACCTCGATCAAAAAATCCACTCGGCCATCTATTTTCTATAAAGCTTCAATCCAAAACTTTCTTAACAATTGGTGTCTCGGATTAGGACCGGGATAATCGCAGTACTAGTTTATCACTTTGTCAGTGTAAAAAGAAGCCGTTACCTATGAAATTTGAGTCAATTTATAAATCGACCAAAAAAAAGATTGCCTTTTTTCAAGTTGCCTACAAAATCTTGTAAAATTACTTACAGCAAAGATATTAGCATGACCTCAACCAAATTCAATAATCCCTCAGACACCTCATTTTTTAAAAAACCGGAACTATTTAAAATAACTAAAATGGGAAATGTGGCTTCGTTCGTCATTATATGGACTATGTTTTTTGTTGTCAATTTTTCAAATGCGCAAGAAATTCATACCCAGGCCAACGCAGCAAGCATAGACAATGAAAGCAATAGCATCACAGGTTGGGGAGGAAATTTATTGACTACATCTGAATCAAATGATTTTTATTCCGGTAGCCATAGTATAAAATTTGAGGCACCCACTAATGGCTGGTATCGCGGTGAATACATTTTTTCAACCACACCCGGAGAGCAATATGAAATATCGATTTATGCTAAAAGCTCAAGTTCCACGGGTCCTGGCTTTTATTGGGATGGATTCAACGAGACTAGTTCTATTAGTATTGGAACAAATTGGACTGAATACACCACAATTCGAACAGCAAGCGGAACAAGTGGAACAATTTGGGTCTATACTGGTGTCCCTGCGGTAACCGGAAACTCAGTACTAATAGATCACGTTTCAATAACACCTCTGAACAACTTAGCACTTAACAAGCCTACCATGCAGTCCAGTGTTTATGGTGGCCTTACTAGTGATTTAGCTGTTGATGGGAATACCAACGGAGACTTTCATACCCATACTCAAGAAGATTTAAATCCATTTTGGCGTGTGGATCTCCAAAACCCTTACAATATTGGAGACGTTAGGATTTTCAACAGAAGTAGTTCCAGCCAATCTGTTTTAGATAGGCTGGTAGGCTTTAAACTCTACATTGGAAATACTGATAGCACCAATCCCAATGATTATATGGAAATCATGACCCTTGATGGTTCGTTAGAACAATCTTCCGGAAATACTGGGACTACCGGAAGATATGTTATGATTTATGGGGCAGGTTTAAATGAATTTCTCTCACTTGCGGAAGTCCAGGTATATGAGAGTGGTGGTCCAGATACTCAATCTCCTATCTCCCCAAACCTTTCAAGTACAGGCCAGACCGATACCACTGCCGATCTTTCCTGGAGCAGTGCAACGGACAATATTGGCGTAACGGGCTATAAGATTTTCAAGGATGGAATCGTTGAAACCACCTTAGCCAATGTAAGCACGTATCAAGTGATCGGACTTACCGCGAGCACTGCATATAGTTTTACTGTATCAGCATTAGATGCGGCCGGAAACGAGAGCCCTGTCAGCAATGCGGTTTCCATTACCACAGATGCAAGTTCAGGTGGAGGTGGAGGTGGTTCCTCGGTGTGGACAGAGGCCAACTCCGTGGCCAGTTATAGTGGAGATGTTGCAGTTGGTACAGCAAGCGTCCCGACCGGATACAAAATGGCCATCGATGGCAAACTTATCACGGAAGAGGTCAAGGTACAGCTCAGTGGCAACTGGCCGGATTATGTCTTTAAGGAAGACTATGCCCTGCCCACTTTAGAAGAAATCCAAAAATACATTAAGGAAAAAGGGCATTTGCCCAATATCCCATCTACCGAAGAGGTAAAAGACCATGGAATGGAACTTGGGGAGATGAATAGGCTACTCTTGGAGAAGATTGAGGAGTTGACACTGTACATCTTACAACTTAAAGAAGAAATCAATTTGCTAAAGAATAAATAATTATGAGAAAAAATCTATCACTTCCCACCCTTATCATATTGGTTTTTTGGGCAGGCAATAGTATAGCCCAATGCCCTGATCAATTAACAAACCAAAGTACCTCAATCACCCTGTCACCTGGCTATCCACGGTCTGGCACCAATGCAACGGGCGTACAAATTGGGGCTTCATGCGGGCTTAACATAGTTGGCGACTTAGGTGCAACATGGGCGAGGTATGAAATTCCCATAAATGTTGCTGATAATGGACTTGTTTCAGGAGATCAAATTGAAATTTCGATGGATGTCACCAATGCTACCGCAAATTTTATCTATGATGTGAGAAACGGTAGTACTACTTTGGACTCGTCCGCTTTGCCCGTATTGGGTAGAATAATAACAGTGCCCTCGGGCGCCACTACCTTGCTCATTCGGTTGTTCACCAATAATAACCAAAGTGATGTCAGTGGTTCGTTCGATATTAGTAACCTAAACGTCGCTAAAGTGGGAGCAGGAAACAATGACACCCAAGCCCCAACAACCCCCAACCTAACTGCCACAGGGCAAACCGATACCACCATTGACCTTTCCTGGAGCGGAGCTACTGATAATGTTGGGGTTACCAATTACAAAGTATACAAGGACAATGCATTGGAGGCTACAGTCGGGAATATTACAACCTATCAAATGACCGGACTTACTTCAGAAACAAGCTATGCTTTTGCGGTCAGGGCCTTGGATGCAGCGGGTAATCAAAGTACGGCAAGTAATATCACGGCAAGTACCATGAATTCTTCCGACACCCAAGCTCCTAGTGCTCCAACCCTTTCAAATTCTGGTAGTTCTGATGCAACAGTTGACCTCTCTTGGAGCGGTGCTGCTGATAATGTTGGTGTCACAGGATATAAGATTTTCAAGGATGGAACACTGGAAGCCACTCTGGGCAACGTTAGCACCTATACAGCAATAGGGCTTACTGCAAACACTGCCTACAGCTTTACAGCAACAGCTCTGGATGCTACTGGGAACGAAAGTCTGGCAAGTAATAGTGTTTCAGTGACCACGAATGCAAGTCCAGGAGGGGGAAGCTCCGGAGATTCTGTTTGGTCGGAATCAAATTCAGTTGCTAGTTATACAGGTGATGTGGCCATAGGGACAAGTTCAGTTCCCTCCGGGTATAAATTGGCGGTTGATGGAAACATCCGTACCCGCAAAATTCGAGTGGACCAAGATACTTGGCCAGATTATGTGTTCAAGAAAGGGTATGAACTGCCTAGTCTTGAGGAAATCCACAAACATATCAAAGAAAAAGGGCATCTGCCCAATATCCCATCCGCTACAGAAGTAAAAGCCAATGGGATTGAGCTTGGTGAGATGAATAAACTGCTTTTGGAAAAGATAGAACAGATAATGCTACATATGATTGAACAAAAGAACCAGATAGAAAATCTGCAAAAACAAATAATTGCAATACAAAAAATTAGAAATAACTGAAATTCTTAAACATGAAAACGATCTTTTCAATTGGCTTTGCATTGATTCTGATTTTTGCAAGCACCTCTATCAGTGCACAAGACTTACATACTCATGGCAATGCGGTAAGTGTTGGGAATGAAGAGAATTCGACCTCAGGCTGGTCTGGAAACGCAGTCTTGACAACAGATACCTCTGACCCGCATCATGGCGCTTATGCTATGAAAGTAGTATCAACAGGTACTGGCAGTACCAGCAGGAGAGCAGAGTATACGTACACCGCCTCTATAGGTGAAACCTATGACATTAGTATCTGGGCCAAAACGGGTGTGCAAACTTCTGACCCGGCTTTCGCCTCTTGGACTGGGGTTACGGGTTTTACCAATCCTACGTTAATATCTACCAATGGAGCATGGGCTGAATATACATTTACAGTTACAGCTACTTCGACTTCTCCTTTGATTCTTATCTATACGGGCTCCAGCGGAGGAGGTTCCGTAGGTGACGAGCTTTATATCGACAGAGTATCCATAACATCACAAGGTTCTGCGGATACCCAGTCCCCATCAACACCGACCAACCTATCAAGTTCTGGAAACTCAGATACGACGGTGGACCTTTCTTGGAATGCCGCTACGGATAATGTTGGGGTAACGGGATACAATGTGTATCAAGATGGTACCTCAGTTGCTACCAATATAAGTTCAACCTCCCATCAAGTTACCGGACTTACGTCAAGCACTACCTACAATTTTACCGTTACAGCTCTTGATGCTGCGGGCAACCAGAGTATTGCAAGTAATGCTGTGTCTGTAACTACGGATGCAAGCTCTGGAGGAGGCTCGGGAAGTTCCGTATGGTCGGAATCAAATTCCGTGGCCAGTTATACTGGGGATGTGGCCATAGGAACCAGTTCAGTTCCCACAGGCTATAAAATGGCTGTGGATGGTAAACTTATTACAGAGGAGGTTAAGGTACAGCTTAGTGGTAATTGGCCCGATTATGTCTTCAAGGAGGGGTACGATTTGCCCACATTAGAGGAAATCCAGAAACATATCAAAGAAAAAGGGCACCTGCCCAATATTCCATTAGCAGAAGAAGTGGAGACCAATGGGATTGAGCTTGGAGAGATGAACAGATTGCTTTTGGAGAAGATAGAAGAACTTACACTGTATGTGATACAACTAGAGAATCAACAGAAGAACGTAAAAATCTTGGAAGAAAGATTAAATCTATTAGAAAAACAATTAAACAAGAAATGAAGACATTACAGCGAATAACAATAATGGCAATTTGCTTAATGAGCTTGTCCTTAGCTCATTCGCAAGAACTTTACACGGAATCTTCGGCTATATCAACCGTAAGTGAAAGCAATAATTTAGGAAGTGTATCATCCTTTAGTGGCACTCCAACAATATCGGTTTCTAACGAATCGGATACCGGTTCGCATTCCGTTTTACTGACAAACACGAATAACAATGCCTATGGAAGGTATCGGCTTCAAGTTGCTGTTACCAGTGGAGAGCAAATTCGGGTTATTATCAAATTCAAAACTGAAAATGAAGCTGGGACGGATTATGGAAACGGGTTTGTATGGATAGAAGAAGGAATACCTACAAATACATGGGCGCCATCCTCTCAAACGGGTTGGCAAGTATTTGATGAAGTCGTGACACCCAATGCAAATACCATCGGTATAACTTTTGGACCTACACAATCAGCAACATCAGTGGATAAAATTTGGGTGGATGAGGTATCAGTCACCACCATCTCGGGTGGTGACACCCAACCCCCATCAACTCCGACCCTTTCAAGCTCTGCAAATACTGATACCACTGCTGATCTGTCCTGGAGCGGTGCCACCGACAATATCGGTGTAACTGGATATAAGATTTTCAAAGATGGAGCTTTGGAAACCACTCTGGGGAATGTGAATACGTACCAAGTGACAGGGCTTACGGCCAGCACCGCATACAACTTCACAGCAACCGCCTTGGATGCTGCAGGAAACGAGAGTGCTGCTAGCAATTCGGTTTCTGTAACAACTGATTCCAGCTCTGGAGGTGGAAGCTCCGGAGGTTCCGTTTGGTCGGAATCGAATTCCGTTGCCAGTTATACTGGTGATGTGGCCATTGGGACCAGTTCGGTTCCCACAGGATATAAAATGGCCATCGATGGCAAACTAATAACTGAAGAAGTAAAGGTGCAGCTGAGCGGTAATTGGCCAGACTATGTCTTTAAAGAAGACTATGATTTGCCCACTTTGGAGGAGATTCAAAAACACATCAAGGAAAAGGGACACTTGCCCAATATACCATCTGCTAAAGAGGTCAAAGTCAATGGGATTGAACTTGGAGAGATGAACAAACTGCTCTTGGAGAAGATAGAACAAATGATGCTTTTAATGATTCAGCAGGAAAAAAGAATACAACTTTTAGAGAACCAAAAGAAATAACCTTATGAAACTAAGATATATAGTAATATTTTCCCTTTGTGCCTGTTGGCTGAGTGCACAACAAACACCTGACGGACAATTATTTGAAGGAGCTGCTCCGATCATAGCTCCTCAATCTCCTGAAGCTGCAACCTTTGCACGATATGGAAGTATCCCGCTTACTTCTGCGTCTGGGCAAATGAGCTATTCCATTCCTTTTCACAATATTTCAGTAGATGGAAATAGCTGGCCTGTGGCGCTAAACTATAACTATGGAGGCCTGATTCTTGAAGGAAAGCCTTCCTTAATGGGATTAGGTTGGTCTGTTTCTGGCGGTGGTTCAGTTGTAAGAGAAGTAAGAGGACTACCAGATGAACATAGATTTGGTTACTTCAGTGACATAGGAGCGGTTGGTACCAAAACCGTACAAGATGTAATAAATGACTATATAACCGGTGGTATTGACAACGTTTCTCTTTCTACTATACGAAGGTTTACTGGGCATAGTGACTATGACCCCTTGGATGGAGAAGCGGACAAATACACTGTTAGTGTTGGAGGGATTCATTTTTCCTTTAAGCTGGGCTTGGACGCTCAAGCTGGTGTTAACAATGACGTGGAACCGGTGTATTTATCGCAGCATGGGCATAAGGTTAGGATTATTTGGAGCGACCTTAGAAATGGTTATGCCGATAGTGGAAACTTTGAAATAGATGCTATTGAGGTGACTGATACTAATGGTATAAAGTATTATTTTTCTAATTATGAATGGACCATTCCAAATGGATTCGAGGAATTCTATCTGCATACAAGGACTTCTTGGAACCTTACTTATATTGAATATTTGAATGGCCAACAAATAAATTTCTCGTATGCCGACCATACTTTCGATGATTTCAATTTTACCGCTGCTGGAGCAGCGATATATGCTGAAGTGGATGCTTCGCATTCCAATGGATTAATATATTCAAATCCGAATTACAATGATGCAACTATTAAATCCGAGATTCATCGGAAGATATTGACCGGCATTGATTTTCCGAAAGGGAGCATTGATCTGCTTACAGCAGATAGGAACGAAACGCTTAGCAGCAATATCAACATACCTGAAAGAAAAGTATACACTAGTATAGAGTTGCGCAATAAACAATCTGGTAACAATTTGGTACAATGGTTTGATTTTACCCATCAGGGCAATCGAGATCTATTAACACAGATTAATAGGAACGGGGAACATCATTACTCATTTGAATATTACCAGGATAGTACAATCCCAGATTTTATTGATGAAGAGACTGATAGAGCATATGATCAAGACAAATGGAAATTCTACAATGGTGCAGGTAATACTGCTGCCTTAAATATTCCCAATAGTATCCACACCGCAAACAAAACTCCTAATTTCTCAAAAGGTAGATTGGGGGCACTTAAAACCATTACATATCCAACCAAAGGGAATACCACGGTTAAATATCAGCAAAACCAAATAAAGACGGATTTGGTACTGGATTCCGAATATTATAACAACTTGCCTGCTAGTAAGGCTTTGGCGGTAAACTATGACGGATCGAACTTTCAATACGACCAAAATGGAGATCGTATTGTTTCGGTTACCCATACTTTTAATTATCCAACCTTAGTATCCATATCCCACAGTCTTCAGGGAGAACGCTACGGAAACCACCTGTTCTTCAAAATCTATAGAACAGATGGCGCCACAGCAAATGGATATCCTCTAATTACAACCCCATCATATCTTTCACAATATTATCAGGAAGCACCCTACTTGAGGGAGCAGATACAGCAGCTTAACCTTTCAAATAATTTTGAGTTTCCGTTGATGTCACCACAACTTTCCTATGAATTTGGCCCAGATGATGGTGCTCCAGGATATGTTTCTGAATCATTCAATAGCAATGGAAAACTGGTTATCATGCCAGGAGAGTACAAATTTGAGATTATCAGTAGCGCTGCAGTACCGAATTCCTCGGCAACAGGACTGATTAGCGTACAACTATATGGTGAATTTAATCAACCACCACCACAATTTGCCAATAAGAATGTTGGGGGTTTACGGGTATCCGAAATTGTCGACTGCCCTGATAACTCCGTGAATAATTGTATTACCAGGAGGTTTGATTACAATGACGATGATAGCTTTTCAACCGGTACACTTTATGCCGTACCCTTGGACAAAGTCATACACTCTTGGCAGCAAAAACTTATTGACGGGAATACTTATTACAAAGAGATTCATGCATACATTTCTGAACCTTTTAGCGTTGCCAACGCTTCCTATGGCACCCCTGTGTTTTATAGTTCAATCAAAGAAAGTCGGGTTAACGATGGTTTAGAAGAAATTGGTTTTGAAGAACGCAGTTATTCCTTTCCCAAGGAAAATACCAATTTCAGTTTTCCAAAAAGACCTATTGGACAGGATTTGGATAAATCACTAATGGAAGAATCCCAAGTATTTGAAACTGGAAAAATACTGCCAGTTCAAAAAAGTGAGACAAACTACCAAATGGTGCGTCATGTCTTGGACATATCAAATAACCAGGACTCTAACCCCAATCATCCATGGAGTTTTATAGTAACGAAAAAGCAGAATTTGGTAGTAGATTTTACTGCACATCAATATAATTTTCATCCAACACCTGGCAGTGCCGATGAAGTTGCGGTTAAAGACCTTTACGGTTTTTACCCCTACAAAGAAGTGGACAATTGGGATAAGGTAATTCAAACACGAAGTACCATTGACGACATAGAGACTGTTGTTGATTTCGGACACAATGAATTTCAGATTGTAAATGAGCAGCAAGTCACCGATAGTCGGGGAAATATATCTAAAAGAGAAATTTTCTATTCCAGTGATTTTCAATCCGACCCCATTTATGGCGCTATGTACAACAGTAACCAAATTGGCCAACCGGTTTTGGTAATGAATTATTACAATGATGTTTTGCAGTCTCAAAATAAAACGGAGTTTGTGTCCGATAACAACGGGTACAAACCTTCTAAAACTCTTGTCGCCAAGGCCGACAATGACTTTGAGGCCAAGTTAGGGTTTCAATATGAAGGCAATGGAAGAATAAGGCAGGTAGATCAATTTCTGGATTCACCAAATAGACCTAATGATGGAAGTGAAAAAGTATTGAAGAGTACTTCGTACATCTGGGGATATGGTTCTGAATACCCGGTAGCAAAGATTGACAATGCAACTTATAATGATGTAGTGGCAACTGGGGCAGACCTGGCAACTTTGTCAAGTTCTAATTCTTCGTACCAACAAAGGATAGATGTGTTAACAGCCCTTAGAAACAATTTGCCAAGTGCATTTGTTTCCGGTTATATGTATAAACCTTTGGTAGGAGTTACGGATATGGTAGATCCACGAGGATATGCAACTCATTACAGTTATGATCATCTTAATCGGCTTAAAGATGTAAAAGATGAAGACGAAAAAATGGTTCAAGAATTGGAATATGCCTTTAGATCGGCCAACTATACCAATCCAGAAGACCCTTCTTCCTATCCATCACTTGGAGGTACTTTGAGCGGCCCGGAGGATGTCCAGTATAATACTTCGGAGACCTATACTGTTGTGGCAAGCGGCGGCTCTCAAAATTATCGATACACTTGGTACAAGGATGGTGTATTTGTGACAAGTGGAACAACCTCAATAACCGAGTTGTTTGATGCAACCGGCACTTTTAATATAAGGGTGGTCATTACCGATACGTTAACAGGAGATGACCTAACACTTGAAAGAATTGTTGAAGTGACTAATGATCTAGGAACAGTGAATTTGACCCCAAGCCTTAACGCAGCAACTACCGAAGATAATATCACCTTTTCCGCGAGTGGAATCAATGCTGGTTCCGGATCATTATCCTATGAATGGTTTGTTGGTCCGACAGAGCAATCATTCACTGCAGCCACCGGTTTTCAAAATACATTTGGAACCGCAGGAACCTATGTGGTAAAATTAGTGGTTACCGATGATGTTACCCTGGATTCCATAGAGGGGCAAGTTTCAGTCCAGATCTATGCGCCCTTGAACAATCCTTCTATAAATGGTGATAACTCACATATAACGGTTGGTGAAAGCATTAATTTCACCTCTTCCAATATTGGTGGGGGATCAGGCTCCCGAACCTACCAATGGTATATAAAACAAGGTAGCGGTAGTTTTGTGCTTCAATCCTATACGGGCCAAAGTAATTTCTATCCTAGTTTTAATTCTGCTGGCACTCACACAGTGAAACTTGTGGTTACGGACACAAATGTCCCTACGCATTCCAAAGAAGATACAAGTGTGGTCAATGTTTATGTCCCAATTGCTATCAATGCAAGTGATATAACCACACCTTCACCGGTCACAGTGGGCACATCTACCTACTTCAATGTAAATACCGCTAGCGGAGGATCCGGTGATTACAGCTACGAATGGGATGTGACCAATATGGACACCAACCATAATTTTGGTGTGGGCACCTTTACAGAAGCCAATAAAAATGTTTCCAGCTTCACTATGGGGTATGAGTTCTATGGCAGTAATACAAGGGTTCAATGTAGGGTACATGATAACCTGACTGGAGATTACGTCACAGTATTTCAGACTATTGTGGTAAATGGTAGTACACCAATTTCTGCAACTCCTATCACGACCAAACTACTGGTAGATCAGCCTGACCATAAGACCTACCGAGTGAAAACAACCGCAAGTGGAGGGTCTGGCACCTATACCTATAAATGGACCGTTGATGGAGTGGTGGTTCAAGATAGCACAAGTGAAACCTATGAATCGGTCGCTGTAACCTGCGGTTCGGACGAATCGGATACAGTACGTGTGGACGTTACGGACACATTTACTGGAAGTACATCCGTTCAGTTGCTTACAATCACAATAACCGGCTGCAGTTCAGGAGGAAATCAATAATAACCCATAAGATGAAAATACAGATGAAAAATTTCAAGTTTTATATCGCAATCATTAGCACTTTGGGTTATTTTTCAACCCAGGCGCAGAATCAGTACCAAGTTCCACAGCCAAGTGATGGCAATTATATTTTAGGACGTACCTATCAAACAAGTAAGGATCACCGCGATAGTATTTCAATAAAAGGAGACGTGGTCGAGACCATACAATATTTTGATGGGCTGGGAAGAAATCAACAATCCATTGGTTTGGGGCAATCCCCAAATGGAAATGATATGGTGTCTCCCATTGAATATGATGGATATGGACGAATGGTTAGGGAATGGCTGCCCTTTCCGGAGCAGGCCACGGTAAAAGGTGAAATTCATATCGGGGCCAAAACCAATGCACAACAGCATTATCTTCAGGCGTTTTCGGCCGATTTTCAAGGTGTGACGGATCCATCCAATGTCAATGCCTATTCCGAAAAATTGTTGGATCCCTCGCCCCTAAATCGGGTACAAAAACAGGGAGCACCCGGAGCGGACTGGGCCATAGGAACGGATGATACCGACCATACCATAGGCTATGAATATGGTGCCAATACACACGACCCTTTAGACCCAAATAATGCCGGCAACGACAATGTGCGTTTGTTTACCGTAGCGTTTTCGAACAATGATACGGAAGCACCTTCGCTTTCCAATGATGGATTCTATTTGGAAAATCAACTTTCCAAGACCGTTACCAAAGATGAGAACCACAACAGTGGAAATGATCACACTACGGAAGAGTTCACCAATAAAAGCGGACAAGTAGTACTCAAAAGAACCTATAACAA
The DNA here is from genome assembly GCF_947499695.1 of uncultured Allomuricauda sp. GTDB lineage: Bacteria > Bacteroidota > Bacteroidia > Flavobacteriales > Flavobacteriaceae > Flagellimonas. The sequence goes on from NZ_CANMPQ010000001.1 coordinate 234,112, forward strand.
TAGCGAACGGCACGATACCTATTACGTATATGACGATTTTGGCAACCTTACCTATGTACTTCCACCTTTGGTGGATACTGCGGTAACTGTGGACCAAACCGTACTTGCCAATCTGTGTTACCAATATGTTTATGACCACCGTAATCGCTTGGTGGAAAAACAACTGCCGGGCAAGGAGCGTGAATATATCGTGTACAATAACCTAGATCAGCCTGTTTTAACACAAGATGCCCTACAGCGTACCACCAACGAGTGGCTCTTTACCCAATACGATGTGCACGGCCGTGTGGCCTACACGGGTAAGACGACCATTGTTGGTGACAGACCAACCGTGCAAGCTACGGTTACTGCCTTGCCGGATAGTCAGGAACTCTGGACTGCCCGCACCCCGGATGCATTGACCACCAACACCATAGGTGGTGCGGTGTTAAACTATGATGTTAACGGCTACCCAAATGTGAGTGACATTACAGAGGTGTTGACTGTAAACTACTATGATAATTACGATTTTGACCGTGCCAACGAACCCGCCCCGCCAACAACGGTTTTTGGTGCAAACTTGGACAGCCGAACCCAAGGTTTGGCCACAGGAAGTAAAATAAAGGTGTTGGAGGTAAGCCCGGCGCAATGGATTACCACCATCACCCGTTACGATGAAAAGGGCCGGGCAATTTATACCTATGGTGAAAATGCCTACTTGGAAACCGAAGACCTTATTGAAAGTGAACTCGATTTTGTGGGCAAACCGCTTACAGTGCGTAGTGCCCATACCCGGACCCAGGGTGGGGTTGAAGCGACCATAGTTGTTATTGATAATTTTGAGTACGATAATGTTAGTCGATTACTTAAACAGACCCAGTGCCTGGGCGATGAGACCATGGGCTATAGTTGTGAGGGTGCCCCTGATGTGGACCTTACCTTGCAGAATATCACAATAAATGAAGATAGGTCTGCGCAGACCAGTATCGTTATTGGCCCAACTACGACTATCGATCCTGGCAGCAATGGGGTTACCTTAGCAGTAACGGGCCCTGGTGCACAGGAAGAGCTTATTGCATACAATAGTTATGATGATCTGGGCCAATTGGTCGCCAAAAAAGTGGGCGGCACACCCGGAGCTGACTATGCTGCCACAACGGGCCTGCAGACCGTGGACTATACCTATAATGTTCGGGGATGGCTTAAGGCCATTAACCAAGATGCCAATGCTGACAATGATCTATTTAATTTTGGGATTGCCTATAACGACCCACAGAATTTTGGGGCGAACGAAAACCCTACGGTGCTTTTCAACGGCAACATTTCCCAAACAACATGGAACACTTCCAGCACCAACAGCACGGGTAACCTGGTAAGTGAAAGATACTCCTATACCTATGATGCCCTTAACCGAATCGCAACAGGTACGGACAACACAGGTAACTATAACCTAAATAACATAACATACGACAAGAATGGGAATATCTTAACGCTCAACAGACAAGGGCATACCAATAGCGGAATCACTAATTTTGGGGCCATGGACAACCTCACCTATACCTATGCAAATGGAGGGAACACCTTGACCAATGTTGCGGACAACAATGCCAGTGATAGCTACGGTTTTGTAGATGTGAACGGTAGCGGTACAGAATACGTCTATGATGACAACGGTAATATGACCATGGATTTGAACAAAGGCATACCAGCAGATGGTATTACCTATAACCATTTAAACCTGCCCACGTCGGTGACCCTACCGGGTGGTACAATTTCGTATATTTATGATGCTGCGGGCATGAAATTAAAAAAGACCGCGGGAAGTTCTGTGACAGAATATGCTGGTAATTATGTGTATTCGGGAAATACCACTGCTACCACCCTGCAGTTTTTTAGCCAAACTGAGGGCTATGTTACCCCGAGCGGAGTCGAGGGATCTTACGATTATGTATACCAATATAAAGACCATTTGGAGAATATTAGGTTGAGTTATGTGGACAATAGTGGCACTTTGGAAATTGTAGAAGAAAACAACTACTACCCCTTTGGCCTTAAGCACAAAGGGTATAATGATGCTACTTCTCCACTGGGAAACAGTGTGGCGAATCGGTGGAAGTTTGGTGGGAAGGAACTCGATGATAGTTTTAATGATGCCTTGGCTACTTATGACTTTGGTGCTAGAAACTATAGCCCCGATTTGGGTAGGTGGATGAATTTGGACCCCCTTGCTGAGAAGTACACCAATCTTTCCCCATATAATTATGTTGCAAATAATGTTATTAATGCTATTGACCCTGATGGTAGGCTTATTATTTTTATTGGCGGTTTAAGAATGCAAACGGGGAGGTCTGATCAATTATGGTGGGGAAAATCAGGAATATATGCAGGTGACATATTTGGTTATTGGAGAACACCCGTAGGGGGGACTAACTCTTTTGGTCAGCGTGCTGATTTAGTTAGAACATTTTCAAGAATGCATTTTGACTATAATCATTTGTTTACAAGTGGATCATCGCGTTATGATTCTAGTGCAGAAGATAGGCGCTCTGAAGGTGTTAAAAAGGCTAAGAAGTTTTATAAAAATTATTCAAAAGGAAAAGTAAAATTGGCAGATGATGAAACCATAAAAATAGTTTCTCATAGCCAAGGGGGAGCTCATGCTGCCGGATTTGCAGAGCAATTAATGACGTATAAGGATGCTGATGGTAACTCGCTGTTTAATGTTGAAGTCATCTACTACATAACACCGCATCAACCGGGGGATATAACACACCCTAATGGGCCGGTGGGTTTTCAATGGAGTCATTTCAACGATGCTGTTACTAATGCGGAGGATTGGTTATCTTTATTTAATGGAGGGAGCAATCATGCCATGATAAATAACCTAACCTCTCCAGACCATTTTTTTGAAGGTACAATTCTAGGAGGTGAAGAACAACCGGAAGCAACTGGAGCAACAGGTAACCGTAATGGTCATAATGCCGATGATAATCAACAAAATATAATAAATACATTGAGTGATTTCTGTAAAAACAATCCTGATAAATGTAGAGAAATAGACTTGGTGCCAAATAGAACAAATAGATGAAAAATTATTTAATAATATTGGCTTTATCTTCCTTTTTATTTGCTTGTAAGTCACAAAAAATATCGAATGACGATAGGAAATGGCAACCTTATTTAAAAGGAGATGTATTGATATTTAAGTCTAATGAAAATAAAAAAGATTCGATATTTATAAATAAAATTGAATCTTATAATAACCCAAAGGACCCTTTAGGGGCAAGCCAAAAGAAATATGAATCTTTATTTATATCAGGAGAGGTTTCATTAAAAAAGCCTATAAAAACCAGATTGGGGCATACTTTCAATAAAGAACGAATTGATATTTTAGAAATGGTCTCAGATAGTAATCAAACATTCATAAAGTTTGTTTTTAACAAGAAGTCTGATTCGTTAAAATACCCTATCACCGTGCTTACTCTAGATAGTCTGAAAAAAAGGGTTAACGGTGATGGTTTTGTGAAAATCGACGCAAAAGAATATTATGATTTGTCATTTGACTATGATTTAAAGAGTTTTATTTGGAATAAAAAATATGGCTATACTCGATTTAATCTCAAAAATGGCACATATTGGGAATTGGAAGAGTTTTTAAGAAAAGATAAAAACATTTTAGATTAGAAAACTTGACACGAACAAAATTAAAATACAGGATAACTATTTTAAATTCTCTGGCTTTTTTATTCATTGTAAGTTGTTTGCTATATACAGCTAATAAATGGGAAATCTTATCTAAAGGGGAAGGGTGGGGAGTAGTTGCAATGCTTGGATTAATAACTCTTGGTTTAGTCCCTTTACTAATTGACCTAATTCTCCAACTATATATAAAAAAAAGAATATTACTTAATCTTATTGGATTAATAGTCGGAATTATTCTAATAATTCTTTTTATACCTTATTTTTCGTAAGACACCATCAGCTGCCGCACTCCCGCTAGTTTGTAATTGGTGGGTAAGAATATTAGTATGAGAAAGGACCAAGGCTTTTGGCCGTGGTTTCCCATATAAGTGGTATACTTTTGATACAGATTCTAATGACGAATAAACCAATAAATATGAAAGTATTTTATTTACCCCTAATTTGTGTTTTTTTATTGAGTTCATGCAAGTTTCTTGATTCGAAGGAATATCTTGATGAGAATAGTGCATGGTTCATGGATTCCATAGAATTTATGGGTAAGGATGTAAAATATAAAATGATGGGAAACGCATTGATTTTTGAAGACGATTATTGTAGTGTTCCACTAGAACAGACTGGAATGGAAAAAGGTGATGATATTAGCAGTTGGAAAGTAGATGAGGAAAACCATTTACTCACTATTCGAAGTAAGAACAAATATTTTAATAGGACTTTTGAATTCTGTTTTAAGGAGGATAAAGAAGATAACGTGATTGAGCTTTATATGGTATCCGATAGTGTTACTATTCTTGCACATTCTCCCAACAAACTTGAGAGTGGGTTAATAGAACCCCCGTTCTTATGTAATAATTAGTGGAATAAGTGTTTAACTAAAAGGCTAAATCCCCGGCTTCCATACTCCCCGCTCCCGTTAGTTTCCAACTAGTGGCGAGTAAGAGTAAATAAACAAGGGCCAGCTCTTTAGGAGCTGGCTTTTCCTTCAAAGACAATACTATCTTTTTTCCAAACTCAATATTTGAGAATAGGTATGCCTTACCTTCACCCTTAACCTTTTTTTTGGCGCATCAATAACAAACTGTAATACCAACTTTAAGCGCTAAGTTTTGCGCTAATTCACTTCACAAAAAGAATCACAAATTCAGCTATATGGTTTTTAACATAAAAACCCAATTTTCAGGCAAAATTATCCCTGTAAAAAAGAAATTTTAGCCCGTAATTTCTGTATTTTAGTCTATATATTGACTACATGACACAGAAAATTAAACTGATATTTGTTGCAATTGGAAGCCTACTTCTCTGGAATTGTAGTACTTACAAAGCTCAAAAGCAGGAAGCCCAGTTAAACTTTCCTGAACTGGGCACCCTGATCAAGACCAAAGACGATTTATGGTACTCGACCGCCGAGCAGATTGGCGTACCCGATTGGGCCGAATTAAAAGTTGCGGTGAAGCAAATGCCCTTTAACCGGCAGAGCTATACCAACTATGCAAAGCATATGCAACAAGCAGCCAAGATCAATACCATTTCCTATAACGATTCGCTGCCCTATAAACCCAAATATCTGCGACTACAATTGTTGGATCAGCTGGGTCTTGCACAACTGTTGAACCAAGATAAGCATGATGCCCTACGTTCCTATATCTCCAATGATGATAGTTATAAATTGGTTACAAGTCTGAACATTACGGTTCCCGAGACCGAAATGCCAGGTTTTTTGCAAGCAGAGGCCATTCAATTACAAAAGGATAAGTACAATAATATTGTGCTGGTGGTAATCCATGGTGAACATGAAAAAGAATACTTTTTCTCCGAACTTCAGGTGTTCGATTACCAATATGCCCATTTTTGTTGGGGTGAGGACCAATACCATAATATGATTATTGAAAACCTGGTTTCTGAGGGCCAAAAATGCCCCAAGGGCACCTATTTAAAGGCCTCCAAAGTAAACGGAGATAAAGCATACCTCAAATTCTGACCCCAATGATGAACAAATTTAAGATAAGCCTTGCCCTAATTTTGGCCATTTTATATAGTTGTGAGGATATTTTGGAAGTACCCGATATTTCCAACCAAACGGTTACTGTTTTTGCTCCGTTGGACAATACTGTGATCAATGGCAACGACGTTAGTTTTAACTGGGATACGGTTGAGGATGCGACTATGTATCGATTTCAATTAGCCGTTCCCAATTTTGAAACTACCCAACAATTGGTGCTCGACAGCATATTTGAAGTGGATAGTTTGGGCCGGGTCGATACCCGGATACAACAGACCTTGGTCAACGGCAACTATGCCTGGCGTATCAGGGCTTTGAACAGCGATTATCAAACGGTATATACTCTCAGTAATTTTCAAGTGGATGGCGATGAAAATCTGGATGTGACTCCTCCCAATACTCCACAATTGGTTGCTCCGGCAAATGGAGCATCACAAAGTGAAGCGACCGTAAACTTCTCCTGGACTCGGGAAGATGTGCCCGGAACCGCGGAACGTGACAGCATCTTTATCTATTCCGATGAAAGCTTAGCGACCCTTTCCACCAAGGCATTGGGGGCCAATAAAACTTTTAGCGCCAATTTGGCCTCGGGAACCTTTTATTGGGTGGTTAAAGCCTATGACGCTGCAGGTAATGAAAGTGATTTGAGCACTACCTTTAACTTTACCATTAGCAATTGAACAAAAACACCAAAACATATATACTGCTTGGGACTGTGCTGCTTATTTGGGGCATCATAGGCTTTAAGGTGTTCAGTGCTATGTCACCGGAACCGGAAGCGCCTGTTTTGGCTGATAATATAAACTTTAAACCTAAAGAACAGGTCAAAAAAGACACTTTCAGCATTTTAGCAGATTATAGAGATCCGTTTTCAGGAACCTTGCCGCTTTCCAAAAAGAAATCCAAATCCAAAGGAGTTACACAACCGAAGGTACAGTTACCGGACATCGGCTATACCGGACTTGTCTCGGACCAAAACACCAAAAACCATATCTTTTTTGTGACCATTTCTGGCAACCAATACATCATGCGCAAGGGAAACACCCAAGCCGAGGTTACCTTGGTGAGTGGTTCTTCTAAGAGCATTAGAGTGCGCTATAAGGGCATTGTAAAGACCATACCCCTTCAAAATGCTACGCAGTAAAAAACTACGCGCAGGCTCACTGCAATTTGTACTGTTCATTGGAGCGGTAATTGCCGTGTTGCTGTTGACGTTTGCGTTATTGCACCAAACGCATTCCCTTTTTGACAAAAAAACTTCCAAGACCATTGACCTGATCAAAAGCACAGATTTGGCGCTTTGGCAGGCAATGGAACAAAAACTGCGATTGAATGATTCGGTATCCATTGATTTGAAACGAGATGATGGAATCAAAACGACAATCATTAAATCCCATTGGGGCATCTTTGAAAAATTTGTAGTGGTTTCCCAATTTCAAAAGAACCGATTTACTAAAACCGCCTTGGTGGGAGGGGGAATAGATCAAGATTTTTCCGCACTCTATCTAAAAGATAACGACCGTCCCATGATCATTGCAGGTAATGCGAAGATTACAGGAAATGCATATCTGCCCAAACAAGGTATTCGTCCCGGAAGTATTCGAGGGCAGTTTTACCAGTTCACAAGACCGGTCTACGGCAATATAAAACAGAGTACCAAGACCTTGCCGCCAATTGACTCTGAGTTGCGAACATACATCCAACAAATGCAGTCCCAAGTTTTTGGTATGTCAGGAAGCAACACAATTCGGTTTTCCAGTAAATTGCAATTGGCCAATTCATTTGAGTCACCCACCCAATATGTCCAAGGAGATGTTTTACGATTGTCCGGCTGTAACCTTAGAGGTAACATAGCGGTCCTGGCGACGAATAAAATTATTGTGAGTAAGGATTCCAATCTTCAAGATATACTGCTTATCGCTCCGGAAATTGAAATAGAGGACAGGTTCAATGGAAGATTACAGGCTATAGCTTCCAATGGAATTGAAGTGGGTAATAGGGTCAATTTGGAATATCCATCAGCATTGGTAGTGGACAGGGGAAGCAGACCGAATCATAAGGAGCGAAGGCAGCCCAATATTGAGATTGAATCAGGTACAATATTGAAAGGCATTGTTGCCTATTTTGAACGAACTGAGGAGAATCAATTTTTCCCACAAATACTTATCTCAGAGAAAACATCGATTTATGGCGAAGTATTTTGTGAAAAGAATCTGGAATTGAAAGGGGACATTTTTGGAAACGTAACCACTAACGCCTTTATGGCAATGGAAAATGGGAGTGTATATCAAAATCATTTGTTCGGAGGCACCATAAATACCGAATTTTTGCCCCAACAATACGGGGGCTTAGTATTGAACAAGGAAAAAGCAGTGGCAAAATGGCTCTATTGAAAAAAAGGATAAAAGCATCGACCTTAATGGAAACCATGGTGGCGACCGTGCTCATTGTGGTCATTTTTATGCTGTCCAGTCTTATTTTGAACAACCTTTTCACCGTCCAGGTTAAAGGAAACCTTCAACCTTTAAAGACTCATTTGGATGAGGTGGAGTATTTATATTCCAAGGAAAAATTGGTAGTTCCCTATTATGAGGAATGGAATGATTGGAGTATCAGCATCGAGAATCAAAACAATGGAACAGTGCTTATTGAAGCCAAAGAACAAATTGGGGATAAAGCACGAACCTTAAAACGAATTATAAATCAAGCCAATGGTTCATAAAAAAGTACATGCATTTACTTTAAGCGAGATGTTGGTTGTTTTGTTGCTTACCATCATCGTCGTGGGTCTAGCTTTTTCCATTTTAGGGTTGGTACAAAGACAGATGTTCGGCATACAGGAAAATTATGAAGACAAAACAACGGGAAATTTGTTGAGACAAGCATTATGGATAGATTTTAATTCGCATTCGCAAATTATGTTCTCCCAAAAAACCGGTTCCATACAGTTGAGCAATGAGATGGGGGAGAGATATTATAGTTTCTATGAAGATTATATCATTCGGGATTTGGATACATTTTATACGGATTATCAGCTTGGAAAACTTTATTTTGAAGGGGATGAGGTATTTGGAGGGAGTATTGATGCACTTGAATTATCTAAAGACGAAGAAGACACCAAAAGGATTTTTGTGTACAAAAAAAATACTGCCGCTGATTTTATGAACTGATGGGATTTAATCTAGAGAACATATCAACAACAAATGCCCAAAGTAAGAGTGGGGCGGAAGCAAAAGAAAAGGTTCCATTGCTTGAAAGAGAACTGACTTTTTTGGGTAAATCATTTTCCAATAAAAAAAAGGAAGACTTTTATACGGAATTGGCGGTGTTGCTCAAGGCCGGAATCACACTCAAAGAAGCCCTGCAGCTCATTGAAGAAGGCCAAAAGAAGGAACAGCAAAAAGAATTGTTCAAAAATTTGGGTGAAAGTTTATTGTCTGGATCCAATTTTTCCGAAGCCATAAAAGAAAAAAAAGAGTTTACTGAATATGAATACTACTCCATTAAAATTGGTGAAGAATCTGGAACTTTGGCGACCATCGCAACGGAATTGGGGTCATTTTTTGCCAAAAAGAATGAGCAACGCAGAAATCTGGTAAATGCGCTTACTTATCCTATTATCATTTTGGTAACGGCCATTTTGGTTGTGATTTTTATGCTACGATTGGTGGTTCCCATGTTCCAAGATATTTTTAAACAGAACAATGTGGAGTTACCTTGGATAACCCGTTTTATTGTGTCCGTATCAGATTTTATAGAAGACTACGGATTGTGGATGCTATTACTTATCATAACAATGCTAATCCTGCGAAAAGCGCTTTTTGGTCACGACGGATTCAAAAAACGAATGGACTATTTGCTTTTACGAATACCGTATTTGGGGAACTTTATAAAATCTGTGTATTTGGCTCAATTCACCAGAGCTATTAGTTTGCTTACCGCTTCAAAGGTTCCCGTTTTAAACAGTATTGAATTGGCGGGAAAAATGATTGAGTTTTATCCCTTAACGGATGCTTTAAAATCTGTAACTGGGAAAATAATGCAAGGGGAAAGTTTAAGCAACAGCCTTAAAGGAAATAAAGTTTTTAGCAATAAAATGATTTCCATGGTCAAAGTAGCAGAAGAAACCAATCAAACCGAGTTCATGTTTGATCGGCTTAATCAACAGTATAGTATTGAAGTGCAACAAAAATCTAAATTATTGAGCACCTTATTGGAACCTATGATCATTTTGGTGGTCGGAATATGCGTTGGTGTAATCTTGGTGGCCATGTACTTGCCCATGTTTAAGCTGGGCAGTGTACTTGGGTAGCAGAAAAGCCGGAATTTCTGGCCTTTAATTTCAATAGAACCCTTACTCGCGACGATTTTTCTTCTTCCATTGCTCAAATTCAATTTTTATATCCTCATTTGTAAGGGGATAAAGACCAATTATTGCTGTACCTCCATTTACTTTTTCCATGACAAATTCTTCATATAGCGTCATTTGGATACATTCTTTGGCTACTTCTTCGGCTAGGTGAGAGGGCACTACCATGACTCCATCGTCATCGCCAATAATATAATCACCCGGAAATACAGCGACATCGCCACAACCTATTGGTTCATTTATGGCGATAGCTTGGTGCAAGGTTAGATTGGTTGGTGCGGATGGACTTTGATGAAAGGAAGGGAAATCTAACTCAGCTATTTCCGCCGAATCCCGAAAACCTCCATCAGTCACGATTCCACTAGCACCTCGTTTCATGAGTCTGGTTACGAGAATAGAGCCTGCGGAAGCAGCTCTGGAGTCTTTGCGACTATCAATAACCAATACATGACCTTTTGGGCATTCCTCTACGGCCATACGTTGAAGGTGCTTGGGGTTTCTAAAGACTTCTATGGGGTTTAAATCTTCTCTAGCGGGAATATATCTCAAGGTATATGCTTGCCCTACCATCGTAGTAGTCACTTTTTTTAAGGGACGAACATTTTGAATGAACTGGTTTTTTAACCCTTTTTTAAAGAGACAAGTGGCTACTGTCGCGGTGCTTACTTTTTTTAGCTGTTCTATTATAGGACTGTTGTCTTTTTCCATGGGAAGGAGAATAGCGGGTTAAATTAAGGTGCTTGTCGCCAAGTTTCACGTAAAAAGTTTAAATCATTCTTCATACGTTTGAAAACCTCTTCTTTAGAGATAGTTATTTTTCTGTTTCCGTGTTCGGCACCTCCTAAATCATATTCAAAATGTAAAGAAACCGGAACGTTGATTTTGTACGTTTTGAGCAACGAAAAGTATTTGTTGAAGTCTACCATACCTTCTCCTAATGGCGTATTGATGGGTTTCCATTTTTCATTGACTTTTCCCCATTTAAAGTCTTTGATCACAATGGATTTAATGAACGGTTTTATTTGTCTTAAACCAAGTTCCCAACTACTTCCTCCTTCAACAACGGCATGCCTGATATCATACTGTACTCCTAAATACTCATTATTAGTAGCTTCCAAAATGGGAGGAAGGTCCCAAATGGGAGCTCCAACATGATTTCCTGCGTGATTTTGATAACAGCCGATTAATCCCAAATCCCTATTCATCGATTCCAATTCTTTTGCCTGCCGTCCATAAGCTGCTTGACTTTCCGAGATGGTTTTATCCTTAGGGTATTTTAACCAGCCAGTACGATAATGTGTAAATCCCAGGTTACTGGCCGTTTCTAATACCATCTTATTTGTTAAGTCTGTTACACCCCAAACATTGGTGGTCATCATTTTGGGTTTCATGCCATTTTTTTTAATGGCCTCTACAGCTTTTGGCAAATCGTCCGCCACTCTTTCGGGTAAAACATGACCCTTGGGCCTTACCGTTAAATCTAATCCGTCAAACCCTATTTCCGCTGCTGCTGACGCCATTCCTGAATAATCAAGAAATTGTAAGTGTTTCGAAAATATACTTACTTCGATTTCATTTTTATATTTCGGAGCAGTTGGATAAAGGGTATTCCCGAATCCCATTAATGGAATACTAGCAACGGCTTTAGTAGATAACTTAGTAAAGCTTCTTCTGGAAATCACTTTTTTAGTTTTTTGCATAATCAGGTTCTAATTAATACCGAATAGAGGGAATTATTGTTAAAAATTTGCTCGTCTTACAAATATATGTATTTTTGGTAAACCAAACTGGTTAACCAATTTTAATAAATAAGCTTTTACACCGTTATGGGAATTTCCTTTACCAATTACCAGATGCTAAACCACCATAAAGAAAGGTTTGTTTTGAATGTCGAAGAATGCATTGCAACCGTTGAAATTTAACTGAGTACCTAATCACTTTAACAATAACCCATACATTAAAGAATATGAACTTTAAAATATTCAAATCGGATTTTACCACTTATACAGCAGCAGCAGTTGTCATTTTGTTGCTGAGCTGTTGTGGAAATGGTAATAAAAAAAAGAACGCAACAAGTAATGTTGGGGAGGCAACCGAAGTGACCTATGCAAACGACATCATACCCTTTTTCCAACAATGGAATTTAATTTTAGGTGATGGTTCCAATGTGGGTCAGGCGACACATTTTGAGAACAAGAATTTCTTTTATGCCACAAATGACGACAAGGCGGATTGGGTAGTATTTAAATCACCCAATGCCGGCAATACACATGGCACCTCAAACAATACCAGAACCGAACTGGCCCAATTAAAAAAGTGGTACCCGAAAACCGAAGCCAATATGAAGGCCACTCTAAAAGTAATGAATGTGGCCACTACTGGTGATCCCCGTGTTGCGGCAACGTATTCTGTAGTTGTTGGTCAGATTCATAGTGCAGATGGCCATGAAAATGAACCATTAAAAATATTTTACAAAAAATTTCCAGGTCATACCAAGGGCTCTGTCTTTTGGAATTATGAAATCAATACCGCTGGGGATGATAATTCTAAACGATGGGATTATTCATATCCCATTTGGGGCTATAACTTCTCCATGGTCGGCATAGATGAAAACACGCATCCTCCGGAACCAGAAGATGGAATAGCTTTGGGTGAAGAGTTCAGCTATGAAGTGGAAGTTAAGGATGGCATTATGAACCTAACGTTTACCAGTGAAGGGCATGAAACTAAAACATTCACTAAGAACTTAATTACTTCCGAGTATTCGAAACGGGGGGACATCCCTCAACAGGTTCAAAATTTGTTTGTGCCCATAGGGCAAGATGGGATAGAGCGTGAAAATGCATACGCCAACGAAGGACTCTTTTTCAAGCTGGGGTGTTACAATCAAACAAACGGAAAGGACCCTAAGGTAAATAAGGTATGGTGTTCAGGAGCGGAAACCTATGGCGGCGATTTGCAAAAACAATATGAAAGCGGAAATTACGCCGAAGTCTGGTTTAAATCCGCAAGTATCGCCATTCCGGAAGATGCTATATCCAATTCTGGGTATTTTGAAGCAAATGATGGCCTAAGTGCAAAATCGGTATACCCCAGTGAGGTAATTCCTTTTATGGACAAGTTTAAAATTCTGATGGGAGATGGTACGCATGTGGAAGACCTTATCGATTTCGAAGACAAGGATTTTTTCTACACTGCAATTGATGGTACGCGACGATGGGTGGTCTACAAAACACCAAATTCAGGTGTTACCTCAAAAAACTCCAGTAATACAAGAACCGAGTTGCATGAAAAAAGAGAGTGGACACCGGAAGAAGGAGGTAATCTGACAGGTACATGCAAGGTAATGCAGGTCTCTGTTTCAGGTGATGCAACCGTTGCCGCCTCTTACTCTGTGGTTGTTGGGCAAATTCATGGTGGTGAAGGCCATGAAAATGAACCCCTAAAAATATTTTACAAAAAGTTCCCCGGACATACAAAAGGCTCCGTCTTTTGGAACTATGAAATAAATACAGACGGTGACGATAATTCTAAAAGATGGGATTTCTCAAGCGCGGTATGGGGTCATGATATGTCCGTTATTGGAAAAGATAAAAATGACTATCCAGAGGAGCCATCTGATGGTATTGAATTGGGAGAAGAGTTTAGCTACGAGGTAAATGTATATAAAGGCATCATGTACTTGACTTTCAAAAGTGATAACCACGAAACAAAAACATTTACAAAAAATCTTATCGTATCGGATTATGTCAATTCATCCGATCTTCCAGAACAGGTGAAGCGACTATTTGTACCTATTGGGCAAGATGGAACTGAACGGGCAACTGCTTATAAAGGTGAGTTGGGTTATTTCAAACAAGGAGCTTATAACCAAACCAACGGAAAAGATCCTCAAACCAACAGGGTTTGGTGTGCAGGGGCAGAGACCTATGGAGGTGATATTGCAAAGCAATATGAGAATGGCTGTTACACCGAAGTATGGTTTAGAGAAGGAACCGTGGGTCCAGGCATACCACCAAATTGAATCGAAATAAAGCAATCAAGAGAATTACATTTTGAATTTTATAAGAACACTATTATATGAAAACATTCGGAGCAAGTAAAGAATTTATAAAAGGAGAAGACCTTGACTGGGAGATTGTAGGTGAAGGTCTAACACGTAAGATTATGGGCTATGACGATAAGATCATGTTGGTCAAGGTTCATTTTGAAATAGGGGCCATTGGCCAAATGCACGAACATTACCATTCTCAGGTAACCTATGTTGAAAGTGGAAGTTTTGATGTCACTATAGATGGAAATACGCAAACCTTAAAAGGTGGCGATTCATTTTATATTCCTCCACACGCCATGCATGGAGCGATCTGCACAGAAGCCGGGGTTTTGATTGACGTATTCAGCCCAATTCGAGAGGATTTTATGAGCTAAAAGTGTTAAAATCAAGTTTTTACTTTTTTTAACGAAAAAATAACATATATTTGGTAAACCAATTTGGTTAACCAATCTGGAACACCAATAAAAACACTAACTATGAAAACTTAAAAAAGAAAAAGGATAGGTGCACGCCTATCCTTTTAAAGCTATCACTTCTTTGGAGGGAAGTAATACATAACAAATACACGTAATGTTACTTGTCAACACAAAACTACGGAATTCATTTGATTTAAAGAGGTAGGTGGCGGTTGACGGTAAGTGAGGGCTACAATCACAATGCACAATGTGAATTGAATTTTACTAATCAACATGAATTATTGAAACTAACTTAAACAAATGAATTTTAAATTTAAATTATTATTGATTGCGATGTTGCTAGTCGGCATTCAATCATTTGCCCAGGACTCTTATAGTGTTTCTGGAACCGTTACAGGTGCAGATAACGTCCCTATTCCTGGGGTGAACGTTATTGTGCTCAACTCAACAAGAGGTACTCAAACCGATTTTGACGGAAATTATGCTCTAGCCGTTTCTAATAATGAAGTGGTGCAATTTTCATATATCGGCTTTGCTACCCAAACTGTAATTATTACAGGACAATCAACGATAAACATTACGCTGCAAGAAGATACCAGTCAGTTGGATGAAGTTGTTGTCATTGGTTACGGAACACAGAGAAAATCAACAGTAACCGGATCAATTTCCAAGGTAGTTAATGAAACTTTGGACCAGATTGCCGTGGCTAGGGTAGACGATGCCCTTATTGGTCAGGTATCTGGGGTAAATATCCAAGCGACCAATGCAGAAGCTGGGGGTGCGCCAACAATTAATATAAGAGGTGTAGGTTCCATTAGTTCCGATACAGGTCCAGCCTTGGTAATTGATGGTATTGTAGTGAGCTCAGAATTTCTTGCCAATATTGATATGAACGATGTGGAATCCTTTGAGGTTCTAAAGGATGCTGCTTCCGCTTCCATTTATGGTAGTGAAGGTGCAAACGGGGTCATATTAATAACAACTAAAAGTGGTAAGGCTGGAAAAACTCAATTTAGTTATCAAACCTATACGGGTTATAAGCAAGCTCATGGAAGCGACGACTATCGCAAGGACCTAAATGAATGGGCGGCCGAAGAACAGGCTGCAACCGGAACTCTTTCTGGAGAAACATTGTATGCTCTGGATTTGGTCAATATCACTGGAATCAATAGAGATTGGCAAGATGTTTTCTTTGATGGAGGAACGGTAACAAGTCATTCGCTTTCTGCTAGAGGAGGAACGGAGAATTCAACATTTAGTGCCTCTCTTAGGTCATTACATGATCAAGGTGTGGTAATTACTGATGATTACAAATCATATACGGCAAACTTGAAATTTGATACCAAAGTAGGTAAGAAATTAAAATTTGGTTTAAGAGCTTCTCCATCGTATACAAAACAGAGAAGATTGCCCACCTCGATTCACAATCCAACACGTCAATCACCATGGTTGCCAATTTTCCACACTGAGGAAACACTTCAATTCATTAACCGCAGTGTTTATCCTGATGTTGGTGTTGGAGATTACTTTTGGGAAAACCATTTGGAAAATAGAGATTATGATAATGATGGGAATACAGAGAGACCTCGAACTTCAGGTGACTCCAACCCATATCAACAATATGTTGAGCGTCAGCACTATGAATTCAACACAAAACTATTTGGTTCAACCTATTTAAGCTATAAGCTGCTAGAGGGGTTAACCGCAAAAACCTCGTTGGGTGTTACCTTGGAGCAACGCAAAAGAGATAGGTACGATGGTGTTAATTACCACGCTTCAGGAGCGTCAAGATCGAACTACCTTTTACAAAACAGGTTCAGAACCAGATTGGTTTCTGATAATACTTTGAATTATAGTAGAACCTTTGGTGATCATGATTTGAACCTTTTAGGTGGTTTTACGATACAACAGAGAAAAACTGAGATAAGCCAGATCAATGGAAATGGCTTTTCCGATGACCGTCTTCCAAATATTCAAGGGGCGAATCCTGATAATACCACTGCTTTTCAGAACAACGGCGAACGTAAAAAGATTGGTATGTTCGCAAGGGTAAATTATGCCTATAAAGACAAATATCTTTTCAATGCGTCTATTAGACGTGATGGGAGTTCGGTTTTTGGTTTAAATACGAAATGGGGTAATTTCCCCGCGGTATCCGTTGGGTGGAATGTTGCCAAAGAGGAATTCCTACTTTCAAGTGATGTAGTAAGCAATCTAAAGTTCAGGGCTAGTTATGGTTTTACTGGGGCTGAGAACTTTAATCTGACTACACTTGAAGAAACAATATGGCCATACCTTTCTCTATTACAAAATACCAATGCTGTTGTAGGTAATAGCTTGGTTTCCGGTATATCGCCTTTGAATATTGCCAACAACAATCTAGGATGGGAATCTTCCGAAGAATTAACTGTTGGATTAGATTACGGTTTTTGGAACAATAAAATTTCCGGATCTATAGATTATTACCGAAGAAACAGTGATGATTTACTATTGAATAACCCAGTTTCATATATCACCGGATTTAATGATGGTATCGTAAACTTGGGTGAGGTTCAAAACAGAGGTTTGGAATTTGAACTAAGAACTAGAAACATCTCTAATGAGAAATTCAGTTGGAACTCCACAATAATAGCTTCTACCAACCAAAACGAATTGTTGAGTTTTGGAGATTCCAATAATGCACTTATTGAAGATACTTACGGTAGAAATTCACAATGGATTAATCGAATAGGAGAACCAATTTCTTCGTATTGGGGCTTTGTAGTGGATACTGACGCTTACGATGAAACTTCTTTTAGGACTACTTACGTGGATAATCCTTGGAACAGAATCAATGGCCAGGCTGATGACACCATAGTTAAAGATTTAAATGGTGATGGTATTATTACTGAGGATGACAAAACGATACTAGGAGATCCTTACCCAGATTTGATTTATAGTTTTACCAATGAATTTCAGATTGGGCAATTTGACATTTCCTTTATGGTACAAGGTAGCTTAGGTGCTCAGGTAAATAATATTGGAGATCAATATTTCTACAACTGGTTCGGTAACCGGACTAGAAGTGGGGGAGAGGCTCAGGCCGTTGCAGATGGCTTAGTGCCGCACGAATCCTTTATTCAAGAAAAGGTGTTGACTAGTGAGGTAATTGCAAGTGCGGATTATTTTTCACTTCGAAATGTAAATGTCGGGTATAATTTTGATAGGGATTTTCTATCAAGAATTGGTCTGGACGGTCTTAGAATTTATGCAACCGGACAGAACCTTCTTTACATTACTGCTGATGATTATCATGGCTTTAATCCAGAGCATGACGATAATGGGAATGTGAGGGCATTTGGTTCGCAAAGAGCTGGTACTCCCATTTTTAGAACACTAACACTAGGTCTAAACATTGATTTCTAAAAAAAATTATTATGAAATACTTAAAATATATAGCATTCACGGTAACGGCATTTTTAGTGTCGTGTGAAGCAGACGAATTTTTAAATCCAATACCGGATACTGTCGTTGTGGAAGAATCATTCTTTCAGACAGATGCTGATGTTGAGGCGGGCATACTTGGAATTTATGATGCGCTTCAAGGCGTAAATGAAAATACGGTAACAAATATTGGTATTGTTAACAGAGGGGTTCAGTTTGAACACCTTTTGACTGAGCATCGAACCGATAATACTAGAAACGCAACCTTGGAGGGCTCTAAATCAGATTTCCATAGATATGTTGTCGATGCAAACAACGTAGAATCAGAGGATTTTTATGCATCCATGTATGAGGTCATCTTCAGAGCAAATAATGCACTGCGATTTATAGATATTGCTGATGCAGGTAATCAGGCAAGGTATACTGCGGAGGCAAAGTTTTTAAGAGCATATGCTTACTTTAAATTGGTAAGACTGTTTGGTGCTGTTCCTTTGGTAACCGAAGTAGTAGGCGCGGATAATAGTGAAGCACTTTTTACAAGAATATCTGAAGAGCAGATTTATGCCCAGATTGTGGCGGATTTACAGGAAGCAGTAGGAACATTGGACAATACCTATAAATCTAGAGCTTCCAGAGCGGCGGCGCAGGGGATTTTGGCAAAGGTATATATGACTCAACCAAGCCCTGACTATTCTGCTGCTGAGCAACTATGTGAAGCAATAATAAGTAGCGGAGAATTTTCATTACAGAGTAATTTTTCAGATGTCTTTTATAATGAATTGAATGATGAGATAGTTTTCGCTATCCAATATCAATTCGGGAACACCTTGGAAAGTCAAAGTTTCTCTTCTGAATTTACTTCTTTTTCCCGTCAAGGTCGTGAAGATGGTCAAAACATTGTTAACGATAATTTAGTAGCGGACTTCAGCGCATTTGGAGGTGATCGCGGACCACTATCCTTTATTAACCTTGGTAGTTCAATAGAGGTTATAAAGTTTTTACCAGATGGATCTGATATCACAGTTTCCCCACCAACATATGGAGATAATGCCCGTAACGCAGGTAACGATTATATAGCATTGCGTTATGCAGACGTATTGTTAATGCATGTGGAAGCTACTATAGGTACAGGAACAAGTACTTCTGATATAGGCGCCCTGCAATCGTTTCAACAAATAAGGGATAGAGCTTTTCCAGCTACCGCTCCTAATGCAATCTCAAGTGTATCAAAGGATGAACTTTTGACAGAGAGACGTGTAGAACTGGCATTTGAGAATCAGCGATGGTACGATATACTCAGGTTTGGAGTAGCAAACGATGTATTGAGCGCACATGCTGTTGAGATGGGATATGTTTTTTCAGCAAGAGATTTACTGTTGCCAATCCCAGCAAGAGAAATCAACTTAAGCGATGGGCTTCTAACACAAAACCCTGGGTACTAAAAATTAATATAAAAAACTATGAAATATCAAGTAAACATATTTAAAAGAACAAAACTGTTGCTAGCGACTTTGGTCGTTGCCAGTATTGTTGTGAGCTGTGTTGGAGATGAGCTTTTTAGAGATGAATTGCCTGGGGCAAATTCCAAAGTGGATACTGTTTTTCCAGAGGCTAATTTCTCATACGCTTCCTCCTCTGACGACTTTAGAACAATAAATTTTACCAACCTTTCTACAGAAGCCTTGCAGTTTGCATGGGATTTTGGGGATGGAAATACTTCATCTGATGAAGATCCGTCATTTACCTTTTCTGACGGTGAGGGTACGTACCCAGTATCTTTGACTGCTACTGATGGTAACGGTATGAGTGGAACTACTACTATTGATGTTATAGTGGTCGAAGGTCCATTTCAACCAATTATTGTAGAAGCTGGTTTTGAAGATGACACCCTTCCAGCAGGTGGCGGCGATGGCCGTGATTCATGGAGAAATAATGATCTTGGAGGTGTAATTCAGATTACAGGAAGTCCAGTGACATTTGGAGATCAAGGTGCAAAGTTACCTGTTCCTGCAGGAGACCGTATTGGTTATCAGGAAATCACCGTGGATCCGGAAACCAATTATGATTTAAGTTTTTGGTACACGATGTTGGCTGGTTCTTCCGATGCTAGGTTGATTGTTTCTGTGCTCGGAGTAACACAAAATGGAGGCACGTTTGAAACTCTTGATGATGTTACAAATGGTACTTTAGCATCGGTTACAGTAACCAATGATGATGAACCGGATGTTTACGTACAGCAGAAATTGTCCTTCAACTCGGGTGATAACAATACAATTGCTATTTTCTTTACGAATGGGGATGTAGAAGGTAGACTGGATGATTTTACAATAGATGTAGGAGCAGAAGGAGCAGTACCTCCCTCTGCCGGATTTGCTCCCGAGCAAAGTGAGATTGACTTTTTGGAGTATACATTTACGAATTCTTCAACAGGAGCTGTGAGCTATGATTGGGATTTCGGTGATGGAAATACTTCAACAGAAGAGTCTCCGACACACGTTTATGCTACAGCAGACACGTATACTGTTTCACTTACTGCAACAAATGACTCTGGGTTATCAACTACATTGGAACAGAGTATTACCATTTTAGCACCGGTTACAGCAGATTTTACTTCTCAAGTAGATCCAGGTGATTATAGAACGTATACTTTCATGGATGCTTCTGAAGGTGCTGAAACATTACTATGGGAGTTTGGAGATGGATTCCAATTTACAGGAATGGATCCTTCACATACTTATGCTGAAGATGGAATTTATACGGTAACCCTAACGGCCACAAGTATTACTGGAAACATAAGCGCCGCAACTGAAGAGATTGTAGTGGCTCAAGGATTTGTTGTGCAGGTAATCAATGGAAATTTTGACCTCTACGGCACAACAGCAGGGTGTGGTGGAGAAAGCACTGGTGACAATGCCGACCCATGGGATATGACAACTAACTCGACTATTAAAGATTGTGCTGGAGCTGATATTCCTAGTCCCTACGCAGACCTTTGGGATAACCCAGCTTTAGATAGTTGGCTAGAAACAGAATATGGCGATGATAGTGAGCAAGCAGGATCTACCAGTGATGGAAATGACGGTACTCGAGGAGCTAAATTAGACGAGAGAGGACGTCGCTTGTATCAAGTGGTAACAGTTCAGCAGGGGACAACATATACATTCTCCATTGACGCTCGGCATACTGCCACTGGAATCACCTCCGAAGTATTTATCTTAAATACGGAAATTGCTGATGAAACAGGTATTAACGCCAATCTAGGTGCAGACCCAGATGTCGATGCCTATTTCGCAATTCCAAATATTTTTGACACAGATGGTGATGCGTATGCGACTAGTACATTTCAATTTACTGCTTCAACAAATCAGATAGTCATTTATGTACGGAACATAGATGTTGTTGATGGTCCAGCAGAAGCATTCTTTGATAATATTACGATTACTGATTAAGAATCAATCCATTGTTTTAGGTTAAACCACCCAGACTGTAAATTGGGTCTGGGTGGTCTTAAAACAAAAACGTTGAACAAATAGGAATGGTTATTGCAACCATTTGGACTAAAAAAAGAATTTATAAATGAAAGTTTTCCGAAAGAAATATCTAACACTTTTTTTGATGGCATTTCTTGTTGTTAGCGCTACTTCACAAAACAAAAAAAGTAGTGTAGCAGAATCGGATATAAAAATTGAGAAGAAAAAAAAGAAAAAGAAAAAAAAGGTAAAACTTCCAAACATAGATTTAAGTCATTGGAAGATCACCATACCAGCTGGTAGCGGTAAAGGTGGAGCCATAAGTGTATCACCTCCTGAGATATCTGACTATGCAACTAATGAGGTTTTAAAACCGTATATGTATAACGATTCAACTTCAGGTGCTTTAGTGTTTCATGCATTTCCTACAAATGCGACAACTGCGAATACCAAGTATTCTAGATCTGAATTGAGAGAACAAATGGTTTCAGGCGATAACAATACCAACTGGACCTTTGCTGATGGAGGCGTTATGAAAGCTAAAATTGCCATGGGTGAAGTTTCAAGAGATAAAAAGGGCAAATACCACAAAGTAATTATTGCCCAAATCCATGGTAGATTGACCAATGAACAACGAGATTTAATTGGACAAAAGGACAATAATGCGCCACCCATTTTAAAAATATATTGGCAGAACGGAAAAATTAGAGTGAAGACCAAGGAACTTGTGAACCCGTCTGCTTCTGCTAAAGGAATTTTGTACAAAGAAGCTTGGAAAGACGATAAGGGAAGAAACTTTGAAGAAGAAGTTGGTTTTAGGAAATTTCAGCTGGAGGTTAAGGTCTCTGATGGAAAAATGGTAGTCTCACTCAATAAAAATGAGTTTTTTGTATACGATAGCCAAAGCATAAAACGGTGGGGAGTTTTTGAAAATTATTTTAAGGCAGGTAACTATTTTCAGTCTAGGGATGAAGATGGTTTTGCCAAGGTTAAGTTTTATGAATTATCTGTAACACACTAGAAAGAATTTAATGCCCAACAATAACACACATATAATTGGATTGCCCTTAATGATCATAGCGGTTCTACTCCTGTTCAATTGCCAATCATCGTCGGCCGATGAGGAAATAGAGGATGTGCAAATTGAGGATGACAAGGTTGAAGATGTTGCGGAAGATGATGTTGTGGATGATCCTCAACCAGAAGATGAAGAATCTACCTATATACTGCCTGAAATTGATTTAAGTAATTGGAAGGTCACATTGCCGATTGGTAGGCCAGATGAAGTGGAACCTCCTGAAATATTGGAATATGCTACTGTCGAGAAGCTAAAACCATTTATGTATAATGACTCCATCGAAGGTGCTCTGGTTTTCTATACCTATCCCGGAGCCACAACGGCAAACTCCTCCAGATCCAGAACGGAGCTTAGGGAACAAATGGAACCAGGTAGCAATTCGGTTAATTGGACATTTTCAGAAGGAGGAAGGTTAAAGGGAACATTGGCAATGGACGAAATTTCCAAGGATTCAGAAGGCAAATACCATCGTACTATAGTGATGCAAATCCATGGTAGATTAACTAATGCCCAAAGAGATTTGATAGGTGAAGATGATAACAATGCCCCACCAATGCTTAAAATTTATTGGCAAGATGGTAAAGTAAGGGTAAAGACCAAGATTCTTAAAAACCCTGCTGTTTCCGATATCGATATCCTGCGCACGGATTCATGGACCGATGATGAAGGCTTCAATTTCAGCGAAGAAGTTGGGTTCGATCAGTTTTCTTTGGAAGTCTTGGTTTCTGCAGGAAGAATGGAAGTGATTTTAAATGATACCGAGTCTGTTGTATATGACAGTGACGATATTACAAAGTGGAGCGTTTTTGAAAACTATTTTAAGGCGGGAAATTATTTGCAAACGTCTGATGAAGGAGCGTTCGCTCGGGTAAAATATTATGATTTACAGGTTGAACATTGAGTTAGTTAGTTTGATAACTATTGGCCAATTTAATTGGCCAATAGTTAAAAAAACCACCTGAAAATTAGTCAGTTCGCAATTGTAATAATTATGCTTTTTTGGTTAGGGCAAATTGATTAAATTTAACAAACCAATCTGGTTAACCAGTTTTTGATTAAGATAATTTATGAGAGTTGATATACTTACAAAGAGTGAAAACTTAGAGGTACAAAAGGAAATAATTTCCAAGTTGCGAGATTTGATAAATTATAAGAACCTTGAACCTGGTGACAAATTGCCTTCGGAAAGAATGCTCTCTGAAAAATTTGAGGTGAGCAGGAGTAATGTTAGGGAGGTCATTCAGAAGTTAGAATTTTTTGGTATACTAAAATCTAGACCACAAAGCGGCACTTTTATAGCAGATATTGGACAAATAGCGATGAGCGGTATGATGGATGATATCTTAAGATTGGAAGACCCTGATTTCAAATCATTGGTGGAAACACGAATTCTTCTAGAGCTTAAAACCGTGCGTTTGGCTTCACTTAGAAGAACAGAAGAGGATTTAGAAAAAATGAGGCAAGCTTTAGACGCTTACAAGGAGAAGGTTTTGAACGGTCAAGATGCAGTACAGGAAGACCTACTGTTTCACTTAGCAATAGCACAAGCAAGTAAGAACACTACAATGAATACTTTCATGCTGATAATCACCCCAGAGATTATTACAAATTTCGAAAAGTATCATGTTTGTGATGCAAACCTTTCATTCAAAGGTATTCAAGAACACGAAGACATTTATAACGCGATAAAAGATCAAGATCCAAAAAAGGCCAAAGAAAAAATGAAAACACATTTTAAAATCTTGTACCAATATTGCTATAACGTTTAAAAGTCATTAGTACTGGTAAAGACAAAATTGCACGTTTTTGTTTTTACTGTTTAAAGAAAAATTGGAGGGAAGAAAAATTAAACGAAATAATGTATCTCCTGTTAATCCAGAGGGTTTAATATCACGTTTAAATTTCAAAAGGGTTTGATGAAAAAGGATGATTTCAACAAGAATCATGTTGCCTTTCAGGGAAACCCTTGTCAAAACCTTCCAAAAATTTAAAAGAAAATGAAATTAAAAGGTTTACGTTGGTGGGTAATTGCACTGATTTGCGTTGCTACCGTGATTAACTACATAGATAGAACTGCATTTGGTGTCATGTGGCCAGAAATGGGCAAAGACCTTGGGATGGATGAGGCTGATTATGCCGTAATGCTCAATGTTTTTATGATTACCTATGCTCTAGGTAAATTTTTATCAGGAAAACTTTACGATAAAATTGGAACGAGGCTTGGTTTTGTTTTTTCAATAACCCTTTGGTCAGCTGCTGCCATACTCCATGCCTTTGCTAGGGGTCTTGTATCACTTTCTGTGGTTAGGGCAATGTTAGGGCTTGGTGAAGCTGGAAATTGGCCGGGAGCGGTTAAAAGTAACGGTGAATGGCATCCTATAAAAGAGAGGGCCATTGCTCAAGGAATTTTTAATGCTGGTGCCTCATTAGGTAGTGTCATAGCACCAGCGTTAATTGCATTTTTATATGCACAATTTGGATGGCGTACCACCTTTATTATACTAGGTCTAATTGGTTTTGTATGGATATTCCCTTGGCTTATACTGAATAAGGCAAAACCAGAAAAACACCCATGGATTACTGATGAGGAAAGAAGTCTGATTCTTTCAGATCGTATTGAACCGGTAGAGGAAACCAAAAAGGAAAAAGGATCTTCCCTCTCAAAAATTCTTAGCTATAGAGAATCTTGGGGAGTATTGGTTTCAAGGTTTTTTATTGAACCTATTTGGTGGTTGTTTGTTGGATGGATGCCCTTATACCTTAATTCAAAATTTGGTTTTAGCATAGAAGAAATTGGGGCTACTATCTGGATTTCTTATTTGGGTGGAATGGCAGGAAGCATATCAGGAGGATGGTTTTGTGGCAAACTGATGGAAAAACACTCGGTGGATTACGCAAGGAAGATTTCAATACTAATCGGCGGAGTTCTAATTTTCCTTGGATTAATGGGAATTATCTTCTTTGTTCAAGGCGATAACCCGATGACCTTTATCTATATAGTGGCGGTGGTTCTGTTTGGCTTTCAATTTGCGATTGGCAATATACAGACACTTTCAAGTGATTTGCTTAAAGGACCTTCAGTAGGTACGTTGGCTGGCTTGGCAGGTACGGTAGCTGCTGTCTCCGTAATTATTATGAATTGGCTAATCCCAAAAATCACTACGGTTTCCTATACCCCAGCATTTATAATTATCGCAGTGCTAGCTCCGCTGGCCGTGCTATCAATATATATCCTAATTAAGAAGATTAAACCAGTCGAACTCGATTCGATATAATGAAAAATTAAACAAAAGAATTACAAATGATATCAAAAGAAAAAGTTGCCGTTGTTACGGGAGCGACAGGTGGTATAGGCTTTGAAGTGGCCAGAAGACTCGGAAGAGACGGATATACCGTTATTCTAAATGGCATAGAAGATGAAGCAGGAGCAGAAAGAGTGAAAGAGCTTACTGCAGAAGGAATAACCGCTGAATATTATGGTTTTGATGTCACAAGCGAAGATGCTGTGACTACTAACATTACCAAAATTGGTGAAAAATATGGTAAAATAGACGTACTGGTCAACAACGCGGGTGGATTAGGCGGAAGATCTAGGTTTGAAGAAATGACAACGGATTTTTACAGATTTGTAATGGCGTTAAACCTTGATTCTGTATTTTTTGCTTCAAGGGCCGCTATCCCATTTCTCAAAAAAGGAGAGCATCCTTCAATAATTAATTATACATCAAATGCAGGATGGACAGCTGGTGGACCAGGAGCTGGAATTTATGGCACATCTAAAGCTGGTGTTCATGCCATTACCAGAGCGTTGGCTAAAGATTTGGCTGAATATGGAATTCGAGCGAATGCGGTATCTCCCGGTACCATTGACACACCATTTCATGCTCAGATTAAAGCTACAAAACCAGAGGTTTTTGCTTCTTGGGCAAATAACATTATGTTGGGAAGGTTAGGGCAACCGGAAGATGTTGCTGGGGTTATTTCTTTCTTAGCAAGTAAGGATGCATCCTTTATAACAGCAGAAACCATCCAAATTGGTGGTGGACAGGCTTTAGGTATTTAATATTTAAAACTAATAATGAGTAAGCTAAAAGGAAAAATAGCTGTTGTTACCGGAGGTTCTAGAGATATAGGGCGTGCCATTTCGGTCAAACTTGCCAAAGAAGGAGCCAAAGTGATTGTAAATTATTTCAATTCTGAATCTGGAGCCAATGAAACTGTCGAGGAAATAAAGTCTTTAGGACAAGAGGCAATAGCAATCAAAGCAGATGTATCAAATCTTGATGAAATAGCGACCTTAAAAGCAAAGGTTATAGCCGCCTTTGGAAATCAAGTAGATATTTTGGTCAACAACGCAGGAGGTCTTTTTGCTAGAAAAACACTCCAAGAATTTGATGAAGCCTTTTATGATTTAGTGATGAATGTCAACTTTAAATCCACCGTTTTTGTATCCCAGGCTTTTGAACCGCTGATGGGTAAAGGTTCCTCAATTATTAATCTTTCATCGCAAGCAGCAAGAGATGGTGGTGGTGGTGGCTCAGCATTGTATAGTTCTTCAAAAGGTGCTGTGACTACATTTACAAGGGCAATGGCCAAGGAATTGGGTCCAAAAGGCATCCGTGTAAATGCCATTTGTCCAGGTTTGATAGGAACAAAATTTCATGACGATTTCACTAAGGATGAAATAAGGGAAAAAGTAGCGGCAAGCACCCCTCTTAGAAGGGAAGGAGCTGCAAAGGAAATAGCAGATTTGGTTGTATATTTAGCATCAAAGGATGCTTCATTTATAACGGGTAATAACATAGATATCAACGGTGGCTTGGCCTTTAGCTAAGCAAACAATTAGCAATCAAAATATAATTTAGCATGAAAAAAGTAGTGACCTTCGGAGAGATTATGCTCCGTTTGGCCCCACCAGGTTTTTTGAGATTTTCTCAAACAAATAGTTTCGATGTGGTCTATGGAGGCGGAGAGTCCAACGTGGCAGTTTCTCTTGCCAATTATGGAGTTCCAGTCGATTTTGTTACTAGGCTTCCAGATAACGATATAGGTCAATGTGCCCTTATGGAAATGCGTAAGCGAGGCGTTGGAACAGATAAGATTGTTTTTGGCGGCGACCGTCTTGGAATATATTTTCTCGAAACCGGAGCGGTGAGCAGAGGCAGTAAAGTGGTATATGACCGAGCTCATTCAGCGATGGCCGAAATGGGAAAAGGAATGATAGACTGGAAGTCCGTCTTCGATGGGGTAGAATGGTTTCACTGGACTGGGATCACCCCAGCCATTTCGCAAGGAGCTGCAGATGCCTGTTTAGAGGCTGTAAAAGCTGCTAGTGAATTAGGTGTTACTATTTCAACGGACTTAAATTATAGGGCAAAACTTTGGAAATATTGTGATGATGCCAAGAGAGAGGAAATTATGGCTGAGCTGACATCCTATTGTGACATTGTCTTGGGCAATGAAGAAGATGCAGAAAAACATTTCGGTATCAAACCCGAAGGTTTGGACATCACAACCCAAGGAGAGCATGTTAAGGCAGAGGCGTTTTTATCAGTCTGCAAGCAGATGATGGAACGTTTTCCTAGAGCCAAAAAGGTGATTACAACATTGCGCGGGTCATTATCCGCTTCGCACAACACCTGGGCAGGGGTATTGTATGATGGGAAGACTATGTACAAGTCTCCAGAATACCAGATTACCCATATTGTCGACAGAGTAGGCGGTGGTGATTCCTTCATGGGAGGTTTGATTTATGGACTGCTCAAGTATCCTGAAGACGACCAGAATGCGTTGGATTTTGCAGTTGCTGCTTCTTGCTTGAAGCATACGATTAAGGGTGATGCAAACCTAGCGACAGTTTCTGAGGTCGAAAAACTAATGGGAGGTGATGCCTCAGGTCGAGTGGCCCGTTAATACATATCAAATGGAAGCAATCACACAAGAGCAAATCATAAGCAGTATGGGAAAAGGGGGGCTAGTGCCCGTTTTTAACCATACAGATTCAGAAGTGGCAAAAAATGTACTTGATGCCTGCTATAATGGAGGTGTGCGGGTATTTGAATTTACCAATCGTGGGGAGAACGCGTTGGAAGTTTTCGAAATCTTGGTACAGCATGCCGAAAAATATGATGATCTCATACTAGGTATTGGTACCATATTCTCCGCAGAAGAAGGTCAAAAATTCTTTGATAAAGGAGCAGCTTTCATCGTTTCTCCAGCTATGATTCCTGAACTTGAACAATTTTGCACTTCAAATGATGTGCTTTGGGTGCCGGGTTGCGGCACCGTAACCGAGATTCATCAGGCCGTACAATTGGGTGCCAAAGTAGTAAAAGCCTTTCCAGGGAATGTACTTGGTCCTGGTTTTGTCAAATCTGTGAAAGCCGTTTTTCCTAAGGTACCGATTATGCCGACGGGTGGTGTGGCCCCTACAGAAGAAAATCTGAAGCAATGGTTTGAGGCCGGTGTCACCTGCGTAGGCATGGGTTCGAAACTTATTGGAAAGGATATATTGGCCAATGGAGATTTTAGAGGACTTGAGAACCTGGTGAAGAACACATTGGAGACCATCGTAAGGATTAGAAACTAAAGCAATGAGCAATCAAACCCCTACCCGTAATTCGTTTATCAAAAAACTACTTGGGGTTGTATTGGCATTTGGTCCTGGTATTTTTGCCATTGGTTATACCATAGGTACGGGAAGCGTTACTTCAATGATAGTAGCGGGAAGCACGTATGGAATGCAATTGTTATGGGTATTGTTGCTTAGTTGCATCTTTTCAGGAATATTGATGTTCACCTATGGAAATTACTCCCTGATTACAGGAGAGACTGCACTATTTGCTTTTAAGAGGCATTTGAAATGGGGAAAATTAATAGCCATTTTAATTATAATTGGAATATCGTTCGGACAATGGAATTCCTTGATGGGCATTTTAGGTATCTCGGCCAACGTCATTTTTGAAATCTTACTTATCTATTTTCCTCAGTTGGCAGGTTCCGAGTATGAAGCGGTTTTAGGTATAGCTATCCTAATTATTGCAATTATGTATGCCCTTTTACTAGTTGGTAAATACACTTTTTTTGAAAAGATATTGGTGATTTTTGTTACCGTCATGGGGATGTCTTTTTTGGTATCTCTTTTCATGGTTTACCCACAACCTATTGAAGTAGTAAAGGGATTAATACCTTCGGTTCCGCAGGTAGAAGGGGGAAAAATGATGGTGGCTGCCTTTGTTGGCACTACTATGGCTGCTGCTACATTCTTATCGAGACCACTTTTTGTAAAAGGCAAAGGTTGGACAATTGAACACCTAAAACAACAGAAAAAAGACGCTATTATAGCAGCATGCCTGGTATTTGTAATCAGTGGTGCTGTCATGGCCGTTGCAAGCGGGGCATTATTCCATCAGGGACAGCCTGTCACCAAAGTCTTGGATATGGCGACCACGCTTGAACCTGTTGCCGGCAAATTTGCGCTTACCTTGTTCTTTTTTGGAACACTAAGTGCAGGATTATCCTCTATTTTTCCTTGCCTACTGATTGCACCCATACTAGTAGCCGATTATCAGTCAGGAGAATTGGACACCAGTTCTAAACAATTTAAAATCATTACCGCAATTGCCTGTCTATTTGCTTTAATAGTGCCCATATTTGGTGCAAACCCCATCGAAATGCAAATCGTATCCCAAGTTTTCAATGTGTTTGTATTGCCATTGGTTATCATAGGAATAATTCTATTGATTAACAACAAAAAATTAGAAGGGACACATAAAATAAGCCTTGGGATTAATATTGGGCTTATGGCCGCCCTGTTCTTTTCTTTGGTTATTTCTTACAATGGAATTTTGGCGTTAACAAATTACTTTTAATAAGAGTATCTAGATAAGAAGCCCTTCTTTTATGAGTCGTTATGAGTGCTAAGTAATCCTATTTAACGCCTAAAAGCTGCACCCCTTATTTAACTATTAGAATTATCTAACCGATTTTAGGTAACAGTTTACCGGCTGTTGCCTTTTTGCAATTTTCTTTCACTTCTTTTACAATAAAGTCCAAAATATACCTTGAGACATAGTCTTGGCATTCATATTAAATGCTCGGGCTACATATTCAAATATTTAGTCATGAACACTTGGGAAATATTGACACTATCTTTTTCGATTCAGGTATTCGGCGCGATTACAATTACCCTTATTGTTTTTTTATTACTTACAATGTATTTCGGTCATATCCATCCAGAATTGTTTGGAGGTAAAGCGGTCAGACAAATGATTCCTTTGGTAAAGTATGATAAATCTGGGCTTTCGGAAGCGCTTTCCAAAGAATACAAGATCAAAGTCTGGAATGAAGTCAGTGACAAAAAGCTATACTTAGAAGGCAACCTAAGTTTATCTGATTTGTCCAATACTTTAGGAATTGCCAGACACCATACCTCACAGGTAATCAATGAACATTTTGGTAAAGGTTTTCATGATTTTATAAATGAGTTTAGGATTGATGAGGCAAAGAAATTGCTTTTAGGAAACCAAAATCTTAAAATTATAGAAATCGCCTTCATGGTGGGCTTCAATAATAAAATGAGTTTTCACAGAGCTTTCAAAAAAATAACAAATACAACTCCGACCAAATATATTCAGCAATCTATATCGAACCATATTGATAGCTGCTAAGGAAAACAGTAAAGAAAAAGATTATCCACAGATAAAATAGCTTTTAGTTATATCATCTAAATCAAGTTGTTCAATCACTTGAATTATAAAGTTTTTCAAAGATTTTGCTATGAACATTTGGGAAATATTGATACTATCCTTTGCAATTCATGTACTCTTCACTGCTATTGTTGTTGTTAGCACCAGAAAAGGAGATAGAAAATCCAAACTGATATGGGTTGTATTTTTAATACTTTTCGCATACAATTTATTCTACAATGTCCTTTTTTGGACAAGGTTTAATGAATATCTTTTTAGAAGGTTGACTTATGTTTACTTAGTGCCACTTTCATTATATGGGCCTTTGTTTTATCTATACATTAAACGATTGGTATTAAAAAAAGATGTATTTAATCAAGGCAAATTGGTAGTACACTTGATTCCCGCTTTCATTGTACTCCTTAACTGTGGAAGATTTTATATGTTGCCCTTGACCGACAGAGTAGTATTTTGGAAGCAAGGCACATTGTTCAAGTTTTTTTTCATCAACCCAACCCATTTGGAATTTGGACTTTCAATTCTTCTGGTTATCTATGCGATAAGCACCTACATAATGAACCGGAAAAGCTACGTGCAAGACGATGAGATGAGGTTGTGGCTAAAGATCACCTCTTACTTTTTTATGGGTTTTGCCCTGTCTTGGCTGGTATATGATATATTATCTTTTTCAGATGTGCTAACCGACAAGCATGATTACATAATTACAATATCCATGATTATTTTCGTTGGATTGATAACCTACTTCGGTTATATCCACACAGAAATATTTGAAGGAAAATCATTAAAGAAGCTCATACCGCTAACAAAATATAACAGATCTGGACTTTCAGATATCCTGTCTAGGGAGTACAAAGTTAAAATTTGGGATGAAGTAAAGAACAAAGAACTTTTTCTTAACGGTGATTTAAGCCTTTCAGATTTATCGGATGCTTTGGGAATGGCTAGGCACCACACCTCACAAGTAATCAATGAACATTTTGGCAAAGGCTTCCACGATTTTATAAATGAATTTAGGGTGGAAGAAGCCAAGAAGTTGCTTTTGGGTAATGATGACCTCAAAATTATAGAAATCGCCTTTATGGTTGGTTTCAACAACAAAATGAGTTTTCATCGAGCTTTCAAGAAAATTACGAATATGACTCCTACCAAATATATCCAGCAGTCTACTTTGCATCATAGTAACAGTAACTATGTAACGGATAATCAGTAACAGATTATAATCTGTGGTCTTTTTGGCAATTCCTTTGACTTGTTTTACAGCGCAATTGTAAAGGTAAGGTGGTGAGAAACTTTACTTCTTTCTGACATCGCAAGACACTCAGTTTTGTTCTCATTTTATTAGGAGTATTATTTGAATTAGCTATCAAACCCTTCTCCCACCTGCCTTTCTCAATTGTACAGATAACTCAATTAATTTCTAATTAAAACTCAAACTGTATGAAAGTAAAAGGATTTTTGACGCTCTTGTTCGCGTTTATTGTTCACATGTCCTTTGCACAAGAAAAAGTGGTCTCAGGGAAGGTTACAGATCAAAATGGTCTTCCCTTGCCTGGAGTCAACATTGTTGTCGAAGGCACCATTACTGGAACTCAAACCGACTTTGATGGTAACTACTCCATTAATGTTAGTGTGGGTCAAGTATTATTATTTAGTTACATAGGACAACAAGATACCAGAAGTGTTGTTGGCGCAGATAGTACTATAAATGTACAGATGTCTGAAAATGCCCAGGCATTGGAAGAAGTAGTGGTGACCGCATTAGGTATTAAAAGGGAAAAGCAAGCTTTGGGATACGCTGTCGCCGAAGTTGGAGAAGATCAGCTGGAATCTAGACCTGATGGTGATGTAGCAAGAGTGTTGCAAGGAAAAGCATCGGGAGTACAAATAACCAACCAGAGTGGTCTGTCAGGGTCAGGTACAAATATTATTATTCGAGGACTCTCAACTTTTAGTTCTAGTAATCAAGCCCTTTTCATTGTGGATGGTGTACCGTTTAGCACCGATACAAATTCATCTGGCAGAAATGGAGCTCGGCAAGATTTTATTAATGGAAACAATGGCTCTAGTAGATTCTTGGACTTAGATCCAAATAGCATTGAGAGTGTTAACGTGCTTAAGGGACTTGCAGCAGCTACATTGTATGGTTCTCAAGGTCGGAATGGCGTTGTCTTAGTTACTACAAAAGGAGGTTCGAGTAGATCATCAGGCCCAAAAAAAACGGAAGTAACGATAAACTCTTCTGTTTTTATCAATCAAATTGCTTCCTTACCCGAATATCAAAACCAATATGGCAATGGTTTTGACCAATCTTTTGGCTGGTTCTTTAGTAACTGGGGTCCAAGTTTTGATCGTAATGGTCCTGCCGGCTGGGGCAATCAGGCATCCATTGATGCTCAAGGTACTTTAGCGCATCCATATTCTACATCCACTGCGGCTATTCAGGCAGCTTTCCCAGAATTTCAAGGCGTGCGCTATAAATGGCAACCCTATGACTCCGTTTATAAATTTTTTAGAACGGGAGTAATTACAAATAATTCAATCAATGTTAGAGGAGCGTCCGAAGATTCCAAAATAAATTACAATATCAATTACGGACATTTAAAAGATAATGGATTTACGCCCAATAACACGGTAACCCGTAATACATTATCCATCGGAGGAAACGCAAAACTTTCCAACAGATTTACCGCATCAGGAACATTAAATTTTAGTAGAACGAAATTTGTATCTCCGCCCGTGGCATTGAGTCAAGGTGATGGTGCAACAGGAACCGGTTCATCCGTCTTCGGAGATTTATGGTTTACACCTCGTAGTATCGATATTCAAGGATTACCTTTCCAAGACCCAGTTACTGGCGGAAGTGTATACTATAGACAAGATAATACCATACAACACCCTCTTTGGACAGTTGCAAATGCCGAAACACAGCAACAGACAAATCGCGTTTTTGGTCAGGCATCGTTGCAGTATGACATTAATGATAATCTAAACATTGTTTATAGAGCAGGTATAGATGTATATAGTGAGGACAATGTGAACTTCCAAAATGCGGGAGGTATTAATTCAAATAGTGGAGATGTACGTTTGGCCAGTGGTATATATGAAACATGGAACAACAATAACACCATATGGGACCATAACATAGTTCTGAATGGGGACTACGACATTGTTGAAAAGGTTGGGGCCACATTTAATTTAGGGGCCACATCTAGAAGAGAGATTTTCAATCAAATTGGAGTAGCAAGTGATGGCCAACAAGTATTCGGAGTACTAAGGCATTTTAACTTTTTAAATCAAAACGAAATAGAAAGTTTTGTTGAGAGAAACTTAGTGGGAGTCTATGTGCAAATGGATTTTGACTATGACAATATGCTTTACCTAACCTTAGCGGGAAGGAACGATTGGGTTTCCAATTTTTCACGAGATAATAGAACTCAATTTTATCCCAGTGCAAGTCTTTCTTTTATTCCTACCACAGCTTTTGATGCCTTGAAATCTGAGAATATTTTGAACTACTTGAAGCTACGAGCGGGTATCGGAGTATCTGCCAATTTCGAATCATCCGCCTATCCAATCGCAAGTACCTTGTTTTTAGATACCCAAGATTCGCAGGATGGCACAGGTACAAATGTTGTGGCCAATACAACAGGTGCTAGACTTGGAAATCCCAACCTTCAACCTGAGACATTAAATGAAGTAGAATTAGGGGTTGAATCCAGATGGTGGGACGGACGTGTTACTTTTGATGGGTCTGTGTATAAAAGGTTCACCAAAGATTTGATTTTGGACAGACCTCTAGACCCTTCGAGTGGTTTCTTTGTTACAGCTACAAACATTGGTGAAATAGAATCTGAAGGAATTGAAGCTGATTTAGGAGTTAATTGGATAAGAAGTTCAGGTGACGGTTTTAGCTGGAGCACCAATGTGAACTTCACAGCTTTTGAAACTACCGTAACAGATTTGGGTGTAGATACCGATCAAGTTGTCTACTCCGGTTTTAGTAACCTAGGAAATTCTGCAATACAAGATCAGCCTTTGGGCGTGTTCTTTGGGACAAGAGTCCTTCGTGATGCCAATGGTAATCTTGTAGTTGGGGGTGACGGAAATTATGTGCAAGACCCTAACAATGGCATTATCGGAGACCCAAACCCAGACTGGGTCATGAATGTGAGAAATAGCATTTCATTCAAAAACTTCACCCTTGGCTTCCAATGGAACTATACGCAAGGCGGCGATGTTTACTCCTCAACAATATCTACTTTATTAGGTAGAGGGCTAACACCAGAAACTATTGATCGAGAAAACACTTATATCCTTCCTGGGGTTGACCAAAATGGTAACGTGAATAATTTACAGATAAACAACTCGACCTTTTGGTTCAGTAATGTTTTGAATGGACCGAGTGAGCTTCAGGTTTATGATGCCACAACGATTAGACTGCAAGAAGCTTCTCTAAGCTATAACATGCCATCTAAATTCCTGGATAAAACACCTTTTGGATCCCTCGTTTTTACAGCTTCCGGAAACAACCTCTGGTTTAGAGCTATCAACACACCGAAGGGAGCAAATTTTGATCCAAATACTTCGGGGTTGGGTGTTGGAAATGGCTTTGGTTTTGACTTTATAAACGGGCCAAGCTCAAGAAGGTACGGGTTGAGTGTAAAAGCTTCATTTTAAAAATAATACTATGAAAATAATGAAAAACATAAACAAGTTTATGGCCTTATCGGTCATGGGATTATTGCTCGTATTCACGTCATGCGAAACCACGGAATTGGACATTACATCCAATCCAAATGCGCTGACTCCAAATCAAGCGAGTGTGGATTTCTTCCTTAATTCTATACAAGAAGATTTTATTAGGCAGTTTGAAGGAGATGCAGACAATGATTTAAATGATAATTGGCAAGGTGGAGGTAATACTACTGGAGACGGTTTTAATGAGCTGGGAATGGAATTGACCCGAATCATTAACGGAGCTGGTAGGCAATATGCAAGTATTTACCAAGATAGTGATATGGATGATGAGTGGATCAATGCTTATTTAGGAATTCTTGGGGATATTCGGGCGATGACGCCTTTGGCGGAAGAGGCAAATCAAATCCACCATATTGCCATCGCACAGTTTATAGAAGCGTATTTAATGGTAACTATGGTAGACTTCTTTGGAGATGTTCCCTATTCCGAGGTTATTCAAGCAGCAGAGGGTATTTTAAATCCGTCTGTGGATTCAGGTGCAAGTATTTATGATGCTTCGCTACTGCTTATAGATGAAGCGATTTCAAATTTCAACCAAAGCGCGGCATCCGAACCTACCACAGATTTCTATTACGCAAATGATTATACCAAATGGGTGAGGGCGGCGAATACCTTGAAAATGAAAATCTATCTACAACGCCGTTTGGTAGATTCTCAGGCAATGGCAAGTTTCAATGCCATCGTTAATTCGGGCAACTATATTCAAGATACTGCAGATGATTTTGAATGGAACTGGCCAGCCACAAGCGCCACGCAACCCGATACAAGACATCCACGGTATGGAATCAATTATACGGCCGGAGGAGCCGGTGAGTACATGTCCAATTGGATGATGAATCTAATGGATACGACTAACGACCCGAGGATTCGTTATTATTTCTATAGACAAAGACCAGCGGTGCCAGGAGCAGAAATAGACCCCAATGAGGAAACCTTAAGATGCTCTTTGGAGACCCCGCCACAACACTACGTAGATGGAAACTTCACTTTCTGTTGGTTGGACAATGGTTATTGGGGGCGTGACCATGGTAATGCTACGGGAATCCCGCCAGATGGCCTACTGAGAGCTACATGGGGTGTGTACCCTGTAGGTGGGCAGTTTGATTCTGATCAGTTTTTGCCAGTAGGCTTGGGTACAGGATCAGGAGGAAATGGAGTCAGCTCACTTTTAACCGCATTTAACGTGGATTTCATGAAAGCTGAAATGGCTATGGCAAATGGCGACATGGCTGGTGCCAGAACATTTTTATTGGCTGCTTTTGATAGGTCTATGGCCAAGGTACAGGCGTTTCTAGTAGGAAGAGAAGGAGGCGCAGATACTTCATTTGCCCCAACAACAGCTGAGATTACCTCTTATAGAAATACCATAGGCACAAACTTTGACAATGGCGACATGAACGATAAGTGGAATGTATTGGCAGAACAATATTGGATTGCTCATTATGGAAACGGCGTGGAGCCCTATAATTTTTACAGAAGAAACCAATTTCCAGTCACGTTACAACCAAATTTGGAACCAAATCCTGGTGAATTTGTTAGGTCTATGTATTACCCATCAAATGTGGTAAACAACAATCCAAATATTGATCAAAAGGCAAGTCATACAATACCTGTTTTTTGGGATAATAATGCAACCAATCCAATAGCTAATTAATCATTAAAAATTGAATTCTATGAATAATATTAAAAACTTTCTAGTGCTTGCGTTGGCTATTTTGGTCGGTTCTTGCAGCGAGGATGATAAACTTACATTGGAGGTTCAAGATATAGTGACACGTGGTGCGATTATACGGACATTGAACACCGAAAGTGGTATTTTTCAAGCCAATGATCTAAATTCAGCTTTTTCGATTACAATTGAAGAGCAGGATGATGAAAACGGAGGTTTAATGCAATCGTTGGAAGTATTTCTGACTTTTGTTGATAATACAGATGATGGTATTGACAATAACGTAAGTGAAACACTATATCAAAGTATCCCTTCTTCCGCATTTACCTCAGGAAGCAATGGGCTACCCGTTATTGATCTACAAATTACTTTGCAGGAAGCACTAACGGCTTTAGGCATTCCTTCAGATGGATTCACCGGAGGTGATTCCTTCACAATTCGTTTGGAGTTGGTCTTAACGGATGGACGATCGTTCACTAACATTGATGCAACGGGTAATGTTTCAGGAGGATCGTTCTTTTCCTCTCCATATTCCTATTCAGCATTGCTAGTTTGTCCATTTGATCAAAGCATTTTTGATGGAAATTATACAGTGATAGATGATGTTTGGGCTGATTACACCCCTGGACAGAGTGTTCCGGTCGTCCCAGGAGATGAACCAAATCAAGTATTTATTTTATCAACGAATAATCCATTTATCACCAATCCAAGTACTTCATACATGATTTTGGAAGTTGACCCTGAAAATGGCAACGTAACCATTTCGTCAAATGAACCCTTTGATTATGGTACTCCTGGTGCCCCTTTTCCAATAGCGGTCGGGGGAACTGGAACGGTAAACACGTGTAATGGAGCCATAGATCTGAATGTCGACTTTGTTGGACAAGGAATATTCCACTTTGAACTTGAAAAACAATAAAAATTGTTTTCAATAAAGGAAAAGGCCTCCATTTAATTTGGGGGCCTTTTTTGGTTTAATCAATTTATAAATCCATCATAGTTTTATTCAAATGAAATAGCCAAATTTCATATTGAATTAGAGATTGCCAGAAAATTAATTTTCTGGATTATGTTGGCTAAAAAACACCTTTTTAAAATTACTCTATGTCTTGGAATAATTGCCATTGGCTGCAACCATCCTAAAGAATCGCAAATCTTCACCAGTGAGGTACAGAATTTTGTACTGGAAAAGATAACCGATAGTATTCGGATTCCATTCGGAATGATTTTTTTACCAGATGGAAATATGCTAGTTACCAATAGATTTTCAGGAGAACTCATTAGGATAGATATAGCATCGGGAAAAAAGAAAGTACTTCAAGGAGTTCCAACGTCATATTCCCGTGGTGATGGTGGGGCACTGGATGTTTTACTCCATCCAAATTATAAGAAAAATGGTTGGCTTTATTTTTCTCATTCTATCGGAGATTCCATCAGTAGCTCCATGGTGATTGATAGGGCCAAATTAGAAGGAGATTCGCTGATCAATATCCAGCGTATTTTTACAGCTTTTCCATTTTATAAATCTCCAAGTCATTATGGATCAAGAATGGTTATCCAAGATGAGTATTTATTTTTTACAATGGGTGACCGTTATGACCTCATGGATGCCGCTCAAAAATTAGATAACCACTTGGGAAAGGTAATGCGAATATTTGCTGATGGTCGAATACCACAGGATAATCCATTTGCTGGAATTGATAGTGCCAAGTCCGAAATTTGGAGTTATGGACATCGAAATCCTCAGGGCTTAACCTTGCATCCTGAAACAAATGAATTATGGTTACATGAGCACGGACCAAAAGGAGGCGACGAATTGAACCGAATAGAACCGGGATTAAACTACGGATGGCCAATAATTTGCCATGGGATTGACTATGATGATACCCCAATTAAAAACGGAATAACACATAAAGACGGTTTGGAGCAGCCAATACATTTCTATACGCCATCTATAGCCCCAAGTGGCATGGAATTTTACTTTGGAGATAAATTTAAATCATGGAAGGGCAATTTGTTTATTGGAGCTATGGCTTTGACTCACCTTAATAGACTAGTACTGAAAGATGGGAAGGTGATACATGAAGAACGTTTGTTGGAGGAATTTGGTAAGAGAATACGAGTAGTAAGACAAGGTCCAGATGGCTTCATATATATTGGGGTGGATGGTGGGTCTATTTTTAGGTTAAAACCAATTGATGCCTAACTTACCTTTAAGGTGTTTTTTCGTTGTCTAATCTTTAGTTACGAAAAAATACGAAAACCCTTTCGAAAAAATTTCGTAACATGCTATTTATATTTAAATACATGATAATCAATGGCTTGTTTTCGTTTTAATTAACCTATTTGACTTTTTTAATACGAGAATCCATAGGATTTATTTGGCAGTTCGCTTTTTTTAGGGCCAACATTTTTTACATTTGATTGAGACCATCAACGTAGAGATCAATGTATTATTTGGGTATAGACTTGGGAAGTTCTTCCGTAAAGGTTGCATTAGTTGAAAGTGCAAGTGGTAAGCGTATTGGAGTTATCCAAGAACCTGAGGAAGAAATGCCTATTCATTCTCCTGAAAAAGGATGGGCGGAGCAAGAACCCGAAGATTGGTGGAAGCATGTTTGCAATGGAATAAAAAAACTCAAGGACGTTCATAATATTTCAGAGCAAGATATTGTTGGAATTGGTATAGCTTATCAAATGCACGGCTTGGTAGTTGTCGATAAAAACGGTAATTCACTGCGTAAGTCAATCATTTGGTGCGACAGTAGGGCTGTAGAAATTGGAAATATCACTTACGAAGACCTAGGTCCTGAAAAATGTCATAAGCATTTATTGAATTCACCTGCAAACTTTACTGCCTCCAAGTTACGATGGGTCAAGGACAATGAGCCTGAAGTTTTTCAAAAAGTAGATAAGTTCATGCTACCGGGCGATTATATCGCATATCGGTTTTCTGGCAAAATGAACACTACCATTTCTGGCCTGTCGGAGGGAATATTTTGGGATTTCGAACAGGGCTCCGTTTCCAAAGATATTTTGAACTATCATGGTTTTTCAAAAGAATTGATTCCGGATGTTGTTCAAACCTTTGATAATCAATCAGTAGTTTCTCTAAGAGGTTCAAAAGAATGTGGGCTCTTGGAAGGAACCCCAATTCTGTATCGTGCTGGCGACCAACCTAATAATGCTTTGTCCCTCAATGTATTTAATCCCGGGGAAGTAGCCGCTACCGGAGGTACATCAGGAGTGGTATATGCCGTTACGGATAGCCTTTCGGTTAAAGAAAGTTCCCGGGTCAACAATTTTGCCCATGTCAATTATGGTTTCGATAAAGTAAAGAACATTGGTAAACTTCTTTGCATAAATGGCGCGGGAATCCAATATAGGTGGTTGTTGAACAATTTAGATGTTTCTTCCTATGAAGAAATGAATCAATTAGCGAATCAGGTTGAAATAGGTGCTGATGGCCTTTGTATTATTCCCTTTGGTAATGGAGCCGAACGCATGCTTTTAAATAGAGATGTTGGTACACGGATTGTTAATCTTGATTTGAACCGGCATTCCAAAGCACATTTCTGTAGGGCGGCAATCGAAGGTATTGCATTCGCTTTTGTTTATGGGATGGATATTATGAAATCTGATGGTATAAACTCAAAGGTAATACGCGCCGGGAATGATAACCTTTTTCGGTCGGAGATTTTTGCCAATACCATATCTTCTCTCAGTAAACAAGAAATCGAAATATACAATACCACCGGAGCGATAGGAGCTGCAAGGG
Organism: uncultured Allomuricauda sp.; assembly: GCF_947499695.1. Classification (GTDB taxonomy): domain Bacteria; phylum Bacteroidota; class Bacteroidia; order Flavobacteriales; family Flavobacteriaceae; genus Flagellimonas. Next base: position 275,512 of record NZ_CANMPQ010000001.1, read on the forward strand.
CATGTACTATTACACTGGATGGATATGATACGTTTTCATCTTTTATGCAAAACGACTATATAATGACGTATAGCCCGCAAAAAGATATGGAGTCTTATGATAGGGCATATAAAACATGGAAAAAAGAACTTGAATTAATTATAAACCAATAACATTTAACATGGCACTTATAGGCGATAAGGAATTTTTTAAAGGGATAGGAGAGATTAAATATGAGGGTCGGGATTCTGATAACCCATTGGCATTTAAGTTTTATAATCCTGAACAAGTTGTGGCAGGAAAAACAATGCGTGACCATTTTAAGTTCGCTATGGCGTACTGGCATACACTCTGTGGAACTGGAGGTGACCCTTTTGGGCCTGGCACTAAGAGCTTTCCATGGGCGATGGCCTCAGACTCAGTGAAAGCAGCCCAAGATAAGGCTGATGCAGCCTTTGAGTTCATTACTAAAATGGGATTTGACTACTATTGCTTTCATGATTATGATTTAGTAGATGAAGCAGATACCTTGTCCAAATCCGAAGAAAGAATTCAGGGGATAGTAGCATACCTTAAAGAGAAGCAGGAAGCATCAGGGGTAAAACTGTTATGGGGTACTTCCAACTGTTTTTCGAATCCCAGATATATGAATGGCGCAGCTTCCAATCCTGACTTCAATGTTGTGGCAAGAGCAGGAGCTCAAGTAAAGATTGCTTTAGATGCTACTATTGCCCTAGGTGGTGAAAACTACGTTTTCTGGGGTGGTCGTGAAGGCTATATGTCTTTGTTGAATACGGATATGAAGCGTGAACAGGATAATATCGGCCGTTTTTTAAATATGGCAAAAGACTATGCAAGAAGTCAAGGTTTTCAAGGAACTTTCTTCATAGAACCGAAACCAATGGAGCCTACAAAACATCAATATGATTTTGATGCAGCCACTTCCATCAATTCTATTCGGGAATATGGTTTGGAAAATGATTTTAAACTAAATATAGAAGTCAATCACGCCACTTTGGCCCAACATACGTTTCAGCATGAACTACAAGTTGCTGCGAATGCTGGTATGTTAGGAAGTGTAGATGCCAACCGAGGAGACTATCAGAATGGTTGGGACACGGACCAATTTCCAAATAATGTACTTGAAACTGCCGAAGCCATGTTAGTGTTCTTGAAGTCAGGAGGGCTTCAAGGTGGCGGTATTAACTTTGATGCGAAAACAAGGCGAAACTCAACCGATTTGGAAGATATATTTTTGGCTCATATTGGTGGTGCAGATACCTTTGCTAGGGCTTTGCTGATAGCGGATGCGGTGATTCAGCAATCACCTTATGAATCACTTTTAAACAAAAGATATGCCTCTTTTAACTCAGGGAAGGGAGCAGAATTCTCCGCTGGAGAGTTATCACTTACTGATTTATACGATTATGCGAAGGGTAAAGGAGAGCCTGAACAGATTAGTGGCAAACAAGAGTTGTTTGAAAATATTATAAACCAGTACGTTTGACGTAGGTATTTCCTCATAAGGAAAGTATATCTAACTTAGATATTGTACTTTCATTCCCTCTTATTACGGTGATTATTTATCATTTTCTATTGGACGTGATGAGCATAAACACCTATAGTAAATCCTTGTGGAATGAAAAAAGTCACTTTAAAGGACATCGCATATATTTTTGGAGTTTCTATTTCCACAGTTTCCAAGGCAATAAATGATAGTCACGAGATTAGTCGTGATCTAAAAACCAAGATTCAGAAGTTTGCTAACGAGAACAATTACAAGCCAAACAGGATTGCTCAAAGTTTGGTCCGTAATAGTACCAAAACCATAGGGGTTATTGTTCCGAATATTCTCAACTTCTTTTTCGCACAGGTAATTTTTGGTATTGAGAAAACCGCCAATGCCAGAGGGTATAAGATTATCAGCTGTTTTTCCAATGAGTCTTGCCACAAAGAAATACAGACCATCGACCTATTAAATGCAGGGGCTGTAGACGGAATTATGCTCTCACTTTCTGCAGAAACACAAGCTAAAGGTGATTTAAAGCATCTACAAACTTTAGTGGACAATCAGATTCCCATGGTCATGTTCGACAGAGTATCTGAACAAGTGGAATGCGATAAAGTCGTTGTGGATGATTTTGAGGCTGGATATAAAACCACAAATCACTTATTGAAAACAGGATGTAAAAAAGTAGCCATTATCTCCGCAATTTATAATTCTAGTGTTGGGAAACTAAGGGTAGATGGATATAAAAAAGCACTAAAGGAAAATGGGCTAGTTTTTGAAGAAAAAAACATAGTAAAGGTTGGTAAAAAAGATGACCTACAATTATTGATATCACTTTTATTGGATGATAAAGAAATTGATGGAATTATCGCCTTGGACGAAATGACCGCTGTGGATACTCTTAATATTTTGAAGCTAAAAGACATCGATGTTCCGGAAGAGATATCATTGGTTGGGTTTACGAACGGAAGATTATCAAAATATGTATCTCCCGCATTGACCATGGTAAGTCAACATGGAAAGTATATCGGAGAACTTTCGGCCAATTTACTTATAGATCGCATTGAATACGAGGGGGACATGCCATATACCACAAAACTGGTAAAAACCAGTTTGGTTGAACGTGAATCGACCAAAACAATCCAATAGTATATTTCTTTTTACCAGTTCTCCTACAGGTTAATTTTCCACTATATCTTTCTATAATAGTTTGTGATTCATTCTTTTTTTTATTCCTTCGAGGCTTAAAATTTTTGAAATGACGCTATTTGTAGATATGGATGAGGTGCTCGCTGATACGTATGGAGCCCATTTGGAATTGTATAAAGAAAAACATGGGGTTCAGCTAAATCTGGCGGATTGTCAGGGTAAGGAAGCATGGGAAAGTGTACCCGAAGGACATAGCAAAGAAATACGAAATCATGCGTGGGAAGTTGGTTTCTTTAGAAATTTAAAACTTATTGAAGGAAGCCAGGAAGTAATGGCTGAACTTAATAAGAAGCATGAGGTGTACATTGCATCAGCCGCCATGCAATTTCCCAATTCATTAAAAGAAAAGTCGGATTGGCTGGATGAGTTTTTTCCGTTCATTCCATGGCAAAATCGCATATTATGCGGGCATAAGTTCATTTTGAAGGGCGATATCCTTATAGATGACAGGTCATATAACTTAAAGAATTTTGATGGCCGTTCCTTTCTATTTACCTCACCTCATAACGTGAATACCAATGGATTTGAACGTGTAAATTCATGGCAAGAGGTCGCAGATAAACTTTTGTAACTTAGAGCATGCAATTCCCAAAAACTCTGAGTGTACCTATTTTGCTATTGAGCCTTTTTCTATTAGAAAGTTGTGCTGCCCAATCCAGACTCATCGAAGATGAGATTCAAACCGTAAACACTGAAAACCTAAAGTATTATTTATACTATCCCGAAGGGTATGATTCAGATGTTGATAAAGAATTTGGCCTATTGTTGTTTTTACACGGTGGGGGAGAATCCGGAGGAGACTTGGATGAGCTGAAAGAAAGCGGACCGCCGAAACTATTGGTGGAAGGAAAACAGTTCCCCTTTTTGGTGTTGGCACCCCAAAATCCTCATAAAAGAAAGTGGTGGGACACCAAGGCTGTAATGAAGTTATTGGATTCGGTAATCGAGACCAATCGTGTTGATGCCGATAGAATATACCTAACAGGCTTAAGCCGTGGGGGAAGCGCTGCATGGGCAATTTCTACACAATATCCAGAGAAATTTGCAGCCTTAGCCGTTGTGTGTGGAATGGCCCCTTTGCCATATGCGCACTGGATTGATAAAAAAATGCCGATTTGGGTATTCCATGGAGACCAAGATGAAGTCATATCCGTGGAAGAATCTGATAAAATGGTGGCCAAACTAAAAGAAATGCAGTATGATGTAAAATATACGAGGTATGAAGGAGTAGGTCATAACTCCTGGGGTAGAGCTTATACAGATGATTCATTATACAAATGGCTTAACCAACAAAAAAGAAATTGATGAAGAAGCTAGTGTTTTACATTTTACTTATTGCCTTCTGTTCATGCAAACAAAAAGAAGGCAAGATTGCCAACGATATTATTCCTGAAATGGAATCGGAGAATATTGAAGTAAGGGATACTGTAATCTCCATCACCACCAAAGAGAATGTATTAAAAACGTTTGATGGTCTCGCCGATACCACCTTTGTTAGGTTGGCTGATTTCAGTGCTGATTTTGCTTATGATATGCGATACGCTACCGAAAACAATTTTCTAAAGGCTAAAGTATACGATTGTGCAGAATGCTATACCCGTGTAAAAACCGCCAGGGCACTGATTAAGGCGAATAAAAGTTTTATGGAAGAAGGAGTAAAAATCAAATTTTTTGATTGCTATCGCCCGAATTCAGTGCAATATAAAATGTGGGAGATTGTGCCCAATCCTCAATATGTGGCAAACCCCGTCAAAGGCTCAATTCATAATAAAGGAGGTGCTGTGGATATTACTTTGGTTGATTTGGACGGAAAAGAATTGGATATGGGTACGGACTTCGATTTTTTTGGAAAAAGGGCGTATCATGATAATCTGGACCTTCCCGAAATAATTCTCACAAATAGGAAATTGTTGAAAGAAACTATGGAAGCCTATGGTTTTTGGTCCATACGCACCGAATGGTGGCACTATAACCTATCAACAGCTTCAAATGATAAAGTGGCGAACTTTAAATGGGAATGTGTTGATTAATCTTTTTGCCCTCTAGAATAATCAATTTGTCATTTAAATCTTTCGTAAAGAAAAGATACTTATCTCCTCCATCTTTGATTTTATGTTTTCTTCTCAGCTCAGCAACAGTGCTGGGAAAGTTTCTCGTAGTAATATTGGCTTTGGATATATTCAATGCTTTTAAGCCTTTTTTAGAATAGGGAACGGTGTTAACGATTTCAAACCTTCTTCCAGGAAAATCAATCAACTTGGCTGAGGTGTACAAGTGAGAATGTTTGTGTAATTTATTCAATTCGAACATCCTCGAAACAGATTTGAAACCGCCTGATTTAAGAATAGCCGCATTGGGCTCATATAGATAAGTCTCGGGTGTACCAAAACTAATTACTAATTGCAGCTCATCTTGTAGCCTAAAATCAAAAGTTTCTTCTTGTTCTTTTGCCAGATTGATGGTTTTAATATCGATTTCCCCATCAAAGCCATATTCCAAAACAAACAACAATTCTTTTACTTCATTTTGAACTGCAACCACATGGATTTCTTTTATGTGGTCGAGTTCTTTTATTCCTTGGGTGATATCTAAAAGGGGAGAGGTCTTGATAAGTACATTTGTACTTTTTTCAAAAATCATAGAAAGATACTCGGGTAGATTTGGAATGCAATCCTCTAATAAAAACACCTTCCCTTTACTATCACTTCGACGCGAAGGGTCAACATAGACCCAATCAAATTTTTGATCAGTTTCTTTTAAATACTCTATTCCATTTTCTGAAAGACAATGGATATTTTTTCGGCCCAAAACTTCAAAATTGTAAGCGCTGATTTCGCTCAAATCCGTGTCGATTTCGCAGTGAAAAACAGTTGCAATTTCCTTTGAAAAAAAGTACGTATCCACACCTAGTCCTCCGGTAACATCTAGAAGCTTTTTTCCATTGACCAGTCTTGATTTATATGCCGCCGTTTGTTCCGAACTGGTTTGCTCAATATTCAACTTTTTTGGATAATAAATACCTGTGGTGTTAAACCAGGTAGGGAGCTTTTCTTTGCACTTTTTTTTTGACTCTAGTTGACCAACAAGTTCTTTTTGGGAAACACCATTGAAAATTGGCTTTTTTAGCAAAACTGACACAATGTCAGCGCCCCAATTTTCTGATATAAAATTCTGTACACCAGTATTTAATATCAATTTATTCAAACTAATACTATAAATCTTTTGTTAGTTTCTTTACAAACGAATTTTCAGCCAAAAACTCCTTTAAAATCACTTTTATAGCGGTGTAGGCAGGTACCGCTACGACCATTCCAACCACTCCAAAAACAAGGCCGGCAATGATGATTACCAAGAAGATTTCAAGTGGGTGGGACTTCACACTTTTTGAAAAAATAAAAGGTTGAGAAAAGAAATTATCAACTAATTGACCAATAGCCAATCCGATTAAAACATAAGATGCTTTTGGCAAAATAACGGAGCTAAAATCTGATCCTAGAAAGCTGGTCATTGTGAGGGTGATCATGATGACTCCACCGATGATTGGACCGATGTATGGAATGATGTTGAACAAGGCACAAAGGAATGCGATGACGATGGCATTTTCCACACCGACAATTAACAATGCAATGGTATAAATCACGAATAGAATAAAAAGCTGGAGTAAGATTCCAGCGAAATATCTTGAAAGCAAACCATTGATTTTGTCCACCGACTTTACAAGGTTACTTTCTTTATTATCAGGAACAAAAATCAACATCCCGTTTTGGAACAACTTGCTATCCTTCAAAAAGAAAAAGGAAATAAAAAGGACGGAAAAAAGACCAATGCTAAAACTACTCAAAGTATTCACAAATGAGTTTAAGAAGTTGGGTATGAACCCTAAGTCCAGTCCTTCCAAAACATTTTTTTCCAGCTCAGAGTCTTGTATTAAATCGGAGACATTATCCGTTGTGGCCCCAAAATATTCCAAAATCTGATGGTACAATGTATTTACATCAGCTTTTAAAGCGTCAATATCCAATAACGATAAGTTTCTACTCTGCTCGGAAATGAGAGGAATAAACAAGGCCAATATCCCCATAAAAATACCGAACATAAAAACCATGGTTATAATTACTGCCAAGGTGTTGGGGAACTTTAGTTTTCTTCTCAAAAAGAGAACAACGGGCCTGCCAAGCAGTGCTATCACCGCAGCGATGGCCAAATAGGCCAGCACGGATTGTATTTTAAAAAGAAAATAGGCAAGAAGCACTATGCCAGTGATTATGGCTATGGCTCTTAAAATTCCATTAGCTATAATTTTCGAATTCATACGTTAACTTTTAAAGGCGTATTCCAAAATGTTGGCGCCCATTTGTAATGCTTTTAATCTGATATCTTCGGGGTCGTTGTGAACGGATGGATCTTCCCAGCCATCTCCAAGGTCACTTTCAAATGTAAACAATAACAACAATCTACCATTATCAAAAATTCCTAAGGCCTGGGGTCTTTTCCCATCATGTTCATGAATTTTTGGCAAACCTTCGGGAAAGGAAAACTGCTGATTGAAAATTGGGTGATCTGCTCCAAGTTCCTCCAACTGTTTTTCGGGGAAGACTTTTTCCAGTTCCCTTATGAGGTATGGCTCCATCCCATAATTATCATCAATATGCAAAAAACCACCTGAAAGCAAATAAGTCCTTAAATTTTCAGCCTCTTCATCTGAAAAAAACACATTACCGTGACCTGTCATATGTAGATATGGATATTGAAAAATAGACACGCTGCCCACCTCCACGGTTTCCGGCTTCTCATCAATCTTGGTACCAATATTACTATTACAAAAAGTTATTAGGTTGGGCAAAGCAGTAGGATTGGAGTACCAATCACCACCACCTCCATATTTTAAAATGGCAATTTGCTGGGCTTGACAGGTAACAATCACAAAAAAAGTTAAAAAACAGCTTAAAACGGTAAGTTGTCTCATATAGGTCCGAATAAGTAAGTAATCAAAAGTACAGTATTCATGCTTAAAAAAATCTTAATCCCATCATTTGCATTTTTTGGAATGTCCCTAATTGCACTTTATGCGGCAAGGGTAGAGGATAGGGCAGTGATAGAAACAAAAGTGGAAAATGAGGTCTATGAACCAGTGGTGGTATTGGAACTTTTCACATCTCAAGGTTGTTCGAGTTGTCCTCCCGCTGACATTTTATTGGATAATGTAAAAAAGCAGCATCCAGAGGATGTCTTCGCGCTATCATACCATGTAGATTATTGGAATTATATCGGATGGGAAGATCCGTTTAGCAAATCCACTTATACGAAAAAACAAAGGGAGTACAATCAGAAGTTTCGATATAGAAGTAACTATACTCCACAGCTGGTCGTAAATGGCAGGGAACATTTTGTAGGATCCAATGCTGCAAAACTAACTTCCAAAATCACAACGTATAAAGACAGAAAAACTACCAACAATATAACACTCGATGGTATTGTGAAATCAGACTTTGGCATTTCATTCGATTTTAACCTGGAAGGCGATATTAAAGGAAGACAGCTTAGGGCTGTTTTGGTTTTGGATGAACGAACAACTTCGGTTAAAAAAGGTGAAAATAGGAACAGAACCTTAAAGAACAGTAACATCGTAATTGCAGAAAAATATATTCCCTTACAATCATCAAGGGGAAAGTCCTCTATCTCCATACCAAGCATTGCATCGAGGGGCGAAGATTTGACCTTAATTCTGCTTGTTGAGGCTGATAACCTTGATGTTACCGCTGCTGCAAAAGCCTCTATGAAGCTTTAATTGTTGATAATGGAAACCACAGAACAGGCTACTATGGCAGCGGTTTCTGTTCTTAAACGGGTATTGCCCAATGCAACAGGAACAAAACCTTTTTCTATTGCACCAGTGATTTCAGGAACGCTAAAATCTCCTTCGGGTCCTATTAGTATAGTAATGTCTTTATCAGCGGCTATGCGCCTTTTCAATTCCATTTTTTCGCCCTCATCGCAGTGTGCGATGAATTTTAAACCTTTGACTTCTTCATTAAGAAAGTCCTTGTAGGCAATTGGCGGATTCAATTTTGGCAAAAAAGTTTGTAGAGACTGTTTCATCGCTGATTGGACGATACGTTCCATTCGTTCCATTTTAATCGTTTTTCTTTCGGAACGTTCGCAAATTATTGGAGTTATTTCGTCCACACCGATTTCTGTAGCTTTTTCCAAAAACCATTCATAACGGTCATTCATTTTAGTTGGTGCCACGGCCAAATGCAGCTTATAGCGTTTAGGAACGCTCTTATCTTCAGAAATAATCTGGACTTTACATTTTTTAAGGTCCGCTTCAAGAATTTTTGCTTCAAAAAGATAACCCCTTCCATTTGTGATATGCAAAATATCACCTTCTTTCTTTCGAAGAACCTTTAGAATGTGTTTGCTTTCTTCTGCTGAAAAGAAAAATTGCTTAAAACTATTATCGAGTGTAGGATTGTAGAAAAGTTGCATTTATTTCAATTTACTTTTTGCATGCTCCAGACCCAGTTCCATCCATTGATGAAGTTGCTCTTCTGTCTTGAAACCTTCGGGCGACACGAAAATGAATTCTTTCATTGGTTTTCCGGTAAAATCCATAGGCCTTACAAATTCTTGCTGTAATACCTTTTCCATTTTGGAATGGATTACACGGACCATCAAATCGTTTTTAACAGGCCCAACGGTCATTTTTCCTTGATACAGAAAGGCCACACCTCCGAACATTTTCTTTTCGGTAAATTCTTCTGGAAAAAGTGAAGCCGAGCTACGGATTCTTTTCGCTAACTCTTCGTCATATGCCATACTCCAAATTTAAAGGTTAAGGTTCAAAAATCAATTTCCAATGGTATAACGTGCCTTTGCCGCAACCTTTTGGTCTGTGAATTGTCCATCAAGGAACTTTAAATACCCAACAATACCGATCATTCCAGCATTGTCGGTGCAATATGAAAATTTAGGAATGTAAGTTGTCCAACCCATTTTTTCTTCAGCCTCCTTAAGTCGTGCTCTAATTCCAGAATTTGCGGCGACACCACCGCCAATAGCTACTTGTTTTATACCGGTTTGTTGTATGGCAAGTTTTAGCTTATCCATCAAAATTTCCAAAATGGTATACTGAACCGAAGCACAAATGTCTTTAATGTTTTCTGATACAAAGTCTGGATTTTTTCTGGTTTCCCTTTGAATGAAATAAAGGATACTGGTTTTTAATCCGCTAAAACTGAAGTTTAGACCATCTACCTTGGGTTTTGGAAAAGGAAACGCTTTTGGATTTCCCTCCCGAGCATATTTATCCACCAATGGGCCACCAGGATAAGGCAGTCCCATAAGTTTGGCACTTTTATCAAATGCCTCGCCTACGGCATCATCTAAGGTTTCGCCAAGAACCTCCATATCAAAATAGCCATTAACTCGCACGATTTGGGTATGGCCCCCACTAATGGTCAATGCCAAAAATGGAAATTTAGGAGCTGTCATGGTCTCATCCTCAATAAAGTGGGCTAAAATGTGGGCTTCCATGTGATTTACCTCTATTAAGGGAATATCTAGTCCCAAAGCCAAGGATTTGGCAAAAGACGTTCCTACCAACAAGGATCCCATGAGCCCAGGACCTCTGGTGAAAGCTATGGCCGATAGTTGTTTTTTATCGATATTTGCCTTGGCCAAGGCTTGATGTACTACCGGAACAATATTTTGTTGATGTGCCCTAGATGCCAATTCTGGGACAACACCTCCATATTGCTTGTGTATTTCTTGTGTTGCCACAACATTACTCAATACTTTTGTATTGCATAAAACTGCTGCAGAAGTATCGTCACAAGAAGATTCTATTGCAAGAATGTAATTTTTTTCGATTGCCACTGATTTTGGAACAAAAATTGGTCGAGCAAAGGTAAAACATAAAGCCCTATCAGAAAACTTAGGAAAATACTGCTTCGTATACTATTGGCAATTCTGCTGATAATGGTCCTAGGTTCGCTGATTCTTTCCATTCCGGCTGTTCAAACAAAAATGGCCAAGTATGCCACGAAATCCCTGAACGAAGAATTCGGAACAAATATTCAAATAAACCGTTTAGGACTTTCTCTCTTTAATCTAAATGCAGGGATTAAAGGTATTTATGTGGAAGATTATAAAAAGGATACGCTAGTATATATCCGTAAACTTTCCACTTCTATTTTGAACATTCGGAATATGGTGAATGGAAAGATGGAATTTGGAGATATTGATGTTGAGGGGTTGTTCTTTAATTTGAAAACCTACATAAGAGAACGTGACACAAATCTTGATGTCTTTGTCGACAAATTGGATGATGGTAAACCACGGGCACCAGGCACACCTCCATTTTTTATGTCTTCGGATGAAATACAGATTTCCGAAGGAAGGTTTCGACTTTCTGATGAAAATTTAGAAAATGAGGAAACACTGAATTTTACCAATATGAAAGTCCAGGCCAGTGATTTTCAGATTTTAGGGCCGGATGTTTCTTTGAATATTGAAGACCTCTCCTTAATGAGTAAAAGGGGCATTGCCTTGGAACAACTCGCCACCAATTTTAAGTATACCAAGACACAAATGCGGTTTGATTCTTTGCGAATAAGGACCAAAGAATCTGAATTGAAGGGAGATATGACCTTTAACTACAACCGAGAAGACTTAGCGGAGTTTGTAGATAGAGTGCAGATTGAGGCAGATTTTGATGAATCTACCATTGCGATGAATGAGGTGAACAGTTTTTACAACGAATTCGGGAAGAACAAACAGGTTTCGCTCTCCGGTAGCTTTAACGGAGTGCTGAACCAGCTTAAGGTAACCGACCTTTTTATTCAATCGGAAAACACCGGAATTCGTGGAGATTTTGAGTTTTATAATATGATGAGTAAAGAAGCCCCATTCATAATGAGGGCCGATATGAAGAATCTGACCTCAAGTTATTATCAACTTAGATCAATACTACCCAATATTTTGGGTAAGAACATACCGTCCTCTTTTCAAAAGTTAGGGCAATTTACTATCCGTGGAGATGCCGAGGTAACCGAAACGTCATTGGATGTGCAAATCAATTTGAATACCGATATCGGAAGCAGCTATACAGACCTTCAAATGACCAATATTCATACGATTGATGATGCCTCTTATATCGGGTTTATCTCACTTATCGATTTTAATCTGGGGAATTTTGTTGAAGACGACCAATTAGGCTTGGCTACTTTGGATGTAAACGTGGAAGGAAAAGGGTTTATCTCAGAATATTTGAACACTGAAGTCATTGGGGAGGTATATAAATTGGAATACAACAATTATGAATACAATAACCTTCGGGTTTCTGGAATTCTTAAAGATCAACTTTTCGATGGTTCTCTTGTAAGTGGTGATGAGAACTTTAAGTTTGATTTTAAAGGATTGGCTGATTTTGGAGCGGATGAGAACAAATTCAATTTTATTGCTTCGGTGGATCATGCCGACTTAAAACGCCTCAATTTCATCAATGACAGTGTTTCTATTTTCAAGGGGAATTTGAACATGGATATTGAAGGAAGCACTTTAGATAATATAATAGGGCAAGTCAGATTTTCGAATACCACCTATCAAAATAAGAATCAGACCTATTATTTTGAGGATTTCGCGGTGGGTTCCTCATTCGACCAGGATACCGTTAGAACTATCGAAATAAACTCTCCTGATATTATTACGGGGTATGCCAAGGGAAAATTCAAAGTGAACGAACTTGGTAGATTGGTTCAAAATTCAGTGGGAAGTATATACACGAATTATAAACCCTTCGAAATTTCTGGAGGTCAACGGTTGGACTTTAATTTTAAGATTTACAATAAGATTGTAGATGTTTTCTTTCCAGAAGTGATCTTTGGTCCCAACACTTTTATACGGGGAAATATCGTCTCTGACGAAGGTGACTTTAAACTCACATTCAAATCCCCAAGTATTGCTGCGTATGGAAACGAGTTTGATAATATTGAACTCAAAATTGATAATAAGAACCCCTTGTTTAACACCTTTGTTTCCGTGGAGGACATGTCAACCATCTATTATGATGTAAAAGACTTTAACCTCATCAACACTACGCTAAAGGATACACTTTTCTTTAGAACGGAGTTCAAAGGAGGCCTAGGCTATGATGACAAATACAACCTAAACTTCTACCATACGTTCAATAAAGAGAACAAATCGGTAATAGGATTGAAAAAATCCGATATCAATTTTAAAGGAAATACCTGGGTGTTGAACAAGGACGCCAACAACAAGAACAAGGTTATCATCAATAGAACCTTGGATAGTATTCGAATCGAAGATGTGGTGATGGACAACGAAAACCGAGAGCAAATTCGATTACGGGGAGAGCTGGCCGACTCGACGTACAAAGATTTAGATCTCCAGTTCAAGATTGTTTCCTTGAACAAGATTACGCCTGTGGTGGATAGTTTGAAGTTGGACGGGTCAGTTGATGGTTTTCTCAATATTCTTCAGAAAGATGGAAAATATCTGCCAACCTCAAGTTTGAACGTTTCAGACTTCAGTGTAAATAATAGACGATTAGGAGATTTGGAAATTGGAATATTTGGAAACAATGATCTATCACAGTTTGGGGTAAGTACTTGGTTGAATCAAAATGGGCTCGAAAAAATGAGCATTAATGGAAAGGTGACCAATATCAACAATAAACGTGAGCTTGATTTGGCAGTTAACTTTACCGATTTCGATTTGGAACCTTTTAGTCCATTGGGAGAGGATGTTATTTCCAATATCCGGGGTAGTTTGGGTGGATTTGCCAAAATTACCGGGCCGGTGAATAATCCGTCCATAAACGGGAATCTGACTTTAAATAATGCAGGGATTGGCATCCCATATCTAAATGTGGATTATGATTTTGCGCCATACTCGAGAGTGCGTCTTTTTGATCAAACATTTTATTTTGAGAATATAGAGCTATCAGACGTTGTAGAAAATACCACTGCTACTCTGGACGGAACCATAAATCATACAGGTTTTGGTGATTGGTCATTGGACCTGGATGTGGATACCAAGAATGACCGTTTCATGATCTTGAATACCGGGTTTGATGAGGAGGCATTGTATTATGGTACAGGTTTTATAAATGGAACAGGAAGTATTTATGGGCCTACTGATGCCCTTAATATATCTGTGGATGCGTCCACTGCTCAAGGCACCTCGCTTAAAATACCGTTAAGTGATGTCACCAGTGTTGGAGATTATTCTTTCATCAACTTTATCGAAAAAGGGACCTCAGAATCATTTAATGAAGAACGAGTACTTCAAGATTACCAAGGTTTAGAAATGGCCTTTGACCTTGTTGTTACACCAGATGCTGAAGTAGAGATTGTTGTTGATCAGAATACAGGCAGCTCCCTAAAGGGAACCGGAGAAGGAATTCTCTTGATTGAGATCAACACGAATGGTAAATTCAATATGTACGGAGAGTTCGTTGCCGTTACAGGAGAGTACAATTTTAGGTACGGTGGTGTAATCGATAAGAAATTCCAAGTGCGCCCAGGAGGTACTATTCTTTGGGAAAGGGACCCATTGGCTGCACAGCTAAATCTTGAAGCTGTTTATGCATTGAATGCCAACCCTGCACCGCTTTTAGATAATCAAGGTTACACCGGAAGAATACCCACTGAAGTTGTGGTGCGACTTGATGGGGAGTTGGAAAGTCCCACCATCAATTTTGATATTGATTTTCCGGGAGCCAATTCAGTAATTCAATCGGAAATAGAATACAGGCTTCAAGATCCTACCATAAAAGAAAGAAACGCCTTTTTCTTGTTGGCTCAAGGAACTTTTGTAAACGAGCAAACGGGAATCAACCAACAAGCAGTGACCGGTAATCTTATTCAAACTGCGTCGGGCTTGCTCAATCAAATTTTGGCAGGCGAAAATGACAAGTTCAATCTAGGAGTTTCCTATGAACAAGGCTATAACGACCCTAATGCTGAAATTTTAACTGAAGATAGAATTGGGGTGACTGTTTCTACCCAAATCTCGGATCGGGTTTTGGTCAACGGTAGGGTAGGGGTTCCAGTAGGTGGAGTTTCTGAAACTGTAGTGGCTGGGGATGTAGAAGTTCAGGTTTTATTGAATGAAGAAGGTACACTTAGTGCTAAAATATTTAACCGTGAGAACCAAATCCAGCAATTTTTAGCTGAGAGACAAGGATACACCCAAGGAGTAGGTCTATCGTATCAGGTTGATTTTAACAGCTTTAAAGAACTGATGCAAAGAGTATTCAGAAAAAGAAAAAAAGAAAAAGCTTTACCTGAGCCAGAACAATCTACTGAAATTATGGGAAAAGATAGTTTGATTCGATTTATCCCAAAGAAAAATACCATCAAAAAATAGACTTTTCAACATTGTGATTTTCACAATTTTTCTACATATTTTTTACGAAAACGTTTGCGAAACCCCTTGAAAACAAATTACTTAATAAGTCATTCAATAATTAAATAAAGTTTCCTAGTTTTGGGCTCTTAAAATTTTGAATGGCGAAAGAAATTAAGAAAATAGGGGTGTTTACATCAGGAGGAGATTCCCCTGGAATGAATGCGGGAATTCGCTCTGTTGTGCGTACTTGTGCCTATTTAAATATTGAATGTATAGGTATCTACAGAGGGTATCAAGGAATGATTGAAGGAGACTTTAAAACCTTGGATGCGCGTAGCGTAAACAACATTATAAATAAGGGTGGAACAATTTTGAAATCCGCCCGTTGTGAAGAGTTTCGGACCAAAGAAGGCAGAGCCAAGGCTCATGAGCAGTTATTGAAGGAAGGCATTGATGCTTTTGTAGTCATCGGAGGAAATGGAAGCTTTACTGGCGCCCTATTATTCAACGAAGAATACAATTTCCCAATAATGGGTATTCCTGGGACCATTGATAATGATATTTTGGGATCCACCTATACCATTGGTTTTGATACAGCGATTAATACCGTTGTTGAGGTAATCGATAAGATTAGGGATACAGCTAGCTCACATAATCGACTTTTCTTCGTAGAAGTGATGGGCCGGGATGTTGGCCATATTGCGTTAAATGCTGGGGTTGGAGCTGGAGCTGAAGAGATTCTTATACCTGAACAGAACTTGGGACTCGAAAGACTTCTTGATTCACTTAAGCGAAGCAAGAAATCAGGGAAGTCATCTAGTATTGTGATTGTCGCCGAAGGCGATAAAATAGGAAAGAATGTTTTTGAACTTAAAGAATATGTCGAGGAACACCTGCCAATCTACGATGTCAGGGTATCCGTACTTGGGCATATGCAAAGAGGTGGAAACCCGACGTGTTTTGACAGGGTATTGGCCAGTAGAATGGGCGTAAAAGCAGTAGAAAGTCTCTTGGAAGGAAAATCCAATTATATGGTGGGTATTCGTGACAATAACCTTATTCTCACACCTATAAGCGAAGCAATTAAAGCACATACAGAAGTGGATGAAGAGCTCATTCGAGTTTCTGATATAATGACAACATAACAAAAATTAAATACAGTAAAATGTCAAATTTAAAAATAGGAATTAACGGATTCGGTAGAATAGGAAGATTGGTGTTTAGAGCCACCGTAGAGAGAGATGACGTGGATGTGGTAGCTATCAACGATTTGTTGGATGTAGAGCATCTGAAATATCTTTTGGAGTACGACTCAGTTCATGGAAGATTCAATGGAACTGTAGAGATCAAGGATGGGAATTTGGTAGTAAACGGCAAAACTGTCCGTATTTCAGCCGAGCGTGATCCTAAGAATTTGAAGTGGGATGAAGTAGGAGCGGATATTGTTGCAGAATGTACTGGAATCTTCACTACGTTGGAGACTGCCCAATACCATATAGACGGTGGTGCTAAAAAAGTGGTTATCTCAGCACCTTCCAAAGATGCTCCAATGTTTGTAATGGGAGTAAACCATAATGAGGCAAAAGCATCTGATACTATTGTTTCAAATGCTTCTTGTACCACCAACTGCCTTGCTCCAGTGGCTAAAGTATTGAATGATAAATTCGGTATTGAAGAAGGACTTATGACCACCGTTCATGCTACAACAGCGACACAAATGACGGTTGACGGGCCATCAAGAAAAGATTACAGAGGAGGACGTAGTGCCCTATTGAATATTATTCCAGCATCAACCGGTGCTGCAAAAGCGGTAACCAAGGTTATCCCAGAACTTTTGGGAAAACTTACGGGGATGGCGTTCAGGGTTCCTACTGCCGATGTTTCTGTGGTTGACTTAACGGTAAGACTTGAAAAAGAAACTTCATACGAAGAAATTAAAAAGGCCTTCAAAGATGCTTCCGAAGGAGATTTGAAAGGTATTTTAGGATACACAGAAGAAGCCGTTGTCTCTCAAGATTTTGTTGGAGAGGCCAGAACCAGCGTATTTGATGCAGGAGCTGGAATGGAATTGAATTCCAAATTTTTCAAGATAGTTTCTTGGTATGATAATGAAACTGGGTATTCAAACAAATTAGTTGACTTGGCACAGCACGTAGCAAGTCTATAATTTAGTATCTTACAAATAAATCCTGGAGAGGAAGCCCTTTCTCTCCAGGATCCAACCTAAAACCTGATTTATGATATTGATTGTAGACAGTGGGGCGACCAAATCTGACTGGATTGCACTTAATGATAAAGGAGATCAATTATTTCTTACCCAAACGTTGGGATTAAGTCCAGAGGTGCTTACAAGAGAGGTCATCGAAGATCGTCTTGCGAACAATTTTGAGCTTTCAAAAAATAAGGATGAAGTAAATCAGTTATATTTTTACGGTGCCGGATGTGGTACCGATCGTATGAAAAAGTTTCTAAAGGAAATCTTTAAGGACTTTTTTCCCAATGCGAAGGCGGAAGTAAGGGAAGACACTTTTGCTGCTATTTATTCTACTACCCAAATCGGTCATCAAGGAATCGTTTGTATTCTTGGAACAGGATCCAACTGTAGTTATTATGACGGCCATCAGTTGTTTCAAAAAGTAACCTCATTGGGCTATATTTTGATGGATGATGGAAGCGGTAATTTCTTTGGAAGGAAATTGCTCCGTGACTATTACTTCCACAAAATGCCACAAGATTTGGGCATCAAATTCGCCAAGGAATACAACCTCGAAGCGGATGTGATCAAAGAGCATCTATACAAGCAACCGAATCCAAATACCTATTTGGCCACATTTGCCCGATTTATCATTGAAAATAAAGAACACCCTTATTGCAGAGGTGTTATTGATAAAGGTTTACAACAGTTTGTAAACAACTACATCATGCAGTTTGAACTGGCTACAAAAGTTCCCGTAAGTTTTGTAGGCAGTATTGCGTACTTTTTAAGGGAGGAACTTGCTACGGTTTTGGAACGCAATGATTTAATCTTAGGTGTTATTCGACAAAGACCTATAGAAGGGTTGGTCGAATTCCATAAAAAGACTATTTAATCGCAATCATAGAAATCTCAACGTTGACAAACTTGGGAAGATTTGCTACTTCTACAGTTTCTCTTGCTGGAGCTGTTTCGGCATCAAAATAACTACCATAGACTTCATTGATTTCAGAAAATTGATGCATATCCTTAATGAAAATGGACGTTTTGATTACGTTTTCAAAGTTCATTCCAGCTTCCTCAAGAATAGCTTTTAAATTTTCCATGGACTGTTGGGTTTCCTTTTTAATATCTCCTTCTACCAGTGAACCTGTGGAAGGGTCTATTGGAATCTGTCCAGAAATGTAAAGCGTGTCTTTAATAAGCACAGCTTGGTTATAAGGTCCAATCGGTGCGGGAGCTTTTGGCGTATTGATTATTTTTTTCATACTGATAAAATAAGTATTAAATAAACTATCTTCTAAAAGGTTGACTTCGATTTTCCCATTTGAGGTCGCTAAGTAGTGAGCTTTTTATCCCAATAAAAAAGTACCATCGCTCAAATCGACCAAAAGGGGTCCAATCAAAACTGAGACGGAAACTATCTAGATCTCGTTTAAAATTAAATCGTGTATCCGTAAAACCCTTATTTTTTAAATCGTATCCAGAGTTAAACCCAACTTCCCATTTAGGAGTCAATTGTATATTACCCGAAAACATCAAGGAATGGTTGGTAATCTCGCGTTGCCGGTTATTGTTGTTATAGGATGCAACATAGGTAAGTCGCATATCCCAAGGCGTCTTATTCGCGTAGAGTTCATTTTCAATCTCTTCATCTTCTTTTTTGCCCCTTCCCCTGTCGAAGAATGATTCATCGTCTCTGGCTCCTCTAAGCTCGAATGGATTATCCCCATAGTTTGGATTGTTCGATTCGGAGTCTTGGTCTTTTTTCTGCCCTCCTTTCTTGAACATATCACTATTCAATGAAAAACCGGTATTTAATCGAGCTGAAGTCAGACGCACCAGTCCACCTCCATTATTCACATTAAATGTGTTTATTCGACGTCCATTGTTATCAATGGCATACGGATCAAAACTCGCTGCAAAGTTGATGGGCACGTTCTTAATAATTTCTGTGGCCCCGCTGAGATTAATTGGACTCAGTTTTAAAGAATCTGCTTCAAAATTATAACTGGCATTCAGGGTAAGATTACTCAAAATACTGACTTTTCTTGGCTCTGTTGCGGTGGAATCCTTGTCACGAACTTTAGCCTCAAGCGTGTTTTGTAGCGAAAAACCTATCGAATTGCTTTTACCCAATGAGGGCCGTCCATAAATACTGGTTTCAAAAGGAGTGTATTGCACATCATCACCATCACCATCCGTATAGGTCTCATAAAACTGCTCAAAGGATGGAGCGTATGAATAGCTTATGGAAGGTCGTATCACATGTCTAATGGCCTGTATCTTCCTATCTTCTCCAAAATTTACGGTTCCATAAAGGGTAGTTCCTATGCTGGCCCCTAAATTGTATCGGTTAAAGCGATCAAACCCAGGAATGGTATCCGTTACAACGGCTTGTTCTTCTTCGTCAAACCTACGACTCACGGTTTCGAGGGTCCAAACATCCTCATAACTACCACTTAAAGAAACACTCATGTATTTTGCCACTTTAAAGTTCGTACTTAATGGGATTCTATGTCTTGCGCCAATTCTAGCATCCTCGAACATTTTACTTGTAAAAAAGTCTTCTTCAGTGGTTGTGATGCTGTTTTGGGCATTCACATCGTATTGAAAATTGATGTTTTGAATAATTCCCTTTTTTATTCCATCCCTTTTAGCAAATGGAAAAATCCTTTCCATACTGGCCTGAAGCGTGGGCAATGACATTTGTATCGCCTGTGTACGTGAGTTTTGGGTGTGCGTCAGCGTTAAACTGGCATTTACTGATGGATATTCTGGAAAGGTCTTAGAATAACTTATCGACGAAGCAAAAGTGTTAGTCTGTGAATTATTCCGGTTTATCTGATTCAGGGAATTGGTAAAGAACTGACTACTACCCAGGTTTACTGAAGCTGAAAATCGTGAATTTGGATTGGATTTTGGATCTTGGGTATGCTGTATTCGAATATTATAGTTGCTTGTTCTGCTAAAATCATCAAAACCTTTCTGGCTTTGTATTAAATTTTCATAGTTAAAATTGATATTCCCCCTAAATTTATAGCGTTTGGTGTATATAGATTGTCCTCGAAACCCATAACTACCATTAGTGTAGAAATCTCCGGTGAGACTCAAATCCACATAATCGCTAATCGGGAAATAATATCCTCCATTTTGCAAAAAATATCCTCGTTGCGGGTCATTACCAAAAGTTGGGAACAACAATCCAGCAACTCTTCCCGTTGTAAGTGGGAAATATGCAAAAGGTAGGGCGACGGGTGTGGGCACATCCACGATGTAAATGTTACTGAACCCGGCAATAATCTTCTTTTTTGGAACAAATTTGGCCTTGCGCACTCTGATATAATAATCCGGGTCGACCGTATCTTTGGAGGTGGTAAGCTTACCTTCACTTAAAAAATAGACCGAATCATTCTCTTTTTTGGTAACCTCCGCATACACCTTCATAGCATCTGAACCCAACTGGCCCAGTCCAGCTTGTTGCTCTGTTCGAGAGTTCCAAATAAGGGCTTTTTGTGTGTCGAAGTTAAATCGGATGGAATCTGGACGCACTTCATTATCCCCTTGTTTGAAAAAGGGTAGTTGAGAATACGTTCCGGTTGAATCCCTAAGTCTACCTGCATACACCTCATTCTTAATGTAGTCCATTACAATGACCCCAGCCTTCAGTTCCGTGTCCTGATAATAAATTTCTGCCTCGTTGTACAAATAGATCTTGTTGTCTCCTTGGCTTAGTTTTACGTAATCTTTTGCTTTATATTTAATTTTATCAAGCAGCAACGGCTGTTTTCCCTGCACAGAATCAACTTGCGAAGAATCACGGGCTATTGAGTCATTTAGAATGTTTGGAGGAAGTAGCGGAGCTGTAATGGTATCTCGGACCACTTTAAGAGGCAAAGGCTTGATTAAATCCTCTTGGGCCGCAAGTTTTGCCATACCGCCAAGTAGAATAAATAGGAATACTAAAAGATGTTTGTTTGCTTGCAACGCGATAAATCCTATTTTTGTGGAAGTTTGGCTCAGTTTTTGGGACCAAACTTACATATATTTTTTGTTCCGATTATTGGGGATTACAATATTTTTAACCTTATAGGAATACCATAATTACACAGTTCTTATGAAAAAAAGTCAGTTAGGTTTTTTAATTTTCATCATCGCGGTCCTACCCCTGACTTCGTTTACCAAAAATGATACCCAAATACCTCCCAAAGACAAATTTGTGGTGGTTTTAGATGCTGGTCATGGCGGACATGACCCTGGAAACTTGGGAAATGGTCATCTAGAAAAGAATATTGCACTTGCCATTGTGCTCAAGGCAGGAGCAGAATTGGAGAAGGATCCAAGTATAAAAGTAATCTATACACGCAAGGATGACTCCTTTGTCGATCTATTTAAACGCGGTGAAATAGCCAATCAGTCCAATGCGGACCTTTTCGTCTCCGTTCATTGTGATTCTCATGGTTCTGATGCACATGGGGCTGGTACATTTGTTCTAGGACTTCACGCCAATCGACAAAACTTTGAAGTTGCCAAAAAGGAAAACTCGGTTATTTATTTAGAGGATAATTATGAGCAAAAATATGCGGAATATGATATTAATTCTCCAGAATCTGTAATCGGACTTACGATTATGCAAGAAGAATTTTTGGAACAGAGCATTATGTTGGGCAAGAAATTACAGGATAATTTCACCAAAAAACTTCGTAGGAAAGATAGAAAGGTAAAACAAGCGGGTTTCATAGTGCTTCATCAAACCTTTATGCCCAGCGTGTTGGTAGAGGCTGGTTTCTTGACCAACAAAAACGAGGGCTCCTATTTGAACTCTTCAAAAGGGCAGGGCGAAATGGGAAAAGCTATTGCAGATGCCATCATCACCTATAAAAAAGATATTGCACAAGGCTTTGAAGTTGCCGAAACTCCAGTAGTTATTGAAGATTCTTCTGGGGCGTTGCATACCACTACCAAACAAGAGCAACAGACACCTAAAAAGGAAGATAAACCTTCAGTTGCTGATAATACCAAAGCGTCTTCCAATACCAAAGCAGCTGAACCTAAAAACCCCATTACCAATAACGGTGTAGTTTTTAAAGTACAGTTGATGGCAAGCGCAAAGAATATTACCCTAAGGGGAGAGAACTTTCGAGGGCTCGACGTCTTATCCAAAGAACCATATAAAAATCTTTATCGATATATGTATGGGAATGCAACCTCATACGATGCTGCTAAGAGACTAAAGTCCAGAGCAGATGCCAAGGGATATACCACATCCTACATCGTTGCGTACAAAAATGGAACTCGTGTTTCGTTGAAAGAAGTCCTTAAATAGGGATGCCTTACATAGGTCCTTTGTAAAAAATATTCCTAATTTTGTTAGGAACAGTAAACCAAATTTTTTGAAACTATCAAGGGAAATCAAGACTGGGATTATAGTACTCTCAGGTATTGTAGCATTTATCTTTGGATTAAGTTACCTAAAATCATCCTCCTTATTTGAAGATACGAAGACATTGCACGCGGTCTATGACCACGTTGGGGGCATTCAATCCGGAACACAAGTAACCATCAATGGAGTTGTAGTTGGCAATGTGATAGGGATTAAGATTAAGAATGATAAGTTTCAATCCGTAGTAAAACTTTCCATTGACGACAAGTATAATTTCTCAGTAAATAGTAGTGCTGAAATTTATGATACGGGAATTATTGGAGGCAAGGGTATTCAAATTATACCGGTTTTTGATAACGCTCCAATGGTCAAAACAGGAGATACACTTAAATCGAGTATCAAACCTGGACTTACTGCTTTGGTGCAAGAAAAACTAACACCACTTCAATTAAAAGTTGAAGGGGCTGTTTCTCATGCCGATTCGCTGCTAATTAATGTTAACGATGTTCTTGATGATAGAACAAGAGTTGAACTGAGACAAAGTATTGCGGGGCTGAATGCACTGATAAGCTCTTTCAAATCCAGTGCGGATAAGTTGAACATCCTATTGGAAGCCAACAAAGGCCAATTGGACCGTTCGTTGAAGAATGTTGACAAAATCACGACGAACTTCTCTATGCTTTCAGATTCGTTGGCGAATGCTGGTTTGGCAAAAACCGTTGCTGACTTTCAGAAAACAGTTACCCGATTGAATGGTGTATTGGGTAAAATTGAACAAGGAGAAGGATCTTTGGGTAAGTTGGCGAATGATGAAAAACTTTATGAGAATTTAACCGAGGCTTCAAAACAGCTGGACCTTTTGTTACAAGATTTCAGGCTTAATCCAAAACGCTATGTGAATGTTTCTGTATTTGGAAAAAAGCAAAAAGACTACGAACTTCCAGAAAACGACCCTGCTGAACAAAACCAGAATTAATATATGGAGTATTTGCCCAATATTCTTTTTACCATAGCCTTGATAATAGGTGTTGGTTTCTTCACCAAGAACATAAAGAAGTTGTCTCGAAACATCAAATTGGGAAAAGATATTGATGTTAGTGACAACAAATCCCAACGTTGGAAAAATATGTTCAGAATAGCTTTGGGCCAAACCAAAATGGTGGTAAAACCGGTAGCAGGCATTATGCACATTCTGGTGTATGTTGGATTTATCATCATCAATATTGAAGTATTGGAAATCATTATAGATGGTATTTTGGGCACCCACCGTGTATTTGCCCCGGTAGGAGCTTTATATGATTTTTTGATAGGTTCCTTTGAGATATTGGCACTCTTGGTAATTATCGCTGTTGTTGTTTTTTGGATTAGAAGAAACCTGATCAGACTTCAACGTTTCATCAAACCAGAGATGAAAGGTTGGCCCAAAAAGGATGGAAACCTTATCCTATATATAGAATTTGTGCTGATGCTGCTGTTTTTGACAATGAATGCAACTGATTTCCAGTTACAACAGCTGAATGAGCCGCATTATACAAAAGCAGGAGCCTTTCCCATAAGTCAATTTTTAATGCCACTCTTTGATGGAATGTCGATTTCATCACTTGTATTGATAGAAAGGACAGCTTGGTGGTTACATATCTTAGGAATTTTGGCCTTTTTGAATTATCTCTATTACTCTAAACACCTTCATATTCTACTGGCATTTCCAAATACGTATTATGGAAAACTAAAGCCACAAGGTGAGTTCAATAATCTGGAAGCCGTTACCAATGAAGTAAAATTGATGATGGATCCCTCCGCGGACCCATATGCAGCACCCGCGGATGATGCACCAGAACCAGAAAAATTTGGCGCTTCTGATGTTATGGACCTAAACTGGGTCCAGTTGCTAAATGCATATACCTGCACGGAGTGTGGAAGGTGTACATCAGAATGCCCTGCAAACCAAACAGGAAAGAAATTATCCCCCAGGAAAATTATGATGGATACCCGTGATCGTCTAGAGGAAGTGGGTAAGAATATCGATGCCAATAAAGGTGAATTTGTTCCTGACGGGAAACAGTTGCTGGACGACTACATTTCAAAAGAAGAACTATGGGCCTGTACAACTTGTAACGCATGCGTTCAGGCGTGTCCGATAAGCATAGATCCCTTATCTATTATTGTTGAGATGCGGCGCTATTTAGTCATGGAACAATCTGCCGCACCCACAGAATTGAACAATATGATGTCCAATATTGAAAATAATGGAGCACCATGGCCGTATAACCAAATGGACCGCTTAAACTGGGTAAACGAATAAATCAGTTGCTATGAGTGAAGAACTTAAAGTAAAAACCATGGAGGAATTCATGGCTCAGGGTACACAACCGGAAATTTTATTTTGGGTGGGTTCTGCAGGTAGCTATGACGATAGGGCGAAAAAAATTTCCCGTGCTTTCGTGAAAATTCTGAATAGCGCCAATGTCGATTTTGCTGTATTGGGACCAGAAGAGAGTTGCACGGGTGACGTAGCAAAGCGTGCAGGCAATGAGTTTTTGTTTCAAATGCAGGCTATGATGAACATTGAGGTCTTAAATGGCTATGAAATAAAACGTATTGTCACTTGTGACCCACATTCGTTCAATACCTTGAAAAATGAATACCCCGGCCTAGGAGGAAATTATGTTGTGGTGCATCATACCCAATTCATTAAAGAATTATTGGATGCTGGACGCCTGTCCCTTGCCGGTCAAGAGTACAAAGAAAAGCGAATCACATTTCACGATCCATGCTATCTAGGAAGGGCAAATTCGGTTTTTGATGCCCCAAGAGAAGTACTTAAAAAGACCAACGCCAATATTGTGGAAATGAAACGGAACAAAAAGACAGCACTATGCTGTGGAGCTGGTGGGGCACAGATGTTCAAAGAACCAGAAAAAGGAGATATGGATATCAATGTGTTGCGCACAAAAGATGCTTTGGAGACCAACCCCAATATTATAGCAACAGGTTGCCCATATTGCAATACAATGATGACAGATGGGATTAAAGCCCACGAAAAAGAGGAAAGTGTCACCGTTTTGGATGTGGCCGAACTAATCGCAAATTCTATTTAAATGCTAGTTGATTTTAAGTCGCTTCCGGACACCTCAAGAATTTGGATTTATCAATCAAATCGTGGTTTTTCAAGTGAGGAACTCGAAGAAATTGAACAAGCACTAGAACAATTTCTGAAAGACTGGACGGCCCATGGGAGTGAATTGAAAGCTGGTTTTGAAATTAAATACAATCGATTCCTGATAATTGGGTTAGACCAGACCTTGGCGGGAGCGTCAGGTTGCTCCATTGATGCCTCTGTGCATTTTATTCAACAGTTGGAACAAAAATATGATGTAAACCTTCTGGACCGCATGAATGTTTCCTTCAAACAAGGTGAATATGTAGCCTATAAATCCTTAAAGGATTTCAAAAAAATGGCTAAGGACAAAGCAATTTCCAAAAACACTATTGTTTTCAACAATTTGGTGGCCAATAAAATGGAGTATTTAGAGCATTGGGAGGTGCCTGCCAGTGACAGTTGGCATTCACGATTTATATAGCTCCAGCCGGTCTGAATATTCCTTTACGCAACCATTGCTACTAAGCTCCATCCTCTTTATAAACTTACCTAGCCATGAAGCGGATTTATTTAATTTCTGGGGTATTACTTTTTGTCTTTGGAGGGATTGTTTCCTGTAGCAAAGATGACGATCAAATAGAGGCTGATTTTATTGTTGCAAAAATAAACTCCGAAAATTGGAAAGGAATTCCGGAAGTGAATCTAAATATGGTCAATGACACTCTTATTTTATTAGGAGTTGGAAACGAGGAAGTGGTTGTTTTTAAGATTAAATTTAATGGTAAAGGAGTGTATAATTTGTCTGGAACTCAATCTAGTTATTACACAACTGTTGGTGGTGATGTTATTACCAGCTTATACATTTTAGAGGATGACCTAACATCTCAAATCACAATTTCAGATTATAGTTCAGAACAAAATATAATAAGGGGAAATTTTAAAATATCCCTTATACAAGATTGGAGTAATCCTGAAAATAATATTAATTCATTAAGTTTTACGCAAGGCGAATTTAAGGGCACTATCGTCAAATAAAATGTTTCTCAATATTACCTCGAATAGTAACCTTATAAAATACCGTGGCTGTAATTAAATAAGGACGGTATAACTTCTTTTTAGCGAACAATCAGTTTGTTGTAGACCTCCATTTTGCATTCATCTTCACTCATAACCTTTTTTCTCTAACCAACACGTGGTACGACTTTCGATTCACCCGCAAATAACACTATCTTTATTAGCATAAATCGGCCCTCACAATCACTGATAAGTTACTTTTCCTTCCATAGGCTCTAGCACATCAGTGTCTAAGATGGTAGTCCCTATTTCTGAGAAAAGCTCGAAATTCTGACTTACCATAGTTGTGTGGCTTTTATCGGCAAGTCTCAAAGAAAAACATAAATCGATGAGTATTTACACAGGAATATTGAACAATATAGCTAGATATGTTACACTATCTGATGACGAAACAGAACAGTTTATTTCAATATTAAAAACCACTAGAATAAAGAAAAGGCAATTTGTGATACAACCAGGGTTTGTATCTGAGTATAGAAACTATATTGTAGAGGGAGCGGTAAGAGTTTTTTATTTAGATGACCATGGAAAAGAACATACGGTAAGTATTGGAATAGAGGATTGGTTTTTTACAGATTTCCACAGTTATTTAACCAGAACTCCGGCGGAATACTATGCTGAAGCTCTTGAAGACTCCCTAATTTTACAAATGAAATATGAAGACGTTGAAGACCTTTGCAGTAGAATACATCCTCTATGTCAGTATTTCAGATTATATATAGAAAGGGCCTTATCCCATTCTAATCAACGAGTAATTACCAACATTAGTAAAACTTCTGAAGAGCGATATTGGGAGTACGTTAATAAATATCCTCAAATAGCAAATAGAATACCTCAGTATGTCTTAGCCTCCTATTTAGGAATTTCTCCAGAATCAATAAGCAGAATCCGTTCTGATAAGAAGTAAAATTGATTTATATCAATTTTACTTCTTGACAAAAGTCAAGCTTTTTTCTTAACACAGGTCATATTTATCTCTTCGCATATGACGCAATTTTGTCATGTCAATAATTAAAAATTTGGTTTTAAGGTTTATTCGACCGATAAATCTGTCAAGCTCAACCTTAATCCTAAAAATTGACAACAAATGTAGTTCAAACTAAAAATTCAAATACATGAAAGCAGTTGTTTATAAAGAAAGAGCAAAAATCGAGGTTGTGGATATACCTAAACCACAACTTTTAAAAGATGATGATGTTATCGTACGTATTACACTTGCAGGTGTTTGCGGAGCGGATTTGGAGTTTACCCAAAATGGACCTGAAATGGGCTTGTTTGAAGGGATGCGAATAGGACATGAATTCGTTGGTGTCATAGATCAAGTAGGAAAGGATATTCACACCTTAAAAGTTGGAGACCGTGTGGTAGCTTCAGCAATGTTTGTTGACGGAGATTGTTACTATTGTAAACGAGATTTACCTTCAGCATGTGATCATGGAGGTCTATTTGGAACACCACTTTTTGCTGAGCATGGAGGTGATGATATCCAAGGAGGTCAGGCCGAATTTATCCGAGTTCCTTATGGTAATACATCACTATTTAAACTTCCAGAGGGTTTAACTGGAGAGGAACACGATACCAAAGTTCTTCCATTGGGAGATAACTTTGCCACCGGTTACCATGGTGCATTAAATGCGAATATCAAAACAGGTGAAACGGTAGTGGTTATTGGCGATGGTGCGGTTGGTCTAAGCGCAGTAATGGCAGCTACGTTATTTGGTCCTTCTACTATTATTCTTGTAGGTCGTCACGATAGTCGATTAGAATTGGCAAAAACTATTGGAGCAACACATGTTGTAAATTCAAAAAACGAAGATCCAGTTGCATTCGTTAAATCACTTACGGAGGGAAGAGGTGCAAATTCTGTTATAGATTCAGTCGGTAATAAAACTGCTATTGCACAGGGTATGGAAATGACTCAGGCTGGCGCTTCGATAAGTGTTCTAGGATTTGGTCACCTTTATGAACCAGTAGAACAGCCTTACTCATCGGCCTTGTTTAGAAACATAACTATTCACACGGGTGTTGTAAACGTAGCTGCCTATATGGAAAAATTACTTCCTATAGTTGAAAGGGGTGTTATAGATCCAAGTAAAATCTTTACTGATATTTTACCATTGTCAGAAGCGGAAAAAGGCTATGATTTAATGCGTGACCGTTCATCGGGAACACTTAAAGTGGCTTTGCGGCCTTAATCCTTTCGGATTAAAAATTTACAATGACAGCAAATTGATGTGTCGAAAGACATTTTAAAACTTTTTTGGCACATCAATTTAGCAGCTTTTGAATGCGCTTTAAGGATATATGATAATCATATTTGCAAACCACTCCCATATAGCTAAAACGAATTACAAAACCCATCAATTACAAATAATAACCTGATGAATAAGTATTTACTCCCAGTTATTGCCATTGCTGTTGGTGTTATTATTGCATCTGTCACCAAAAAACAAAAATCGATAGGCACTAAACTCTTATTATCATTTAGTGGCGCATTTCTATTAGCATTAGCTCTTTTTGATTTATTGCCCGAAGTGTATCATCATTTAGAAGCCAAGCAAACTGGACTTTTCATAATGTGCGGTATCCTATTGCAAATTATTTTGGAGTTTTTCTCTAAAGGTGTTGAACACGGCCATGCCTATGCTAATAAAGAAGGAGAACAGTTTCCATGGATACTATTTATAAGTCTTTGTATTCATAGTTTTTTAGAAGGGTTTCCTATTCACCAAAATAATGATATGGTGTATGGTGTGTTGATCCATAAAATTCCAATAGCAGCATTGTTAACTACATTTTTATTTCAATCTAAGTATAGCAAAGTTCAGATTATTGGTTTTCTGGTGATATTTACCGCAATGACCCCTTTAGGAACCTACATATCTAATAATACGGTATTAGCTACTGAATATTTAGACATTGTTAATGCTATAGTAATCGGTATCTTTTTACACATTGCTACAACCATCCTATTTGAAACCGGTGAAGGTCATAAGTTTAATTTGTCAAAGCTGGTAGTTATATGTTTGGGTATTTCAATGGCTCATTTCATTTAAAGGTTCTAAAAGAATAGTAAAGAGTGGTTTGGCAGGAATTCTGCGCAGTTTTGGAAAGTGATTCCGTGGTGGCGGGAGCTTATAATTTTAGTTGAAAAAGTGAGGCAAATCAGCTACCACTCTTTATTAAAACAGAAGTATTCGTGCTCTTGGTTTATCTAAAATCTCCTTAATTTATCCTAATAATTGTGCATTCCTCGATGAAATGCAATATTTTTATTCGTTGTAAGTTCATGTCTTAGACAAGATATTTATGCGGATAAACCTTTACTTTCCCATTTTCTTATTGGTTTTATATAGTGTCCACGGTCAAAGAAACCCGTTGGTCACTAAAGATTCCTTGGTGCAATCTAATTGGGTGGAAGCCAAATATGATAGTATGTCGCTAGAGGAACGTGTGGGGCAGCTGTTTATGGTAAGTGTCGCTTCCAACCAAAATAAATCTGCAACCGATGCCATAAGAAAGCTCATTGTAGAAGAGCATATAGGGGGTGTCATTTTTTCGAGAGGCGGTCCGGTTAGACAAGCAAAGCTGACCAATAGCTATCAGGCAAGTGCAAAAATACCCCTGCTTATTGGAATGGATGCCGAATGGGGCCTTTCCATGCGATTGGATTCTACCTATGCGTTTCCATGGAATATGACCCTCGGAGCCATTCAAGACAGTTCTATTGTTGAAAAAGTGGGATATCAAATTGGCAAACATGCTAAACGACTTGGTGTACATATCAATTTTGCACCAGATATTGACGTAAACAATAACCCAAAGAACCCCATTATCGGAAATCGTTCCTTTGGCGAAGACCCTCTCAATGTTACCCAAAAAGGAATTGCTTTTATGAATGGGATGGAAGCGGCCGGGGTGTTATCCTGCGGGAAACACTTTCCAGGACATGGCGATACTGCAACGGATTCTCACAAATCACTTCCTGTTATCAATTCGACTAAACAACGATTGGATTCCGTAGAGTTGTATCCATATCGACAGTTGATAGGCAATGGATTGAGTTCCGTGATGGTAGCTCATTTAGATGTTCCTAATCTCGAAATTATGCAGGGATTGCCATCTTCACTTTCAGAACAAATAATTACTGGAGTTTTGAAAGAAGAAATGGGCTTTGAAGGCTTGATTTTTACCGATGCCCTCAATATGAAGGCGGTTTCTGAATTTGTTCCGGAAGGAGAAGTTGAACTTGAAGCTTTCAAAGCTGGAAATGATATGTTGCTCATGCCCGAAAATGTATTGAAAGCTAAAGAAAAACTTATTGAGGCATACACAAAAGGGGTAATCAGTGAAAATCGTTTGGCCTATTCCGTCAAGAAGATTCTTATGGCCAAATACAAGGCCGGCCTTCATGATTACGCTCCTGTTGATCTGGAAAATCTGTATGGTGACTTAAATGATGTTGAGAATGATGTTGTCTATGAGAATGCCATAGAGCATGCAATTACCACGGTCAAAAACAATTTCTCTTTACTTCCAGTCAAGAAATTAGAGAACAAAAAAATTGCATATGTGCAGTTTGGTGATGCTTCTGGGGAAACATTTTTAAAGACTTTGACCAAATACGCCAAGGTTACACGTATTAAGGCAATGGATGCTGCTGGTTATAAAAAAAGCCTAGCGGATTTTAATTTGGTCATTGTCGGGTTCCATAAGAGCAATGAAAGTCCTTGGAAATCCTATAAACTTTCGAAGAATGAATTGTTTTGGCTACACGAAATAGCAAATCTGCGAACAAGTAACACTATTTTAAGTGTTTTTGCCAAACCTTACGCGCTTTTGGATGTGCTTGATTTCAGAACAATAGATGGATTGATTATGGCCTATCAAAATAGCGATATGGCACAAGAAGCAGCAGCAGAGGTTATTTTTGGAGCTATAGGCGCCAATGGGAAGTTACCGGTGTCTGCCCATCCAGAATTCCCAGTGAACACAGGTACTTCATTAAAACCCTTGCAGCGTTTGGGTTATAGCATCCCAGAACGAGTGGGTTTAAGTTCATCACGATTGGCCGTTGTAGACACTTTGGTCAATGCCGGCTTGGATTCTTTGATGTTTCCCGGAGCGCAGGTATTAATTGCTAAAAAAGGAAAGGTAATTTACAATAAGAGCTTTGGTAAGCCTACGTATGATTCTGAAGAGAAAATCAAAGGCGACCATATTTATGACTTAGCTTCATTGACCAAGATACTATCAACATTACCCTTGATAATGAAAATGGAGGAAGAGGGTAAAATAGCATTGAACGATACCTTCAAAGAACTTATTCCGCAGTACGATTCCACGGAACTAAAAGATGTAACCGTACTCAAAGCGCTGTCGCATTATGGGCGTTTGCCTGCTTGGATCGCTTTTTATATCGATACATTGACCAAAAGTCGAAAACCTTCCAGCCAATTTTACAGGAATGCACCAACGGATGGTTTTTCATATAAGGTAGCTGATAATTTGTATTTGACGGATGCCTATAAAGATTCCATTTACAATAGAATTGGAAGACAGAGTCTAAAATCGAACCGATATCGCTATAGCGATGTGGCCTATTACGTTTTCAAAAAATATATTGAGGATACCTATGACCAGTCACTGGATAAATTGATTCAGGAATTCTTGATCAACCCTATGGGACTTGACCATACTGCGTTTAATCCACTGGAAAAGTTCCCGAAAGAAACTATCATACCTTCCGAAGAAGATAATTATTACCGCCACCAGACCGTTCAAGGCTATGTTCATGATATGGGAGCGGCAATGCAGGGCGGAGTTGGGGGACATGCCGGCTTGTTCAGCAATGCCATGGATGTGGCCAAAATCATGCAAATGTATTTACAAGGTGGAGTTTACGGAGGAAAACGCTTTTTGACAGACCGGACCATAAAGAAATTCAACACATGCTATTTCTGCCATAAAGATGTTCGACGTGGGGTTGGTTTTGATAAGCCCCAATTAAAGGATAGCGGACCAACCTGTGGATGCGTTTCAAGGAAAAGTTTTGGTCATAGTGGATTCACCGGCACCTACACATGGGCAGATCCTGACGAAGAATTGGTGTATGTATTCCTGTCTAACCGAACGTACCCGTCCTCAAGCAATACCTTGTTGATAAAATCGGGACTGCGGACTAGAATTCAGCAGGCGATTTATGATTCTATTATAAATTAGGCTTAAAATATTGCCTTAGATTTGTTCTTATGAAGATAGCTATAGTTTGTTACCCCACTTTTGGAGGTAGTGGCGTTGTAGCCACTGAATTAGGCATTGCCCTAGCCGAAAGAGGGCATGAAGTGCATTTTGTGACATACAAACAGCCGGTGAGATTAGGGCTTTTGAGCAACAATATTCACTTTCATGAGGTTCACGTTCCAGAATACCCACTTTTTCATTATCAACCTTATGAATTAGCCCTGTCGAGCAAGTTGGTGGACACAATTAGGCTGTATGGAATAGAATTATTACACGTTCATTATGCCATTCCGCATGCATATGCCGGATATATGGCAAAAAAGATGTTGCAAGAAGAAGGAATTTTTATTCCAATGATTACCACGCTTCATGGAACTGACATAACACTGGTTGGAAAGCATCCATTTTACAAACCAGCGGTGAATTTTAGCATCAATAAATCTGATGTGGTGACTTCGGTTTCAGAAGGATTGAAACAAAAAACTTTGGAGATTTTCAATATTGAAAAAGATATTGAGGTAATCCCCAACTTTATTGATTCATCAAAATACCAATCCGACTATACCGATTGCCAAAGGTCTTTGATGGCCAATGAAGACGAGAGAATCATTACACATATCAGTAACTTTAGAAAAGTCAAGAACATCCCAGACGTTATTCATGTTTTTTATAGAGTTCAGAAAGAAATTCCAGCTAAACTTATCATGGTTGGTGAAGGACCGGAAAAAGAATATGCAGAACAACTTTGTGATGATCTTGGAATAAAAGACAGGGTTGTGTTTTTGGGGAATAGCAACGAGATTGACAGAATCCTTTGCTTTTCAGACTTGTTTTTATTGCCGTCCAAATCCGAAAGTTTTGGTTTGGCAGCTTTGGAAGCAATGATTAATAAAGTCCCTGTGATTTCCAGTAATACCGGTGGTATTCCTGAGGTAAACAAACATGGAGTTTCTGGTTATCTTGCAGATGTAGGCGATATCGAAGAGATGGCATCCAAGGCAATGCATATTTTAAAAGATGACGATGTGCTTGAAGAATTCAAGAACAATGCCAATAAGGTGGCTTCTAAATTTGATATATTGAATATTTTACCGCTTTATGAAGAGGTATATGAAAAGGCCTTTAAATCCAGATTCAAGAACACTTTTTAATTTATGAAATACTTCCTGTTGATATCGTTTCTCTGTTTGGTTTCATGTAAGGCCCAAAAAGACACGAAAATGAATACCTCTGAAAAAGGAGATATGGAATTGATTGCAAGCGATGCTTACAGCGGCATTGATAACTACGAAGCATCTGTAATACAGGACTCCAAGTCATTGAATAAATTTTACGGGAGAATCAATCAGACAAGAAAACCTGGCCTGCCCGTACCTCAAGTTGATTTCTCCAAAAATGTTCTTTTGGTAATGTGTTTGGGAAAACAAAAAGGGGAAACAACCCCTTTACTCACAAAAACAGAAGAAGAGAATAATATTTTGATTACCATAGAATTATCAGACAAAACTAGCAGTTTGGAAGCTGAAAACTCTCTAATGTCCTATCCCTTTTATATTTATAAACTTCAACACACGTCCAAGGAGGTAAGCATACAAAAATCTGGATTTTAAAAGCGGTCTAATCAAGATTTTGACTTCTTATCGAAAATAAGAGCACTTCAAAGTACAAAGCAAAAAATTACCATAGGGTTGATTTAGCTTTGCCCTGAAAAGAACCTCAAATCTTATTCATATGAAAAGTGTAAAACCTCTTGTTGCGGCACTTATTTTATTTAGTTCCCTCAACCTAGTTGGTCAAGATGTCCAGCTCACAAAAAAAGATAGTATTGTATATAGTTATTGGTTGGTAACCTTGGGAACAAATTTCGTAGATGATTCTGGAGACGAATTCGGGAAGCTATTCGACCTTAGCGCAGGTTGGAACACTGTTCCATATCCCTCAAGGGCCAGTATTGGTCGTTATTTTGAAAACGGATTAGGGCTGGAAGCTATTGCTAGTTATAACAAGTACGATGCAGGAAAAATAGTGGACAATGCTGTGAATCCAGGAGATGTGGATTATTTCGGTATTGATTTTAGGGTAAGTTACGATTTGAATAAGATACTTGGAGAAATGGGCTTTTTTGATCCGTATGTTGGCATTGGCGTTGGTTATACAGATGCAAACAATCAAGGAAGGGGAACATATAATGCAGTTGTCGGTTTTAGAACTTGGTTTTCTGACCACTGGGGACTAGATTTTAATTCCACTGGAAAATGGGCTATGAACACCGAAAATGCCACTAACCATATTCAACATGCTGTTGGTGTTGCGTATAGATTCAATGTCAAGAAAGGGCTTTCAAGGAAAGGAGAAGAGAAATTGGCATTGTTAAAGGAATTGGAGGCCGAGCAGCAAAGAATTCAAGATTCCATCGCAGCGAAACAAAAAGCCGATGAGGAGGCCAGACTTTTGGCTGAGCGCTTGGATAGAGAGAAAGAAGCAGCACGACTAGCCGAGGTCGAGAAAGCAAAGAAAGATGCTGAAGACGCTAGGTTAGCCCAAATAAAAAGGGCAATTGATAAATTGTCCAACGTCTATTTTAAGCTAAATTCGTCCTACCTTACCACAAATGATAAAGTGATATTGGATAAGTTGGTGAACATAATGAAGAATACACCAAGTTTAGTGATAGAGGTAAATGCCCATACAGATTCCAGGGGAACAGATAAGTATAACCAGTGGTTATCTGAAAAGAGAGCGGAAAGAACTGTAAAATATATATTGTCTCAAGGTATATCTAAAGATAGAATTCAGCTTGACGCCTTTGGTGAAACCCGATTGACCAATGAATGTGAAGATGGAGTTAATTGTCCGGAGAGGAAACATAGTGAGAATAGAAGGTCGGAGTTTAAGTTGATCGCATATTAAAAGCGAATTACAAAGAAAATCTTGTTCGGTAAATACACTTGAAAAAGATTATAATTGACAAAGGGGGTTAATAACCCCCTTTGTCAATTAAGTAAATAAAACCTCATTGTTTTTTGTAGTCTGATAGCTCGGTTCTCATCGTTTTTTGATTTTCCATGAGTACTTTGTTTTGTTCTATTAGTTGTTTTATTTGCTTGTTCTGTTCTATGGTGTATAACGTCAATTCTTCAATCTTTTGAAGCAGTAAAGCGTCCATCTCGCCAAGATCTATGCCATCCTTCTCAATTTTTTTCTGTGAAGGGATATTGGGTAAATGCCCATTGCGTTTTATAAATCTATTTACATCCTCCAACTTGGGTAATTTGTAATTATCCCTAAAAACAAAGTCTGGCCAATCAACATTCAATCTTACATTTACACCCTCTGCAATAATACTTCCCAATACAGCCAACTGATATCCAGCAGGTACCGTTGCAGTTCCAATACCTACTGTGCCTTGGGTATAAGATATATCGTTTCCGTTTACATCCCACAAAGGCATCTCAATAGGTGTTCCATTTATTAAAAGTTGAGTTGCATTTACCGAACCAGAAACATCTAAAAGGAAAGCCGGGTTGGTGTTGCCAATACCGATGTTTCCAGTATTATA
Source organism: uncultured Allomuricauda sp. (assembly GCF_947499695.1). Lineage (GTDB taxonomy): Bacteria > Bacteroidota > Bacteroidia > Flavobacteriales > Flavobacteriaceae > Flagellimonas. The sequence continues at coordinate 312,138 of NZ_CANMPQ010000001.1, forward strand.
ATAGGCGTCATTGCCTGCTGTGGCCCATGGAGACGTTTCTAACGGAGTCCCGTTAAGGAGTAATTGTGTTGCATTTACAGCTCCGGAAACGTCCAAAAGGAAAGCCGGGTTGGTGTTGCCAATACCGATGTTTCCAGTATTATAATAGGCGTCATTACCTGCTGTGGCCCATGGTGATGTTTCTAACGGAGTTCCGTTAAGGAGTAATTGTGTTGCATTTACAGCTCCGGAAACGTCCAAAAGGAAAGCCGGGTTGGTGTTGCCAATACCGATGTTTCCAGTATTATAATAGGCGTCATTACCTGCTGTGATCCATGGAGACGTTTCTAACGGAGTCCCGTTAAGGAGTAATTGTGTTGCATTTACAGCTCCGGAAACGTCCAAAAGGAAAGCCGGGTTGGTGTTGCCAATACCGATGTTTCCAGTATTATAATAGGCGTTATTGCCCGCTGTGATCCATGGAGACGTTTCTAATGGAGTTCCGTTAAGGAGTAACTGAGACGCATTCAAAGAACCGTTTACATCCAACTCAAATGTAGGATTGAGAGTCCCAATACCCACATTACCTGAAGCGGGAAACAGGTTCTGAGCACTTGATTCAATACCCAAAACCATGAATGCTACTATAATCAAACTATGCTTATTCATATTCTCTGATTTCAAATGAAAGATTATCGAAATTATCCTGGAAAAAATTGATTCCATTTTGTAATTCTAATCGAATACTATTCTCAGATAACACTTCTCCGCGAACATTAGTATGACTGCTTGGAGTGGAGTAGAAGATTACTGTCTTGGACAAGTCGATGGTTTTATCTAGTGTACCTATATAGATGCCAGCGGATTGTCGGACCCATGAAATATTCAATTCTAAAGTATTTATGACAATCGAGCTAGTAGGGTTTTCTGCGTTTGACTGACTAATTAATGCAACATAATTTGTAAACGGGAAGTCAGGCTCCACCAGATTGCAAATGAACTCCTCTTGAGTAATTTCTTCATTATCGAGTTGACCATTTCTATTCAAATCAAGGCCAGAACCAATCTTATAACCGCCATTGGGGCAATTGGTTCCCGGTTGTTCAACGACCACCTGTAGGGCACTGTTTAATCCATTAACTCCATTTGTGCCATTGGTTCCATCTTCACCGTCTTCTGGACTACATCTTGAAAAAAAAAGACCTATAGTAATAAACAAAGCTAAAAGAGATGTTGACTTAATTGTCTTTAATGCTTGCATTTGGTATAAATTTGTTATCGTAAAAAGCAATTATGATGTGTGGAATGCAAATCTACAAAACACCTATAAATGTCCTATTAACTAATGGGGTCAATATTTTCAATCTTCTGAAATTTTCATGAGGTTATCATATTTTGAAAAGGTCAACCCTGGTGCGAAATTATTGAATTTATCCACATCGGTTTGTCCATTTAGCCAGGAAATATAGATAGCGGGCGTATTAATTCCGGCTTCATGTGAAAATGGATAACCTCCACCAAATCTGGGATTCATTTCCAAATAGTAGATTTCATTTTTATGGACAAAGAAATCGCAATCCATATTCCCAACATGCTTGGTATTTTCAGCAATTATTTTCGCTGTTTCAGAAAATTTAGAATCTATTATTGATACGGCCTTATCTGTTTCTCCTGATCGCATTGCCAGTTTTTTACGTACAAATGAATCATAATGATTGCCTTCAAAATCGTTTAAAATATCGATCCCATATTCTTCGCCATCAATTTTTTCCTGGATAAGAATACTTTTTTCAATATCCTCTGAGCTTGCATTTTTTAATATCGATCTTTTTACTTTAATGTGTTGCAGGTTATAGGCCAGTTTAAGTTCTTTTTCATTTTCGGCTATATCAATGGAAATTGACGCACTTCCCCATCTGGGCTTAATGATTAACGGATAGATTAACTCTGAATTCTGAATTGCATCAAGAGCGTCTTGAATGGTTAAATATGTTTTTGGAGTGTTTACTCCAATGTTTTTGAAAAAAGTAAAAGTTCTCCACTTGTCAAAGGCAATTCCAATGGCATTTGGGTCAGAAATAATAATTTTGGCGCCCTGATTTTCAAGATCTTTTTTATGCTTCGATAAAATAGGCAACTCAAGGTCATTCAAGGAAATAACGGCATTAATTCTTTCTTCTTTTATTACTTTTTTCAAGGCAGGTATATAGGCAGGGTCATATATATTGGGAACTTTTCTGGCTATGTCAGCATCTACTAATGCGGGGGCTGAAAGTTGCATATCTACGGCAACAACATTTCCGTTTCCGTTTAGTGCTTCCTTAAAGTATTTAATGAGATAATTTCGTCGTCCAGCGCAGGTAAAAAGAATATTGGTGTTTTTCATCTAAAAAGTTGGCTTGGTAATAAAAGAACTATCCAATGCATTTTGCAGAAGCTGTTCCGAATACAAATTTCGTGTAATTTTTCTTTTTTTGGAACTCAACAATGGAATTTCATTAACGTATTCAACTGCTACTGCGGCATCGTCGCCAACAATTGATTTAAAAAGAGCTACTAGTTCGGTCTCTTGCAAAAACTCTTCTCTTACATTTATTTTAATAGCATATCCAGTTTTTTTGGTTTGGATAAACTGTATTTGCTCTATTTCTGGATATTGGGGCAAAATACCCATAAACTTAAAGGGACTTATCATTGTTCCCTTTGTGTTAAATAGGATATCGGCTTTTCTGCCCTCCACTGTTTCAAGTACCGGAAATGAATGGTTTTCAACATTTGTAACTGCTCCAATGTCTCCGGTATCATAGCGTATCATTGGTGTGGCATGATTATATAGGTCAGTTATGACAATGCGACCCAGTTCACCTGGTTTTGCGGGAACATCCTTCTTAAAATCCAAGATTTCCAGAATGTAGCTGGCCCAATTAACTTCAAAATAATTACTATCAATACTCTGTTGAGCTATTATTCCATTTTCAAAATTTGAATATCTCGACACCATTGGAGCATCAAAATAATGGGACATTTTATTTCTTACATGATTACTTAGGTTTTCTGACATCCCTATTATAGACTTAATATTACAATCAAGAGGTTTTGAATTTATAGAATCTAGGAAGTCACAAATTTTTTCTAACCCAGAAGGGTAAGCTAACCAGCCTTTGGGAGATTTGTCTTTTTGAAGCCTTTTTAAAAAGGATTCAATATAACTTGGATTAAGATTTTCAATATTGATTTGATGTACGTTCTGTATGAAGGCGGAAATCTTATTTTTCTTTAGATTTTTGTTCCATAATCTTAGATAAAGCAATTTATCTCCTAGTGTATACCCGGCTTTTCCTGCAAAATATATAGTATCCGCAGTGTTTCTATGTCTTTTCTGTTTAGTTTGATAAACCATAAAAGGTGTTCCTGTGGATCCACTTGTAAATATGGTATGCAGTTTGGTCTTTCTGGAAGATGCTATTTGGAACTGATTAAAATTTTCTTTTATGATATGCTTGTTAGTTACCGGAAAATCTTGAAGAGATTTGTAATTTTTAAAATTGCTATAATAAGGAGCTTCATGAACTACCTTGTTTAATAGGTCCTTGACTTTAGCTTCATTCTTTTTTTTAAGTAAATCAAATGAATTTTGACCAAGCAATAGCTGAATATCTTTTAATTCTTTTAAGATTTTTCTTCCTTTTAAAGTATCTAGAATCCAAAATGATAGGTATCTAAGCTTAGAAGGTAAATTGTTTATCATTGCAAAATGAGTTAAGTTCAGGTCTAAAAATTAAGGGGCATTAATTTTTAAGTTTTTTTGATTTTGTTTTAAATCATTACAGTATTGGAAACGTTTTGTTTTTTTGAGTCACATTTCATTTCAAGTATATACGTTGAAATTTGTGAAATGGTTTGTAAGTACTGATAATGTCAAGAATTTTCTGCTTTATTGTAACAACGCAAATTCCTCTTAAAAAGTGTAATAAAATATCGATTTTGCCCATTGGAATACACTTGTTTTTTTCATTCGGTAAAGACTAAAGTTTCAGTTGCAGTTTTTTTTTGCGTTTCATCGATATTTTATGTCAAAATAATCGATTGTTATACCTGTAATATACCTTTGTAATAATCTCCCGTTCATCAACCTTATAAACCTCGTACCGATGGTCAAAAAACTACTTCTATCTTCATTTCTTTTTGGAACTTTTATAGTATCATCTCAAAATTTACATACCCAGTCAAATGCAGCTTCTATTGAAAACGAATCTGATAGTACAACAGGCTGGACAGGTTTGGGAGTTATTAGTTCAGACAACACAGAAGCACAATCTGGTAACTTTGGTATAAGAGTAGAGTCTACTGCTAACAATGGAAGAACTTTGGAATACACTTTTAGCGCTACCGTGGGGGTGGATTACACGATCCGTATTTGGGCAAAACAGGGACCTCAGGTTTCTAACGGAAACAACCCAGCCTTTGCCAATTGGACCGGTTTTAATGGTTTTTCAACAACTACGATTGCTAGTGCGAACTGGGTAGAGTACGTTTTTAATGTTACTGCTACCAATGCAAATCCATTGATAAGGGTGTACACCAGCCCCTATCAATTGAGGTTTATTGCAGGTAATACAGTGATTATAGATAGTGTCTCCATAATGGCCGACGGAAGCGACACAGAGGCCCCAAGTGCGGTTTCCGATTTGTCTTCTTCAAATACGACGGATTCAAGCACCGATTTATCATGGAGTGCATCCACTGACAATGTAGGTGTCACCAATTATGAGGTCTTCCAAGATGGTGTCAGCATTGCCAATACGGGAACAACCACTAATTTTAATGTAACTGGCCTTGCTCCGAGTACCGGCTACAACTTTACGGTCTTTGCGGAGGATGCCGCAGGCAATACTTCCACAGTGAGCAATACTGAGGCGGTAAACACTCTTGCCGATAGCCAGGCTCCCAGCGCAATAACAGACCTGGCTTCATCAAATACAACGGAAACCACTACAGATCTATCTTGGTCAGCGTCGACCGACAATGTAGGTGTCACCAATTATGAGGTCTTCCAAGATGGTGTCAGCATTGCCAATACGGGAACCACGACCACATTTAATGTTACGGGTCTTGTGGCAGATACGAGCTATGATTTTACTGTTTTTGCAGAAGATGCCCAAGGAAATACTTCTACGGTAAGCAACACCGAAACCGTGAATACGCTTGCAGGTCCTGATACGGAAGCCCCAAGTGCGGTTTCCGACTTGTCTTCTTCAAATACGACGGATACAACAACCGATCTTAGTTGGAGTGCATCCACTGACAATGTAGGTGTCACCAATTATGAGGTCTTCCAAGATGGTGTCAGCATTGCCAATACGGGAACAACCACTAATTTTAATGTAACTGGCCTTGCTCCGAGTACCGGCTACAACTTTACGGTCTTTGCGGAGGATGCCGCAGGCAATACTTCCACAGTGAGCAATACTGAGGCGGTAAACACTCTTGCCGATAGCCAGGCTCCCAGCGCAATAACAGACCTGGCTTCATCAAATACAACGGAAACCACTACAGATCTATCTTGGTCAGCGTCGACCGACAATGTAGGTGTCACCAATTATGAGGTCTTCCAAGATGGTGTCAGCATTGCCAATACGGGAACCACGACCACATTTAATGTTACGGGTCTTGTGGCAGATACGAGCTATGATTTTACTGTTTTTGCAGAAGATGCCCAAGGAAATACTTCTACGGTAAGCAACACCGAAACCGTGAATACGCTTGCAGGTCCTGATACGGAAGCCCCAACTGCTATTGTTGACTTGACTGCTTCAGGTACTACTTCTGTAGGAACAAGCTTGTCTTGGTCCGCTGCTACTGACAATGTTGGTGTTACCAATTATGAAGTCTTCCAAGATGGTGTCAGCATCGCCAATACGGGAACAACAACTTCATTTAATGTTACAGGTCTTGTGGCTGATACGAGTTATGATTTTACGGTCTTTGCGGAGGATGCCGCAGGCAACACTTCTACAGTTAGTAATACAGAAAATATAACTACCCTCACAGGAGCAGGAATAGTTGACTATACTTCGGAAAATGCTAATCTAAACACTGTGGATTGGACGGTAAGGGATTTGTTTGCCGATCAGAACGTTGGGATCGGGACTACGGATACTCAAGGATATAGATTGGCTGTCGCAGGTAATGTTATAGCGGAAGGAGTAAAAGTTGAATTGCAAGGTAACTGGCCAGATTTTGTCTTCTTAAAGGATTTTGATTTGATGAAATTGGATGAAGTAAGAAGGTATATCAAGGAAAATGGACATTTACCAAACATCCCAAGTGCTGAAAAAGTGAAAGAAAATGGAATTGATTTGGGAGTAATGGATGCCAAATTATTGCAAAAAATAGAAGAGCTAACGCTTTATTTATTGGCCCAAGAAGCCGAGATGAAAAAAATGAAGGAGGAAAATGCAAAAATAAAAAGTATTTTGGCCAGATTAGATGCCCTAGAAAATCAGGGCAAGAATGAAGAGGCAAAAAACTAGGTTGTTACCGAGAACTATAGTATGTTTCTCTAAACAATATTCAAACTGAAAATACGTGCAGAAACTTTCTGTCTTATGAAAAAAAATTACCTTATAATTAGTTTCGCATTAGCCTTATTATTTGCGCAAATTTCCACAGCTCAAAGTATTCGAAAGAACTTTTTGGAAATGACGGATTATGAAAAGGCAGAATTGGTAAATGCATTTTATTTATTGCGTAATGGCCCTGATTTGTTTAACGATTTGGCTACATTCCATGGAGATTTTTTCAATTTCGATAACGATGTGGATCCTACACAATTGGATTTGCATTTTAATCTTCCTGGTGAACCGGAAAGGGAAATATTCTTGCCCTGGCACAGAAGAATGATGTTTGAAATGGAACAGGCAGTTCAAGATATCAATCCCGAAATAAGTTTGGCATATTGGAATTCCGCTGTAGATCAGTCAACAACTGGACCTTTATGGGATGATGACTTATTGGGTACTTTTGACGCCAATTGGTCTTTGGGACGCAACTTGGGCAGTAATGGTCCAATGCCAGTACCTGCTGATATAGTAAATTTATTGGTAGAAGCTGACTTCTTTACTTTTTCGAACAGATTGGAAAGACAGGCAGTGCATAGAGGAGCTCACGTTTGGACGGGCGGTGCGATGCCCACTCCATTGTCTCCTAGAGACCCAGTATTTTTCTTTCACCATTCCCATGTGGACAAGGTATGGGATGATTGGGAAGAAATTCATCAAAACTCTGCTTATATTACTACCTCCATGTTGCGTTATGATGGAACTTATGTTTTTGACGGAACGACTTTACCTTTGGTAGATCCTAACGATATTACCGATACAAGATCATTGGGTGTTTTTTATGCTGAAAATGGATTGGCAGAATTGGACAATTATATAGTTAGCAACACCTATAACTCTGAAGAGGTTTTCTACTATCAATTCAATATTGAAGCGGGTAATAACTTTTTGGTGCCTGCAGGAACCGTTAGTAGGTTTGAGTCGGTAAATGAAATTAATTTGACCCCTGGCTTCGAGGCTGCTCCTGGATCTTCCTTTCAAGCAATAATTGATACCCAAAATGCAGGTACAAGTAAATCTGGCCCCGTAAGGTTTGTTAAACCATATCCTTATTCCGAAGACTTGTTCAAGCCTATTGTATGGGAAGAGACCAATTCAACGGTCAATGATCAAAAAACTGTGATTATTGCAGCTCACCCTAATCCGTTTACAGAAAAAATAACAATAAACTTGAGCAAGCGTACAGATTGTGTTATTGAGGTCTTTAACATGATGGGAATGAAAATACGTGAAGAAGCTTTCCAAAATACCGATACTCTGATAATAAAGAACCTTTACGGGCTATCTTCCGGTTTTTATGTAATTAGAGTAACCAATGGCAATGGAGAATTGTTAGTTGCCAAAAGGGTAATTAAACTCTAAGAATTTAACAACTCTGCTAATTGGTTGATGTTGAAATGGAATTTAGTGCTTTCCGTGATCCATGTTAGAACTTTCGGGATTCCTGTATTGGCAGCAGGCGGGTAAATTATTATATACTTCATCTGTTGATTTAAAATCACCAGTATCATGGCCAACTTCAGCTATTTTTTTTTGAACAGATGAGATCGTGCACTTTCGCTCATCAATAATGGCCTTGAAAACTTTGGTGTCGGCATTCCATGATGCAAATTTCACACCCTGCATTTTAATGGCGGTCTTTTCAATCCGGTTTTTGCACATCCAACAGTTCCCTTTTACTTCAAAAGAAACAGACTTATTTTTATCTTGGCCGAAACCAAGAGTTATTCCTGCTATTATAAAAAATACTGCTATTATTTTTTTCATATCGTAAAATTAAATTTTATATCTAAACCCTGCATAATATGCTTTTCCCAAAACAGGTGCAAATAATAAGGTGCTGTCAAAAGAAGTACTAAATGGATTTTCGCTTGATAAAATTGGCATATCTTGAATAAAGTTATTCATATTTTCTCCTCCTATATAAACCTCAAACTTATTGGAGAACACTTTGGTTATCTGTGCATTGATTAGTACATAAGAAGGTGAATAGGAGGGAAGTTGAAATTCGATAGGGTTGTCGCTGGTGTTTGGAAGCCTCTGTTCTCCCAACCAATTGGATGTAAAGTCGAAACGCCATTGGCTATCATTCTTTTTTAAGGTCTCATAATTTAAGTTTACAAAAAAGCGATAAGAAGGTTGTAATGGTTTCTCGAGGGCACCATTAGTATAGTCGGTGGTCACATCAAAGTATTTGTAAGTGGCCCGTAGGTGAAAGTCTTGGAGCAATTCATAATTTAAATCAATTTGAAGACTGTTAGAGTAACTGTTTCCTTCTAGATTATAATACGAAATTTCCCTTGGATTTTCCCAATCCACAACAACTTGATCTATAAAATCGGTTCTATAAAAATCTATAGAAAAATCCAATACACGGTTCCATAAATAAAGCTTCTGAATGAAACTTAAACCATAATTCCATGCTTTTTCTGGTTCAAGACCATAATAATTTCCTCCTGTTCCGTCAATTGTTATTTGTCGCGAAGATGCAAAAAGTTGCTGATTTTCAGCAAATATGTTAGCTCCTCTTTTGCCCCTGCCGAAGGATGCTCTAAAACTGGCTTTGTCCCATAATGAATATCTTAAATGAAAACGAGGGGTAAAGAAATTCCCCAAATTATTATGGTTGTCAACTCTCAGACCAGCCACAAAACTTAAGTTTTCTAGATTATCATAGGTATACTCGAAAAAGGCTCCGATTGAATTATCCGTTCTATTAAAGGCGATTGAATTGACCGATTCATAGAAAGCATCATGCGTTAAACTAAGCCCTGTTTTAAATTTATGTTGTGTGCTACCAATAATACTGTTAAAAATTAAATTGGAATAGAAAGAACTATGATCGATATCATACTGGTTTAGACCATAAAAAGAATTCTGTTCATGGTTGCTATAAGCTGTTTGAAAACCGAAACTTTGATATGGTAGGTCTGGAAATACATAACCCAGTTTGGTAGATAGATCCAATCTGTTGGTGTTTATTTCACTTCCCCAGGCGTTAGTGGTTAGTTTATCTGTTTCCGGATTAAAATCAAGTTGTCCAATTTCTTTATTATCCACCAGGTATTGAATATTTGCATAACCCACCCATCCATTTTCAGGGTTGATGTATTGCCATCGGTTCATTACGTTTACCTGATCGGATAGAGGAGTATCCAAAAAACCATCAGCATTATTATCTATATAACCGTTTCTGAGATTAGCGTGTACATATAACCCCACTCCCAGTTTATCTGTAATATTATGGTTAAGCCTGGTGTTAAACTCATATCTTTCATAGTTGTTGGCGTATAAGTTCAGGAAAAATCGCTTGTCGGTAATAGGCTTTACAAGTTCACTATTGATATGCCCCGATATACTTTCAAATCCGTTAAGGACGCTACCGGCTCCTTTGGTGATTTGGATGCCTTCAATCCAAGATCCTGGAATAAAAGAGAGTCCGAAAATTTGCGAGGCTCCCCTAATGGATGGCATGTTTTCTTGTGTGAACATTAGGTAAGGGCTGTTAAGCCCCAACATTTGTATCTGCTTTGCCCCAAGCACGGCATCAGAGATGTTGACGTCGACCGAAGGATTGGTTTCAAAACTTTCCGAAAGGTTGCAACAAGCTGCCTTTAGCATTTCTCTGCTATCTACTGATACAACATTTTGGACTTTAAAAAGTGATTTTTGAAGAGGAGCCACCTGTTTTTCAACAACAACCTCCTCCAATGCTACAATAGAATGTAAAGCAATATTCCCCAAATTTGGCCTGTTAACCAATATGGTATCCGATCTAAATCCAACAGAACTGATGATTAGTCTTTTGGACTCACTGTTATATGGAATCGTAAAATTTCCAAGAGAATCTGTTGTTGTTCCCATTGTACTTGATAACCAGTATACGTTGGCATTTGGAAGAGCTTTGTTAGTTTTATCTTCATTATATTCCATCACTTTGCCAATTACATTGAATTGGGAGTAACATTGAATGCCTGCAAAAAGGAGGAAAAGAAATAATGATAATCTCATCCGTAAAAAGTGTGATTTATTTTTGTTTAAAACTAAGATTTTCAGAGCTCATAACTGGTTTGTTCCTTCCTTTTTAACAATGAAATGTAGTTCATAGATTTTTTTGGACTTTAACAGATTTAAAAATTGAATGGATTGCTTTAATGGTATTTTTAAATCAAACTTTGCTGCTGTTAAATAAATTAAATGGGTTTCATTAGAATCTGTGGATTTTGCTTGTTTTTGTTCGTATTCCAGAATCCTTTTTCAGATTTTGAAAATGTTACAACCCAAGGATGTAAGAATACCCGAATACGGGTTATAAATAATAGCGAGCATAGTTTTATAAGAGTTACTTTGTTTTCAATGTATTTTGGAGATTTAATGCCAAAAGATACTTCAGAGTACAGAAAACTAAATTATGATTCATTGAAGGACGACCCTCTGATTTATTGTGTGACGAACGAAAAAAATTACGGGAGGTATTTGGATATTCCCGGAAAGGACGTTAGACGCTTCACCTATGTTATTGATAGTCTAAGAAATCAAATCGTTTATGTAAGTTCACAAGTAGACGAATAGAATGGATAAATTGTTAAAACACTAACCAGAAGCTCAATAGATATATAAGTGGTATTATGCTAAAAGTATTGGAACAAGCTCGCAAAGCGGTATTTTGGATTTTAGATGCCTTAAAGGGAGGAGGAGTTAGGAAACATTATCGTGAAATACGACAGATTCAGAACAACCCCGACTCACGAAAATCGCGAGAAATTACTGAGGCCAGTCTCTCACAACTTTTAAAGCATGCAATAAATACAGTTCCACACTATTTCGATATTACCGATGCTGAACCTAGACTAGATATGTTTCCAGTAATCGACAAACAAACGGTTAGGGAGAAATTTGAACAATTTAAAAGTCAAGAATACGCTCATAGACATACTCATAGAGTTACAACTAGTGGATCAACAGGAAAACCCTTTAATATTCTGCATGATAAAAACAAAAGACAAAGAAATACTGCGGATACTATCTTTTTTGCAGAACGAGCTGGTTTTGAACTGGGGTCAAGAATATATTACCTAAGGTTATGGGATAAGCAATATAAAAAGAATAAGTATTTATCCTCGATTCAAAATATTTCCATGCATTCCGTGGATGATTTAAGTGATGACAATATTGCCCAGTTAATAAAAAAATTGGAACATGATGGCTCCACTAAAAGTCTTTTGGCATATACTTCCGCGCTGGATACTATATGTAATTATTTGGATAAAAATCATGCGAAACCTTTGGATTGCAAAATCAACTCTGCCATAGCAATTGCAGAAGCTATGGGAGAAGAAGTAAAAACAAAAGTCTATAAATACTTTGGGGCAGAATTATTGTCTCGGTATTCTAACAGTGAAAATGGAATACTTGCACAACAAAGATCTCGAAATTCTACAAGAAGTTTTGAAATTAACTGGGCCAGCTATCATATAGAAATACTTGATTTGAATACTGACAAGCCAACAACCCCAGGAGAGCCAGGGAGAATTGTTGTAACTGATCTTTTTAATTATTCAATGCCCCTTATTAGATACGACACGGGGGACGTGGGTGTTATGGATATAGATAAAGATTATGGTAGCCTATCATTTTCTAGAATAGAAGGGAGGAAGATGGATATGTTCACCAATACAAAGGGTGAATATGTTTCTTCGCACATTATTCACCATATTTTACAATTTGATGGGATAGAACAATTTCAATTTGTGGAAGAGGAAAATGATGTGTACGTTATCAAACTAAAAGTTTCGGAAGCTTTTGAACGCAGTTCTGAAATAGGAATTAGAGATAAATACATGGAGTATTTTGGAGATGATGCAAAAATCAGAATCAAATATGTAAATGACATTCCATTATTACCATCTGGTAAACGAAAATTGGTGCTTAATAAAGCCATGCAAAAACAGAAGGACCTAGCTTCTAAATCATTGACTCTTTAAAAGGCAATACACGGGAATTACTTTATGTCCATATGGGGTGTAAACTGCCTTTCAGACCTTTTATCTTCTATTTATTTTCCTCTGCAACTGAAATTTCCAGTTTCTCATCTTTCAGATAAATGCTGTTTATTATTTTTTCTTAGCTCATCAAAATCAATCATTCCAGATTCGGAATCAAGAGCCACATCATCACTAGCCAAAACTTTAAGCACTGTTTTGAATAAAATTTTCAAGTCTAACACAAAAGACAAGTTTTTTACATATTCAATGTCTTTTTGAAGTCTGTTGTCCCAATCCAATAAGTTTCTTCCTGAAATTTGCGCAAGGCCAGTCACTCCTGGCTTTACCGTATGTCTTATTTGTTCCTCCTTTGTATAGTATGGGAGATATCTTACCCTTAATGGTCTGGGGCCAATTAGGCTCATGTCCCCTTTGATAATACTTAACAGTTGCGGAATTTCATCCAACGAGGTCTTTCTTAAAAAAGTTCCAAACTTTGTTACTCTTAATTCATCAGGTAATAATTTTCCATTACTACCTTTCTTATCCGTCATTGTTTTAAACTTGAGAATGGGAAATACTTTTTCATTTTTACCAGGTCTGGGTTGTACAAAAAAAGGCTTACCGTTATTAACAAATAAAAGAATGAACCAAATGAACACGAACACGGGAAAAAGAACAGCGAAGCCGACAATGGAAAGAATGAGGTCCAATACCCTTTTTAAAAATAACTTATACATTATTACTTGAACAATTTGATTATAGTGAAGATTTCTTTGCGGTCTTTTAATAACTCATCAATCAATGTTTTTAGTATCATCATGTTTTAGAATCTGGATGCTGGACAATTACCAAAGCATAAAACATTCAAAAACTGGGTAATATCATCATGGCTTCTTAAAGAATGTTAAAATTCAACGTATTTCATCGATAAAACAACATTTCGGAAATCCAAAATATAAGTCTTTGCGTAAAGTTGGTGTATTTCATCGAATTTTTTCGTTTTTAGACGAATTAAGTTTGGACATGTATTAATTTTAAAACCCGAAATCTCCACTTAACTATGAAAATATCCTATAGTACCCCACTCTTGATATTATTACTAGCCTCTTTTACATTGGTTTTTGCGTCATGTAACAAAGATAGTGACCTTTTTTATGAATCCATTCTCGAACAGGAAGAGGAAATAGATGAATCTGATGTAACGGATGATGAAACTTCTGAAGACCCGGACGAAGACACAGGTGAAGAAACCGATGAGGAGACCGACGAGGAAACTGATGATGACAAAATTCCAGATGCCCCTGTCGATCCGACCGACCCAATAAACACCAATGAAATTGTTGGAGTTTATTATCCTGCATCATCTTCTGAAATATCTGATCCTGCCTACGCTAACCATAAAGCAATAATTTCCGAATCATTTGATTGCAGTGGTTGTACTTTTGCCGCCAATCAAACAATAGAACCAGCGGGAGGTGTCATAACAGGATCAAATATTGAGTTAAATGGCGCATTTATAGAGAATACTTTTAAACAAGCTTTCTCGCCCTCTACAACATTTAGCGACGTTTATGCAGGTTCCAGAATAAGCCCTGAAATATTTGGAGCTACATCTGGAGACTCTTCAGATGACAATAATGCAATTGATGCAATGATAAACAATTGCTCTTTAGCTGTGGGTATTACTGATGGGTCTTATATCAAGAATCAACCATCTTATTATAGACGATCTGGAATATTTAATTGGAATATGAATGGTTCCGCTGTGAAAACAACAAGTGCTGCCAATTTCAATAATGTAAAAGTTTCAGTAGATTTTGTGTTTAATTGGGTGAATATTAGTCCAACCATTTATAATGGTGAGTTTGATGGAACAAGAAGTTATGGCAGGTTAATGTATTTGGACGGCCAAGAGCATTATGTTTTCAGAAATTTAAATATTCATGATTATTATTCTCCCACAACCGTAAGAGCTAAGGCTTTCCAAATAAACTTGAGACCTGTTAGCAAAGGTTTTACCTACGGGGAGTTTTCAGATGTTGTTATTAAAGATATAATAGCAGAGGGAGACGGTAATTATAATAATTCTCCAGCTGGTGTAGCAAAGGGATGGTCGTATGGAGTATATGAAATTGATTATGCTAATCCATTTACAGTAATTCATAAGGATAATAAAGTTTCCAACATAATAGGTGATGATGCTGAAGCTTTGTATATGATAAACAAAGCTGGTGGTAGTAAGTTGAATAGTGAAAGTAGGTTTATATTGGAAAGAGAAGATTATAGATATTGTTCAAGAAGAGCAATTAAGGCTAATGTTTCAAATGTAAGTGTTACTGACAGCTATTTTGAAGAAATACCGAATTCAATGTTTTCTGCCGCTCAGCAAATGGGTACTATGGTTGATTTTTTCAGCATTAGCAGCGGTTATATGATAAAAGATATTGTTTTTAAGAGAAATACATTGAAGTCCACATCAGATTCGGCTCATTACCATTTCCTATCACTTTCGGAAGTTGACGGAGCTGATATTAGTGAGAATGTTATTGAACACGCAAATGTTGAGAATTATGCCGGAATTAGACTAGGTTCTGGGACTTCAACTTATGAAGGAAAATTAAAAGATATAAAAATCACGAACAATCAATTCATTAACTGCGGAATACAAATATTACAAAGGTATGCACCTGTAAATAATCAACCAATCGATATAGATCGGAATACCTTTAACTATACTCCAAATACTAGTGATAGCTGGGGTCAACATCAATCCGCTTTAAGATTTAGTGCGAATAGCGGGTCCTATGGACATGTAAATTTCTCTAATTCAACCATTAATGTTAATCTTAGTAATTCCAGTAATATTTTTCACGGAGTTATATCAAGTCTTGGAGCAAATGTAATAGACTGTACGCTGGATAATATAAATATTGTTTACACTAATTCTGGAGTAAATAGGCCGTTTGGCTATTTGCAAGGAAATTTTGATAGCACAAATATGATCAAAGATTGTAGCCTAACAGGTGATAGTGGTGTTGATGCTATAGATGTGTCTGGAGGATCTCAATCAGTTCAAGTTGTAAACAGTTCTGACGATAATGGCAATCCAATAACAATAAAATAAATTTCTATTTAATTTTTAAGTAGAATTGTTTTGTTAAAATTATACAATGCTAAAAGTTAATTTATAAAATTAGAATAGGCATTTTGGTTATTTAATATATAAAGAGGGGAAGATATCTTCCCCTCTTTGCATTTTAAAAGCCTCACCCTTCAATCAAAAAAAATTATACTACGTTCTCTGTCTAAAAAAAATGCATTTCATACAATATTGCTTGTTATATGCTGTTTAATCCACATCTTTGCAACTTAAAACAAAATACCGTGGCAAAAAGAGCATTAATTACAGGTGTTACAGGACAAGATGGTGCATATCTTAGTGAATTTCTCTTAAAAAAAGGATACGAAGTTCATGGACTAAAACGACGTTCATCTCTTTTCAATACAGATCGAATTGATCACTTGTATCAAGACCCTCATATTGAAAATAGAAATTTCATTCTGCACTATGGAGATATGACAGATAGCACCAATCTAATTAGATTAATTCAAGAAATCCAACCGGATGAGATATATAACTTGGCTGCAATGAGCCATGTCCATGTTTCATTTGAAATACCTGAATATACTGCAAATGCAGATGGTATTGGTACGTTAAGAATTCTTGATGCCGTAAGGTTGTTGGGGTTAGAGAAAAAGACGCGAATTTATCAAGCTTCCACTTCAGAATTATACGGAAAAGTGCAAGAGGTGCCACAATCGGAGACAACTCCTTTTTATCCTAGAAGTCCTTATGCTGTTGCCAAAATGTATGCATATTGGATTACAGTTAACTATAGAGAAGCATATGGGATGTATGCCTGTAATGGAATTTTATTTAATCATGAGTCGCCCATTAGGGGAGAGACATTTGTTACACGTAAAATAACAAGGGCCACGGCCAGAATAGCACTAGGATTGCAAAATAAATTTTATCTAGGGAATCTAGATGCCCAACGTGATTGGGGTCATGCCAAAGACTATGTTCGAATGATGTGGATGATATTACAACATGACCAGCCCGAAGATTGGGTAATTGCAACGGGAAAAACTACCACAGTTCGTGATTTTGTAAGAATGAGTTTTTCTGAAGTTGGAGTTGAACTAGAATTTAGAGGGGAAGGAGTTAATGAAAAAGGGTATGTTAAAGCATGTTCGAACCCCGAATTTCAATTAGAAATTGGAAAAGAAATATTGGCGGTAGACCCAAAATATTTTAGACCTACAGAGGTTGATTTACTTATTGGAGACCCTACAAAAGCTAATAAAAAATTGGGTTGGATACCTGAATACGACTTACAAGGTTTAATAAAAGATATGATGCAAAGTGATTTGAAACTGATGCAAAAGGACCAGTATCTTAAAAAAGGAGGGTATCAAATCTTAAATTACTTTGAATAGATGAACAAAAGTTCAAAAATCTTTGTTGCAGGTCATCGTGGACTTGTGGGGAGCGCAATAGTAAAAAACCTACGCGCCAAGGGCTACAACAATTTACTAGTAAGGTCGAGATTTGAACTTGATTTATTGGATTCCTTTTCTGTGTCAGAATTTTTTGAAATCGAAAAACCCGAATACGTATTTCTAGCCGCAGCAAAGGTTGGAGGAATTGTTGCAAATAATACTTATAGGGCGGACTTTATTTATGAGAATTTGATGATTCAAAGCAATATCATTCATCAATCTTATCGAAATAATGTAAAAAAATTAATGTTCTTGGGAAGCACTTGTATTTATCCTAAGAATTGCCCTCAACCGATGAAAGAGGACTACCTTCTTACAGATGTACTTGAATATACAAATGAGCCTTATGCAATGGCAAAAATTGCAGGGATAAAAATGTGTGAAAGTTACAACTTGCAATATGGCACAAATTTTATTTCTGTAATGCCTACCAATCTTTATGGTCCCAATGACAATTTTGATTTGGAAAAATCACATGTTTTACCTGCTTTGGTAAGGAAAATCTTGTTAGGTAAAGCACTGGAAGAATCCAATTGGAAATTCATAAAGAATGATTTGAAAGAATTACCTATTGAAAATGAAAATAGTTCATCATCTGAAAGTCATCTTCTAGGCGTTCTAGAAAAATTTGGTATATCAGTAAAAAATGATGAGGTAACAGTTGAAATATGGGGGTCTGGAAATCCGAGAAGAGAATTTCTATGGTCAGAGGATATGGCAGATGCATGTGTTTTTTTGATGGAAAAGCGAGATTTTAAGGACACCTATGACAAGAATACTAAAGAAATTAGGAATACACATATAAATATTGGTACTGGGAAGGATATATCTATTAAAGAACTTGCACTATTGATAAAACAGCATGTAGGGTTCAATGGGACTTTTTATTTCAATGAAGAAAAGCCTGATGGAACTATGGTTAAATTAACAGATGTATCCAAGCTGAACAATATGGGTTGGAGGCATTCCATTGAAATATCAGAAGGCATTAAGGCCTTATGTTCGCACTACCTTGAAACAGTTTAAAGTGCACACTTCATATATAGGTCGGATCTGGTGTATACTTCTTGGCGAAGTTTCTTTCATTCTAGCTTAAATGGTTTTGAAAAAAGCGGTTGGATTACTAAAAAACAACAAAGGATTTCTCAAGTACTTGAGAAATACCTCATGGTTAATGGGGGAAAAAGTGATTCGCTTGCTACTGGCACTAACGGTAGGTGTGCTTGTTACTCGATATTTGGGACCGCAAAAATTTGGGATTCTCAGCTATGCACAGAGCTTTGTTGGTCTTTTTGCCGCTTTCTCATCATTGGGGTTAGGTGACATCCTCGTTAGGGAACTAGTGAAATCCAAAGAAAAAAATAATGTTTTGCTCGGTACAGCCTTTGGGTTGCAAACAATGGGGTCGGTTTTTATAATGATATGCCTACTTACATTTATTTATTTTAATGATAATGAGCCAATCACAAATAAGATTATAGTTATTCTAGGGCTTATGACCTTTCTCCAAAGTTTTGGTGTTATAGCCCGTTTTTTTAATAGCCAAGTTAAAAGCAAATTTGGAGCCATACCAGGTCTGGTTGGGGTTTTCTTATCTGCCGTTATCAAACTTATATGTATTTGGCAGGAAGCTCCGTTAATCTATTTTGTCTATATCTTGGCTTTTGATGTGTTTTTTCTCATGGCTGGCCAACTTTATTTTTACTATAGGGCGGGTAATTCAATTTTTAAATGGAAATTTTCTTTTGAAACCGCAAAGAGTTTGCTTAGTGATTCATGGCCGCTGATACTCAGTAGTATTGTAATTTCTATTTATATGAAGGTGGATCAAATTATGATTCAAGAAATTCTGGATAATTCTTCCGTCGGAAAATACGCAGCAGCTGTAAGACTTAGCGAAGCTTGGTACTTTATTCCCACTATAATATGTACTTCTCTTTTTCCAGCAATAATTAATGCTAAAATCAAAAACAACGAGCTCTATTTATCTCGGTTACAAAACCTTTATGATTTAATGGTGATACTTGGCTTTGTAATAATAGTGCCAGTTTTGGTATTTGGGGATTGGGCTATCCTAATGCTTTATGGAGATGCATTTGACCAAACCGCTTCGGTACTTAAAATACATATTTGGGCGGGTGTTTTTGTTTTCTTGGGTGTTGCTAACCAAAAATGGTTTATTAGTGAAAACCTTCAAGCATACAATATAATTTGCTTGGGTATAGGAATGGTTACGAATGTCCTATTAAATCTGTTTTTAATTCCAAGATATGGTATTTACGGAGCTGCCTTTGCAACTCTTATTTCACAATTTGTTGCCTCTGTTCTAACTCCTGTTGTTTTTAGAAAGACAAGGTCTTCATTTTTTATGATGCTAAAATCACTGTTTTTAATAAATGTTTTTGAAAGGGTATTTAAAAATAAATCTCCCGTATAATCTTGATTACCTTCTATTTGTAGTTCGTTTTGGGAGTGATTGATTGTATATTTAAAGTCATAATATGATATATCACCGAATTAATTTCTGTCTTATTAGCTTATCATGGATATTTGCTCTCATATTTTATATAAACTGAAGGATTTTAAAAATAACTAAAAATTAACCCTAAATCAGTCTGTTACATATGTGTGGTATTATAGGAACAGTTCCCGCGACTCCTTACGAATCATTTAAAAATTCTCTTGACACCTTAACTCATCGAGGACCTGACAGTTATGGAATAGAAAGCATTAATGATGCTGTTTCTCTTGGTCATCGCAGACTTTCAATTTTAGATATTTCTGCAAAGGGCCATCAGCCCATGCATGGTGATGATAATCGTTACACAATTGTATTCAATGGCGAGATCTATAATTTTTTAGAAATCAAAAAAGAGCTGTTGAACCTAGGACATAGTTTTAGATCCACCTCTGATACAGAAGTTCTCCTTAAATCCTATATACATTGGGGAGAAGAAAGTATGTTGAAGTTTAACGGGATGTGGGCATTGGCTATATGGGACAATCAAAAAAAGCAAATGTTTTTATCTCGGGATAGATTTGGGAAGAAACCTTTGTTTTATGCCTTTATAAACGGAAAGTTCATTTTCGCTTCTGAAATGAAAGCGATATTCCCATATTTTGACAAATTGGAAGTTTCGGATGATTTTAATTGGATGAAGAAGAACATCTTCTTTTATGAAGCAACCGATAAGTGTTTAATAAAGGGGATAAAAAGGTTTCCAGCTGGTTATAATGGTAATTTAAAAGATGGTAAACTAACTACATATAGGTATTGGAATACATTGGATCACCTGGTGGAAGTGCCCAAAACCTACGAGGAGCAAGTTGAACGTTTTCGTGAACTGTTTATGGATTCATGCAAACTTAGAATGCGTTCAGATGTTTCTATCGGGACTGCTTTGAGTGGTGGGCTTGATAGTAGCGCAACAATTGGTGCTATGGCCCATTTGTCAAAGAACAATAATAACTATGCCAAAGATTGGCAGCATGCATTTGTTGCCTCATTTCCAGGTACGCCATTGGATGAATCTCATTATGCTAAAATGGTGACTGATCATTTAGGGCTACAATCAACTTTTATAGATATTGAGCCTTTAGAACATTGGGGCAAGCTTGAAGAGTATTTTTACCTTTTTGAAGATTTATATATTACCTCTCCACTACCTATGATAATGCTCTATGGAGCTGTCAAAAAAAATGGAGTTACCGTAACCCTTGATGGTCATGGAGCAGATGAATTACTGAGTGGTTATCAACAAGGAACGTTGGAAAGTTTGTGGGATGCACGGTTTAATATGAAGAGGACCAAAGATATATTGGAGATATACCAGGGAAGTGTAAATGCAGATGAAGCCCAGTATACCAGAACAAGCAACTATAAGTTGTTCTACAACTATATGGTAAAGAAGGGAGCAAAAAAAATAATGGGAAAAACTATACCTTCTAGAGATCAGAACCATCCAAATTTTAAAAAACTGGATAACCTTACACAGTATCTTTATGCAATGTTTCATGAGAATATACTACCTACTTTACTCAGAAACTACGACAGGTATGCAATGATCAACAGTGTAGAAATTAGAATGCCGTTCATGGATCACCGTATAGTGAGTTTTGTCAACTCACTTCCATACTCTAGTAAATTGGGAAATGGTTATACAAAAAGGATTATTAGAGATGCTTTGGATCCCTATTTGCCAAAAGAAGTTACTTGGCGAAAATCAAAGATTGGGTTTAGTTCCCCAATTGTGGATTGGATGCAAAATGAACTTAGTGAATGGTTTATGGATAATATAAGTTCAAAGTCATTTCTTGAATCCAACTTAGTGGAAAAACCAAATATTTTAAGAGAGAGAATTACAAAAATTGTTACAAAAGAGAATAGCAATTTTACCCAGGCCCAAAAATGTTGGTCGGAATTTTCACCTTACATTTGGGAAAAAGCCGTTCTTAATAAGACGGTGAACAAATAGGTTGCAATGACTATAGATTTTGAATTGCAAAATAGCAAAGAATTGATTCATGGTTGGAAAATTAAAAAAATGGGTGCTCTCAAGCTCTTTTCTTACTAGAGCAGCTATTTTTTTTAGAAGGATTTATCTAAAGAGAAAAAAGGGTATTACCTATCAAAAAAACGCCTTTATTGGTTTTTCTGTGGTATGTGAGGGCAGCAATGGTTTTGGTAAGAATAGCTCAATAGTAGCTTCAAAAATTGGCTATGGCTCATACATTGCAGAAGGAGCAAAAATAGCTAAAACAAGTATCGGAAGGTATTGCTCTATTGGGCCAAAAGTCACTTGCATATTTGGAAAACATCCATCAAATACCTTTGTATCTACACATCCCTCATTTTTTGCATTGAAAACTCCTGTAGGATTTACTTATTCCGATAAGCAGTATTTTGAAGAATTTGCCGTTCCAAATAAAGATAACTATAGTATAATTATTGGAAACGATGTATGGATAGGGGCAAATGTATCTCTGATGGATGGAGTAAAAATTGGAGATGGAGCCATTGTTGCGGCGAATGCATTGGTAAATAAAGATGTTGAACCCTATGCCATTGTAGGTGGAGTGCCTGCTAAAATCATAAAAAAACGATTCAGGGAGGAGGAAATAGATTTCTTAGCAAACCTCAAGTGGTGGGACAAATCCAAGGAATGGATAAAAGAAAAAGCTTCACTTTTTAGAAATATCAATGACTTTATGGAACATCTAAATACTAAAGAATAACAAGATGAATATCCCTATTGTTGTTGTAGCCTATAATAGACCGAGGTCTTTGGCCAGATTATTACAATCTTTAGACGATGCAAAATATCCGCATCAGGATATTGATTTAATTATTAGTATTGACAAAGCCCAGAATAATCAAAGTGTTATAGACACCGCCAATAGGTTTAATTGGGAGAATGGAGAAAAGAAGGTAATTTGTCAAGAGACCAACTTAGGTCTAAGAAAGCATATTTTAAAATGTGGTGGACTAAGTATTGAATATGGCGCGGTAATAGTTTTAGAAGATGACTTGTTTGTTTCCCCAAATTTTTACTCGTTTACAGAGCAAGCTTTGCTTTTTTCAAAAAAGGAATCTGTTATCGGCGGAATTTCATTGTACAACCATCAACTTAATGTAAATACACGTGCCAATTTTTCCGCTTTGGAAGATGGTTATGATAATTGGTATTTTCAGTTTGCCTCTTCTTGGGGGCAAGCATGGACAAAGGATCAATGGAGTGGTTTTATCCAATGGTATAACAATAATCCGGATATTGAAAATAACATAAACGTTCCTGCTTATGTAAGAAGTTGGTCTTCGAAATCTTGGCTTAAGTATAACATTGCTTATTTGGTTGAAAAGGACCTGTACTTTCTATATCCAAAAATAGCATTGGCAACAAATTTTAGCGATGCTGGAACGCACGTTGGTAATGATAGTACTATTTACCAAGTACCGTTAGACTATGGTGTGGAAAGAAAATATAGATTTTCCTTCCTTAAAGATTCTTTATCGGTATACGATGCTTTTTTTGAAAACAAAAAACTTCATGAATCCCTTGAGGTCAATCAAAATGAATTGTGTATAGACCTTTATGGATATAAATCTGAAACAAGTCAACGATACGTTCTGACTTCCAAGCTTATGAACTACAAAATAATAAGTTCTTTTGGTAAATCTTTAAAACCGCATGAGGATAATATATTACGCTCGGTAGATGGGTTCGAACTTTTTTTATATGATACCAATAGTCCAGAACAAAACCTTAATAAACAGGACTTTGATAGAAAGGTAAGTTATAATTTCAAGCTGATGCCATATAAAATAATTAGAAGGTTGTTTTTAAGGCAATCTATTTTAAAGATTAAAAATCTATGGAAAAAAATAACAAAAAGATAATTCGAAGTGCTCAAAGAGATTAAAAAAATTGGGATACCTTTTGTGGCATTATTATTTCTGTATTTGCTAAACCCTTATGGATTAAATATTTACATAGGTTATTTATTAACGGGTCTACTAATTTTGCAAAAAGGATTTCTAATTAAAAACATAGACATAGGGTTTTTATTGTTGTTTATGTTTTCACTTGTCTATGCTGCTTTTTTTTCATTTGAACCGAAAGCCGGAAATCAGTATATCATTATTTATGCCTTAGCGCCTGGCACCCTTTATTTAACAGGAAAATACTTTGCGGATAAAATACATGGAAACCGAACAACTCTGGTTTTACTTTTGTTATGTGCCGGTTGTATTTTTTCCATATCTGCAATTCTATCGGTCTTTATGGATATTCTTCAAAATGGATATAACGTTGTTGACCGAAATTTACCAAATTACTGGACTGGGCAAATTATACCTGCCACAATAATGGGAGCTTATTTTACCATTGTCATGACCATACCTGCGTTATTGATACCAGAAATAAAGAAGCTTCCGTTTGTAATGAAAGTAGTACTTCTTTTGATATACATAATATCTATAGCATGTGTGCTTAGGATTGGTAGTAGAACTCAGTTGAGTATTAGTGTCATTACTTTGTTGATATCATTATTCTATGTAATGCCCAGACAGTCTTTTAAAAGAAACTTTTTCATGTTTTCTTTTTTTGCGGTAATAATTTTCTTTATTGCAAATACCGTAAGTTTTGATTTAGATCAGGATTGGCTTTCAGCTTTTGCCGGGCGGATGGAAGATGGAGGAGGTGAGGACATAGCCTCTGGAGGAGGCCGGACGGAAAGATGGGCAAAGTCCATGGAAAACCTATTTGAAAAACCTCTGGGTTGGAGCGAGCATGAATTTGGCCATGCCCATAATCTTTGGTTTGATGTATTAAGGATAGGAGGTTTTCTATCTTTCTTCTTGTTAATATCTTTTACTACCAATGCCTTTCTTTCTGTTAGAAAAGCCGTTAAAAAAAACAAATCGGCCTACGCTTTAAATAACTTAATGATTGTGTATACACTCTCAATTTGTATGGTTTTCATGGTTGAACCTATACTCGAAGGGATGTTCGACTTTTTCGCCTTCTTTTGCTTTTTTATCGGTGTGGTGAAAAAATATAATGCCGATTATCCTGTAATTGATTAGAGTCATCCAAAAATATATTCAAGCTTTGATACTTTACTGTATTTTTGCAGCGTTATTAGCATGAATTATACAACTACTGACCATTAACCCATTTATGCAAAAATTTGCAGTTCTTCTTACATGTTTCAACCGGAAAGAAAAGACGATTTCAGCTTTGAAGGCTCTAGAGAAAGCGTTTAATACTTCAGGAGGAAATTGGCAAATGTCAATTTATCTTACAGACGACGGTTCTACAGATGGAACCTCTCAAGCTGTGGTAGACAATTTTCCGGAAATCAACTTATTAAAGGGCACTGGATTTTTATATTGGGCTGGTGGAATGCGAAATTCTTGGAAAGAGGCCATAAAAGGTGATTATGATGCATACCTATTAATGAATGATGACACCAATATTTATGCGCATTTATTCGATTCTATAAAAAGAACACATGAATATAGTACCTCTAATTACAGAAAAGGGGGTATCTATATTGGCACAACGGTAGATACCGAAACCAAAAAGATTACCTACGGAGGTTCGATATTTGTAAATCGATTTTTAGCTAAAATGAAAAGGCTAAAGCCTCAAGAAAACCCTGTGCCATGTCAATTGGGCAATGCAAACATTATGTGGGTGAGTAGAAATGTGGTAGAAACCATTGGGATACTGTCAGAAGGTTATGTGCATGGAATGGCGGACTATGATTATAGTCTTAGAGCTGGCAAAAAGAAATTGCCAGTATTGATTATGCCCGGGGTTGTTGGGGAGTGTGTCAATGATCATAATGATCGTTATTTGAAATTTTTCAAACTGCCGTTAAAGGAAAGATTTAAAATGCTTAAAAATCCAATCGGTTTTGATTTTACATCGCAATCGTATCATATGAAAAGACACTTTCCTATACGATATCCCCTCTTTATAATGACCGGGTATATTAAGGTATTGTTCCCCAAGTTATATTATCATTTATTATATAAAAAAAGAAAGAGCATTTAAATGTTGAAAAAAAACCTTATTGTTTTTGGAACGAGACCAGAGGCCATTAAAATGGCTCCACTTGTTAAGGCTTTTGGTAAGTCAAAAGAATTTGAAACTAAAGTCTGCGTCACAGCACAACATAGAGAAATGTTGGACCAAGTTTTGGAGTTTTTCGAGATCACTCCGGACTATGACCTTGATTTGATGAAACCAGGACAAAACCTTTATGGCTTAACAGCTTCAATTATAACAAGTTTGCAATCCGTTTTGGAATCTTTTAAACCAGATTTTGTATATGTTCATGGTGATACTACTACTACAATGGCGACAAGTATAGCTTCATTTTACTCAGGGGCTAGGGTATGTCATGTAGAAGCCGGCTTACGTACGTTTGATAAATGGGCTCCTTTCCCTGAAGAAATTAACAGGAGAATTACTGGGCATGTTGCCGACTATCATTTTGCACCAACCGAGACCTCAAATAATAATCTAAAAAAAGAAGGAGTTGTAGAAGAAACCATAACCATTACAGGTAATACTGTTATTGATGCTTTACACGAAAGTGTAAATCGAGTTAAAACGCTCAACTCTGCTGAATTAACCAAGCTAAAAGAAACGATTTCTGAAGATAAAAAAATCATCCTTGTCACTGGGCATAGAAGAGAAAACCACGGGCAGGGCTTCATCAATATTTGTCAGGCACTAAAAGAGATTGCGGAGAAATTTGATGATGTAGAAATAGTCTATCCTGTTCACCTCAATCCTAAGGTGCAAAAGCCAGTATACGAATTGTTGGGTGATTTGGAGAATATTAAATTAATTGACCCGTTAGCTTATCCCGAATTTGTTTGGTTGATGAACGAGAGCCATATTGTAATTACAGATAGTGGCGGAGTCCAAGAGGAAGCCCCCAGTTTAGGTAAACCGGTCTTAGTGATGAGGGATACTACGGAAAGACCTGAAGCTGTTGAAGCAGGAACAGTAATATTGGTAGGTACCGATAAACAAAAGATAGTTTCTGAAGCAATTAAGCTACTTACCGATGAAGATAAATATAAGACCATGAGCAAATTACATAATCCCTATGGTGATGGTAATGCATGTGGACGCATAGTAGAATTCATGAAAAATAAAATATAGTGTCACAAAAAAAAGTTACAATGATGGGTTTGGGCTATATCGGCCTACCCACAGCGGCATTGATTGCTGGGAATAAAACTGAAGTTAATGGGGTTGATGTTAATCCAAGGGTTGTAGAGACCATTAATAGGGGTGAGGTACACATTGTAGAACCTGATTTAGATAAAGCTGTTGCTAAAGCTGTAAAAGAAGGCTTTTTGTATGCAAGCCTTGAACCAAAAGAAGGAGATACCTATCTAATTGTAGTACCGACTCCCTTTAAGGAAAAAAATGAACCGGATATTTCTTATGTTGAAGCCGCTACCAAAGCTATTTTACCCTTTTTAAAAGAAGGGGATTTATATATCATAGAATCTACTTCTCCTATAGGAACAACGGAAAAAATGGAACATTTCATTTTTACCGCTCGCCCTGAACTTAAGGGGAAGATATTCATGGCTTACTGCCCGGAGAGAGTACTCCCTGGTAACGTTATGCACGAACTTGTGCATAATGACCGTGTTATTGGGGGTATAGATGAAACATCTACACAAAAGGCAATCGATTTTTATTCAAAATATGTAAAAGGAAGTTTACATCCAACTAATGCGCGTACCGCTGAAATGTGCAAACTGGTTGAAAACTCATCTAGAGATGTGCAGATTGCTTTTGCAAACGAACTTTCCCTAATTTGTGATAAAGCGGATATTAACGTATGGGAATTGATCAAGTTAGCCAATAAACACCCCAGAGTTAATATTCTGCAACCTGGTTGTGGAGTAGGAGGGCATTGTATTGCGGTTGACCCTTATTTTATTGTATCTGATTATCCCATGGAATCAAAGATTATTGGTACTGCAAGGGAAATTAACAATTACAAATCTTTTTGGTGTGCTGAAAAAGTACAAAATGAAAAATTGAAGTTTGAGCTGGAACATGGATACAAGCCAAAGGTTGCTTTAATGGGGCTTGCGTTCAAGCCTAATATTGATGATTTAAGGGAATCACCAGCTAAATATATTGTTCAGAAGGTATTGCAAAACGCAAATAATGATGAATACTTTATAGTGGAACCAAACATTGATAGCCACAATGTTTTTAAAATCACAGATTATAGAACTGCGTTTGAAAAAGCTGATATAGTTGTTTATTTGGTTGCACATGATGAATTTAAAGAATTATCAAATGATACCACTAAAAAGATTATAGATTTCTGTGGTATCCTTGAAAAATAGGACGAACTCTAGATAATATGGCCAAAAAAGTTCTTTTTGTAACTTATAAACTACAAAGTTATAGAATACCAATTTTAGATATAGTCGGTAGAGATTCGAATATTGACCTTACGGTACTTCACTCATCAAAAAAATCTGATTATAGCGGAGGGCATTTTGAAGAAAAAATTATTTCATTTAAAAAAACTGGAAACTTCACTTCTTATAATAAAGAATTTACAAACCTAATCGATGAATTTGACGTTATAGTTTGCATGTTTTATTTGTTCAACCTTTCTTTTTTAAAGTTAGCGCTAAAGAGAAACAGAAAGATAAAATTGATTTTTTGGGGTATTGGAGTACGCGCCTCATATAACTCGACATTCGATGCTCCAACAATAATGAATAATATTCGATATTTTTTAGCGAGACGCAGTGATGCAATGCTGTTCTATTCAGATTATGCACGGGATAAGTACATTAAGAAAGGATTAAACGAGAAAAAGCTCTTCGTTATGAATAATACTGTCGAGGTATTGAATTCTGAACAAAACACTGCCAGCAAGGATAAAATCATATTTATAGGGTCTTTGTATAAACAAAAGAAAATATTTGAGTTGTTGGAATCGTACAGAGAAGCTGTTAATGGGTTTGATAAAAAACCTTACGAACTTCACATTGTAGGGGGGGGACAAGAGTTTGAAACGATACAAGATTGGATTAAGGCCAATAAACTAAGTCAATACATAAAACTGCACGGGGCCGTATTTGAAGAGGAAAAACTGAGTAAGCTTTTTTCCACCGCGTATGCATGTATTTCTCCAGGTCAGGCAGGTTTGTCAGTGCTCAAGAGTTTTGGTTATGGAGTTGCCTTTATCACTCATGAGAATGCAATTACTGGAGGGGAAAGGTTAAATATAGTAAATGGGAAGAATGGGCTTTTGTTCAGTGATTTTTTAGAACTCCCAGAAATAATCATGGATATTTTTAAAAATCCAGAAGACTTTGTTGCTATGGGGAAGAATGCCAAACTATTTTACAATACAAATAGAACCCCACAAATTATGGCAAATGGATTTATTGATGCCGTAGATTATGTAACTACAAAAGCTTAAAATTTAAAAAAAACTTCACGATGAAAGCTTACATAAAATCATTTTTTTCCTTGCGCAAAGTAAAATACCCATTGGTTTCTATCTTTTCATTTTGGACCAGAAATTGTGAGTTTCAAAAATCTTCTGAAATAAGAAGTTTTGCAGTCCTCAATAATTCTAGGATAGGAGCATATACCAGGATAAACTCCAATTGTAAATTAGTTTTGACCGTGGTTGGCAATTTTAGTGCAATTGGTAAAGGCTCAATACTTGGGTTTGGTAGACATCCGTTAAATTATGTTTCAACACATTCGATTTTCTATAAAAAAAATCGAATGCGAAATGATTGGATAACGCCAATAGAGTTTAAAACCAATCTTCCTATTAAAATAGGAAATGATGTTTGGATCGGAAGAGATGCAAAGATTATGGATGGGGTCACGGTGGGTGATGGTTCGGTAATTGCTACCGGATCTATTGTAACAAAAGATGTTCCTCCATATGCAATAGTTGGTGGGGTACCAGCTAAGGTCATTAAATATAGATTTGATGAAGAAACTATTGAAAAGTTGTTGAAGCTTAAATGGTGGGACTTTTCTGAAGAAAAGATTCTCCAAAACAAGAACTTTTTTAATGAAAAAGATATTACGGCAGAAAAAATATCTGAATATTTCAACATCTAATAAACAAAAAATATAGTAATATGTTTACTGGAAAAACACTATTAATAACAGGAGGAACGGGGTCATTCGGGAATGCTGTTTTAGATCGTTTCTTGCAAACTGATATCGGCGAAATACGCATTTTTAGCAGAGATGAGAAAAAGCAAGACGATATGCGGAACCGCTTGAAAAATCCGAAAATAAAATTCTACATAGGAGATGTAAGGGATTATAATAGCATTCACCATGCTATGCATGGTGTGGACTATGTTTTTCATGCAGCTGCATTAAAACAAGTGCCATCATGCGAATTTTTTCCCATTGAGGCTGCAAAAACAAATGTTTTTGGAACTCAAAATACAATCGATGCCGCAGTGACCAATAAAGTAGATAAGATTATTTGCTTGAGTACAGATAAGGCAGCATATCCTATCAATGCTATGGGTATTAGCAAAGCTTTAATGGAAAAAGTTGCAGTTGCAGCTTCACGTAATATCCCAGAAGATTCGACCACTGTTTGTCTTACAAGATATGGTAACGTAATGGCATCAAGAGGTTCTGTGATTCCTTTGTTTGTAGATCAAATTAAAGAGGGGAATCCACTAACAGTTACTGACCCAAATATGACCAGATTTCTAATGTCTTTAGAAGATGCGGTAGATTTAGTATTATTTGCCTTTGAACATGGTAATCAAGGCGATCTTTTTGTAAATAAGGCACCCGCAAGCACAATTGGTGATTTGGCAAAGGCGGTAAAGCAAATTTTTAAGTCAGAAAATGACATAAAAGTAATTGGAACCCGGCACGGAGAGAAATTATATGAAACCCTTTGTACTAGGGAAGAAATGCAAAAAGCTCAAGATATGGGAGACTTTTATAGAATTCCTGCGGATAATAGAGACTTGAACTATAGTAGATATTTTTCAGAAGGTGAGCGAGATATTAGCAAAATTGAAGATTACCATTCACACAATACAAAACATTTAAATGGAGATGAACTTCAAAAGACACTTTTAAGGCTGGACTTTATCAAGGAAAATCTTTAATGACTGATGACTATATAATAGAAGGAGAAGTATTTGAGGACGAAAGGGGAAAATTACGTTTTGTTAACCGTTTCGATATGTCCGAAATTGTTAGGTTTTATGAAATTGCTCCAAAAAATGAACAAATAATACGAGCTTGGCAAGGACATGAATTTGAGAAAAAATGGTTCTACTGTTTATCAGGTTCTTTTATATGTAATATTATAAATATTGACAGTTTTGATAATCCCTCAGATGAGTTAATCCCAAAAAGGGTTGAACTCAACTCAGAGAACCCTCAAATATTGGAAGTGCCCAATGGTTTTGCTACAGGGATTAAGGCTTCTTCCAAAGATGCTAGATTACAGGTATTTTCAAACTTTGGATTGAAAGAGTCAAAAGAGGATGATTATAGATATCCTTTAGAAAAATGGCAAGCTGAATGGTAATAAAATGAAAAAGCATAAAATAGGAATAACAGGTCAAGCAGGTTTTGTTGGAAGCCATTTATATACAACTTTGTCGCTACGTGAAGATGTTGAGCTAGTTCCGTTTGAACGTTCTTTTTTTGAAAGTCCTGAGCAATTGGGTCAATTTGCTTCAGAATGTGATACTATTGTGCATTTGGCGGCAATGAATAGACATGAAAACCCAAATGTTATTTATAATACCAATATAAAACTGGTTGAACATCTTATTGCGGCTTGTGAGGAAGCGGGTTCAACACCACATATTATATTTTCATCATCATCGCAAGAAATAAAAGACAATCTTTACGGAAATTCAAAAAAAGAGGGTAAAAAAAGGTTTATAGCCTGGAGCAAAAAGTGTGGCGGTAGATTTACATCATTGACCATACCAAATGTTTTTGGACCTTTTGGCAGGCCAAACTATAATTCCGTTGTATCCACGTTCTGTCATAAAGTGGCAAATGGTGAAGAACCCACAATAATTAATGATGGTGATGTGGGGCTTATTTACATCAATGATTTAGTAAAGATTTTTATCAACACAGCTTTTGGGGAACAGGCAGTTACTAAACTTGATGAAAATAGTTTTGAAGTAAAGATTGAACCCAATCACTATGTAAAAGTCTCAAGAATACTGGAATTACTTAACCAGTTTAAATCTGATTATATAAAAAATGGTGTTTTTCCAAATATGAAAGATTATTTTGAAAAGTCATTGTTTAATACTTTCAGATGCTATATCCCAGAGTCTCATTATCCAGTTAAATATACTAAACATACAGATCCTAGAGGTAGTTTTGTTGAGATTGCGAGAACGGAAACTTCCGGACAATTCTCGTTTTCCACTACAGTGCCGGGCATAACACGGGGCAACCATTTTCATACCAGGAAAGCGGAGCGTTTTGCAGTTATAAAGGGTAAAGCCAGGATACAGCTCAGAAAAATAGGTACGGAACGTGTCATTAACTATGATCTCAATGGTGATGAACCGGCCTATGTTGATATGCCAATATGGTATACACATAACATTACCAATACAGGAGATGAGGAACTAGTAACACTATTTTGGATAAATGAGCCTTATAATCCAGAAGATGCTGACACTTATTTTGAAAACGTAGAATAAAAAACGAAAAAAAGAGACCATTGAAAAGACTTAAAGTTTTAACCGTTGTTGGTACAAGACCAGAAATAATACGTCTTGCATGTGTTTTAAATGCATTGGACGCCAACGATGCCATAGAGCATACTTTGGTTCATACAGGACAGAATTATGATTATGAACTAAATGAAATATTTTTTGATGATTTTGGTATTCGTAAACCGGATTATTTTTTAAGTGCTGCAGGCAAAAATGCCACTGAAACAATAGGCAATATTTTAATTAAAATTGACCCTTTACTGGAAAAAATTGCTCCTGACGCGTTTCTTGTGTTAGGTGACACCAATTCTTGCCTCTGTGCAATTCCAGCAAAAAAACGTAAGATTCCAGTGTTCCATATGGAGGCTGGCAACAGGTGTTTCGACCAAAGAGTGCCAGAAGAGACCAATAGGAAGATTGTGGACCACGTAGCGGACGTAAACCTTACGTACAGTGATATTGCAAGGGAATACCTTTTACGTGAAGGACTGTCACCGGATAGGGTTATAAAGACGGGAAGCCCTATGTACGAGGTGCTTCATCAATTTAAAGAAAAGATAGAAAACTCCAATGTTTTGAAGGATTTGGGGTTAAACAACGGAAAGTACTTTGTTGTTTCTTCCCATAGAGAAGAAAATATAAGCAATCCCAATAATTTCAATGGATTGATAGAATCCCTTAACCGTATTGCAGAAACATATGACTATCCAGTAATCGTGTCTACACATCCGCGTACTCGTAATATGCTGGATTCTAAAAAAGTAAAAACGCATAAGAACGTAAAATTTTTAAAGCCTTTGGGCTTTTCCGACTACAATGCATTGCAACTAAATTCTTTTGCGGTGTTGTCAGATAGCGGAACAATTTCTGAGGAATCTTCTATTTTGAACTTTAGGGCCTTGAACATTCGCGAAGCGCACGAAAGGCCAGAAGCTATGGAGGAAGCATCTGTTATGATGGTAGGTTTAAACCCCGAAAGAATATTGCAGGGACTAAAGGCTCTTGAAGTTCAGAGAAGAAGTCCTGAACGGAATTTTCGCGAAGTTGGTGATTATACGATGCCAAATGTGAGCGAAAAGGTGGTACGGATTATAATTTCCTATGTGGATTATATTAACCGGGTTGTATGGCAGAAGTAAAAAAAATCATTTTTGTGGCCTTGGGCTTTCCTAATGTGGCCATACGCAGGTACCTTTATTCTAATTTGATGCATGAGTTCCGTAAAAATGGACACGATGTTTTTGTAATAGCTGCTGATAATAATAGAAAAAAGTCAGAAATAGTTGAAGAAGGTGGAATTAAGATTCTTAGGGTTCCATCTTTGAAATTCTTTGGAACAAACAACATAATTAAGGGGCTTTCCAATGTTTTGTTGCCCTACCTCTACAAAAGGGCTCTTATTAAGCATAAAATAGATTTGGATTTTGATCTTATTTTTATGCCTACTCCGCCTATAACACTTATTGATGTGGGTTTTTGGCTAAAGAAAAAATCCAAAGGAAAATTGTATTTGATATTAAGGGATATTTTTCCACAAAATGCGGTGGATTTAAAGATGATGAAACCAAAAGGGTTTATCCATTCTTATTTCAGAAAGAAGGAGGTTAAATTATACACGGCATCAGATTTCATTGGCTGTATGTCACCTGCTAATGTTGATTATATCAAAAAACATAATACATACTTAGATTTTAGCAAATTGCATTTATTGCCTAATTGGGCGGACATTCAAGAAATAAGCGAGGTAACTGAGACAGCAACTAAGGAGGATTACGGTCTTAAAGATAAGATAATAGCTATTTTTGGTGGAAATATGGGATTACCACAAAAAATGGAGAACATTATCGATTTGGCCAAAAATTGTCAAGAAATAGAGGATTTGGTTTTCTTCCTAGTGGGCAAGGGTACTGAGCAAAAGAAGATTGCACGGATGATAGATACCTTAAAACTAAAAAATGTAATTTTTAAGGAACATCTTCCAAAAAATGAATACAATGATATTCTTAGACTTTCAGATATTGGACTGATTTCCCTCAGCGAAGATTTTACCATCCCAAATTACCCTTCAAAAGTACTGGCCTATTATCAATTTAAAAAGCCGGTTTTGGCCTCGGTTGATGTAAACACTGATTTTGGCAAAATGCAAGAAGAAATAAAGTGTGGTTTTTGGTCAAAAGCAGGTGATGTCGAAGCATTGAAAAAGAATCTTTTAAAACTGTATAATAACAAAAAGTTAAGGGAGGAACTCGGCCAGAATGGTTATGATTATATGATTAATAACCTAACACCTTCTCATGCCTATGATATTGCTTATAGCCATGTTCGATAAGATTAGGAATCCATTCCTTCCTTTACTCAAGGTTATGGAAGAAAAAGAATCGGGATTTATAACCTGTAATCAACTTTCTCAATATTGAACTTTGTATACATTAAAAGCTGTTATTAATTATTTAATTTGCTTACATGACCCACAATCCTTTCAATACTGACAGATTTGCCAAATCATGGCTTAAACATTTTAAGGATTCAATGCCTTCAAAACGTTTTGATTATATCAATGGAGTTAACTTTTATAAGGACAAGCACCTTCCTTTGTATATAAATGTTGGTAAAAATTTAACCAAAGGTTTTTACTATACCATAAATTCGGACAAGGTAGTTAACTCCAATAATGTCTTTCTTATACGGGATATACCCACATATTTTAATGTGCCAGAGTTGAAAGGTGTAAAAGGCTTGAAGGCAATTAAAGCAAGGCAGTACAATGGTTATTTGACTTATTTGGAAAAGTATTCCAATCTGGAGGATTTTATCATTGACAAGTATAATTCTTCTGGTAGAAATGTTTTAAGGAGACGTTTAAAGGGTCTAGAAACTAGTTTTGACATTAAGCATGAGGTTTTTTACGGAGCCATAGAACAAGATACGTACGATGTAATAATTGAGGAGTTCCATAGGCTGTTGATCAAAAGGTTTTCGGAGAAAAAAACAGAATATCACATACTAAAGAAATGGGATTATTTTAAGGAGATAATCTACTCAATGGTATTGAACAAAGAAGCAGTTTTGTATGTAATCTATGCGAATGAAAATCCAATAGGCATTTATCTGAGCATCTGCTTCAATAATGTTGTTTCAGGTGCAATACCTGTCTTTGATACAGATTATGCCAAATTTGGACTGGGAAATATTTTGACCCTGAAACAAATTGAATGGTGTATAGAAAATAAGATGGAGATTTTTGATTCTTCAAAAGGGGACTATGGCGAAAAAGAACGTATCAGTGATTTAAAATACTTCTTTGAATATCATATTTTATACAACCCAAGGTCCATTGCATCAAGTGTTTTGGCGTTTGGCATCAGTTCATTTTTTAAGTTAAAGCAGTTTTTGAGAGAAAAGGAAATACATTCTTTTTACCATAATCTAAAATTCAAGCTAAGTCTTGGGAAAGAGAGCAAAAATCCAAATCAAATAAAGTATGAATTTACTGAATCAGCAGCAGATACTTTTCAAAATGAGAATGTAGACCTAATTGATATTCAAGGCGAAGATTACCTTTTTCTAAAAAAAATGGTCTATAACTTTTTGTATAAAAGTCGTGAGCATGTAAAGGATGTTAAAATATATAAAGAGTCAGAGTTCCGAAACACTTATCATATTGTGGGAAAAAACAAAATGCTAAAAATAACGGAGGTTACGACTTAAAAAGTAGCAGTTTTGGTAATTAATTGTTTTAGGGAATATGGTTAGTCTTATTTGGTGTTAAGGCTATTGACCAAACTTTCATATTCGTTGTCTATTTCCTTGTCTTCATAAACGAAATGTTTGACCAAGCCTTTGTTTTGTTCAGATTTATCTGGTTTAGCTTCTTCGCCTATCAGATTTTCCATGGTCGGCAAGAAACTTTGTAAATCTTTGATCCATACATAATGAACATTTTTCAGCTTACCTGTCTTTTCTGTAAATGACATATAAAATTGTAACATTTTTGAAACAATTTCTTGCTGCTCTTGCTCATCGTAATTGAAAAAATTGGATAAATCCACGCCAACAATTTTTTTCCAAAAAAGCTCATTTGTCCAAAAATAATGTTGTCTGTATTTTTTTATCTGATACCAATGATTGATTACGGATGTAACCCAAGAAGCAGGTTTCCGTAAAATGCATATGTATGTTAACTCTTTGGCAATTGTATGATTGGCAAGTTCATCTATATAAGCGCTCCAGAACCCAGATGATTCAAGTTTTAGATCAAGCGTGTTTAACCTTCTAACAAAAAAGGCATCAAAATCTTCCGCCATGGTTTTTACAGAGGCATAGTGTATTGGTTCATGTGCTGAAATAGCATAATTAAAACACCCTGCCAGAAAAGTGGTGCCAGTTTTATAGGGAGAGATGCTGTAGATTGTTTTATTGTTCAATATTGCATTGTTCTCTTTAGAAAAACCTTTTACAATTTTTTTGGCTTTGATTTCTATTGCCGTTTTATGTAAAGGAGTTCGTACAATAAACTTGTTTATCTCTTTAATCATGCTTTTAACCTATTGTTTTCGTGTTCAAAATAGTAAAATAGTTTTGATATAATTATACAAAAGACGACAAGCAGTACAAAAGATAGATGTGAGACATATAAAAACGTGTCTACCGTTTTAACTCACCTATGTATGAACATTGAAACGTTAATGATGAATGACCAATTTTTTTCTTTTTGAACTAATTGGTTTAGTGGATATTAATTAATTCTTTTTTCATGAAACCTTTTCTAATTGTTATTTTTTCCAATTTGATAATAGGTGAACCCCAGTTCTTTAAGGCGTTCACTATCAAATTGATTTCGTCCATCAAAAACAATAGGCTCTTTCAAGGTATTTTGTATTTCCATAAAATCGGGTGAACGAAATTCTTTCCACTCGGTCAAAAGTAATAGAGAATCTGCTCCTTGTAATGCTTCATATTTGGTATCAGTATAAGAAATGCCTTCCAAATCCTTTAAATAGTACGTTTGTGCTTCGTGAATTGCTTTTGGATCATAAGCTTGGATTTTGGCACCTAAAGAAGCTAATTTTTTTATAATATAAATGGATGGAGCCTCTCGCATATCATCGGTTCCAGGTTTAAAAGATAACCCCCATACAGCAAAGGTTTTATTTGATAAGTCTTCACCGTAATGCGATATTACTTTGTTAGCTATTACAAATTTTTGCCTGTCATTTACATCTTCTACTGCATTCAAGAGTTGTGCGTCGTAGCCCTCTTGCTCCGCAGTTTTCTTAAGTGCTTTTACATCTTTTGGGAAACATGACCCGCCATATCCGCTGCCGGGATATATAAAACTATAGCCTATCCGGCTATCTGAACCTATTCCAATGCGCACTTTGTTCACATCTGCTCCAACCAATTCACAGATATTTGACACTTCGTTCATGAAAGATATTTTTGTGGCCAACATCGCATTTGCTACATATTTAGTCATTTCTGCGGAACGTACATCCATTACCAACATTCTATCCATACTACTCCTAAAAAATGGTGCATATAACCTGCGCATAGCCTCTGCTGTTTCTTTGTCCTCTGTACCGACAACGACCCTATCTGGTTTCATGAAATCACTAATGGCGTCTCCTTCTTTCAAAAATTCTGGATTTGACACTACATGAAACCGTATTTTTTTACCCCTCTTGTCCAATTCCTTGTTTATTACAGATCGAACCTTATCTGCAGTACCTACTGGAACAGTGGATTTATCGACAACAATGAGGGGTGTGGTCATATGTTGTCCAATTTCAGAAGCAACTTGTAACACATATTGTAAGTCGGCAGACCCATCTTCTCCCATTGGAGTTCCAACTGCAATAAATGCCATATTACAGTTATCCAAACATTCTTGCAATTTGGTATGAAAATTAAGAGTCTTGTTTGCAACATTGCGCTTTACCATTGCTTCCAGCCCAGGTTCATAAATTGGGACAATGCCATTTTTTAAGTTTTCTATCTTTTGCTCATCTATATCCACACAGGTAACTGTATTTCCCATTTCAGCAAAGCATGTACCAGTAACAAGGCCAACATATCCGGTTCCAACAATTGTTATTTTCATATTTTCACTTCTTTAATCACAAATATTTTCAAACTATTTTTTAAACAGGCTAAAGTTTGGGCAACATCAATTGAGTTTAAAAAATAAGATTATTGACGGTTCAATATTCGCATGCAAATATCCAACAAACTAGTTAATCGGTATACGGTTTTAGATAAACTTTTGATAAAACGGTTGAAATGTAATTTTGACGAGCTGTTGTTAGGAATTTTACCTGAGATTTTAGATTATAGGGTCAAAGTAAAATTAAGCGTTGTAATATTTTCGATACCATTCAATAAATTTCTTGACTCCTACATTTATTGAAGTATCGGGATGATAATTATAATCTCTTTCTAAGTCACTAACATCTGCCCAAGTCTCCTTTACATCTCCCGGTTGCATCGGTTTCATGATTTTAGTTGCTTTAACACCTATTGTTTTCTCTATTTCTTCAATGAAATCGAGCAATTTTACGGATTTACTATTTCCTATGTTGTATAAATTATAGAGGTTCTCTGGATTATAAGAAGAGGTGTAATTATCTTCAATGATAGGTGTCAATCCATTAATTATATCATCAATATATGTAAAATCCCTTTTTAAGTCACCACCATTAAATACTTCAATAGGGGCATTTTCAAGAATAGCCTTTGTAAATAAGAACATCGCCATATCTGGACGCCCCCAAGGACCATAGACAGTAAAAAACCGCAGTCCAGTGGTCCTAAAACCAAATAAGTGGCTATAGGTATGGGCCATCAATTCATTACTTTTTTTTGAGGCGGCATAGAGGCTGATAGGATTATCAACGGTATGGGAAATTTTAAATGGAACCTTTTTATTCAATCCGTAGACACTGGAACTACTGGCATACACCAAATGCTTGATTTTGTAGTTTCGACAACACTCTAAAAGATTAGAGAAACCGACAATATTACTGTTTATATATGCTGATGGGTTTTCAAGGCTGTAACGAACTCCTGCTTGGGCAGCAAGATTGCATACAACATCAAATTTTTCTGAATCAAATAAATTGGTAAGCTCACTACTTTCTTCCAAAGAAATATGCAGAAATTTTAGTTTATCCCCATGCCTGTCACTGGCAAAGATTCGACTGGATTTTTCAGCTTTTTCTTTCGATAAACCTAATTGCTCTAGTCTATTGAATTTAAGCGATGTATCGTAGTAATCATTAATATTATCTAACCCTACAACATGATGACCTATTTTTAACAATCTTTCACAAAGGTGAAACCCAATAAATCCGGCAGCTCCAGTAACTAGTATCTTCATAATATTATTTCGGTTTCAAATATCGAAAAATCACTAAATGTTGTTAATAATGGCCTTACCATCTCTGTATTTGGATTCACTTTCTTTAATGTGTGCAAAATAAAGAAAATGTTTAATTATTGATTATAACTTACCCCTAACTAGAACATGTTGTTAGACCTTTTATTTGGTCATTAACACTGGGAACAAGTATAAATTGAACCTGGTGCAATTTTACTCTTTTGGTTCTTGAACGAGTATTTCCAACTTATATCGAATTGTCATATCAAATTGATTGAAATTACTCTTTTAGAATTAGTTTTAACGGAAATTCCTCAAATTATCAAATGAAGATTGAAGTTCAAGAAAAAATATGGCTTTCTTCCCCTCACATGGGACCTACGGAGCAGTTATACGTTAAGCAAGCGTTTGATAGTAACTGGATAGCCCCTTTAGGACCTAATGTTAGCGGTTTTGAAAAAGATCTTGAAGATTACGTTGGAAATGATGTGAACGTGGCTTGTTTAAGTTCTGGTACCGGGGCAATTCATTTGGCTTTAGAGCTTTTAGGAGTGGGGAAAGGAGATGAAGTACTTTGTCAAAGCTTTACATTCGCCGCATCTGCTAACCCAATAACCTATTTAGGTGCTAACCCTGTTTTTATTGATAGTGAAACAGAAACTTGGAACATCTCTCCAGAACTTTTAGAAACAGCAATTGAAGATAGAATAAATGAAGGCAAAAAACCAAAGGCAATAATTGCTGTCCATCTATATGGGATGCCATATAAGATAAACGAGATCGTGGAGATTTCAAGAAAATATGATATCCCAATAATTGAAGATAGTGCAGAGGCTTTGGGGAGTATTTACCATGGCATCAGATGCGGAGGTTTTGGTGATATTGCAATTCTGTCGTTTAATGGGAACAAAATTATTACAACTTCAGGAGGTGGTGCATTGTTAAGTAAAAACAAGGAACTTACGGATAAAGCCGTTTTCCTTGCAACGCAAGCAAGAGATAATGCCCCTCATTATCAACATTCTCAGATTGGGTATAATTATCGCATGAGCAATGTTCTTGCTGGTATCGGTAGAGGACAGATGGAAGTACTGCCTGAAAGAGTTTTGGCAAGAAGAAGTAACCATCAATTTTATAAAGAAAATTTATCAGGAATTTCCAATATAGAGTTTTTGGATGAACCTGAAGGAAGTTATTCCAACAGATGGTTGACGTGCATTTTGACACCCTCTTTTGGGGTCCGTGAAAAGATTAGAATTGCACTTGGTAATGAGAACATCGAATCAAGACCACTTTGGAAGCCTATGCATTTGCAACCAGTATTTGAAAATCAAAAACATTACACCAATGGAGTAAGCGAAGATCTTTTCACTAGAGGCTTATGCTTACCTAGCGGTTCAAATCTGGGCCATGAAGAATTAAATCGAATATGTAATATCATTAAAAACCTACTTAAATGATAAGAAAGTACATTTTTGAGAATGACAAACATTATGCATCTAAGTGGACAGTACTCCTCATAGACTTATTAATTGTTGGCATTTCGTTTATTTTGGCTTATTTTATCAGGTTCAATCTTAGCTTCAATTTTGATGTTCAAAGACTATGGGTACAATTGCCGATAGTAATATTGTTGTTTTTAGGAGCTTTCCTGGTTTCCGGCAGTTATAAAGGGGTTGTTAGACATACTGGAATAAAAGATGTGTATGCCATTTTTAATGCTATTTGTTTGGCTAGTATTAGCACAATAGTCATTATTCTATTCAATAGATATACAGAATTGGTCAATGGGTTTACCATTCCATTATCAATCATTATTATTAATAGCTTGCTGACCTTTATAGCACTTACTTCTGCTAGATATGTTTTCAAGATTTCATATGAAAGCTTGGCTACCAGTAATGGGATTCCATCAAAGAATATAATTGTTTATGGCGCTGGAGAATCAGGTATAATCACATACAATACTTTGACCAACCATTCCAAGATGAAAGTTAAAGTCGTTGGGTTTGTGGATAATAATCTACAAAAAGTGGGCAAGCAGATTAATGGAGTCAAGGTTTATAACAAATCCATACTAAGCAAGGAATTCGTTAGATTTCATAATATAACTGAAGTTGTTTTTTCAATTCAGAGCATCCCGCCAAGAAAATTAAGAACCTTGGTTAATGAAATTGTTGACCTTCCCGTAAAAGTTAAGATTGTTCCTCCAGTAGAGGACTGGATAAATGGGGAATTGAAGGTTTCACAGATTAAACAAGTTCAGATTGAAGACCTATTGGACAGACCTCCAATTCAAATCAAAAACAGCAAGGTCATGAGGGACTTTGAGGATAAGGTCATAATGGTTACAGGAGGAGCCGGTTCCATCGGAAGCGAACTTGTTCGTCAAATTTGTAAATATAGCTACCAATCTCTTATTATCATTGATCAAGCAGAATCTGCACTTTATGATCTGCAACAAGAATTAAAACAAGCTGGGTTTCATAACTTCATTCCGGTTGTGAGCGATATAAGGGATAAGAATAAGATGAGGGCTTTGTTTGAAGAATACAAACCCAACAGGATCTTTCATGCCGCGGCTTACAAACATGTTCCCTTAATGGAACGGAATCCATATGAGGCTGTAAAAATCAACATAGCAGGAACTAAAAATATTGTTGATCTTGCAGTTGAGTCTAATGTAGAAAAATTTGTATTTGTATCCACTGATAAGGCAGTGAATCCAACTAATGTTATGGGAGCAACAAAACGTATTGCCGAAATGTACATCAGTTGCAGACAGCAGGAGGGCAAAACAAAGTTTATAACCACTCGATTTGGAAATGTACTGGGATCTAATGGGTCGGTAATACCACTGTTTAGAAAACAAATTGAAAAAGGAGGTCCTTTAACGGTAACCCATAAAGACATTACTAGATATTTCATGACAATTCCCGAAGCATCTCAATTGGTTTTGGAAGCTGGTGCGATGGGCAAGGGAGGTGAAATATTTATTTTCGATATGGGAGAATCTGTTAAGATTTTGGATTTAGCCAAAAATATGATTAGACTCTCAGGTCTTCATTACCCAGATGATATTGATATTAAAATAACTGGACTTAGGCCAGGAGAAAAACTTTATGAAGAATTGCTGGCTAATGGTGAAAATACCCTTCCGACCTATCATGATAAGATAATGATTAGTAAAGTACGGGATATAGATTATACCAAAACAAGGAATATGATTGACGAGCTTTGCATTTCAAATCTATTCTTTAAGGACAATGTTGTGCAATTGATGAAAAGAATTGTTCCGGAGTATATCTCCAACAATTCTGATTTTTGTAAATTGGACAATGACACGGAGAAGTCTAAAACTAGTGAAACTCCAAAATCAAAAATTGCTCAACTCAAAAGCTAAATACAAATATTTTATGATTTCAAAATTTAAATTGGCCGCTCTGTCTTTGCTATCCTTGCTAATTTTTTCATGTGGCCCGAAAAAGGATGTGGTGTACTTTCAGGACGCAAACCAATTTGAAACTCTTATAGACGATAACGCATTTACTACAAAATTCAAAGTTGACGATTTGATAAGTATTAATGTTTCAACATTGGATCCTGAAGCAAGTGCTCCTTTTAACTTATTCAGGGGATCTGAAGAAGGAGGAATAAGGCCAGAGCAAGTTAATTATTTGGTAGATAAAAATGGCGAGATAGACTTTCCTGTTATTGGTAAAGTAAAGATTGTGGGCTTGTCACCGGCGGAAACACAGGAACTGCTTAGGAATAAGCTGTCAGATTATCTTAAAAACCCTATCATAAACATTAGGATAAGAAATTTTACGGTAACAGTATTGGGTTCTGTAAATAGACCAGGCACTTATGCTGTTAACGGCGAACAAATTACAATAATGGAAGCTCTTGGAATGGCAGGTGATATCAATATAAAAGGAAGAAAGGACAATATTATGGTGATTAGAGATTTTGATGGCACCAAGGTGTACAACAGAATTAATTTAAATCAAAAAAATGCCCTGAAATCCCCCGTATATTACCTTACCCAAAATGATGTTGTTTATGTTGAGCCCAATCAATCCGGAAAAACCGCTTCCAATTTGGATCAAAGGGCGTCTATAGCTGTGTCAATAATATCTGTTTTGATAACTTCAACGGTTGTTTTACTGACAAGGAATTGAGTGTGATTTTTTTTAATAATTCCCCTAAATTTTAGTAGTAATGACAAGCGCTCCTGAATTAGACCTAAAAACCTTACTGGATATATGTATAAGAAATTGGAAATGGTTCTTGATTTCCACAGTTCTAAGTATATCCTTATCCGTCCTTTACCTGCGATACACCGTTCCAGAGTACAGCGCCACTGCGAAAATTCAAATTCTTGAAGATTCTAATCAAGCATCTGAACTTAGTGTATTGGATGATTTGGATATTTTTTCTTCAGGAAAGGCAAAAATTGAGGATGAAACTGAACTTTTGGCCGCAAGAGATAATTACATTCGAATTGTTAAAAAGCTAGATTTAAACATCCAATATTTCATATTGGGGAATATAAAGAACACGGAAATTTATCGAAAGGAGGATATTCCTTTTTCAATCAATTTTTTATCTAATGATTCTATTGTGCACAGCGCTAAGCACAATTTTTTCATAACAATTCGCTCCGGAACCTCATTCGGATATAAGGAGAGAGAAGATGAAGCAGAGAAGAAATATGATTTTGGGGATAAAATAAAAAGTCCGATTGGTGATATCATTTTAACACCAAAGAAAAAATTGCCCTTACATAAAGATCAACAACTACAGGTCTCTATAGTCCCCATTGAATATGTCGCTGATAGGTATAGAAAGAAAACCATAATTAATGCTAATGACAAGAAGTTTTCTAACATTATCAACATTAGTTTAACAGATCCAATAGAACAAAGGGCAGTTGACATAATTAATGAGTTGATCGGAATTAACAATACGAACGCCGTAACTGATAAGAAAGCCATTGCGGATCGCACAACGAAATTCATTAATGACCGAATAACGGAAATTTATTCGAGCTTGTCCACAGTTGACGAATCTGCCGAAAACTTTAAATCGAGTCGTGGAATTGCCGATTTGGGTTCACAATCCAATGTGAATTTTACCAGAAGCGCCGCAAGCG
Organism: uncultured Allomuricauda sp.; assembly: GCF_947499695.1. Taxonomy (GTDB): domain Bacteria; phylum Bacteroidota; class Bacteroidia; order Flavobacteriales; family Flavobacteriaceae; genus Flagellimonas. Next base: position 357,085 of record NZ_CANMPQ010000001.1, read on the forward strand.
AGCAAGAACTGCAAAACGCAAACATTCAATTAAGCATTGCTGGTTCAATGAGAGACCTTATCGATGGTCAGGACGGTTACGATATTATTCCAGAAGTTGGGTTGTCTGACCAAGGTATTTCAAGTACCGCACAGCGCTATAATGAATTGGTAGCACAAAGAAATAGATTACTTGAAAGCTCGGGTGAGAAGAACCCAGTTGTTGTAAAATTGGATCAACAGTTAGAAGATTTAAAAAGGGGCATGCAGTCTAGCCTTAACAATGTGACAAACAATTTAAACCTTCAGGTAAACAGTTTAAGTAAGCAATTATCACAAATAAATTCTAGAATATATGCTGCTCCAGGTAATGAAAGAGCTTTAAGGGATATAACCAGAAGGCAGCAAACTACTGAATCACTTTATCTGTATTTACTGCAGAAAAGAGAAGAATCTCAAATCACATTCGCTTCTGCATCACCTAAGTCAAAGATTATTAATTCGGCCTATGGGTCTAATTTTCCAGTTTCTCCAAAAAAGAACGCAATTTATATGGCTTCTTTTATTTTAGGTTTATTGATACCCTTTTCAATAATTTACGCTAAAGACCTATTGGACAATAAGGTACATAATAAATTAAGTTTAGAGAAAACAATATCAAATAAAGCCCCGGTGTTGGCCGAACTTCCAAAAATTAAAAAGAAGGATAGTAAGCTTATTTCCAGCGTTGATCGCTCAGTGTTGGGAGAATCGCTTAGAATATTGAGGACCAACTTGGATTACATGTTGAAGAAAAATGTAAAACCAGGTAAAGGTGGGGTTATATTGGTGACGTCAAGCGTTCCTGGTGAGGGAAAAACATTCTTGTCTTCCAATTTGGCAATGGTTTTTGCAAGCACAAAAAAGAAAGTACTATTAATAGGGGCAGATATTCGAAATCCTAAGTTATATGATTTTTACTCAGATTTGAGTATCAACGTTAATGGAATAAGTAAAAGGAGAAAAGATTTAACCGGGTTGACAGAATTTTTGTATGACAATAAAGTGGAAATAAAAGAAATTATAACCCCAATCCATGTTAATGATACCAACGTCGATATTGTTTTTTCTGGTAAGATTCCGCCGAATCCTGCGGAGCTTTTGATGAGCAAGCGCTTTAAGGAACTTGTAGAGCATTGCTCTAGCATATATGATTATATAATTATAGATTCCGCTCCTCTTCTTCCAGTGACTGACACGTTATTGATTAATGAGCATTCCGATCAAACGGTTTATGTTACCAAAGCCGGAGCTACGGAGCAAAAGGTATTGGAGTATCCCATTAAATTATTAAAAGAGAAAAAGCTTAAGAATCTTTCCTTTGTGGTTAATGGGGTTAAAGATGCAAATTTGGGATACGGAGGTCAATATGGCTATGGCTACGGAAAGACCGTAAAAAAGTGGTGGAAGTTTTCCTAATCAGTAAAAGGTTTTAATAGTATGCTCCACTATAGGTAAGATTCTCTTCAATGTTTTGGAGGATACTTTAATTTCCTTAATTGCGTTTAAATGCTTCTGGTTATGGACATCGGAAGAACAAAAATCTATAAAACCATCGTTCAACAGTTTTAAAGCTATTTTTTGGATTTCACTCCCGTAATATCCTGAAAGTGACAAAAAATTAAGTTGAAACTGGATTCCTCTGGACTTAAGGTGTCCATAAACATCGTATTTTTTGTGGTAATAGATGTATCGCTCAGGATGTGCCAAAATTGGATAGTAGCTGTGCCGGGCAATTTCTTCAATTGCATTTTCAAAATTAAAAGAAGCTTGTAAGTATGACATTTCAACAAGTAGATAATCATTTTTTAGGGGCATTATCTCACCATTTTCAAGGATAGTTTCAAAATTATCGTCAATCATATGTTCAGCGGAAAAATCTAAGGAAGCAGAAACCATGTTTTGCTTGTCCAATTCCGCTTGTAATTTGTCATACGAACTTTTAATCGTTTCAGGAGTATTGGGATAATAATTATGCATTATATGCGGGGTACAAATAAAATTTGTGACCCCCAGATTTTTAAACCCATTGATTAACCCAATCGACTCATCAACCGTTTTGGCACCATCATCAATCCCCGGTAGTATATGGTTATGAATATCTACAAGTCCATGTAGGTAATCTGCCAAAAACACCTTTTTTTGGAAAAAACTGAACATGATTAAAATTTGGATGATAAAGATACGGCTTTCGGGCAAGTAACTTTACCATTAAGTTATTGGGATATCTCCTATTACTTTCCGATACAAAAATTTGAAAAAATATTACCCAACAAGTCATCCGAGGTCACGCTACCCGTAATCTCTCCAAGGTAAAAAAGTGCTTGGCGAATATCAATGGCCATTAAATCACTGGATAAGCCAACTTCCAATCCCTCTTTCACCTTCTGAATTTCTTTAAGGGCTTTGAGCAGTGAGTCATAGTGCCTACTATTGGTAACAACCGTTTCACCGCTGCTTAGTTTTCCTGAATCCACCAATGAAAGTAATTTTTGCTCTAGAAGCTCAATTCCAGTTTTCATTTTTGCGGAAAGAAAAATAGTATTTGGCAATATTTTTTTTATGGCATCAATTTCAGAACTATTCAGTATATCCATTTTATTGCAAATAGATAAAAGCTCCTTATTTGGATATTGACTTTTTATATTTTCATATTGCACGGTATTGGTATTCGACCCGTCAAAAAGAAAGATAATTAACCTCGCCTTTTCAACCTTATCAAAAGTACGTTCAATACCAATTTTTTCAACTTGGTCAGAAGTTTCTCGTATTCCAGCAGTATCGATGAACCTAAAATTGATTCCCTTAATACTTATCTGATCTTCGACTGTATCGCGAGTAGTCCCGGCAATATCACTGACAATGGCCCTTTCATCGTTCAATAATACATTCAAAAGGGTAGATTTACCAACATTGGGTTCGCCTACAATGGCAACGGGGATTCCATTTTTTATGACGTTGCCTAAAGCAAAAGAATCTATAAGTTTTTTCAAAACCTCACTTATTCGCTCAAGAAGTTCATTGAATTGCGTGCGATCTGCAAACTCAACATCTTCGCCAGAAAAATCCAGCTCTAGCTCTATTAACGATGCGAAATCCAAAAGTTCAGCTCGAAGTAGTTGAATCTCATTGCTAAAACCGCCTCTCATCTGTTGCATGGCAATCTGATGCGATGCCTCACTGTCACTTGCAATTAGATCCGCTACCGCCTCTGCCTGGCTAAGATCCATTTTGGCGTTTAAAAAAGCGCGCAAGGTAAACTCACCGGCGGAAGCCATACGACATCCCTTTCTCAAAAATAGTTGTACAATTTGTTGCTGAATATAAGGCGAACCGTGGCAAGATATTTCCACGACATTTTCACCAGTATAGGAATTTGGACTTTTAAAAATGGACACCAACACTTTATCTAAAGCTTTATCTCCATTCATAATATGACCCAAATGGATTGTATGTGTTTTTTGCATAATCAACTTCTTGCCTGAAATTGATTTGAAGTGAGAATCTACAATAGCAATTGAATCTGAACCTGAAATACGCAAAACGGCGATGGCACCAATACCTGATGGTGTTGCAAGAGCAATTATGTTATCCGTATTTGACATGGTGTCAAAAATACGAATTCATTTGCCGTAATAGAGTATTTCGCAGAATACGGGGAGTTATCCCAATTATGAAATGGGTAAACTATGAAATCTGAATTTTTTTGTAAAAACATTTTCTGGTTTCAGTCGTTAAATACATAGAATTGATAGAAGAATTTGATGAACAAACTATTACAAAACCTGCGACGCAGAGGCTATTGGTTTGTCGATTACCTTACAGGAAGTAAAACAAAAAATCATTTTTCCGAGATAAAAAACATCTTGGAAAATCCTGGAGGCAATAAAACCATGAAAATCAGAAAAAAGAGATTGGAGCACCTGCTGTCACATGCTGCCAGTACAACCCCTTTTTATGCAAAGTTTAAAGGCAATAAAGACCTTCATAACTTCCCGGTTATAAATAAGAATATAGTTCTCGATAATTACGATGACTTCAAATCTTCAGATTATAAAGACGCTCGTTTGCACAAAGCCTCGAGCAGTGGTTCAACAGGAATACCTTTTAGCATTTTCCAAAACAAGGTAAAACGTTCTAGGAACACAGCGGATGTAATTTACTTTTCCGAAATTGTAGATAGCTTGCTGGGCAACAGGTTGATCTATCTCAAGCTTTGGGACCATACCAATGTCAAGAAGAAATCAACAATGTTTTTGCAAAACATCCTTGCACATAATGTAATGGACTCATCAAATGAAGAAATCAAGAAGTTGTTATCACAGATTGCTAAAGACAAGTCAGACAAGAATATTCTTGGTTACCCCTCTTTTTTTGAAGAAATATGTAATTACCTCGACGTTCAGCAAGATTTACCGAGAATCAGTAATGTGAATTCCATTATATCCTTTGCTGAAAGTTTAAAAGATTTGGAAAGAGATCGGATGTCTAAATACTTTAACGCTCCTATTTTTGAACGGTATTCCAATCAAGAAAATGGGATATTGGCACAACAGACAAAGGATAGCAATGGGAATTTTATGCTAAACTGGGCAAGCTATTATTTTGAAATTTTGGAGTTGGAATCTGATGATCATGTGAAGAGCGGTGGTTTGGGCAGGATAGTGGTAACCGATTTGTTTAACTTTTCCATGCCGATGATCAGATATGATACCGGGGACATGGCCATATATGGAAAAGATGAAGCCGGATATCCATTTTTATCAAAAATTTACGGAAGACGAACTGATACCATATATAATACAAGCGGAGAAATTGTGTCGCCATTTATTTTTTACATGGTATTGGATTTTTCCACAATTAGACAATTTCAGTTCATTCAAAAAGACAAGACCGAATATCTTTTTAAACTTAATGGGAATCCACAGGATGTAGAAGAAGAGGAGATTATAAAATACTTCCGGAATTATTTAGGTGATGACGCAAACATAAAATTTGAATACGTCCAAGAAATACCATTGTTGTCTTCTGGCAAGAGAAAAAAGATTGTAAATGAGTTTATGGAATATGTTTAAGCAATCAATAATGCATTAAAAAAAAGTGGACAAATCATTACCCACTTTTTTTATAAGGTCATTTGTCATTTTAATAACCCGAAGAAGAACATTTGAATTTTTTCTGCTGTAATGCCTTCTCCACTTATTCTCTTTATGCTTACATCCTCTTTTATAGCACCTCCAAGAGCGATATCTCTTTTTGCTGATGCTTCCTACATTGTCATCACATTTTAACAAAAAGCAGGTAATGTGACAATGAAATGGGTATGGAAAATATCAATCACTACTTCTTCGGTTAAAATGTAAATTTTCAAAATTAAAGTACTCATTGAGTCCTTATAACTACCGATGTATTGAATTTTAAAAGACTAAGCCTTGAAATGTAACATTTTATAAAAAGTACACACTCATTTAATAAATCTTTAAATCAGTCAAAAATGGAAGTCATCAATCAAAATGTAGTTAGAAAGGATAATACGCTGTTGTCTATTGCACACCTTACACAGTTGTTGCATTACGTAACCGGGTTTGGTGGTTTTATTGTGCCGTTGATCATTTGGTTAACTTCCCGCAAAAGTGTTGAGGGAATGGACGAACACGGAAAATCCATAGTCAATTTTCAGTTGAGCTTATTACTGTATTTGATAATAAGTGTTCCGGCAATTTTATTGTTTGGACTGGGAATTCTGGGACTTATAGGTGTGGGAATCTTGGGATTTGTTTTACCCGTTGTAAATGCTATTAAAGCTGCAAATGGAGAAGCTCCTTCCCAGTTTTTAACGATTCCATTTATATAAAAAAAGCTAGGGTTTTATCCCTAGCTTTTTTATTAATTATATTATTCCAATTTAGAGATTTATTCTTCTGCACAAACTACAGCATGCGCAATTACGTATATATCTCCATCTAGGTCTTCTTGAATGCTATACTGTCCTGGAGCAACGGTTGGACTACCATCTTTTGTAGGGAACATGTCGTTACCTGCATAGGTATGTGTTTCACTTACAATATAAGAGTCATCAATGTTATAAGTAACAGTTACTTCACCATCCGAGTAAACTACATCAACAGTACCTACCAATTCTCCTTTACTGATATCGCATTGTCCAGCAGCAGCATAGATGTCATAGGACTCATCTGCACCTGGAGAAAGTGGTCCGATAGTCCAACCCCATCTACTGAAACCTTCATCCAAGAAACAAGTGTTTCCATCATTTCCCCTGGCGAAAGCAGTTTCACACGCAGGTTCGGGTTCGCATTCCACAGGAATAGAAATAAAAACAGGCTGTCGGTTATTGGTAGGAATCAAGATAATTGCCAAAAGCTGACCTTCTCCTGGTTCAAAACCTTCACCATTGGCGATTGCTTCATTAACAATTTCTTGTCCTTTTAGCTCGCTCCAATCACCTCCTAAAAATGCGCAGGCCGCACAATTATTATCGTCAATAAGTTCCCAAATAGCCCATTGAACATCTCCAAAAGTGTAGGTTCCTCCACTTGGACTGACTTGACCAATAAAGTTTTGATTAATGATCCAGTTCACCAAATCAAAGTTATCAGGGTTTTCAAATGCTCCTAACGGTAAATCTGCATAGCTGGAATATACATCGGCATCAAAGCATTCATCACCGCTTAATGACAAATCAACATCAATACACCAAGCTCCATAATCTCCGGCAAGTTCTGTGTCGTTTATGGTCAGATCAAAGTATACATTGTTGGCATCTTCACCTTTTGCAGTGGTACAAGCATTTACCAAAGCTGGTAAATCTGGGGTAAGATTTACCACACACACTTGATTCTCTTCTTTTTCCTTTTCAGGCTTTATTTTACCTCTACCCTCTATACCTCCAAGGGCCTCGGCATCCACGGGTTCGGTTTCACAAGAATAGAAACCAATTGTTGTTACAGCCAAAACGGCCAAAAGTAATTTTTTCATGTTTTTCGATAATTTAGTTAATGTTTTAGGTTGAGGAATTAACCAAATCTATCCATTGAGAACGAAAGAGTTAAAAATCGGCGTTAAAAAACCAAGAATATCGATATAATGCCACGGTCCAAATTGATTCGTAGGTAAATACAGTTTAATCCGGATTTGAAGTCAGAAGCGACTTACCTTCAGATAGTCAGTTGTTTAACATTACTGGCATTACAAGCATTGTTACATGTTCGCCTTCATCTAATCCATCAATAGGGGTAAGAATTCCTGCTCGGTTGGGTAAACTCATTTCCAATGATACATCATCCGAAGTTAAATTGTTGAGCATTTCAACCAGAAACCTAGAATTGAAACCAATCTGCATATCATCACCTTGGTAAGAACAAGAAAGTCTTTCTTCGGCCTTGTTGCTGTAATCTACATCTTCGGCAGATATGTTTAATTCAGCACCGGCAATTTTCAATCGGATTTGATGTGTAGTTTTATTGGAGAAAATTGATACCCTTCTAACTGAACTCAAAAACTGGTTTCGGGAGATGCTCAATTTGTTAGGGTTTTCCTTTGGAATAACAGCTTCGTAGTTAGGATATTTCCCGTCGATTAATCTGCAAATCAACTCGGAGTTGTCAAAAATGAACTTGGCATTACTATCGTTGTATTCGATAGTAACTTCTGATTCTGAACCTGATAAAATTCCTTTGAGTAAATTCAACGGTTTTTTCGGCATTATGAATTCAGCAACTTGGGAAGCTGTAAGGTCGTTACGTTGATATTTTACCAACTTATGGGCATCAGTTGCCACAAAAGTCAAATTCTCTGTGGAAAACTGGAAAAAGACACCACTCATTACCGGTCTTAGGTCATCATTGCCGGCCGCGAAAATGGTCTTATTGATAGCTGTAGCCAAAACATCACCTAAAAGGGTAGTGGAGCTAGGGTTGGATACTTCTATAGCCTTTGGAAACTCTGCTCCATCTGCATAAGCCAAAGCATATTTACCATGATTGGAGCTGATTTCTACAGTATTATTATCCTCAACAACAAAGGTCAACGGTTGTTCCGGAAAAGTCTTTAAAGTGTCTAATAATAACCTCGCGGGAACAGCTATTGCACCTTCTGCATCCGAATCTACTTCCAAAACAGAACTCATAGTAGTTTCCAAATCAGAAGCGGAAACAGTCAATTTGTTCTGTTTTAAGTCGAACAGAAAATTATCAAGAATAGGCAAGGTATTGCTATTGTTAATGACACCACCTAAAACCTGTAGTTGTTTTAATAAATATGTACTGGATACGATAAACTTCATCAAAGAAATTCTTTTAGTATTGATGCCCTAAAAGTTCGAATCGGGCGTATAAATCGGCAAAAACAAATATATTTTAAAACCCTTTAGCAAAGAAACAAACTTATTAACATCTAAAGCGCATATTTTCGTTTGCGATAGTAACCGAAGAAAATGCCTGCCAACAATGTCAAAAATACGGGAACCCCAATATTTATTAGCTGCCATTTGCTTTTTTGAGATGAGATTTTCTCAGCGTCCAACAAGGGAATGGAAACCCTCTTGTTTCGAATGTTTATAAGTCCGGTATCATCGAGAAGGAAATTGATACAGTTCACCAAAAATTCCTTGTTGCCATAAGAACTGTTGGTCCATTTATCGTAACCCAATTGAAGTGGTCTTCCGTTGCGGATTTGATTTTTTATGAGATCACCGTCCGAAATGATAATCATTTTATTTTCTATGCCTTCTTCCAATGAATTTTCAAGGGATAACGGTTTTACCCGATTCTTGTACATGGAACGGAAACTACCTTCGATTAAAACTGCCAATGGCTGATTACCATTAGTGTAAGATGCTTTGTCTGGTGGATTATTTAAAATATCCAGTCCAATCTGTCTTGGAGTACCCATGGTTTTTGAAAGGGGAGAGCTCAGCAGAAGGGCAGTTTTCTTATAATCGTTTTCCAAAATATCCATAGCGCTGGCAAATTGGTAACGGACTGCTTCAATGTTTGTATTTATGGGGTGGTTGTTTCTTGAAAAGACCATCGGATTGTAATACCAGGGAACGGGATTGTATTGTGAATCATTTCCTTCACCTGATGCCAGTACAATTTGAGTAAAATACAAATCGTTCACGAGAACAGGATTGATCCGTACTCCATAGTTGAAAAAGAAATCTTTTAAGTTCAACTCCCTGGGTATGGCCATTGCACTCCCTCCTCCGCTGAAAATGCTATCCACTTCCATGGCGACCTGATCTATTAGCCAAATAGACTTTCCGCCATTGATGACATATTGATCTAGAACATATTTCTCTTCATCAGAAAAAGCCTCCGTTGGTTTGGCAATCAATGCCAAATCAAAGGCTTTTAGTTGATCCAGCACTTTTTGCGGATTTGACGCTACGGAATCCAACGTAATTGCTCCAATATTATAGTAGTCTCGGATGGTAGTTAGGTAATCCGCAATATAGATGTCATCCAGTTCTCCATTTCCCTTAATCACAGCTACCCGTTTCTTTTCTGAGATATTCAATTTGGTAAAAGCATCCGCAAATGCATATTCCAACTGCTGTACGGAATTGTTTATTTTGTCCTCCATTGAAGAACCTAATTTATTCTTGAGAAGGGGCACCTTTTCTGTTTGATCATTATAGTTGACCATTGCCCAAGGGAAAACCAATTCTTGAGATACCTTTCCATTTTCTCGTATGGTGACATTGGCAGGAGTAAGACCTATTCGTTGCAAATCGGAGATGGTCTGTTGTGCTTGGGCCTCATCCGCCAACGGATTTACCAAGTTGAATTGAATATTCTTGTTTTGCGCTGCAAAGGATTCCAGTAGTTGCAAGGTTTCCACCTTTAATTTTGCGAACTCAGGAGGAATATTCCCATCCAACAAAACATCAATAATAACGGGAGTTTCGAATTTTTTGGCAGCTTCGATTGAAGGTTGTGACAATGTAAATCGCTGATCTTCAGTCAGGTCAAACCTTGCATAGAGAAAGCTGGAAATTACATTGAGAATAATCACCAAGACCAAAACTTTCGCTATTGAAATCAAGAACTTTCCCATTAGCGCGGTAATTGTTTTAAACGTTGAAAGGTGAGATATAGAAATAGGAGTGTTAGCGAAATGAAAAATATCAAATCCCGTGTATCCACAATCCCTCTGGCTATACTGTCAAAATGTGCTCTTGCACCCAAACCTCTGACAATTTGTTGCGTTTCTCCATCTGAAAATAGGGAGGAAACGGCTTCAAACCCATTGAATATTAAAAAACAAATAAGAATACCAACTATAAAAGAGATTATCTGGCTGTCAGATGTGGTGGATGCGAAAACACCTATGGACGTGTAGGCAGCAATCAAGAAGAAAAGCCCAAAATAGGACCCTAGAACGATACCTGAATCGAAATTCCCTTCTTCAATTCCTAAACTGGAAATTGCAAACACATATATAATCGTGGGTAGCACTGCAATAATGCAGAGGACAAAAGCACCCCAGAATTTGCCTAAAACCAGTTTCCAAATGGAAATGGGTTTTATAAGCAGTAATTCCAGCGTTCCCATTTTTCGTTCTTCTGAAAAACTTTTCATTGTAATTGCGGGAACTAAAAAGATAAATATCCATGGAGCCAACAAAAACAGGTTGCTCAAATCAGCAAACCCATACTCAAAAATGTTGAAGTCACCTTTAAAAACCCACAAAAACAATCCGTTGAGTAACAAAAACAACCCAACAATTAAATAACCTATGGGCGAAGTAAAAAAAGACCGAATCTCTCGTTTAAAAATCGCGAACATTAAATTGAGATTGAAGATTGTAATTTGTTGACACTCCAGGCTTCCGGTTTTGCAGCGAACAATAGTTTGGTTTTACCCCAAACATCTTTAAAAAACTCTGATTTTCTATAATATTCCAAATCTGACTCGTTATCCCAGAAACTATATGTGAAAAAAATACATGGATTTTTAAGGTCTTGATACAATTCTACCTTACTACACCCTTTAAAATTGGTAATCCCTGATTTTGTTTTCTGAAAGATTTGCTCAAAACTAGGAATATTTTCGGGTTTAAAAGTGAGTTTTACAATGCGTATCAACATTTATAAAAAATTTATGGTGACGGTATCCCTGTAATTTAGACCGAGCAGGGTAGAGGCGCCACCCACAGTGTTTAAATCACTTTTATAGATAGCAAGTTCCACATATCCGGCGGAATTGAAAAGTGCCAATGCATCCCCAGGTCCCTTGCGCTGTGGTTTTCCCAAATCAAAATTGATGATACCATTGTAGCTATTGTGAATCGAAGTTATTTTATTGGTTCGGGCTATCACTTCAAATTCGCGCCCATTGCGGTAGGCCTCAAAAAGATTTTTTTGAATATTGGTAATGACATTGCCATAGTTGTCTATATACACAACATTACCGGTGATTGTTTTACCATTGTTTGAAATTCTTGGTTCAAATTCGCGAAGCTCTTTTAATTCATTAAAAGCTTTCCCGATTACTTCCAAGGTACCACCTCGTGCAATATGACATGCCACTTGCACAAATACATTCATTACCGGAAATGAACTGGGCCTAAAATCTGGAATACTGATTTCAACAACCTTTTCGGGGTTTATTTCCGAAGTTATCAAAGAAATGACCCCATTGTTGGCACTGATGAAATAATGACCATCTACCTGAACCGCAATGTGGTGGTTTTCTGGAGATTGTTCAGAGTCTACACCAACGATATGAACACTGCCAGGAGGAAAAGAACGATACGCATTTTTTAATATATAGGCGCACTCTTGAATGTTGAACGGACTTATCTCATGCGAAATATCAACAATGGTAACATCTGGCAAGTTGTTTAGAATGGTCCCTTTTATTGCACCAACAAAGTGGTCCTTATGGCCAAAATCAGTGGTTAAGGTTATTATTGCCATGCAACAGTGTTGATATGTTTTTCCCGGTTCAAATCGATTTTTAGTTAAATTTGCGAGGTAAAATTAAGTAAAAAGAAAGAATAAAATTTCTTCAAAAATAACCTTTAAATACCCCGTTTTTATTGAACGAACTTATTATTGAACTCACGGAGATAAGCCCACAAGATTTCTTTGGGCAGCGGAATGAAAATATTGAGCTGTTAAAAAAGTACTTTCCCAAGCTTAAAATCGTTGCCAGAGGTAGCAAAATAAAAGTGTATGGAGATGAAGCGTTGCTAGAGGAGTTCGATAGACGTTTTGATATGCTTACCGCCCATTTTGCCAAATACAACAAATTGGATGAAAATTCTATTGAGCGGGTATTGACAAGTAATGGACAAGAAGATTACAGCTCTTCCAAAAGCAGTGGTGATGTTTTGGTGCATGGTGTCAGCGGCAGATTGATTAAGGCTCAGACGGCTAATCAACGCAAATTGGTGGATGCCTGTAAAAAGGACGACATGGTTTTTGCCATTGGCCCTGCTGGAACAGGAAAAACGTATACAGGAGTCGCCTTAGCCGTTAAAGCCCTTAAAGAAAAGCAGGTAAGACGAATCATTTTGACACGACCTGCGGTTGAAGCAGGTGAAAATTTGGGTTTCCTTCCTGGAGACTTGAAAGAAAAGCTAGATCCTTATATGCAGCCCCTTTATGATGCACTTCGGGATATGATCGCTCCTGAAAAATTAGATAAATATATCGAAGACGGAACTATTCAGATTGCACCCATGGCCTTTATGCGTGGTAGAACCTTGGATAATGCTTTTGTAATTTTAGATGAAGCACAAAATACCACCCACGCCCAAATGAAGATGTTTTTGACACGTATGGGTAAAAATGCCAAATTCCTTTTGACGGGCGATCCTGGCCAAATTGATTTACCACGCCGTGTAATCTCAGGTTTAAAAGAGGCCCTTTTGATTTTAAAAAATGTACAGGGCATTAGCATCATTTATTTAGACGATAAAGATGTGATTCGCCATAAATTGGTCAAGAAAGTCATTGCCGCATACAAAAATATCGAGCATACAAACTAATCAAGCATGCCAAACACATTAATGGATACCGATTTCCATTTCTCCGGACAACAATCGGTTTACAAAGGAAAGGTTCGAGAAGTTTATACACTTCAAAATGATATCTTGGTAATGATTGCCACAGATCGTTTGTCGGCCTTTGACGTAGTAATGCCCAAAGGAATACCGTATAAAGGTCAAATCCTGAATCAGATTGCGACTAAGATGATGCGAGCTACGGAGGATATTGTACCCAACTGGCTTATGGCGACTCCTGATGCAAATGTGGCCGTAGGCGTAGCCTGCGAACCTTTCAAAGTGGAAATGGTTATTCGGGGTTATATGTCTGGGCATGCCGCTAGGGAATACAAAGCGGGAAAAAGAATACTTTGTGGCGAGCCAATGCCAGAGGGGATGAAAGAAAATGATAAATTCCCAGAACCCATAATCACCCCAGCAACAAAAGCTGAAAAAGGAGATCATGATGAAGATATTTCCAAAGCCGAAATTCTGGAAAGAGGAATTGTCTCAGAAGCCGATTATGCCGTTTTAGAAAAATACACAAAAGCACTTTTCCAAAGGGGAACCGAATTGGCTGCCAAAAGAGGATTGATTTTGGTTGACACCAAATATGAATTTGGAAAAACGAAGGACGGTGAGATAGTGCTTATTGATGAAATCCACACTCCGGACTCATCGCGTTATTTTTATGCAGAGGGTTATGAAGAACGTCAGATAAAAGGAGAACCCCAAAAACAATTATCCAAAGAATTTGTGCGACAATGGCTTATTTCCAATGATTTTCAAGGGTTGGAAGGCCAAACCGTTCCAGAAATGAGCGATGAATACATAGAAACCGTTTCCGAACGCTACATAGAATTGTATGAAAGTATCACAGGAGAATCTTTTCAAAAGGCCGATGTGTCCAACATTCAGGAGCGAATAGGCACTAGTGTATCGGACTATCTGAAGACACTGTAATAAATATCAATTTCCGACAACATTTTGTGCGCCTCTTTAGCTTTCTGGGAGTAGTTGTCCCATATTTCATATATTTCAGAAATAAACCAACCTTGAAATGGACGCAGCACTACGCAAAAAATACTGGCGCGAAAACTTAAAGTATCTAGCCATCCTTCTCTCCATCTGGTTTTTGGTCTCTTACGGATTTGGGATTCTTCTTGTTGATGAACTAAATACCATTCGTTTAGGAGGTTTTAAGTTAGGCTTCTGGTTCGCGCAACAAGGTTCCATCTACGTTTTTGTATTCCTCATTTTCATTTATGTCCGTTTAATGAATAAACTGGATAAAAAATACAAGGTAAACGAATAAGCTATGGGAATTCAAACTTGGACGTTTATTATTGTCGGAATCACTTTTGCATTATATATTGGAATAGCCATTTGGTCTAGAGCCAGTTCCACAAAGGAATTTTATGTAGCAGGAGGCGGCGTCTCTCCCTTGGCAAACGGATTGGCGACTGCAGCGGATTGGATGTCAGCAGCTTCTTTTTTGGGTATGGCAGGAATCATAGCATTTGAAGGTTACGACGGTTCAGTGTATTTGATGGGCTGGACAGGCGGTTATGTACTGTTGGCCTTATTGCTTGCCCCTTATCTTCGAAAATTTGGGAAATTTACCGTTCCTGATTTCATCGGAGATCGTTATTACAGCAATGTGGCGCGTACAGTAGCGGTTGTAGCCGCTCTTTTTGTGTCCTTTACCTATGTTGCCGGACAAATGCGTGGCGTTGGTGTGGTTTTCTCGCGCTTCTTGGAGATAACAGAAAATCAAGGGGTTTATATAGGCATGGTAATTGTTTTATTTTATGCCTTTTTGGGAGGAATGAAAGGAATCACCTATACCCAAGTGGCCCAATATTGTGTGCTCATTTTTGCCTTTATGGTGCCAGCTATATTCATTTCAATAATGGCTACCGGAAATCCGATTCCGCAGTTAGGATTTGGTTCTGCTGGTGAGGACGGAGTTTACCTATTGGATAAGTTGAATGGATTGATGACAGACCTTGGATTCACCGCCTATACTGATGGCTCAAAGTCAACTATAGATGTATTTTTTATTACTGCGGCATTGATGTTGGGTACCGCAGGATTACCCCATGTTATTATTAGATTCTTTACTGTTCCCAAGGTAAAAGATGCACGTAAATCGGCAGGTTATGCGTTGTTGTTTATTGCAATTCTCTATACAACAGCTCCCGCTATAGCAGTGTTTGCCCGTACCAACTTGATGGAAACAGTTGAGAATACGCCTTATAAAGAAATACCTTCATGGTTTACCAAATGGGAAGACACAGGATTGATCGCTTGGATCGATAAAAACAGTGATGGAAACATTCAATACCTCCCTGGTGATGCCACAGAAGGGAAACCAATTTTTATTGATGCCAGAGGAGAACACGGACAACGTAGAATTTCAAATGCAAGCAATACAGCGAATGAATTGTATGTAGATCGTGATATTACAGTTCTGGCTAACCCGGAAATAGCAGGTTTACCCAATTGGATTATTGCTTTGGTTGCTGCAGGAGGTTTGGCCGCAGCTTTATCAACCGCCGCAGGACTACTTTTGGTAATTTCTACTTCAATTTCCCATGATTTGATTAAAAAACAGTTTGCTCCAGATATCTCAGACAAAAAAGAATTGCTAATAGCCCGACTTTCGGCAGTACTTGCAGTAATCGTTGCGGGATATTTTGGTATCAATCCTCCTGGTTTTGTGGCTTCAGTGGTCGCATTGGCATTTGGTCTAGCAGCTTCTTCGTTCTTCCCAGCCATTGTCATGGGTATTTTTAGCAAACGCATGAATCGGGAAGGAGCCATTTCGGGAATGATAGCTGGTTTGGGAATTACTACCTATTATATCGCTAGGTTTAAATTAGGGTGGATTGGAGACCCGGAAAACAGCACTCCAAATGACTGGTGGTTTGGAATTTCACCAGAAGGTTTTGGAACTGTTGGAATGCTTTTTAATTTCGGTATAGCACTTGTGGTTTCTAGGTTTTATGCACCTCCTCCAGAGTCGGTTCAGGACATCGTGGAGAATATTAGAATTCCAAGTGGGGCAGGCGAGGCCATTGAACACTAAACATAAAAAATACTCCTTTACAATGAATTCAGCCTTTTTGACTCAAAAATGAAATCGTGAAAGGCCGTTATTGTAGTGCGGAAATCTCTGAGTTTATGTTATTCGTCGATGCAATTCTGTGAATAGCAGTGATAGGTATCACTTAGGTCGATAAACCTCTTAAAAATGAATTTGCAGCCTCTTTTTTGCTAAATTTAAAGCTCACAAATTTTGAGGACACCGCATGAGCAACTACCACATCAAACATCTGGAAGAGTACTTTCAGGTATATAGAAAATCAGTCAGAAATCCAGAGGCTTTTTGGGAAGAAATTGCAGAGGAACATTTTGTTTGGCGAAAGCGATGGGATAACGTTTTGGAGTGGGATTTTTCCAAGCCAGAGGTGAAATGGTTTGAAGGAGCAAAATTGAATATCACGGAAAACTGTTTAGATAGACATCTTCAAATTCGACGCGATAAAACGGCCATACTTTTTGAACCCAACAATCCAGAAGAGGAGGCCGAACATATTACCTACAAACAGCTTCACGAGCGTGTGTGCAAATTCGCAAATGTTTTAAAGGATAATGGAATTAAAAAAGGGGATAGGGTGGTAATTTATTTACCTATGATTCCCGAACTAGCAATTTCCATATTGGCCTGTGCCAGAATTGGTGCTGTGCATTCTGTGGTTTTTGCAGGATTTTCATCAACAGCGTTGGCAACTCGTATAAATGATTGTGATGCAAAAATGGTACTTACTTCCGATGGGTCGTACAGAGGCGGCAAAACTATAGACCTCAAAGGAATTGTAGATGATGCCTTGGAACAATGCCCTGGAGTTAACACGGTATTGGTTGCCAAAAGAACCAATGCAGACATACCGATGAAAAATGGGCGCGATCAATGGTTGCAGCCTTTACTGGACAGTGCCTATTCAGATTGTGCTCCCGAAATAATGGATGCTGAAGACCCTTTGTTTATTCTGTACACCTCTGGTTCAACAGGACGACCCAAAGGAATGATGCACACGACAGCTGGTTATATGGTTTATACGGCATTCACCTTTAAAAATGTATTCCAATACCGAGAGGACGATATATACTGGTGTACGGCAGATATTGGTTGGATTACGGGTCACTCATATATTGTCTACGGGCCATTGGTAAACGGAGCGACAACCGTAATGTTTGAAGGAGTGCCGTCCTATCCTGATTTCGGAAGGTTTTGGGAAATTGTTGAAAAACACAAGGTGACGCAATTTTATACAGCGCCCACAGCGATTAGAGCTTTGGCCAAAGAGAATTTGGATTTTGTTGCCAATCATAATCTTTCTAGTTTGAAAGTGCTGGGCACCGTGGGAGAGCCGATTAATGAGGAAGCATGGCATTGGTATAATGACCATGTGGGAGAGAAAAAATGCCCCATAGTGGATACCTGGTGGCAGACGGAAACTGGAGGCATATTGATTTCACCCATACCATTTTCAACTCCAACAAAACCAACATATGCAACCTTACCCATGCCTGGAGTACAACCTGCGTTAATGGATGAAAACGGAAAGGAAATAAAAGGTAATCAAGTCGACGGTCGACTTTGCATCAAATTTCCATGGCCTTCTATGGCCAGAACCATTTGGGGAGACCATGAACGGTACAAAGACACTTATTTTTCTGCTTTTAAAGGGAAGTATTTCACTGGAGACGGCGCTCTACGAGATGAGGTAGGCTATTATCGAATAACCGGTAGAGTGGATGATGTAATTATAGTTTCAGGACATAATTTAGGTACAGCACCTATTGAAGATGCCATCAATGAACACCCTGCGGTAGCTGAATCTGCTATTGTTGGTTTTCCGCATGATATTAAGGGTAACGCACTCTATGGATATGTTATTTTAAAGGAAACAGGAGAATCACGAGACCGTGACAATCTAAAAAAGGAAATCAACCAAATGATTACCGAACATATAGGTCCTATTGCCAAATTGAATAAAATTCAATTTGTGCCAGGATTGCCGAAAACTCGAAGTGGAAAAATCATGCGACGTATTTTAAGAAAAATTGCTTCAAAAGATACCAGCAATCTTGGGGATATTTCAACCCTGCTTAATCCAGAAGTTGTGGAAAAAATAATGGAGGAAGCTCTATAGTAAGTCAAAATATTTCTAAAAAATTGTTTTTTTAGAAATTAAGTGGATTATATAACTGCTAATTGGAAGACAATTGGAGTTGTGATTACTTTTTCAAATTCCGGAATTTACTTCCCTAGAATTGAGTAAATGAAATTCTGAATACCTTTCTTTTTGTAAATCAACATTCTTTATCAATATAAGCAGTTGTAAACAAAGTAAAAATACATCGGGATTTACCCTCCCATATTTCTTCCTCCAAATTGGTATGCTTTTAAACCAAGAATTGGTCTGTAGGCTGGATCAAAATTTAACTTTTCTTTATTATAACTAACTAGCTTAAAACCACTTGAATCCATGCTGAGCCACATGAGATTTTCTCGTCCTATTTTGGTCATAGGCCTTATTGTTTTTATAGTTTCTTGCTCAAGCTCTCGAAGTATAAAATTTCCAAATAAGGTAGACACAAAGGACAAACCAATAACCTTTCAGAATAAAAGGGTTGAATATGTGCCTGAAATGGAAATTTATGTCAGCAACGACTTTCCCAGTGCACGACTCAACGGTATAGGTATTAAGAATGATAGCACTATAGTTTTAAAAATAAAGCCAGAGAACATTCCAATAAACAACAGTGCATATTTTGCTTTTAAAACTTGGGGGAAGTCCTCAAGAACTACCTA
The DNA here is from genome assembly GCF_947499695.1 of uncultured Allomuricauda sp. Lineage (GTDB taxonomy): Bacteria > Bacteroidota > Bacteroidia > Flavobacteriales > Flavobacteriaceae > Flagellimonas. The sequence goes on from NZ_CANMPQ010000001.1 coordinate 376,000, forward strand.
TTTCCAATTCGAATACCCAAAAGGTTACAAACATAGATATGTTCCTAAATATCAAATCGGTAACGGACTTTGGCAACAGGCCGATTCATTAATGTTGTCGAAAGAAGATAGCATCACCACTCTAAAGTTTAACATTTCCAAGGATACGGCCCTTATTGCAGCACAAGAGGTCATAAATACCCAAAAGGTCAAAGAATGGTATAGCTCGGTATCAAAAAAGCATGAGTCTGTATCAAGGTTGCATATAATTGGAAAAACCCATTTAGGAAGAGATATCCCAATGATGGACATCTATAACGGATCAAAAAATAACAAAGATATTATTGTATTGCTTACCCGGCAGCATCCTCCGGAGGTAACCGGTTTCTTGGCATTTCAAAGTTTTCTGGAAGCTCTTTTGGAGAGCGGAAAACTAACAAATGCTTTTCTTGAAAAATATAGGATTCTCGCCTTTCCTTTAATGAATCCGGATGGGGTGGATCTCGGACATTGGAGACACAATGCCGGAGGGGTAGATTTAAATAGGGATTGGAGTAAGTATCACCAACCAGAAATTTCAGCGGTCGTACATCAAATAGAACAGATTGTTCAAGAAGAAGGGGTAAAGGTATTGTTGGGTTTGGACTTTCATTCAACTTGGCATGATGTCTTTTACACCAATATTGAACGAGAAAGTACCAATTTACCAAGTTTTGTTTCAGATTGGTTTACCCAATTGGAAGCAAACATTCCTGATTATAAAGTAAATGAGAAAAGTGCTGTAAGCACTAGACCAGTATCAAAAGGTTGGTTTTTAAAGCGCTTCAATGCGGTAGGAATCACCTATGAGATAGGGGATGAGACCCCAAGAGATTTTATAACCCTAAAAGGAAAAGTATCAGCACATGAAATGATGAAACTACTAATTAATAACAACTAAATAGCAACTATCTAATTACTAAATCTATGAGAAAATCATTTTTTACGTTCCTACTGGCATGTTTTACGGTGGGGATTGGGCATTCCCAGATTTCAATTTCTGGTACAGTCTCCGATGACACAGGTCCGTTACCTGGGGCATCTGTTTTTGTCAAAGGAACTACCAATGGGACTACGACGGATTTTGATGGTAACTACACCATTGAAGTAAACCAAGGAGAGACACTTGTGGTCTCCTATATTGGTTATAGTACACAAGAAAGAACTGTGGACTCGGACACAACAATAAACTTTATCTTGGTACAAGATGCCGAGAGTTTGAAAGAGGTTGTGGTAACAGCATTAGGTTTTGTAGAACAGCGTGATAAGCTGGCATCTACTTATTCCAAAATTGACGCGGATAAATTGGTACAACCTGTGGAGAATAAAATTATTGATGGTATTGCAGGTAAAGCTGCAGGGGTATCAATAAACGCCACATCGGGTGATCCTGGTGCGGGTTCCAACATTCAGATTAGGGGGACAAGTTCATTAAGCGGATCAAGCCAACCTTTAATTGTTGTAGATGGTATTCCATTGAACAATGACAACCTTGCAGGATCGGGGGATGATGATCAATCAGCTGGTGTATCACAACAGTCCAGGTTAAACGATATTAACCCGGAAGATATCGAATCGTTTCAGGTTTTTAAAGGAGCTTCTGCAGGTGCCCTATATGGGTCAAGAGCTTTGAATGGGGTAATTGTAATCACCACCAAAAAAGGTAAAGCGGGTAAATTCAATGTTAACTACTCCACTGGTGTTTCTATTGATCAAATTTCAATTAAGCATCCTTTGCAAACCACTTTTGGACAGGGAAATGGAGGTAGCTTTGCTGCTGATGCCCAAAGATCTTGGGGGGATCGGATTTCAGAAAGAGCCGGTGGTGCTGACGATGTGGATACTTCCGGTCAATTCTTTGAATCCTTGGTTTCCGATAATATTATTTATCCCATTGCCCAAAAGAACTCCCAGGAAATATTTACTGATAGAAACTTTGATCAGGTTTTCCAATCTGGTATAACCTATGACAACAAAATTTCCGTAAGCAGTGGAAATGAAAAAGGAACCTACTACATAAGTGCGGCTCATGTTAATCAGGAAGGTATAGTTAAAAGTAGTTTTTATAAAAAGACAAACTTTACAGTTAACCTCACACAAAACTTAACGGATAAGTTAAGAACAAATTTTAAGGCAAATTATGTACACACTGGCTCCAATAGAACGCAACAGGGTTCCAATACCGCTGGTCTCTATCTAGGACTTCTGCGTACATCACCGGATTTTGACCAATCCGATTATATCGGCAACTATCATAGCAGCTCAGGTTCTATTACTCCAAGTAGGCATCGTGGCTATAGAAGGTCCCTTGGAAGCAGTGATAATGTCATCTATAATAACCCGTTATGGACGGTTAAGGAACAAGAAAGTACGGCTAAAGTAAACAGATTGATAGGTACCGGAGAAGTTTCCTATCAATGGAACGACAATATAAGCACCTTGATTAGGGGTGGCGTGGATTTTTATGTGGACACAAGGGTTTACTTTTTTCCATACTATACCGCAGGCGCGGCAAGAAGGTTTGGTTTGTTAAATGATGAGACCATAAACAATGAGGAATTTAATGGAGACCTCATTACTAACTTCAACTACAAATTGACAAAGGACTTAAATACCAATGTCATTGTTGGTTTCGGTATTAATGATAGAAGACGTAAACGAATTTTTACAGAGGCAGACAATTTTATTGCCAACTTCAGGAACCCATTGGATGCTTCTGAGCTATCCGCAAGGGAAAATATAGGTTCTGAGACCACCAGAACCAGCAGACGAAACATCCGTTTCTATGGTACTGCGAATTTTGACTATGCAGACCAGTTGATATTGCAATTGGGTGGTGCCTATGAAAAACATTCTGTTCTACCATCATCGGACAATGGATTCTTTTACCCAAGTGCAGAATTGGGTTGGACCTTTACCAAGGCCTTAAAAGATTCAGGACCCTTATCATTTGGTAAGATCAGATTGGCATATGGCCAGGTGGCAAACGTGCCCATAGCACACAGGGAACAAACAGTTTTTGAGGTAGGTACTTTTTCCTCCTTCTCAGATGAGATTGCTTTGGAGAACTTCGGAGGTGGTTTTCAGTTGGACGAACGTTTAGGAAACTCCAACTTAAAACCTGAGATTAAAACGGAGTACGAAGTAGGTTTGGATTTGCGATTCCTAAGAAATAGAATAGGCTTGTCCACAACATATTACACTAATAAAACCGAGGATGTACTCTTAGACCTTGCTTTGGTTCCTTCTCTTGGTTTTGATGAGATCTATGCGAACGGGGCCACCATAGAAAACGACGGGCTTGAAATTGAGTTCAGATATGACTTCTTGAGAAAAGATGATTGGAGAGGTTCCATTGCCCTGAACTATAGTACCAATGAAAATATAGTAAGAGGTGTAAATGGTGAAGGCGAATTTATTCAAGAATTTTCAGAAGGTACATCCATAGAATCGGTTGCTATTGACGGAGAACCTCTAGGAGTCTTGTATACTCAAGGGGCCCTTAGAAATGCCGATGGAAGTTTGGTGTTGGACGCCAATGGATTTCCTCAGGTGGACACAGGTGGCAACTTGATTGTGGGTGATCCTAATCCTGATTGGAGAGGAGGTCTACAGTTTGACCTTTCATATAAGAATCTATCTCTGGCGGCATCTTTTGATACCAGTCAAGGAAATGACCTGGCACAGCGAACCCGATTTATTTTATCTTTCTTCGGAACACACTCAGATGTGGGTAATACCATTACCCTAACCGAAGATTTGGTGAATTTTGACGGGGATGTTTTCCCTGCCGGTTCCGTTGTGAGAGGTAATGTTGGAAATTTTGGCGGTGGGAATGTACTTCTTGATGAGGATTACTACACATCTCTATATGGTTTTGGAGATGGAAAGTTGAATGAATTTGCTGTAGAAGATGGAAGTTGGACCCGACTCAGGGAACTATCATTGACCTATACCTTAAATTCACAGAAATTCCAGAAGGCTACAGGCTTGAGTTCTGTGCAGTTTACGGCATCCGGGCGAAACCTGATTATCTGGTCAGATGTAGTCGGAATTGATCCTGATATTAACCAGTTTGGTGTGGGCAGGGCCCGTGGATTGGATTACTTCTCTAATCCTGGATCGAGAACGTATGCTTTTGGAATCAATTTTAATTTTTAAATGCAGGAAACTATGAAATCTATATATAAAATAATTTTATCATTGATTTTTCTAACATCGGCAACGGCATGTGACGATTACCTAGATGTAAATGAAAATCCAAATCAATTGGTGGAACTACCTTCGGGGGACCTAATGCTTGCCGGAACATTATTGGCCAATGCCCAGGTTCAACAAGGACAATTGGCTAGAACAAGTATGTATTACACAGGAGGTTTGATAGGCTTACAATTGGTACAACAGACCTTATATAATTATGATTACACACCTGGAGACTCCAACGCCGTTTGGGGGCATTTGTACAATGGAATATTGGTTCAGAACAAAGAGATTCGTAGAATCTCCCCAGATGTGGGAATTTTGCAAGGAATCATTGACGTTAATGAAGCCATGGCCGTTGGTACAGCAGCATCTCTGTTTGGAGATATCCCTTACTCCACTGCAGTCCCTGATGACCCAGGTGTAAATTCAGAAGATCCAACGTTGGATGGACAAGCAGAAGTTTATGCTGCTTTGCAAACCTTGCTGGACAATGCCATTCCTAAATTACAGAATGGGTCAACAACTAGCGTTACCAATAGTCAGGACAATTATTTCGGTGGAGATGCTGATAGCTGGGTTACTGCGGCATATACATTGAAAGCTCGCTATTTCTTACAGACCAAGCAATATGCGCAGGCATTGGCGAATGTCGTAAATGGAATTAGCAGTAGCGCAGGAACAATGTCCTATAATCCAATTGGAGATGTTCCTGGTAACAGTAATATTCTCTTCAACTTTGTAAACAGTAGTAGAGCAGGGGATATGACGGGAGATGGAGCATTTTATAGGGATTTGATTGACCCAGCCAATGTTAACAGTAGAAATAATGCTAAAACTGATGAAACCGCACGAAGAAATTACTCTTACATAAGCGGAGATGGTGACCAGACTGGCGGAATTGATGATGCCACTACACCGATGAAATTGGTAAGCTATGAGGAAAACGTTCTCATCTGGGCGGAATGTTTGATAAGGGCGAACAATGATGTGCAAGGTGCAATCGATAAATTGAATGAGCTTAGGGCTTATCTGAATACAGGTGCTGCATTTAACCTGATCAATGGAGATGAGACCTTCCTATATGATGCCTATGTATTAGCAGATTTTGAAGCAGGAGGAATGGAAAATCCTGATAACATTGCTACCGATAGGGCAGTACTACGTGAAATCATCGAAGAAAGATATGTTACGGGCTATAGTACCTACATGCCTTTTAACGATGTAAGAAGATTGCGTGCGGAAACTGACCTTTTGGTACCTTTTCCTTTGAACAATACGACTACTACAGTTAATCCACAGCGTTTTCTGTATGCACAGGAAGAGATTAACAATAATGGTAATTTACCGAACCCGATACCGGATTTGTTTACGCCAACACCTGTTAATCAATGAGAAAGTTTAGTAGTTAGTTTTGAGTTAGCTTAGTTTTCTCATGCTTGAAAGGGATGCAATTTGCATCCCTTTTTTCTTTTGAAATAATTCCAAATTAATGTTTTTTTCGCAATACCTTACCTGCCTTCAAGCCTTTGAACTTTGACTCATCGATAGAAACTTGTCCATTGACCAACACAAAATGAATACCCTCAGGATATTGATGAGGTTCTTCGAATGTAGCCTTATCAATTATTGTATTGGGGTCAAAAATAACAAGGTCGGCCATCATGTTCTCTTTAATACTTCCTCTATTGGTCAACCCTAGAGAAGAGGCCGGTAGTTGCGTCATCTTATAAATTGCTTCTGGTAGTGTAATTACAGATTTTTCCCTTACATAATGCCCCAACACACGTGGGAAGGTACCATACCATCTAGGATGCGGGTGCCCTTGCCCTGGTCGCACAAGTCTCCCATCAGATGCAATCATGGTTTGCGGATGTTTCATGATTCGTTCAACATCTTCTTCATGCATAGCATGGTATATGCAAGATGCCCCACCATTCACTTGGGCTTCAATGACTAAATCGGCTCCATTTTCAAGGGTTGGTTCAAGACCTTTTAATTGGCACCAATACTCCAGTGTTTTTCCTTCCAGATTTCGATTCCATTTTACCTTGGCAAATTGAATTCGTTTTAAGTCTTCGCCACCTCTATCATTCAAAATGTTGAATATGATTCCAGATTTTATACTATCTCTCAATTCAGGATTTTGAACACGTTCTATAAAGGCTTCATTACCACCAGCCCTGGCCCAACCGGGAATAAGGACGGAAATACCGGTGTGGCTTGCATTATATGGATATTGATCCAATTTGATATCCAATCCTGCTGCACGTGCTGAATCCACCATGGCCAAGGTGACCGTACTTTTCCCCCACATTGGCTTTCCAATGGCTTTGTGATGGGTCAAAATAACCGGGATTTCAGCCTTTTCAGATATACTAATTGCTTCTTCTACAGCATCAAAGAGCCCCAAGCCTTCCTCCCTTAGATGGGATGTATAAATACCGCCCATTGAAGATGCTACTTTTGACAATTCTATTACTTCATCCACTTTGGAAAAAGCTCCGGGAAGATATTTGAGTCCAGTTGAGATACCAAAAGCACCTTCCTCCATTGCTTGGCTCACTTGTTCTTTCATCTTTTCCAATTCTTCTTCAGTGGGAGCCCTATTTTCCAATGCCATAACATTTTTCCGCACTTGATTGTGTCCGACCAAATATGCTATGTTCATTCCAACACCAATTTTATCCAAAGAGTCCAGATGAGTCTTAATGGGCCAGGGACTGCCCCCATCAGGGCCTCCCAAGGCGGTAGTAACCCCTTGTCGTACGTGACTTTCGCAATCGGATAAATTCAATATGGGATCTAAATGCGCATGCATGTCAATAAAACCTGGAGCAACCGCCATGCCTTTTGCATCAATTATGCGAGTCGCCTTAAATTCTGATAGGTCACCAATACCAACGATGACTGAATCCTTTATAGCGATATCGGCTTTAAACGCCGCACTGCCAGAGCCATCATAAATGTCACCGTTTAAAATAAGGATGTCATATTCCGGATTGTTACATCCGAGAAAAAGGACCACTCCGAAAATCAATTGAAATGCTACTTTACTTTTCATAATGTTAGTTTTATATGGAAATATCTTTGATAAATATATGGAGCAATGCGCACTTATAACGTTCCTTTATAGGTCCCCTTTACATCCAAAAATGCCTGTTGCAATTGCCTGGTAATGGGACCAATGTTGCCATCTGAGGTAAAGGAGTGTTCATCAATCCTACCTATTGATGCAACCTGGGTTGTTGTGCCCGTTAGGAATGCTTCATCCATTTTGGCTAGATTTTCTATAAGAACGGCCTCTTCCCTCACTTCAATAGCCATCTTTTCACATAACTGCAATACAATCTGTCTCGTAATACCATCCAATATATTAGTATCCGCCGGATGCGTATAAACAATATCGTTTTTTACAAAAAAGACATTACAATGGGACGCTTCTGTTATCCTTCCATATCTTATAAAGATAGCTTCGTACGATTCTTGCTCCGCTGCTTTGTCATTGGCCATTACGTTGCCTAGAAGTGAAGTTGTCTTTATATCGCATCTGTGCCACCTACTATCTTCTGTGGTGATTGCGTCAATACTTTTCTGGTTAATGTCCGGTAATGTCAATGGAATGGCATACATGACAATGGTTGGTTTGGCAGACTTTGGAAATGCATGTTTTCTAACAGCGACTCCGCGGGTAACCTGCATATATACCAAACAATCCACATCGCTTAGTTTGGAAGCGAAAAGTAATTTTTCAATTTCTTTAGGCAGTGTAGAAACATCAAAATCTAGATTTATTTTCTCAAGACAGCTTGCCAGTCTGAGTAAATGTTCCTTGCCATAAAAAAACGTTTTACCAATTTGAACCATTACTTCATAGATTCCATCACCAAACAAAAAGCCCCTGTCAAAAACTGATATTTGGGCTTCATTGTGTGGAACGATTTTTCCGTTTATGTATACTTTTTCAGGATAGTTGGCCATTTAAACAGCTAAAAATTTTGTTGTCGATTTCTTTTAATTTAGATATCCTGGGACACCAATAGTGGCCATTGTATGCAGTCCAGGAGCTGCTCTTAATATGCTTTTTACCGCATTTATGGTAATAGCGCATGTGGCAATATCCCCATTTATACCCGTATCAATTTCAGAGGTGAATGAAGGAACACCTTTTACCGTAATTCTATCATAGGACCTTGGTTCACCAACCGCGGCTTTGAAATGCATTTCTATTTTGCAGGTTCCATTCTGATAGCCGTGGGAAATCTGTTGTACCCCTCGCGCGTCACCTTTTTGAATTTCCATTGAAGGAGTTTTTAAATCATTCTCCGCAACTACCGGAATAAGGTCTTCCGTTACCTTATCAAGTTGAAGCCCTATGCTCTCGGCCAAGAAATATACGGATTCTTTGAGGCCTACGTGTCTAAGGGTGCCTTCAGCTTCTTTGGCTTTAAAGGAATTAAGGTCCAATCCGGCTCCGATTTTTTTCTGGAAAGGAATCCGTCTAGGGGTTGCATCCTGGATACGCTCGACCAAAATACTATCGATATTCTTGCAAACCGAACTTAGTACTGATGGTAAATAGTCCATTAAAAAGCCGGGGTTTACCCCAGTGCCAAGGCACGCTATGTTGTGTTTCTTACAAATAGCATCAATAGTTTTACTTGACTCTGGATTTTCTTCCCAAGGAAAAGAGAGTTCTTCGCAGGTAGACACTATAGGAATTCCTTGCTGTGCTACTTCTTCGATTTGAGTTTCCAGTTTTTTCACACTGGAAACTGTAGTTATGATAGCAACATCCGGTTTTGCCTTAAGTTTTTGCACTGCATTTTCAACGGAGTTCTCAACCAAGACATTGGAGGATTCCCCATTCATAAGCTTTCCAAAATCAGTTCCTTCCAATTGTTTGTCGATATCTACGGCTGCAACCGTACAAATGCTTTCTTTTTCTGAAATGTACCTACCAATTTGTTGCCCGAGAGGCCCTAATCCAATTTGTAATACTGTTATCATGTTTTTCTAAATGTTTAATATTTAGTCATTTAAAAGATATAAATCAATAATATAAAATGTTTTTCTACCTTTCCCATACCAATTTTTTTTTTCAATGCATTTCAATTTTGAAGACCAAACTCAATAGCTTACTTATATCCCACGGTTTTAATCCAAATAAAGGAAAGGATAGTCTTTATATGAAGCTATCCAATGCGTTTATAAGTGCCATAAAGAAAAAGAGACTGGTAAAAGGATATCAACTGCCTCCAACCCGATTACTGGCCGAAGACATGCAAGTATCACGCAGTACGGTAATCAAAGCTTATGAAATTCTTTGCATGGAAAATTATGTGTATGCGGTGCAAGGTTCGGGATATTATGTAAATGATATTAAGGACAAAAAGATCCGGTACAGTCTAAGGACGCAAAAAGGAATTACCCAATATCCCAAGATTTCGGAAAGAGCAGAACATTTCGGTTCCAACATATCCATAATGAACAGAGGGCATAACAAAGGCATTGCTTTTAGACCCGGTTTACCGCCATTGGATGTTTTTCCCGTTCGGCAGTGGCAAAATTTAACCAATAAATATTGGAAGGATATTCGATATTCCGATATGTCATACAGCCATACACTTGGCTTGGATTGTCTGAGACAGAACATTGCGGATTACCTAAAACTATATAGGAACATACAATGTGATTATTCCCAAATTATTATCGTAACGGGTTCACTGCATTCTTTGTCCATTATTGGGGATTTGCTTTTGAATAAAAAGGATGAAGTGGTTGTGGAAAACCCAACCTATGCCAATGCTCTGGCTGTTTTTAAAAGCCTAAAAGCCAAGATTATTCCCGCGGCTATTGATTCCGAAGGTCTGTCTTTGGATAGTTTGAGCCATGTTAAATTGAAAAGAGGCAAATTGATTTTCACTACACCTTCCAACCAATATCCTACTGGGGTTCAAATGAGCCTTAAAAGACGATTGGAACTTTTGGATTGGGCAGAAGAAAACAATATGATGATTATTGAAGACGATTATGATAATGAGTTTAGTAACTGGGAAACCCCAATTGCCTCGTTATATGGTTTGGACAAAGGCAATAGGGTTTTTTACCAAGGCACCTTCAATAAAATATTGCACCCCTCGATAAGATTAGGCTATTTGATTGCCCCTCCACATTATATCGATAGCATCAAGGCTATGTTTGAGCAATCATTACGATTTATTTCCCCTGCTACACAACGGGTCATGTCTGATTTTATCGAAAAAGATTATCTCAGCCAGCATTTACGTAAAGTGGTGCAAGTGGTCAAGGAACGCAAACAGTTTTTTGTGGACCAATTTCAACATGTTTTTGATGATACCTTTAAAATACAAGCCGCAAACCATGGACTGCATGTAATGGCCAAACTCCCTGAAAATGTGAATGATATCGAGGTTTCCAAAATGTTGATGAAAGAAGAAATTATCTCATTTCCTTACAGTAAGTATTTTATCAAAAAGAAAACGGAAAAGGGCCTGGTCATGGGTTTTTCTTCGGTAACCAAACCTATTATCAAACAAAAATTGGAAAAAATGTCAAGGGTTTTCTATGGATATCAATCCGATATGGTTTCATAAGAACGAGTGGCAAGTATGATATCTCTTACAATGAAAACATACCGCTAAAAACGCTTCTAGATTACCACATTGAAAACAATAACAGTTGTAAAGAAAAACAGCAGCTCAAAAATGAACTGCTGTTGTTGGTTTTCTAAACCACTAGTCTTTGACCAGTAACAGAGAAAAAAATTATCTAGCCTTTTTCCATTTAGCTTGCCTTTCTAAAACAAAACTTAAAAGTTTATCTCCGTCGAATTTACCATTGACACAATCCCCCCCGCTACCGCCAGTTTGTAACTGGTGGTTAAATCTAACCCAAAAAACCCATTTCATCAATTGACAAAATCGAGGTATCACCGCTAAAATTTCTGGCGCTGCTGTATTTCCAGTCTTCCGGTCGGACAACAAATCCAATTTCCACAGGGTTTTTATGGATATAATCCACCTTTTGTTTTATCACTGTAGTACTCCATAATTCAATGGGCTTGTTGTGGTGCTGCCAAAATTGATATTTAGTAATATTCCCTTTTTCCTCACCCGCTTTTTTAAATAGTTCCAATATCCATTCTTTTCTGCTTTCTTGAGGATTTTCTTTGATAGCCTTTGTTACTTCTTTAGCAGTATGTTTTTTAAAATCCCGTAATAGCTCAGAAGGATGTAGGTCTGCAGAACGGAAAATAAGGTGCACATGGCTTGGCAGAAAGCAATAGGCAAAAAGTTCCATTCCTTTTTCTCTTCTACAATAATCAACACTTTTTGCCAATACCTCAAAATATATCTGTCGGGTAAATACATCTATCCAATGGATGGTTGCAAAGGAAACAAAATAGACCCCGGCTGGATTATGGAACTTATAGTTTCTGCTCATATAGAAAAGATAGAGTTCCGTTTTTTGATTTTCTGGTTTCGATTGACCTATGTCTGTTGCTGGTTTATAATTGAGGAATTTTTGCTTATAAGGTAAAAGCCACAGTTTACACCGTGGCTTCTTTTTTTACCATTCTTACTCATACCGCCACTAGTCGCAGACTAGCGGTAGCGGGGGGGCATATTGGAATTGGATGTCGAAAAATTGGTGTTGCAATTTACTATTCATGCACCTGAAAAAGCATTGCGGGTAATAGTAAAGCATACCTATCTAGAGCTACTTTAACTGAAAAAAGCCAGTTCTGTAAGAACTGGCTTTGTATAGTATTATATGTTTGTGCTATCCCACTAGTTACAAACTAGCGGGAGCGGGGAATGATATCGAGGTTTCCAAAATGTTGATGAAAGAAGAAATCATCTCATTTCCTTATAGTAAATATTTTATCAAAAAGAAAACGGAAAAGGGTCTGGTCATGGGTTTTTCATCGGTAACCAAACCTATTATCAAACAAAAATTGGAAAAAATGTCAAGGGTTTTCTATGAATATCAATCCGATATGGTTTCATAAGAACGAGTGGCAAGTATGATATCTCTTACAATGAAAACATACCGCTAAAAACGCTTCTAGATTACCACATTGAAAGCAATAAGGGTTGTAAAGAAAAAAGCCAGCTCTTATTAAAGAACTGGCTTTTACATTATTTTGCTTCTACTCGTAGCGCCCACTAGTCACAGACTAGCGGGAGCGAGGAGGACGGTACATCGTATTACTCGTTACTTTCCCGTTTTACTGAAATATTGCCCTTGATTAAAAAATCTATCAAATACAAAAAAGCCTCAATATCAATCGGTTTGGTATTTTTATCCATTTCTGGATGATATAGATACCTAAAAAGTCTTTTGTTTAGATTGAGCTCAACATTATTAACTTTAACATCAGGTACAAAGAATGAATCCATTAAATCATTTTCCGCTCTTCTTATAACCAATTCACCATTATATTTATCCATAACGTATTGGCAAATAAAAACAAGAAGTGGTAATTCCATCTGATGTAAATGAGCTTCCTTTGAATAGGTGTAATGATTAAGTTTTCTATTAAGTTGTTCAATAAATCCCTCACTAACATTACTGGTTTTAAATCCAACAAGTGAATTCAACTTCTCAAGAAATTGATGTTTTGTTTTCTTGAGGTTTAAAACCTTGTCTTTATTGAAAACAAAATTGTATCTCAGATATAGAGGATTAAAAGGAACTATATCAGTATAACTTTCCAAATAGGAATCATTTTTTACATACTTATTTATAATTACTTTGGTAAACTCTAGATAATTGTCAAAAGAACTACTACCCTTATTCTGAGGTTCAAATAGAATTATACTTTCCTCATCATCTTTAAAATAGACTTGAATAGAATCATTTATCAACTCCAATTTTATTAAAGAATAGCCATCTCTATCAAGGTTTTTTGAAATTTTATTATCCATATAAGTACTATTTAAATCTAAAGTGTTTTGAGCACACATTGTAAATACAAATAATAAAGTCAAAGCTATACACCATCCAAATTTCATAATTGTCAATCTATTTTAACTCCATCTTGACCAAAAAAATACGACTTCGTTGTCGGAGATACATCAGTAAAGTTTCCTGGGCCATGATGGTCCCTGCGTTTTAATTCAAAATAAGATCCTCCACCAAAAAAGGAGTAGTAATAGTAGGACACAAGATGGTTAACTTCCACACCATGCTTATTGGCATATTTTGTTATAGCACTAATATCTGTAACATTAGCCGTTGTAACAATATTTAACGCATTTTTAGTCTGTCCTTTAATAGTTGACTTTTTCAAAACATCTATATATATCTTAAATTGTGATGTTACCTTCAAACTTTTCAAATCAGATGCCTTGGCATCCCAAAAAATGACAGCAGGACCGCCAATATATGGCCAACTACTTTTTAGTGTTATGCCACCGCTGGCTCCATCGGGTAAAGCTTTACCAAAAACAGCACTAATCTGCTTATCTGGAGCAAAAAACCCATCTATGTTTTCACTTCCCCATTGTTTGAATAATTCGTCGAAAACTAACTCAACTTTAGCATCATCATATTTTGTAAGACCTAAAACTTCTCTTAATTTTTGCTTGGTAAGAGCAAATGAAGCTGTAGTGGATTCTTCTTCTGGATTCGGATTACTTTCACCTGTCGTTTCACCAACAGCTCTCTGCCAGTCATTGGTTTCCTCGCCAGTCCTTCTGTTAACATAAGCACCCCCCCCTACATAACTCCATGAATCTGCTCCGGATGGATCTGCGAAATAAATCGGATTATTATCAAAAGCACCATAGGTTGACATTGCGTGATGCGTAACTGGATCAATGGAAGTCCATCTTGCAATAGCTGGATCATATTGTCTTAAATCCATTTCATATAACTCAGAGGTTTCATCAAACTCAATACCGTTATACTTCCACCGATTCGCCACACTGTTCCCTAATGGAGAGGTGCCACTATTATACCCTTTATGCTTAAGGCCAAAGGGGTAGTAGTTGTTTTCCTCTACAATTTCGCTTTGGTCTACACTACCGTTATCATTGCCATCTTCATAACTTAGGCGTATATTGCCCAAATGGTCTTTGTATTGGTATACATAGTTATAGTTACTTCCATCTTGGTATACATAACCCTCCGCGTGGTTAAAAAACTGCAAAGTAGTAGATGTAGTATTCCCTGAATACACATAGTTACCTGCATATTCTGTCACAGAACTTCCCGTGGTCTTTTTTAACCTGGTGCCCACGGCATCATAAATATACAAAATGGTTCCTCCGCCAAGGGTAACTGAAGTAGGCAAATTAAGGTGGTTATACCCAATATTCGATGAAATGCCCTTATTGGCATCCGTAAGCATATTGCCATTGGCATCATAGGTGTATTCGGTACTGGTATTGGCTCCATCGGCAAAACCATAGGTGTCGTTGCCATTGTCCAATACTTTGGTAAGCTTATTGCCGCTATCGTAGGTATACACCAGATTGTCCATAGTGCCAAAACTGGTTGCCCCTGCATTGGTATGCCCCATGCGGGTCAATGTTAGGATATTGCCATTTTTGTCGTAGGTAATGTTTGAGGCGCTATAGCGATTGGGCTGGCTGTTGTCTCCCAAATTAAATGCCGCCAATTCCAATCTATTGAGCGCATCATACTCATAGCGATACCTTCGCAGTACATTATCATTGGTGGTATTCCAAGCGGTCTCGGCAATATTGCCATTATACAGCGGTGCGCCGCCATATTGGGTATTATTGTAGTTTATGCCAAAGGCAAAGAGATCCCCTCCTAGATTGTTGGGGTTGTTGATTTGTTTTAACCAACCGCGTACGTTATACGTATAGTTGACCCTTTGAAGTCCGCCCCCGGTCTCTTTGGAGATCAGTTGCCCGATTTCATCGTAATTGTTTTTTACCAAAGTTTCGGTGGTACCTCCAATGGTCTGTTTTTGCTCGATTAACCTACCCATATGGTCATAGGCGAAGGTGTCGGTCGTTACTAGGGCTGGGTTACTGCCCTTGGTATGAGTGGTCTTTGCCTCCAAGGGCTTACCAGGGAAGTCCAGTTTGGTCTCTACAACATCCGTTGTGTTTAGATAATTGTTCTTACTGGCCGTATAAATGGGCCTACGCTTGGAATCATAGCCGGTAATGGTAGTAATCCAGTCGTTGGTGGTTAATACACGTACCTTGCTAACTGTTGCTAAGCCTTTTAAACTAGCGCCGCTGGCAGTGGATTGCCCCAGCACGGTGCCTGGCACACTAAGCCCGTCTGTGTCGGCATAGCTATCGTAATAGTTTATGGTGTGCACTTCGGATATCCCAGTAGGGTAAACCCCGTTGTTATAATATATGGTGGTTCCAGCTATTGTTATCGAAGAACTACTTTTGGTCACATAATGGGTGGATAAACCATTGACCGTATTTTGAAGCGCAGTTCGACTGGATGTGGTGGTATTGGAAAGCCCGGAATAGGCTACACGTCCAAAAGGGTCATATTTGGTAAAGAGCCATTTGTTCTGAGCGTCTAAATTGGCGTCTTGACTCATTATAGGCCTGTCCAACTTGTCATACACAATATATTCCCATCCTTTGCCCGGAATTTTCTTTTCTACCAAACGGTTACGATGGTCATAAACATATTGGTAGCAAAGCTCTGAAAGTTCCGTAGCAGAGATACTGCTGTCATGTACCACCTTTGGTGGTAATACATAGGTAAGATTACCATATTCGTCGTATACATAATAGGTATCGTGTGCTCCACTGTTATAAGTTCGTTTAAGCACAACGCGGCCCTGTTTATCCGTAAACTCCTCCGTGGTATGATCTGTACCGGAAGTCCAGTTCTCATCCTTGGTCACATTTTTATAGAGTTCATCTGCTCCATAGTAACCATCCGGCGCCAGGGTAGGAGTATAGGTGTTGTTTGCAAAGGAGAGCGTAACTCGATACCGTCGTACCTCATTGGCTGTATTGTTTAGGTAGTCAAAACGTATGGTATGTCCATTACCCATCTTCCAATCCTTGCCCGGTGCTGCTTGTTCTAGTACACGGTTTAACGGAGAGGCTTCGAGAGCTTTTTCAGCGTAGGCGTTGATATCAGCTACATTGCTTACTCCTGGAAAATCCGAAGCATAGTTGTCCTTGTAATACTGTTGTATTTCGGTGGATACATCTCCTCTATAACTGCCCAGGTTTCCTGTGGATTTATGATAGGGCAGCCATTCCTTGTCTTGTCGACCGAAGGCATCATAACTCATGTGAGTGATTACATCTTCGTTCTTTCCGACGGTGAACATTTCTTGGAGTGGAATTTCATTACCATCTACCACTTCCAAAATGGGTTGGTAGAAGTATTGACGCACGTTTACATCAGTGCAGTAATAAAGATAACTGCGGAATCTAGAGGTAGTGGTGTCTGAGCGCCATTTGAACTCGGTACCATCAATGACCCGATTCCCCTGCATATCATATACCCCGCTGACTCCTGTATCCGTACTTCCATGGGTATACGGGTGTATGATTCCGACCAAAAGGTACCATTCCCCAAGTTGTGGTGGATCTCCGTACCAGAAATAGGGATTACTGTTTGCGCTCCCACTGAGGTTATTGACATTTTGTGTGCCATGGTATGAACTACCATTGTTGGATTGGTCTCGTCGCATCCATACCATGTAGCGATAGGTCTTGGTCTTGTCCACATTGAAATAATCCGTATTCCACCCTCCATCGGAACCATGATCTGGCTCATTTCCGCACTGCCAAATCAAATCTGTCTCCCCAAAAGGATTTGGGCCATAAAAACGCTCATTTTCCGCAACTGTTCCATTTCTATTGAAAAAGTTGGTGCTTCCTGTTCCTACGGTCCAGTCCATGGTCCATTCGGCAGGAGTATTGGGACTTGCAGCCTTGGTTGCTGTACCCGATGCTTTTACCGAAACTTGTTGTGTGGTCCGGCCAAGACCGTCAAAATAACTCACGCTTTCCAATACATCGCTGTTTCGTTGTATACTGCTAGAAGAAGACATGGCCATCTGATAGCTACGGGTGCTTACATAGTTCTCATCACTTGGGGTGGGTGCCACATAATCACAGCCATTGTTGGATCCTGGTCTTTCAGGACATTGATCTGTAGAATTGTTGGCGTACCCTAAGGGTTTAAAGCTAGCATAAAGCGTAGTAGCTCCATCTCCAAAACCATCGCCGTCCGCATCACTGTAAAAGGTCTGTGGGGCAATATTGGTAATCATCACTGTGGTATCGTCATGGTCCGAACTGTTGGAGACGTAGCCTGAAGGCTGGGTACAGGCATTAGTTGTACTACCAGAATCACCATAACCATCTCCGTCCGTATCAGCATAGAAGAGAGGCCCAGCGGTTACGGTGACCTTTACAGAACCGGTATACTTGGTCTCTCCACAGGAAATAGCACGTCTCCTATACCAACGATCTATGGTAAGACCACTGGGAGGATCATAACTGGTGGAAGTACCTCCACTGATATTGGTCCAGCCACTGCTTCCGTTGTTTGAATATTGCCATTGGTAACTATAGTTACCGTCACCTCCTGAAGCAGTGCTGCCGTTTGAGATTACACTTGGGTTTTCACCACTGCATATGGTATGGGCGCCGGTGATGCTTCCTGCTGAAAGACTAGAACGAACGGTCACTTTAATGTTTCCGGTATATTTGGTCTGGCCACAAGAGATGACCCGTCTTCGATACCATCGGTCTGCCGTTAGCCCACTTGGTGGGTTGTACGTTGTGGAGGTTGCTCCGCTGATGTTTGTCCAACTGCTGCTTCCGTTGTTTGAATACTGCCATTGATAGCTGTAGCTGCCATTTCCTCCAGATGGTGATGAGCCATTGGA
Source organism: uncultured Allomuricauda sp. (assembly GCF_947499695.1). Classification (GTDB taxonomy): domain Bacteria; phylum Bacteroidota; class Bacteroidia; order Flavobacteriales; family Flavobacteriaceae; genus Flagellimonas. The sequence continues at coordinate 394,109 of NZ_CANMPQ010000001.1, forward strand.
CAAGGTACTAGGGTCTCCCGAATAGCATACTGTTTGTGTACCGCTTATACTTCCCGCTGAAAGGTTTGGATATACGGTGACCTTTACGCTACCTGTGTAGCTGGTTTGTGAGGCACAGGAAACCCTTCTTCGATACCATCTGGATGCTGTTAACCCTCCTGGAGGATTATAGGTTGATGAAGTGGCCCCGCTGATATTGGTCCAACCACTACTTCCGTTGCTCGAGTACTGCCACTGATAACTATAACTTCCACTGATTCCACCTGCGGAAGCGGAATTTCCTAAGGTGGAAGGGTTACCGCCATAACAAATGGTTTGCGCGTTATTGATGCTTCCTGCGGTAAGATTTACCATGGACACATACCGTGACCCTGAAGAAGAACTCCAAACACCACTACTGTTTCGTGCCCGAATATAGTAGGTGCCCGTACCTTCGTTGGCTGTAAAGGTACTCCCACTTCCTTTGGAAGTACTGGTGCCACTGGAACTTTTGCCTTGCCAATACCAAGTAACACCACTTGGCGGACTGCCACTTCTAGTAAGTGTGGCTTGACCACATCCATTTGAAGTAATCGTCGGATTACCTGGAGTGGTAGGTGCTGGTTGCGTTACGCTAACAGATTTTTGCACAAAATGAGAGTTGTAAAAATAATCGACAACGTCAACACGCACGTAGCTGCTGCCAGTACTATTCCATTGCACCTGAATAGTGGTTGTTCCTGGATTAGTGGATGTCTGGATTGAACCTTGACTTCCCGTGCTCCAACTGGTCTGAAAAATGTTACTTCCTATTACCGAGTAGGTCTTGGTCTCCCCAAGAGATGCCCCTATTGGTCCGGACATACTATATTGTGCATTGATGGCTGTACCAAAGAAAATGGTTACTATAAAGCTCAAAAATGTCAGCTTTGCTATTTTTTTATGATAGAAATCCATATTCTTAGTTTTTTAGTTTTTTGAAATACCATTCAGGAAGCACTGGTTTTGCCTCACCACTTACAATCGGTTTAAGGACCAAGTGGGTTTTGTTTAGTGTTTGAATATTCAGCGGATATTTGTTCCCACTCGGATCAACAATAACTAAACCATTGTTATTGTCGGCAGCCCATGTTCCGGTGGACCTGCGGCCATCTGCCAGCTGTTGCGCGAAGCTACCATCATCACCAAAGAAGATTTTCCTTCCCCGATAAGCGGCTTCAAAGGTTGATTTTTGCTGTGGAACGCTATCAAATCGTGCCTTGGAAGTGCGTTCTATCTTGGTAACAGAAGAAGTATAATCAAATTCCCAAGTGCCAATAAGTGGATGTACTTCTTTTTTCTGAGCTAGAATGGCCGTGTTGCAGAATATTGCCAGAATCAGTATGGTGATATATTGCTTTAAATGTGCTTGTTTATTTTTCATGGCTTAGTTTTTAGTTTTGGCCTTTATAGTGATATTCATAATCGCTGACTAAATTGTTGTCAGCATCCCTGATTTCTTTGAGCCTATTGAAATCGTCATACTCATAATACATAGTATAGCCACTGGGGTCAGTAGTACTAGTTATACCAAGCAAGAGATCATAGGTGTAAGTAGTCACAAGAGCTGATGACATTGTGCTGTGATTCCTTATAAAACCTAAACTGGTTCTTAAATTACCCTCTGCGCCATTAACCCCGTATGTTCTATCATTGTCAGCATTTGATGCAGTTATAGCAGAATCAATAAGAACCTGAAGACTTGATGTAATCTGGGACGCTTGAACATTCTCTAATTTGGCTATGGGAAGTGTGCCACCGTATCCCCAGATATAATAGATATGCGACCCATTCGCCTGGCTTACTTCTATGGGATTTCCTCTGCTATCATAGCCATGGTAGATTAGTCTACTCTCCAATGGATTGGACGAGGAGTTGTAGATACCCTTTAAGGTTTTGACGGATTCCGGTAATACCAAATCGTTTCCAAGGTCGGAGAAGAGGGTTCTGTTTGTTGAGGTGGATACCACCGTTCCACCTGAATTTTTAACCTCAGTAACGGTTTGGACAGGAATACTTACTTGATGCAGATCAGTTGTTTTAAGTCTATCTATATTATTTTTCTCTTGAGTGGAAAGTGCGGGTAGCCCCAAAGCGGTTGAGGTATCCACATCATCCGGATAAAACATTTCTTGAGCTACGGTATAACCATCACTTTTTGTGGTCTCGGTACGTGTGGGTTGCAAGTGCGTTTCGTTGTCATAGAAAATGGAAGTGGTTTGTGTAACTTCATTACCACTTGCTTCTTTTGTTTTCTTAACGGTGGAGTTAACCAGCTTTGCACCCGTGAAGATTGGATACTCAAATACAAGAAAGCGTCCTGCTGGGCTTACTAGGTTTGGTAATGTGCAGTCCCCAGAAATCGATTTGTAATGCACGATCTTATACATTTTATAACTTTCATCATACTTTTTTATGGTATGTCCGGTGGTCTCTTTAGTGATATAGTCAGAGGCACCTTCTGCGTAAGTTGTTGCGGATGTATTTTGTCCACCCATCCAATCTTTTTTGAGCATCATTATGCCGCCTTGATAGGATGAAGGCGTTGGCATTATCGCATCTGTTTGAATATCATAGGTGTAGGTGGTTCTTCCTTTGCTATTGTCAGAGCCGTCCACAGATAGCTCATTAACTGAACCATAAACCACAGGACTTCCTCCATTTAAAGTCAGGTTCCGAACAGTCCCGCCATAATAAAACCTTCTTGTTGTACTATTGCTTAAGCATGATGAGGTTCCAGATCCGGCCCCTCCCCAACTACAAAAGGACCATTTTTCAATTTCAGTATCCAAATACTGCTCTTTGATAAACACTTCAGGAGTGATCAGGGTTTCATTGTTGTATTCATATTTTTTGGAAAAAGCCAAAACATTGTTCTCACTGAAGGATTTTATCTGTTGTATACGTAATCCCCCAGCAAGTTTGGTTACCTGAGTTTGCGTGGTACTTTCTTCCTTATAATCGATATCGGCTATCATATAGGCTGCATTATCAAATTCGCTTGAATTGGATGTTCCCTCGGCTTCTGCTTTTAAGGTATAAGTAACCCCTTTATCCAACCAGACCGGGGGGAAGGAAAAGTTAACTTCTGGGGGGCTCATGGGATATGAATAGGTTTGGGGATCAATTCTGTGATCAATCATATAGCCTGAACTTCCGGCTCTTTGCAGAGTAATTCGGGGATAGACACCTGAAGTACTGTTTCGGTCAGATGCTTCAATCGTTACGGTAGCATAACCGGAATAGTTGGGGGTAAAAACCTCAGTATCCTCCAGATATACACCATCCCCAATTACATTTTGTTGACCAACGGCAAAGACATTTTTATTCTTTGTAATCAATGCCGCTTCGGTGGTTTCATATTCATGTGGTTCGTAGTTGAATTCGGTATATCCGCCGGTGGGATATGTAATTTTGTTGAGTATACCCGCCTTCATGAATGAAGCATCTGGATTCCTGTCTGCAGTTCCAATATTATTCCCAAAATATTGATTGGGTTGAAGGGGAACCAAGGTAAGATTGGTGTTTTGTCCATTATAATATCCCCAAAAATCTTTGCCATTAGTTTCAATTGGAGGTAGCATGGTATTGTCATATCCGAATATGTGTTTTTTTGGGTTGAGCCCATTTTTATCCAATTCGTGGAGTTCTGTCAACTTTAAACGATAACGTTTTGCAGCAATCGGATTGGCCGGATAGACGGTACTATGGCTTGAATAGAAATAGTTATGTAAAAAACTAAAGCTTTTAATTACATCATAAGCTTGACTGTTTTTTTGGTATATTTCTACTTCGATTAACCTATCCTGTGATTTATCCTGGCGATCTGCTAATCGATTGAATACGACTTTTCCACTTGGGAAAATGATTTCCTTAATTCTTTTTGGATTTTGAGTGGTCTGAACTTGTGAAGACACTGTTCCCTGTCCGGAATGAACATTACTGGATATGGAGGGCGGACAAGAACTTAAGTCAACATCGTTACCAGTGCTCTCACTATAGTTGTATTGGTTGTTTGCAAAAGGAGTTCCGGTTTCATAGGTATAGGAGATTGAATCGAGTTTATTCTTTGAGGTAACTTTTGAAAGATGCCAAGAAGAGATATAATCTTGTTCGGTTCCTGTTCCCAGTGGATTTCCAAGACTGTAGGTTACCGATTGCGTTCTTTCAATATCATTAAATTCATATGTAGCACCTTCTTTTGTCACAATGGTAAAGGAGCCCGACGCGTAGGTTATATCGATAGGTGCTTGATCTATTAAACGTACATTTTTGCTTCTGTCAAAAAAGAACTTTCCAGAATATCCTGCAAAGTTGTAGTGATAGATGTCTGACTCAGTATCCCGTTGTCCTGAGGCCGCATCTTCATAGAAATCAAAATCGTATACCAAAGCATTCAATTCTGGGAGTGTGGATATCAGGAAACCAAAGCCTTCATCATCGGGTATGCCACGTGGGATTTTTGAGATGGATCCACCTGTGCTCAAAGACCATCCCAATCCAGCCCAGGAAGCAATTTGGTCTACCTGGATACCAGATGCATGATAAGACAATGAAATAGGAATTTGAACTTCCTTAGCGGTAATGGTATAAAGGGGTATTGAAATATTTGGAACCCCGGTGTACATCCCAACAGGATACTCCCCATATTTAATAAACTCTTGCGCCTCCGGTGAAGGTGGAAGATAATCTTGCACTTTTGTGATATCCTGTGCCCATGCTGCGGTAGCAAAACACAGAAAAAGTAAAACGGTGTTTTTCATTTTAAAAAGGATAAATGTTTTTTGATTTTAGGATAGTGATGCCTCAACCATTTTGGCAAAGCTTGATAGATAATATCCACTACGGATATGGGAATTTAATATCAGCCTAAGTTTACTATAGGCATGTGAAGGACCTGAAGCTCAACAACTGTCGTCGCAGACTTATAAATTCTATTAAGAAATACTTGCTTAAGAGTTTAGGATGAATTCAATATGGAATTCGCGGCATTAAGAGCTATCTATAACCAACAAAAATAGATTGGAGCCCAGTTGGCAGAAACATACGGAAACAGAGGTTGAAAATGGCATAATGCTAGGATTATATATTGGTTGTTACTGCATATTTGTAGGATACGTTAGTAAAAATTTGGAGTAAGAAAAATACTAATAAAAATCAAATAAAACTCCAATATTAATAACTTTTTTCCTACAATTTTATATCTAGTAGTTATATCTAAAATTTCCCCCCCCCATCACCCCATAGACTGGTGGCATTCTATTACTTGCCTCGATAATATAGCTTTGGTTCTTGTCATTAACACAACATTAACGTTTTAAACGAAACCTCCTCAAGTTGACTCCGTAGGTAAGGCAAATCATTAATAATTAAAAACAAAAACAGATGAAAAAAACAACTAAACTATTGATTGGTCTTGGAGTTTTGGCCTGTACTGGCTTACTACTTGTTTCCGCCGATCATATTGATGCCCCATCTTCGATGGGCACTACTGCGGATATTGCCGATTTCTATGCTTTTGAACCTAGCACAGATTCGGACAATACCGTTTTTGTGGTGGATGTGCAGTCAAACGTTCTTCCGGAACTCGCCTATGGCACTTTTGACGAAGATGTCCTTATCGAAATCAACATTGACCTTGATGGCGATTTGGTGGAGAATAGGAAAGATATTCCAAAGCAGAAACCTGCTTAATAAAACAATGTTTAGCCCTAACTATTCAAATAGAAATAAAAAACCCTAACCGTGAATCAGTTAGGGAATTGTTGTAGCGAGAGGGAGACTTGAACTCCCGACCTCAGGGTTATGAAAGTACCGACAGTTTAATTCAAAATAATATAAAATATCTGAAAATCAATTAATTAAGTAAACTAGAATTCTATTTACTAGCAAATAATATGATTTAAAATCAAAAATTGTTGTACCTATGTTGTACCCAGATTTTGTAACTTTATGGAAACATAAGAATATGGGAACGGTACAAGTAGTTTTAAGAAAGAAGGCAAATAAACAGGGAAAATATCCGATTGCCATTAGGATTACGAAAGATAGAAAATCTTCATTTATTCACACTGGGCAGTATGTTGAATTGAAGTATTGGGATGCTTCCAATAACAAGGTGAAAAGATCACATCCTAATTCCTCTTCGATAAATCATCTAATGTTGACCAAACTTGCTGATGCAAATGAAAAATTGCTTCAATCTGAAATAAAGAAAGATTATAAGTCCGTTAGAAAAATAAAAAAGGCAATAAAGGGTGATTTGAAAGAAAGCTTTATTACCTATGCCAAGAAATATTTGGAGTCCTTAACTCAAAGAAAGCAATATTATCAATATAAGAATGAAAAGAGCAGAATTGAAAAATTTCTGTTATATGTGAAAAAGGATGATTTGTTGTTTTATGAAATAACCCCTAACCTTCTTAAAAAGTTTGAGACATTTTTGATTTTTAAAATGGGAGTTGCTCCGCGTACTGCGGTCAATTATATTATTCCTATCCGTACAATATATAACAGTGCCATAAGAGATGGGGCTGCCGATAGAAACAACTACCCTTTTGGTCGCAATAAATATCAGATTAAGTTCCCTCAATCGGACAAAATTGGTTTAAATACTGAAGAGCTAAAAAAATTGGAAAACGCCCGAGGATTGTCACCAGCTCAACAACACGCTTTAAACGTTTGGCTTATCAGCTTTTATTTTGCAGGTATGAGAATGACTGATGTAATTCAATTAAAGTGGTCTGATCTTGTTGACGGCAGATTGAAATACCGAATGAGCAAAAATGACAAACAAGTTTCATTTAAACTTCCAGTAAAGGCTATAAAGATACTAGATAGGTATGCAAGACTTCCTGATTCCGAGAATGGATTGGTATTTCCTGAACTTGCCAATATAGATTTAAGTGAAATTCAAATTTTGCAAACCAGAATAAAAACGGTGACTAGGAACTTCAATCGACATTTAAAGAAAATAGCCGATAAAATTGGAATTGAAAAGAATTTAAGTATGCACATTGCCAGACATAGCTTTGGCAACATTTCTGGTGACAAAATTCCTATCCAAATGCTTCAAAAATTGTATCGTCATTCCTCTATTACTACCACGATGCAATACCAATCAAATTTCATCAATAAAGATACTGATGAAGCTTTGGATAGGGTAATAAATTTTTGAGCTCTAAAAATTTTAGGAATTACCCCAAATCTTACCTCTAAACTTTGCGCATGGATCCTGTTTCGATTTTATAGTGTTCGGAAAGATAAGCGTCAAGTAAAATCGGAATAGGGTGCACTTACTGAGCTTTAAACATCCTTTTTCTCAATCCAAAGGTAAAACCTTCAAACTACGCTAAACAATGTCAAATCTGATTTGACAAAAACAGTCTCCCAAACGGCTGCAAACAGAGGTAAACAATATTTTTTACTGTAAAAAATTCCAATGTTTGCTGGGCCTACGAAGGTTTTTACAGCAAAAACTTTTTTTGGTCAAAATTCAATACTGTATAATATGTTGAAAATCAATTAACTAATAAACGTAACATCGCGTTAGCGTGTTACCCTCTCGCTTTACATTACTCGTCCTGCTTGCAGGACAAAAAATGTAAACACTAAGTGCCTTTCGTCTCAATCATATTTAGTCAAAACATTCCAAATTTTACTGATTCATAAAATCTAAGGAAAATCAGATCGGTAGACATAAAATATAAATCTGTTTAGAATTAATTGAAATCAAAATGCTATAAGAAACTGAATATGGGTATCGAAATGTCCCATAAAAGGTGTATTAACCAGAATACTAAAAAAGACCAGAAATGGGACTTCATAATCAAAGATTCCTGCCTATAGCAAAAATGTCTTTTAAAATGGCCGTTTAAAAAAGACACTCTGCTAAAATCTAATCAATGATTTTAACCACACTCCCACATTTCAGCATCGCATCACCGTAATAAGGATTTCGAATTTCGTTTTCAGTACTTAACCAAACTGCTCCCTGGTTGTTGTTCGCCATGGGGCATTTTTGAACATAGAGTGTATCGTCCAGCGAATACAGGTTACTGGCAATGGCGACCATATTTTCGTTCAGGATTACAAAATGGGCCCGTTGGTTTTTCAAGTCTTCTTTTTTGGCTATAGCTTCCAACATTTCAATACTCTTATTTACATGTGCTTTTCCCATAGCTTCCGTGTCAGACAAATCGAGCTTTTTCAGAATTTCCAAAGTTGCACTGGCATTCATGGAAGTTGTGAATGCATCACTAGCGACCAAGGCATCCTTTAATTTTAAATAAGCAGGCAATACGGCGTCAAAATCTTTCTGAAAACCATCCGAAAATTCCATTTTCATCATTTCTCCCGAACTGTCTGAACCCATATCTTCCTGCATTCCCATATGCCCTTCGTGACCTGTCATGGTTTTGCCCCCAGTTTTGTTCATCATGCTTTTTTTGCCTTGTAATTGTGCCGCTGCATCCACGGTGAAGGTTCCATTGGTCACGATTTCTTCTCCAGAATCAAGTCCTTGAATGACCTCAATATTTTCACCATTTCTGGCACCCAACATTACCTCACGCATTTCAAATATGGGTTCATCTTCATTAACCTTTACATAAACTAAGGAGCGTTCCCCGGTCCACATTATAGCACTGGAGGGCACAAACAGTGTCGTTTTGATGTCAGTTAGGCCACTCTCAATTTTACCAGTCACGAACATACCAGGTTTAAACAAATCTTTTTGATTCCTAAGAGTGGCTCGAACGGTTACCGTTCTTGTGGCATTATCCAGAACCGGATCAATGAAGGTTATTTGGCCATCAAAAGTTTTGTTGGGGTAAGCATTGGTGTTAATGTTTATTTTCTGTCCTTTTCTAAATTGGGACAATTGGCTTTCATAGGCATCAAACTCTGCCCAAACCGTGCTCAAATTACTGACCTTGGCAATGGGTTGACCCTTTTTTAGATAGTCGCCTTCGGAGCTCATTACTTCAGAGACCGTTCCTGAAACTGTTGCGTACACCGGGAAATTCTCCTTTACCTTGCCCAAGCTTTCGATGCTATTAATTTGGCCCTCGGACAATTTCCAAAGTTTTAGCTTATTGCGAACAGCACTATACAATTGTGGCTGGGATTCCTTTAAAGAAGCTGCAGTCAACAATTCTTGTTGTGCGGCCACTAATTCAGGTGAATAAATAGTCGCCAATAATTGCCCCTTTCTAATCTCTTGCCCTTCATGGTTTACATTCAATTGCTCTATCCTCCCATCAAAATAACTGGCTTGCACGGCCATTGCTTCTTCGTTAACGGCAATCTTACCTGATAAGGAAATTGTGTTATCATTATTGCCCTCTGTATTTCCCACAACCGTGGTCTGTATGTTTGCCAAAGCCAGTGCATTTTCCGTCATTTTGAACTGCTCAGGGGACAATCCACTCGCTCCCGCTTCCGCTGGAATCAAATCCATTCCACAGATAGGGCAATCCCCAGCTTCTGGCTGCATAATTTGTGGGTGCATGGAACAGGTCCACATTTGGCCCGCTTCCGAACTATGATCATGTTCTGTCATTTCCATAGTCTTCGTCCCAGAATTTCCAAACAGAAAATATCCAACAGCCAAGCCAACAATAGCCGCGATTCCGATATAAATGATACTTCTTTTCATCTCTCTTTTTTAAATCGTTTTTTAATTTTTATTACTGAAGGTGAACTGGTAAACCAAAGTAAAAATCCACTCAGCACGGTTATCAGTCCCAATAATGAAAAAGCCCTAAGTACCGTGGTATTAAAATTATCTCTACCCTCATAATCCATCGTATGGGTCATCCATAGAAAATCAAAAATCCGCCAATCCCTGTGGCGAACCGTTTGAAATTTGCCATCTATAGCGGATACGTAAGCTTTTATGTTTTCATTGCTCTTATAGGTAATCACATAGGCAGGCAAAAGCTTTTCCCTGTACTCATGGTGTTTTCCAGTCTTTTCTATTAGCGAAACATTGGAAATTTCCAACCTGTCCCTCATATGGTTACCAGCAACATAAAGCGCCTCTTTTTCATTGATGGATGACTTGGGTGTTCCATCCAAAGCATTGAACAATTGGCTCTTGTTGACCCAGTAGTATGGCACACCATTGATATCCCTGATTTCAATAGATCGGATCCCTTCTTTGAGATTTAATTGGGATGGTGCCATTAAACCCGAAAACGCCTGGGGCTGGTATTCCATGTTCTTAAAATGGTCACCATGGATTTCATCAATATTCGTCCAACTAAAGTACAGACCACTGATGGTCCAGAACAAAAACTGAATACCCAAAAAGATACCTAGGTATCTATGTGATTTTCGAATCCATTTTGCTGCATGCCTATTTATCATCATAGCCTATTAGTGTGTATGCCCATCCTTTTGGTGTTCTACATTGGCGACATAGTCCATACCACATTTAGGGCAAGTACCTTCGGTATCGCTGCCACTACCTTCGCAATGCATTGGGCACACATAAGCTGATGTATATTCCTTGCCCAGCTTCTCGGCAGTTTCAATTTGCTCGGTATTGGCCTCAGTGCTTTGCTCTGTTTTGCCCTTACATGATACTGAAAGAAATAGTGTTGCAAGAAAGGTGATCTCTAAAAATGTTTTGATTCTCGTGTTCATTGTTGTTAGGTTTACTTGTTTATTAAATAATTGATGAGTGCAGATTGTATGTAGTACAGCTGCACCGATTGAATTTGATTTAATTGAAATTTTAATTGCAGTTCTTGAATATCCAGCACATCATTGAAATCAATGGTACCAGTCTCATAATTTTTGGTCAGGATTTGTTCCGCATCCTTGGCTTGATCCAAGTTTCTTGCTTGGGTGTTAAACGCAATGCGAGCTTCGTTACGGATGGATACCGCTTTCGCCAACGCTGATTCCAGGACATTCAACCTTTCCTGTTTTTGGAATGCAATTTCCTGTTTACGGAGTTCGTTCTGTTTGGTTCTGGAATCGTATCGCTTATTGAAAATCGGAATGGAAAGCGATACCATCGGCATCACGATGTCCTTGCCGTTATCGCTAAAAATCATGTCGGGTCGCTCCTGTACAGGCACATAGTCCAGCCCAAACCCTAGCATGGGTGAGCCTTCTTTTTGATTGAGCAATTCTGCCTGGGTCACAGACTCATACATCTTATCATAACGGAGGAGTTCAGGGTTTAACCGTATGCTATCAATAATCACAGGGTCATTCTCAGGAATATTTACTGTTTCACCGACTTCAACTGCTAAACCAGTATTTCGGTTCAACAATGCATTGAAATTGGCTTGTTCCCCCATAAACCGCTCCTGCAAGATTTCCTTTTGCTGTTGTAATTCGTTCTGGCGAATTTGTAATTTCAGAACGTCCACAGCAGAGGCCTTACCCACTTCCACCGAAGTCAATGCCAAGGTTTCAAAGGTTTTGAGCAATTGTATGTTCTTGTCCAGCACATCCTGCTTGGTATTTAAACCGTACAACTTGTAGTATGACTGAGCAACGGACAATGCCAATTTTCGTTTGGCAACAACGTAATCCACATAATCGGTTTCAGCCATTGCAGTGGCATACTTTTCACGCGTGGAAACCGTACCAAACCAGGGTAGCATTTGTTTAGCAGAAAATCGAGCCACTTGTGCCCCTGTTCTTGTCTCTGGTTCACTCATAAAATACCCAGCTCCAAATTCGGTATTGGGTAGCCAATTGGCTTCGTTGACCTTTTCTTGGGCAATATTATAGCGAACTTCATAGGCCTGAATATTTGGGTTATTTACCTGAGCCTCGTTGATATAGGACTGCAACTGTTGCGCATTTCCCAAAGCGGAAACAAACAAAAGTCCAATAATGATTTTTACTTTTTTCATTTGCTTGCTTTTTTGAGTTGAACTTCTTTTCGCCAACCGAACAAGACCGGAACAACAAAAAGGGTAATGAGTGCAATGAACATTCCGCCAAAACTTGGAATGGCCATTGGTATCATAATATCGCTTCCACGTCCTGTGGAAGTTAGTATGGGCAGCAAAGCCAATATCGTCGTTGCGGTGGTCATTAAACAAGGCCGGATACGTTTTTCTCCCGCTTCAACCACGGAATCATGAATACTTTTCAAGTCCATAGGTTTATTCCTGTCAAAGGTTTGGGTCAGATATGTAGCCATTACAACACCATCGTCCGTGGCAATTCCAAAAAGCGCTATAAAACCTACCCAAACGGCCACACTCAGGTTTATGGTATGCATCTGAAAGAGTTCTCGCCAGTTTTCACCAAAAAGATTGAAATTGAAAAACCAGTCCTGTCCATAGAGCCAAATCATGATAAACCCACCTGCAAAGGCAACTGCAATCCCTGAAAATACCATTAAGGATGTGGCAACACTTCTAAACTGGAAATACAAGATTAAAAAGATGATGATAAGGGCTAATGGCACAACAACGGACAAAGTTTTTTCAGCCCGCAATTGATTTTCATAGGTTCCCGTAAAGGCATAGTTTATTCCTTTGGGCACTGTAAGTTCTCCACTTTCAATCTTGGCTTGAATAGCAGCTTGGGCGTTCTCCACAACGTTCACCTCGGCGAAACCGTCCAACTTGTCAAACAATACATAGCCCACCAAAAAGGTGTCCTCGCTTTTAATGACCTGAGGACCTTGTTCATACCGAATGTTTACCAACTCATCAAGAGGCACTGGACTTCCTTTGGACACCGGAACATAGATACTTTTCAAATCATCGGGGTTGTTCCGTAGTTCCCTGGGATAACGCACCCTTACTGCATAGCGCTCCCGACCTTCAACCGTTTGGGTCAAAGGCATTCCACCAACAGCGATGGAAATAACTTTTTGGACGTCTTCAACCGTAACACCATAGCGTGCCAATTTTTCTCGGTCTATATCAATGAGCAGATAGGGCTTTCCTACGATACGGTCTGCAAAAACAGCCTGTTCCTTAACACCTTCGGCTGTTTTTAAAATGTCTTCCAATTGAAGGCCAAACGCCTCTATTTCCTTCAAGTCCTGACCTTTTACCTTGATGCCCATGGGTGCGCGCATTCCGGTTTGGAGCATGACCAAACGTGTCTCGATAGGTTGTAATTTGGGTGCAGATGTCACCCCAGGGAGCTTTGTCACCCTTACAATTTCGTTCCAAATATCATCCGGGGACTTAATTTCTGGTCGCCAGTTTCGGTAGTACTCCCCATCATTATCTTCAATGAGTAAATTTCTGTCGATACTGGAGAAAGTCCTCTCGACTTCGCTCGAAGTGACATTTCCGCTCAAATTGGGATTTGCAACTTTTTTCCCATTTTTCAACACGAAATAACCCTCTTCATCAATTCGAAAACGTTGGGGTTCGCCATCATTATTCAATTCATATTCCGACCGATATTGTATCATGTTCTCGTACATGGAAAGTGGCGCAGGGTCCAAAGCGGATTCTGTCCTGCCCGATTTCCCAACTACCGTTTCGATTTCAGGAATGCTTGCAACCGCCATGTCCAATTGCTGCAATACCCTTTTGTTCTCTTCTACCCCGGAATGTGGTAATGAGGTGGGCATTAAAAGAAACGAACCTTCGTTGAGCGCAGGCATAAACTCCTTGCCCGTATTTCTCATTATTAACACCCCAAGAAACAGTATAGCAGTTGGTATTGACAGGAACAGCATTTTATTCCGCAATGCCCATTGTAGAATCCTGGTATAATAATTTCTGAATGCCCAAAACGTTCCTAATAATCCAAAACAAAGAACACTTACAAAAAGTAAGTTCATTATAATGCTTCGGTCAAAGCCCAAAGGTCTCCAATAGGAGGCCAAAAGGAAAACTATTGCTGAAACTGAAATAATGATGTTCAGACGGGTCGCCTGTTTGTCTGAAAGTGTATATCCGTTGAACAAGCGAGAAGCCAATTCCGGATTCTTCAAAGGTCTTATGGTCCCGAAAGCCATCAATACCAAGCCTATCCAATATCCATAGACAACAGCCACTAGACCGGTTATGATAAGTGTAGCGCTAAAAACATAGCCTATGATACTTTTGCTTCTTTTCCTTCTGAAGAAAAAGGCAGCAAATGGGGGTATCAAAAAGAGTGCAACAATAATTGAAGCTGTAAGGGCCATGGTCTTGGTAAATGCCAATGGACGAAATAGCTTTCCTTCGGCACCTATCATAGTAAATACAGGAATAAAACTGATGATGGTGGTCAGCACTGCGGTCAGAATCGCTCCTGAAACTTCGGTGGTTGCATTATATACCACATTATTGATGGTAAGTTGTTCATTGTCATTTCGCTCTTCGTTTTCATCAAGGTGTCTTATGATATTTTCTGATAATATCACCCCAACATCCACCATGGTACCAATTGCAATGGCAATACCTGAGAGGGCAACAATGTTTGCATCCACTCCAAAAAGTTTCATTGAGATGAACACCATCAAAACTGCTACCGGTAACAGACCTGAAATCAAGATGGAAGCACGTAGGTTGAACACCATCACAATAATGACAAGTACGGTAATTAGAATTTCAAGGGTCAAAGCTTCATTGAGTGTTCCCAAAGTCTCTTGGATCAATTCAGTTCGGTCATAAAAGGGAACAATAGTTACTCGAGAGGTACGACCATCAACCAGCTCTTTTGTAGGTAGTCCCGAAGAAAGCTCAGCTATCTTTTCTTTGACATTATTAATAACTTCCAGTGGATTTGCACCGTATCGGGCAACTACAACACCGCCTACAACTTCGGCGCCCTCTTTATCCAATATCCCTCGTCGGGTAGCTGGTCCCAAATTTACCCGGGCCACATCCTTAATGCGAATAGAGGTGTAGTTTTCCGCATCTACAACGGCATTCTCAATGTCTGCAATGGATTTTACGTAACCCAATCCACGTACCAGATACTCCGCCTGATTGATTTCCAAAGTCTGGGCCCCAATGTCCTGATTCGACTGCTTAACAGCCTTTACCACATCGCCCAACTGGATATTGTACTGACGCATCAGCTCAGGGTCAACGTCGATTTGATATTCCTGGACATAACCACCGATAGAGGCTACCTCCGAAACACCGCTTGCCGAGGACAGCGCATACTTTACATAGTAATCTTGAATGCTACGCAGTTCGTGCAAATCCCACCCTCCGGTAACATTGCCATCTTCGTCACGACCCTCTAAAGTGTACCAGAAAATCTGTCCCAAACCTGTGGCATCGGGTCCAAGAGATGGATTTACACCATTTGGAAGTAGTCCAGCCGGTAGGGAGTTCAGTTTTTCAAGAATTCGGCTTCTTGACCAATAGAATTCCACATCCTCTTCAAAAATGATGTAGATGCTGGAAAATCCGAACATCGAAGAGCTTCGAATGGTCTTTACCCCAGGAATTCCCAGTAGGGAGGTGGTCAAAGGATAGGTAATCTGATCTTCAATATCCTGCGGGGAACGACCGTCCCATTTTGTGAAGACAATCTGTTGGTTCTCCCCTATATCCGGAATGGCATCCACTGCAACTGGATCACTGGGTAGAAAACCGATGTCCCATTTGAAGGGTGCGTGTACAATTCCCCACCCCACAAATAGGGCCAGTAACAGAACCGCTACCAGTTTATTTTCGATTAAGTATTTTATCGCTTTATTCAGCATTGTTTTAATGTATTAGATATTTACAGTAAGTGCGCTGATTAAAATAAACAGCACGTAATGCCCAAAACAGAAATCTGCAGGGCGCACTTTGAATATCTAGTACATCAAATCAAAAAAGTCTCGTAAAGAACTTGATAGTCCTTATTGAGCAAGGGAGGCGGGTGCCCACTAAAATAAGTTGTAACAGTGTCTACATCTTGGAACAAATTGATGTAGGAATAGGTATAACCGACCAAGAACAACTGTTGCTTCAGGTCCAGGTCAAAAAACGAGGTCTTTAAATCTTCCTGTCCTTGCATGGTAAAGGATACTTCATCACAGCAGGACTTTTCAAATTCCGTATCCATGCTGTTGGAGTCAGCCTCCATACTGCATGTTTTTGCATTAGCAAAAAATGCCACATCCACAACTTTACCCATGCATAGGTGCTTATCCACGGTCCATGAAACCGTTGACAACAAGACCAATAGGGCTAGCATTGATGATAGAATTTGACGTAAAATGTCCTTCATTTCACTACAAAACTACAAAATGTTAACAATTATTGCTTTGTTTAACAGAAGTTTAAAACGAAACAGTGATATAGTTTCGGTAAGCCAGATGAATGATGATGGACTGTAATTTTTAATTTATACACTCCATTTTAAGGTGATTTGTATACCCTTTAAATTATTATTTAGATAAGTTTATCTCAAACCTTATTTTTAATATCTCGGAGTAAGAGAAATAATATATTTGAGAGACATTACGTCCAATCTGAATATTAGCTGATTTTTTTTAAGTCCCATTTAACCAACGTTTTAAAGGATTATGATAAATCTACTGTGAAGAGTATCATGATAACGATTTATTGAGATAGTTTAGCTTTCGCAAAGCTTCCAAAAGTTGTTCGTTTGTCCAGCTCATTTTTTTTTCTCGAAGTTAAACTGGCTATTAATACTGCGATTTAGATTAGCTCAAATCACCCTATTGAAGTAAAAAATGGCAAATCGATACAATGAAAATGTTAAAGTTAAAAACAATCGAATTGTTGTACCTATGTTGTACCCAGAACAAAATAAAAAGGCTCTCAATTTCTTGAAAGCCCTATTTTGATTGTAGCGAGAGGGGGACTTGAACCCCCGACCTCAGGGTTATGAATCCTGCGCTCTAACCACCTGAGCTACCTCGCCATGGGTGTTTTTGCGGGTGCAAATATAAAGTTTAATTTTTGCCGAATCAAAATTCGTATTAATTTATTATTTGATATTTATTTTTATATCTTCCCGATTATTAAAAATGTCGAAAGGAAAAACCGATCATAAGAATGAGTGATAAGATTAAATTTGAAATAGAGTTCGTTATTCAGGCTTCACCACAGTTGCTTTATCAATACATTTCCACACCTTCAGGCCTATCAGAATGGTACGCCGATAATGTCAATTCACGTAGTGAGACATTTATTTTTATTTGGGACGGAGCTGAGGAAAATGCTACAATGCTGAAAAAGAAGAGTGATGAATTCGTGAAATTTGCTTGGGAAGAAAATGATGATGACAGCTATTTCGAGATGCGCATAATTGTAGATGAAATTACTAAAGATGTATCCCTTTTTATTACTGATTTTGCGGATGAAGATGAGGTTGATGAGGCCAAAATGTTATGGGAAAACCAAGTTTCGGACCTAAAACAAGTTCTAGGTTCAAAATAGTGGCATTATCAACTAAAACGTATATTTGATCCCGATAAAAATCGGGATTTTTTTATGATTAATTTCAACGGAGACATATCTTCTAACGATAAAGCATTCCTATCTTATGATAACAGAGGATTAAAATATGGAGATGCCCTTTTTGAAACGTTACGTTGTGTGAATGGCACCTTGTTTTTTTGGGAAGACCATTACTTTAGGTTAATGGCGTCCATGCGTATTTTGCGTATGGAGATTCCGATGAATTTCACCTTGGAATTTTTGGAAGAGGAGATTATTAAAACGGTCAGCGAAAACAACCTAATCAATAGTCCAGCAAGAGTTCGCATAACAGTTTTTCGAGATAGTGGAGGTCTATATAGCCCTACAACGAATGAAATATCTTATTTGATTGAAGTTGATGCAATGCATTCGCCTTTCTATCTAGCTCAAGATGAGGCTTATGAAGTAGAATTATTCAAGGATTACTATGTAAACAAGGATATGTTGTCCAATCTAAAGACTACCGATAAGATTCTGAATGTGGTAGCAAGTGTTTATGCCAAAGAAAATGGTTATCACAATTGCTTGTTGATCAACACCGACAAAAATGTTGTGGAAGCCATCAACGGAAATTTGTTTCTAGTAAAAGATGGAAAGGTTAAGACACCACCTTTGAGTGATGGTAGTTTGGATGGCATTGTAAGAAAAAAACTTTTGGAAATCCTGACATCTCTTGAGGAAACAGATGTAATCGAAGAATCTATTTCACCATTCGAGCTTCAAAAGGCGGACGAACTTTTTATCACCAATAGTATCCTAGGAATCGTTCCAATAACAAAATATCGTAAAAAAGAATTCCAAACAGATTTCAGCAAAAGTCTTGTTGGAAAGTTGAATGCAAGAGCCAGAGTAGGCTAGGTGCTAATTGAGCGAAGGGTTTTCTGGAGCGTTTGACCATAATAGATAATCCCCGCCCAATTCCAACATCTTTTCTTTCCAAAAGGCATTGGAAGATTTTTCCAAAATACTGCTCTCGTACTCGTTTTGGACCACAATCCATGACTTTGAGGAAAGCTCCTGATCTAATTGGCTGGAATCCCATCCAGAATAACCCAAGAAAAAGCGGATATCCTGTTCACTGATGGTTTTATTATTGATCAGCTCAATGGTTTTTTCAAAATTACCTCCCCAAAAAATACCATCCGAAATTTCAATGCTGTCATGAATCAAATGTGGCACTTTGTGTATAAAGTATAGATTGTCCTGCTCAACAGGCCCTCCATTAAACACCTTAAAAGGAACAGTGATTTCTGAGATAAGATCATCAATGGTATATTCCAAAGGCTTGTTTAAGATAAAGCCAACGGAACCTTCATTATTGTGTTCAGCAATTAAAACAACAGACCGGCTAAAAGAAACATCGCCAGAGAGCGTTGGCTCTGCAACCAGTAATTTTCCTTTTGTCGGCTTGTCACTTACCATATCCATGATTCTTATTACTAAATGTAATATATTATATGTTATTTACAAAACCTTGGATTGGTGCCAAATAAAAAAGCACTTCCGTTAGGAAGTGCTTCTATATATCAAAAAAACTATTGATTAGTTTACTGAACCACTCAATTCAGCACCTGCTTTGAACTTTACTACGTTCTTAGCTGCTATCTTGATGGTTTGCCCGGTCTGAGGATTTCTACCTTCTCTTGCATTTCTTCTAGATACTGACCAAGAACCAAAACCTACTAAAGAAACTCTGTTTCCTTTTTTAAGAGATCCTTCTACATTTCCCAAGAAAGATTCCAATGCTTTTTTTGCCGCTGCTTTTGTGATGCCAGCATCAGCTGCCATAGCATCGATTAATTCTGTTTTGTTCATAATGGAATTAAATTAATTGTTGTTAAAATAATTTTAATGCTCAACAAATTTATACGGATTTGCGTGCAACGCAAGTAAAACCAAGGGAAATCCAGCTTTTTGTTGATAACTTGAAAAGTTTGTTGATAAAGTCGAAAAAAAATAGGGGCATTTGTTAGCCTAGTGTTAGCAAGGGTTTAGCGAAGATGAGCGGATTTTTCAAGATTTAACCCATTCAAAACCTGTTTGATATCCATTTTTCTTTTACCTGGAAATTGCACTTCCAAAAGATATAGATAACCACCCTTAACGGCAACTTTCATTTCTTTTTTATCCCAAAACAACTTACCGATTGAATGCTCGTGTTCGACACTTTCTTTTTTGGTATGGTATATTTTGATGGTTTCTTCCTTTCCATCATTTATTAAAAAAGACCACGCAGCAGGATAGGGGCTTAGCCCTCTTATATGATTATGGATTTGCTCCATAGAAGCATTCCAATCTATTTTACATGTTGTTTTAAAGATTTTATGCGCGGGCTTCAGGTCTTTGGATTCAGCTTGTATTTCTGTGGTAACTTTACCAGCTTCAATTTGCTTGCATGTTTCAATCACTAACTGAGCTCCAACTTCCTTCAATCTATTATGCAACGCTTCTGCGTTGTCCTCGGGCAGAATCTTTACTCTTTTTTGCTGTATAATTTTCCCAGTATCAATTTTATCATCAATAAAGAATGTGGTGACACCTGTTTCCGTTTCTCCATTTATAATGGCCCAATTTATGGGAGCCGCACCTCTATATTGTGGAAGCAATGAAGCATGAAGATTAAATGTGCCATATTCTGGCATTTGCCAAACAGCTTTAGGTAGCATCCGAAAGGCCACAACCACCTGCAAGTTGGCCTCGAGACTTTTAAGTTCCTTTAAAAAGTCTACATCTTTTAAATTGGTTGGCTGCAATACCTTTAATTTGTGTTTCTCCGCATACTGCTTTACAGCTGATGCCTGCATTTTTCTGCCACGTCCGGCAGGCCTATCCGGAGCTGTAATTACTCCAACTACATTGAAACCTGCTTCCAAAATACTGTGAAGGCTTCCCACCGCAAACTCCGGTGTACCCAAAAAAACAATGCGTAAGGTATTTTTAGACGGCGGTGTATTCATTTCTATAATTAATTTGTATCAATTCCTCCTCCATTAATTCCTGTAGAGACTCCAAAACCACTGTTTCTTCCAACTTGGTCACTTCTACAAGTTGTCGTGATGTACGGGGCTTGTCCTTTATAAATCCTAGGAGGATGTCTCTAGAAGAATCCGTTGCATGTGTTATTCCTGTGCAAATATCGCATACTCCGCATTTATTATTGACATGCTCACCGAAGTAATTTAGCACATATGCGCTTCGACACGTTACAGTATTTTCAACATACCCCAACATTGCCGCCAAACTATGCTCTTTAACTTTGTTTAAATCTTGAATACGCCTTGCGAAAGGGTTTATGGTTCGGTCATCTTCCCTTGGCACCAGGAACGTTACTTCAATATCACTAGATACACACTTGTAATCAACAATACTATCGGCATGTAGCTGTTGCAGGACGGTTTTGATCTGTTTTTCGGATGCGCCAGCTTTCTTTGAAATCAAATTTAGATTGATTTTGGTATCATATTCGGTAATTCCGCCATAAGTGCGCAATATGGTTTGAATTATACGAGCCGAGTTTCGATGCTTTTCCAAGTAATTGAAAATCCCTTCTTTATTCGATATGAATCGTAAAGTGTTACGTTCATTGTAATTTTCGGAAAGGGCCAATACAGAATTCTGATCCAAGATTCGCAACCCATGATATGTCATACTTGGATTAAGCTCGTAGCGTTCGCAAAATGTATTGAACTCGAATTCCAAGATCTCCTGCACCCATTCACCATATGGAATTTGAAAGTAATTATTTAGTTGACGATATAATTTTTTTACAAATTGGACATCTGGTAAATGAGCTAAAAATTGTTGTTTTGCTCTTTCCTTGTCCTCCTCAGAGGTAAGTAAGATAGCCAGGGACGGCTTTCCATCTCTTCCAGCTCTTCCCGCTTCTTGATAGTAACTTTCCAAACTATCCGGAATTTGATAATGAACTACCAATCTTACATTGGGTTTATCCACTCCCATACCAAAGGCATTGGTAGCCACCATGATATGGACATCCTCTTTCAACCAAGCACTTAATCGGTTCTCTTTATCAGCTTTTGAAATTCCCCCATGAAAAAAAGTTGCCTTAAATCCGTTCTTATTTAAATAATCAGAAAGAAAAATGGTCATTCTGCGTGACCTCACATATATAATAGTACTTCCCGAAGCGGCACCAACAATACTCTTTAAATGGTACAGTTTATCCTCCGAAGATTTTACTTTGAATGTAATGTTAGAGCGGGAAAAGGAATCTTTGAAGACCTTAGGTTCGTTAAGTTGAAGGTTTTCCATGATATCTTTTACTACCTTTTCAGTGGCGGTGGCGGTAAGTGCTATCATCGGAGCATTTGGAGCCAATTCTTTTAATATTGAACAATCCAAATAAGCAGGTCTAAAATCATTACCCCATTGCGAAATACAATGTGCCTCATCAATAGCAACAAGATTTACGTTCATCTCACGTATCCTTTCTTGAACCATTGTTTGTTGCAATCGTTCTGGAGATAGGTATAAGAACTTGTAATTGCCATAAACACAATTATCAAGAAGGTTGCTGAGTTCTTCAAAGGAAATACCTCCCGTTAAAGCAACAGCTTTGATTCCTCGAGATTTTAATTGATGCACTTGATCCTGAATCAAGGCAACCAGTGGTGAAACTACAATGCACAGTCCCTCATTGGCCAATGCGGGCACCTGATAGCATAAGGATTTGCCACCACCAGTAGGCATTAACGCCAAAACGTCCTCCCCTTGGATAATGCTGTCTATGACTTTTTGTTGAGAACCTCTGAACTCGGGATATCCCCAATATTCTTTTAGAATGTTTTTGGTTGTTTGTTGCACTACATCTTATTAAGTGTTTCCAATACAAAAGACACTCTTTCAACCACAGGTTTTTTAGGAATAAGAATGGGATGATATCCGAATTGGATATAGGTATGCATCAAGGCATCATGAATTTTTTGTGCCTCGTCAAAAGTTTCTAATCGCTCATTATCGGAAACGTAGATTTCCTTCCATGGAGGTGCAATAAAAATAGCATCGTATTTATGTGCTTCACAGGCTGAGGTAAATTCATGATCATATTCTTGATTAAAAAAATCCATATAGGCCAGTATATCCGGGATTCCACGATCAAATATGTTTATGGAAGCTTCGGACGAAAGTGAATCTTTAAAATGATTGGCCCTACCGTACAATAGATCCTTATTAAATTGAAGCGCATCGTCCACAAAGACCAAAGGGTTTGAAACCATTTTTTCAGGGTCACCATCCATTTTTGCTTTGGAGGTCATGTCTCGAATAATCTCATGGAAACAATGATGTCCTTTTTGTTCCAGGCCATTTACAATGGAAGTTTTTCCTGTTCCTGGGGCTCCGGTAATAACAACTTTGGTATTGCTCAAATAAAAATGTTTTGCACTACAAAGTAATGAAATAGGAGGAAGGAAAAAAAATTGTCCACTATCCCATATATTTGTATAAAATAGTAGCATGGAGAAGGAGAATCCGGAAGAATTTTATGCAAGACTCAAGGAACAGTTGTTGGAGAACACCAAATGGCCATCGAACTACTTATATAAGTTTATTGTTCCTACGGATAACGAGCGTATTAGTCAAATCAACAATATTTTTAACAATACTGGAGCTGTTATCGAATCGAAGAAGTCCAAAAAAGGGACATATACTAGTATTTCCATTACGGTTCACTTACAAAACCCTGATGAAGTAATTGCGAAGTATAAGGAAGTATCTAAGGTTGAAGGAGTAATTTCCCTTTAGAAGGGCTGATTGACATAATTTTCTTAATTTGCATGCGTTATCGGATAGACTTCCCGATAATTTAATTTCATAAACACTTTAGTTTGAATTTAGTAGAAAACTTAGAATATAATACGGAGCGTCCTAAACTCCACATTCCCGAATATGGAAGGCATTTCCAAAAAATGGTGGATCACGCTGTATCTATTGCTGATCGCGAAGAACGGAACAAGGTAGCCAAATCCATTATTAGTGTCATGGGAAATCTGCAACCACATTTGCGTGATGTACCCGATTTTCAACATAAATTATGGGATCAATTGTTTATCATGTCCGACTTTAAGTTGGATGTAGATTCACCATTCCCCATTACCTCCAAAGAGGTATTGCAACAGCGTCCCGAACCACTTGAATATCCACAGAACCATCCTAAGTATAGATTCTATGGAAATAACATTAAAAGGATGATTGATGTTGCCATAAAATGGGAAAAGGGTGATATGCGATCTGGTTTGGAGTATGCCATTGCTAACCACATGAAAAAATGCTACTTAAATTGGAACAAGGATACTGTTGAAGATTCAGCAATTTTTGCCCATTTGAAAGAGTTGAGTGATGGAGAGATAGATTTAGCCCCACATGGTGAAAACCTTACTGATAGCGGACAGTTTCTTAAAAACCGTTTAGCCAAATCCAATAGAAATGGCAGTAATAATAAGAAAGGACAACGAAACTACAAGGGTAAAAAAAGATACTAAATTCCGAAGGAATTCATGGGAACATTTCGAATAGAGGGTGGTCACCAATTACACGGTGAAATTACTCCCCAAGGAGCAAAGAACGAAGCACTTCAAATTCTTTGTGCCGTGTTGCTTTCATCAGAAAAAATCACGATAAATAACATACCGGACATCATCGATGTTAACAAGCTAATTGCGTTGCTCGAAGATTTAGGGGTTAAAATCCAGAAAAAAGGGAAAGGCTCCTACACCTTTAAAGCTGATGACGTTAACTTGGATTACCTGCAATCAGACCAGTTCAAGCAAGATGGACGAGGTCTTAGGGGGTCCATTATGTTAGTGGGACCGCTGCTGGCACGATTTGGAAAAGGGTACATTCCCAAGCCAGGAGGAGACAAGATTGGAAGAAGAAGATTGGATACCCACTTTGAGGGCTTTATTAAATTGGGCGCTAAGTTCAGATACAATAAGGAAGAGTATTTCTATGGGGTAGAGGCCAAAAAGCTTAAGGGTACCTACATGCTATTGGATGAAGCTTCTGTGACCGGAACCGCAAACATTGTTATGGCTGCCGTACTTGCTGAGGGTACCACAACGATTTACAATGCTGCTTGCGAACCCTATCTACAGCAATTATGCAAGATGCTGAACAGAATGGGCGCAAAGATTTCCGGAATTGGTTCTAATCTCCTTACCATTGAAGGAGTAGAATCTTTAGGTGGCACGGAGCATACCATGTTACCAGATATGATTGAAATTGGCAGCTGGATAGGTTTGGCTGCAATGACAAAAAGTGAACTTACCATTAAAAATGTCAGTTGGGATGATTTAGGTCAGATTCCAAACGCATTTCAAAAATTGGGAATCAAACTTGAACGAAAAGGTGACGATATCTATATTCCTAAGCATGAAAATGGCTACGAGGTACAAAACTACATCGACGGTTCCATATTGACCATAGCCGATGCACCTTGGCCGGGATTGACCCCAGACTTATTGAGTATTTTATTGGTAGTGTCCATTCAGGCAAAAGGAGAGGTAGTTATTCATCAGAAAATGTTTGAAAGTAGGCTCTTCTTTGTCGATAAATTAATTGATATGGGTGCCAAGATTATTCTATGCGACCCACACCGCGCCACGGTCATAGGTCATAATTTTAAATCGACCCTCAAAGCCACAACCATGGTTTCACCTGATATTCGAGCTGGAGTGTCATTACTTATCGCAGCCTTATCGGCCAAAGGAACTTCCACTATCAATAATATTGAACAAATAGACAGGGGTTACGAGAATATTGATGAGCGATTACGAGCTATAGGTGCCAGTATTGTGCGTGTCTAATAGTGCTGTACGTTATTGAAAATATCTTATTAAGAATGGGGGGATGGGACAGCAACAAATCCTTGATTTTCACTGATTCATGACGCTACCGACATCTTTCCAGGTTACCAACTGCGCACCACTTTTTTCTAGTTGAGATCTAAGCCTCTCGCTTGTAAAAGCATCAAAATCAATTTGTCGCCATTCGGACCCAAAGTTGGGGTGATTTATTGTAACTCCTTGCATTTCAGCATCATCAAATGCCGGATGGATTAGAATGATGTTCAATCCCGACACCAGTTCATCAAAAACGTTGTGATAATACTCTAGAAGCTTGCCTTTTTCAAAGTATTCAAAGTTGCCAAAATGCACTTTATCAACTAGTAAATCATTTCGGGCAATATTTTCATCGGCTTCCAAACCTGCCATTTCCATTAGCTCATCGTTTAGCAGAACTGGCAAGTTGTATTTTTCTCCCAACTCCTTATAAATTTGCAAAAATTCAGGTTTTGCACCAATACTGTACATGTGGGAATCTAGGTGGGTAGGTTTCAATCCATAGTTCAGGGCTTTCTCTATTTGAGCGGTAAGTTCCTTTCTGACTTCTTCAGCTATGGCATTATTTCTAACCCCATCCCTGTTTTTAAAAAAATGTCCGTTTTCATCTACTAAACTGGAAACTTCAGAAATGGGCAAAACTGGACCGAATTTGTAATTCTCCCATTCACATGTTAAGGTCAAATGAACGCCGTTGTCTAAATCAGGATTATTTTTTGCAAAAACGGAAGCCTCATAAAACCAAGGGCAGGGAACCATAATGCTATACGAATTCACTATACCTTTTTGGAGGGCCTCAAACGTCGCTCTATTCTCTGAATGACATAGGCCAGCATCATCAGCATGTATGATAAGCAATTTTTCATCTTCTTGAAAACCCAATCTTCTGGATAAATTCATTCTGTAATTCTAATTTTTAGGTATCAAAATGGTGACTCTTGTACCTGTAACGGTTCCGTCATTTAAGCTCTTAATATTTATCAATTCTTCGGCAGATAGCCTTTTTAATTTTTCGATTCTTTCTGCTGTGATTGACATTCCCCTAGAGGGCATATTTGGTCTTTTGTTTGTGGTCTTTGCATTTATTCCGACACCATTGTCTTCAATTATACATTCCACATATTTCATTTTGTCATTAAAGGTTATTGAAAGCTCTTTCTTTCCTTCTTTGGGCATGAGCCCATGTAGTATGGCATTTTCCGCATAGGGTTGCACTAGGAGCATGGGCATCTCATGCTCATTAATATCCAGATTTTCATCAATCGTAATATTATAACTGAATGCATTGTCAAAACGTAATGACTCCAATTCCAAATATATTTTAAGAAGTTCAATTTCCTCTTTGAGCACCAAATTGATGTTGACCGAACTCTCAAGTACCTGCCGAAGTAGTTTCGAGAATTTGGAAAGGTATTTTAGGGCATTAATCCTATCATCAGAATTGATAAGATGTTGAATTGAATTTAAAGAGTTGAAGATGAAATGTGGATTCATTTGGGCACGTAGCATCTGCTTCTCCAATTTAAGGTTCATTTCCTGAATGACTTCCTTTTGCTCGGAAATCAATTGGTTTTTATCCTGCAACAGGATATTGGCCCTTTTTTTGGTCCTAAACCTAAAGTAGAGCAGTCCGGCAGATAACAACAACAAGAATGCAATAATGGAAAGGTAGAGCATTCTTTTATTGTTGAGTGCTACCCTTGTGTTCAGCAGTGCTAGTTCTAGCTCATTTTCCTTTATTTCCTTATCCTTAAGATATACCTCATGTTGTATCTGCAGGTTTTGTATTTCCCTGACCTTTGTCTCATTAAGCAGACTGTCCTTATACACCATGGTCTGGTTCAGATGATAAATGGCCCTGGGCAGTTGACCCGACTCTTGAAATATGGTATAGGCCAGTTCATGGGCATCGCTTTTTTGTTTATAGGGTCCTGCCATGTTTGTGAGCGATTCCAAGTTCTGGTTGGAATAATTAATGGCATCATCATATCTTTTTTGATGTAGCCTAAGTTCAGCAAGGCGATAATAAGCCTCAGCAATCTCCTGTTGTAAGGAAAGCTCTTTTGCAAGTTGAAGGGATTTCAAGAAATAGTCCTCGGCCAATTGCCATTTCTTGAGATTTAAATAGCAAGCACCAGCATTGGCGTATTGTAACGCCAGACGTGTCTTTTCTCCCTGTTCTTCATAGTAGGCAATAGCCGCCAAAAATTTATCCAATGCAGTTTTATAGTCTTTATTATCAAAATCTATAACTGCTAGATTAGACAAAACAGAATTTTCATAATGTGCCCGTTCAGCTTCAGGTGCTACTTCAAGTGCTTTATGATAACTTTCTATGGCTTTATCCTGTTGATCCATTAAATCATATAAAATCCCCAAATTTATATATGTGTCTGATTTATCAGTATCCAGTTGAAGTGAATCTGCAAGTTTTAAATCCTTTAGGTAGTATTCTTGGCTTGTTGAATAATCTCCAATACGTTTGTAAACAATGCCCAATGAACCATAATTCATACTTATATCCTCAAATTCGTTGTGTTCCTCAGCTAAAGAAAGAGATTGTTTAAAATAACTTAGGGATTCAGCATAATTACCGGCCATGCCATTGCTTACGCCAATAGCATACATACCCTTGATTTCTCCACGCTTGTAGTCAATCTCTTTTGATTTTTCGATACTCTGTTTATAGAGTTGAATAGCCTTTTGCGGATTAGTTTGTCTTGTATAGTTACCCTGCCAACGTATCAAATTGACCATGGTGGTATCATCGGCAGTCTTCATGAGGTTCTTAAGACTGTCGATTTTTTGTGTTTGGGCAGAACAAATACTTGAAACCAGCAATATGGTTGTTAAGACTTTGAATAGGAGTGAAAACGACCTCATAAAAAGTAGTATTTCAAATAGGTACTATTAAACTTAAACATTATCCCTATTAAAATGAGGTTTCTGGGAAAAGATGTATAAAACTAATTATTAACTATGCAGGCAAACAATTTAATTTCTACCCTGATAGAATTCCGCAAAAATTCGAATTAGAAATTCATGTCTAACCCTTTTGTTCCAATGTGCCATCCGGATACAATGCAAAACGCCCTTTTGCCTTGTCATGTACATTATCGGGGTAGGGCCAAGGCCAACCGCCAAATTGTGTCAATCGGTATTCCTCCATGGCTTGCTGTATTTCTTCTTCCGAATTCATTACAAAAGGACCATATTTGGCAACAGGTTCGTCAATGGGCTTCCCTTGTAACAATAAAAAGTGAGCTTTCTTAGCTCCAATTTTGATAGAAGTATCCTGTGACGGATCCAACGCTATACCATAATTTGGGTTTACTTTTTGATTACCAATCTGTATTTCTTCACCTTCATAGAAATAAAGTGTCCGAGTCACCAAAGTATTAGAGCTTGGCAATGTATATTCGGAATTCGCTTCTATATGGATGTTCCAAATGGCCACTTCATTTTCAGCTTTGGCGGCCCAAGAGTTTGGCGCTGGATCATTGGCTTGACGACCTTTATAATTTCCAGCAATTACTTTAATCTGGGCATTATCTTCATTGATCACGGGGATATCTTCATGCCACAACATTTTAAAATGGGGTTCAACAAACTTATCCACTTTGGGCAAGTTCAACCAAATTTGAAACAATTCTAAAGGATTGTCATTTTCGGTGTTGAGCAATGGGAACATCTCAGAATGTTGTACCCCACGCCCTGCAGTCATCCATTGTACATCTCCCTCGCCAAAACGTCCAGCCGCTCCCAGAGAATCGGAATGGTCACAGTAACCTTTGTTTACAATAGTAATGGTTTCAAACCCTCTGTGGGGATGGTATGGAAAACCTGGAATGGTTTGTCCGTGGTACATGCGCCATCCATCTTTTATAGTAAAATCGTTACCCATATTTCTCCCTTTGAGTAATTCAGGATTCGGTCCCATTTGTTCATTGCCCTCAGGATAGTGGTCTAAATGATAAACACAGAATAAAAAGGGGTCTTGGGTCTGCCATGGAAAACCTAATGGGAATGTTTGAAGAACAGGGTCGAGCATATTTAATGTTTTGCCGTATTAATTTCAATCCAGTAACCTTCGGGATCCTGAATGTAAATTTGTTTTACACCATCAGCTCTATCGGTTACGGAACCTTTATTGCCTGGCCAATCGTAAAAATCAATGTTTTTGGACACCAATCGCTCTATTAAACTTTCCAAATCACTCACTGCCAAACACAGATGCATACTTTTGTTTTTCTCGAATTCCGCGAAATCCTTTTTAATCAAATGCAGTTGTGAGTTGCCGTACATATTGAACCACCTAAAACCAGGTTTGTTCTCGGGGTGCGGAATTTCTTCAAATCCAAAAACTTCCCTGTAGAAGTCACCTGTTTTCATCAAATTGGTCACCACTAATGATTGATGATCGAAGGTAAAGTTGAATTGTGATTGTTTCTTTGAAACGAATTGAGTTTTTAGGTAAACTTGTTTCCATTCCCCATTTTCAAAATTACCTACCGTAAAATTATAGCTGTTTTCGTCAACAAATTCCCAATAATCAGTGACTACAGATTCTCCGTAGGAATACGTATAAATGATATCTTTCCCCTTTGTCTTGACTGTGCCCTCGGTGGTTCCTCCAAAAATATCGAACTCCCAAAACCTTATGGTATTACTTTCCTTATCAAATTTCCGGATTCCATGGTTCCTATCACCATAAGTAGTTTGCTTTTGATTGGTAAAACCTTTTGATTTGGAAATAATCAGAGCACCTTCCAAGTCATATTGAAAGGTTATTTCTTGTTTGAATTTAGTGCCATTTCCCCAATCTCCTTCTGCAAACCAGGTTTTCCCGATTAGATTTTCAAATACTGAAAGCGGTTCTTGTCCTTGGCCTTGGAGAAAAACACCCAAGGCCAAAAACAATACTATTTTTTTTATCATTTTCTAATTATTATGCACAGATTTGGTTTTGCTCTTTTTTATTAAAATGAAATAGCTATTTTTTTTAGTTGCTCCCTATTGGCGGAGGGCCGTCAATCATTGCTTCGTATTTCTCATCTCCTTTTCGGGTCTTAAATTCTTCTTTGACCTTATCGATAAGTTTTGGGTTTTCAAAAAGGTCCGCCATGGTCATGGCCATAGCTTTTGAGGCATACACCATGCCCTTATGCCCAATGCTCATTCCTCCACAAGCTACCACGGCCCAAGAATGCCATGGAGTGTCTTTTGGAGCAACGGTAACACTTAAATTGATATTTGGTACGTTCCAGCTAACGTCCCCTACATCCGTTGAACCGCCCCCAGGATTCTTTTCTGTCTCTCTTAAGGCTTCGATTTGACTATCCATGCCCACCTCCGGTTTTCCTGTTGCTTTTTGAATTGCTTTTCCGAAAGCTATTTCTTGGTCGGTATAGCTGATTGGTCCCAAAAGCTCTAAATTTTTCTGCATGATATCACCTCCGGCGCGGTTTACCAATACCTCATAAATACCAGATACCAATGTAATTTTATAATCGACATCGGCCATAATAGCTGCGCCTTCTGCCATTTTTTTGACACGTTCATAGGTCGGCAGCATTATTTTTCGTTTGGGGTCGCGTACACGTACCCATATTTTAGAGTAGTCAGGTACAACATTGACCACTTGTCCACCATCTTGAATATGATAATGAATACGTGATGTAGGTCTAATATGTTCCCTGTAATAGTTCATGCCAGTGGTGTAGATTTCCAATGCGTCGGATGCACTGCGCCCATTCCAAGGATCTGCGGAGGCATGTGCTGCTTGTCCGTAAAATTCAACAATAAAGTCAATCAAAGAAAGCCCACTTTGCACATCAGCTTCAATATTTGCGCCTGGGTGCCAGCTGACGTTTACATCAACATCATCCCATAGGCCGGCTTCTACCATCCATACTTTGGCAAAATATTTTTCTTCTGCAGGAGTCCCCAGGAACTTCACTGTTCCTTTCAGCTTTCCAGCTTCAATTTGTTCTTTGATTGCTATGGCAGCTCCCAAACTAGCAGCGCCGAACATATTATGCCCACAACCATGACCTGGAGCCCCATCTATTCTTGGATTTTTAGTAGGTTCCGTTTTCTGGGAAAGACCTGGTAGAGCATCAAACTCTCCCAAAACACTAATTACCGGCTTTCCTGAGCCATAGGTAGCTGTAAATGCGGTTGGGATATCAGCTACTCCGCGGGTTACTTTTAATCCATTCTTCTCGGCATAATCTGCCAGCACTTCTGCAGATTTGGATTCGTTGAAAGCTGTCTCGGCCAATGCCCAAATAGAATCACTAATTTGGATTAGGTTTTCTTTGTGGGACTCAACGGAAGCAATAATTGCTTTTTTGTTTGAACTTAGTTTTTGCGCAGTAAGGTTGAGTGAAACCAAACATAGCAGTACTAGGGTGGTGAATCTTTTCATGTTATATAATTTGAATTAGTCCGAATTGTGGAGGTAAGTACTTCTTGGGCTCCATCTGCATCTTTTCAGCTATCTACCCTCAAAATAAAACCGGGTACTAAAAATACTGAAAAAGCATCAACCTACGGCTTCTTTGTAAACTTTTAAACAGCGTTCACGAGCCATTTTATGATCAACGATGGGAAGGGGATAGGTAAGCTCTTGAAGGTCAGGTACCCACTTTTGAATGTAAGCCTTTTGGGAATCAAACTTGTCTATTTGCGTCGTGGGGTTAAAAATTCTGAAATATGGAGCAGCATCGACACCACTTCCGGCCGCCCATTGCCAGTTACCAACATTACTTGCCAAATCAAAATCCAATAATTTTTCAGCAAAATAGGCCTCACCCCAGCGCCAATCGATTAGGAGGTGCTTGCAAAGGAAGCTTGCAACAATCATACGAACACGATTATGCATGTATCCCGTGGTATTCAGCTCTCGCATACCAGCATCAACAAAAGGATATCCGGTTTTCCCCAACTTCCAAAGTTCAAATTCTTGCTCATTGTTTCGCCACACAATCCTGTCATACTTGGGTTTAAATGACTTGCTAATGGTGTGGGGAAAATGCCAAAGGATTTGCATAAAAAACTCCCTCCAGATTAGCTCGTTCCAGAAAACCTCATTTTCTTCGGATATGGCTTTCTTGATTATTTTTCGAATAGAAACTGTGCCAAAACGAAGGTGTGGCCCTAACAAGGATGTTCCTGATTCTTTAGCTGGGAAGTTTCGTGTGCCTTCATAATTTTGAATTAATCCAGAAGTAGTATTATAATCGGCAACAAGGATCTGGGACAATTCAAAACCGATATCCTTTAAGCTAAGGTTTGGTAAATCGTTGGATTTATGAAGCTTTTGGAAATGAGCTAAGGTATCGAAGTTGATAAGGTGAATACTGGGGTTAAAATTCTCTTTCCATCTCTTTTTATATGGAGTGTATACGACATACGGATTACCATCGTCCTTGACCACTTCGTTTTCCTCAAAAACTACTTGATCCTTAAAGGAATGGAATGGGATATTATCCTTCGTCAATAATTTTTTGATTTCAGCATCTCTCTTAATGGCATATGGATCGTAATCATGATTCGTAAAAACGTCCATGATATCATATTTATGCTGTAATTGAATCAATACAGAAATGGGATTGCCATGGTACATTGCTACCCCACTCTTAAATTTGGATTGAAGCTCGTTATGAATTTTTTGGAGCTCCTGGTGTATAAACGATACCCGAGCATCATTTTTGGGTAACTTCTCCAGAATTTCAGTATCAAAAATAAATATGGGGAGTACAGGATAATCACCTTGCAGCGAATTATAGAAACCGACATTGTCATCCAATCGTAAATCCCGTCGAAACCAAAAAAGACAAACTTTGGGCTTCATTAGTTGATGTTTAAGGTTGATATACCTCCATCAACAGCCAACACTTGACCGGTCATCCAGGTGCTTTTATCACTCAGCAAGAAAGCTGCCAAATTAGCAATGTCTGAAGCATTTCCGTACCTTTTTAATGGATGTCTAGCTGACATGAGTTCCTTTTTTCGGTCGTTGCTTAACAAGCGTTTTGCCAAGGGTGTATCTACTAATGAAGGAGCAATGGTGTTCATTCGTATATTGGGAGCATATTCCGCAGCCATTGCTTTGGCGAACCCTTCGATAGCTCCCTTGCATGCAGCGACACTTGAGTGAAAGGGCATCCCTGTTCCTACTGCAACGGTACTGAAAAAAACCATGCTAGACCCTTCTGCCATTTGCGGAAGTATTTTTTTAACCACTTGAACCATGGCGATAAAATTTAAATGCATATCCGCTTCAAAAGTGTCTATGGAAAGCATTTTAAATGGTTTTAAATTGATGCTTCCGGGAAAATAGGCAAATCCATGGATGTCCGCAGGAAGTAGGGATAAGTCCAAATCATCTTGGGAAACATCAAATGGCATGTGGGTAACATCCAACCCTTGTAATTCGCCAATAGTTCGTGAGGCTACGTAAACGGTATATTCCTCTATTAGAATTTTCACTAGTTCCAATCCAATTCCGTAGGAACCGCCAATAAGTAACATATTTTTTTTCATACCTCTAAATGGCTTTGATTTCAAGTGTACTCGTCTCACCATCAATTTTTCCGAAAAGCTCAATCAACTTTTGCTCCCGATACTGAAATATACTTCTCAATTGTTTTTCTACCAATATGGGATGCGTGAGTTGGCCAAGCAATCCAAACGGTAACTTATAATCGATGATATCCTCCATCCGTACACCATCTTCAATTTCTTCAATAAAATGTTTATGATGCCACAGGGCGTAAGGGCCGAAACGCTGTTCATCAACAAAATATCGTCCTTCCTCCATATGGGTTATTTCAGTGACCCACTTTGTACTAATGCCGGGAAAGGGATTCACCTTATATTGGATAATTTGCCCAGGAAACATTGGTCTATCAACTTCAGATAGAATATGAAAACCCATATGATCCGGAGTTATCTCCTTTAAGTTTTTTGGGTTTTTCAGAAAATCCCACGCCTCTTGTTTTGAGATGGGCAGGGTTTGCACTGCAGAAAGTTGATATAAACGCATAACCAGTTTTTTCAAAAATAACCTAAATTGTTTAATTTTTAATTAAAATAGTTAAACAAAATAAAGTTTATCTTCTCATGCAAATCGGAAAATTGTTATTACTACCATATCTATTGATATCCCATTTTCTTTTAAGGGTTTATTAACAAGTCAGCCGTGCCTTTATTTTTAGCTTTGTTTCACTAACAAATCTAAAATTCTTACAAATGAAAAAACTAGCATTATTTGCGTTTGCTGCTATGCTCGCTGTTTCCGTTGAGGCACAGTTGCAAACTCCTCAACCCAGTCCTTCCTCTTCAATGAAACAGACTGTTGGACTAACCGAGGTTGAAGTAGAATACTCGCGACCATCTATGAGAGGCCGAAAAATCTTTGGCGGACTTGAAGCATATGGTGAGCTATGGAGAACCGGTGCAAACAAGAACACAACCATCTCTTTTAGTGATGACGTTACTATTGATGGTCAAGAAGTAAAAGCCGGGACTTATGCAATTTTCACAAAGCCAGGTCAAACCTCTTGGGAAGTCTTTTTCTATTCGGACGCTAATAATTGGGGCACGCCTAGAGAATGGGACGACAGTAAAGTAGCTGCTAAGACTACAGTTGAGGTATATCCGTTGCCTGTGGATATTGAAACCTTTACTATAACCATTGACGATGTTCACAACAATGGAGCGGCTCTAGGCATAATGTGGGAAAAGGCCTATGTAGGCGTAAAGTTTGAAGTACCCACTTTGAGCAAAGCTCAAAAGAGTATTGAAACGGTAATGGCTGGACCAAGTGCCAATGACTATTATTCTTCTGCTTCTTATTATTTTGAAGAAGGCAAAGATTTAAACAAAGCAAAGGAATGGATTGCCAAAGCTGTTGAGTTGAGGCCTGATGCTTTCTGGGTGATGCGCAGACAATCCTTGATTTTGGCGAAAATGGGAGATAAGAAAGGTGCTATCGCAGCAGCTAAGCAATCTCTTAAGGTTGCTGAAGAAGCTGGAAATGCGGATTATGTGAAATTAAACAAGGATTCCTTGAAAGAATGGGGAGCACTATAAACGTATTCCTATAAATTATTGAAACCCGCGTTTATCGCGGGTTTTTTTATGTCTTTAATGGAGGTTTTCTAAGGAAACTATCGAAGCTTTCAATCAACATGGAAAGGAAAATAACCAGCAGGCATCCAAAAGCATTAAGCCATAAATAGGACATCCAATCCATATACCAGCCGATGATAACAATTACTTGTGTTACCAGCGCAGCTATAAATACAGCGTTTCCTTTTACAAACTTGAAGAAAAAAGCCAATAGGAAAATACCCAGCACATTTCCGTAGAAAATGGAACCGATAATATTCACCAATTGGATAAGATTATCAAATAAGTTCGCAACACAAGCTATAATTATGGCAATTACCCCCCAAAGAAGGGTAAAACCTTTTGTGGCCAGCACATAATGCTTATCGTCTTTTTCTTCTTTTTGATTTCTTTTATACAAGTCGAGGGCCGTAATAGTTCCCAGTGCATTTAATTCTGAAGCGGTAGAGGACATTGCAGCAGAAAGAATAACAGCCAAGAGCAATCCAATCAATCCCGTGGGTAAATTGGTCAAGATAAAATGTATGAATACATAGTCTTTATCATTCGTCTCCACGGAATTATCAGCCTGAGAAATTAAGGTTTTGGCGGTATCCCTGTTTGCTTTTTCCTTTTCATTGATTTTGATAATATCTTGTTTAGCCTGTTGAATAGCATTGTATTCCTTTAAAGCTAAGGCAGTAGAAAATGCACCTTGGGCCATTTTCTTTTCCTGCTCAAGTTCTAGATGTCCTTGCTCCAACAACCTATAATCCTCAACATATTCCGACTCCATAACAGCTTGCGTAGCTGCCGGGTTGAAATTAAGAGGGGAGGGGTTATATTGATAAAAGACAAATACCATTGTACCTACCAACAGAATAAAAAACTGCATTGGAATTTTCAAAATTCCATTGAAAATCAAACCTAGTTGACTTTCCCTAACCGATTTTCCAGATAAATACCGTTGCACCTGACTTTGGTCAGTTCCAAAATAAGCCAGAGCTAAAAAGAACCCGCCGGTGATACCACTCCAGAAGGTATAGCGATTATTGGTATCCAGACTAAAATCCAAGATTTGCAATTTGCCATTGGCTCCAGCAATTTTTAGTGCTTCTCCAAAGGAAACTCCGGTCGGAAGGGAACCCAAAATAAAAAAGAAGGCAAAGAACATGCCTACCATTATAATGAACATTTGCTGTTTTTGAGTAACACTGACGGCTTTTGTTCCTCCTGAAACGGTATAGATAATGACTAAAATTCCAATAATGATATTCAACGTACGTAAATCCCACCCTAAAACTGCCGATAAAATAATTGAGGGAGCAAAAATGGTAATTCCCGCTGCCAATCCACGTTGAATCAAAAACAGAATTGCAGTTAAACTTCGGGTTTTTAAATCAAACCTACCTTCCAACATTTCATAAGCGGTAAACACCTTCAGTTTTCTATAAATTGGGATGAATACCAAACAAATAAATATCATGGCCAATGGCAGGCCAAAATAGAATTGAACAAAACCCATTCCGTCATGGAAAGCTTGCCCAGGAGTGGATAAAAATGTAATAGCGCTAGCTTGAGTGGCCATAACCGATAGACCAATAGTCCACCATTTGGCATCATTGCCTCCCATCACATAATCCGTAACATTTTTACTTCCCCGGGTTTTCCATACCCCGAAGCCTACGATAAAGAGCAATGCACTGCCCAGAACAATCCAATCTAATGCACCCATTAAGCTGCTAGTTATTTTGTGTCATTATGAAGTAGAAAATCAAGATGTAAACAATGTTCAAGAGAAGTACGATAGTGTACTCCTTCTTCCACGACATCTTATTTTCCATATTATCCTTTGACATTACTTTCAGATTTTACTTCACTTTTACCTATTGAAAGCATGTTAGCGAAAAGTTTATAAGCTCCGGAAACTCCTGCTGGTAATTCCCTGAAAAAACTCAATCCTGTATAGATGTAGTGTCCTTCTCCATGTGGTGCTACCAGCAAACTACCTTCGGTTTGAGCTTCTCCTTCATCCCCCATAGAGAGTATTGGGGTAAAATCTGAACTCCATTCTTTTGGGAAATACAAGCCTCTTTCCTGTACCCATCCATCGAAATCAGTTTCTTTAATGGTATTGGGAAAATTTACCAAGGAATGGTCGTTTGCCACAATATTTACTTTGGCAGTTTCATCTGTTACACGGTCTCGAGATAGTGTAAGATCGTAGGGAGCGATGTTCTCAAACTGTTTGCTCCATCGCCCAGCGGTATTGTATTGGACCACAAGATTGCCGCCTCTTTCAACATAATCGAACAGGTGCGGTTGCTTAAATTTTAATTCTTCAACAACATTATAGGCTCTAATCCCTACAACCACAGCATCATATTTGTCGAGTGAGCCCGCCTGGATAGTTTCGGGATCAATGGTATGGACTTGATAACCTATTTGTTTTAGACTCTCAGGAACTTTGTCCCCAGCACCCATGATATACCCAATATGTTCTCCGGACTTTTGGATATTCATACGAACAACCTTTGCTTCCGAGGGTAATAAAATGGATTGCTTTGGAACATGGTCATAGGTGATTTCAACGAGTTCTTTAGTATGGACTTGGCCATCAATTTTAACCATTGGGGAAATTTTACCTTCACTATCTTCAACAGGAGGAGTAACCTTAAAAATAACGGATTGTTCTTGTCCTTTTTGCTCTATTGAAAATGGAATACTTTCCGGAGAAATATGCCATCCGGCTGGATGTTTTAAGGAAACTTCACCTGAAACATTGTTTTTACCGGCTTTGACACTTACCAAAACATCTTTGGTTTTAGAATCAGAGAAAATCAGGACTTTCTCTGCAATTGAAGATGTGACCTCAGGCAACACAACAAAGGGCTCATACAATTCCCCTTTATCAGGTTTTGAAAAGCGATGAATCACAGGTTTTTGGAATCCAATATCAACGCCGTCGATGGTCAAAACAAATTCAGCATGAAAGGGACTTGGAGTTTCCGGCTTGCCAATCATATTTGGATCTGTTACTGTATACATCCCAAGACTTCCGGTTTCATTCAACCAATAAGGTCCTGAATTGGAAGTTGTCTGGGGTACAGCAAATTCAAATTCTACATTTTCTTTAGCATTGTTGCTCAAAGCTTTGTTTGGATTCAGCTTATGACCTGCTCCAATTACATTGATTTCTTTTAAAATAATGGACTGGTTACTTCTATTCAACGCTTCCACATTAATTTTAACGTTACTTCCTGAAGTTGTGGAAGCTGATTCTGCATTGGCTTCCAAATAAAGACCGGAGCAATCCAAAATAATGGATTTCAATTCTTCCGACTTCAGTGTTTTCCAGTGCTCATCCTCAACATTTTGAAGTAGTTGATATGCCTTAACCAATTCTGGGATGTGTTTGGAAGGATTAGAGAAATCAAAATCTTTTTCAATTTGATATAAAATATCACCAACAGCTTTTCCTCCTTTTACTCTTGACCAAGAAGTGTCAATACCATCAAAAAGATCGTTGCTTGATGGAAGGTCACCTTTCAAAAGCTCAACATATTCATCTTGGGAGCCTCGCGTAGTTACTCTACCGAAACCTTGGCAAAGGTGTTGGCTGCTGGCCATGGATGCTATTTCGTTATTAGAAAGTCCTAATTCAGGATAAAAAACGCCTACATCCAGTTTTAGCATTTTTGATTTATCGGCTTTTTCAAAGTTCTCGCGACTTCCATAGAACCACCAAGAAGTGTTAAAAAATACTCTCCTAGGTTGCCAAGTGCTGGTACTTTGCAATTGGTTCGGGTATGAATTGGGGTCATTGGCAAGATCAAAAGCTTCAACACTCAACATTGCGGAAGAAGTGTGATGTCCGTGTGTAGTTCCAGGTGTTCTATGATTAAAACGATTGATGATTACATCCGGTTTTAAATTACGGATGGCCCATACCACATCGCCTAAAACCTCTTTTTTGTCCCAAATACGAAGTGTTTCATTAGGGTGTTTGCTGTAACCGAAGTCGTTTGCCCTAGTAAACCATTGTTCACCTCCATCAACTCTCCGAGCGGCCAAGAGTTCTTGTGTTCTAAGAACACCTAAAAGCTCCCGCAATTCGGAACCTATAAGATTTTGTCCTCCATCACCCCTTGTCAGGGATAGGTAGGCCGTTCTGGCCTTATCATGGTTGGATAAGTAAGAAATAAGCCTTGTGTTTTCATCATCTGGATGGGCTGCAATGTATAAAGCAGTGCCCAAAAAATTTAATTTTTGAAGATTATGATGAATTTCAGCAGATGAGGGTTTGTTCGGCCCTTGGGCAAAGGAATTTGAAACGACTGCAGTTAAAGTCAGAACACTGACCCAAAAGTTTCGCATACAACGGTTTTTAGTGGTTGCTCCAAATATAGAAAGATTCAAACCAGACCGGATGCTATTTAGAACATCTTTAACAGGGTATGTTTAGGACAAACAAGGGCTTTTATAGCCCTAAACTATCCCGAAGCACAACATCATCATTGCCGTTCTGCCCCCAATAAGCTGTCTTGATTGACTTTATTTTAGTGGCACGGGTAGTGAGAACTTTTGCTTTTGGTCCAAAGCCGCTTTTAAATTCCTCCGTCCAACTTTCAATTGCATATGGAAATTCCGAGGTGAAATTAATGGTCAAGGTTCTTTCAAGTTCAGGATAGGTCATTGTGTAACTGCTAATTCCATCCTGCGAAGTTAAACTTGCATTGACATTATATGCCTTGAGCTCTTTATGGCGAAGACGAACATATTCCAATGAGGGAATCATTGTGATATCCCCGGTTGGCAAATCTGAAGGGTTGATTCTGATTTTATTCCAAATTTCGTTTTCCAGGAGGTTTTTTTCAAGGGAAATGTTTTGGTCCGCTTCACTTTCAAAATAGGAGTGGGAGGTAAACTCAAATTTTTCCCGATTGTTGATTTGTGAGTATACATGCCCGCACCATTCTTGAACCGATAAGCTGCTTTTGATAGCATGTTGATTGTCATAAACGGGATAAAATGTACTTCCCATAACGGAATATGGATAAATACCAGTGAGGTATTTCTTTGTGGAATTTAATTTTAACACAGAAACATTCTCAGGATTGCTTCTATCTGCTTTAACCTGTTTTTCTGGCAAAAAGGGCTCTGTAACGTAAATCAAGACTGAATGACCATCTCTAATCTCACCATATCTGGCTTGTTCAAGTTTATAGGATGTGATCTCCGCATTTCCGCTGTACCAGTACTTTTTAAAATCTTCGGAAGGTTGCTTTCTTGGTTTAATAGCCTTGGTAATAACAGGCTCATCATTCAAAGCCATTTCCTTGTTCGAAGCTTTGCTTTTATCAATACATGATGAAAGCACCAACAATAGTCCAATTGTTATCAATTCAAAGCGAATCACCTTTTTCATATCACGAGATTTTACGTAAAGTTACATATACCGTTTTAGGAAACCATATCCATTAACGTTTTGTAAACTAAATGGGTAGGTAAACCAACCACGTTGGTGTACGAGCCTTTTATTTCTGAAATACCTATCATGCCAATCCATTCCTGTATACCATAGGCACCAGCTTTGTCAAATGGTTGACACCTTTTGATATAATAGTTGATTTCTTCATTACTAAAATCCATAAACTTCACTAATGTCGTGGCGCTTACCGTTTTTTGAAGATTTAAGGTGGTAAAGCATACTGAGGTGATTACTTCATGCCAATCTCCCGACAGTTTACTCAGCATTTGGTAGGCTTCGTTTTCATTAGATGCCTTTGCCAGAGATTCATTGTTGAACCAAACCACGGTATCCGAGGTAAGTACAATTTCATTTTCCCCAAGTTCTGGTTTAAATGGAGTTGCCTTTAATTCTGCTAGATAGTTCGAAATTTGTTCTCCTTTCAGATTTGCTGGGTAAATTTCTTCAACAGATTTGGGTTGTACCTCGAACACCAAGCCTAAATCTTCCAGAAATCGTTTTCTTCTAGGAGAGCCTGAACCAAGAATCAGTTTATGGTCTTTTAGTTTTTCTTTTAGTGGATTGTTTTCAGTCATTTTTTGCGCTGAAATTATCATTCCAGTCCCCTCGCACTTTGAGCACTTGTTCAATAATATCCCGAACACAACCATCTCCACCGTTCTTATGGGAGACGTAATCTGAAATTGCCTTGACTTCGGCAACTGCATTTTGTGGTGCCGTAGCTAGTGCTACCTTTTTCATCGGAGGAATGTCAGGCAGGTCATCTCCCATATAAAGCACATTCTCTGCATCAATATTATAGACATCCAAATATTCATCCAAAGGCTCTTCCTTATGATGAGCACCCAAATAAATATCAGTAACGCCGAGACCTTTTAAACGTTCTTTAACCCCTGCATTGGTTCCTCCGGAAATCACACAAACGTTATAGCCTTTTTGAATGGCGGTTTTAACAGCATATCCATCCTTGACATTCATTTTTCGGAGCATCTCACCATCAGTTGTAATGAGTACCGAGCCATCAGTAAAAACCCCATCCACATCAAAGACAAAGGTGTTTATATTGCTCAATAGTTCTTTATAATTTTTCTTCATAGTTTTCTGTAATGGCTTGACTTAATATAGTGTAAAGTTCGGCATGTTTTTTATTTTTCAGTAATCTCAGATGGTTTTTTATACTTTCTGTATCACCTCTTTTGGCAGGTCCGGTTTGGGCCTCCATTGGAGACATTTGCTGAATTTTTTGCGCCGTTTCTTGAATTAAAGGTTGTAAAAGTGAAAATGGGAGTCCTTCTTCCCGGCAGATTTCTTCTCCTATATGATAGAGGTGATTTGTGAAATTATTGACAAAAACGGCCGCAAGGTGTAATTTTTTACGCTGTTCGGAATTAACTTGGTATACACTTTGGGAAATTTGGCCAGCAAGCTTTAGCAAGAGGTCTCGAGAAGCTTTTTGGGCTGCTTCCAGACAGACAGGTATGTCCTTAAATGATATTGGCCTACCCATGCTAAAAGTTTGAAGTGGATAGAAGACCCCTTTGTTCGGAGTAGGGATGCAATTCATTGACATTGCTCCCGAAGTATGCACTACAATTCCATTTTTGGTTGAAAGAGATTCCGCAACTTGGGAAATGGCATTGTCATTGATGGCAATAATATGGACATCGGCAGCTTTAACTTCTTGAATGTTGGAGCATGTCTCTACATGTCCGTTGAATCTCTTTAGTTTTTCTGGATTTCTACCGTAAACCTGGACAATCTTAACTTGTGGTGCATCCAGAAAAGCATCAAAAAGATGTTGAGCTACATTACCTGTTCCAATAAGACTAATGGTATACATGGCTCAAAAATAGCCAACCGCAAACAAATGGATAAGAAAAGCCATCAAATTTTGATGGCTCAACTGTTTAGGATAAAAAATTGCTCAGGCGCATGCCACAGTAACATCATGGCGATGGGCATTTCCAGTAGTGGATTCTATCGTAATCTGATTGTTGTTTTGCAATGTGGCAAAATGAGTTGTGGTTAGTTTGACTTTGTGATCATGACCTGACCCACCTTGAATAGAATATTCCTTTTCGACCCCGGCTGCTACATCCGCCTTAGATACAATTAGGGTATGGCCATGATTGCTGGTAATGGTAATCGCGTTTGCCCCATTTTCGAAACAATCTCGAGCACTTGGATCAATATTCGGATCTCCGTTGGCACTGTCATCATTTGAGCAACTTAATGCTGAATATGTCGGAACAGCCACAAGGAGTGCCCCAACACTTTTTTTGATAAAACTTTTTCTGTTCATTTTCATAGGATTTGTTTTTTAATTTATAAGATACTGATAATTAATGAAATAGAGATGTTTCATTAAAGATGAATTATGGTTATACTGTTTTATCAGCATACAATTTGACCAATACAAATGCACCTACGGCCATGACCAAATCTCGAACTGCTACATCTAGAAAACTACCACTAAAGATTAAAGTTAATGCTATGGCAATAAGCCAGAACATAACAACC
Source organism: uncultured Allomuricauda sp. (assembly GCF_947499695.1). GTDB lineage: Bacteria > Bacteroidota > Bacteroidia > Flavobacteriales > Flavobacteriaceae > Flagellimonas. Next base: position 437,494 of record NZ_CANMPQ010000001.1, read on the forward strand.
AATCCTCCAATTTTGGGTTTTACAAGAACTAGTATTCCTGCGACGACTTCAATGATTCCAACAATCATCATAAAGGTTGCCGCTTGAAGAGATAACGCACTTAAAAAACCTTCGGAAACGTACTTTCCCCATTCGGTTAGCAGGTTAACAAACTTATCTAACCCAGCAACAATAGGTACCAGGCCATAGGTGTACTTTAATACTGTTTTTGCTAATGAAATATTAGACTCCATAATTTTAGTTTTAATTTTAGATAAGTGATGTTCAAAAAGGTTACAAAATTTTGTAACTATTTGACAAACATGCTATCTAAAGACAAAGCATAGTCGTATGGAGCCTAAACCTATTGGGAAGTTCAAATACCAAAAGTTGACCGATTCCGAAATCATCAAACGTATTTTGGCTGGTGAAAGGGAGCTCTATGAAATCCTTTTAAGAAGAAATAACCAGAAGCTTTTTAGGGTGATACGAAGCTATCTAAAAGATGAAAGTGAGGTGGAGGATATTATGCAAAACACGTATTTGAAGGCTTTTGAAAAGCTATATCAATTCAAGCATTCATCCACATATGGGACTTGGTTGATACGAATTGGAATCAACGAAGTATTAGCAAGATTGAAAGAGAAAGGGAAGGTGGTTGATCTCTATCAAAGGTCATCGGAAACAAAACAGAATTCCATTTTGGAAATACCGGACAAAACGCAATTGAACCCTGAAAAGCGCATCATACGAAATGAGGCAAAACAGCTTTTGGAAAACGCAATTGACACTTTAGAAGTCAAATATAGAACGGTTTATGTGCTAAAGGAGATTGAGGAGATGTCTATTACCGACATTTCCGAGTGCTTAAACATTTCCAAATCCAATGTAAAAGTCCGTTTGCATAGAGCTAAAAATACCCTTAAAGAAAATTTGTACGAGTTAACCGCAAACAAAGGAGATGTATTTGGGTTTGGTTTTAGTAGATGTGATAATATAACAGAGCATGTTATGGAAACCATTCTTGGTTAACAAAGATTACCGCTATGAAATAGAAGATAATAGTGTCTTCCAATTGCCCTGATCAAGTTTGTTTAGACATAGGTACGGAACTTGTATTGGGGCAATTTCCATACTTTACTGATTTTCTTCCTAATTCCGCCAATCTAAAACAACTCAAGAATCACAAATAATGGGTTGAAAGATTGTATGGATTTTAAGCTTTTAGTAGCTACCTTTGTGGCCTTTAAATTAGACTTCCTATTATGCTGGAAAAACTTTCCAACACCCTGTTCTCGACACGATTGATGGCCATTCTTTTTTTAGTATTCGCAACAGCGATGGCATTCGGAACTTTTGTTGAAAGTTGGTACAGCACCGAAACTGCAAGGATATACATTTACAATGCCACCTGGTTCGAGGTAATCATGGTGTTTTTTGTGATCAACTTTGTTGGAAATATTTTTAGATACCGGCTCTTAAGTTGGAAAAAGTGGCCTGTTCTCCTCCTGCATATCTCGTGGATTCTTATCATTTTAGGTGCATTCGTTACACGGTACATTAGCTATGAAGGGATGATGCCTATTCGCGAAGGGAATACTGAGAATCGATTTTATTCTGATAAAACCTACCTCACTGTTTTTGTTGATGGAGAGATTAATGGTGAAAGCAAACGAAGGGTACTGGAAGATGACATGATCGTTACTTCAGAAGGAAAGCGTTCGAGCCTTCCTTGGAAATCAGATTTTAACGGTCAAGGGTTTACCATTGCTTATGTCGATTTTATCGATGGAGCAAAAGAAGGATTAATCCCTGATGAAAATGGCAACGAATATCTAAAAATTGTTGAAGCAGGCGATGGACAGCGTCATGAGCATTATCTGGAAAGTGGAAAAGTGGCAAGTATCCATAACGTACTTTTTTCACTGAACAAAGAAACCTCCGGAGCCATAAATATTTTCTCAGAGGGAGATGATTACCAAATTAAATCGCCATTTGAAGGAAGTTTTATGCGGATGGCGGATCAATTCCAGGGAGAAGTTCAAAATGATAGCCTTCAATCCCTGCAATTAAGGTCTCTCTATTCCATGGCAGGAATGCAGTTTGTGATTCCAGAGCCCATTGTTAAAGGAAGCTATGGTGTTATAAAAGCCCCAGAAAATGAAGTTACAGAGGCCACTCAAGATGCCTTGGTGGTATCTATAACTGCCAATGGAGAAACTAAAGAGCAAAAACTACTAGGAGGGAAGGGCACTTCCAAGTTTTCTGATAAGATTAAGGTTGGTGGATTGGATTTTTCATTGAGCTATGGTTCTAAAGTTTATGAATTGCCTTTTGCTATTAAACTAAATGATTTCATAGCCGAAAAGTACCCTGGGACAGAAACAGGTTATGCATCTTTCATGAGCCGAATAACCGTTGATGATGAGCGGCCTTTCGACTACGATATTTACATGAATCATGTTCTAGACCACCAAGGGTATCGTTTTTTTCAATCAAGCTTTCATCCAGATGAAAAGGGAACGATTTTGTCTGTAAATCATGATTTTTGGGGAACATGGATAACCTATATAGGTTATTTCTTGCTGTATATTGGTTTAATGGGCATTATGTTTTTTGGAAAAACAAGATTTAGAGACCTACAGCAAGCTCTGGAGAAAGTGAAAATCAAAAAGGCAGCGTTATCCTTGATATTATTTTTGGCAACGGGGGTGGCTTTTGCCCAAGCAGAAGGTACAGAAGGACATGAACATTCCAATTTGCCATCAAAAACACAAGTTGATTCCATCATCAACGCTAACATTGTCTCTCAAGAACATGCCGAGAAATTTGGGGAACTCGTAATACAAGATGAAGGGGGGCGAATGAAGCCTATCCACACTTTTGCTTCTGAAGTTTTACGAAAATTAAGTGGAAAAAACACCTATAACGACTTAGACGCTAATCAAGTGTTCTTGTCTATGATGATGAACCCGGGCGTTTGGTACAACACCGAGTTTATCACCTTGGCTAAAAGGGAGAACGATAGTATCCGTAAGATTATAAATGTTCCCAAAGGAACCGAATATGTTAAGGCCACGGATTTTTTCGATGCCAAGGGAAACTTCAAGATGAAGTCATATGTTGAAAAAGCCACTTCAACAACCAATCCATCAAATTTTGAAAAAGATTTTAAAAAGGTATTTGAAAGATTAAACCTGCTGGATATTGCTTTGAGCGGGCAGATAGTCAAGATATTTCCATTATTGAATGACGAAAACAATAAGTGGATATCTGCTATCGAATATCGGTCTGGCCAATACCAGGTTTCGGATTCATTGTACTCCAATTTCATCAAGAATGCAATGCCATTTTATCTGGGGACTTTGAAAAGCTCAATTGCCTCGGGAGATTACTCCCAATCAGACAAATTGTTGGAGGCCTTCAAGCAAAATCAGAAGAACAATGGTGCTGAAGTCTTGCCAGATGATAAAAAGGTAAAAGCAGAAATTTTATATAATAAACTGGATATATTCAATAGGTTGTACCAGTACTATGCACTTGTAGGAGTTTTGCTTTTTATCATTCTAATTCTTCAAATCTTTAAAGAAAGGGAAATCCTGAAAGCAGCGGCCTATTTATTAAAAGGTACCATCATACTATTCTTTATATGGCATACGGGAGGTTTGGTGATGCGCTGGTATATTTCGGGCCATGCCCCCTGGAGCAATGCTTATGAAAGTATTCTATATGTGGCATGGGCTACTATGGGTATCGGATTGGCTCTGGGAAGAAAAAGTGAACTCACAATTGCTGCAAGTGCTTTTGTTACATCTATGTTATTGTGGATAGCCCACCAAAGTTGGGTAGACCCAGAAATTGCAAATCTGCAGCCTGTTTTGGACAGTTACTGGTTAATGATTCATGTTGCCGTAATTGTCGGTAGTTATGGGCCTTTGACGGTCGGCATGATTCTAGGGGTGGTTTCTTTACTGTTGATCATATTGACCACAAAGAAAAATAAAGAGCGCATGGAACTCAACCTCAGGGAACTGATTGTAATCAACGAGCTTTCGTTGACCGCAGGTTTAGTAATGCTAATCATTGGCAACTTTTTAGGTGGTCAGTGGGCAAATGAAAGCTGGGGACGTTATTGGGGCTGGGACCCTAAAGAAACCTGGGCCTTGATCTCAATCATGGTGTATGCTTTTGTACTGCATATGCGATTGGTGCCTGGTCTTAGAGGTAAATGGACCTTTAGCTTTGCCAGTATTATTGCCTTTGCTAGTATTATGATGACCTATTTCGGGGTCAATTTTTACTTATCAGGACTTCATAGTTATGCTAGCGGAGATAAGGTAATTACACCGACCTTTATTTGGTATACCGTGTTGGGGGTATTTATTTTGGGAGGAATAAGCCTCTGGAGATATCGTGTCAACTACTCAAAATAATTATTATTCAAGCAAAAGGTGCATTAATTCCTCAGCGGCAACTTTTCCTTTTTCCTTTAAAAAAGGTCTTGGTGTATCATCACCTAATTCAAATACAATAGATGGCATTTGATGATTCACAAAAAAGTAAGTCCGAGATACCATAGTCGGGTCTAATTTATCAGAAGCCTTGACATTGGTTTTTTTCTGCGGTAATCTTTTACTGATTCGTTCTATCCAATCAAAAACGATTTTTCCTTTTTGGCCTGTAACCAGGGTATCTAGCGGATAGTAAATGTCATCCCAAGTAGAGTGAAAGTCTGCGCCGAAAACAAATTTATGCCCTTCCTTGGCTTTCTGATTTAAAAAGTCCCGAACACTTTTGGTTTCAGGTTGATTGAAATTTTGCCAATCCCTGTTCAAGTCAATACCACCCATATTATGTCTCCAGTGCCCATTGTCAACGCCATCCGGATTCATTAATGGAACAACGAAGACCTTGTGCTTCGTTCTGAACTTTTTTGCAAGCTCACTTTCTCCTGATATTGTTTCTATAAAGGATTTCATGGCGAGAAAACCTGTCACCTCCGGCGGGTGTTGTCTTGAAATGATCATAAGCGACTTTTTGGAATCGGTCTCACTTATTTCTAACAAGTGCATTGGCCTTTGTTCCGTCGTTTTTCCAATAGAACGGGTGGATATAAATGGTTTAACCGCTAATGAATCTATCCACTCTTTGACCCTGCCCGTTGTGTATAGTTCTTGAGCTGTGACCCATAAGGGTTCTTTTTTGATTTCTAATTTCAATTCAACGGATTCTGGTGCAGCTTCTATTCCAAAAGTCCCAACACCTGGATTAATAACCTTTAGCGAAGTGCTGTCAATGAGTTTAAAGTGGATTCCATCCGTACTCAATTTTGGATAATAACGACTCCGTGAATCCTGGTACAACAATTTCACGGTAATTTCCCTTGGGTTTTCCGTCCAAATTTTAAAAGCATACCAAGGACTTACATTAATGGGAGTGTTTTCAGCAGTGATCCAAACGGTATAGTGGTCATTTCCGTCAAAGGCAACCCCATTTAATCGAGCCCCATCAAAATCGTTGGTAAAAAAAGTAGTTTCATTATCGAAAGACCATGTACCTTTCCATTGCTTTTGCACAGGTCTGTTCACTGTTGGCACAATAGGACTTGGTTTCTGCCCTTGATATCCCGTTTCCTTATTGGCATCGGTTTCCTGCACTGGTGCGACAACAGTCTTACATCCAAGCAAAACAATGGCGGATGTCATCAATATTGTGTGTGAAATATGTTTTATACGGTGATTTTTAGGTTTTGATGTCGGCATTTGAATGTTTTTAAATTGGCTGTGAAACTTTGAAATTTAAAAATATTGTTTGAATAATTTATCCAAAACGGGTTTGTATTATTTTTTTTAGCATCTTTGTGCCATCATGAAGTTATAAGAATTATGTACGTAATAGATGTCACCAAGGGCTTTACGCCAAAAAAGTAACCGAAAACACCTCTTCGGTACTGTGACATTTCACTCTTTTTTTATTCATAATTCTTATTATAATGACAAATTCAAATAAATCTTCTTTTAAAAAATTCATCAATTATTTCTGGATAGCAGTAACCGGAAAAGAAACTGATTTCACTTCTGGTAGTATTCGCAAGGCGATATTTATGCTGTCCATTCCCATGATTTTGGAAATGTTGATGGAATCCATTTTTGCCCTTGTGGATATAGCTTATGTCTCACAAGTAAGCGTAAATGCAGTTGCTACCATTGGATTGACGGAATCCGTAATTACACTCATATACGCCTTGGCCATTGGTTTAAGTATGGCTGCTACTGCGGTAGTAGCGCGCAGAATTGGTGAAAAAGATGTTCAAGGAGCAAGAATTGCTTCTGTCCAGGCCATTGGTTTGGGAATTCTTATATCAATCGTTCTTGGTGTAGTTGGGATTCTATTCGCCAAAGAAATCTTGGCTTTGATGGGAGGTGAGCCCGACCTCATTGAAGAAGGATATGGGTATACCAAATTATTGATAGGTGGTAATATTACCATCATGTTGTTGTTCCTTATCAACGCCATCTTTAGGGGAGCAGGTGATGCCTCTATTGCCATGTGGACATTGGTGCTTTCAAATGGACTCAATATTATTCTAGATCCTATTTTTATTTTTGGATGGGGACCGATTCCAGAGTATGGGGTTATGGGTGCTGCTATCGCGACCAATATTGGTAGAGGTACGGCTGTCTTGTTTCAATTGGGAATCCTATTTTTTGGTTGGAGTAAGATCAAACTTGCAGCAAAGGATCTAGTCATGAATGTTACCGTGATGGTGAATCTTATCAGAGTATCCCTCGGTGGAATAGCTCAATTTTTAATTGGGACCTCCAGTTGGGTGTTTTTGATGAGAATCATGTCAGAATTTGGTAGTGAGGTGCTAGCAGGGTATACCATCGCTATTCGGGTAATTATGTTCACCTTGATGCCGTCATGGGGAATGAGTAATGCTGCGGCAACTTTGGTTGGGCAGAACCTTGGTGCGCAAAAACCTGATAGGGCGGAGAAGTCTGTGTGGATAACAGGTAAGTATAATGCCTATTTTATGGGCGCTGTGTCATTGGTGTATCTTTTCTTTGCCAAGTCGATTATTTCGGCATTTAACAATGCTCCAGATGTTGTGGAGAATGGGGCCTTATGTCTACAGGTGATAGCTGCGGGCTATGTTTTTTATGCCTATGGGATGGTAGTTTCGCAAGCATTTAATGGAGCAGGGGACACTAAGACTCCAACCAAGATAAATCTAATATCGTTTTGGTTGTTCCAATTGCCTGTCGCGTACATTTCTGCGTTAGTTTTGGGTTGGGGTTCCATGGGTGTTTTTATTGCAATAACAACTGCTGAAGTGCTGTTGGCTGTGATTGCTATATTGTGGTTCAAAAAAGGAGATTGGAAGCGCGTTCAAGTATAAGTGGTTTCGTATCTTTAGCTTAAAAATTTGCCATAATGAGCAACTCTAAAAAAGGAATGAATACCATTTGTACCCATCTAGGTGGGGTTAAGGATGATAAATACAAAGGAGCGGTTTCTCCCTTGTATATGAGTACCTCCTATGCATTTGAAGATGTCGACGTAAAGCGCTATCCCAGATATTTTAATACACCCAATCAAGAAGCGTTATGCAAAAAATTAGCGGCCTTGGAGCATTCTGAGGCTGCTCTTATATTCGGAAGCGGAATGGCGGCTATAAGCACCGCTTTAATAACCTTTTTGAAAGCTGGCGACCATATTGTTCTTCAACAAACTTTATATGGTGGAACATATAATTTTGCGGTAACTCAGTTTGAAAAATTCGGAATCGAATATTCCTTTACCGACGGATGGAACGTAGCTGATTTTGAACGGGAAATCAAACCAAATACCAAGGTAATCTACATTGAAACACCTTCAAACCCGCTGCTCACCATAACTGATTTAAATAGTATTGCCCAGCTATCCAAAAAACAAGGGGCAATTTCTATAATTGACAATACGTTTGCCAGCCCCGTGAATCAAAATCCCGCAGATTTTGGTATAGACGTTATTTGTCATAGCGCAACAAAATATATGGGCGGGCATTCCGACATATGTGCAGGAGTTGTGGCTTCTTCCAAAGAAAATATGGATAAGATTTTTAGCACGGCAATTTGTTATGGAGGTAGTTTGAGTGATTATACGGTTTGGTTACTCGAAAGAAGTATCAAAACCATGGGATTGCGTGTAAAGGCCCAAAATACCAATGCAATGGAAATGGCGAGGTATTTGGCCGATAATAAAGATGTAGAAAAGGTTTATTATCCTGGACTTGAAACCCATCCTGGTCACGAACTGGCAAAATCCCAAATGAAGGATTATGGTGGAATGTTATCCTTTGAATTGAATCCTGAAATTGATGTGTCAAGCTTCTTCAAACAGTTAAAACTTATAAAACCATCAATGAGTCTGGCAGGAATTGAAAGTACAGTGCTTTCTCCAACAAAAACATCTCATGCCTTGATGAGTCCAGAGGACCGTCAAAAACAGGGCATCAAAGATTCATTGATTCGATTTTCACTTGGCATAGAAGAAATGGATGACCTAATTGAAGATTTAGAGCAGGCCATTGCCAAAGTAAAATCCATGACAGTACCGGTGTAATATGAAGTTAGACATTTTAGTTTTTGGGGCGCATCCTGATGATGTGGAACTGGGTGCCGGAGGCACTATTGCCAAAGAAGTTTCAAGAGGAAAAAAAGTTGGTATCATAGATTTGACCCGTGGGGAACTTGGAACCAGAGGGTCGGCCGAGATTCGTGATAAAGAAGCGGAAGAAGCAGCTAAAATACTTGGAGTTTCGGTACGTGAGAATATGGAATTCGCAGATGGTTTTTTTGTAAATGATAAAGAACACCAACTGGAAATCATCAAAATAATTAGAAAATATAAACCTGAGGTGGTGCTTTGCAATGCAATTGATGATAGACATATCGACCACCCTAAAGGAAGCAAATTGGTCAGTGATGCTTGTTTTCTAAGTGGGTTGATTAAAATCGACACCAAAATGGAAGGAGAGGATGAATGGCAAGAGGCATGGAGGCCTAAAGTGGTGTATCATTTTATTCAATGGAAGAACCTAGAGCCGGATTTTGTGGTAGATGTATCAGGATTTATCAACAAAAAAACGGATTCAATTTTGGCCTATAGTTCACAATTTTACGACCCTAAAAGCAATGAGCCTGAAACACCCATAAGCAGTAAAAATTTTATTGATAGTGTAATCTACAGAGCTAGGGATTTGGGGAGACTTGTTGGCGTAGAACATGCTGAAGGTTTTACAGCAGAACGTTACGTGGCTGTTGACAACTTGGATAATCTAATATAATCAACTGGCTTGCTGGTACTTTTTTTCTGCTTTTGGAACGGTAAAATAAAAGGTTGTGCCCTTGCGGAGCACACTTTCAACCCATATTTGTCCATTATTCTTTATAATCATTTCCTTACAGAGGGAAAGACCTAACCCGGTTCCTTTCTCATTATTTGTTCCATAGGTCGTGATATTCGTTGTGTCTTCAAATATTTTTTTCTGAATCTCTTTGTTCATACCAATACCGGTATCCCGAATCATCACCTGCCACATATCACGTTTTTCCTCGGCCTCAATAGTGATCAACCCATTATCTGGAGTAAATTTAATGGCGTTGCTAAGAAGGTTCCGAATTACAATATCTATATGATGCTGATCTGCCCATATTTGAGGATTGTCAGGCATCTGATTCATAATCTTTATGGTTTTGCTTGCGGCTACTTCCGACAGTAGATTCACGTTGGCACAAACTATTTTATCCAAAAAGATACGTTTTGGTTTTGTAGCAACGCCATTTAACTGGGTTTGTCCCCATGACAACAAGTTGTTCAAAGCAAAGGATATGTTCTCCACATCAGATTTTAGTTTTGGAATAAAAGATAGGAATTCGTTTTTTCCAATTTCACCATCAGTGAACAGCTTTAATATTCCCTGTAAAGCACCTATCGGACCTCTAAGGTCATGTCCGATAATTGAGAAAAGTTTAGTTTTTGTGCGGTTTATTTCATTTAGTTCGGCTTCCCGCTCACTTACCACAACTGATTTCTCTTTTAATTCCCTATTCAGCCTTTTAAGGGTTTTTTCATTTCGGCGTACTACAAATATGATAATGCTAAGAATTAAGAGGATGATTACTGCAAAATAGATGTAGTTCCGTTGTTTGGCCAATGCCATTTTACTGGATGCTATGAGCTCTCTTTTCTCTTGCTGATATTCCATCTTCGTTTCCAGTAAGGCAAGGCTTTGCTTATTTTTATCTTTAAAGAGAGAATCTGAAAGTTTTTTGAACGACTCCAAATAGTCCAGAGCGGCGGTGTCGTCTTTTCTTTTTTTGTGCAACTTGTATAAAGTTTCCGAGCAATCTATCTGACCTTGAATTGAATTTATCTTTTTGGATAACCTTAAACCTTCACTGGCATATACCATTGAAAGACTATCCCTTTCTAAGCCAAGATAAACTTTGGCCATCCCGTTCATCAATTGTATTTTTTCCCGATCATCTTGAAGCTGTTCTTTATGTAACATGTTACTTTGATCGTACCAGTAAAGAGCCCATTGGTATTTTTTTTGTTCCAGATAGATACTTCCCTTTACCTCATAGGCATAAGCCAACCAATCATAAATTTTATGTTTTTCGAAAGTTGTAATGCTTTTGTTGATATTAAACATGGCATATTCAAAGTTCCTAGCATCCTTATATAGTGATGCCATATTACTCTGGGTTTCGGCATGAATTACTTCATTACCAAGTTCATTGTTTACCGCTTGAACTGTGTCATAGAAAACGAGAGCGTTTTTAAAATCTTTCTGCTCAGAATATAGGCTTGCAATACTCTCATTTAAAATGGACAACATGTTTTTATTGTTAGATTGCTTCGCTAAATCTATGCCTTTGAGATATAGCGTTAATGCTTCAGCATAATTTCCACTATAACTATATACGTGTGCTAGACCATTTATAATGTTCAGCTCCGATTGTATATCCCCAACTTTCCGGGCCAGTTGAAGTGCTTTTTTAAAAAAGGATATTGCTTTTTTTCCATCCCCTTGATCTGAAAAGTAACTCCCTAGAGCTTCTAATGCACTAATCTTACCATAGTCAAAACCTGCAGCCTCACTTAGCTCTAAAGCCCTGTTGGAAATTGCATATGAACTATCATTGTTGATATAACGGTATGAAAAAGCTAGATTGACCAACAATTTAATATGGGTTGTGTCCTTTGGATTGAACCGATTTGTGGTTTCTAAGTGCTTTAGTCTGAAAACTAAACTATCCTTCTTGCTTTGCTGTCCATATATGGATGCAGTAAAGAGAATAGCGCAGAAACACAAAATTATTTTTGTAGTAATGGGGTAAGATGCTAAGAAAGACTTACTCAGGAACATGGGCCATAATATCTGTATAGTAAAAATAAATTCTGAGAGACAGTCGGAAAATTAATTGTTGTGAACACCCAAAAAATGTGTGTTTTAACTGTTAAATGAGACATTTTCGATGGCAGATATATAGAAAAGCCTATTGTACAGGGTTTTGCGAGCAACATTCAACGATTAATACATTTTTAAATCAATGAAGTTGAATGAATATTTTTAATGCGAATGGAGTCGTTATATGTATTTGGATTTTTTATTTGAGGTAAAACCTAATTTCTTTTGATGGAATTAAGAAAAATAGGTATTTTTGCCTCCGCTTAAATGGTGGTTGTAGCTCAGTTGGTTAGAGCATCGGTTTGTGGTACCGAGGGTCGCGGGTTCGAATCCCGTCTTCCACCCAAAAAGCTCCTCCGAAAGGTAGGAGCTTTTTTTATTCCGAAAACTGGTATATAGGTCTTTCTTGGAGGTTTCGGAAATAAAAATCAAACAAAAAAGCCCTCTTTAAAAGAAGGCTTTTTTGTGTATAGTGTTAGAGTCGTTTACTTCGTCGGTTTGTCGACAACAACTTTTTCAGCTCTATTCGCCACTTCCCACGCCGTATAAAAAACAAGACGTGTTCTATTTTCTAAAAGGTCGTAATTTATCTTATCGGGAGTATCTCCAGGGCGGTGATAGTCAGCATGGGTACCGTTAAAGTAAAAGATTATCGGAATGTTGTTTTTAGCGAAATTATAATGATCACTTCGGTAATAAAAGCGGTTCGGATCATTTTCATCATTGTATTTATAATCCAATTCAATATTGGTGTACTTTGCATTTATTTCTTCGGACAAATTATGCAAATCGGTACTTAACTTGTCGGAACCTATAAGATAGATGTAATTTCGGTCTCCTTCTCTTTTAGGGTCAATTCTACCGATCATATCTATATTTAAATTAGCAACGGTTTGTTCCAATGGTAGGATTGGGTCTTGATCCGTATAATACTGTGATCCTAAAAGCCCCTTTTCTTCACCTGTCACATGTAGGAAAACAATGGAACGCTTAGGTCCATTTCCTTTGTCAGAAGCTGATTTAAAAGCTTGTGCAATCTCTAAAAGAGCTACACTGCCCGAACCATCATCATCAGCACCGTTGTTTATTTCTCCATTGGCAGAAATACCAATATGATCTAGGTGGGAAGAAATAACGACATACTCTTCAGGTTTTTCTGTTCCTTTGATAAGTGCTATCACATTTTCGGAATCAATCTTATCATTGGTACTTTTCACCTCAAAAGAAATTTTGGAATTCACAGTCTTTGGGGTATGATCTTCATCAATATCCGACTTTAAAGCGATGACTGAGTTTTTGTTCATCAAAATCATAAAATCATCATCCTGGTCTTGTTTTAAGGACATTTTGCCACTCTTGTTGTTTTTCATGAACTCAAAATATCTCTTGAATCGAGGAAAATTTTGGTCATCATAATACAACACTCCAGCAGCTCCTTTTTCCCTTGCCAAAACGGTCTTTTTGCCTATGGCATCAGACATATCGCTCCAAACTGACTTTTCATCCGACCCGGAAATAACATAGGTGCCATCTGCATTGACAGGTTCCCCTGCTTTTATCAATACCAATTTTCCCGCGACATCCATTCCTTTGTAATCAGAATAGTTATTTTCTTCAATACCATAACCCACATATATCAATTGGTTATAACTTCCATTCGCTGCAGAAAAAGTAAGCACATCCGTTCCCAACTCAAAGGTTTGACCGTCTATTGAGATACCTCCTTCAGGGACTTTTCCAATTTCCAAGGGGACTTTTTGAAAATAATCACCATCAGATTTCGCAGCCGGAACGTTTATGGCCTCGTACTGAGCTTTTAAGTAAGCAATGGCCTTTTTCTGTCCAGGTGTTCCAGTTTCCCTTCCTTCAAAATCATCAGAAGCATAAATATAAAGATGCTCTTTTAAATCCTCTTGGGTTATGCTGTTGGCATAAGGAATAGGATCTGCAATGGTATTGGATGTTTCAGACGTCTTATCAACGGTTTTCTGGGCAGAATTGCAAGAGAAAACCAAACCTGCAACTAACAGCAGTAATTTTTTCATTGGGCTTTTTTAGCGGATAATTCGCCAAAAATAATGAAAGAAATGTTATTCAATGTTTTAAGTTGAAATGAATTAACTCAGCGATAGTACGAAACTTGATGGACTAACACCTTTAATCTGTTTAAACTTTCTATTGAAATTTGAAATGGAGTTGAAACCGGCTAAATGGGCAATTTCCAATACGGAAAGGTCCTTGTTGTTGACCAACAACTGACTGGCATGCTCCACACGGATTTCAATGAGAAATTTAAAGAAGGTCTTATTCGTTCGTTGTTTAAAAAAACGACAAAACGCATTTGGTGTCATATGCACCAGTTCCGCCACATTTTCGAGCTTTATTTCCTGGTCAAAGTTCTGCATGACAAAATCGAAGACGGAACGAAGCCTTTCACCATGATCATCGGATATTTCTTTCGGATAAGTAAAGTTGGAAAGCTTTATTTTCTGTTGTTTACTTAATTCCTTCAGCAGTTTTAGTAGTGATAGGAATCTTGAAAAATGGTCAATCTCGACCATGGATTTCATGGTTTCCTGAACGAAAAGATCATGACGGTTCAATTTAAATCCAGATTCTGAATACTTAAAAAAACTTTTTAGAGTATCCATCTCGCGAAGTTGAAAGAAATATTCTCCGAAGGAAGTCTTTGTAAAGAAAATTGAAATCATATATGAATCTCTATTGCTTTCGGAGCTTTTAAATAAATGTGGAATCCCACTACCGATGACAAAAAAATCTTCATCCTCATACGAGTGCACATTACCACCAACAATCAATTTTCCTTGACCTTTAACAATTAAACTTAATTGTATTTCCTCGTGTTGATGCAGCTTGTCATAAAAGACAGGCCCTCTATCGCATTGTACAATTAAATGCTCTCCAGGCTTTTTCGGTATTTTGAATGCATATATTTTCATGTCATTCAAAATTACCTAAAATTTAATTCTATTTTTATAGAATAGGGTAATATAATACCATTTATGGATAATTTTTAGTGAAAGCCTACAGAATCGATAAGCTATTTTTGGAGTAAAATATAGTAACTATGATATCATTTGAATGGACAGGTGTAATGCCAGCCGTAACAACAAAGTTCTCTGATGAAGACACATTAGATCTGGAAATGTTTTCAAAAAACATTGAAGCACAACTTGATGCCGGGGTCAGTGGCATAATTTTAGGCGGAACGCTTGGAGAAGCTAGCACCTTAAACGAAGATGAAAAACGTGTCTTGATAGAACATACAGTAAGCTTGGTAAACGGGAAAGTCCCTGTAATCATGAATGTTGCTGAACAGTCAACCAAGAATGCCATAAAAGCTGCTGAGAATGCCGAAAAGCACGGAGCAAGTGGACTTATGATGTTGCCGCCAATGCGATACAAATCCACAGATTATGAAACAATGGCTTATTTTGAAGCTGTTGCAACGAGTACATCATTGCCCATAATGGTCTATAATAATCCAGTTGATTATAAAATTGAGGTGACTTTGGAGATGTTTGAGCAATTGTTAAAACAAGACAACATAAAAGCGGTAAAAGAATCCACAAGGGACATTACCAATATTACTAGAATAAGAAATACTTTTGGAGACCGACTGAACATTCTTGGAGGAGTAGATACGTTGGCC
Source organism: uncultured Allomuricauda sp. (assembly GCF_947499695.1). Lineage (GTDB taxonomy): Bacteria > Bacteroidota > Bacteroidia > Flavobacteriales > Flavobacteriaceae > Flagellimonas. The sequence continues at coordinate 452,607 of NZ_CANMPQ010000001.1, forward strand.
ATGGAAAGTCTTTTGATGGGAGCTGATGGATGGGTTGCCGGATTGGTCTGTGCTTTTCCAAAAGAGACCGTAGCTATTTATAAATTAGTAAAGGCGGGCAGGGTAGAAGAGGCTACAGAGATTTACCGTTGGTTTATGCCGTTGTTGGAGTTGGATATCAACCCGCAATTGGTTCAAAATATTAAATTGGCAGAGGTTGCCACCGGAATCGGAACCGAAAATGTAAGACCTCCACGTTTGTCGCTTCAGGGCAAAGAACGTGAACGGGTTTTGGCCATTATTAAAGAAGGAGTTCAAACTAGACCAGAAATTCCAAATGTATAAATGAGTGTACACACTTTTAGATGTATAGATGCGCATACCTGTGGAAATCCGGTTAGACTTGTTGTGGAAGGTGGTCCCAAATTAAATGGGGCTACAACGGAGGAAAAAAGACAGCATTTTTTAAAGGAATATGATTGGATACGGACCGGGTTAATGTTTGAGCCGAGAGGTCATGATATGATGAGTGGAAGTATATTATATTCACCACATGACCCGGAAAATGATGTTGCTGTTCTTTTTATTGAAACCAGTGGTTGTCTTCCTATGTGCGGCCATGGTACTATTGGCACAATCACCATAGCTTTGGAAGAAGGACTTATCAAACCAAAGATTCTTGGGAAAGTTAAGATGGAAACTCCAGCCGGATTGGTTGAGATTGAATATCATCAAACAGATAAGAAAGTTGAATGGGTTAAGTTGACCAACGTTAAGAGTTACCTGGCTGCTGAAGGGTTAACAATAGACTCATCTGTTTTAGGTGAGCTGGTTTTTGATGTTGGTTTTGGCGGAAACTTTTATGCAATAGTAGATCCCCAGTTGAATTTTTCAGGAATTCAAGATTATACGGCAACGGAATTGATAACCCATTCTAGGGAAATCAGAAAGAGAATCAATGAAAAGTACCCAACGCTTTTTATACATCCAGAAAACCCAAACATCAACCATGTTTCACATATTTTATGGACAGGAAATCCTATTGATGAAAGTTCTTCGGGTAGAAATGCTGTTTTTTATGGCGACAAGGCTATTGATCGTTCACCTTGCGGCACTGGGACTTCTGCCCGCATGGCGCAACTCTTTTCAAAAGGAGAATTAAAATTAAATGAAGAATACGTGCACGAAAGCTTTATAGGCTCTAAATTTGTTGGAAAGGTAGAACAAGTGACCACCTTAAATGGAAAAAAAGCAATAGTTCCTAGTGTGAAGGGTTGGGCAAAAATCTATGGCAGAAATACAATAACCATAGATACTGACGATGACCCTTACGCACATGGGTTCCAAGTGATATAAACATGAGTACCAATAAAAAAGTAGTTGTGGTGGGCGGAGGAATAATAGGCCTGTCCACAGCCTATTTTCTTCACAAGGAAGGGCATCAGGTTACTATTTTGGATAAATCGGCGATGAATACGGGAGCCTCTTACGTAAATGCCGGATATATAACCCCCAGCCATATCATTTCCTTAGCGTCACCTGGAATGATTTCTAAGGGAATCAAGTACATGTTCGATTCTTCAAGTCCTTTTTATATGAAACCCAGATTGAATATGGATTTCATTAAATGGTCTTGGTATTTTAAAAAATCATCAACCAAATCCAAAGTTGAGAAGGCCATGCCTGTTATCCGAGACATCAACTTATTGAGCCGAGAGCTTTATGAGGGAATGAAAACTTCAGGTGAATTGGGAGATTTCCACCTTGAAAAGAAGGGATTGCTGATGATGTACCAAACCGAAAAAGAAAGAGACCATGAGCAGTATGTCGCCAAAAAGGCGGCAGAACTTGACTTGGAGGTAACGCATTTGGACAGAGAGGGACTCAAAAAGGTAGAACCGAACATTGAACTCAATGCTAAAGGAGCTTTCCATTACGAATGTGACCGTCATACTACTCCAACCCAATTTATGGAACGTATGATTAACTACCTTTCCAAAGCAGGAGTATCTATATATAAGAATGAGGAGGTGGTTGATATAGTATCAAAAGGAAATACCATTACTGAGGTAAAAACAAACAAAAGAAATTATAGAGTAGATGAAGTGGTCTTCGCTGCAGGGTCATGGAGCTCTCATCTTTCCAGGAAACTAAAAATGAACCTTTCGCTTCAAGCCGGCAAGGGGTACCGGATTAATGTTGAATCGCCAACCAATATATCCATGCCTGCAATATTGATGGAGGCTAAAATGGCGGTGACCCCAATGCAAGGATTTACGCGATTTGCTGGAACCATGGAATTTTCAGGCATCAATCATACAATTCGTAGAGAGCGTGTTGACGCTATCGCAGCTGGAGCAGAACGATATTACAAAGGATTAAAGATTCCTGAAGAAGCTAAAAGCAGTGCCCAATGTGGTTTGCGACCTGTAACTCCGGACGGATTGCCCTATATAGGAAGAACAGAACAATTTCCTAACCTGATTATCGCAACAGGTCATGCAATGATGGGATGGAGTTTAGGGCCAGCTACTGGGAAGTTAGTAACAGAATTAATTTCAGATAAAAAGCTGTCTTTGGATATTGAACCCTTTGCTGTAGAGCGTAAATTTTAGATTGGCACATTTTATGCAGTTTGAAGATGGAATGTTTTCATAATTGTTTCATTTAGGAGTAACTTTATACTATGCTAAAAAACTACATCTGGATTCTCTTTTTGTTTTTAAACCTAAACTTGTTTTCCCAAGAAATACAAATATTTAGGGTACAAGACTTTGACCTTAAGGGGAAGGTGCAATCTTGTTTGGTAATTACGGATTATGGTCGGGAACTTTTTGAATTTAATGAACAGGGACTGCTGACCAGAACCGTAACCCAGTATAACAAAACAGATCAAGATATTACCTATTACCAATATGAAGGGGAGGAATTGATCGAAAAAAGGATGGAGAGTTATAAGAACAACGTATTGGATGCCGCCACTTCTATGGCCAACTTTTATACCATTGATACTGTTTCAAACAAAAAGATATCTGAGAAAATCATCTCCTATGATAAGGAATTTCTGGAGCTCCAAGAATATGTTTTTGATGACACCGATAGATTGGTGAAAATTGTTACTTCAAATGCCCATGGTGTAGACGAGACTGTTTTAGAATATGCCAGCTATAAGGATGAAAGCACAGTGAGCCAAATAGTGAACGAAGTAATGGAGAAATCCGTTCGCACATCGGAAAGAAAAACGACTCAGGGAACCCAAAAAGCTGTACTGACCAAAGAGTATATTGATGGGGAACCCAACATTGCTTATGAAGAAATTTTTGATGAAACTGACAAACTGATTTCGAAGGAAACATTTAATTATGACATCGCTAAAAAGGAATTTGTTTCCGGTGAAAAGAAGCAATGTCTGTATGATGCTGATGGAATGCTTTCAAAAGTAGTGACCAAGACATCAAATGCTGAATCGTTTAAAGAGTACATTTTTCAGTTTGATAATAATGAAGAAAAGAATTGGATCAAACAGATTATTACTCCAGATAACAGTTACATTACTCGTAGAATAGAATATTATCCTACAGAACAAGTTCAAGAAGAGCCTAACGAGTAAATCAATTCATTTGTAGTAAGTCCCACAGATTGCCGTACAGGTCTTCAAAAACCACTACCGTTCCATATTCCTCTTCACGCGGTTGTTCTTTAAATACAACCCCATTAGCTTTCATGGTGTTATAATCGTTCCAGAAATTGTTGGTATGCAAAAAAAGAAATACCCTACCTCCAGTTTGGTTTCCAATGGCCTGCTTTTCTTTATCATTTTTAGCTTTACCCAGTAAAATATTACAACCGGATTCATTTGGCGTGACCAAAACCCATCTTTTTCCCTCACCTAAGTCAATATCTGCAGAAAGTGTAAAGCCCAATTTTTCGGTATAAAAGGCAATAGCTTCATCGTAATCTTGAACCACCAAGGTAACATGCATCACATGTCTTTCGCTTGTTTTCATGTTTTAAAGTATGTTTTGTAGGATTTCCGGCTTTAGCTCATGCCCACCTCTAAATGTCATTATTTCACAGCTGTCACCAAATAAGATCTTTAGCTTAGCTTTCTCTTTTGTCAATCTTTCGGCTTGAAGAAATTCATCAGAATCTCCATAAATAACATTGACACGGGTAGTTTCCCAACTAATAAACTCCAAATGTTCCTTTTGGAGTTCATTGGGAATTCCACCAGCATAAAGAATAAGCTGTTTGCACAGTATTTTTCTCTTCACCATCCACCGCAAAGCCACAGAAACCCCTTGCGAGAAACCAAAAATGACCAAATTGCAATCTGAAGGTATGGTCTCAGCTTTTAAAACTGCATCTACATATCCAAGCACATTTTCTGTTTCCAAAGCAGTATTTTCCTTTGTAAGCCAGCTGGCCCCAACATATTTATATTCATTCTTAAGGTAGTATTTGGAGGGTGCTTGGGGGGCAATTATATAATTCTCATCCGAATTGAGCCCTTCGAAGTAACGGACAAAAAAACGGCTCAAGTAGCCAATTCCGTGGAAAACAATCCAGACATTCTTAGTATTTGGTGTTAAACTGTTTAAGGTTATATAGGTGTTTTTGGAAGTATACGAAACAATCTTTTCCATAGCGTTCATTTTGTCTTTAAGACAACGTTCAATATTGCAATAGCTTTGTGTAATTTTACGAAAAATAGAAAGATGAGTCAGGATAAAGAGAAAATTCTATCCATATGCAATGCAATATCCAAAGGTACCTTAATGGAAACCTTGGATATCACCTACATTGATGCCGGAGATAATTTCTTAGTAGCTAGAATGCCTGTAACACCCAAAGTGCATCAACCTGATGGGGTTTTGCACGGGGGAGCAACTGTCGCCTTAGCGGAAAGTGTCGGTAGCGCAGCCTCACATATATTTATGGATACTGAAAAATTCTATGTCCGTGGTATTGAAATCTCAGCAAACCATGTTAAAGGGATTAAGGAAGGTTATGTTTATGCCAAAGCGACTATTCTGCATAATGGTCGCACGACCCAGCTTTGGGAGATTAAGATTACAAATCCTGATGGCAACCTGATTTCTAACTGTAAACTCACGACCATTGCCCTCCCCAAATAAGAAAACCTTCTCAGAACTTATAAATAAGTCGGGTCTGCATATTGAGCAGGAACTTCCATTTGTGCTATACAGAAAACCGAAGGAGCAGCAGGTCATGGGAATTTTTCAATCCGATGGTGAACTAAATTCGGTTGTTGACTTCAAGGAAAGTGGATTTGTTTTTGCTCCGTTTGATTCAAAGGAAGACGCTTTTTTAATTCGACCGGATGAGGTAATCATTTCAAATTTTCAGAGAAATGGCCAAGTGGTAGCATCAAATTTTAATGAGACTACCGAAGGAAAAGAAGCACATATAAAACTTGTCGAGACAGGAATCAAAGAGATTATAAAAGGAAATCTTCAAAAGGTGGTATTGTCCAGAGTAATCGAAGTTCCATACTCAAAACATCCAGAAGAAATCTTCACAAGTCTTTTAAATAATTATGACAATGCATTCTGCTATTTGTTTTATCATCCTAAAGTAGGAATGTGGTGTGGTGCTACACCCGAGACTTTGTTGCAAGTAAAGGAGCAACAACTAAAGACCATGTCTTTGGCGGCCACCTTACCCATTAGCAATGCTGAAAAACCCATTTGGGGTTCTAAAGAAATAGAGGAACAACAGATGGTTTCGGATTATATTCAAAAACGACTCGCCAATAAAATGGATTCCTTGGAAGTGGGGAAAGCTGAAACCATTAAAGCTGGTAAATTGTGGCATTTAAAATCCGAGATCACGGGACATCTTTCCAATAAAACTGATCTCAGGGAAATTCTAGAAGCCTTGCACCCAACTCCCGCCGTGTGTGGCATTCCGGTAGAAGCCGCTAAGAACTTTATTACTAAAAATGAGAATTATAAACGGACCTTTTATACTGGTTTTTTAGGAGAATTGAATTTGGGTACGCAAACCGAAACGTCTCTTTATGTAAATCTTAGATGTATGGAACTAAAAGAAAAAAAGGCAGCCATTTTTGTAGGAGGGGGGATAACACTTGCCTCTAACCCTGATCGGGAATGGGTTGAGACCCAGAACAAAAGCCGTACCATGCTCAATATTCTTTAATTTCATTGACCTGATTTTGGGGGAATATCGTTTTGCGATGTATTTTTGTATTCCATGACGTATTCCAATATTCCCTCTGCACAAACATTGGTTCTTTATTTTAAATCAAGAGGGATAAAAAATATTGTGATTTCCCCGGGGTCTCGCAATGCTCCACTAACCATAAGCTTTACCAAGAATCCTTTTTTTAGTTGTTTTAGTGTTGTGGATGAAAGATGTGCGGCTTTTTTTGCTCTTGGAATGGCCCAGCAGTTACAGCAGCCTGTAGCTGTAATTTGTACCTCCGGTAGTGCTCTTTTGAATTATTACCCCGCCGTGGCCGAAGCATTCTATAGCGACATACCACTTGTAGTAGTTTCAGCAGATCGGCCTCCTTATAAGATTGATGTTGGAGATGGACAGACTATACGACAGGAAAAGGTTTTTGAAAAGCATATAGCCTACAATGCCAATCTCAAACTGGATGTTTCACACGCAACAGAAACGATTGCTGAGTTTGATCCTGAACTTCTGAGTACATCACAGGCGGAGATTCAAAAGTATAATGAAGCTGAGTTGAATCAGACATTGCATGTTGCAGTTGAAGAGCAAGCGCCGGTTCACATTAACGTTCCATTTGAAGAACCACTATATGGTACCATCGAAGATTGCCAACTTCAAATTTCCGAACCTGCAAAGGAGGTAGCAAAGGAAATGGACTTGGAGAATTTGGAAGAAATCAAAACCGCATGGAATCAGAGTCAACGAAAAATGGTTTTGATAGGAGTTAACCAACCTGATAGTATTGACCAAGATATATTGGAAAAATTGGCGACGGACGAAAGTGTTTTGGTGTTTACCGAAACGACTTCCAATGTGCACCATTCCAACTTTTTTCCAAGCATAGATAGTATTATAGCTCCCATTGAAAAATCAGAAAACAAAGAAGAATTGTTTGATGCGCTACGGCCTGAAGTATTGCTAACCTTTGGTGGGCTGATCGTTTCAAAAAAAATAAAAGCCTTTTTACGTAAGTACAAACCCAACTTCCATTGGCATATTGATACAAAAAAGGCCTATGATACTTTTTTCTGTCTATCTGAACATATCAGGCAGCATCCAAATGATTTTTTGAAAACGATTCTCGTGAACAATACCATTGCTAGCGACTATCAAAAACGTTGGAATGATGTAAAAAAACGATACGAAGAAAAGCGTCAAGAATACGCAGACCGGATACCATTTTCCGATTTCAAAGTCTTTGACCATCTTCAAAAAAATATACCCGAAGGATATCAGGTACATCTTGCGAATAGCTCAACCGTGCGCTATACCCAACTTTTTCCGATGCATCCTTCGCTAAAAGTATTTTGCAATAGAGGAACCAGCGGTATTGATGGAAGCACCTCCACAGCTGTAGGGGCTTCGATCCATAATAAAAATCCAACACTTTTAGTTACTGGTGACCTAAGCTTTTTCTATGATAGTAACGGACTTTGGAATGCATATGTAAGACCAGATTTCCGAATCATACTCATCAATAACTCTGGCGGTGGGATTTTTAGAATATTACCCGGCAAAGAAGATTCTGAGGAATTTTCAATTTTTTTCGAGACACATCATGGGCAAAATGCGGAAAGCTTGGCAAAAATGTATGGTTTTCAATATCAAAAAGCCGATAATCTATCAGATTTAAAAGGCCATTTGGAAGATTTCTATGTGAACTCGGGACATCCCAAAATTTTAGAAGTTTTCACCCCAAGATTGAAAAATGATAAGATTTTGCTTGACTACTTCGATTTCATATCTTAGATCTACTTTAAAAATACCTAAATAACCATGAGCAAAAGAGATATACTTATTGAAAAATATGCAGCCGATATTCAAGACAAATTCGGTGAGCAACCCAATATGGATCTGTTGACCAAGGTCACTGTCGGCTTGGGTCCATCAATATATAATTTGGACTCTTCACGAGTTTCGGGTTCAAGCGAAAAGGAATTGGAAACGGTCAAAAACAATTTTCTTATTGGAAAATTAGGCCTTGCGGACAGTTCAGAACTGTTAGATGCAGTAAATGGCATCATCGATAAATATGGGAGGTCCGATAAAAACAAGTATAGAGCTGTAATTTATTATATGTTGACCAAGCATTTCGATAAGGAATCGGTATACAACTAAACAACCCCAACCTCTAAACGAGCTACCTTAGGGTTGCTTTTTTTATACCCATATTTTACATCTACCTTTGCGCCCATGATAGAATTGGGAAACTATAACACTTTAAAAGTGTTGCGAAGTACAAGTGTGGGACTGTTCTTGGGAGATGATGAAGGAACCGAAATTCTTTTGCCCAACAAATACGTCCCTCACGATTTTCAAATTGATGCAGACCTCGAGGTTTTTTGCTACTTGGATAACAATGAAAGACCCATTGCAACTACTTTGAAACCGTATGTGTTTCGAAATAATTTTGCATTTCTTGAAGTTGTAGAGGTTAGTTCGTTTGGAGCCTTTGTGGATTGGGGATTGGAAAAGCATTTATTGGTGCCATTCAGGGAACAGAATGGAAGAATGGAGGAAGGCCAAAAGTATATTGTCTATTGCTACTTGGATGAAGAAAGCTTTAGATTAACCGGTTCTGGAAGAATAAATAGGTTTTTATCCAATAATGAGCTCAACTATGAACCTAACCAAGAGGTGAACATGTTGGTCAGTAGAAAAACACCACTTGGATGGGAGGTAATTATTGAAAATAAGAATAAGGGATTAATCTTTGAGACAGATGTTTTTAAGCCCATTGCCACTGGAGACCGGTTAAAGGGATATATCAAAAATATAAGAGAGGATAACAAGATTGATGTGTCCTTGCAACCGATTGGAGCCAAAATGTTGGAACAAACGGCGCAGATGATTTTTGAAAAGCTTCAACAGAATGAAGGGTTTTTGCCATTTCACGATAAAACTTCTCCAGAAATAATCAAAGCGGAGTTACATTTGAGTAAGAAATCGTTCAAAAAGGCGATTGGAACCTTATATAAAGAAAGAAAAATTAGCATTGAACCTGACGGAATCCGTTTAGTGTGATTTCCAAACGCAAAGGCAAGCGGCAGTTTTACTAATTATTTGCAGGCGTTTAGTTTTTTTCTTTCGCTAAAAATTTTACATTTGTAGAGAGCGGATTAACTCCTTGAAAGCTATATCTTTAGCATGTTGTAAGAAATTAAAACTAGCCTAATATGCCCTTTATAGAAGAAAGTGATTTGTTGGACCTACACAAGGATATTGACAAGGCCCAAATAATCAACGAAAGACTCCTAGATCAGATAAAATACAAGAACAAGGACCTTAAGAAAATAAGATTACAACGAAATATTCTTTTAGGCTTTACCACTTTGTTTGTTGTAGGTACTTTGGCCATTACTTCATTTACTGCGGGATTAAGCAGCAAGAACTCTTTTGAGCATCAAAACAATTTGTTGGTTTCCATTGACAGTTTGGATGCAATTAAAACTCGAATTGACAATCTTAAATCGCAAAATGAAGAATTGAGTTTGGTTCGTGAATTCTATTTGGCAAAGGCATTTTTAGATAAGGAAACTATTTATTCTGTTCAGGTAAAATCATTTGTTGATAATAACGTTACACTGGCTTCTGAAGCATTGACCAATACATTGTTCGTAAAGACGAATCCATTTTATGCCTATTCCCTTGGAAACTTTGAAACCTTGGACGAAGCCCAATTGTTTAGAAAGCAACTGGTGAATATGGGCTTTAAAGATGCTTTTGTAGCATCCTACCAAGATGGAAAAAGGGTTAAAATTGAAGATCCCTATTAATTTTGGCCAACATTAAGGCTTGGGTGCAAGCTGCTCGACTTCGCACATTACCTTTATCATTATCTGGTATACTAGTAGGAACCTCATTAGCTATTATTGAGGGTTTTTTCAATAGCTCCATATTTGTTTTGGCCTTGCTTACTACAGTGGCCCTTCAAATTACTTCCAACTTTGCTAATGATTATGGTGATGGGGTAAAGGGAACCGATGCTGACGATAGAATTGGACCGGCAAGGGCACTTCAAAGTGGCTTACTCTCGAAATCAGCTTTGAAGAAAGGAATTATCATTTCTGTGATCATCAGTCTTCTTCTTGCGCTTCTCTTGATTTATGTCTCTTTTGGAATGGAAAACCTAAAACTCATAATTGTCTTTATTGTTTTAGGCATATTGAGCGTTTGGGCCGCACTTCGCTATACCATGGGTTCTAATCCTTATGGATATAGAGGATTGGGTGACGTATTTGTGTTTTTGTTTTTTGGATTACTGGGTGTTTTGGGAAGTATGTATTTATATACAAGAGCATTGCAGTGGGATTCTATTTTGCCGGCAATTACTATAGGGTTTTTATGTGTTGGGGTGTTGAATCTAAACAATCTAAGGGATGTAGTATCCGATGAAAAACATGGAAAACGAACCCTGGTGGTCAAAATGGGATTTAAAAATGGTAAATGGTATCATTTCTCTTTAATAATGGTAGCATTTGTGACACTCCTGACCTTCACATGGGTTAAGAACATACAACTACAACAAGCATTTTACATACTAGCTTTCTTACCTATATTAATTCACCTAAAAAAGGTAATGTCAACAAAAGAACCCGGAAAGCTTGACGGGGAACTCAAGAAATTGGCATTAAGCACCTTTTTGCTATCCGTGCTGTTCTTTATGGCAGTTAAGTTTTTTTTGTAATTTTGAAGTAACCCACTAAACATTAATCGACTTGGAACACCCTATTAAAATTCTAATTGTAGAGGATAATGTAATTATTGCAGATGATATGCAATCGATGCTTGAAGAAATCGGGTATGAGATTGTTGACAATGTAATTGTATATGAACAGGCTGTAGATGTGCTAAAGAACAATCATGTTGATTTGGTGCTCATCGATATTATTCTCGCCTCCGACAAAACAGGTATTGATCTTGGAAAACATATCAGGGATGCATATAACATCCCGTTTATTTTTGTAACCTCCAATTCCGACAGAGCAACTGTTGAGAATGCAAAAACGGTTAAACCTGATGGATATCTGGTAAAACCTTTTGAGCAGCAGGATTTGTATACCTCTATCGAGATTGCTCTTTCCAACTTCAACTATTCTCGAAAAGAGAAAACAAAGGAGATTGCTGGTAACGAAGGTGATGCCTTTACTTCCAACTCTGTATTAAAAGATTCGATCTTCGTAAAAAAACAACATTTGTATTACAGGATTCAGTTTGGTGATATTCAATTCATCAAAGCTGATAATGTGTATTTAGAAGTCAATACGGTAGATAAAAAGTTTCTTGTTCGCTCTCCACTCAAAGATTATTTGGAGAAGCTTCCAAAGAATAAATTCTATAGAGCACATAAGTCCTACATTGTAAATGTGGACCATATTGATGCGATAAACTCGAAGGATATTATGATCAATAATAACCTGATTCCGATTTCAAAGGATTTCAAGGAGTTCATTATCTCATCAATGAACAGCTAGAAAAACATACATACCTAATACTAAAAAGTGCTTCGTTTCGAGGCACTTTTTTTATGTTACAATTCCATTTTAGACAATGACCACAACTTTTTGGGTGTTCACAACAATAGTTTTCTACTCACATAAGACACCTATACTTTAGCAGTGTTATTAGTTCAGAAAAGTAATTTTTTCATTTTCATATAGTGTTCTCGTAAAAGGGTCTTGTTCGAAAGAATAGGGCCTTTTTTGATTATCAAGAGAATAATGCAGATTGCAGATTCCATGAAACGCAAAAAACATCGATAAAGTGCTTTTTGCATACACCTATGTTGTTTTCACAACAGAAATAGACACTTTCACAACAATAGTGAATAAGTCATATATCAAGCATTTAATTTTGTTGCTAAACCTACGTTCTAATATTAGAATGGTCACTTAAAAACTTGTCAGGTATATAGGTGTTTGGCATTGGGGCATTCAAACCGAAAATAGGTTCATTTTCAAAAAATGAAACAATAAATAGCGACAAGCTTTTTAAATTTTGTCGCAGATACCTTTGGTAAATAGATGATAGAATATTTCAAAAAAATAACCTCAATATTCTTTTTCATTTTTCTATTGGGCGCTTCCGCACAAACCTTGAAAAGTGACGAAATAAGTGCATTAAAAGAATTCCAGGCAGCCAACGGTTCCTCAAACAGGTTTGAATCTTTTTTCAGTTCAGTTGACAGATACAATGTCAACTCTGCATATGATTGGTTGGATACGTTAAAAATCTACCTTGCAAACGCCCAAAAAACGAACGATACAATTGCGGCACGACTATATATGGTAATGCAGACCCAAGTTTACAATGATTTGGGTGAATACGACAAAAGTACCGCATTGGCCAAAGAGCTTTATGCACTTAAAGATTCGTTGGATTCTGATTCAAGAAAGATCGTACTTGAAGTTTTGGACGATAATTATGCCAACCTTCAATTGTATGATAAGCAAATTGAAGTGCGTAAAGAAAAACGTGAACTTGGCTTAACAGATAACGTTGCTTTCTATGATATCTACAGCAACTTAGGTTTGCACAGAAAAGCTAGAAACCAATACATAATGGAGGTCAAGCCTACCATAGCGGATAACGATTCCTATGGTTTGGCAAAGTATCATAATAAGGTTGGGAACTACTTAAGACTTGATAATTCTGCTCCTACAGCGGTAAGTGAACTTAAGAAGGCAAAAGCGTATCTAGACGTTTTTATTAATGATATATCCGCACAAAAGACCGAAGAGCAAATATTTGAGAGTGAATTGCTAAAAGCAGAAATAGAAGGTAACATTGGGAAATGCCATGTACTACTTGGAGAATATGATGAAGCGATACCTTTATTGGAGTCAAGTATTGAAGCCCTATCATCTGCATCGGATACCCATTATAAAAATGAAGTTATTGAAAACACTTTGAACTTAGCGGATGCCAACCTACAACTTGAAAAGTATTTGGCGGCAAAAAGAAGCTTGGATAGTGATTTCAACAATATTAACCTGCTACAAAACATAAAGCGAAATAGTTTGTTGGCGGCCTATTACGATAAGGTTGAAAATTTTAAAAACGCGGCAACTTATTATAAGCGCAACGAGAGAATAAAGGACTCATTATCCCAAAAGCAATCTTCAATCATTAAACAGCAGTTGGTAACCATAGTTGCAAATGAAGATTTGGAGAATTCCCAACGATTGATTGACGAACAAAAACGTATCAATGAATTAGCCCGAAGCGAAATGAAGGCGAAAGATGAGCGAATCAACCTGGTTTTCATTTCCTTGATTTTCACACTTCTTGGTTTTGCGGGATTGGTCTATGCGTACTTAAAAAGTATCAAAAACCAACGCTTGATTGCAGAACAAAAGCATATCATTGAAAATGCCCTAGTAGAAAAGGACTCATTGTTAAAAGAAATTCACCATAGGGTAAAGAACAATCTCCAGATGGTGTCCAGTTTGTTAAGCTTGCAAACCAAGAATACTCGAAGTAAATCTGCTATAGAGGCATTAGAAGAAGGTAAGAGTAGGGTAAAGGCCATGGCACTTATTCACCAGAAGCTTTATCAAAATGATGATTTATCCGTTATAGAAATGCAGGGTTATATTGAGAGCTTGATCAATAGTGTACAATCCGTTTATAAAAAAGGAGGGCATAACATTAGTATAACCATTGATGCTGAAGGAACCGAATTAGATATTGACCGAGCGATTCCATTCGGACTTATTTTGAACGAGCTTGTTTCCAATTCTTTCAAGTATGCTTTCCCAGAAAATGATGAAAATGGGAAGATTTACATCCACCTCCGAAAAAATGGAGAGCAAGGTTATTTTGAATATACCGATAACGGTATTGGACTTCCAGAAGATACCGAAGAGCGAACACACTCCTCTATGGGAATCCGTCTTATGAACCGATTGGTGAACCAATTACAGTCAAAACTTAATATTGATAAGGCAGACGAAGGGGTCCGGTTCTGGTTTAACTTCAGTTAATATTGCTATTTCCAATTGCTCGCGAAGGAATAACTGATATCCTATTTTCATTCAAATTATAACTAAATTTGGGCAACCACATGAAGGCTGTCTATAAAAAGTATATTCTTGACTTTAAAATCCCAAGCGGAACTTCGCGTGGTGTAATGACCCAAAAGGAAACTTGGTTTCTTATTCTAAGCGAGAATGGAAAATATGGTATTGGGGAATGCGGAATCTTAAGGGGCTTGAGTGTTGACGACGTTCCCGATTATGAAGAAAAGCTTTCATGGGTCTGCGCTAACATACAATTGAGTCTGGAAGAGTTGCTTGTTCAACTAACTAATTTTCCGTCTATTCAATTTGGCTTGGAACAAGCTTTTTTATCCTTTCAATCTGAAAATCCTTTCCATCTTTTTCCTTCAGAATTCACCGAGAATGAATCTCCCATTTCCATCAACGGATTGATTTGGATGGGCGATGAAACCTTTATGCTCTCACAATTAGAACAAAAATTAAAACAAGGTTTTCAATGCATCAAAATGAAGATTGGTGCCATCGACTTTAAAAAGGAATTGGAAATCCTAAAGTCGATTCGCGACAATTTCACCGTAGAAGAAATAGAACTACGGGTGGATGCTAATGGAGCTTTTTCTTCGACGGAAGCACTGGATAAATTGGAAATACTGTCCAAATTCCAGATGCATTCCATTGAGCAGCCCATAAAACCCGGAAATTGGGAAAAAATGGCAGAACTATGTGCTAAAACCCCATTGCCGATAACACTGGATGAAGAATTAATTGGCATTTTTGATGTAACGGAAAAGCAGCGCATGCTACAAACCATAAAGCCACAATACATTATTATAAAACCTAGTTTGGTCGGTGGATTCAGAGGTTCAGAGGAATGGATAAATTTAGCCAAGAACCAACAAGTAGGGTGGTGGGCAACAAGTGCTTTAGAAAGCAATATTGGGCTTAATGCCATTGCGCAATGGACATATGCTATGGAAACAAGTATTCCACAAGGTTTGGGAACCGGAAGTCTTTATACCAACAATTTCGATAGTCCATTAGAAGTTGCAAATGGAAAGTTGTATTATCGGGGTACCAAACAATGGAAAACTAATTTAATTGAAGAATTATGTATATAGAACAAGGATATAAAGGCAGTATTGGACTGTGGAAGTACTTTGTAATTCCTTTACTGTTTATCGGTTTCATGGGTTTAAATTATGTAGCAACAGTTACGTCTCCAGTTAGTGTAGAAGATGCAATGCAGCAGATGATTGACCAATTGGGATCCAATGTTGTTTTGATTATACTTTTGGCACCTTTGGCAGTTGGTCTTTTTGTTGTTTTAGGATGGACATATTTGGTACATCAGCAATCCATTACATCTTTGACCACCTCACGTAAAAATATAGATTGGAAACGAATCATGTATGCATTTTCCCTTTGGGGAGGGTTGACCGCTTTGCTAACAGGAATAGACATATACTTTTCCCCAGATGATTATATATTCAATTTGGATTGGTCTAAGTTTATTCCTCTGGCCATAATTGCTATCGTTCTTATTCCTTTACAAACAAGCTTTGAAGAATATTTATTCCGCGGGCATATGATGCAAGGACTGGGAATCCTAGCAAAAAATCGGTGGGTACCCCTAGTTGTGACTTCAGTGCTTTTTGGTTTGATGCATATAGCAAACCCTGAGGTTGAAAAATTAGGAATGGGTATTATGGTGTATTATATCGGTACTGGATTTTTTCTTGGGATTATGACCTTGATGGATGAAGGCCTGGAACTAGCATTAGGATTTCATGCCGCTAACAACCTTATTACTGCACTTTTGGTCACGGCAGACTGGACAGCTTTTCAAACACATTCAATTTATAAGGATATTTCTGAACCGGCTTTGGGATGGGATGCTCTAATTCCTGTTTTGGTTATCTTCCCGATACTACTGTTCGTTTTTGGTAAAAAATACGGTTGGAAAAATTGGAACCAAAAACTGTTTGGAAAAGTATTGACAAAAGATGAATTTACAGCTCTAAATACTAGTGAATCCAATTTGGCGTAAAACACATTCTGACTTTAGATTTAATGGTGTTCATTATGAATTTGATGAGCTTCAAGAAGTTGGATATAGTCTTGTAAAAGAAGGAGAGTCTTATGAAATCGCTATTGGGGAGTTCCTACTTGACTGGTCGACGGACAAAGAAACCTTAGAAGTTTTTACCTCGGGCTCTACGGGAAAACCCAAAAAGATTAAGCTAAATAAGTTGCATATGGTGAATTCCGCCATAGCCACTGGAAAATACTTCGGATTGTCATCAAAAGATTCAGCGCTTATGTGTCTACCTTGCTCTGGAATTGCAGGAAAGATGATGTTGATGCGTGCTATGGTGCTGGGATTGGAACTAAAATCTGTTGAACCTTCTTCAAATCCAATGTTTGGTGCTACTACCAATTTTGATTTTGCGGCAATGGTCCCTTTACAAGCAGAAAATTCCTTAAAACAACTCTCTCAAATAAAGACTTTAATAATTGGAGGCGCACCCATTTCAATGTCATTAAAAGAAAGCTTGATTACGTTTCCTAATGCAGTTTTTGAGACCTATGGGATGACGGAGACGGTTACGCATATAGCAGCCAAAAGATTGAATGGTTCAAAAAATGACACTATAAACAATCCTTTCGAAGCGCTTCCGAATATTACCCTTTCTAAAGATAATCGGGATTGCCTGGTGATTAAAGCTCCAAAGCTTTCAGACGAAGAAGTTATTACCAATGATATCGTGAATTTAGCCACCGAAACCAGTTTTGAATGGTTGGGCAGATTTGATTCCATCATAAATTCTGGAGGCATAAAGCTCATTCCGGAACAAATAGAACGGAAACTTTCAACAGTAATCGACGCTCGCTTTTTTGTAGCAGGTCTTCCGGATGCGTCTTTAGGACAAAAGTTGGTACTACTAGTGGAATCAGTTGATATATCATCGGAAGAATTACTTGCTAAGATTAAAGATTTAAAAGGTTTGGATAAGTATGAAACTCCGAAAGAAGTGTTTGCTCTAAAACAATTTTTTGAGACTAAAAGCGGAAAAATTCATCGGTCACAAACTATAAAGCTTCTATAAAACCATTTTCACTCATTGGAAACACTAGTTCCCTAATTGGCTGTTTTCAATTTTCCAAAGCCCATGTAGGTTTGCTTAAGAACATAAACAATTACCGACATGAAAAATATTCTATTTCTATTCTTAGTACTTGGAGCTACAAACATTAAGGCCCAAAAAGAAAGCCCTACCGCCAATGAAAAACCTATTGTAATTAGATGTGGGAGTATTACAGAAAATCAAGAACCTTTATATGTTGTAGACGGAGTGCCCTTGACAAGTAATGAGGTTTTAAAAAATATCTCTCCAGAGGATATTATTTCTATTAATATTTTAAAGAATACGGAGATGACATTCAGTTGTTATGGTACAGCAGGGAAAAATGGAGTAGTCTTGATTAAAACAAAAAAGAGCGAGATTAAAAAATGTAAATTAAAGACCTATCCTTTTAAGGTATACTGCATACCAAATACCAATTGGGTCCTACAGCAAGATATGTATAATGCATTAGAAGCTAGAGTTCCTTCTTTGCGGGTACAAAATAGAAATCTGGCTATAGGCAACCACTCCATACGATTAAGAGGCAGTAATATCGACGTCGTAATTGTTGATGGTGTTCGCTATGATGCTTCCATTCTTAATAGTCTGAATCCCAATGACATTGAATCCATCAGGGTAGCTCCTTCTGTTGCTGCAACCAATTACTTTATGAATACGAATACATTTAACTGAAAACCATTCATTAGAACAAACTAGACCAGAGTCAATGTCTAGTCTACTCCTTTGACTATGGTCAATTAAAGTAGTAAATGATTTTACCATACTTACTAACTTGAATTTTGTACTTTAAGTCAAAATTTGGGTTATGCAAAAAATCATTTTTTTATGTTCACTTATCTGTATTCAATTTTCATTTTCACAACAAATATTACCTGAAGAAGAAAGAGCTAGGGTAGTAGACGAAATATTGGAAGAACGTTTCAATACATTGCTTCCCAACCTAATGGATGATACAGGGATTGACATGTGGATTCTTATTTCAAGGGAATATAATGAAGACCCCGTTTTGAAAACAATGTTACCTGCCACCTGGTTAAATGCAAGGAGAAGAACCATTCTTTTGTTCTACAGGGATAAGGCAGCTGGAAGCATTGATAAGTTGGCTGTGGCAAGATATAATGTCGGTAAGAGTATTCAATCAGCATGGGATAAGGAAAAGGAACCCAATCAATGGAAAAGATTGATGCAACTTATTGAGGAAAGAAATCCAAAACAGATCGGGTTGAATTTTTCAAAAGACCACAATATTGCGGATGGACTGGACAAGACGGATTTCGATGAATTTATGGCCAATCTGCCTAAGAAATATCAATCCAAAGTAGTTTCTGCCGAACAGTTGGCGGTCAGGTGGATAGAAACAAGAACAGAACGAGAGATGATTATTTATAATCAACTTGTAGATATCACCCACGATATTATAGCCCAAGCCTTTTCAGAAAAAGTGATTACTCCAGGTGTAACTACTACAACCGAAGTAGAGTGGTGGATGCGTCAAAAAGTAACCGACTTAGGATTGGAAACTTGGTTTCATCCAACCGTTGATGTTCAACGTACTAGTGAAAAATTGGTTGGACATTTATACTCATTTTCTGGTAGACCAGATGATTTGACCATTCAACCCGGTGATCTTTTACATTGTGACTTTGGAATCTCTTATTTACGTTTGAATACGGACTGTCAGGAATTGGCTTACGTTTTAAGACCCAATGAAGAAGGTGCTCCAAAGTTTTTGGTTGATGCCCTAAAAGATGGGAACAGCGTCCAAGACTTTTTGACAACCAATATGATAAAAGGTAGAACAGGGAATGAAATTTTGGCTAAATCCCTACAACAAGCCAAGGAAGCCGGACTTCGCCCTGCAATTTATACACATCCATTAGGAAGTTACGGTCATTCTGCTGGCACCACAATTGGTATGTGGGATTCTCAAGGAGGTGTGATGAAAGATGATGGTGAAAACTACCCCTTAAACCCAAACACGGTTTATGCCATTGAATTGAACACTACAGTTCACATTACGGAATGGAATAGAGATATTCGTATAATGTTGGAAGAAGCGGGTTTTTTTGGAACAGATGGGTTCAGGTACGTTAATGGAAGACAAACTGAACTTTTACTTGTTCCAAGGGTAAAAAAACAACTGGGACACTGAAAATCTGACACTTACTTCTAATTTTTATAATTTTTTAACGATATAATTTTCTAACTTAAGGGTGAAATCAAAAATCGTCGCCATGGTCAAGAAAATTATTCCCTATCTGTTTTTACTTTCGGTTGCTATAACCTTTTCTCAAACATCAAACAAAAGAATAAGTGGTTTCATTACTGATGGATACGGTCCATTGGAAAATGTAAGTATTGCAATAAAGGATACCGAAAAAGGAGTCAAATCGGAAGAGAACGGTAGTTATGTTATTTATGCAGAGGAAGGCCAAACCCTTGTTTATAGTTACTTGGGAAAGCAGAACATCGAAATTATCATTGAAGATGTGACCTCTTTTTTGAATATAACGATGTACGATGATATCCAAGAATTGGATGGTGTAGTGGTTACGGAAAGAAAGAAAAGAACCCGAAAAACACTTTTAGAAGAATACCACAGCAACAAGAATATTGTTAAAACGGCCTTTGGTATTTTGGATAAGGAACGTTCCGGATTTTCAATGCGAGTTATAGATGGAGACCAACTAAATCTGGCCGGACAAGATTTTATTGATGCGCTCCAGTCTTGGGTGCCAGGTGTACAGGTGTTCAGGCCAACAACCTTTAGACCAGGAGGCGGGGCTCTTGGCGGGAATGGGGTAAGACCTACAGACCTGACGATTCCTATTGTATTTTTACCACGGGCGCGACGTTCCTTTATGAGGCCTGTTCCGGCCATTTTCGATGTGGACGGTGTAGTTTATACCGATGCACCAACCTTTATTCAGGTACAAAATATCGAAAGAATTGCTGTTATTGAATCCCTTGGAGCTTCTAATCGCTATGGTAGCATGGGCATTGGAGGAGTAATCATTATCAATACAAAATGGGGAAATCCAAACAAAAGAGAACCAGGAACCAATAAACCCTATGATCATGCCAGGCTAAGAAACAACTACTTTGATTCAAGCAGTCTGGTCAATAGCGCTCAAATACCTATGCCGAAATATTTGGAAAAATTGAATGGTGCAATAGATGAAAAAGAGGCAGAGCATATTTATCAGGATGAAATAGCGTTGTACCCCCAGTCACCTTACTTTTATTTGGATGCCCGTTCGTTTTTCAAGAATAATTTTGAGGGCAACCAGCTAATAGCTGACATCACTAATACTATTGAGGAAAAATTTGGAACCAATCCTACAATTTTAAAGGCATTGGCCTATATGTTGGAGGAAGAAGGTGAATTTGAGAGAGCATTGGAACTTCAAAAGAAGATTTTTATACTACGACCTCATTATGTTCAGTCTTATATGGATTTAGCTAACGCATACACAAACTTGGGAGATGTTGATAATGCTGCAACCCTGCACACGCGTTATAATTATCTCATTGAAAAGTCGTTCTTTACAGCTTCTGACACTTTTGGCCCCATTATACATAAAAACTTCAGAAACCTACTCGAACAAAATAGAGGTGCCCTAGAAGAGAAGTATGTCTTGGAAACTGATGAACAGGACTTCAAAGGTCTGCGCCTGGTTTTTGAATGGAATGATAGCGAAGCAGAATTTGAATTGCAATTTGTAAGTCCAGAAAATCAGTTTTATACCACTAGTCATACACTTCAGCATAATGCAGAAAGAATACAGGAAGAAAAAGAAAAAGGATTCTCCACAGAAGAGTATCTGGTTTACGGTCCTATTGATGGAAATTGGAATGTTAATGTCAAGTATCTTGGGAACAAAAGTGCAACTCCTTCCTATATGAAGGCTACCATTTACCACAATTTTGGAACCGATAATCAACGTAAAGAAGTTAAAGTCTTTAGATTGGCGACCAAAAATGCGAATTTGGCCCTATTGAGAATTAATAACGGAACCACAAGTAAATCCAATTAGATGTATTTGTTTAATTAAAATACCATAAAAGATTGTCTTATAAGTAATTATGAAAAATAACCAAAATCCTATCAAAACCGTATTTGCGATTGTTTTCGCTTTGACTTTATCAGTTAGTTGGGCACAAGACCAGAAGAAAGTAAATATCTGTTGGGATGTATCCAATTCAATGGATAACAGAAATTTAGATAAAGAGTTCTACTTTTTGGACGCTTATTTTAAGGACGTTAAAGATGCTAAGGTCGCATTATTGACTTTTAGTAATCAGGTAATGTCTAAGGATGAATTTGAAGTTAGTAGTGGTGATTGGCAAGAAATAAAAGAGAAATTAAAGAATGTCAATCATGATGGAGGTACCTTTTTTGGGTCATTGGAAGATTATGCCAAAGGAGGCGATATTCTGCTGTTCACCGACGGCAAACAGACGGTAGGCGGCACCACACCCAGCTTTGATGGCGAACTTTATATTATCAATGGGAAGAAAGACTTTGACAGGGCCAGTCTTAATCTTCTGGCCATAGTGAACAATGGGAACCTGATTAATCTAACGGAGAAAAGAGATTTAAAAAGTAAATCAAACGCTCGAATTTATACTGGAAATATCTATAAGGGGACGGTAGGTTTGGCAAGCGCCGAAATATATGTAAAAGGAAACCAAAGTGAGCTGTCAAAATCGGACGAATCCGGGGCCTTTAAAATTAATGCTGTTGCGGGTGATACCTTGGTGGTATCTTACGGGAAAGACAAAGGAGAACAGGTTCTGGGTGATAATTTGTCCATTGACTTTTCCTTTAAGGACAGTGGAATTCAGCTAGATGAAGTAGTGGTTACAGACGAGGCGAAAGTTGAAACAAGTGAAATAACCACGGCCTATGGTACAGAAAGTAAAGAGAAACTCGGTTACGCGGTTCAATCCATTACGGATAAAGAAATATCGGATGTGGCAACCACAGGGAACAATGCAATTCAAGGAAAGTTTTCTGGTGTTAAATTAGGTCAAAATGATGATTTAAGTCAAATCATTATGCGCCCCAGTAATTCCATCCTCGGAAACAATTATGGACTGATTGTAATTGATGGTATTCCAACTAATCGCTCAAACTCAAGTGTAGGTAATGGCAGCATTGCGAACACGAACTTTATTGATCCACGAAACATTGCGGAAATCACGGTGCTGAAGGGTTTGGCAGCTACAAATCGTTTTGGTAGCATGGGAGCCAATGGAGTATTGTTGATTACCACGAAAACCGCTCAAGTTGTTGGCCCTAAGGGTGAAAAAAGGGACTTGGCCCGATTGACCAACAATGTTTATGATGGAAAGATAAAAGTCAATAGTAAGACTTTGGTAACCCCATACCTTAAGGAGTTAAAAAAAGGGAAAAATGTTCAAGAAGCGTATAACATATATTTGGCGCAGCAAGGTAAATATCCAGACACACCGGAGTATTTTTTGGATGTGTATTCTTTCTTTTACAGTGCCAATGCTGACCTGGCCAATAGAATATTGACGAATATTCTGGAAAAGGAACTACCCAGCTACAATGAACTTAAAGGAATGTATCTAAAAGCCTCCGAATTTGGAAACTATGACTTGGCATTATCTGCTGCCGACCGTATGCTTGAAATGTTTCCAAACAAAATTCAACCGTATTTGGATGTTGCTATGGCCAATAAGATGGCAGGAAACCATCAAGAGGCGTTGAACATGTTCAACAAGATTATAAATGGGTCTGCCAATCAGGGATTGAATTTTCTGGGTATTGAAAAAGTAGTTGGCACGGAGATAAGGAATTTAGTCAATAAAAAGAGAAATCAACTAGACTTAAGTAAAGTTGACCAAAAATATACAAACAACCTGACCTATAATGCACGCTTGTTTTTGGACTGGAACAATACCGATGCCGAGTTCGTAATACAGATGGTTAATCCTCAGAAAAGGTTCTTCAATTGGGAACATACAGAAACAGGAGATCGTGCGCGAATATTAAATGAGTTACAACATGGTTTCAGTACCGAACAATTTGAGATTGTTGGGGCGGAAACGGTTGGTGATTGGATTTTGAACGTGACTTATCTGGGAAACAGGACATCAGGTAGTAAAATGCCAACATTCTTAAAATGCACAGTTGAACATAATTTTGGCAAACCAAACCAAAAGAGTGAAGAATTCCTTGTTCGACTCCAAGAACCTGGAGATGAGCAACAGTTGGCCAAATTTACAGTGCAATAATTACACCTGAAGTACGCCCATATTAAACTGTTTTTCAATAGGCGAATGGTCAGCGGCTTCAATGCCCATGGAAATCCATTTTCGGGTTTCCAGAGGGTCTATAATGGCATCCGTCCAAAGATGGGAGGCTGCATAATAAGGGGATATTTGGTTGTCGTAGCGTTGTTTGATTTTATCAAATAACTCTTGTTCCTTTTGGGCATCTAGTGTTTCACCATTTTTCTCAAGCGAAGCCTTTTCAATTTGCAATAACACTTTGGCCGCAGAATTTCCGCTCATCACAGCGAGTTCAGCACTAGGCCATGCAACAATTAACCTGGGGTCATACGCTTTCCCACACATAGCATAATTTCCGGCTCCATAACTATTACCAATGACAATAGTGAATTTTGGCACCACTGAGTTGCTTACTGCATTTACCATTTTGGCACCATCTTTTATAATTCCTCCATGCTCACTTTTGCTACCCACCATAAATCCGGTAACATCTTGTAAAAACACCAAGGGAATTTTCTTTTGGTTGCAATTGGCAATAAAACGGGTGGCCTTATCCGCAGAATCCGAGTAGATGACACCACCGAACTGCATTTCCCCTTTTTTCGTTTTTACCACTTTTCGTTGATTCGCTACAATACCGACGGCCCAGCCATCGATGCGAGCGTAGCCGGTTAAAATGGTTTTGCCATAACCTTCCTTGTACTGATCAAATTCTGAATTATCCACCAACCGTTTTATTATCTCCAACATATCATACTGATCTCCTCGAGAGGCAGGTAGAATTCCATACATGTCTTCTGGATTTTCAATAGGAGCTTTTGTTTCAATTCTATTGAATCCTGTTTTTTCAAAATCACCAATTTTACCAACGATACGCTTAATCTTGTCCAAGGCATCTTTATCGTCCTTGGCTTTATAATCCGTTACTCCGCTTATCTCCGAGTGCGTTGTTGCTCCACCTAAAGTTTCATTGTCAATACTTTCACCAATGGCCGCTTTCACCAAATAACTTCCAGCTAAAAAGATGCTTCCTGTTTTGTCAACGATCATTGCTTCATCGCTCATTATCGGCAAATAAGCTCCGCCAGCTACGCAACTTCCCATTACTGCAGAAATTTGAGTAATACCCATACTACTCATTTTGGCATTGTTTCTAAAAATGCGACCAAAATGTTCTTTGTCAGGAAAAATTTCATCTTGCATGGGTAGATACACTCCAGCACTATCTACTAGATAGATAATTGGCAATTTGTTCTCCATGGAAATTTCCTGGGCTCTCAAGTTTTTCTTTCCCGTAATGGGAAACCAAGCTCCTGCTTTTACAGTGGCGTCGTTGGCTACAATTACACATTGTTTTCCTTGGACGTATCCGATTTTAACAACAACCCCTGCGGATGGGCATCCTCCATGCTCAGCATACATACCTTCTCCGGCAAAAGCTCCAATCTCAATACATTGCGAGTCCGTATCCAACAAATAATCAATTCGTTCCCGGGCGGTCATTTTGCCTTTTGCGTGATGCTTTTCAATTCTTTTTTTTCCGCCACCAAGTTTTACTTGGGACAATTTTTTTCTAAGCTCGGCAAGCTTTAGTTTATTGTGATCTTCGTTTTTATTGAAGTTAATATCCATAGTTAATAAGCCAATTTCAACGTGCTGTTAAAGATAAGGAGTTATAATCATTACTTTTGATTCTATATGAAAAGTAAAATAAAATGGGGCATTATTGGCCCAGGAAATATTGCAAGAAAGTTCACTTCCGATTTAAAGATGGTTGAGCAAGCATCTGTGGCAGCGGTAGCTTCTAGAAATTTGGAAAGAGCTCAAGGTTTTGCAAATGAGTTTCAAATCCCTAACGTATTCGATAGTTATGATGCTTTGTTTGCTTCCGATGAAATTGATATTGTTTATATAGCAACTCCGCACAATTTTCATAAAGATTTGTCCATAAGAGCCATGGAACATGGAAAGCACGTGCTCTGTGAAAAACCTTTGGGAGTAAATAGGGCAGAGGTTGAGGAAATTATATTGGCAGCTAAGAAAAATAAGGTTTTTATGATGGAGGGACTTTGGTCACGTTTTAATCCATCCATCGCAAAAGCGAAGCAGCTTGTTGATACCGGAGAGATTGGACAAGTGTCCTACGTGAATGCTGATTTTGCATTTTATGGATTGGACCGAGGTGAGGATTCAAGAATTCTAAATCCTGATTTAGCTTCTGGCTCTTTGTTGGATATAGGAATTTACCCCATTTTTTTGGCTTATTTGATTTTGGGTATGCCAGAAGAAATTAAAGCTTCGTCCAATTTTCATCCTAACGGTACAGAAATACAGACCTCGATGATTTTTCAATATTCGGATGCACAAGCAGTTCTGTATAGCGGATTGACCAGTAATTCAAAAATGGAAGCCAAAATATCGGGGAGTGAAGGGGAAATAACCTTATCATCTCGTTGGCATGAAGCGGATGGATATACTTTGGTCAAACAGAATGAGTCGCAAGAAGTTGAATTACCAAGAACCGGAGTAGGTTTTGTCCATGAGATTTTGAAAGTGCATGATTGTCTGAACAACAACATGTTGGAATGTGATTTATGGACACATCAAAACAGTTTGGATTTGGTTGAACTTATGGATACTATCAGAAAAAAAACCGGAATCAAGTTCCCTTTCGAAACATAAAGAACCCTGTACTTCTAGGAATATTTCTTTTTTTTACGATATTTGATTCTTTACCAAACCAACTACATATGGGAATGAATAAAAATACCGTGCTTGCATGGGCAACATGGATAATGATTTTTGTGGGACTTGGAATGATTGCTTTAGGCGCATTTAAGTATGATGAAGTGGCAGGTTATGGATTTGCCGCTGTAGGCATCGGTTTTTTCGCCATAGCATGGGTTTTCAATGCTCTCAAGGGTCGCGTATAATCTTCCAATACATAACATAACAAACATATTACAACCAAATGTCAGACGATAAGAAAGTCATCTTTTCAATGTCTGGGGTCACCAAAACGTTTAAAACGGCGAACACCCCAGTCTTAAAAAACATATATCTCAGCTTTTTCTACGGAGCTAAAATTGGAATATTAGGACTGAATGGTTCCGGTAAATCCACCTTACTGAAAATAATCGCGGGGGTAGACAAGAACTACCAAGGGGATGTTGTGTTTTCACCAGGATATACCGTGGGTTATTTGGAGCAGGAACCCCAATTGGATGAAGAGAAGACGGTTCTGGAGGTTGTAAAAGAAGGAGTAGCTGACACCGTTGCAATTCTGGACGAATATAATAAGATCAACGATATGTTTGGTCTTCCTGAAGTTTACGAAGATGCAGATAAGATGCAAAAACTGATGGACAAGCAAGCTCAACTTCAAGATCAAATTGACGCGGCCAATGCCTGGGAACTTGATACTAAGCTTGAAATAGCTATGGATGCATTGCGTACACCGGAATCTGATAAAAAAATCGGAGTGCTCTCAGGTGGAGAACGAAGAAGAGTAGCCCTTTGCCGCTTGTTACTGAAAGAACCGGACGTTTTGCTTTTGGATGAACCTACCAACCACTTGGATGCCGAATCTGTACACTGGTTGGAACATCATTTAGCACAATACAAAGGAACAGTGATTGCTGTCACGCATGAC
This sequence comes from uncultured Allomuricauda sp., assembly GCF_947499695.1. Lineage (GTDB taxonomy): Bacteria > Bacteroidota > Bacteroidia > Flavobacteriales > Flavobacteriaceae > Flagellimonas. Next base: position 479,873 of record NZ_CANMPQ010000001.1, read on the forward strand.
CGTTATTTCTTGGACAACGTAGCCGGTTGGATTTTGGAACTGGATAGAGGAGAAGGGATACCTTGGAAAGGAAACTACTCTGGATGGTTGGATCAAAAATCAAAACGTTTAGCCCAAGAAAGCAAGCAGGCTTCCAAAAGGCAAAAGACACTTGAACGCGAGTTGGACTGGGTCAGACAAGGAGCAAAGGGTAGACAGACCAAACAGAAAGCTCGCCTTAAAAATTATGATAAACTTCTGAGCCAAGATCAAAAGCAGCTGGAGGAAAAACTGGAGATTTATATTCCTAATGGGCCGAGATTAGGAACAAATGTGATTGAGTCCAAAGGAGTAAGCAAAGCTTATGGGGATAAACTGCTATATGAAGACCTGAATTTTAACCTTCCACAAGCGGGAATTGTTGGCATTATAGGTCCAAATGGGGCAGGTAAGACCACCATTTTCCGGATGATTATGGGAGAAGAAACTCCAGACAAGGGAGAGTTTTCCGTTGGCGATACTGCAAAACTGGCCTATGTGGACCAAAGTCATTCCAACATAGACCCGAACAAAACTATTTGGGAAAATTTCAGTGATGGACAAGAGCTTGTGATGATGGGTGGAAAGCAAGTAAACTCAAGAGCATACCTAAGTCGTTTTAATTTTTCCGGTAGCGAGCAAAATAAGAAAGTAGATATGTTGTCTGGTGGAGAACGAAACCGACTTCACCTGGCCATGACTTTAAAAGAGGAAGGAAATGTCTTGCTATTAGACGAGCCAACCAACGATTTAGATGTAAACACACTTCGAGCCTTGGAAGAAGGTCTTGAAAATTTTGCAGGTTGCGCCGTAATCATTTCCCACGATAGATGGTTTTTAGATAGAATATGCACACATATCCTTGCCTTTGAAGGAGATTCCCAAGTTTATTTCTTCGAAGGGTCATTCTCCGATTATGAGGAGAACAAAAAGAAACGCCTGGGAACAGATATTATGCCCAAGCGTATCAAATACAAGAAATTAATTCGGTAAGGAACTGCTAATTTTCTTTTTCAAGAGCTTTTATTCCTTGTTCTAATAGTTTTTTAGCTTCCAAGAGATATGTCCTTTGATGTGCTGCTAAACTGTTAGGGTTATTTTCTTTTTCCTCAGTTTCAGAATTGAAGGATTTAGAAAACTGAACCAATTGATCAATCGCTTTTTCGGTGGATTTCAATTTATCTTTTGCATGTTTGTCAAAAACTTTAATCATTTCCATTTCCATGGACATTTTATCGGTTTCTTCCTCATTGGCATAGGCTTCGTTCTCGATTGTGCTGTTATCACTGTCTTCTACCACAGTGGTTGATGTGCCAAGAGTACATTCATCCAAAATGGTAATCAATTCATTGATTTGCTTCAAAGCTTTTTTGGAAAAGAATCTTCCAGCGTCCCAATCTACAGGCTCAATGGCTTTGTCAAGAGTTTCTAAAACATCCAAAGTTTTGTCCTCCGTTTTGGCGCAATCACATTCTTCCATAAAGGATTTGGATTGTTCCAATGCTTTTCTTGCCCGTTCTGCATAGTACATCTGGTGCTCAAAGTTGGTAGCGCCCAATGCTTTTTTTGAATGACTTAGGCCATAGGTGACCTTTGCATAATAATTATCACATTGGTTGGAAAAAGAGGTATTTATTGCAAAAATGAATGCAAATACGAATAAAACACAGGATTTGGGAGCCATGGTTTAGTATTGATTTTGGTTAAGTCTTCTAGATTAACGTCAATAATGGCCCAATATTTTATAAGGTTAGAAATCATCCTTGGGATACCAATCCAGCTGAATCACTTTAATGTTTGAATTTCCATTGTTGACAAGGGTCTTGAATTTTTGTACATCACTCACATTCGGACGCCCACGGTAATGATATGGGTAGATTTCCTTAGGTGCGAATTCCAAAACAGCTTCGGCAGCACTTTCCTCGGTCATGGTATAGGGCAAGTTCATGCAGATAAAGGCTTTGTCAATGTTTTTCAAGGTGCGCATTTCAGGAATATCTTCCGTATCACCTGAGAAGTACAAGCGCTCTCCTCCAATATTTAGCACATAGCCATTGCCACGACCTTTGGTATGGAACTTTAAAGCTTCGGTTCTTAAATTGTACATGGGGATGGCTTCAATCAGTATACCATAACGTTCTTTGGTGTCTCCATTATTTAAAACATCGATTTGGGGAGTGAATTCATCCGGGATTTTATCCGCTACTGCTTTAGGGACTATAATCTTTGCTTTTTTGGTATCAAGTTCCTGAAGAGTCTCCAGACTGAAGTGATCTCCATGCACATCTGTAATTAAGATCAAGTCTGGTAATTTTCGGTTTTCAAACATTTGTTTCCCGCCAACGGGGTCAATATATATAGTGATATTATTCCATTCCAAAACAGCAGTAGCATGTTCTATCGGAGTGATTTTGATAGCATTAGAGGGTTCAGTTTGCGCATTTATCTTCTTCGCAAAGAGCGCAAAAAATAGTACTAGGACTATTGTTGAAATTTTTTCTTTCATTTTTCTTAAATATTCTATTTCGCTTAAAATTAATGGTTTAGGTGGACTTTGGTTAGTTTTTTTAACAAATTTTATCGTATAAAAATCCAAAAGAAAAACTTAAGCGTATATAATCCAAACGCGATTGATTAAATACTTTAAACTGAGGATCAATTAATTAAAAAGTTATGACTGAAACAAAAAGTAACAACGGATTAAAGGTAATAGCTGGCTTGCTTGGGGTGGTTCTTTTAGGAACTATAATTTATACTGTAAGCCTTTACCAAGATAAGAAGAAGACCACTACAGCACTTACTCAAGAAAAAGAGTTGGTTGTTGAAGATTTGAACAGCTTAAAGTCTGAGTATGACAAAGCTATTCTAGAAAGCAATGCGACTAACGAAGAGTTGGTAGCTGCTAGGGATAATATTGCAAAATACATTGATTCTGTACAGGGAATGAAAGCTGATATTGCTTCCTTATCAAGATACAGAAGACAGGTAAGTGTTCTTAAAGCTGAAAGAGAAAAATTATTGAAGCAAGTTGACTCTTTGACTACTTCCAACACTTTGTTGGCCATGGAAAGAGATAGCACATTTGCTGAGTTGGAGGCACAAACTGTATTTAACGATTCATTGGTTGTGCAAAACACACAATTGGCTGATGCTGTTGAAAGAGGTTCTGCGCTTAGCCTATCAACCTTCACAGTTGATGCTGTAAGAGAAAGAAACAGTGGTAAATTGGTTTCTACTTCCAGAGCTAAGTCTACTGACAAATTCAAAGTTTGTTTTACAGTTGCAGATAACGTAATTGCTGAAGCTGGTGATAGAGAGTTCTTTATCGAAGTTTTAGATCCTCAAGGAAATGTTTTAGGAGATAGTTTTTCTAAATCTACAGAAGAAGGAGCTTCAATTACATATAGTAAGGGAACTAACTTTTACTATGAGAACAGTACTCTAGATGTTTGTGACTATATCAATAAGCCTGCATCAGATTTCCAAAAAGGAAACTATATGGTCAATGTTTATGACAATGGTCTAAAATTATTGGGAACTTCTAAGTTCACTTTGAAATAGCATACACTATCCATATTTATAAAAAAGCCCGGTTGCATTTTGCACCGGGCTTTTTTCTTCTATAATTTCTTAGAATCTATTTTAAACTACCGACCATATCTTCTGGTTTTACCCATTCGTCATATTCTTCGGCGGTAACATAACCCAGATTAATGGCTTCATCCCGCAATGTAGTTCCATTTTTATGTGCGGTATTGGCTATTTCCGCTGCTTTATAATATCCAATTTTGGTATTCAATGCAGTCACCAACATCAAAGAGTTGTTCAACAATGTTTTAATCACCTCATGGTTTGGCTCAATCCCGGCTGCACAATTTACGTCAAAACTAACGCAAGCATCCCCAATCAATTGAGCAGATTGCAAAATATTTGAAGCCATCATAGGCTTAAATACGTTTAGTTCATAATGACCTTGTGTTCCTCCAACACTTATGGCCACATCATTACCCATCACCTGTGCACATACCATGGTTATGGCCTCACATTGTGTAGGATTGACTTTCCCCGGCATTATTGAACTTCCTGGTTCGTTGGCGGGAATTATGATTTCTCCAATTCCCGAACGTGGTCCGGAGGCCATCATACGGATGTCATTGGCAATCTTGTTCAAGGAAACAGCCAATTGTTTCAGGGCACCATGGCTTTCCACAATAGCGTCGTGGGCAGCTAAAGCCTCAAATTTGTTATGAGCAGTTACAAAAGGTAGTCCCGTAAACTCAGCGATATACTTCGCAACAAGAACGTCATACCCCTTTGGTGTGTTCAAACCGGTACCAACAGCAGTTCCACCTAGAGCTAATTCACTCAAATGATCCAAAGTGTTTTTTAAAGCTTTTATTCCATGATCTAATTGGGAGACATAACCTGAAAATTCCTGACCCAAGGTTAGGGGGGTAGCATCCATTAAGTGGGTTCGCCCTATTTTGACAACATTTTTAAACTCCTTCGATTTTTTATCCAGTGTATTTCTTAACTGTTGAACACCAGGAATGGTGACCTCCACAATTTTCTTGTAGGCTGCGATGTGCATTCCAGTGGGGAAAGTGTCATTTGAAGATTGGCTCTTGTTAACATCGTCATTGGGTTGAATGGTTTTTTCACCTTCACCGATTTTCTTTCCAGCAATTTCATGAGCTCTATTGGCAACAACTTCATTGACATTCATATTGCTTTGGGTTCCTGAACCTGTTTGCCAAATTACCAAAGGAAACTGTTCATCATGCTTTCCTGAAAGAATTTCATCGCAAACCTGCCCTATTAAATCTCTTTTATCTTGAGGAAGTACGCCCAACTCATGATTAGCAAAGGCTGCAGCTTTCTTTAAATAGGCGAATCCATAAACCACATCCAATGGCATTGATGCTGGACTACCAATTTTGAAGTTATTTCTAGACCTTTCGGTTTGTGCTCCCCAATACTTATCGGCAGGTACTTTTACCTCGCCCATGGTATCTTTTTCTATTCTAAAGCTCATGTTGTGTAATTTGAATATACAAATTTAGGGGTTCGGGCATTCATACACATAAAACATGACGGTTATTGAACATTTTTTTGAGGGAGATTTGCTTTTTTTATTGAAATGAAGGTATCTTTGTTCAACAAAAGGAAAAACAATGTTCGATTTTGACCAATATTTAGGCTTTTTAGCTTTTTTGACCATCTTGACCATCGGTTTCTGGCTGATGATTTTCTTGCTAACCTTTGTAGTGCCTTATTGGTTATTCGGCAACTTGATGGAAATGTATAAAGAAAGACGTGAGGCCAAGCGCGCCAAGCGAAACGAATAATAAAAAAAAGAGGCCTATAAAGCCTCTTTTTTTATTCCTTTGATTTCTTCTTCTTTTTCTTCTTCTTTTTCTTCTTTTTGGCCTTGAATTGATTTTCCTGAAGTTCTACAAAAGCCAAATATTTATCCTCTGGAAGCCCAGCTTTTAATTCTTCATCCTGAGTATCCCTTATTTTTTCATATTCTTCTTTTGCCTTATTGGGTTCCAATTCCAATATACTCAACTCTATACGTTGTTGAACAGATTTTACCAATGTGGTGCGCACAACGGCTTCCTCAAAAGGATTCAATTCTAATGTTTCTGTAATAGAAGGCATTTGTTCATCCACGATTTCCTCAGCGGTCTTAGGTTCTACTTCCTTGGGAGGAGTTTGCGTCTGTGGTATTATGCTACCACCTTGTCTACCACGATTGCCATAACCATATCTATTGTTCCCATATCCGTATTGTGCCATTAAAGAATCGGTGAAAAAAATTCCAAGAAGTACAAATAGTAGAAGTGTATGTTTGTTTTTCATAATCGTTTAATTCGATATTCCAGTTAACAGCCGGATAAAAGTCTATTTAATAGACTGTTACAGCTACAAAGATGTCCAAAAACTTTTAAAAATGCGATTATTGCCTATAATAATGCATCAATATTCTCCGAAGGCCTGCCTATTACCGCTTTTTTTCCCTTGATGATAATCGGTCGTTCTATGAGCTTCGGGTTTTCAACCATTGCATTTAAGATGTCTTGGTCCGACAGTTTTTTTCCTTTATATTTTTCTTTCCAAATAGATTCGTTCTTACGAACCAATTGTTCAGGAGTAATACCCAAATAGGAAATGATATTTTCCAGTTCCGCTGCCGTGGGAACGTTTTCCAAATATCGTACCACTTCCAAGTTTTCTCCTGTTTTTTCCAAATATTCCAATCCCTCTCTTGATTTTCTACACCTTGGATTGTGGTAAATTTTTATCATTTTTAATGCTATTATTAGTGAAACTATAAATGCTAACCCTTACCTCATTCCTCTTTCTGGCCCATCATCATTAGAAAAGCCTTTAAAAAAGCATTGATTTCCCCATCCATTACAGCATCCACATTTCCGGTTTCCTCTGCTGTGCGAACATCTTTGACCAATTTGTAGGGGTGCATCACATAATTTCTGATTTGCGAGCCCCATTCAATTTTCATTTTTGTTGATTCAATCTCCGCTCTTGCCTCTTGCTTCTTTCTTAATTCTATCTCATAAAGCTGGGACTTAAGCATTTTCATGGCAGTTGCCCTATTATCATGCTGTGACCTTGAGTCCGAACACGAAATTTGGATACCTGTGGGTTTGTGAACTAATTGGACCTTAGTTTCAACCTTGTTTACATTTTGACCTCCCGCTCCGCTGGAACGGGCTGTGGTTATTTCAATATCTGCTGGATTTACTTCAATTTCAATAGTGTCATCAACCAATGGATATACATAAACAGAGGCGAAAGAAGTATGTCTTTTCGCATTACTGTCAAAAGGAGAGATACGAACCAAACGATGTACTCCATTTTCTCCCTTTAACCATCCAAAGGCAAATTCACCTTCAATTTGGAGTGTAACCGTTTTTATACCGGCCACATCACCTTCCTGATAGTTAAGCTCTTTGACCTTATAGCCATTTTTTTCGCTCCACATCAAATACATACGCATAAGCATAGAAGCCCAATCACAGCTTTCTGTACCTCCGGCGCCAGCAGTTATTTGAAGTACTGCGGTAAGTTCGTCACCCTCTTCAGAAAGCATATTCTGGAATTCGAGGTCTTCAATGGCCAATTTGGCATTATCAAAATGGGAAACCACCTCTTCTTCAGAAATCTCTCCGGCCTGTTGAAATTCCATTAGCACCTCAAGATCACCCACAAGAGATTCGGCCGAATTGTAATTTTCGACCCAGTTTTTCTTCGATTTCAAGGCTTGCATTTGAACTTGGGCCTTTTGTGGATCGTCCCAAAATCCTGGAGCAGCGGTTTTCTCCTCTTCGTTTTCTATTTCAATAAGTTTGGCATCAATGTCAAAGATACCTCCTTAACGCACCAAGGCGCTCAATAAGATCTTTTTGCTGATCTGTGGTAATCATACAAATTATTTGAGGCAAAAATACGATTCCAGTATAGTCAGGCAACGAAAATTATATAATTTTAGCAAGAACTCTATTCAATATGAAAAAATATACTTTTTACCTTCTTGCATTTCTGTTTGTATCTCATTTCTCAAATGCCCAAAACTTTGAAAAGACCAAGAGCTTTCAAAAATTCAATGGCTATTTCAACTTTTATTATGACGACGCTACGGACAAGGTCTTTTTAGAAGTCAATGAATTGGAGAAAGACTTTCTATACGTAAATTCTTTAAGCAGTGGGATTGGGAGCAATGATATAGGATTGGATAGGGGACAGCTTGGTAACGGGCGGGTTGTGTTTTTTAGTAAGGCAGGAAACAAATTGTTATTGGTCCAACCCAATCTAAAATTCAGGGCAATTACCCAAAATGCACTGGAGAAAAAATCGGTGGAACAGGCTTTTGCCAAATCTGTTTTACATGGTTTCAAAATAGAAGAAGAGTCCAAAGGAAATTATTTGATTGATATATCAGATTTTTTAATGCGCGATGCCCATGGAGTTTCCAATAGACTCAAAAATACCAAACAGGGTTCTTACAGCTTGGACGCATCGAAAAGTGCCTTGGCTTTTGAACGGACCAAAGCATTTCCCAAAAATGTTGAATTTGATGTGACCCTCACCTTTAAAGGAAACCCTGAAGGTGATTGGATACGCTCCGTTGCCCCGACCCCTTCTTTAGTAACCGTGGCGCAGCATCATTCGCTTATTGAACTACCTGATGATGGCTATGAAAAAAGAGAATTCGACCCTCGTTCCGGTTCCAATCTGTTTTCGTACTATGATTATTCAACTCCGGTTCAAGAGCCCATCTTAAAAAGATTCATAACAAGACATCGATTGAAGAAAAAAAATCCAAATGCAGATGTTAGCGAAGCGGTGGAACCAATTATATACTATTTGGACAATGGAACCCCAGAACCAGTTCGCTCAGCTTTATTGGAAGGAGGAAAATGGTGGAACCAAGCTTTTGAAGCCATAGGATATAAAGATGCCTTTCAATTGAAGATTTTACCAGATGATGCGGACCCTTTGGATGTTCGGTATAATGTAATTCAATGGGTACACCGTTCAACTCGCGGTTGGAGTTATGGAATGAGTGTCAAAGACCCTAGAACTGGGGAGATTATGAAAGGACATGTGAGTTTGGGAAGTTTACGAATTAGACAAGACTTTCTTATTGCACAGGCACTTATGGACAAGCCTTTTGCGGAAAGAAACGATAATTATCAACCAATGCTTGAGATGGCTTTGGCCAGGATTCGACAATTGTCTGCACATGAAATTGGTCATACTCTCGGTTTTGCCCACAATTTTGCAGCAAGTGCAAATGGTCGGGCATCAGTAATGGATTATCCACATCCCCAGTTTACCTTGGATGGGGATAAAATCAGTTTCAACAATGCATATGATACAAATATTGGGGAATGGGATAAAGTTACCGTGGCATATTCCTATTCAGATTTCGCCAATAACACAGACGAAAAAGAGGCTTTAAATGGCATTTTGGCAAAAGCTCAAGCTGATGGGTTACGCTATATTAGTGATCAGGACGCAAGACCTAGAGGTGGAGCGCATGCTTTAGCACATTTGTGGGACAATGGAAGAAACCCCTCACAGGAACTGGAAAACGTGCTGAAAATCAGAAAAATTGCAATCGATAATTTTTCCATGGATAATATTAGAAAGGGAGAACCTAATTCTGTGTTGGAGGATGTCTTTGCTCCTTTATATTTCTTTCATAGGTATCAGACCGAAGCAGTATCCAAATTAATTGGTGGCTTGGATTATAACTATGCGGTTAAAGGAGATGGACAACGCACGGTGTATCCAATTAGCCAAACAAGCCAAGAAAATGCGCTAAAGACTATTTTGAACACTTTGAATGCAACAACAATAGCTATTCCAAAGGAAAAGCTGGAGCTTTTCCCACCAAGGGCCATTGGTTATGGTAAATCGAGAGAATCCTTTAAAGGAAGAAGTGGTGTTGCTTTCGATGCCTTGTCTGCCTCGGAAACCGCTGCAGATATGTCACTTGGTCTTTTATTGCATCCTGAGCGTGCTTCTAGATTAATCCAGCAAAAAAGTTTGGACAAAGATCAAATCGGTTTATCAGAACTATTTGAAAAATTGATTGAAGGTACTATTCAGGAAAGTCATAAAGATGCATATTTGAATCAGGTTCAGCAAACCATCAACTTCAGGGTGTTATATCACATTATGAATTTAGCAGCCCATAAAGAGGTTCATCCACAGGTGAATGCCACTGCCAATGAGACCTTGAAATCGCTAAAAGTGTATTTGTTGGGTAACGGTAAGAGCTCCATCGCTGCTGAAATGGTAAGGAGAATAGATGCATTCACTAAATCACCAAATAGCTTTAATGTTATTCCTGCTCCGAAAATCCCTGATGGATCTCCTATTGGGATGGATTGTATGGATTAAATGATAAAAACAGCACTTAACTTATAAGAATGAAACAAGCTTTAACGTACTGGACGTTTATTATTGCTTTAGTAGTACTTTCTTTTGCTGCTTGTGGAGGAAAATCTCCTTCCAAGAAAAGCATAAACACCACTTTTGAGGACCCGAATGAAAGTGACTTCAGCACATTAATTTGGTCTGATGAGTTCGAAGGGGAGGGCGCGATTAATCCTGAAAAATGGTTTTTGCAGACGCAGCTTCCAGAAGGGGGTAGCTGGTGGGGTAATCTACTACAACATTATACCAATCGTGAAGAGAATGCGTATTTAAATGATGGATATCTTCATGTGGTTGCGAAAAAAGAGGAGTTTGAAGATCAGGGAGAAACCAAACAGTACACTTCTGCACGACTCAACTCTAAATTTGCATTTACCTACGGAAAAGTAGAGGTAAGAGCTAAAATGCCAGAGGGAATAGGAACTTGGCCTGCAATATGGATGCTAAGCAAGAAAATTGACGAAGATGGAGCTTATTGGGATAAAGAATACGGGGTTGTCAAGTGGCCCAATTGTGGAGAAATAGACATACTTGAACATTGGGGAAAGAACCAAGATTATGTGTCCAGCGCCTTACACAATGGCTCCAGCTATGGGTACAATGTTAAAAATGTTGGCGGTCAGCAAATCAAAGATGCGTCAAGTGAATTTCACACCTATCTGCTGGAGTGGACCGAAGAGAAAATTGTTTTTAGCGTTGATGGGATTGAACATTTTCGATACAACCCACAGTTAAAAAACCAAGATACATGGCCTTACGATTCTGATTATTATTTCATTTTTAATGTTGCCATTGAGTCAGATATTGACCCAGAATTTGTGGAAAGTCCAATGGTCGTAGATTACATTAGAGTATATCAGTAAAGCTTATGGAAATAAACCTGATCAGTGATACCGTTACCAAACCTACTTCTGGAATGTTGGAAGCTATAATGACGGCAAAAGTAGGGGATGATGTTTTTAAAAATGATCCTAGCGTCAATGCCTTAGAGGAAAAAGTGGCTAACTATTTTGGAATGGAGGCCGCCTTGTTTTTCCCAAGCGGAACTATGGCCAATCAAACTGCGATTAAATTGCATACGAATCCTGGAGAACAGCTCATTTGTGACAAATATGCCCATGTTTACAACTACGAAGGCGGAGGAGTAAGTTTCAATAGTAGTGTTTCCTGTAAATTGGTGGATGGAAACAGAGGCATGATGACTGCTGAACAGGTAGAACAGTCTATTAATCCACCAGATTTTTACCACAGTCCGTTAACGACCTTGGTCTGTATTGAGAACACTACAAACAAAGGAGGCGGAGCTTGTTGGGATTTTAATGAGCTCAAAAAAATCAGGACCATTTGCAATGAAAACAATCTAAATTACCATTTAGACGGAGCCAGACTATGGAATGCATTGGTCGCCAAGCAAGAAAATCCAAAAGATTATGGAAGCTTGTTTGATTCTATCAGTGTTTGTTTTAGTAAAGGCTTAGGTTGTCCAGTTGGTTCTGTCTTGGTGGGTAATACGAAGTTGATTGATGATGCCCTTCGAGTCCGAAAAGTATTGGGAGGTGGTATGAGACAATCTGGATTTTTAGCGGCAGCGGGAATATATGCTTTGGACAATCATGTTGACCGGCTCGCAAATGACCATAAAAAAGCAAAAGAAATAGGTGCGGTTTTAGAAAAGATGGGATGTATTCAAAAAGTGGAGCCTATTGAGACCAATATCATCATTTTCGAATTGGATGAATCTAAGATGACCTCGGAGAGTTTTCTGTCTGAACTGAATAAACAAAACATTTCAATTATTGGAATGGGGCAAGGAAAACTGCGCATAGTAACGCACTTGGACTATACAGAAGAGATGCATTCACACTTTTTAATGGTGTTGGAAGAAATCAACGGATAATTACTTGAACAAAGAGTCCATTCCAGGGATGTTGGGCATACCCTCTTTTGCAACTGCAGATAATTCAGCTTCATTTACACTAGTGGCCTTTTCTATGGCTTTATTTAGGGTCAAGACCAGATAATCTTCCAATTGTTCTTTGTCATGTAAAAGGCTGTCGTCTATAGAAATCGACTTAATTTCTCTATTTGCCGTAATGGTGATTTTTAGCAGTTCGTCAGAAGAGCTTTCATTAATCAGAACTGTATTCAAACGCTCTTTAGCGGCCTTTACCTTTTCTTGGGTTTCCTTAAGTTTACCCATCATTCCCATAATATCTCCGAACATAATTTCAAAATTGAAGTAAAATTGAGTTCAAAAGTAATAATTTGGCACAAATCAAAATCGATGAAACACCCTATTTTTAGAAGTAGTTTTTTCATAGTATGTCTTATTTTTGCGGGCTCTTGTCAAAATAGTAAAGAAAAGCAAATGAGTACGATACCTCCAATAGCAAAGAAGAAGCCCACCAAACTCGAAAAACATGGTGATGTAAGAGTCGATGACTACTATTGGATGAACAATAGAGAGGATCAGGAGGTTTTGAACCATTTGAATGCGGAGAATGACTATTACAAGAAAATGACCGCGCATACAAAAACCTTCCAAGATTCACTTTTTCTTGAAATGAAGTCCAGAATAAAAGAAGATGACTCCTCAGTACCCTATAAGTTCAATGGATATTGGTATATCACCAAATACGAAACCGGACAAGAGTATCCAATCTATTTAAGGCGCGAAAACGAGATGGACTCAGCTGATGAGTTAATGTTCGATTGCAATGTAATGGCCAAAGACCATGAATTCTTCAATTTGAGAGGTATTTCTATCAGTCCAGATAACAACCTTGCCGCTTTTGCTACGGATACCGTGTCTAGAAGACAATACACTATTCAAATAAAGGACCTTAAAACAGGTGAGGTGTACGATGATAAAGTGGAGAATACAACAGGAAGTTCTGTTTGGGGAAATTATGGAAAGACACTGTTCTATGCCAAAAAAGACCCGGTCACTTTACGTTCCGATAAAATCTACAGACATACTTTGGGGACATCAGAAGCTGATGATGTTTTGATCTTTCATGAAAAGGATTCTACTTTCAACACCTTCGTGTATAAAACCAAATCCAAAAAATATCTGGTCATTGGTTCAGTGAGTACGTTGACTTCTGAATATCGCATTTTAGATTCAGACAATCCTGAAGGTGACTTCAAAATATTTTCCGAAAGGAGTAGGGGGTTAGAGTATTCGATTGCACATTACAATGGCAATTTTTTTGTGCTTACCAATAAAGATTCCGCGACCAATTTTAAATTAATGAAGGTCTCGGATGAGAATACTAGCTCGGAGTTTTGGGAAGAATTCATTCCACACAGGGAAGGCGTACTTCTTGAGGATGTCGACATTTTTAAGGACTACTTCGTGCTCTCAGAGAGAGAAAATGGGTTGAACAGGCTCAAAATTGTTCGTTGGGATACTTCCGACAGCTATTATTTGCCTTTTGAGAGTGAAACATATGTAGCTGGGACTTCTGTCAACTTAGACTTTGATACAAAGGAACTACGGTATTACTATAATGAAATGGGTGCACCTTATGCGATCATCGATTTCAATATGGAAGAGAAAACCAAAAAAATACTTAAGGAACAGGAAGTTTTGGGAGGTAAGTTTGATAAGGACAACTATCGTACGGAACGATTATGGGCGACTTCACGGGACGGAGTAAAAGTTCCTATCTCGTTAGTATATCATAAAGATGTTAAGTTTGACGGAACAAGCCCTCTACTTCAATATGCATATGGCTCGTATGGTAGTACTATCGACCCTTATTTTTCATCTATTAGATTGAGTTTGTTGGACCGTGGGTTTATATATGCCATAGCCCACATTAGAGGTGGTGAATACTTGGGAAGGCCTTGGTATGAGGATGGTAAACTGTTGAACAAGAAAAACACTTTTACTGATTTTGTTGATTGTTCCAAGTTTTTGATTGATAGCAACTACACCTCTCCAGCTCATTTGTATGCCAGTGGAGGTTCGGCGGGAGGACTTTTAATGGGAGCGGTGGTCAATATGGCCCCCGAATTGTACAAAGGTGTTATTGCAGCTGTACCTTTTGTGGATGTGGTAACCACCATGTTGGATGATTCTATACCCCTTACTACTGGTGAATATGACGAATGGGGAAATCCTAATGAAAAGGAGTATTACGAGTATATGAAATCGTATTCGCCTTATGACAATGTAGAGGCCCAGGAGTATCCAAATATGTATGTTTCCACAGGGTTACATGATTCACAGGTACAGTATTGGGAGCCTGCCAAATGGGTAGCAAAGCTCAGGGAGCACAAAACGGACAATAATTTGTTGTTCTTGGATACTAATATGGACGCAGGGCACGGTGGAGCTTCAGGTCGGTTCGAGTCCTTGAAGGAAACGGCAAAGGAATACGCTTTTATACTTGATTTGGAGGAAAAAACACCTTTAAAATAAAAAATACTATTTTTGTGCCTGATAAATCGGGAAGAAATTCAAGATTCATCCTTACCTAAACCCAGTTATGAGAAAACAGATAAATGCGCATAGCAATATTCTTGATTTAATTGGAAATACACCCCTAGTAGAGCTTAACAAAATTGCAGAACCACTTACTGGTAATTTTTATGCTAAAGTGGAATCTTTTAACCCAGGCCATTCCTCAAAGGATAGAATTGCGGTTTACATTATAGAAGAAGCTGAACGTAAAGGCATACTTAAACCAGGAAGCACAATTATTGAGACCACATCAGGAAATACAGGTTTCAGTTTGGCTATGGTGAGCATTGTAAAAGGATATAAATGTATTTTGGCGGTTAGTTCAAAATCATCTCCTGATAAGATAGACATGCTTCGTTCCATGGGTGCCAAAGTATATGTTTGTCCAGCACACGTTAGCGCTGATGACCCACGGTCATATTATGAAGTGGCAAAGCGACTACATGGCGAAACCAAGGATTCCATCTACATCAATCAATATTTCAATGAGCTTAATATAGAGGCTCATTACCAGACAACAGGTCCGGAGATTTGGAAACAAACAAATGGAGCTATAACCCATTTAGTAGCCTGCAGTGGTACCGGAGGAACAATTTCTGGTATAGCTAGGTATTTAAAAGAGCAGAATCCAGAAGTTAAAGTCTTGGGCGTTGATGCCTATGGTTCGGTGTTGAAGAAATATCATGAGACCGGGGAGTTTGACCACAATGAAGTGTATCCATATAGAATTGAAGGATTAGGCAAGAATTTGATTCCTGATGCTACTGATTTCAATTGTATTGACCGCTATGTGAAGGTTGCAGATGGTGAAAGTGCCCATATGGCAAGAAAAATAGCGCATACCGAAGGTATGTTTGTTGGTTACACCAGTGGCGCTGCAATGCAGGCACTGTATCAACTAAATACAGAAGGGGAGTTCTCTGAAAATAGCAATGTTGTTGTGATTTTTCCAGATCACGGTTCAAGGTATATGAGCAAGGTGTACAGCAATGAATGGATGGAAAACCAAGGTTTTTTCGATATTCAGAACGTTGAAACCCCAGAAAAGATAGAATACATAAAGTAACTACTAACTTATCTTAAATAACGGAACGACAATGATTTACATTGTCGTTTTTTTATATAGGTATATTAGTTATGTGAGCTTACCAAAAATATATATTTTTGCAGTTGAATCAATTTTAAGGTAGATGAGAGATTTATTTGATAGAATCATTGAGAATAAGGGGCCTTTAGGAAAGTGGGCTTCACAGGCAGAAGGCTATTTTGTGTTCCCAAAGTTGGAAGGTCCTATTTCAAATAGAATGAAATTCCAAGGAAAAGAGGTTATTACCTGGAGTATCAATGATTACTTAGGATTGGCAAATCTACCTGAAATTAAAAAAGTTGATGGGGATGCCGCATACGAACATGGAGCAGCTTTTCCCATGGGAGCCCGCATGATGAGCGGTCATACCGACTATCATGAACAATTGGAGCGGGAGTTGGCTGCTTTTGTGAATAAGGAAGCTTCATATTTACTGAATTTTGGATATCAAGGCTTTATGTCAGTAATAGACGCATTGGTTTCAAAAGATGATATCATTGTATATGATGTGGACTGTCATGCCTGCATTATTGATGGTGTACGTTTGCACATGGGGAAACGATTTACTTTTAAACATAATAATGTAGAAAGTTTAGAGAAGAACCTCGAACGCGCCACCAAAATGGCCACAGAAACTGGTGGAGGTATCTTGGTTATTTCTGAAGGAGTTTTCGGTATGCGCGGGGAGCAAGGAATTCTTAAGGAGATTGTTGCCTTAAAAGAAAAATTTAAATTCAGACTACTTGTAGACGACGCTCACGGCTTCGGAACTCTAGGAGCAACTGGCGCAGGCGCAGGTGAGGAGCAGGGGATACAAGACGATATAGATGTGTATTTAGCCACATTTGCGAAGTCAATGGCAGGAATCGGTGCTTTTGTAGCCGCGGACCAAGAGATTATTGAGTATTTGAAATACAATCTTCGGTCTCAGATGTTTGCCAAGTCACTTCCAATGGTATATGTTAAAGGAGCATTGAAGCGTTTGGATATGCTGCGTACAATGCCGGAACTTAAAGCAAAACTTTGGGAGAATGTCAATGCCCTTCAAAATGGACTTAAAGAGCGTGGTTTTGATATCGGAACTACTTCGAGCTGCGTAACCCCGGTTTATTTGAATGGTAGTATTCCAGAAGCAATGGCTTTGGTAAAAGACCTTCGTGAAAATTACGGAATATTCTGTTCTATAGTGGTTTACCCAGTTATACCTAAAGGATTAATTCTACTTAGAATGATTCCTACAGCCACGCATACAATGCAAGATATAGAAGAAACTTTAGTTGCTTTCTCTGCAATTAGGGAACGTTTGCAGAATGGAACCTATAAAAGATTGTCCGCCGCTGTAGCCGCTGCAATGGGAGAGTAGAGTAATTTGACTTTGGATAAATTAAACTACCTCTTCTTCAAAACGAGGGAACTAAACTAGATCTTTACGGTAAGTTCGTCTTCTTTTATGGGTAACAGGGTCAAAGTGTTTCCACATTTGCCGAATGGCAACATTTTCCTCTAATTCTGGAGTCCGAATACAGTTTATAATGCCCTTTTCTTGAAAGGTTCTATAATATTCGTTGAAAATAATTGCGTTAACACCTTTATTTTGATATTCTGGGTGAATGCCTATGAGATAGAAAATTACATCCTTACTGTGTTTCTTTGCCTTGAGCAAATGAAAAACCCCAGTGGGGAAGAGTTTACCCTTCGCTTTTTGCAGTGCTTCAGAAAATGACGGCATTACGATAGCGAAAGCAGCCAACTGATCATTCTGATCAACGACAAACTTGATATATTCAGGATTAATAAAGCTGATATATTTCTTTTTAAAATACTCTTTTTGAACATCTGTAATCTTTACAAATGATGAGAGTACCGAATACGAATCATTGAACAAATCAAACATCTTATCCACCCAAGGCATAATTTCCTTACTATTTGTAAAGTTCAGCTCCCGTAGGCCATATCGCTTTTTAATTAGAATATTAGCCTTGTAAAAATCTTTGGGGTCAGCATTCGCAAACAAAAATTTGTTCTCTAAATATTCCTTTTCCTTTTTAAAGCCATGCTCTTCGTAATGTGATTTATAATAGGGGTGGTTATACCAAGTAATCATGTTTCCAATATGGTCAAATCCTTCTGTGAGTACCCCAACTTTGTCCAAATTTGAAAAACCTACGGGCCCCTCCATATAGTCAAGTTGATTCTCTTTTCCGATTTCTGCTACTTTATCCAGCAGCGCTTTAGAAACCTCAAAATCATCGATAAAATCAAACCAGCCAAATCGCATTTTTTTGATTTTCTGTTCGTTGATTTCCAACCAATTGATTATCGCGGCTATACGACCGACCAGTTCACCATTTCTATACGCTAAAAAGAAAGAAGCCTCAGCATTTTCGAAAACTGGGTTTTTTGTAGCGTCAAAGGATGCTATTTCATCATTGATTATTGGAGGAACCCAATAGGGTGAGTCCTTGTACAGTTGAAATGGTAATTTTACGAATTTCTTTATGTCAGCTTTAGAAGTTGCCTGCTTTAGGGTGACCATACTTTGAATTTTGCAAGGTCAATAATAGGAATATTATCATCAGAAGAAAAATGATATTGCCTAAACTTAGAAATCTAATTTTTTCTTATCCTTTTTACTCTTTTTTTTACGTTTCTTTTTGACATCTTTTTTACGGATTTTTCCATTCTCACCTGCTTTTTGATCTTCAATGGGAACAAGAGTGTCTTTATGGAAGTCCAATCGGTAAGAAAAACCAAGAACAGCAAAAATTCTGGAAGGTGAGTTTTGAAAACCTGAACCCATATGCAAATCAGCCTGGAAGTTTTCGCTAACTAAATAAGCTACCCCCGTCCGGAGTAAAATATCTTTATATCGATCACTGGTAATACCCTGATTTTCTACAAAAACACTCCACTTTGGGTTGGCAAAAGCGTGCGTAACTGAAACGGCATAGCTCAATTCAGGAAAATCTGTGCCGATTCGGTCGTAGGCAAAATTGGATATGAGCACAAACCTTGGTGAAAGACGACTTTGGGTCGCAATGGCCCCGCGATATGAAATGTTTGGATCACCTACATAAAAGGGATTGTCACCTAATGTAAAAGTTGCACCTCCATAAACGGAAACTGCTGGAATCAGGTTTTTCCACTGGAAGACATTATTGGCCCTCCAACTATACAGATTGGGTTTATTATTTTCTGGATTTTTAAATGGATCAAAAACTAGAAACTTTAATCCCACCCGATTTCTTGAAAAATCGGTTCTTCTCTCAGTTGCGCCAGTATTGGTAAAGGTCAGGTTCTGCGAAATAAATGATCCTTCATAGTTTATCTCGAGAGATTCAAAAAGCAATCCGTATCGCAATGAAATATCTGTACCTAAGATATTCGAATCTGTTCCAAGGTTTGCATTGTCCCTTTGTTCATAAAGCAATCCTATTTCAGCCTGTATCACATTTTTTCCAACGGCATAGGCACTAACTGCTCGCCCGGGCCTATTGGAATTGATTACATCCGTGTATTGTGCATTAACCAAAAAGGGGAAAATACATAGAAATAATAGGGTCTTTTTTAAAAGGGAGAAATCCATATAACCGATTTTTAATACTATTTTAAGATACTTTCAATTGATTTGCGGGACTAACAATGTAATTTTGATTCAATAGCTGTTGTTATATGGTTTTATTACAAACGATTTTAGTACTCATATTAGTATACTATGCATTCAAATTACTTGCAAAGTGGTTAGCACCCAAACTGTTCAATTATGCAGTTAAAAAGACCCAGCAACGATTTGGAGATGCATTTGGTGGATATCAAGATTTTGGACAGGATACCAACAACGAAGGAGAAACCAACATTTCTAAAAAGCCCTTTAAAAAATCTAATCCGTCAAAAAAAGTTGGAGAATATATAGATTTTGAAGAAATTGACTAATATTTGTCTATTCAAAACCTATCCATGAATCTTTCCGCAAAAGCAATTATCACTAATGTTTGTGTAATAGCTTTCTTTATCGTCGCATCTCTGGTATATTTTTATCCGGTTCTTCAAGGGAAGGCAATTTTTCAATCCGATATTGCCCAATATAAGGGCATGGCCAAGGAGCGTAACGATTATAAAGAATTAACCGGAGAAGAATCGTATTGGACCAATAGTGCTTTTGGTGGTATGCCCACATATCAATTAGGAGCGAATTATCCGCATGACTACATTAAAAAATTAGATCGATTGATTCGGTTTCTGCCCAGACCCGCAGATTATCTTTTCCTCTATTTTATTGGATTTTACATCTTAATGTTGTGTCTCAAGGTTGAATATCGGTTGGCAATTTTGGGGTCTTTGGCCTTCGGTTTTTCCACATACCTCATTATTATTCTTGGAGTAGGGCATAATGCCAAAGCCCATGCACTGGGTTATATTCCCATGGTTTTAGGCGGTATTGTTTTGGTGTTCCGGAAAAAATATTTGCTCGGCTTCATCCTTACGGCTTTGGCGATGGCGCTGGAAATCAGTGCCAACCATTATCAGATGACCTATTATTTTATGCTCCTGGTTTTGATTTTGGGATTGGTACGGTTGATTTACGCCATCAAGGACAAAGAGCTGAAACATTTTTTCGCCTCCGTTGGGATTTTGATTTTGGCTGTGGCACTTTCTATTGCCACAAATGCCACCGGACTTTTGGCCACGAAGCAATATGCGGACTGGAGTACAAGGGGAAAATCAGAACTGACCATCAATCCAGATGGAAGCAACAAAGTCGCAGAAAGTGGCTTGGACAAAGAATATATAACACAATACAGTTATGGTATTGCGGAGTCACTTGATTTGTTTTCACCAAGATTGTTTGGAGGCTCCGGTAATGAAGATTTAGGTAAAGACTCCAAGGTATACGAATATCTCACTGGCCAAGGGTTGTCGCCATCAAGAGCATTAGAGCTTTCCAGTGGACTTCCATTATATTGGGGAGATCAACCCATTGTTGCCGCTCCAGCTTATGTTGGAGCCATTATCATATTCCTATTTGTATTGGGCTTGTTTGTGGTAAATGGGAAAAAGAAGTGGTGGCTGTTGACCGGAGCTATTCTGGCATTGCTGTTGTCGTGGGGGAAAAATTTTCCGACCCTTACGGATTTTATGATTGATTATTTCCCCTTATATAACAAATTCCGTGCTGTTTCCTCAGTTCAGGTAGTATTGGAGCTATGCCTTCCCGTACTCGGGATTTTGGGTGTTAGAGAACTGTTTAGGAATAAATTGAAGCAATCCCAAAAACTTCGAGCGTTGAAATTGAGTTTTTTCATCGTACTAGGTCTAGTAGTTCTAATCTTTTTGATGAAAGGATTTTTTGATTTTGTTGGACTTCGTGATGAAACCTATAGAGGCTATTTTGGCGATGAGTTGATGACCATGATTCAACGCGACCGTGAAGCAGTTTATATAAGTGATACTCTTCGTTCGTTGATTTTTGTTGCTTTGGCAGCCGTAGCACTTTGGTTTTTTATCAAGGATAAGATTGGAAAAAACCTACTTGCTATAGTATTGGGCGCGTTAATTTTGTTCGATTTGGTGGGTGTAAACCTTAGATATGTAAATAAGGATGATTTTGTGCGTCAACGAAACGTCAACACCCCATTTCAAGCAGGTCAACTAGATGATTTAATTCAGCAAGACCCGTCCAACTTTAGAGTATTCGACCCACAGGAAGGTCTCAATGGAGCAAGGACTTCTTATTTTCATAAATCGATTGGAGGATACCATGCAGCAAAACCTAGACAGCTGCAGGATTTATTTGAGCATCATCTGTATCAGAACAATTTGGAAGTGTTGAATATGCTAAATGTCAAGTACATTGTTCAACAAGATGAAGATGGCAATAGTTTTCCAGCAGTAAATGATAATGCCAACGGAAGTGCTTGGTTTATTCAGGATGTCATTGCAGTAAATACAAGAAATGAAGAAATTCAAACACTAAAAGATTTTGATTCGAAATCCCAAGTGGTGGTGAACACCCAATTGAACCCAACCGTAACCAAACTGAGTTATGAGGTGGATTCACTAGCTTCAATTGATTTGATTGAGTATAGGCCTAATTACCTCAAATATCAATCCCAGAGTAATAATATTGGTTTTGCAGTGTTTTCGGAAATGCACTATCCACATGATTGGCAAGCCTACATTGATGGAACGGCAACTCAACATTACAAAGTAAATTATGCCTTAAGAGGCGTCAAAGTTCCTGCCGGTAAGCATGAGATCGAGTTCAAATTTCAACCCGAGATTGTTGAAACAGGAAGTCAAATAAGTTTGGGGAGCAATATCCTACTTGGATTAATTATCCTTGGAGGTTTGTTGTTTTCCTTCCTACCCAGAAAAACCAAAGAAGCATAATGCGCAAGATTTTGGTCATAACATACTATTGGCCACCTGCCGGTGGGCCAGGGGTACAGCGGTGGCTAAAGTTTGTCAAATACCTTCCCGAATTCGGAATTGAACCCTTGGTTTATGTTCCGGAGAATCCAACCTACCCCATAATTGACAAAAATCTCATCAAGGAAATTCCGAAGGATATCAAAATCATAGGGCAACCCATAAAAGAGCCCTATTCTTGGGCTGGTCTACTTTCAAAAAAGAAGACCAAAACTATAAGCTCAGGTGTGATTCAAGAAAAGAATCCGTCAATTGTCGAAAAACTAATGCTTTGGATTCGTGGTAACCTGTTCATTCCAGATGCTCGCAAGTTATGGGTCAAGCCATCTATCAAATTCTTGTCAAATATTATTGAAGAAGAAGGTATTGACACTATTGTCACGACTGGCCCTCCACATAGCATGCATTTAATTGGTCTGGGATTGAAGGAGAAACTTGATGTTCATTGGATAGCTGATTTTCGAGACCCATGGACCTCGATAGGGTATCATAAAAAGCTCCGTTTGACCTCAACATCCCAGAAAAAACACAAATTGTTGGAAAGACAGGTGCTAAACAATGCTGATAAGATTGTGGTTACAAGCCTTACCACGCAAGAGGAGTTTAGAGGTTTGACAGCAAAACCAATTAAAGCTATCACCAATGGTTTTGAGGAAGTAACTAAAGTAGAAGCTTTGGACGATGACTTTACTATTTCCCACATCGGGTCGTTGCTTACGGGTAGAAATCCGGCAATTCTATGGGAAACCCTTAAAGAATTATGTGTGGAAAATGATTCGTTTGGTGATTCATTAAAAATTCAATTGGCTGGTGTGGTAGGTGAAGAAGTTTTGGATTCTATTGAAGCTTATGGGCTTGGAAAACATGTAGCCAACTTGGGTTATCTTTCCCATGAAGAGGTTTTTGATATTCAACAAAAATCCCAATTACTATTGTTGTTGGAAATTGATTCAGAAGAGACCAAAGGTATTATCCCAGGTAAATTATTTGAATATCTGAATGCCAATAGACCTATTCTTGCTCTGGGACCCGAAGGGTGGGAGGCAGGAGAGATGGTGAAATCGACCAATGCCGGAGTTTTTTATGGAAAAAAAGATAAAAAGGAGCTAAAAACTGTACTTTTAAACTGGTTTGAGGCATTTCAAAACGGGGCATTGCATTGTGATTCAAAAGGAATTGAGCAATATCACCGAAGAGCACTTACCAAGCAACTGGCAAATTTCATTCAATGGGAATCGTCTTAAAGCAATCCTTTAAAAATACCGTAGTCACTTTTATTGGTTTTGCATTTGGCGCCGTTAACACCTTGTTTTTATATACCAATATTCTCGATTCGAAATACTATGGCTTGGTCACCTTTATTTTGGCTACTGGTGCTATTCTGATGCCGATAATGGCTTCTGGTGCACATAATGCACTGGTAAAATACTACAGTGCACAAACCGATAGATCCAAAAACGGTTTTTTTACCCTTATTCTATTTTCGCCATTGTTGGTTATACTGCCCTTGACCCTATTGGTTTGGTGGGCACATACTGCGATTGGAGATTTTCTTTCTATAAAAAATGCGCTTGTAAAGGATTATTTATGGTACTTATTTCTGGTTGGGGTGGCCATGGCCTATTTTGAGGTGTTCTATGCATGGAGCAAGGTGCATCTCAGATCTGTTTTTGGTAATTTTCTTAAGGAAGTCTTTGGCAGAATTTGCGCTTCCATTTTATTGGTGCTTTTGTATTTGGATATCATCACATTGGACTTCTTTTTAAAGGGAATTGTTGGTATACAACTGCTGAGAACTTTACTCATGAAATTTTATGCCTATAGCTTACACAGACCAGTTTTGAGTTTTAAGTTTCCAAAAGAAGCAAAAACCATTGTGGGTTATGGTTTGTTGATGGTAGTTGGAGGTTCTGTCGCTCTGGTTCTATTGGAGATAGATAAGGTAATGATCAACCAGTTCAAAGCCCTAGAGAATGTGGCTTATTATGGCGTAGCGGTTTATATCGCCACAAGTATTATTGTTCCCGCCAGGGCAATGAATCAGATAACATATCCCTTGACAGCCAATTATTTGAATGAAGGAAATCTGTTTGAATTGGAAAATCTGTATCGAAAGACTTCACTTACAGCATTTATTGCTTCGGGAATATTGTTTGTTTTGATTGTTTTGAATATCAGTGATTTGTTTCTTATGCTCCCGGAGGAATATAGAGATGGTTTTTCCATCATTGCCCTAATTGGTGTTGCAAAAGTTCTGGACTCTCTTCTCGGCAACGTTAATGCCATTTTATATTATTCCGAGTATTATAAATGGGTATTGGTACTAGGGGTATGTTTTGCTGCGGTTACCATTTTGCTCAACCTGTGGTTTATTCCTTTATATGGAATAGAGGGTGCAGCTTTGGCAAGTTTCATCTCGATTTTTCTTTTTAACCTATCTAAATTGATTTTTATAAAATTGAAGTTTGGTTTTTTTCCTTTTTCCAAAGCTACCTTCAAAGTTCTTGCGACTTTACTTTTGTTACTGGCACTTTTCAATATGCTTCAGTTTCCATTTCACCCTATTGTCAATATTGTTTTAAAATCGATATTGATAGGAGCAATGTATTTGGGAATATTGTTTCGTTTTGAGATTTCAGAAGATGTAACTGGATTGCTATCTAAATGGTTGAGGAGGAGGGAGGACTAAGAGATACTAGTACCGAATCCTTGTACTATTAAAAAGAACCCCGTAGCGGATAAATCCAACTACGGGGTAAACAACTAACCAACCTAAAAACTATCTTTACTGCACTCTTCTGGTACTTCTTGATCGTGTACCGTTGGTACCACTTCTTTTATAATTTGTATTTCCAGAGTTTCTTTTCACCGTTGTATTTGAACTTCTAGAAACTGTTTTTCTCGGAACACTGCTTTTTCTTGTTACTGACCTACTTGTACTTTTTCTGCTCTGCGGCTTTTTGTATGTATTCGAGGTACTTCTTGTAACTGTCCTGCTTCGCGGTGTCGTGGTTACTTCACGCTTAGTAACTGTTCTACTATTTGGACGTTTTGTAACCTCTCTCTGCGTCACCGTTCTGCTATTTGGTTTTCTTGATACCTGTCTTTGGGCAACAGTTCTACCGTTATTGCTTCGTGATACAGTATTTCCTCTTCTATAATCACTCTGCTTAACTGTTCTGCTTGCAGCTGAACTCCTTTTAACTCGGTTGTCAGAACGACTTACAGCATTTCCTTTTCTATAATCGTTGTTGTTGTATCCAACGTTTCTATTGCTTCTTCCATAATCTGCTCCATTTCTTCTTACACTGTTGTTACGTCTCGTAACTCTTTTATCATTTCTATAGATATTATCTCTTCTATAACTTCTATCATTTCTATATGTCTTACCAACGGAAGCATAAGCTCTTCTGTGGTTATACCTGTACGGTCTGTAGTAGGTATAGCGTATAGGTGAGTAATACCTTCTATATGGTCTGTTATACACGTTACAAAAGGATACTGCCGGTCTAGCAAAATACCTATGGAACGGTCTGTACACATAATGTCTGTTATAAATGTTTATGAATCCGGTATAGTGGCTAAATGCACCTCCGTTATAAAAAACATTCAATCCTCCAACTCTGCGAACTCGACCATTTCTGTACCATACATCTACACCTCCAACTTGAGATACACGTCCGTAATAATCATAGTAAATAGGAGTATTTTCGACTTGGATTACAGCACCATAATCGTCATACTGAACAAAAGGATTATAGTTATATCCTGAATTGAATGTAATGCCAACATTACCAATTCTTGCACCAACTCCCACGTTAACCTGATTATCGATGTAAAAATCGAACTCTCCATCAGGGTAAACTGAAAAAGTTACCCCACCTTCTACGAAGATGAAAGAGTTTCCGTATCGATAAGCACTTGAAACAAATGCCTTATCTTCCATGTTGGCCGCTGTAGCGCTTGGAACTCCCAGCAAGACCGCTGCTATAATGAGTACTAACTTTTTCATACTATCTAATTTAAATTCTGAATGCAACTATTTACATTCGAAAAGTAAATACCAAACAGCGTGCCAAAAAATTATATTAATTATATGTATTTGTTAATCAGTAAGTTAAAAATCAATCTTTGATTATGAACATTGACCTTCTATTCAACTGATGTTGATCATCTGAACATTTTACCCCGTTCGAGCATTCATTCAACAATTGGGTTTCTCCATAACCTTTTGATGTAATTCGGCTTGGGTCAATACCTCTTTTAATCAACCATTGTCTTGAAGTCCATGCTCGCTTTTTTGAGAGTTTCCTGTTGAAATCATCACTTGACCTTGAATCGGTATGGGACTCAATATGAATTTTAAGCTGGGGATACTCTTTCATGGCCTGGAGGATTTTAGCTAATTCTACCTCTGCAGCCTTACTTAAAGTATATTTTCCATAGTGAAAGTAGATAGGCTGGAGGTTTAGTCGACATCCTAAATCATCAATTGCGCAATCCGGAGGTGTCAACTCTAAGTTTATTTCTATTGTGTGTGACCCTTGGGGTGTTACAAGATTTTTCTCAGTCGGAGTATATTCTTTAAAGTTACTTTCTCCTCTCACAGCATATTGCTTGTTGCAATCCACTAAATCTTCAAATAGATAGGTGCCATCGGCATTGGAAATGGTCTGGGAAACCTCCACATTGTTCTCGTCAAGTAGTGTTATTGTGGATTCATTTATGGACAAACCAGTTTTAGCGTCCAAAACCAACCCTGCTATATTGATTGTTCCACATTTTTCCCAAACCCTGTAAATATCATCGGATATACTACCGGCATCACCATCTCTATTGGAAGAAAGGTATCCAATTTGCTTTTCTTCGTTCAGTATAAATCCGAAATCGTCCTTATTGGAGTTTATGGGCTGTTTAAGATTGGTAACATGTACAAACTCACCATCACCCGTTAAGGAAATGGCGAAAATGTCCAGCCCTCCAAGTCCTAGATGTCCATCACTCGAAAAATAGAGATTATTCTTTTGGCCTACAAAGGGAAAAGTTTCTCTTGCTTCGGTGTTAATTTCTGGTCCAAGATTAACCGGAATGCCATAGATATTATTACCTACAATGTCAACATACCATATATCTGAAGCCCCATGGGTTCCTCTCATATCCGAAGAAAAATATAAGCGACTCTCATCTGTGCTTAAAGCCGGGTGTGCAACAGAATAGGAATCGTCATTAAAAGGTAATTCCAAAACGTCTCCCCAAGATCCATCTTCTCCTTTTTGAGCTTTATATATTTTAAGGGTAACGAGTTTTTCTTTGTTCCGTTTTTTCTTTCCATTGATATAATTGTTCCTTGTGAAATAAATGGTATTGCCATCTTTTGTGAATACAGCAGAAGACTCATGATAAGGTGAATTGATATCGCCTAGCAATGGAGTAGGTTTAGATAGTTTCCATTCTTTATCAATTGTTGCTTCGTACAGATCCAAATATGGTAATCCATTCCAATCATGTGTTTTACCGCCTTTTGGGTTCGCAGATGATGAAGCGTATACAATTTTATCTCCATGGAAAGAAGGACCAAAATCTGAACTAGTTAGTGTGTTGGTCACATTTTCTACTTCGAATTTTTTGGATTGAAAGTCAACGAGGCTATCAAGCATCGGGTAGCTTTCCACAAAATTCTTTGCAACTCCAGAGCTTGCGGATAAAGAAGCAAATTGTCCCATCATCTTTTTTGACATATGGTACTGACCTATACTTTTGTATGTCTGTGCGGCCCTATAATAATAATCGGGTTCCAACCCATTTGGGTATTTATATATAAGCTTTTGATACCACTTGGACGCTTCTCCATATTCACCATTAAAATAATAGGTGTCTCCAAGTTTTTTATACAGTTGAGAAGATTCATAACCCGACTCTGCTACCTTCAAATATATCTTTCGAGCATCAATAAAGGCATATTGGTCAAATTCTTCATCCGCCTTTTTTAATTTGTTTCTTTGCCCATAGGCAGTGCAAACAGCCAAAATAAAAAGGAGAAAAATATTGAATAATGTTGATTTTTTTTTCATTTATTCATGTTAAAAGAATCTGGGAATCAAAACTTTATCAGACTTATGGAATATGTCAAATCTTAAGAAGGCCTCGTATGATCCATCGCTATAGGCTTCAATATCTGTTGATTGATAATCATATGCTATTCCTGCAAAGATTGACCTGGAAATTTGAAAGCCAGTCATTGCACTTATTGATGCATCCCATCGGTATGAAGCACCCAACACAAACTTTTCGTTTAGCATAAAATTGGCTGATATATCCAATTGTAATGGGGAACCGCTTACAGTTTTTACTAATGTGGCTGGTTTAAATTTTAAATTTCTATTTAAGTCAAATACGTGGCCCAAAATCAAAAAATAATGCAATCGTTCTACCGCAATGCTGGCTACTTCTGAATCTTCAAGAGTATTTTCGTCAAAGTGGGATGTATTCATGAAATTTGGTACGGACAGTCCAGCATAAAACCGCTCTGTATTAAAATAAAGACCGGCACCAACCTGTGGTTGAAGTTTTTGGTCGATATTATTTTGAAAGTTAGGATCATTTGAATCTGCCAAATCCAGTTTGTTGAAATTAACATCAAGAACATCAATACCTCCTTTGAGTCCAAAGGATAATCTCCCAGTTGCAGAAATATCTATAGTGTATGAATAATCAACGGTAACGTTGGATTCTACGGCAGGTCCAATCTCGTCATGAACAATGGATAATCCCAATCCCATGCTGTTATAAGGACCTATAGGGGCATTGGCTGTGAAGGTAAAAGTTTGTGGAGCTCCTTCGAATCCAACCCATTGTGTACGACCTAATATGCCAAAACTAAGTGTTTCCCTGGTTCCAGCATAAGCCGGATTTATAACCTGGGTGTTGTACATATACTGGGTGTATTGAGAGTCCTGTTGTGCGATACCATAAAAAGTGAATATGGCAAATACTGCCAATGTAAAAACTTTCCTTTTCTGCATAAATCATTTTTTTTAGGTCAAGAAACTCTAGTTCCTATTGATATAGAGATAGCCACTGTAGTTTTCCTCGCCCGGATTTTCGGCTAGAAAAGACAGTATGTAGAAGTACGTTCCACTAGGTA
Organism: uncultured Allomuricauda sp.; assembly: GCF_947499695.1. Taxonomy (GTDB): domain Bacteria; phylum Bacteroidota; class Bacteroidia; order Flavobacteriales; family Flavobacteriaceae; genus Flagellimonas. Next base: position 508,994 of record NZ_CANMPQ010000001.1, read on the forward strand.
ATTCTTTATCTCCTGCAATGGTCGCTCTACCAATGGAAATCCCATTGAACAAATTACTTCCTTCTCCATATTCTTCTACTTCGTAGACCATTACCCCCCACCGATTATATATTTTTAAGGTATTGTTCGGGTAACGTTCTATACCTTGGATTCTAAAGAAGTCATTGATACCATCACCATTTGGAGTTATTCCGGTAAAAATCTTAAAATCAGAATCACTAATGGTGCCTCCTAGGCAAGCTTCTATGACTGATACCCTAGTAAGATTATCTCTGGTAAATAAATCACTGTCGGAAATATCGTTGACAATAAAATTTTCTTGCCCTACTACATTTGCGGTTATTGTCGCCTGATTTTCAACGAACCCTATATTTAAGTCTTCTTGGGTTATTCCATAAACGACGGTGTATGTCCATTCTTCATCTACCTCCAGGATGTCGTTGTCATTGTCATCACCGGAAAGAGGCCCCTCTATCGGGTTTTCAAAAAGATCATCACGCAGGAGTAATCCGGTCAAGGGCTGATTTCCTAAATTGGCTATTCTAAATGTATATCGAATACTCTCTAAGCAACCATCTTCATTTAAATCAATAAGTACTCCTGTTTTCACCAACCCTATTCCGGCCGAAGTATTGATGCAAGCTCCAATAACGGATATACTTGTTAGGTCATCCAAGGTATATGTGCTTTGATGTGAAAAATCCGTAATAAAAGTATCTGGTAAATCGGTACGGTAGGCCGTAACCATGGCCTGATTTTCTATAAAGGCCCTATCAATATCTTGTTGGACTATGGGACGCACCAGATTATAATTCCATTGTTCTCCAACATTCAAAATTTCATCTTCATTGAGGTTACGGCTATTAGGTTCCGTAAGGGTAATGCCCAAAAAGAAATCCTCTAAAAGGATGTTTTCAAGAGCAATGTTCCCTAAGTTCTCAACAGTGAAGAAATAAAGGACTGAATCGTTGCAATTGTCACCATCAGAATCAAATAGACTAGCCGTTTTTATCAATCCTATAGAAGCCGTGTCATTGAGGCATGCGCTTGATACATCAGTGCTGGTAGTATTAGAATCGGAAGTCACATTAGTAGTGTTTCCAATGGGTTGCACTGAAACATTGGCTTGATTGAGTCGATGTTGGGGAGAGTTATCAATATCAGTCTGGGTTATAAAGTAGGTGGCAGTAAAAACCCAATCTTCCATCTGGTCTATTTCGTTGTCGTTATCAAGATCACCCGGGTTAGGAGTAGGGGCAGTAATAGTATTGCCCAAATCGTCTGTCAGCACAATCTGACCCAAATCTGCACTGCCAATGTTGCTCACCGTATAGGTGTAAATTATCCTATCATCGCATCCATCATTATTGCTATCTGAAAGGGAATCTAAAAGAGTTACGGATACAGCCGCAGAAAAACTAGCACAGGCACTGGAGAGGTCTATGTTATTTTGATCATTGTCTGAAACCTGGAAGGTACTGCCCAAAGGTTCCGCAGTAACTGTTGCGGCACTAATCAAGGGGGTATTGGCGATATTCTCTGGTGTAATATTGTAGGAACCGGTATAGGTCCATTCTTCACCTACCTCTAAAATACCATTGGTATTGATGCTTTCGTCATCTGGCCCGATCACTGGGCTTGGCAATTGGTCGTCCGTGAGTACAACGGTGTCCAGATCTACTTGCCCAGAGTTGGTGACCACAATTCTAAAGTCGATGGTATCCGGGCAGTTGTCCGTATCGCTGTCCGAGAGACTGTGGGTCCTGTTCAAGGTGATTGCAGCAGTGTTCGCGCAGGCCCCGGAGACATCATTATCGTTGTCTTGATCTAAGTTAGGGGCAGAGGGATGCGAATCGTCCGATACTTGAAAGGTACTACCTATATGTTGCGCTGTGACATCAGCTCCACTGATAACATTTATACCACCAATATCTGTCTGGTCAAGATCATAACTCCCAGTATATTCCCAAGTTTCACCGCTGTCCAGAATAGTATCCCCGTTTCCATTTGAAGAAAGGGTTGGGGCATTGACCAACAGATCGTCATTAACCACAACATTTTCCAAAGGTGCATTTCCTGTGTTGGTCACTTCAATGGTTATTGCTAAGCGGTCCATACAAGTGTCGCCATCACCATCTTCTAAAGCAGCACTTCTTATTATCGAAATACCTACAGTATCGTCACAGGCACCTGAAAAAAGAATTTCATTGTCAGCATCATCTGCTGGGTCTGTGGGATGGGAGATATCTTGTACAGGAAAGTTACCCACAGAAGATTCTGCTTGAACTGTAGCCCTGGAGAATATATCCCCACCATCTATATCTCCTTGTGTAATATCATAAGAACCGGTGTAGGTCCATACTTCACCAGCTCCTTGAAGGAGGATTCCATCATTTCCCACATCACCGAAAGGATTACCTAGATTGCCCAATTGGTCATCGGTAAGAACTATGTTAATCAAATCCAATCCTCCAGAATTTGATACCTCAATGACAAAGTCAATTTGGTCATTGCAGCCATCCATATCGGTATCCATCATTTGCACTTCACGTACTACGGCAATACTTGCGGTATCAGCACAGGCACTGGAGACGTCTACTGAAGTCAAGCCCGCCGAGGATTCATCGGTGGGATGTGAGAGGTCGGAGGTAGGTGTTACGGAACCGACAATGTTTGCGGTGGCAGTGGCCTGATTGTCCAAGATAATGTTGGTAATATTCTCTGGTGTAATGCCATAGGTGGATGTGTAGGTCCATATTTCTGCAATATCCAATCTACCATTCCCATTAAGGTCGCCAAGGTTTGGGTTTTCAAGTATTGGGCTATTACCCAGATCATCGGTCACAACAACGTTGTCCAGATCAACATTGCCCTTATTCGTTACCTGATAGGTATAGGTTACAACGTCATCGCAGTTGTCGTTGTCCGAATCGGCAGTGATACCGGTCAGCAGTACGGCCAGTTCCGGGGACTGACAGGAGCTGATATCGGTGCGGGTAACATCATCGGATAGGGGGTCGCTTGGATGTGAGTCATCGATTACCGGGATCAATGTGTTTTGGACGACTGCGTTGACCATGGCCTGATTTGTTACCGCCCCAAGGTTCAGTTCGCCCTGCGTGATATTATAGGTGGATGTATATGTCCATGTTTCGCCAGCTTCTAAAACATCATTACTATTGGCATCCCCATTTGGTCCGGCAATAAGATTTCCGAGGTCATCGGAGAGCACTATACCCCCCAAATTAACACTACCCGCCCTTGTCACTTCGTACTGATATTCCAGGGAGCCGGTACAAGCCCCCGGATTGTTAACGCTTAAAACCAGGGAGATACCTGCGTTAAAGGTATCACAGGCCCCGGAGACATCTATTGAGGTCAAGCCCGCCGAGGATTCATCTGTGGGATGTGACTGGTCGGAGGTAGGTGTTGCGGAACCGACAATGTTCCCGGTGGCAGTGGCCTGATTCTCCAAGACCATATTGGTAATATTATCTTCTGTGATATCATAAGTAGATGTGTAGAACTGCGTTTCCCCCAAATCCAATATACCATTGTTGTTGGGGTCCGTGACAAGGACTATGGCATTAGTCAAAATATCGGTCGCAATAAGGTTGTCCAGGTCAACATTGCCCTTGTTCGTTACCTGGTAGGTATAGACCACAACGTCATCACAGTTGTCGCTGTCCGAGTCGGCAGTCGTACCGGTCAGCAGTACGGCCAACTCTGGCGATTGACAGGATGTTAGATCGGTAATCGTGACATCATCGTCTTGGGGATCCGAGGGGTGGGAATCATCGATAACCGGAATCAACGTGTTTTCAACGACTGCGGTGACCGTGGCCTGGTTTGTTACAGCTCCAAGATTTAGTTCATCTTGTGTAATGTTATAGGCCGTTGACGTGTAAGTCCATATTTCCCCATCTTCCAAAACATCATTATTATTGTCATCACCAGTAGGTATTGTAATTATAACATTTCCCAGATTATCTGTGAGTGTTATGTTCTGTAAATTAACACTGCCCGCCCTTCTCACTTCGTACAGATATTCCAGAGAGCCAGTACAGTTAAGATTGATATCTCTTAATATCAGGGAGATGCCAGCATCAAAGTTGTCACAGGCCCCGGAGACATCTACTGAGGTCAGCCTAGCCGAGGATTCATCTGTGGGATGTGACTGGTCGGAGGTAGGTGTTCCGGAACCGACAATGTTCGCGGTGGCAGTGGCCTGATTGTCCAAGGGATTGTTGGTAATATTTTCTGGTGTGATGGGATGAGCAGACGTGTAAATCCATATTTCCGTTGTATCCAATCTACCGTTGCCATTAATGTCGCCAAGATTTGGGTTTTGAAGTATGGGAGTGGTACCCAGATCATCAGTAACCGTAACCATTTCCAAATCAACATTGCCCTTGTTCGTTACCTGGTAGGTATAGACCACAACGTCATCGCAGTTGTCGTTGTCCGAGTCGGCAGTGGTACCGGTCAGCAGTATGGCCAACTCTGGGGATTGGCATGATATCAGATCGGTAACCGTGAAATCATCGGACAGGGGGTCGATTGGATGTGAAAAATCAGTAATGATGTCTCCTGTTGCATCGATTTCCACATATACTTCGGCTTGATTCTGTACCTCTCCTTGTTGTATGTCATTTTGGGTTATGGTATAATATGCAATGAATTCCCATGTTTCCCCAGGACTCATTTTACCATCACCGCCGCTATCAAAGGTTGGACCGCTAATGGAACTGCTAGCAAGAAATGAGTCATTAAGTTGTATGTTTTGAAATTCCTCTGGCCCCAAACTTTCATTGGTAACTGAAAAAGAATATTCGATGGTAGTGCAAGGAGCAAAACCTGCTGGATCCAAGTCTCCTGTTTTTACAAGTGAAACCCTGGGTTGGCATTCGCTGATATCTGTTATGGTATCTCCATCGTCAAGAAAATCATTGGGATGCGAATTATCAGTGATATTTCCAATATTTGAGCTTGCATTTACAGTAGCCTGTTCTCCCCTTACTTCACCAGCAACCCTTTCTTCGGAGGTAATGTTATAAGAAATAGTGTAGATCCATACCTCACCAATATCCAGAAAATTATCGGTGTTGATGTCACCAATAACATTATTTAAATTGATATTAAAAATTCCCGCTGATGGATCGTCCAAGACGACAGCTTCTAAAGATTCCCCATTGGTACTCTGGTTGGTTATATAATAGGTATAATCAATAGTTGTGCAGGGTTGGATTCCGGCTCCGCCAGGATTTAACACTCCTTCTTTTACCAAACCAATTCTTGGAACATAAAAAGCTGTAGAATTGTTGCTTGATTCCTTTAAAGTTGAACGATGTATCGATAAAGTTTTGGGATTGTTGGTATTGAAAACGGGTTTAAAACTTGTAGCAACTAAAAAGAAGGGTACAATTAAAAATGTAATGGGATATTTTTTTATTTGCGCCAAATGGGAAGTGTAGGAGAACATACGATTAAGACATTGATTTAACAGCTATAATTTCACACCATACTTTTCTGGTTTAACTAAAGAGCAAAGCATTAAAGAGTTCAATCAATGAAAATAGGATAATGGAAAAAGGATGACAGCTACAAATTCACAAAAACCGGTTGGTATTTGATAAAAGTGAGGTTTGGATTGACGCCATTTTTGGACGGAAGCAATACAATTCAGGTTTAAAACCTTAAAAAACAGTTTTAGACTTAAACCATCGAAATTTTATCTCAATGGAAATTATAACTTGTTGTTATAGTTTGGATTGCAGATATTTAGCGGTAATTGATTTTGGATTTTGACTCAGCTCTTCAGGAGTACCTTCAGCAACTAAATGTCCACCATATTCTCCACCTTCGGGTCCAAGGTCGATGATATAATCTGCACATTTGATCAATTCAATATTGTGTTCGATTACGATTACGGAATGTCCTTTTGCAATTAATTCATCAAAGGATTTAAGAAGTTTTTTAATGTCGTGAAAATGAAGTCCTGTAGTGGGTTCATCAAAGATGAACAAGGCTTTTTCTTTGGTATTTCCTTTAACCAAAAATGAGGCTAACTTTATACGTTGCGCTTCACCACCTGAGAGAGTAGAGGAGGATTGCCCCAATGTTACATACCCTAGGCCTACATCTTGAAGCGGCTGTAACTTGGTAACAATTTTGGTTTGTTCATGGGTTTTAAAATGGTCAATCGCCTCGTCAATGGTTAAGTTTAGGATATCATCGATATTCTTTCCTTCAAATTGAACCTCCAGTATTTCTTTTTTAAAGCGTTTCCCAGCACAAACATCACATTCCAAATGCACATCGGCCATAAACTGCATTTCTACAGTGATTTCTCCTTCTCCCTTACATTTTTCGCATCGACCTCCGTCAACATTAAAAGAAAAGTGTTTTGCCTGATACCCTCGAAGCTTGCTTAATTTTTGCGAAGCAAACAAAGCCCGAATGTCATCATATGCCTTAATATAGGTAACCGGATTTGAACGCGAAGAACGCCCGATGGGGTTTTGATCTACAAACTCCACATGTTTAATATGGGAATATTTGCCTTCTACTTTAGAAAATTGACCAGCTTTTTCACCATAACCGCCAACCTCCTTTAATATAGTAGGGTATAGAATTTTTCTGATCAGGGTACTTTTGCCACTTCCTGAAACTCCAGTAACCACTGTAAGCATGTTCAAAGGAAAAGTGACATTTATGTTCTTCAGGTTATTTTCACGTGCACCTATAATTTGGATAAAGTGTTTGGAATTGCGACGTTCAGTGGGAACTGCAATTTCTTTTGTGCCATTCAAATAATCTGCCGTCAAAGAATTAGCCTTTAAAATAGTGTCTAAACTTCCGGTGGCCACAACTTCACCACCCAAGGTTCCAGCTTCTGGACCTATATCGATGACTTCATCAGCGGCTTTCATAATATCTTCATCATGTTCAACTACAATGACGGTGTTGCCCAGATTGCGCAGAGATAATAATACTTCAATAAGGTTTTCGGTATCTTTTGGGTGTAAACCGATGCTTGGCTCATCCAAAATATACATGGACCCCACCAAACTACTACCTAAGGACGTTGCCAGATTGATACGTTGACTTTCACCTCCTGAAAGTGTATTGGACTTTCGGTTTAATGTAAGATAACTGAGTCCCACCTTGCTAAGAAAATCAAGTCTCGTACTTATTTCTTTAAGCAAGCGCTTCGCAATGGTACTGTCATGCTCCGACAACTGCAACTCCTCAAAAAAGGGGATTAGCTTCTTTATCGGTTGTTCAATCAATTCGGAAACGGAGTGTCCGTCCACCTTCACATAATTGGCTTCTTCGCGTAATCGTTTTCCCCTGCAAACAGTGCACTTGGTCTTTCCACGATAACGGGAGAGCATCACCCTGTTTTGAATCTTATAACTTTTCTCCTCCAACTGTTGAAAAAAGGCATGAATTCCTGTGAAGTGTTCGTTGCCATCCCACACCAATTGCCTTTGTTTCTCGGTTAACTCAAACCAAGGCTTATGAATAGGGAAGTCAAATTTATATGCAGAATTGACCAATTGATCTCTGTACCAGCTCATACTTTCTCCCCGCCATGGAAAAACGGCATTTTCAAAAATTGATAACGCGGTGTTCGGAACCACAAGGTCTTCATCAATTCCGATAACATCTCCATATCCTTCACACTTTGGACATGCTCCGTAAGGATTGTTGAAACTAAACAAGTGTACATTTGGTTCTAAAAACTTTAGGCCATCCAGTTCAAACTGATTACTGAAAGTACGAGCTTGTTCATCTTCGAGATTTTCGATGGAGCATCGTCCTTTGCCTTCGAAGAAAGCATTGTCTATTGCATTTGCCAATCGATTGTAAAAATCTTCATCGTCTTTTACAATGATTCGGTCCACCACCAAATCAAATGTTCTGCCGATGTCTTTTGGCGCATTCTCTATGCGTAGGACTTCTCCTTTATATTTGATTCTCGCATATCCCTGTTTGGAAAAAAGCTCAAGAGATTTTAGCGTATCCCTATCTTCCTGAATTGTAATGGGAGCTAAAAGCAATAGTTTGGCTCCTTCATTAAGTGTCTTAATATGGTCAATGACATCACTTACCGTATTCTTTTTGACTTCTTTTCCAGATATTGGTGAAATGGTCTTGCCAATCCTGGCGTACAATAATTTCAAATAGTCATAAACCTCTGTTGTGGTCCCAACCGTTGATCTAGGGTTAGTGGAGTTTACTTTTTGTTCAATTGCAATAGCGGGAGCTATACCCTTAATATAATCTACCTTTGGTTTGTCCAGTTTACCCAAAAACTGCCTAGCATAGGAGGAAAGGCTCTCTACATACCGTCTTTGTCCTTCAGCATACAAGGTATCAAAGGCTAGACTTGATTTCCCAGAACCGGAGAGTCCTGTAATAACCACAAGCTTGTTCCTAGGAATTACAACATCGATATTCTTAAGGTTATGTAGTTTGGCACCTTTTATGATGATATTCTTCTTAGGATCAATGTTCTGAATTGCGGTCATATGTTAAAATTAGGGTTCCAAAGATACAATACCCGGCACTTAATACGTATATTGTATCAGTTAACATCTAAAAATGCCCAAATCACAACATAGTTTTTTTACCGGCATACTGTTTTTCTATATTTGATGTGTAATTAAAAAGCTGATAGGCCTATACAGAAATAATTACTTTTTTTAAAATTAAGCTAATAACTCCAAGTCTTTCTTGTAAAAGGAAGGACCCTAGTTTTAAACCAAAAAGTAATTTGTATGGAACTACAGATTGATGACTCGATATTAGTTAAGAATTACATTGCCGGAGACGAAAAGGCACTTGAAAGTCTTATCAACAGACATAACCAGAGAATTTCCAGTTTTATTTACTCTAAAGTATTAGATAGGGACGTTGCTGAGGACATATTCCAGGATACCTTCATTAAAGTGATCAAGACCCTAAAAAGAGGTACTTATAGTGAAGAAGGTAAATTCTTGCCTTGGGTAATGCGAATTGCACACAACTTGATTATCGACCATTTCCGTAAGAACAAAAGAATGCCCAAATTCGAAGGAAACGATGATTTCAATATCTTCTCTGTAATCAAGGATGATAAGCTAAATGCTGAGAAGCAAATCATAAAAGACCAGATTGATAGCGATTTGACCCTTTTAATTGATGAATTGCCAGAAGATCAAAAAGAGGTATTGATCATGCGTATCTATAAAGACATGAGCTTTAAGGAAATATCCGAAAACACTGGTGTTAGCATCAATACGGCTCTGGGAAGAATGAGATATGCCTTAATCAACCTAAGAAAAATCGTAAACAGAAATAATATCGTTTTAACGAATTAATCTGCATTCCATCGAACACAGCAATATTTCCATATTAGTGGCGTTATCTAATTGTAACATTAATGCTAGAATATGGAAAATATTTACTCTGAAGAACAAAAAACCGTTAAATCGGTAAAAGCTAGACGAGAAACTATAGATTTCTTACTTAGCTACTCAAAATCGATTAAAGTAGTCGATTACAAAAAACACAAATTTGAGGTAACTTTAAACTAGGAACTTCAAGAACAAACAAAAAGAGCCGCTAATTGCGGCTCTTTTTGTTTTTATAATACTCGTTTAGAACAGTTTTTCTCCCTATTGTTTTGGTTATGATGTCCTTTTCCATATCCCAACCACGGGCAGGAGAATATTCACGACCGTACCAGATAATCTGCAAGTGCAACTTGTTCCAAATTTCTTCTGGGAACAATCTTTTGGCATCTCTTTCTGTCTGTACCACATTTTTTCCATTACTGAATCCCCAACGATACATCAATCTATGAATATGTGTATCCACCGGAAATGCAGGAATTCCAAAGGCCTGCGACACTACAACACTTGCTGTTTTATGCCCTACAGCGGGTAATTCTTCCAACAATTCTATTTCCTTGGGAACTTCTCCATCATATTTTTCAATCAATATTTCAGAAAGTCCATGTATTCCTTTGGATTTCATTGGGGACAAACCCACAGGCCTTATGATTTCTCGAATCTCCTCTACGGTAAGTTTTACCATATCAAAGGGGTTATCCGCTTGCGCAAATAAAAGGGGTGTTATTTGATTCACCCTAACATCTGTGCTTTGAGCCGACAATAACACGGCAATCAATAATGTATAAGGGTCTTTATGATCTAATGGGATAGGGATTGTTGGATAAAGTTTATCCAAGGTCTCAATTGTAAAGTCTATTTTGTCTTGTTTCGTCATTTTTTTGTTTAACTTTGAAGTAAATACATTAAACAATTTAAACACATTACATACATATGAATACCTTAAAAGTAGGGGATAAAGTACCTGAATTTTCAGCAAATGACCAAGATGGGAACACGATAAATCTTTCCGATTTTAAAGGAAAAAAATTAGTGGTGTTTTTCTACCCAAGAGCAAATACACCAACATGTACAGTGGAGGCGTGTAATATCAGGGATTATTACGGTGAATTCCAACAAGCTGGTTACGAAATTTTAGGAGTTAGCGCGGACACTGAAAAAAAACAGACAAATTTTAGGAACAAATTTAACTTTCCTTATCCTTTATTAGCCGACACTGACCATACAGTTATTAATGCTTTTGGGGTTTGGGGACCAAAGAAGTTTATGGGCCGTGTTTTTGATGGTATCCATCGAAACACATTTGTTGTTGATGAAAACGGAGTGGTGGAAAAGGTCATTGATAAGGTAAAGGCCAAGAACCACGCAGCCCAAATACTGGAATAGACATAAAAAAGGCCCATTGTAAAGTGGGCCTTTTAAGTTCTTTGTATTGTTATATTAAGCTTTCTCTTTTTCTGGTAAAGCTTTTTTCTTGGCAAATAATTGTTTCTCCTTAATCATTTCGGCAATACCTTCTGGAAGCATATCCTCCCAGCCTTCTTCACCATTGGTGATTCGTTTTAGCACTTCTCGCGAAAATATGTGCATAATATCAGGGTCATAATCGATGATGTCCATTACCTTCCCGTTATATTTAAAGAACTTATACAATTCTTTCATTCTTGGATGGACTTTGACATTGTTACTGGTCATGATCTGCCCAGTAGCTGCATCTTTCATTGGATACAGATAAACTTTCAAATCTTTAAAGAATAATTTTCCGAAAGCCTCAAGGATACCACCACTTAGGTCTCGGTAATATTTTTCATCAAATACATCGACCAAATTGTTGACACCCATCGTCAATCCGAGTTTAGCTTTTGTATAATTATTAAAATATTCAACAAGCTTGTAATACTCTTGGAATTTAGAAATCAGAACGGTGTGTCCAAGCGAACATAGGAGTTCAGCGCGATCCATAAAATCTTGCTCATCAATCTCACCGGCCGCTTTAAGATTGGACAGTGTAATTTCAAAAACTACAATGGTGTTTTCGTATTCAACAGTCTGTTCCCGAATGAAAATGTCATACGATTTCTGGAACATATCCATGTTTACCTTGGTAACAGGGCGAAAACTACCTCGCAAGGCCAAAATATTTTTCTTATAAAGGACTGCTGCCGGTAATAGGTTGTTCCCATCGGGGCCAAACATCACGGCATCCGTCATGTCGTTTCTAATAAGCTGCAGACTCATTAATCTATTGTCTACATCCTTAAAGTTAGGCCCGGTAAAATTGACCATATCTATCTCTATAGTGTCATGGTCAATATGGTCGTAAAGGTATTTCAGTAATTTTTTGGGCTTATGAAACTTAAAAAACGCTCCATAAATAAGGTTTACCCCTAAGGTGCCCAAGGTTTCTTGCTGCAGTCTGGCTTCGTTTTGCTTAAAACGCACATGCAGTACAATCTCATCATGTTCTTTCTGCTTTGGATCTAATTGAAAACGAATTCCAATCCAACCATGCCCCTTGTATCTTTTGGAAAAATCTATGGTCGCTACAGTATTAGCGTAGGAGAAAAATAGATAATCCGGATTATTCTCTCGGCTGATTCGCTCCTCTACGAGTTTCATCTCATGCGACAACATCCGCTTTAATCTGGCTTGAGTCACATATCTACCATCATCTTCGGAACCATAAATGGCATCACTAAAGGCTTTATCATATGCGCTCATTGCCTTTGCAATAGTTCCTGAAGCACCTCCGGCCCTGAAAAATTGCCTCGCTGTCTCCTGTCCAGCTCCTATCTCGGCAAAGGTACCGTAGATATTCGGGTTGAGATTTATTCGAAGCGTTTTAGCCTTTATAGAAGGGATATTTTCAAAAGCATGTGGATTGTTAGGTGCAGTGGCCATAACCTGGATTTTATTAAAACAAAGTTACACTCTTAATCAAATCTATTAAATAAATAAGTTATAATTTTGATTTTAATGGATGATGTGATGACCATTACTTTTTTGGGAACAGGAACCTCCCAGGGAATACCTATAATTGGAAGTGACCACCCTGTCTGTTTAAGCAACGACCCAAAAGATAAAAGACTTCGAGTTTCAGTACTGATTTCATGGAATAATTTTAATTATGTAATTGATTGTGGGCCAGATTTTAGACAGCAAATGCTTAGCAATCCAATCCCAAAATTAGACGGAATTTTGTTCACTCACGAACACGCAGATCACACCGCTGGTATTGACGATATTAGACCGTTCTTTTTTAGACAAGGTGATATCCCAATCTATGCACATGAGCGCGTAGTGCAATCCCTTAAAAGACGGTTTGATTATATTTTTGCGGATGAAGATAGATATCCCGGAGCTCCTGCGGTCAAGATTAATCTTGTGGAAAAAGATACTGAGATTCCTCTAAATGGGACTACGGTTATTCCGATTGAAGCATACCATAATAGATTGCCCGTACTTGGGTACCGTTTTGGTGACTTTGTTTACCTCACAGATGTAAAACGTATGGAGAAGGAGGAAGAGGATAAAATTAGCGGCGCAAAAGTTTTAGTGATCAATGCCCTTCGGAAAGAACCCCATTATTCACATTTTAATTTGGACGAAGCATTGGTCTTCGCAGAAAGAGTAGGTGCTGAAAGAACCTATTTCACCCATATTAGCCATATGTTGGGATTTCATTCAGAAGTTGAAAAGGAACTTCCGGAAAATGTTTTCTTGGCGTACGATAATTTACAATTAACCATTTAAAAAATAATCTGAATAGATGAAAAGTAAAATCTTCCTTTATTTATTTGTGTTTGCCGCATTGATAGTGCTATACCAATTTATCAGTGCCGGTAATTTTCAAAAGAGTATGAATTCGAACATTCAAAAGTTGGAGAATGAAGTAACCGAGTTAAAGGATTCTTTAGAACAGTCCCAATTGAAAATATTGGATATCCAATACTTTTCATTGGAAAACAATGATGATGCATTGGCGTATTATGACCACCTGAATTTAAAGAACCCCGTTCGATATATAGAAGATAAACTTTTGGAAACCAATGAGAAAAAGGGAAATAATCCTTTGGTTCCCTACGATGGCATGGAAAGCGATTTTAAGATTAATAAAATCAAAGTACTGAACCATAAATGGATATTGGCCGATTTTTCCGATGGGAAATATTGGGGGGATTTGGTTATCAAATATGAACTTAAGGATGACCTTGGCGTTGATTTTACCCTGATGGACCATTTACTGTATACGCGTAGTAATTAATGAGACGAGTATTTTTGTCCCGGAACCTATTGAAGTAAAAGGTATCTTAAGCAAAAAACGAAGATTGCACTTATAGGTCTCGGCTATGACTTCGTAGCTAAGCGATGAGTTATAGCCATCTTAAGTTTGATTCAACTATTAATTTTGATTTTTAATCATTTCATAATCATTTTTGAACATATTTAGCATTTCTAAAGATGGATTCATTTCTGTTTTTTTGACTCCACTATCAGCTAATATTTTTGGTAAGTAAAGTGCTTTTCCATTTTTCCAGAAAGCAAATTTCGTATATCCTATTGCACAAATTTCATTATTTTGCTTAAAAACTTGACGATGATAGCCCCACTTTTCGTCCCATCCATCTAAAATAAGAGTTATGCTAAATTTTGTCCATCTCTTAAGAGGTTTTTTGTAAATAATCTTTTGCGAACCAAGAACTGGAAATATTCCTTTTTTAAATGTGTTTTCGTAAAGTTTAGACCTGAACAAAATCTCAAACCTAATAAAATCCATATAATAGAAGTATTTCGAGTTTGCCATATATCTCAAACTATCGCAATCAAGAATATTAACTGTTCTAAATCGAGATAGGTCAGATTCTAAATCAACTTTACTCCAAAAAAATTTTGCTCCAATATAAATGTAAAGCATATGTAACCAATAATAAATCATTTTTTAAGATTTAGTTAGCAGGTTATATAATTATTCAGGACAGGTCAAAATTACACACAACGGCTAAGATATCGTTCGTTTTAATGAGCTATATCGACTGTTACTGAAACAAGTTCAGCACAAGAAAGTGAAGTTCGGGAAATTTAATTTAAGATTCAAGACACAATTAAATATGCTGCTTTAGCCAATCTTGAAACGAATAGAAATTTTGTTGCGATACCCCATGTCCGATGGGAAACTCTTCATAGGTGTGTTTTATCCCAAGTTGATTGAGAAAAGCTGGAGTTTTTTGCGCCCATTCCAAAGGAATTACTTGGTCCACCTGTCCATGTGAAGCATAAATATTGAGGGCACTATGATTCTTCTCTTGATACTCCTCAATAAGAATCTTTTCATTGATATAACCGCTCAAGGCAACAACATTCTTAATCTTCTCTGGAAAGGATAGGGCTACGGAATAGCTTAATATGGTGCCCTGGCTAAAGCCCAAAAGTGTTACATTTTCTGTGTCCAGATTATAGGCGTTGCAGGCTTCATCAATAAAAGCTACGATTTTATCCCTTGATGTTTTTGCTTGTTCGTCATCGCTCCACTTACCATATTCCGCATCAAAATTAATGGCGTACCACGCATGACCAAAAGGTTCTAGGTCATAAGGAGCCTTAACTGAGATTACATACAGTTCTTCAGGAAGTTCGGAAGCAAAAGAGAACAGGTCTTCTTCGTTACTTCCATAGCCATGAAACATAAAAACTGAAGGTACTTTTCCGGATGTAATCGAGGAAGGTCGGTGTAGGTACTCCAATGATAATGGGGTGGGGGACATTTTAATAAATTATGGAATAAAGGTAAACCATTTTTGAAAACGTTCACCGATAATAGGAAGCGGTTTGGTTTTGCCATTAAGAGCCTGAAGAAAACCATAGCCCCAAATAATAAGATATAACAAGTACAATCCTAGGGATGCATAGGCAATTCCTGTAAACGTAAGTACAATAGCCATGGCATGAAAAATCAGGTGGATGCCAAAGGCCTGGCGCGTATGGAAGCGAGCAAAGGCATTTTTAGGCTCAATGTTCATCGTTATGGCTATCAGGCTTCCAACTATCGTTAAATAGGCAATAATGGCTGTGGTCCTTCCGGAATTTGTCTTGCTCAATGTACTAGATGGTAATTTGGTTATTATTTACGACCCCATAAACTTTTCCTTTTAGAGAAGCTCCGAGGAACATGCTGTTTTTTGAAGTTGACAGAATACTATCCATATTAAACTCCGATTCAAAATCAGGGTCAAATAGTGTTAAGCAGGCCTGAGATCCTTCTTTTATTTCTGGTGTTGCAAGACCAAATCGCTCTCGCCCTGCAGTTAGGAGTCTTATGGTATCCTCCAGGTCGAAAAGCTGGTTTAAACCTCCAAAAGCTGATTCTAACCCGATAGTTCCGTTGCCTGCATTATCAAACTCAACTCGTTTTTCTTCAATATCCAAGGGAAGGTGATCTGTAGTTACAAAATCGATGGTTCCATCTTTGAGGCCTTTAATAAGAGCTCTACAATCTGCACTGCTGCGCAATGGCGGAGATACCTTATAAGCTGTATCGAATTCGTTTAAACTTTCATCCGTATGCGTTAGGTTATGCACGGCGACGCTGCAGCTAACATCCAATCCTTTCTTTTTGGCATTGGCAATCAACTTTACTGAACCTGTCGTGGATATCGTGGGTATATGTAATTTTCCCCCAGTATACTCCAATATGAATAGGTCTCTGGAGATTTGAAGTTCCTCTGCAAGATTAGGAATTCCTTTTAACCCGAGTGAGGTGGAGGTTTTCCCTTCATGCACAATTCCTTTGCCTTTGATTTGGTAGTCCATTGGAAAAGAGAACACTAGACCATCAAAGTTTTGGGCATACAGCAATGCTATTTTTAGAAGATTTGGGTTGGAAATCTGTTGTTTGAAGTCATAAAAGGCTATGGCACCGGCATTTCGCATATCAAACAGCTCCGCCAAATCGGTGCCTTTTGCATCTTTGGTCAAGGTTCCCAGTGGATGAAGGCGAGTGGAACTTCCATTTGCCCGCTCCTTAAGAAAGACAATATCAGAACTAGTGTCCGGAACCGGTTTGGTATTCGGATTCAATATAACATCCGTAAAACCACTTTGGCTCGCAACTTTAAGTCCGTTCGCAATGGTTTCCCTTTCCTCGTAACCAGGCTCTCCGAAACTTACCCCAGAATCAAACCATCCAATGGAAACATGGAGATTTTTTTTATCTACTACTTTACTATTTGAAGGAGGATCAATGGAAGAGGCAATCTTTTCAATAACCCCTTTTCTTATGAGGATATCCCTTTTTTTAAGGTGCAATGCCTTGTTTTCAGGTGATATAATCTTGGCCGACTTCAGCAGCATGTTCATGTAATGAATTTTTGAATGATTACTTCGATGAGCGCCAGAAGCAGCGCTAAAATAACAAACCATTTCCAATATGCGGTAATGCTGTCTTCTGATTGCAGATGGTCAAAAAGTGCGGGAACGGAATTTTGGACATTTATAGCATCCAAATTGGATAAGTCCATATAATTGAGTTCACTCTCCTCACGTGGGTAGTTGAAACTGATATTCCTTAGGAATTCCCCATTATTTAAAACATCAAATATGCCATCTGAGGTAGGATTTTCATCAAACTCCAGACGAACCTTGTTTGGAAAATTTTGCTGTAGAGGAATAAACGAATTCCCTTGTTTGGATACACTTAAAATATTATCACTTCCCAATTGGGTTGCAATGTCTATTGTCCCACTTTCTCCTACAGTATGGTAAAGGTCTGAAGATTTTAGGCTAAAAACACCCATATTATAAAAGGTTGGGACAATCAACGGAGAGTTTTTAAAATTGGAATTTTCAATATTTAAAGGGGCCGTAAAAAGGTAGAAACCGTCATTTCCTATTAGAAAAGCATCATTTCCTTCAAAAGTCAATATTCTTGGTGCACGTGATGTAACCTTGAAGAATTGCTTCACCGAGGGATATTGAAAATTATATACTTCTTTTTCAAATACATTTTTGTACAGCGGGTGATCAAAGGAAATTGTAGTGATCTTTTTATCTACAGTAGTTTCTTCAAGCAATTTAGTAGCAGAAAAACCAGATAAAAACTGATTATATGAGTCAAGGTCACTGCCAACAGCCGGAATTACAATTACAGTTCCGCCATTTTCTCTAAACCTCCTAAGGACTTGCTGTAAGCTATTCGGGATAGTTTTTAAATTATTCAGAACAACCACATTTTGCTTGTCGATATTGCTGTAATCCAATTGATTTAGGATGGTTTGTTGTAAAGTGAACTCATTTGGGGTGTATAAACGGGATAAATAATCAGCATTCCTATCTCCAACAGCCAGAACTTTGATTTTTTCCTTCTTATTGATATTGAAAAAGAACTGATCGTCGTAATTCAAACTGGCGTCTGTAACTTGTAATCGACCTTTTATTTCTTTGTTCGCCGGAATTGAAAAGGTAACACTCGACTTTCCATTTGCCGCGAACTTGGCAGCCGTTTTTGCAATTAATGTGTCACTATTATAAAGGGATATAGGTAAGGCGTCACCATCCAATCCGCCAGATAATAGCGTTGTGAGCGAAACTTGCTCCGATATGTCGTTACTGATATAAGCAGAATCGATAGAAATATTCTGTAATTCCTTTGGTTGCACGGCTACAAAATATGTCGATGTGGCCGAATCTGCAATAATGGTTTTGGGACTAAGTCTTTGCTGAAAGTCAGAAACAAGAATCAAGTTTTTCCGAATTGAATTCGATTTTGAAAACAACGTATTTCCTTTAAGTTGAATTTCATCCAAAGTCAATTGCTTGTAGGAATAGGGAAGTGACAACAATGTATTTTGAATGTCCTTTAGTTTGATATTCTTGAACGTACGATGATTGGTAAAAAGACTGAAAACTTGTTCCGGGCCAACACTCTTGATTAAATCTTGAACAGATTTTTCTAACAACGTGATGCCATTCGATTTGGCTTGCATACTGAACGAATCATCAAGATAAACTACTGTCTCTTTTTCTTGAAGTGCAGTTGTAGAAGCTGAGAAAGGTTGAGCGAATGCAAAAATCAAACATGCCAATAAAAGCAGGCGAGTAAACAAAAGGAGCCACTTTTTAAGCGTATTGCTTTTTCTGGATTCCGAAACTACTTTTTGTAGCATAGCTACATTAGTAAAAGGAGTTTTCTTAAACCTTCGGAGTTGAAAAAGATGGATAATAATGGGAATTAGTAGAAGAAAAAGGGCCCAAAGAATTTCTGGATGTTTAAACTGCATTCCCAACCTTGATTGGGCAAATATAGGTATTATAAATATGGTTTCCTCCGTTGTTTGGTGTTAAGACTTATATAAATTCGATGATCCCCACAGTCGTTAACAGAAGAAATAATAGTCTTGCATAGGCTGCTGCCGCATTTTATGGAAGAAATTCTTTATTTCAATTTGAGCTTCTTCATTGGCCACCGTTACGATGCTCTGGGGGTTATCTAATTTTTCTAAGGCGGTGAAGTGCACCAATTCTGTATCGTAGATTTTTTTACCAATCTTTTTGGGATTATCGCAAAGCCAGGTAAAGTCTATTTTATGCTCTACGAGTTTTTTGGCAATATTCTTTCCCTTAAACCCGGCGCCCCAAATGGCCAACGGGCGTTGTTTGTCATGGTCTAACTTCAGAAAATAGTGGAGTTTAATATCCAAAAAATAATTCTGGGCGTAATGTTCATGCGTTCGGGAAGTTCTAGTATCATAATCACGCCATAAATGGAGTATTTCCGTGCAGGGGATAATTTTTAGACCCTTTTCATAAAATCGAAAGGTAAGATCGTAATCTTCGGGATATCGGTTTGGTTCGAACGCTCCACATGCATCAAGGTCTTCTTTGAAACTCATCCAACAAGGCGATGGAATAACACATTCCTTATAGATTTCATCATAATTATTTCCATCCGAAGTCAACTTGTTCAGCCATTTTTCATAACGCTCATACCCGTTACTGATGCCTCGGTCTGAAAAATATTTAACCTGACCTACTGAAATATGACCATTTCCATGTTTATTAAGATCGTTCACCATAACCGACAGCCGATTGGGTTTCATTATGTCATCTGAGTCCATACGTGTGATGAATGCTCCCTTTACATTGGAATAGGCCGTACGAAGGGCAGAAATAATACCTTCGCCTTTATTGGTAAACACTTTTATTCTTGAATCTGATTGGGAATAAACGGTTAGAACTTTTAAACTATCATCCGTAGAATGGTCATCTACTGCCAAGACTTCCCAAGCTTCAAAATCCTGGTTAACGATGGAATCTAAACAGGCAGGTAGAAAATGCGCTGTGTTCTTAAAAGGGATAAGGATACTAACCTCGAGATTTTGCATTATGCAAAGTAAACAAAATCCCGAGGGAAAATACCCGAATTATTCAAAGGGTAGAACGTCAGGCTCTATGTAGCTTACCCTTGCTTCCTCACTGGAAAAGATATCAATTCCGTAATGTTGGTCCAGCAATGCTCTGAAGGCAAATTTCAATCCCGGAAATTCCTTTATAAAAGCTCCAAAATCAGTTGAATCGGACTTTTGCATAAAATGATGGACTGTTTTTACAGCAGCTACGGTAAGCGTTGTGTTAAACTTATCTCCTTTTCCATGGAGTTTATCAAACTGTCTAATTTCATTACAAGCCTTGTCAACAGCTTTTTTCTCTCCATATTTTTTAAGGTACAGCCAAGCCAATCTTAAATGTGCTTCATGATCAAAAAGCGAAGGGGGGAGGTCTCCTTGTTCAAATAAGCTCTCGAATAGAACATCGCCTAATTCCGAATGGTGCTTGATTGATTTCTTATTCCAATACTGGGGATTAAAGCAAGGCATATGCATCAGTTTTATTAGACAGTTTCTTTCTTGTTTACATCTTTAAAGGTTATCATGTCCCATACTCTAGCTGAAGCCCCATGATAGAAACCGGTTTCATTTTCATATCCCTTTGGGTTTTTAAAAGTTCCAAAAATGATATCGAAAATCGGGATGTCAGAATAATTATATGCGTGAATACCTTTGGCATGATGCACGGTATGCGCTTCTGGTCTTTGGATAAAGTATCCAATCCATGCCGGCGTTTTGATGTTACTGTGTTGAAAGATTCCCAAGAAAGTGGTTATCAAAATAAACAGTGTAGATGCTTCAGCGGTAAAACCGGCTACAACAACTAAACATAGACTTCCTAAGAAAGTGAATCCTATCATATCCATTGGACTAAAGTAAAAAGCTCCATAGCTGTCCATACGCTCAGCACTGTGATGCATTTGATGGAAAACTTTCCAAAGTCTATCATTTTTGTGCATGCTTCTATGCCAGACGTAGAGTGCAAACTCATAGATTATGATTCCCACAAATGCACCCCACCATGTACCAAGGGCTGTCAAATCGAAAATCTGATAATCAACTAGGTAAGTGTCCCAGATAAGTGGAAAATACGTTGATAGATAAAAGAAAACAGCAAAGGACGTTAGTCCTCGGAGTTTCCAAAATTTCATTTTGGGGAGTTTTCTGGCCGGAAAAACGGCCTCCCATACCATTAGAACCCCATACATTCCCAATACAATTAATGATATTGGGTCGATTAGTACCTCCCAAGGGTTTGGTAGATTTTGCAAAATTGCTTCCATTTTTTGTTATTTAAAATATTAGATCATGTTTCACTTATATAGGCAAAAGTTTTTGCCTTACAATGTGAGGAAGCGATGTAAGTATTATATGGTCCACTGGTGTGGCGACTCGGGAGTGTAGCTGCAGTAAGTCCCGGTTTTGATTGAATTGGATAAGTGTTTGGACAGTTTCGGATGTACTTTTTCAATTTTTTTTATTGCGCTTCGTATACGCCAGGTAACCGCGGATCTTGCTTTCTCCAACGAGGATCCTGTTTTTCTTGCTTTATTGGCCATGCCCGTAACTTGTGATAGGTGCTCCAACAGCACGTCATACTCTTCTCGAAGTTCATCGGCCTTTAAAGCGTGTCCCATCTCTTCAGCGTCTGAAATATCGGATTGAAGTTGTTGAATTTTGCTTTTGTAATCTCCAAGAGCTTTGTTGTCCGCAAGTTCTGTTCCGTCACTGTCCAAAACAGTACCCATTAATTCGGTGCAATGGATTTCACTTTCAGGATTGGCTAACAATTTGGCAATATCTTGGAGTCCTTTGGAATCCTTTAGAACAGCCGATTCATTGGCATACCGCAATTCCCACAATTCTCCTTTTTGTGTAAAATCACCAGATGTGTTCGAGGTTTGGAATTGCTGTTTTTTAGCAACAATACTTGGTTTTCCCATCATAAAACTCCAAAAGGGTTCCAAATTGGATGTATTCTTATATGGATTTACTGTTCGCTGCCATTCAATGGCCGTTTTTACATCGGCCTTTTTTCCGTTGTTAATGTTCTCTTGGAAAATCACCAGGTACCTTTCCCAATAGTATTGCATTCTTTCAAAATCGGCCAGATGATAATATACAGCAGCTGCATACGCAGTGAAATCTGTCCAAACAGAATCA
Source organism: uncultured Allomuricauda sp. (assembly GCF_947499695.1). Taxonomy (GTDB): domain Bacteria; phylum Bacteroidota; class Bacteroidia; order Flavobacteriales; family Flavobacteriaceae; genus Flagellimonas. Next base: position 530,937 of record NZ_CANMPQ010000001.1, read on the forward strand.
TATGGAACCTTTTCAACGTATTCTGCTGCCTTTCGATAATCTCCCAATTCAAAATAGATGAATGATGCGTGCAGAAAGTATGCGTCAGGATGAAGAGGATTTAAGTTTTTGGCCTTTAGATATAACTGCTCTGCTTCTTTTGAGTACCCCAGGTATACCAAATGCATGGCCACCTGAATCAGATTATCAGCATCACTTGGATTCATCCGCAGTGATTTTCTCAAAAAATGCTCTGATTTTTCGTAATCCTCGAGATATAAAAACGTTCTACCCAGAACTGTTAAGGATATATAATCGTTTTCATCAAGTTCTATAGCTTTTAATGCGTAATCATGCGCTCCTTTCTGGCTTACTTCCCATCGATCCCATAAACGACAACTCCACTCATTGAAATAGGAAAGTGAAATGCCTGTATATGCCCTAGCAAAATGGGGGTCTATGTCTAGCGCGGATTCAAAATATTTCCTTGCCTTTAAATCACTTTCCAAAGAGCCTTTTTTTAATTCGCTCATTCCCAATAACCAGTTTTCGTATGCTGCAAGGTCTACTGATTCCTTTTTATATGAGAAAGAGAGTAAATCATAATTTATTTGTTGCTGTAGAACGCTTACAATTTGCTCTATAATACTGTCTTGAGCACTTAGTATGGCATCAATTGTCTCATCATGATTTCCAGCAAAAATTACTTTATTGTCCCGGGCACGTACGAGTTTTACACCAATTCGAAAACTATCCTTCATCGGTCTAAAGTTTCCGGTGATTATATAATCGGCTCCCAACTGGGAAATTGATGTAGTATCAGAAGTACTGAGGATATCAAGGGTCGAATATTGGGAAATAACAGAGAGACCAATAAACTTTGAAAAATTCACGATAAGGTCTTCCGTAAACCCAATAATCATTGGGCTGAGGTCCTTTTCTTCACCCAATATTCTAAATGGGAGAACGGCAACAGTGGTCTCTTTGTTTCCTACAAGCTCCATTCAACAAATAGATTGATGTTTAAAGATACAAAATGCTTTAGATAGACAAATTAACAGTCATGAGGAAGATTTCCGATGGCAAACATAAACTCAAATACGATTGAGAATCCCTGTTCGAATATTAAGACTTGGTTTTATGGTTCTTAAATTTTTCCAAATCAATTTTTGCCTTGTAAAGTCTGCTATTTCCATTTTGGTAGGTACCCAAAAAATCCGACAGTTCTTGCGTGGATTCAATGCGTTTAGTGGGGTTGATACTTCTGCGGCTTGTGAAATATAATATATTATTAATCTCATCCATATAGGGACAATAGTCCATATGTTTAGAGTTTATATTTACCGGTAAAGGCATGGCTTTAGACCAATTTCCTTGCTTATCCTTATAACTAATATAAATGTCACCGCTACCTTGGCCATCTTCGCGATTGTATCCACCAAACATGAGATAAGACTCATCTGAAGAGATGAAAGCGTTATATTCAAATCCTTCGGAATTGATATTTGCATCCAAAGGAACAGGCTTAGCGTATGTGCCATCTTTATATTCAGCATAAAAAATATCATCCCTTCCAATGGCGCCAGGGCAGTCACAGGTAAAATACAGGTTTCCGTTTTTAGATACAGCTGGATAGAACTCATTACTGTCTGAATTGACAGGAGATCCCATATTAATAGGTTCTGACCAATCAGAGGATAAATCACTTCTTTTTACAAACCAAATATCAAAATCCTTGACTTCTTCCGATGGATTTAAAGGTCTGTTTGATACAAAATATAGTTGGAGGCCATCTGGTGACAAAAAGGGTTCCAGGTCCTTATATTCTCCTGAAAAAGAAGCTATGTGAGGTGTATTCCAGCTATTGCCATCTTTTGTAGAGCTTGCAATGACCGAAACTTCTTCATTAGCTGATTGAATGGTAAAATACGCCTCATTTCCGCTTTGGGTCATTGTAAAATCCCTAACCTTTTCGAATTGCTGCAATAATTCCAAAGCTGGATAAACCTGAATCTCATTTTGACCAAAACCAATTGTGGTAAGGAGTAAGAAGGAAATAAAACTCAATCTCATTTTTGCAACACCTTTGCGATTGATTTCTCAACGAGAGATTCCATTATAGCATACCCTTTTTTAGTTGGATGGACGCCATCTTCCGCCAGTTCTTTTGAAAGCCCATTTCGCTCATCGGCCATCGCGCTGAAATAATCCAGATAAAGTATTCCTTTAGCGTTTGCTGTTTTATTGAGCATGGCATTGAGCTTTGGAATCTTCACATTGGGTTCCAGGCCAGGTTTCCATGGGTAATCGTATGCTGGAAGGACGGAACAAAGTATTGGACAGATCCCGTTAGCTTCAGCAAGTTCAATCATAGAAAGGATGTTATCATGAATTTGTTGCAGGGTCATTGGACCGGTATTTCCTGCTATGTCATTGGTGCCCGCAAGAATTAGCACAACTTTTGGCTTCAAGGCGATGACATCTTGTCGAAACCTTAGCAACATCTGAGGTGTTGTTTGTCCGCTAATACCTCTATTTACAAAAGGTTTGCCTTCAAAAAACCCAGGATTTGCAATAGACCAGCCTTCAGTAATTGAATTCCCCATAAACACAATGCGGTTTTCATCATTAGCTGGAACTTCCAAAGTGGCGTTAGCTTCTTGATATTTTTTGAGATTGGCCCAATCTTGGGCTTGAATGGTCCTTGATAAGCCTAAAAACGACAACACAACAAGTAATCTTATTTTAAATGTTAACATTATATTGGTTTGTTTAGAAATTGGAAATAATTGGGTAATTGATTTTACACATATACCTCTCAATCCTTAGGTGGTGTAATCATAATATGAGCTCGATGCGTTCCAGGATTCATTAACCAGGCATGTCCAGGGGGTGTTGGAGTAGTGGGTAAGCCAGTGGAAGCCCCTGTTGCGAATGGGATATAAAAAACATAACGCACATATGGATTTTCAATTTCCTTGGTTTCAGGGTTCACTTTTCCTGTAAACACACACAGCGTAGCTTTGTCCGGCATTTTTAGCTTTCCAGCTTTTACTTCTTCTTCTCGAATATCAAAAATCTCCTGAGCCTCTTTTCCCATTGCTTTCAATTCTCTTCCTCGAGCCATAAAAGGTTCTAAGTCTTTATGATAAGCTGCTGTGGAAAACCTTTCTTTTTCTGGGTCATCCGCTATGGCAATGTAATCGTTGGCACCTTTTCTTAAAGTAACAAAGTTTCCGTGTTTGTCATACCCATAAACGGTTACTCCATCTTTATAATCTTGCGGAACAGCCATTAAAGCAGTTTTTATTTGCCAGTCTTTTGGAGGAATTTCTTGAGCCTTTAAAATTTGGCCGAAAATCAAACCGACGCTAAGTAAAAAGATAGTTTTTTTCATAATTTCAATTTATAGCCTTTGCGCTCCAACCATCCGGTAAATAGCACAACCAAAAGAGCGAAGCAAAGGGAAATTAATAACCCGATTACACCGGAGTTCAAAATTTCAGGTAACCTAATATTGCTTAAGTTACGCAAAGGATAGATAAAATAAGGAATCATGTAGCAGGTTAAAGTTGCCGTACCTGCTGGTTTGATGATATCTGCCCATCGTGTTATTTTGAGAACATCCGAAATATAGTGTAGGAGTATAAAGCTTAAAAAACCAATTCCTGTGCATATGGCGAGCCACGAAGGTGTTCCTTGTATTTTTGAAATACCCCAAAGTGGTCTTGTAGACAATCCATAAACAAGACATAGTATACCCAGACCAATAAGAACTGAATACGACCATTTAAAATCTTTTTTAGCTAACCTTTTGAACAGCAAAGTAGCTACAACTCCCGCAGAAGTAAATGCGGGAATAGTTCCGGTATATAGTGGTGAAATATAACTAAGAATACCTTCAAATTGTAACAAATCAGTGGTTGTAGCTAAAACGGAGAGGGTGTTGAAGCCAATCCATAACATCAGCATTACATACAAATTTCCTTTGGTAAAAAGATACACCAATGCATTTGCAAGATATGCCCAGCCAATAAGACCGAGTATGCCCCACCATTGAGGTTTCATACTAACTTCCCCAAGATCACCACCTTGATATGAAATAGCTAAATACACCAAAATTATGATTCCAAGGGATTGAAAAATGATATGCCACTTTTTAGGAATTGGGCTTTTATTCCAATTCATCCAAATCAATACGACAGCAACTGCCATTAAAATACACCATAAATACCTTCCTAATCCAAGGGTTTCATTATGCGTTTCATAATTGACCATATAAAAGCCGATTAATAACAGCGAAACCGACCTGATAATGATATGTTTTCCCAATGTCCAAGTACTTTCATTTTTAGAAAGTCTATGATTGATGGCATAGGGAATACTGAGTCCTACAATAAAAAGGAATAAGGGAAATATGATGTCTGAAAAACCTAAATAATCCTCTACTGCAGAGGCATGCTGTAGCCATTTTGGGACATTGTCCAAGGTCCAAAAGTCATTTACCCAGATCATTAAAACCATGGTAAGAGCCCTTAAAATGTCAATTGAGGCAATTCTCATATTTATTATTTATGACTCCAATTATCTGGGTCGTTACTATCATTAGGGGAAAGCCCTAAAATATCACCGGTGGTGTTTACTCCAAGCCCAATAACCGTTCGGTTAACATAGTTAAAGTAACTAGTCACCTGGTTTATCTCCAAAATTTGACCATCGGTGAAACCTTGGGACCTGAGTTCGGTGATATCATCCTTACCAATACTTGTATGTTCCAAAGTCAGCTTTTTGGAATAAGCTATTCCTGATAAATACTTCTCATCAAAAAAAGTATTGAGTGCATCAAGTTTGACTGCCTCCATAAAATCTGTTGCTCTTTTGGTATCGTCCACCAATCTTTTAAAACCTTCAAAATGATGTTGTACGCAGTAATCACATTGGTTCAAATAGCTTACATAAATACCTATGGCCTCCAAATACCATTTGGGAAGCTCATTGTTGGAGTTGTGCAGCACATTTTTATACAATGCCATATGACCAACAAGTGAATGCGGCCTTAGACTGTGAATGGACAATACATTGTCTATGTTGTTATTTGGACCTTTAACCCGGTCATATATTTTTTTGAGACGGGCATCTGCATTTTCATAATCTACTACTTTAATCCAACTCATATTGAAAATTTATCTGTTGATTGGATTAATATTTTGCACTTTTTCCGTTGGTTTTGGTTCGTAGAATAAAGCTCCTTAGATCATCATTTGCTTTTTGAAGGTCTTCTCGTCTTAAATACATCATATGTCCTGAACGGTATCCCTTAAATTCAAACCTATCTTTCATGCGTCCGCTTGGATCAACTTGCCACATGGTATACTTTGCATTAAAATAGGTAGTGGCACCATCATAATAACCGGATTGAACCAAAACATTTAAATATGGGTTTTGCGCCATTGCTTGCCGAAGGTTATCCCTTGTATTGTCATCGTCATTGTTCCAAGGATGCACAGGTCCAAACATATTGTATTTGATATCTGTTTTGAATTTTAATTCTTCTTGCAGATAATAATTGATACCAGGAGTAAAACTATGCAGCCAAGAAGTAAGTTCTGCAGAGTAATCGGGACTCTCACCAAAGAGTTGTCTGTCGATACCTAGATACCGGCTATCCAATCTTCCAACATTGTAACCTCCATTGTCTTTCAATAGATTTTTCCAAAAGAATTGGGTTGGCACATCCAAATTATGATCTAGAATATCTTTTTCCTTCAATCCGGAATAATAAGCCATTTTTTTGGCAACACTCTTACGTTCCGAATCGGAAATAAAACCTCCTTTGGCTATGGCAGGAATCAATGTGTTGAGAGTATACGCTTCTGATTCAGGTAATACCTCCAATAGGTCCTTTCCTTGAAGTTCAGAAGGTAAAGCTTTGTGGTGCCATGCAGCAGCCGTATAGTACGGTAAATTTAAAGCGCTTGAAACAGGTCCACCAACTCGTATTACCTTATAATCAGCCGGAGAAACCATAATCACTCCATTTAAATACATCCATTGCTGATTTTGAAGAGCTAGGGAAAGTCCCATAACCCGAGTTCCTCCATAACTTTCCCCAATAATGTATTTTGGAGATCGCCAGCGGTTATTCCGGGTAACGAAAGTATTGAGCCATTCGGCCAAATATTTAACATCCGCATTAATGCCAAAGAATTTATCCCTGTCTACTTTTTCACCAATCTCAGGAATGGTTCTGGAATAACCTGTATTTGCCGGGTTAACGTATACAATATCGGTTACATCCAACACCGAATATGGATTGTGTTTTACACCATAGGGCTGAACTGGGTATCCTTCATCGTCAATTTTAAGAATTCTAGGGCCCGTATAGGCGAGATGCATCCATACTGAACCGGAACCGGGACCTCCGTTAAAAGAAATCAGTAATGGACGTTCTGCTCTATTCTTAACATTGTTTCGGGTGTAATAGGTGTAATGTAAAGATGCAATGGGCTCACCCATTTCATCCCAAACGGGTTGGGTACCTGTGGTAGCCGTATAATTTATAGCTGTACCATTAATATTGACGCTGTGTTGCGTGGTCACCGTAGTGTCGATGGGTAATTTTCTACTTTGCCCTAAGGCAACAGCACTGCACATAATCATGCAGAGCATAAATTGGATTGTTCTCATTTTATATTTGAATTAGTCAGATTCGTATGGTTTTGGTTCTATGTTAAGTTAAAATAGATTCTATTGCAGCGAGCTCTTCGGGCGAAAATGCAAGGTTGTCCAAGGTTTTAATATTGTCCAAAAGTTGTTCGGTTCTGCTAGCACCTATTAACACGGTTGTGATTCGCTCATCTTTCAGTACCCAAGCTAGCGCCATTTGTGCTAAACTTTGATTTCTTGAACTGGCAATAGCATCCAATTTCTCAACCTTTTGTAATATTTCCGAAGTGATTTGGTCAGATTTTAGATAACGAGCATCCTTTGATGCCCTGGAATCCTTCGGTATGCCTTTCAAATACTTGTTTGTAAGTATCCCTTGTTCCAAAGGTGAAAAGGGAATGGAGCCAATTCCTTTTTTACCTAATACGTCGAGCAATCCATCTTCTACCCATCTATCCATCATGTTGTATCTAGGCTGGTGAATAAGTAGGGGAGTTCCCAAATCTTTTAGAATCTCATATGCTTTCTCCGTGTCCTCTGCGTTATATTGGGATATACCAACGTATAATGCTTTCCCTTGCTGTACAATGTGATGCAAAGCTCCCATAGTTTCTTCCAAAGGCGTTTCAGGGTCTGGGCGATGATGGTAAAATATATCAACATAATCCAACCCCATTCTCTCCAAGCTTTGATCCAAGCTTGCAATCAAATATTTTCGGGAGCCAAAATTCCCATAGGGACCAGGCCACATATCCCATCCAGCTTTGGTTGAAATAATCAACTCATCTCGGTAGTTTTTGAAATCCTTTTGGAATAGTCGTCCAAAGTTATCCTCTGCAGCTCCATATGGGGGACCATAATTGTTTGCCAAATCGAAATGAGTCATCCCATTATCAAAGGCAGTCCTTAAAATTTGACGGGCATTTTGAAAATCGTTGGTATGGCCAAAATTATGCCATAAACCAAGGGAAATCATAGGTAGTAAAAGTCCAGAATTACCGCAACGTCTGTATTGCATTTTTTCATATCTGGATGTGTTGGGGACATACGATGCTATCCCAGAGGAGTCATTTATGGTCATAAATTAAAGTATAGTTGTTTTAAGGCAACTAAATTTATCACATTTCAATATAGATATTCTTGTTTTGAGGATTTTAACTTAAATTTTTGATAAATCGAGATGTTGAAAATGTATCTTCCATATGATTCTTTGAGTAACCTAATATCGAACTGAAATACAAAAACATGGGAAAGCTATCACGCCGTGACTTTAATGCAACCGTTGCAAAAGGGACAGGAGCTGCAGCATTGATGTCAATATCACCATTGGCCTGCGCTATGGGAATGCATAAAGACAAAAAGAAATTAGGAGTTGCCCTTGTAGGTTTAGGTAGTTATAGCACCTACCAATTAGCTCCAGCACTTCTGGAGGCGGAGCATTGTTATTTGGCTGGAATAGTTACTGGCACAAAAGATAAAGAACAGATTTGGGCCAATAAGTATGGTATTTCACAAGAGAATATATACAACTACGAAAACTTCGACAATATCGCAAAGAACAGAGCAATAGACGTTGTGTATGTGGTCTTGCCAAACAGTATGCATGCCGATTTTTCCATTCGGGCTGCTAGGGCAGGAAAGCATGTGATTTGCGAAAAACCCATGGCTATGAGCATTGAGGAGTGCGATGCCATAATTGAAGCCTGTAAAGAAAATGACGTAAAACTTGGAATGGGATATCGCTTACATTCAGAGCCTTACACTCAAGAAGTAAAACGTTTAGTTAGAGAAAAGACCTTTGGAGATATCAACTATATCTCTGCTGAAGCCGGTTACAGGTCCATGTCCAACCCCGACCAATGGAGATTGAACAAAGAACTTTCAGGGGGAGGTGCGCTGGTTAATATGGGGGTTTATGCCATTCAAAGTATTATCTATGGTACGGGCGAAAATCCAATTTCAGTATCTGCTCAGGAGTATAGCACCCGTCCAGACTATTTTAAAGATACAGATGAGACCATTACCGCCCAATTTGAATTTAAAAGTGGGGTAGTGGGTAATATTATGACTTCACACAATGTTAGAGCTAATAGACTATTTGCTTCATGTGAAAGGGGCTGGTATGAGCTGGACCCAGCAAGTACCTATATACCTTTGGCAGGCAGAACATCCAGAGGTGAAATGAATTTTACACAAGAAAGTCAACAAAAATTACAGATGGACGATTTTGCAAAACACATCTTGTTTGATGAACCAAATAAAGCACCTGGTGAAATGGGCAAACGGGATATGATAATTGTTAAGGCCATTTATGAATCCATCGCTGGCGGTGGAAAGAAAGTAGCATTGAATTTTGAACCTTCCTTTGGATTTGGAGGCTGATTCATGACAGAATATTAGAATTTTTCAAAAACGCCTAGCCCAAAAAGAGCAAAATCATACTTAACGGGGTCCACTTGGTCCAATTTCCTCAGGCTTTTATCCAATTCTACTAGAGCTTTAGCGTCATTTTGTTTTCGTCTTAGCAGCTTAAGTTTCCTGGCCACATTACCTGAATGTACATCCAATGGGCATGATAATTGACTTGGACTTATACTTTTCCAAAGACCAAAATCTACTCCGGTACTGTTGTCCCGGACCATCCATCGTAAAAACATATTGATACGTTTGGCGGCAGAACCTTTTAAAGGGTCCGAAACATGTTTTTGTGTTCTTTGCTCATGTGGCAGTTCAAAAAAAACCTTTTTAAACATTGATATGGCCGGTTGTAACGAATCTTTTTCTTGATGATTGGAGAAAGTGGATTCCAGCCCCCCGTGATTCTGGTATATGTTTTTTAAACTTTGAATGAAATAATGCAGATCTAGGCCATTAAAGGTTCTATGTACAAAGGAACTCAATCTATCCAAATCAGATTCCGAGTGGTTAGCTATAAAGTCGTGCGGAGCATTATCTAGCAAATCCATTAAGTGAAGCGCATTATTAATGATGCTCTTTCGATTTCCCCAAGCAATGGTTGCGGTTAGAAAACCACAGATTTCAATATCCTCTTTTTTAGAAAATCTGTGAGGAACTTGGATGGGATCACTCTCCAAAAACTTGGGATGATTGTATTGGACGACTTTTTCATCCAAAAAGGTTTTTAATTCAGATTGGGTCATGGTTCAACTTCAAGAAACGATCAATCCATCTACCATGGTCAACTTGCGATCCGCCATATCCGCCAATTCTGAGTTATGGGTCACCAAAACAAAGGTTTGTCCAAACTCATCACGAAGTTGGAAGAAAAGTTTATGCAGATTATCAGCACTTTCAGAATCAAGGTTACCACTAGGCTCATCGGCAAGAATAACGGAAGGGTTATTGATGAGTGAGCGGGCCACGGCAACTCTCTGTTGCTCTCCGCCAGAAAGAGCGTTTGGTTTATGGTCTTGTCTACTGCCCAGCCCTAAAAAGTCAAGTAATTCTTTGGCTCGTTTTTCTGCCTCAGCTCTCGGTGTTTTTTTGATAAAGGCAGGAATACAGACATTTTCCAAAGCAGTAAATTCGGGAAGCAATTGATGAAATTGGAAGATAAATCCAATATGCTGGTTTCTAAAACGTGCCAAGGCTTTATCCTTCAATCCCATAACATTAATATCGTTCACCATTAAGGAGCAATCATTGGCGTTTGAAGGTACATCCAAGGTTCCCAATATTTGAAGTAAGGTAGTCTTTCCAGCACCGGATGCTCCCACGATGGATACCACTTCTTTTTTCTGTATTTCTAAGTCAACTCCTTTTAAAACTTGTAGCTGGCCGTAGTTTTTTTGAATATTTAAAGCTTTGATCATTAACAGGTGCTTTATGAGGTGAAAGTAATGATATCTAACGAGCACACAAAAATCAAATTTTAAATAAAGGTTTTATTCTTATTTACGACTTTTATCAGGATTTAGTTAAAATCAAATGGTTGTATAACCATCAACTTTGTTTAACTTTACACTATAAATGGATAAACAAAATAATACAAATCTAGAGACAGCAGTTTTTGCTGGAGGATGTTTTTGGTGTACCGAAGCTGTTTTTCAGCGACTTGATGGGGTTCAGGAAGTCAAATCAGGATATACCGGCGGAGCGATTAAAAACCCAGCTTACAGGGAGATATGTACAGGGAGAACTGGACATGCCGAAGCGATTGAAATTACATTTGACCCCAATCACGTTTCTTATACTGAATTATTGGAAGTATTTTTTGCCACGCATGACCCTACAACGTTGAATAGACAAGGGAATGATGTAGGCACACAATATAGAAGTGAAATTTTCTACACCGTTCCGAAACAAAAGGAAATGGCAGAACAGTTTATTGCCTTATTGGAACAAGAAAAGATTTTTAATGCTCCAATAGTTACAGCAGTTTCTGAAGCGCAACCTTTTTATGTAGCGGAACAAGAGCATCAAAATTTTTATAATGACCATAGGTCTCAGCCCTATTGTCAAGTCATTATAGATCCAAAAATCAAAAAATTAAATAAGCATTTCTCAAACAAGCTTAATACCGTAAAATAACCATGGCACCATATAAAAATTTAGAGGAATACAATATCGAGGTCACCAATGAGGTTAAAGACAGGTTTTCCAAGATTATTGATGAGATAGGGGAGGATGTTAGTCGTGACGGGTTGCTAAAAACTCCGGAACGGGCAGCGAAAGCAATGTTGTTTTTAACACAGGGGTATCGGCAAAATGCGGCCGAAATACTCAAAGGAGCTATGTTTAAGGAAGATTATGACGATATGGTCATCATCAAGGACATTGAAGTGTATTCACTGTGCGAGCACCATATGCTTCCATTCTTTGGAAAAGCTCATATTGCTTATATCCCAAACGGACATATAGTTGGATTAAGTAAGATACCACGTATTGTGGATGTTTTTGCACGAAGACTTCAGGTACAAGAGCGTTTGACTCATGATATTTTGGAATGCATCAATGATACTTTAAAACCACAGGGGGTTGCCGTTGTCATCGAAGCTTCACATATGTGTATGATGATGCGTGGGGTGCAAAAACAAAATTCTGTAACAACAACATCTGGTTTTAGGGGCCAGTTTGAAAAAATTGAGACCCGAAATGAGTTTCTAAAGCTGATAAGCTCCGATTTGTCATAAACCATTTTTACATCTCATTACGATTTCCTATTTTTCATCAATGGGAAAAGAAAAAGACCCCAAGTATAAATATCTACTGCTAGGATTACTATTTGACGCTATAGGAATGCTTTCATTTGCTATTCCAGGAATAGGGGAGTTTTCCGATGTGATTTGGGCTCCCATGGCAGGTTGGCTCATGACACGAATGTATAAGGGGAAAATAGGGCAGGCAGCTGGTATTGTCACTTTTGTTGAAGAATTGGTACCGGGCTTGGATATCATACCTTCTTTCACGATTATGTGGGTTTACACCTATTTGATTTCCAAGAATAAGAAGATAAAAGGAAGCCGCTAATGCGACTTCCTAACTAACTAAAATCTAAAACTGCTTTAAAAGCGTGATTTTACTTATGAATTGGGTAGTATTCCTTGTGGGGTCGAAAATATCTGTTTGTGTATCGTTAAAAACAATGTAGATAAAGGAAAGCGGCATATATTCCCAGCTAAAACGTACGTTCCAACGGCCCTCCTCATTAAAGCTATTGTATTGATAAAAGGTGGATAATTGAACTCGAGGATTTAATGCCAACCTTAGACTTGCCGAATATAAATTTGTGGTCAAATTTGAATTGCCAATACCTACATTTTTAAGGGTATTGTGCTCATAATCCAAAGAAAGTGCAGCATGAGGAATAGGGGCAAACCTCGCTGCTGCATTGATGGTATTTCGGGTGCCGTTGTAAAAGTTACCAAAACTATATCCAATATCTCCAGACCACTTTCTATATTGGTCCGTATTATATTGCATTAAATATCTGGTATAAAAATAGTTATCCTCTTGAATTTCTAATCCAAGCGGAGCAAAGTCAAAATTGATATTTTGCCATGTTGGGGTCAATGAGATTTCCACAAAACTATTGTCCTTGAACCAAGTATATATAGGGAAAATATAAAGACTAGCTTGCTGAAACTCAGTTGGATCTGTTGCATCATGATTGTAATTGGCAAATACACCGGGGTCCCACCTTCTAATCCAGTCAATTTTTTCAGGACGCCATATATAATAACCACCCGGGTTGTGTCTAATTACGTTGTTCTGTCGGACAAATCCCATTCGCGGATTGTAGTTGGCATCTGTATATTCGGTCACCCAACCATAATAATACGAATTAGTAGTGCTTCCAGCAAAAATACGTCCGGCGTAGCCAGTCTTCCCCGTAGTTTCATCAATGGAACTTGAAAACAAATATTGGATATCCCATTGGCTTGTGGGCCGTATTTGCCCATCAATTGTAATTGTTGTGTTATTGTTTCCTTCTAGGTTGAGTTCCAAATAACTGTCATCCATTCTATGGGTCACCATAATACCCATATTGTTTTCCCTTCCATAATTTTTGAGATAACGAAAAACACCAAAATTGGCTCCAGCAGAATTTTCAGTCTCACGTTGTCGCACAAACAGGCCAGCTATTGCGTTTTTTTCAGTACGCTGGGTAAATCGAGTGCCGACATCAATAGGAGCTGGAGTAGCATTGAATTCACCTTGTAAACCTACACGTCTACTAAAAAAAGGTCTTATGGACTGCTGTAACCCTCCTGCCCAGATACCGGAGTTTTCCAAAAAGAATTGACGTCGCTCCGGAAAGAAAATATTGAATCGTTCCAGGTTGTTCACGGCACGATCCACATCAGCCTGGGCGAAATCAGTATTTACTGTGAGGTCTAAAACCGTTTTTGGGTTTATAGCCCATTTGGCATCAACTCCCACTTTAGGATCACTTAGCTTATCTGTAAGCACATCACCTTCTTTATTTTCATCATATTGATAAAGCGCATATGGTTCTATTCTAATATTAGCCGAAGGTGGGGGAACCTCAATCCCAGTAAGTTTGGCTGCGTAGGTCATACGATACGGGGTAAAGGATTGCGGAATGGCCGGAAAAGTGGAAACTTCAACTTCCCTACGGGCATAACGTACCATGGTCATTCCCCATTCAATGGTGTTACCATTTTCCGGAAGGTTGTAACGCAAAGATTTGAAGGGAATGGCCATTTCCACAAAAAAACCTTCCTCTGTTCTTTGGGTACGAACTCTCCATAACGTATTCCAGCCAGTATCAAAACTGTTGCCATTGAAATTTTGAAAATCACGTTGATTTCCATAAGGAGTGGTCTGAAAACCTTGAGCGTATTGTTTAAGGTTTTGGGGATCCAGGGCTATACCGAAAATGTCGTTTTCTCCCCAACTAAAATCTCTTCGAAGGTCTTGTATCCGAATCCCTTTAATTCCAACAGAGTCTTTGCAAAATGCCCCTACGTAAAGATTTTTATCGTCATATAGAAACCTCACCTCTGTGGGATAAATGAGTGTACCACCTTGTCTAGGCTCTCTCCTAAAGAAATCCTTGATAGTTTTTACATTTTCCCAATCATCTTCATCTAGGAACCCATCAACACGAATACCTTGTTGTGCTTTAGCAACCTTTATTTCTTGAGGACTTTCTGGCGGCGGGAAATTATCTGTAGTACTCTCTTGGGACTGAACGGGAGCAGCAAATATGAAAGCAAGAGCCAGTAGTATACAGATTCTCAAAACAATAGGGTTTTAGAAGATTTTACCCGTGGACTAAATGCTATTCCAAGAGTGCCAATGACTACGGATATAGCGAGTATTGCTAAAGCTGATATACCGCTGGTTTTAGGGGTCAACGGCTTGAAAGTAAATGAAGGCAAATCTTCATAATCACTACTGGTGAAAGATTGGTTATTGTATAAAAATGGAATTAAATGCTGCCTCCATGTTTCAGCAAACCCAATCACTTGACCTCGATAATTTTCATAATCCTTCGTTGAAGATCCAGAAACCTCATTAAGAGCTTGTTGCATTACAATTGCAGGTGAGATCCATTTAAGCTTACCAACCCAAGTCTGTTGTTTGTCCAACTGATTCTCAAATTCATTAACTATAGGTTCCAATTCTTTCTTTACCACATCCTGGGAGGCCATATAGCGGTGATAGAACCTTCTGCTCTGATTGGGATCGTTAATAGCGTATTCAGGATGGTCACGTAGAAAGTTATCCAATATTTCATCCTGTTTTTCAGTTACCTCAGCTTTGACGGTTCGCATTTTATTAATCATAAGCGTCCGTGATGGCATTGGATATATTGTGCTTCCCAGTTGATTGATTATGGAAGGTGCCAGTAATACAAAAACTAACCAAAGTCCCAGAATAGTAATGGCATTTTTTGCTGAATTTGAAGCCTGCAGGTTAACCACAAAGGCCAGCGCAAACCAGAACAAAATATATGCGATCGTTAATCCAATAAAAGAAAACATGGTTCCTGAATCAATGGGGCCACCAAAAATTAGCAAAGTACCCAAGAGCAGAATTACAGTTAGTGTAGCTATCCATAAAAAACGAATTCCAATTTTTTGAAGCACCCAAATATGAATGGAGATGGGCTGTGAAGCCAAAAGTTTCAAGGAACCAGTTTCTCTCTCGGAGGAAAGGATATTGTATGAAAAAGCAATGATAATTAGGGGTAATAAATATATAATTACAAAGGACAAGTCAAAACTTCCAAAGAGTTGTTGTACCGGACTACTGATTTCAGTGAAATTTAAAGCAAAGTCATCGCCAGCCATTGTGGGTTTAACATAATGGGTAAACAGGTCACTTTGGCCTGTAGCGATAAAGGCCATTGCAGATGGTGGCATTGCCGCAATTCTTGGATGATAGTTACCTACTGCTGTGGGTCCTGAAGGAATTGTCCATCTTGAGGCATTTACATTCAACCCTCTCTCGATTGAATCTAATTGCGCCAGCATTTTTTGGTCGGACTCATTAACCTGTTTTTTGATAGAGGCAATATCCAATTCTCTTTTTTCAACTTTTTGACTACCATTGAAGGAAGCAAAACCAAAAAGTACCAACAAAAGCACACTAAGAAATTGAATCCATCCGCTTCGCAGAAGGGTTTTCAGCTCATATATAAAATTATACTTGTACATGACTATATTTTTTTGATTGTGATGAATAGGAAACCAAAGGATACAATCAACCATGTTGAGAGTATCAGAAGATTAGAACCATTGGTTGATAAGATTTCGCCCAGTTTTGGAGGTGCATATTCAAATGGTGGCAGCTTCTTCCAGGTATCAGCACTAGCTCTATAACTCCATTCACCATATGAGGAGTTTTCCGCAAAGTTGTTATTTAAAAATGCCTGGGTTTTAACTCGATAATCCTCGGCGGCGTCGGCAAAGTTCCAATGGGTCGCATAATCCGTTCTTGCAATGGCCATACTCAGGAACCTAGTCGGAAGAAAGGGTGAAAATGCAGCTAAACCCTGGTAAACCTCAGATTGTTCAGCGAATTGTTTTTTTAAAAACCTGTAGTGTTTTAAATATACCTCGGACTCATGTTCTTCTCCCTTTTGCATGCGATAAGCATCAAAATTAAAGGGCAAAAGATGAAGACTGTCCACACCATATTCCGCTAAGACTTCTTTTTCTAATTGTTTGGCTTGCTTACTCCATGGATCATGTCCATCGAGTCCTTCAAGCTTATCCTTAAGAACATTGGCTGCAAATTCTTGACGTGTAGGGTAGGGGTGTTTGGTGTCTGCGATATTACTTGAAATTTTTGGAACCAGTAAGCAAGCAATTATCCATATCGAGAGGGAAAAGACAAGAGCTATTCCTGATTTCTTCACTCTTGATGAAATAATAAGAACCAAATTGGTGAAAACAACATAGTAACAAATGAATACCAGAAAAAGTACTCCAAGTGATTCCCAGGAAAATACTCCAAAATCGTCTAGATTAGAAAGTACAACGCCGGCAATAAGAAATAGGATAGTGGTAATTAAAAAGATGGGGGACATTATGGCCAACCATTTTCCTAATATCAATTTGACAACTGAAGTACCTTGACTTTTTAGCAATGCCATGGTTCCCATTTCGTGCTCTTTGGTAAACGAATTATATCCTAGCAAAACAATCAGTAACGGAATAATGAAAAGAAGGATGAAATCGGGTGTTAAGTCACCAAATCGAGCCAATCCGGTTTGGTCAGTTGCCATACTGAATTGTGCTTCGTTACGTTTATGTGCCTCCAAAAAAATAGACGTTCCTGCATATTTGTCCACCCCCTGATCAAGTAAGGAGAGTGGATACTTTGGTTTGAAAGCATAGGTTCCATAATGTGCAGCTGAATGTGGATTTTTATCACCTTGATTATCCCAGATAGCTCTTTCAGTTGACTTAGCTTCGCGATACTCTTGGTTAATCGCATGGTATCTTTTGCCGCTTATCCATATAGCCATTGCAAGTAGGCCAACCACAATAACAAAAGCTGTTGCGACCCGCCCATCTCTAGTGAGCTGTCTGATTTCTTTTATAAAAGTACTTTTGATCATTGGACTAATTCTTTATAGTCCATAGTATCTAAATAAGCCTGCTCAAGTTCTGCAAGTGAAAGATTATTAGCGTCAAACTCCTGTCTTAGCTGCCCATTTTTCATAATCCCAATGTGGGTAGCTACTTCTTTTGCTCTAAATAGATCGTGAGTTGCCATCAAAATGGCGACACCCTGACCTCTCAAATTTTCCAAAAGCTGTCCAAATTCATTACTTGCCTTTGGATCTAACCCTGAAGTCGGCTCATCTAACAATAAAGATTTTGCGTTTTTGGCCAAGGCAATGGCAATACCTACCTTCTGTCGCATTCCTTTGGAAAAGTTTGATATGCGTTGATGAAATGCACTTTTTTGAAGTCCCGCCTGACTTAAAAATTCTTCAAGCTCACTTTTCTTAAGACTTTTACCTCCAATACCAGAGAAGTATTCCAGGTTTTCAACTGCACTTAATGTTGGGTAGAGCATAAGGTTCTCTGGAATATAAGCGAGGAACCGTTTTGTTTTTTTTGGATTTTCATCCACGTTCAATCCATTGATAAATGCACAACCGGAAGTAGGCTTAAGGAAGCCTAAAAGCAAATTAATTGTGGTTGTTTTGCCAGCTCCATTTGCTCCGAGCAAGCAATAGATTTCACCGGCTTTGATGTTTAGGTTCAACTGGTTCAATACCACCGCTTCACCATATTGTTTGGTGAGATTATCTGTTATAATCATTGAAAATAGTTTTAGGTAAGGATAATATGATTGGTCTTCAGCGTCAATATTGACAGAGAAGTATAGGGTATAGGGGTCACTCTAAATACGAATGCCCTGAACAGTAAGCAAAAAGAAGTCTAAATAGTGTGCGGTGGTCCCCTAAGAAGATTGAGGCCGAGTAGTGGTGTGCAAATTACGGAATCATCCGAAGTGATAGGTTGATAATTTTTGGTGATGACAAATGCAATTTCCGGTGTAAAAAAGAGTGTGCTTGGCTTCGTATTTAACTTAGCACATAGCTCACATTCATAGTCTACACCGTAAACCGCATCGTCACTATTATCAACTTTATTATGGGTATGAAATTCCGTATGTGATGTGAAAACATGGATGGCCCCAAAGCCCCATTGAAATAACAGTATGGAGGCTAGTAAGGAACTTAACCAAATATGTTTTCTTCCTGTTTTCACAGTTTTCTAATTATATAAGTGCAATTAGATTTAATTGAATTATCCGATTGTTAAATCGAATGTCTCAGCAATATCTGTTTCTCCTCCTGCATCGCTCAAAGTCCCATTGTTTGGTTTCTTTGGTTCGTGGCGCAAGGTTATGGTAATTGAGGCTGCTCCTGCAGTATCTGTGTTTAGTGTGAAAACTATTCCCACGGGATTACCATTTCCATCGGTATCACCATAAGTAACACTTCCAATAGATCCTGTAGTTTGGAAAAAGAACTGATGCTCTTCATCTAATTCAGCTACTTCCTCAGTAACATCTTCCGCAGGTGTTTCAGTCTCATTCAAGAGAACAATGGTACCGTCATATGCGGTATTACCTGCCAAATTACCGGATACGGTAATTACAGGAGCGTTTGGTCCATCTCCATCCAAATCCCTTGTTTGCAAGGTTATTGTATCTCCGCCGCCTTGAGGTACAAGACTAACCGTCATGGTTGTAATGGTTTCTTCTTCGACTACTGGCTCTGGATCATTGTCGTCGCTGGAACATGACACAAAAAATAGACCAGTTAGTGCTGCTAGTGATAAGAATTTAATTGTTTTCATTTTTAATAAAGTTTAATAGTTAAATTTTAATTGAATAATAAAGTTCTTACCCAAATCATCTGCAAAAAATCGCTGACGATTCAAGTAGTCCCTGTAATTTGTGTTTAAAAGATTGTTTACAACCAACGATGTGGTCAAATTTGTGCCATTGCCAAAAGGGAATTCCATTTTTGATTTCAACCCCAAAAGGTGATAGGCATCTGGTGCTGTATTGATTTCCAACAGTACATCTTGTTGTTGTTCTGGTGAAAAGACAGTTATGTTATCAGGAACTTCATTTTGCCTAAAAACATATTGACTTTCTAAAGAAAATTCAAAATTTTTCCATTCAGGTTTTACATAGGTCACTTTGTTCCTTATGTTGGCCGCAGGAATATTGATTAATGGCGTGTTGGTGGAAATATCTCTGCCCTTAACCAATGAGAATCGATGTTCTGTTCTCAATTGATTGGTCCAATCCGAATAGATAGAGGCATCAAGCCCGAGCAATCTTGCATCGGTTTGCCTATACTCCCATACCGGAAAGGCACCCCTAATGTTGAACTCAACTCCGGAAGGTTCCAACAGTAAAAAGTTTTGGACCCAATTGCCGAAAGGTTCAAAAGCAAAGCCCCAGTTGTCGGAATTCATTTGATAGGAAGCAGAAATTTTATGTGATGTTTCGCTTTCTGCCCGTAATTCACCTAACTCAATTCGAGCTGCTGAATGATGCAGACCATCGCTGAATAATTCTGAAGGATTTGGTGCTCTTTGTGCTAGGGCGTAGTTGACCTTCAGGTTAGATTCATTATTGAACTCATAGTTTCCTCCAGCGGTGGCCGATACATTGTGATAATTAAATATAGGATTGACCAACAATTGTGTTCCCAAGTCATCAATAATCAGATTCTGGAATTCTGTGTCGTAACCTCTTTCTTCCCAACGCGAAGTCTGATAGAACTTTTTGGCATCAATACGATTGAAGTCGTATCGGATTCCGCTTTCCAATAATAATTGATCGCTGACTTGATATTCACCTAGAATAAATGCGCCAAAGTCAAACTTTTCGTAGTCCGGAATTAACCTACGCACTCCTGTATCAGGATTTGCAAAATTTTCTTGATATCTACCGAGAAGTCCGACATGTAATTGATAATTCTCATTTGCATCCCACTTAAAATCAGTAGATATTGTATGTGTGGTCAATTCCAAATCTATGGACGCTCTGTTATCCCGTTCACCACGACGCACATCAAATTCAAATCTTCTGTTATTTTGAAAATCATATTGTAAACTCCATTTCCCTAAACCTTCAAATCGTTTGTAAAAGTTGAGTTTTCCAAGGTGATGGGTTACTTCCTGTCTTGGGTTTTGTAAATCATAAGTGAACGACCTTATAACCTCTGGTTGCCCACTATTGATACCGCGGACCAAATCATCTACATTACCAATGTGTGATGCCCTTAACACGGCAATTTCTGAATTGAAAAAGGAATACCGCGCATCCCACCCCCATGTAAACTGTCGTTTTCCAATTTGTAGGGAAGCACCAATTTCTTGTATACCGGTATTGGATAATACGTAGTCTGGTGCTTCACGATCTCCCAATCTTTTGAAAGACCCTTGACCTTTAATAAACCAACCACTCTGATAGGCTTTTATCAACTCTGATGAGATATTACCCCCTCTACCGTTAGACATTCCATTCAAAAGCGTTTTACCATATATAGTATCCTTAACAGGAACCTTTGCTTGTTCCATTACAATGACACCTCCTATGGCATCACCTCCATATTGCAAGGCTGAAGCGCCCTTTATGACTGACACGGCACCTGTAGTATTAATATCAATATTGGGTGCATGTTCGTCGCCCCATTCCATATCTTGCATTCTGACACCATCATTTAAGATCAAAACACGACTACCGTTTAAGCCATGGATGGTAGGCTTTACAATATTGGATCCGGTATTAAGGGATGAAACTCCTCCCAACTCTTTTAAAGCATCACCTAAACTACCGGAGCTATATAGTTCCAATGTCTTTAGCTTTAATTTTTCTTCTTGCGCTGAATTGGTCTTATCGTTTATGGCATCACCAACGACATTAACCTCGTCCAATTCTTCAAGATGATGCTCTAGTTTTATATCGAATTCAGTAACTCCTGATACTTCAACATCAATGAAAATGGTGCTACATTCTGGGTGGGAAACTTCCAATTGATATTGACCTGGACATAGGTTTGGGATGCTATATTTTCCATTTAAGTCTGTTTCCACTTCTAGATTTTTATCAACAACAGATACACTGGCTCCGCCTAAAGGTGTTTTGCTGTGGTAATCTGTTATTTGTCCTTTAAGTACTTTATTACAATCTTGGGATTTAGCCTGTATTGGAATAACAGTTAATAGAATAACGAAAAGCAATGCTTTCATTCTGAATTCAATATGTTAATGTGTGTTAGTAATTGTTTCCTTGAAGAAACGGGAAATCGTGTAGGGGGGCTAAGACAAAAAAGCAGGTGGGGGCCTAGAAAAAAGAAGGGAATTAAGTTTTGTTGCCACAAACTGTTGATCCTCAAATAGTACAAGAGAATTAGTAGTAATGTCCGGAGTAGTAACTTCAATTACTCCACTGGTAAATAAGATATCTGAATTTTGGTTTTCTAGAGCAACTTCACAGGTGGTACAATTTTCTATGGTATCACCTTCAGTATCATTATGAGTGTATACATGAAGCGCAGACACCTTGACAAGCATCAAGACGGCAAATAATAAAAACCCCAAAAATCTCTTACATCTGGGCATAGGAGCAAAGGTATATTTTTTGAGACAAAGAATTATGTTAACGAAAACATAATTTATGGGAGCAAAAAGCCTAATCCCATGCGCTTCAGCATTTTCTTCTCAAAATTCCAGAAAAAACGAAATTGTCCAAATAACCAACCAAAGAAGACCAAAAGAACTTGGTAAATTGGAAAAATGAGTAAAATACGAATGGTCCAAAAAACCCAACCGCTTACGTTTTCTTTCTGAATACCAACAAACTCAGTAAATGGACCTGCCAGTTTACCAGAAATACTCCCTGTAATGGCAAAGACAATAAAAATCGCAATCATCTCCCAGCGCTGTTCAACGGGCCATTTATTGGTAAGTTTTTTAAAACACCAAAGAAAAAATCGTACCATGATGAAATACAGAATCATCATTACCACTGTAATGAAAAGCCATTCGAGTGCGGTATTGTTAAGGTCAAAAATATGCAGTAAGCGCCTAGCAATAGTATAGGAAGTCAATAAAACCAATACTACACCAAAAATAGGAAAGAAAAGTTGCCAATTTTTAGTAATGTCCCAACGCGTTCTTATTTTTTCCATCCAATAAAATTCGATGGCAAAAATAGCATATTAAATCCTAGGAAGAAAAGGACCTAATCGTTGATTGTATTTTCTTTGAAAATATATGAAGTAGTTATAAAGCTTGTAATTCACCTCATAGCCATAATCTATATTCGGATCATAATTAATTTGAAGTTCATACAAATTAGAGTTGAATCGACTCGGTTGAAGTACCCTCTGATTCCAATTAAGAACGAGCAGTTGATTGCGGTTTTCCAAAAAGCTTTGTGAATAATATCCTTCGGGCCGTGCTATACTTTGCAGCCAAACAAAGAAGCCTGGCTCAATGATAATAATTTCATACTCCGTTTCATCATCCTTGATTTCAACTTTTTCCTCATCATTTGAATTAAAAACAGCCTGTTCGTCTTGTGAAATATCCAGTGCTTGTTTTTGTGAAGTGCAGGAAAATAATACGACCGCTCCTAGAGCAACCATAAAAATGTTATATAAAGTTCTCTTTTTCATAATATTAAGATACAAAAAAAGCCATTTGGACTAGCAAATGGCTTTGTTAAATAAAGTTAAGGTGACTGTTATTTTCCGAAGAGTCCGCCCAACAATCCGCCGAGACCGCTTTTTTTGCGTCCTCCACTGTTCAGCACCATTCCTGCCAAATCATCAACCACACTGCCGTCACCATCTGAATCCAAGAAGGTTTCAATAAGGGATTGTTGTTTTCTAGCAGAACTCCCGCCTCCCATTAATCCTCCCAGAAGACCGGTAAGGGCATCAGGACTACTAACATTTTGTTGTCTTGTTTGCTTACCCAAATAGCCGAGTAGGATAGGGGCTGCAATCTTTAAAATTTGCGAAATAGTTCCGGCATCCATTCCCGATTTGTTGCTCAATGCGTTCTCCACTTGAGGTTGTTTGGCACCAAATACATGACCGAGTATTCCAGCTCCATCATCCATAACTCCTTTGTCAACTCCACCTCCGAAAAGACCTCCAAGGTCATCCAGAATACTGCCATCGTGTTTTGATGAAAGGGCATTCATTAATCCTTCAGCACCGTTCGATGTGGAAGCATTTCTATTCATAGCACCCATTAATAAAGGCATTGCCATACTTAAAACATCTGCAGTTTTGTTTTCAGGTTGCCCTGTTTGACCAGCTACTCCGCTAATCAATTGTTTGCCCATAGGGCTATTCAATAAATCTAATAATCCTGACATTATATAGTGTTTAGTTTAGAACGACAATGTACAAAAAGAAAAGGTATCCATCCTACTTTAATAATTTTATGATTTGCTCTGCCAACTCCAACCCGATGCGGTCTTGGGCTTCTTTGGTAGCTGCGCCAATATGGGGTGTCAATGAGATTTTCGGATGCATTAAAATTCGAATTTCTGGCTTTGGTTCAGACTCGAATACATCCAAACCGGCAAATGCAATTTTCTCACTTTCCAGGGCATCTATAAGGGCAACTTCATCCAAAACACCGCCTCGAGAGGCATTAATGACCGCTGCGCCGGGTTTCATCATTTCAAATTCCTTTTTTCCTAAGACATAACTCTTTTGAGCAGGTACGTGAACGCTGATGAAATCTGATTCTTTCAACACGGATTCCATATCAATGCTTTCTAGCTCAAACTTTACAGATTGACCATCATAAAAAGGAACGTCTATAGTTGCATTGCTCACTAGCTGATCATTGAAAATCACCTTCATCCCCAAACCAAGGGCCATTTTTGCGACGGCTTGTCCAATGCGCCCGAAACCAATAATCCCGATGGTTTTACCCCTTAACTCTATACCTCCGGCATAACTCTTCTTAAGTTGCTTGAATTTACTATCACCATCAAGGGGCATGTTCCGGTTTGAATCATGCAAAAACCGAACACCACCAAATAGGTGAGCAAAAACCAATTCAGCAACGGATTCTGATGACGCGGCCGGAGTGTTAATGACATACACTCCTTTGGATTTTGCATAATCTACATCAATATTGTCCATACCAACCCCACCACGACCAATTAACTTTAAGGTAGGGCAGGAGTCAATAAGAGCTTTTCTTGCTTCGGTGGCACTTCGCACTAACAAAGCGCTTATTTCATTGGTGCTGATGAAGTTTTCAAGCTGTTCTTTGGCCACTTTTGTGGTTATCACTTCAAAACCTTCAGATTGAAGTTTATCTATTCCGGATTGTGCAATACCGTCATTGGCTAATATCTTCATGGTCTTATCCTTTCTTTTCCAATTCACTCATAATATCAACCAAAACCCCAACACTTTCCAATGGCAGCGCATTGTACATGGAAGCTCTATATCCTCCCACAGAACGATGACCGTTAATGCCATTAATACCTGCCTCCTTACATTTCTCATCGAAAATCTCCTTTAGAGTTTCATCGGTGATATTAAACGTGGCATTCATTATTGAACGGTCTTCTTTAGCCGCAAATCCAGAGAAAACCGGGTTCAGTTCTATTTCAGAATAAATAAGGTTCGCTTTTCGTTCATTGATTTCTTCAATGGCAGCTATCCCTCCCAAATCCTTCAACCATTGCATAGTGAGCATGGATACATAGATAGCGAAAACAGGTGGAGTATTGAACATACTATCTTTTCCTACATGAACAGCATAGTCCAACATGGAAGGAATTTTTCTTGATACTTTGCCTAAAACATCTTCTTTGACCACAACTAAAGTTGTTCCCGCCGGACCCATATTTTTTTGCGCTCCAGCGTAAATCAAATCGAATTTTGAAAAATCCATTTGTCGTGAAAAAATATCGGAACTCATATCACAGACCAACGGAACGCTGGTTTTCGGGAATTCCTTTATCTGCGTACCAAAAATGGTGTTGTTGGATGTAATGTGCAGGTAATCCAAATCCTTTGGGATTGTATACCCTTTTGGTATGTAGTTGAAATTTTGGTCTTGGGATGAAGCAACTTCCACAATCTCGCCAAACAATCTCGCTTCTTTGATTGCCTTGAGACTCCAGGTTCCTGTATTCACATAACCTGCTTTCTTGTCAAGAAAATTGTAAGCAGCCATTAAAAATTGACTGCTAGCTCCTCCTTGAAGGAATAAAGCTTGGTAGCCTTTACCTTCCAATCCCAACAATTCCAAAGCGAGGGAACGTGCCTTTTCCATAATCACAACAAACTCTTTACTTCGGTGTGAAATCTCTATTAATGAGAGTCCTATGCCGTCCAGTTCAACAATTGCTTCAGATGCTTTTTGCATTACTGCTTGAGGTAAAATACAAGGGCCTGCGCTAAAATTGTGCTTTTTCATGTGTTCGTTTAAAAAGGTGGTTGCCGCAAGGTTTTTGAGATAAATCCTGCAATTTCATTTTTAATTAAGCGATAAAGGTCTTAAAAAATCTTGGATATGAAAACTATGAATTCAGCTAAAGTTCCAACAAGAATTTCATGGTATCGACTCCGTCGGCATAATCATCCAGTTTTGGTTTTTGAGTTTCACCAAATGCAATCTCATTCTCAAACATATCTTTGGAAACTATGCATTGAATGTCTTCTTTTCGAGATTCCAAAAAATCTTTCAATTCTGTTTTTGAGTTGTAAAAAGAGTAAAACAAAGAAGCGATGGGAGAAGATAAGCTCTCATCTTCTTTTAAAATTAAAAAACCATTGTCCAGAATTTTGAATTCACTCATCAAATAAACCGCTTTGTTATAATCATAATTATTGGCGTATTTGGTTTGATTGATGATATCCTTGTAGGCAAATAGAGCTTTGAAAAGTTGGTCGAAATTATAATCTTTAGGCACATAGATTTTAGCAACATTTCTGCATCCCAATCCCCAGTACCTAAATATGTCTTCGCCAAGATTTCTAAGTTGTGCTTCTGATTCATTCCCGGTTAATACGGCTATCGCATTTCGGTTTTTTCGTATAATATTCGGTTTTTTTCCAAAGTAATACTCAAAATAGCGACTTGTGTTGTTGCTTCCTGTGGCGATTACGGCATCAAAATGCTCAAATTTTCCATCCGTAAATTCAATCACGTCCTTTAGTTCAGGTTCTTGTTGAATTAAATAGTTGGCTATGTACGGAAGCAAAACCTTGTCATGGGAAGATGTTTTTGCGAGCACTTTATTTCCTGAAAGCAGAATACAAAGGAAATCATGAAATCCCACCAATGGAATGTTACCGGCCATAACAACACCAATGGTTTTAGGTGATGATTTATCAGCGATGTTGTAATCTGAAAGCCATTGGACAAGATTTTCGTCTGTCAACAAGGCAGACCACTGCTCAAGTGCATGAAATAAATTTTCTTGTGTGAACCATGAATTTTGTTGTTCAGCGCTTATCAAGACATCATTTAAGGACGAAAATTCTATTTGCGAATTTGAATTGTCATTTTCACAAAATTCCCTCAAATAATTTCCAAGTTTAACAAAAGCTTTCAATCTTCGGTTATCTGCCGTCATTATATTTGTACACTAAATTGGTAGGGTTTATTTTTGTCCTCCAAAAGTAAGCATGCTGAACTGATTTCGGCATACCTGAAAAAGAAAATTATGGCTATAATTATAACAGACGAATGCATCAACTGTGGAGCTTGTGAGCCAGAGTGCCCTAACACTGCGATATACGAAGGTGCTGATGAGTGGAGATATAGTGATGGGACCTCTCTAGCAGGGGATGTTGTTTTACCTGATGGCAAAGCGGTTAATGCTGATGAAGTGCAGGAACCTGTAAGCGATGAGATTTATTATATAGCTCCCGATAAGTGTACTGAATGTATGGGCTTCCATGAAGAACCACAATGTGCAGCGGTATGCCCGGTTGATTGCTGTGTTCCTGACGAAGACAGGGTCGAAACTGAAGAAGTACTTCTTGGAAAACAGAAGTTTATGCACCCAGATGGGTAAATACTAAAGCATTTTAGCTGCTATTTCCTTAAATAATTTTGCGCAGACCATCGCGGTCATATCATTAATGTCTCTGGTTGGGTTGTATTCAACAATATCTGCACCAACGAGCGGAGCTTCCATTTTTTGAATGATTTCAATAACCTGTCTTGTGCTTAAACCTCCTGGTTCATGATGTGAAACCCCCGGAGCATAAGCGGGATCTAGGGCGTCGATATCCAAAGAAAGATATACTGGATTTTTAAACACAGGCATTTTAAAGGCATCAAAATCTTTCATTTCGTTAATTTTTACTCCCAGCCTCTCTGCGTGAATTCTTTGTGTGTCGTTTAAAGTACGAATACCTACTTGATATAAATTTTCGACAAGGCCATTAGTCATTATGTTGTAAAATGGGCAGGCGTGGGAATATGGGTCACCCTCAAAATCTTCGTATAAATCGCCATGTGCATCGATATGTAAAATGTCCAATTTCTCATGGATTTCATAGAATGCTTTTATAATTGGAAATGTGATTGAGTGGTCCCCACCAAAGGTTATCATAGGATTCCCCAGCTCTAAATGCTTCAACGTTGTTTCTGAAATATCAAAATAATCAGTGATATTGTGGTCGCCCGTGTCTTCAAATACATTGGGTGTGATTAATTGGCCATCCTCAGCGTAGTAATTTGCCGAATTGCTGTGATATGCCTTTCGAATTAGAGGAGGGGCTAAACCCGGACCTCTTAGAAAAGAAGACTTTTCATCATAAACGATTCCCTGAATTGTGATTTTACCCATGGCCCAAATTTAAAGATTGAAAGTAAACATTGCAGATTAATTGTTCTATCAAGGAAGAATACATCCTGGTATTTCTTTTTACTTTTGCCAAATCTTGCAACTATACACATGGAAGAAAAGAAAAAAGAGTATAAAGGATTTTGGAAAGATATTGGTTGTATCCTTTCTGTAGTTGCCATTTTGGGCATCATCACCATAATAATCCTTGGAATCTATATGTTGTTGCAGGGACTTTAGCTTTATAAAACATAGTTTTCTTTCTAAAACTTCAGCTTATATTTGCAGCCTCAAAATATGTTTAGATGAAAGCTGGTATCGTAGGATTACCCAACGTAGGAAAATCAACCCTTTTCAATTGTTTGTCAAATGCCAAGGCACAAAGTGCCAATTTTCCGTTCTGTACCATAGAACCCAATATAGGTGTAGTAAACGTTCCTGACCAAAGATTGGAAAAATTGGAAGATTTAGTAAATCCGGAAAAAGTCATTCCAGCCACTGTGGAGATTGTGGATATCGCTGGATTGGTAAAGGGTGCCAGTAAAGGAGAAGGACTTGGAAACCAATTCTTGGGGAATATTCGAGAAACCGATGCCATTCTTCATGTCTTACGATGTTTTGACAATGATAATATTGTGCATGTTGATGGCTCAGTTGACCCGATGCGGGATAAAGAGACAATCGATATGGAGCTTCAACTTAAAGATTTGGAAAGCGTTGATAAGAAACTGGACAAAGTAAAACGTACTGCTAAAACCGGAAATAAAGAAGCTCAAAAAGAAGAAGCGGTCTTGAATATACTCAAGGAAGGGCTAGAATCTGGCACATCTGTTCGTGCTATAGTAATTGATGATGATAACCGATTGGAATACGTCAAACCTTTGCAATTGATTACAGATAAGCCCGTAATGTATGTATGCAATGTTGATGAAGGAGCTGCCACCGAAGGTAATGCCTATGTCGAAAAAGTTAAAACAGCTGTTGCCGACGAGAATGCTGAAGTGATTTTCCTTGCGGTAGGAACCGAAGCAGATATTACTGAATTGGAAACTTACGAAGAGCGTCAGCTCTTTTTGGAAGATCTTGGGTTGAGCGAACCTGGCTCGGCTAAACTTATTCGCGGAGCATATAAATTGTTAGACCTGGAAACTTATTTTACCGCCGGTCAAAAAGAAGTTCGGGCCTGGACCATACCTGTTGGGGCGACTGCACCGCAGGCGGCTGGAGTTATCCATACCGATTTTGAAAAAGGTTTTATCCGGGCGGAAGTTATTTCTTATGATGACTATGTAAATTACGGTAGCGAAGCAAAGGTAAAAGAAGCGGGTCGTATGCGCGTAGAAGGAAAAGAATATATTGTTAAAGACGGAGATGTGATGCATTTTCGTTTCAATGTTTAGGGAATTATAGTTATATCAACAGTATTTGTTGATTACTTTCCCTTGTCCATACTTTTATTTTTAGCTCTAAATTTTATATTAGCGAGGATTAACCCTTACTAATGGCACAAACCCAGTATACAGAGGATAATATTCGTTCGTTGGATTGGAAGGAGCATATCCGCATGCGTCCCGGAATGTATATTGGTAAGCTCGGTGATGGATCTTCAGCCGATGACGGCATCTATATTCTTCTTAAAGAGGTCATTGACAACTGTATTGATGAATTCGTTATGGGTGCCGGAAAGACGATTGAAATCAATATTCGAGAAAATACGGTTCATGTTAGGGATTATGGTCGGGGGATTCCCTTAGGGAAAGTTGTGGATGTTGTGTCCAAAATGAATACAGGTGGAAAGTATGATACCCGAGCGTTTAAGAAATCTGTTGGATTAAATGGAGTGGGTACAAAGGCGGTAAATGCGCTTTCCAATTTTTTTAAAGTCGAATCTGTTAGAGATGGACAATTAAAAGCAGCTGAATTCAAAGCGGGAAATTTAGTAGAGGAGGAGCTGGTCGATTCCACGAAGCGCAGAGGAACCAAAGTAAGTTTTGTTCCTGATGAATCCATTTTTAAGAAATATAGATATCGAAACGAGTATGTGGAACGCATGCTCAAAAACTATGTGTACCTTAATCCAGGGCTGACCATTGTATTTAATGGCGAAAAGTTCTTTTCAGAAAATGGGTTGAGGGATTTATTGGAGGATAACAATAATCAGGAAGACTTTCTATATCCTATCATACATTTAAAAGGCGACGACATTGAGGTAGCCATTACCCATAGCAGAACACAATACAGTGAAGAATACCACTCCTTTGTAAATGGTCAACATACAACACAAGGAGGAACGCATCAAGCCGCTTTTAGAGAAGCCATAGTAAAGACCATCCGCGACTTTTATGGAAAAAATTATGACGCTTCAGATATCAGAAAATCAATCGTTTCTGCTATTTCCATTAAAGTAATGGAACCTGTTTTTGAGAGTCAGACGAAGACCAAACTGGGCTCTACGGATATGGGTGGAAAGCTGCCTACAGTGCGGACATACATTAATGACTTTATTGGAAAGTACCTTGATAACTACCTTCATAAAAATCAAACTACCGCAGAAGCAATTCAGCGTAAAATTGTTCAAGCAGAGAAGGAACGAAAAGAACTTTCTGGTATTCGGAAATTGGCCCGTGATCGTGCCAAAAAAGCGAGTTTGCACAACAAAAAGCTTAGGGATTGCCGTGTCCATCTTCAGGATATGAAGAAAGATAGAAGATTGGAGTCAACTCTGTTTATAACTGAGGGAGATTCAGCTTCAGGTTCAATTACCAAATCTAGGGATGTTAATACTCAAGCCGTTTTTAGTTTACGTGGAAAGCCCTTGAATTCTTATGGAATGTCCAAAAAGATTGTATATGAAAATGAAGAATTCAATCTTTTGCAAGCGGCATTGAACATTGAAGAGTCCATGGAAGATTTGCGCTATAACAATATTGTTATTGCTACAGACGCTGATGTCGATGGGATGCATATTCGCTTGCTATTGATTACATTTTTCTTGCAATTTTTCCCAGAGTTGATAAAAGAAAACCATCTATATATTCTTCAAACCCCGCTTTTTAGAGTACGAAATAAAAAAGAAACCATTTATTGCTACAGTGAAGAGGAAAGAAGAAATGCCATTCAAAAACTTATAGGGAAGCCAGAAATTACCCGATTTAAGGGGTTAGGTGAAATTTCCCCGGATGAATTCCAACACTTTATTGGAGATGATATTCGCCTTGAACCTGTAATGTTGGACAAAGCAATGAGCATAGATAATTTACTGAAGTTTTATATGGGGAAAAACACCCCTGACCGACAAGAATTTATTATTAAAAATCTTAAAGTAGAACTTGATTTAGTTGAAGAAAAATAACTATAAATCAGATAAATGTATCCCCTTCTAAATGGAAGAGAATGAAGATTTGAATGATGAAGGTTTAGAAAACCAAGACAGTTCCCAGGATAGCCTTACCAGGGTTACGGGCATGTACAAGGATTGGTTTTTGGACTATGCCTCTTATGTTATTTTAGAACGCGCAGTTCCTGCTATTGAAGATGGTTTTAAACCTGTCCAGCGCAGAATAATGCACGCCCTGAAAGAATTGGATGATGGTAGATACAACAAAGTTGCCAACGTTGTAGGGCACACCATGCAGTACCATCCCCACGGTGACGCTAGTATAGCCGATGCCATGGTTCAAATTGGTCAGAAAGACCTCCTAATTGACACTCAAGGAAACTGGGGTAACATTCTCACTGGGGACAGTGCAGCAGCATCAAGATATATTGAAGCCAGACTCTCAAAATTTGGGTTGGAGGTAGTTTACAGTCCTAAAATCACAGAATGGCAATTGTCATATGATGGAAGGAAAAAAGAACCTGTCAATCTACCAGTAAAATTCCCTTTGTTGCTGGCTCAGGGTGCAGAAGGTATTGCAGTTGGGCTTTCAACTAAAATACTACCACACAATTTCAATGAATTGATTGATGCTTCAATCAAGCATTTGAAGGGGCAGCGTTTTAAGCTGTTTCCGGATTTTCCAACAGCAGGCATTATTGATGTCACCAATTATAATGAAGGTTTGCGAGGAGGTAAGGTTCGTGTTAGGGCGAAAATATCCACCTACGATAAAAACACCTTGGTCATCAAGGAAATACCCTATGGAACCAATACGTCATCCTTAATAGATTCCATATTAAAGGCCAATGATAAAGGGAAAATCAAAATCAAAAGGATTGAGGATAATACCGCTGCGGAAGTTGAGATTTTGGTCCATTTACCTAGTGGAATCTCCCCAGACAAAACTATAGATGCATTGTATGCATTCACCTCTTGCGAGTCGTCAATTTCGCCTTTGGGATGTATCATTGAGGATAATAAGCCCCTGTTTATTGGAGTCCGTGAAATGCTGGAGCGTTCAACAGATTATACCGTTGAACTTTTAAAAGCAGAGCTTGAAATTCAATTGAGTGAACTGGAAGAACAATGGCACTTTGCTTCTTTGGAACGCATTTTTATTGAAAACAGAATTTACCGTGATATTGAGGAAGAAGAGACCTGGGAAGGAGTTATCGCGGCTATAGATAAAGGACTAAAACCTTATACAAAGAACCTTAAAAGAGCTGTAACCGAAGAAGACATTGTTCGGTTAACGGAAATCCGAATCAAAAGAATCTCCAAATTCGATTTGGAAAAAGCGCAGCAATTGATTGAAAGCTTGGATGAGCGCATTGACCAAACCAAACACCACTTGGAACATTTGGTGGACTATGCCATAGATTATTTCAAAGAGCTTAAAAAGAAATATGGTACAGGTCGCGAACGCAAGTCTGAAATAAAGATTTTCGACGATATTGAAGCTACAAAAGTGGTGATCCGAAACACAAAGTTGTATGTGAATCGCGAGGAAGGATTCATAGGCACTTCTTTAAGAAAAGATGAGTATGTTACCGATTGCAGCGACATCGACGATATCATTGTCTTTACCAAAAAAGGGGAGATGATGGTCACCAAGGTAGATTCCAAAACCTTTATTGGCAAGAACATTATCCATGTTAGTGTTTTTAAGAAGAAGGATAGCCGGACGACCTACAATATGATTTATAAGGACGGTAAAGGAGGCCCTTCCTATATCAAAAGATTTAATGTCACTGGTGTAACTCGAGATAAAATGTATCAACTGGCTGGAGGAAAACCTTCTGCCGAAGCGCTTTATTTTTCAGCTAATCCAAATGGTGAAGCCGAAGTGATTACGGTGTTACTTCGCCAATCAGGAAGTATTAAGAAATTAAAATGGGATCTTGATTTTGCGGATTTAATGATAAAGGGAAGAGCGTCCAAAGGGAATTTGGTCACTAAATATGCCGTAAAACGTATAGAGTTGAAGGAAAAGGGGGTTTCCACATTGAAGCCCAGAAAAATATGGTTCGATGACATCGTGGGCAGATTAAATGTTGATGGAAGGGGTGAGCTTTTAGGTGATTTTAAAGGAGATGACTTATTGTTGGTGATAGATCAAAAAGGGAAAGTGAAAACGATTCCGCCAGATTTACTGACCAGGTTTACTGATGACATGATCGTATTGGAAAAGTGGAATCCTAAAAAACCCATCTCTGTTGTACATTATGAAGGAGAGAAGGAGCGATATTATATAAAACGTTTCCTGATAGAAAATGCAAACAAAGAGGAGTTGGTAATTTCGGAGCATCCCAAATCACTCATGGAATTGGTTTCCACGGACTGGAGACCGATGATTGAGATAGAATTTCCTAAGCCAAGAGGAAAGGAAGCCAAACCGAACCAGCAAGTAGATGTAGAAAGCTTTATTTCATTAAAAGGCATCAAAGCTATCGGGAATCAGTTAACCGCTGAAAAGGTTAAAAATATAAATGCGTTGGAACCACTTCCCTTCGAAGAGCCAAAAGAGGCTCAACCAGAGGAAATAGAAGTTATTGACGAAGAACGAATTGGTATTTCTAAAGATAATACGAATACAAAGGATGAAGATTCCGAACAAACCACTTTGTTTTGATATTTTATTCCGCTATTTTGCCGAATAAGCTATACCAACTAAACTAACACTTATATATTTTTATGGATTTTACAAACCCGCTGGTTTACGGCGTTCCCGTTTTTATTGCTTTTATTTTAGTCGAACTTACGTATAGTAAAACGCACGGGGATGATCACCTCTACAACTGGAAAGATCTAGCAGCTAGCGGTTTCATGGGTATTGGGTCTGCGTTATTGGGCCCTTTGTTCAAGGTTATCTTTGCTATCGTACTTTTTGAACAGGTTTATGAACTTTGGAATCCTATGGTAGATGGAACCAGGACCAATCTTTTAGGGTATGAATCCTTTGGTTATGCCTGGTACATATGGATAATATGTCAGCTTGCCGATGATTTTACATACTATTGGTTCCATAGAGCAAATCATGAGATTAGAATTCTATGGGCGGCACATATAGTGCACCATTCCTCAGATAATTTCAATTTGGGAACGGCAGTTCGAAATGGCTGGTTCACTATTCTTTACAAACCACTTTTTTACATGTGGATGCCTGCAATTGGCTTTCCCCCAGAAATGGTAGTGGTTTGCCTTGGGATTGAAGCACTTTGGCAATTTCAATTGCATTCGGTTTATGTGCCCAAAATGGGATTCATTGAAAAAATCTTCAATACCCATACCATGCATCAGGTGCACCATGCGCAGAATGTGGAATATTTGGATAAAAACCATGGGGGTTTCTTAAACATCTTCGATAAATTGTTTGGAACCTGGAAGGAGCTAGATGATGATATTGATGTAAAATATGGTGTAATTCATTCTCCTGAATCATATAATCCTGTGGTTATACTTACCCATGAATTCAAGGATATTTGGAATGATGTAAAGAAGTCTAAAAAGCTATCACACAAACTCATGTATATTTTTGGCCCTCCAGGATGGAGTCATGACGGTAGTACTTTAACCGTGAAACAGCAGCAAAAACTTTATGAACAACATAAAGTTTCGCATCCTGAACTGGCTTATAATAGACCGAATTAATTATTCTTCAGCTACTTCTTGTCCTTTTGTTTTATTCTTTTTCATTCGAAGATCAAAGAATTCAACCATTAGCGAGAATGCTATGGCAAAATAGAGATAACCTTTCGGAATAGAGCCCACCTCATTATCGAATACAATCAAATGGGATAGGTGTGCAGCTTCCGCAATTAACATAAAGCCAATTAGGATAAGAAAAGACAATCCCAACACTTGAACTGACGGATGCCTATTCACAAACTCACCAACAGGATTGGCAAATACCATCATTATGACTACGGAGACAACAACAGCAGTAATCATCAATATTAAGGCGTCTGTAGGATTCGGAGAAATACCGTTCGTCATTCCAATAGCGGTAAGAATGGAATCAAAAGAGAAAACAATGTTTATTACCGTTATTTGAATTATGGCATTGGTCAAAGATGAAGACCTGGATTTAGTTACCTCTCGCTCATCGTGCCCTCTGTCCTCAATTTTTTCATGAATTTCCTTGGTGCTCTTATACAACAGAAACAGTCCGCCCAAAAACAAAATTACTGCTTGCCAGCTGATGCCTCCGGTAATCCAGCCTTCATCCAGAACCAAAAAAGGCTTTTTCATTTTGGTAAGCCATGTAATCCCAAAGAGCAGTAGAATCCGCATCCCCATAGCGAGCACCAATCCGATATTGGTAGCCTTTTTTCTATCTTTTTTTTCTAGCTTTCCTGCGGCAATTGATATGAAAATAATATTGTCTATCCCTAAAATAATCTCTAAGAAGGTTAGCGTAAGTAGTGCCATCCAGGCATCCGGGCTGGTAAAGATTTCAAACATGGTCAGTGTTTTTTAAAAGCGGTTCCTTTAAATTTTCGTTTATCGCCTATGGCGTTATATTCAAATGTATAAGAAGAATCTGAAGTTGTCAATATTTTTATGTGTATCGATTTTTCTTCAGCTTTGTTTTTGGGATTCAAATTCTTTAGAACATACTCACACTCATTAATCCATCTTACCGATGAGCTATCTCGTTTGCCCTCGAAAAAATCAACTTCCAGATTTGAACTCCTTACAAAAGTGGTGGTTTTCTCTTCGCCATCAATAGTAGTTGTAAATGAAAATTCTCCAGTCTTGAAATTGCTACAGTTGCGTTCTGGTGGTTTTTGACAGGATTCCAAAAATACAAGTCCTGTTAAAAGAAAAACTAGTCTAAACATAGACGCAAATTACGACCAAAGAATGAAATTCGAGAACAAGCTCTCCTATTTTTTTGCATTGAAAGATTCGAAGGAACCGTCAGAATAAAAAATGACAATTTTTACTGCTTCTTTATTATTTTGGGGGGTAGTGGGCTCAACTTTAGATATTGGGTCATTCTGAACTTCAACGATATTATCGGTTATATCTTCCGTCGGAAATTGTCCCTTTCCATTCAAAAGCCAATATAAATTTACCTCGGGGTAGGTTTGAACAACTTTTAAAACAAAATCAAGACTTGGCTTGTTTCTGCCTTTTAGTAAATGAGAGATACTCGAACGTTGTACCCCAATCTTATCCGCAAAGGATGAAACTGTAAGTCCATAATGCTCAATTATTGTACGAATACGTTTTGCTATTAAATCGTTCACAATTGTATATTATCGTTATGTAAAAGTAGTCAAATGGGCATGGCTTAACAAACGAGTACTCCAATTTTCATAACTGCAGCTTGATATTCATACATTATATGATGCAATTTAAATACCTCATAATCAAATGATTGAAACTACCAATTTGTTGCTATTTACATTTGTGAATTATTATGCTCTAAAACGGATAAAAAGATAACAAGCACCTTCTCTTTGATTTACATTTGTAACGATTTTATGATTTACTTTTGTAAACTTTAAGATCCAAAATAATGTTAGTGGACTACCAAAGCTTTAAGGAAACCTCTATTACCGGAAGGTATGTGACCTCTGAAATGTTGGAGATGGATTGGATGCGTAAATTAGATTTCCCAATCAAAAAGATTGGCGAATCTGTCAACGGAATTCCAATAAATGCTATTACGCTTGGCAATGGGTCTTCGAAAGTTTTGATGTGGTCCCAGATGCATGGTAACGAATCTACCACTACAAAAGCTGTTTTGGATTTGGTCAACATGCTAAAATCTAAAAAGGACCTATCAAAGCCGATTTTAGAACATTGTACTTTAGTGATTGTACCAATACTGAATCCGGATGGAGCTAGAAATTATACTAGAGTAAATGCGAATGAAGTTGATTTAAATCGAGATGCAAAGCAATTGACCCAACCAGAAAGCAAAGCACTGAATAACCTCTTTAAGGACTTCAAACCTGATTTTTGTTTCAATCTTCATGACCAGCGTACTTTATTCAGTGTTGGAAAGTCAGATAAGTCAGCCACAGTCTCATTTTTATCACCTTCCTCCGATGAAAGTCGAAAGCTGACTCCCACAAGGGAAATTGCAATGAAGCTGATAGTCTCAATGAACGAGAAACTACAGCAGATAATACCGGGACAGGTGGGCAGATATGATGATGGATTTAATGATAATTGTGTTGGCGATTCATTTCAAATGAAAGGAGTTCCAACAATTTTGTTTGAAGCTGGCCATTATGCTAATGATTATCAGCGAGAAAAAACAAGAGAGCTTATTTTTTATGCATTGGTTAAAGGCCTCGCCACAATTTCCGAAAATAATATTGAGGTATTTAAAACTGAGGATTATTTCAACATTCCTGAAAACGACAAATTGTTTTTCGACATACTAATCTTGAATGCCCAAAAGAGTAATCCAAAAATGGATGATAATACCAAAGTGGGCATTCGTTATAAGGAAGTACTTAAGAATAACACAATAAATTTCATTCCAGAAATTGCAGATTTGGGTAATATGCCTGGTTGTTTTGGACATTTGACATTCGATTGTGCCAAGACAGAAGATTGGAATGCATTGAATGAGCGAAAAGATGTTATCAATTTACTAGAAGATGTAAGAAAATTGTGATGCGTTTTTGCCCAAATGTTACATTTTGTTTAAAAAAAAGACATTTTTTTTAAATATAATTTCTTAATTAACTAATTTTGCTGCAAATAATCACACTATGAGCAAGGTAAAATTAGACGAGATTGACCACCAGATTTTAGACATGTTGATTGACAATACCCGTACACCGTTCACGGATATTGCCAAGAAATTATTGATTTCTGCTGGTACGGTCCATGTTAGGGTCAAGAAAATGGAAGAATCTGGAATCATAAAAGGCTCTTCTTTGACTTTGGATTACGTAAAACTCGGTTACTCGTTTATAGCCTATGTGGGTATCTTTCTTGAAAAGACGCATCAAACTAAATTCGTATTAGAGCGTTTGAACCAAATACCCTATGTTACCGTTGCCCATATTACCACAGGAAAGTTCAATATCTTCTGTAAGATAAGAGCAAAGGATACTACCCATGCCAAGAATATCATTTTTAAAATTGATGATATAGATGGTATTAGTAGAACAGAAACTATGATTTCCTTAGAAGAAAGTATCAACGATAAAAAACGTTTGATGCACACCATTTTCAACGAGCTATAATTTTCCAATAAATAATTTATGAGAGTTTCTGACCTTTCCGCATCAGAGTACAATCCCTATTATCATAACTATATTTTATCCGTTGGTGAAAGTGATTTGCTGACCGAATTGGAACAGGGGAAAGAGGTTATGACTACTTTTCTTGAAAGCGTTTCAGATGAAAGGCTAAGTTATGCTTATGCTGAGGGAAAATGGACATTGGCCGAATTATTGGTTCATGTCTTGGATGCTGAACGTGTGTTTCAGTATCGTGCATTGCGTTTCGCAAGAAATGATAAAACGCCTTTAGCGGGTTTTGACCAAGATGTTTATGTGCCTGAATCCAACGCAGAAAAGAGGACAAAAAAAGATATACTTGAGGAATATAGAGCTATTAGGGAAGCAAGCCTGAGCTTGTTTCGTTCCTTGGATGACGAAACTTTGAAAAGAGTAGGTGAGGCTAGTGGCTCACCAATGAGCACTAGGGCCTTGGGGTTTATAATTTGTGGGCATCAAGCACATCACTTAAAAATTATTCAGGAACGTTATCTTGATTAAGTGTAGTTTCTTACAATAAGCTATTGTTTTCAGTATCGTTTTCCGATTCAATTTCTTGATTTGGTATGGGATTTGCTTCTGTTCCCAGAACCGTTTCTGTCTTTGAGGCCTTATCAAGTTCCTTTTCTATATTTTCCTCAAAATTGGAAATAAAATTGGATAAGCTCTTACTTATCTTCACAAGATATATCGTATCCGGTGTTTTTACTTCTACAGCTTCAATGATTTCCCCATTTGGTTTTTTAAGGGTGATGATATCCTCATCCCCATAACCATATGGATATGAATCAATAAGTACTGCGGCCACATCGTGGTCCAGTTTTTTGTAGTCGATTAGAATTCGTTTCATGGTAGATTAGGTTTTGATTACTTATCCTAATCTATAAATTTTTAAAGCTTGGGAACTCAAAGAGTTGTCAACGATAGGTTTTAGTATATGTACTCTTTATTCTGTGTAGTAAGCGAATGCTTTTTCGAAAAGATTTGCTGGGACTTTTACATCAGTAACGGCATTGCCAATGCTCTGCAGTAAAACAAAGTTTACTTCTCCGTGGGAATTCTTCTTATCGAAAATAAGAAGTTGAAGTATTGCATGAATATCTTCCGAGTTAAATGCCACACGGTCAAAATGGGCAAGGAATGTTTCTTTTATTTCTTGCAATGATAATTTGGAAAGACCCTTTAATTCATGAGAAAGATAGCCTTCAAGGATCATACCGATAGCTATTGCTTCACCATGCAGCAGGGCTAATTTATCTTCTCGCTCCAAAAAATACGATTCTATGGCATGACCCAATGTATGTCCAAAGTTCAGGATTTTCCGCAAACCTTTTTCGGTCGGGTCTTGACTCACGACATCATTCTTAATGGCTATGGATTTTTGTATATGCTTTGCGGCTTCAAAACCATTCCCTGTGCTTAAATCCTTCCAGTATTCAGCATCAATGATTAATCCGTGCTTAAGCATTTCGGCAAACCCACTCTTTAGCTGTCGAGCGTCAAGGGTCTTCAAAAACTCTGGAAATACCAGAACCATTTGAGGTTGATTGATTATACCTATCTGATTTTTAAGTGCACCTAGATCGACTCCGGTTTTCCCTCCAATCGAGGCATCAACCATTGCCAAAAGGGTAGTGGGCACATTTATAAAATCAATTCCTCTTTTAAAAGTAGATGCCACAAAACCTCCAAGGTCAGTTAACACCCCTCCACCAAGATTAATCAATAGACTTTTTCGGTCACCCCCTTGATCAGATAGCCATTCCCAAACCAAAGAACAGGTGCCTATATGTTTATGGACTTCTCCTGATGGAATTTCATAGATTGCATCTGGCTCCATACCAATCTTGGGTAAAAATTCTGGTAGACAATGCTCCCTTGTATTCTCATCAACCAAAACAAATACCTTAGAATAATCACTTTTAGCAATATACTGCCTAAGGGAGGCCTCCGCAAGGTCTTCCATATGCACTTCGTGGGATAGCGATTTGATTGATTCCATAATTTGGTTTGCACTGCAAAATAAAGACTATTTTAATTTATAATCTTCCCATAGACCGACTTATATTTGAATCATTAAAAGATTCCTAATAATGCATCCAAATTTTGAGAATACTGCAACAGCATTTCGATTAAAAACAGACTCTGAGTTGGAGCGGGCATATTTTCTTTTTAGGTTAATAGCCAATGAGCCGCTTGTAAAAATAGGTACAGCTGTAACCAATTTTGCGATAAAGGCGCACCTTCCCATAGAGGGTCTTGTTAGAGCTACTGTGTTTGATCACTTTTGCGGAGGCGTCAATGAAGAAGATTGTTTGCCTATTATTGATAAAATGTATAGCAAAGGTGTTTGTTCCATTCTGGATTATTCTGTGGAAGGAAAGGAAACGGAGGACCAATTTGATTTTGCGCTGGCCAAAACATTGGAAGTGCTAAACTTTGTGAAAGAAAAGGATGCTATTCCCTTTGCAGTTTTTAAGCCAACAGGTTTTGGTCGTTTTAAACTGTATGAAAAAGTAAGTGCAAATATAAATCTGGACGAAAAGGAATCTTTGGAGTGGAGTAGAATTATTGACCGTTTTGATAAAGTATGCAGTAAGGCGCACGATTTAGATGTAGGATTACTGATAGATGCAGAAGAAAGCTGGATGCAAGACGCTGCCGATGCTATTGTGTTGGATATGATGCGAAAGTACAACACCAAAAAACCAATTATCTTCAATACACTACAAATGTACCGTTGGGACCGCTTGGATTACTTAAAAGAAGTTCTCGAAATTGCCAGCAACGAAGGTTTTAAGCTTGGATTTAAGGTAGTTCGTGGTGCATATATGGAAAAAGAAAACGACAGGGCGGATGAAATGGGATATAAGACACCGATATGTCCATCCAAAAAAATTACTGATGAAAATTTTGATGCCGCCATTACATTTATGATGAATCATTTGAATACCATTTCCATTTTTGCGGGCACTCACAATGAAGCAAGTTGTTTGAAATTGATCAAGCACATGGAAGAAAATGAAGTAGAGTCAAGCAATCCAAATATTTGGTTCGGTCAACTTTTTGGCATGAGCGATCATATTACCTACAATCTTACCGCTGAAGGATTTAGAGCAGCAAAGTATGTGCCCTATGGCCCGGTCAAAGACGTGATGCCCTATTTGATTCGTCGTGCAGAAGAAAACACCTCTGTTGCCGGACAGACAACACGGGAATTATCTCTATTACAAAAGGAAAAGAAAAGAAGGAAATTAGACCTTTAGTTCGTTGCAACATTAAACGCAATCACCTGGTCCTTACAATTCTTTGCTGTTAATATCATTTCTTTGCCTTCAACGGACTGAGATATAATATAGGTTTTACAGGGTTCGGACTTAGTATCACTCTTTCCAAAGTCGATATCACCGTCCATCAAAAACGACCTAATCAACAACGTATCTTTTTCTTGATTGAACTCCTCAGAAAAGACTACAGGTTTTGAGCGCATGTCTTTTAATACCCGGCAATTGGGAAAATAGCAGAAGTCAATTCCATTTTCACCCGATTTTTTCTTTAAAAAGAAAACAAGAAATATTATACCAATGGATAGTCCAACAAGATACCATCCCAAGCGTCTCAAAAATGCCATTCGCTATTAAAAAATAAGAAAGTTAATATCATTATAGGTAAGCCCAAACCAATCACCAACCGATTTATTAGTTAAGATTCCATGGTACATGTAGAGTCCGTTGCGAAGTCCTTTGTCAAAACGCAATGAATTTTCCAATCCACCATCCTCGCCCAATTTTAAAAGATAAGGCGTGAAGATATTGCTTATAGAAATGGAGGAAGTTCTAGGATAGCGAGAAGGAATGTTCGGCACTCCGTAATGTAATACATCAAACTTTTCCACAGTCGGCTTATCATGGCTTGTCACCTCAGAGGTTTCAAAACAACCACCCATGTCGATGCTCACATCGATAATCACCGCGCCTTTTTTCATATTTTCAACCATAGTGCTCGATACCACAATAGGAGAACGATCTTTTCCACGAGTCGCACCAATGGCAACATCACATCGCTTTAAGGCTTTTAATAAATTTTTAGGTTGAATCGTGGAAGTGTAAACCGTTTGATTCAAATTAGTTTGGATATTTCTTAGCTTGGTAATGGAATTATCAAATACCTTAATATTGGCTCCAAGGCCTAATGCAGAGCGAGCAGCGAACTCTCCGACCGTACCAGCACCAATAATGACAACTTCAACTGGTGGTACACCGCTAATATTCCCAAACATCAATCCATTTCCTTTGTTGGTAGTAGCCATCAATTCAGAAGCTACCAGTATAGAAGAAATTCCAGCAATTTCGCTTAGTGAACGCACCGCAGGATATTTTCCATCTTCGT
Source organism: uncultured Allomuricauda sp. (assembly GCF_947499695.1). Taxonomy (GTDB): domain Bacteria; phylum Bacteroidota; class Bacteroidia; order Flavobacteriales; family Flavobacteriaceae; genus Flagellimonas. The sequence continues at coordinate 573,927 of NZ_CANMPQ010000001.1, forward strand.
CTCGAATGTATTCAAACGCAATGGCCGTCAATCGTTTTTTGGCCATGGCTTCAAAGTATTCTTTGCTTTGCGTTTTAATCTGAAGTGCTGAAATCACCGTAGTCTGCGGATTCAACAAATCAATTTCCGTAAGGGTAGAGGGTTCTACCTTGAGTATGAGGGGACAAGAAAAAACTTTTTTAGTGTCTCGTGTAATTTCTCCACCAGCATTTGTGTAATCTGCATCTGAAAAATTGGCTCCCTCACCTGCACCGGACTCTATAAGAACACGATGTCCATGAGCGGTAATTGCATTAACTGCATCAGGAGTAAGACAAATACGTTTTTCTTGATTTTGATTTTCTTTAGGAATACCAATAAAGAGTTCTCCTTTTTGTTTTAGGATCTCTAAAGTTTCTTCTTGAGGTAAAAGTTGTTGTTTACTAAAAGGAGAGGATGGTTGATTCATACAATGTAAATCTGTGGATAATCCCTAGGCTATGGGAACAAATTTACATTTTTTTTGCAAGCGTCTGTTGGCGTTGTTCCAGTTTCTCACGTTCTTTTCGGAGTTCTTCTTTTTCCTTTAAGATTTGAAGTTCGGTATCCATAGCATCCAAGTCAATACCGTGAACATGTTTGTCTATAAGTTTCACACGGATAAAATAAACAATGGGAACAACAACCATTGTGACGGCGATTACATAAAACACCTCATTCTCATCAACATCTTGTGAGTTATTTGCAATAACGCTATAAAGCTGAAAACTATACATAGCAATCGGAATCAATATGGCGTGATACCACCATTGTTTGTTAGTGACAAACCATATTACTAGCAGGGTCAATGGAACGATTTTAATCAGGTAGAACCACAAAGCGGTTCGGGCATCCGCAAACCCATTTGAACTGATTTCAAAAAAAATCAAATCCAAAGATTCAGTATCATTCGAAGTGTACTTATATGAATAAAATATTACCGGAGATAGTGCAACTAATAAGGTTATTAATCCCTCTATTATAAGTCTCTTCCTTACTTTCTTTTTGGCCTGCATACACTTATAACTGCAGATCCCTCCATTTATTGTATAAAAAAACCCCTTGCTTTAAGGGGTTTAAAAGAAAATATCTTTTATGTTACTTACTTTTTGCCAATTTTTAATTTATTGACATTAACTTGCTGATCCTTATCAACGTCGATGACATCGGTAGAAACCGCAGTCATTGCTAAGAAGGCAACAGCTAATACTCCAAAAAATAGTCTTTTAGTGTTCATCGTAAAAGAGTTTTTGGTTAATAAATGAATTCATTTCAATAACAAATGTAGGAAATTTTACTTACCCCCAGTGCATTTCACCGATAAAAATTGCATTTCATCCTAAAACAAAAGCTTTTTATCGACAGATTTGCCGTTAATCGAAACTTCAAAAAAGATAGATGTAATAAATTTCAATCAGCACTAAACTCGATTGAACGGGTGTTTTCATCGATAAAGTGTAAGAAAATCGAATCCGAATTTTGAGGTAACAGAGATTCTATTTTCCCTGGCCATTCTATAAAAATCCAAGCTTTAGAATTTAGGTAATCTTCCAATCCTAAATCCAAAGCTTCCATTTCATTTTCAATCCGGTAGAAATCAAAGTGATACGCCAAAAGATTTCCATTTTGGTCATGATATTCATTCACCAGACCAAAAGTTGGGCTATTCGCAGAATTGTCGCCACCAAGTTTTTCGACTATGGATTTTACTAAGGTTGTTTTACCGGCACCCATATCACCATGAAAACAAAGAGTCTTGCTTTTGACGTTGTCCAAAACATATTCGGCTGCCTTACCAAGTTCATTCTTATGGAATTTCATTTCGGAAATTATTTTGGCTCCAAAACTACAAAAGGTACTATCATTTCTTCAAGTGATACCCCACCATGTTGATACGTATTTCTGTAATACCCCACATAGTGGTTGTAGTTATTTGGATAAGCAAAGAACATATCATTCTTGGCAAAGATGAAGCAACTACTCAGATTGATATTTGGCAAGTGAATATTTTGAGGCTTTTCTGCTGCAAGAACATCTTTATTTTCATAGGTAAGACTTCTACCAGTTTTATATCGCAGATTAAGACTTGTATCACGGTCTCCAATTACCTTGGAAGGTTGCTTTACATTAATAGTCCCATGGTCCGTGGTCAATATAAGTTTCATTCCCATATCTTGAGCCGACTGAATGATCTCCAATAACGGAGAGTTTTTAAACCAGCTCAGCGTGAGTGACCTATACGCCTTATCATTTGAAGCCAACTCTTTGATAACCTCCATTTCTGTTTTGGAATGGGAAAGCATGTCCACAAAATTATATACCAAAACAGTAAGGTCATTGTCCTTTTGAGATCGGAAATTTTGAGCCAGTTGCCTTCCTTGTCTAAGGTTACTTATTTTATGGTACTCCCATTTTAAATCCATCCCTAAACGTTGAAGTTGAGCACCCAAGAATTCTGCTTCGAACAAATTTTTACCACCTTCTTCCGTATCATTTTTCCACCAGTCCGGATGTCTTTTTTCCATATCCAATGGCATTAAGCCTGAAAATATAGCGTTGCGCGCATACTGAGTGGCTGTAGGAAGTATACTGTAATATGAATCTTCTTGCTTCTTCTTATAGTGCATTCCAAGGGTTTCTTCAAAAGCTAGCCATTGATCAAACCGAAGATTGTCGATAACTACCAATAAAGTCTTACTACCTTCAAGTTCTGGTTGAATTTTTTTTCGGAAAAGTGTATGAGACATAGTTGGCCCATCACCGTCTTGAAACCAATTTGGGTAATTTTTATCGATAAATTTACTGAACTGTGAATTTGCTTCTACTTTCTGGGACTCCAATATTTCTGTCATCCCCGTGTCTTCAATTTCCTCCAACTGAAGTTCCCAATAAATAAGTTTTTTATACAACTCTGTCCACTCCTCATGACTATTTACCATAGATAGATCCATCGCAATTTTCCGAAATTCTTGCTGATAATTGGCCGTAGTTTTTTCAGAAACCAATCGGGAATTATCCAAGCTTTTTTTGAGTGACAAAAGAATTTGGTTCGGATTCACAGGCTTGATCAGGTAATCTGAAATTTTAGATCCAATTGCCTCATCCATTATATACTCCTCCTCACTCTTGGTTATCATTACCACCGGGATGGAAGCATCAAGTTTTTTTATTTCGGTGAGTGTTTCCAGTCCAGAAATGCCTGGCATATTCTCATCTAAAAAAACGATATCAAAAAAAGAACTCCTAAGTTCCTCCAAGGCATCTTGTCCACTTTTACTGGTGACAACCTTATAGTTCTTATTTTCCAGAAATAGAATGTGAGGTTTGAGCAGGTCAATTTCATCATCGACCCACAGAATTGTGATCTTGTTCATATAGTGTTTATCTTTGCGCTATTAAAAAATAACTTTCTTGGCCAATACCAATAAGCTCAAAGTATTTAACGATCCAATTTACGGTTTTATTGGAACTCCAAACCAACTTATTTTTGACCTGATAGGCCATCCCTATTTTCAACGCCTGAGACGAATCTCCCAAATGGGAATGTCCTACCTTGTATATCCTGGAGCTCATCATACCAGATTTCATCATGCATTGGGAAGCATGCATTTGATGACCAAGGCAATTCAAATTCTAAAGTGGAAGGGAGTCGAAATAAACGAAGAAGAGGAAACAGGACTTTTGTGCGCCATTCTTTTGCATGATATTGGACATGGACCTTTTTCGCATGCACTAGAAGGGTTTTTCATTAATGGAGTTCATCATGAGAGGCTTTCCATTGCTTTCATGCAATACCTAAATAATGAATTTGAAGGTAAGCTAGCTGTTGCTATTTCCATTTTTAAAGGTGAGTATCCAAAACCATTCATGAATCAATTGGTATCGAGTCAGTTAGATATGGACCGTTTGGATTATTTGAAGAGAGATAGTTTTTATACTGGAGTTACTGAAGGTAATATCAACTCGGAACGTTTAATTTCCATGCTAAATGTGGTTGATGATAATCTGGTGGTGGAAGAAAAGGGAATCTATGCCGTAGAAAAGTTTTTAATGGCAAGACGTTTTATGTACTGGCAAGTGTATTTACATAAAACGGGATTGATGGCTGAACAATTGCTCGTGAGAATAATGTATCGGGCCAAGGAATTACTTTCTTCAGGTATAGAAATCCAAGGTGGTCATGCCATACTATCCTTTCTACGCACTGATAATGATATTACCGTTGACTCCAAGGTGCTGGAGCAATTTGCGCTTTTAGATGATATTGATGTGCTTGGGGCAATCAAGGCGTGGCAGTTCCATAATGATTTTGTGCTATCAAAGCTTTGCACAATGCTTTTGCACAGAAATCTGCTCGATGTAAAAATAAAGAGTAAGCCATTTGTTCAGGAAAAAATGATGACCAAACTTAAATCAATCTCTAACTTATATGGTATTCCTGAGTCTGAAGCTACTTATTTTGTATTTCAAGGAGATATTTCAAATAAGGCGTATAGCCAAGGGCAGCATGGTATTAGAATCCTCAAGAAAAATGGTAAAGTAACTGATGTACTCAAAGAATCGGACCAACTAAGCCTCAAAGCGCTTTCTAAAACTGTAACAAAATATTATTGCTGTTTTCCTAAAGAAAGCGTTTAACAAATTTTGTTACTTTTGCACAAATGAAATTTACAGCCACCCAAATTGCCGGAATTTTAGAGGGAGAAGTTGAGGGTAATCCTCAGATTGCTGTTCATAAATTATCGAAGATAGAAGAAGGGGAAAAAGGCTCATTGACCTTTTTGTCCAATCCAAAATACACTTCATACATCTATTCCACCAAAGCGTCTATTACAATCGTTAACAAGGATTTCGTTCCAGAGCAATCGTTGTCAACTACCTTGATTAAGGTTGAGGACGCCTATAAGTCGTTTTCCAAATTACTAGAATATTACAACCAAGTCAAGAACAACAAAGTGGGAATAGAAAATCCTTCTTTTGTTTCTGAAAGCGCTTCATATGGTGAAGGCTTTTATCTTGGGGCGTTCTCTTATTTGGGAAACAATGTGGTTATTGGAAAAGATGCCAAGGTATATCCAAATGTATATATCGGTGATAATGTTACCATTGGTGATAATGTCGTCATTTTTGCAGGAGCGAAAATTTATTCCGAGTCGATAATAGGAAACGACTGTGTTATTCATAGCGGAGCGATTATAGGTGCTGATGGTTTTGGGTTTACCCCGAATGCAAATGGCGAATACAGTAAGGTTCCTCAAACCGGGAATGTAATTATGGAAGATAATGTAGATGTTGGTGCGGGAACTACGATTGATCGTGCCACATTAGGGTCAACTGTTCTCAGAAAAGGAGTTAAGCTTGACAATCAAATCCAAATAGCCCACAATGTTGAAATTGGAGAACATACTGCCATTGCTGCCCAGACAGGTATAGCAGGGTCTACTAAAATTGGTAAGCATTGCTTAATTGGAGGTCAGGTAGGTATAGTTGGGCACATCACTATTGGTGATAGAGTAAGGATTCAAGCACAATCAGGTATTGGCAGAAATGTGAAAGATGATGAGGTTCTTCAAGGGTCACCTGCATTAAATTATGGTGACTACAACAAATCATATGTTCATTTCAAAAATTTGCCAAAATTGGTGAACAAAATCAACGACATAGAAAAAAAGGTCGAAGGTGAGCAAAACTAGCACGAAACAACGCACAATAAAGGAAAAGGTAACCCTTAACGGAGTAGGGTTACATACAGGAGAGAACGTCACAATGACTTTTGTTCCGGCCCAAGAAAATCATGGATTTGCCTTTAAAAGAGTAGATCTTGAAGGTGAGCCAATCATCGAAGCAGATGCCAACTATGTGGTAAACACGCAGCGGGGCACCAACTTGGAAAAGAACGGGGTGAAAATCCAAACATCAGAACATGTACTTGCTGCTTTGGTTGGATTGGATATAGACAATGTTCTCATTGAATTGGATTCTCCCGAACCTCCTATTATGGATGGTTCTTCCAAATTCTTTGTTCAAGCTCTTGAAGAAGCGGGAATTGTGGAGCAGAAACAAGACAGAAAAGAGTATGTTGTTAAGGATGTCATCAGCTACAAAGATGAAGCTACTGGGAGTGAGATAACCGTTATCCCCGCAGAAACCTACCAGGTTACAACCATGGTAGACTTTGGGACCAAGGTTTTGGGAACACAAAATGCTTCATTAGAAGAGATTTCCGAATTTAAAACCGAAATAGCAGATGCCCGCACCTTTAGTTTTTTACATGAACTCGAGATGCTGTTGGAGCATGGTTTAATAAAAGGTGGAGACCTTAACAATGCCATTGTATATGTTGACAAGGAGATTTCTGAATCTACCATGAAGAAGTTGGAGAAAGCGTTCAACAAAAAGAAGCTTTCCGTAAAGACCAATGGTATATTGGACAACCTTACCTTACACCACCCAAATGAAGCAGCGCGTCACAAGCTGTTGGATGTAATTGGAGATTTAGCGCTTGCAGGCACACGAATCAGAGGAAAGGTGATAGCAAATAAACCGGGACATTTTGTAAACACCCAATTTGCCAAGAAAATTCAAAAGATAATAAAGCAAGAAAAACGTAATTATGTCCCTGATGTTGATTTGACAGCAACGCCGTTGAAAGATGTCAATCAAATTATGGACATGCTGCCCCACAGACCACCTTTTTTGTTGGTCGACAAAATCATGGAACTATCCGACCAACATGTAATTGGAATAAAAAACGTCACCATGAACGAGCCGTTTTTTGTCGGACATTTTCCAGGCGCTCCAGTAATGCCAGGTGTATTGCAAATTGAGGCCATGGCACAAACAGGAGGAATCTTGGTTTTAAGTACAGTTCCCGACCCTGAGAATTACCTTACGTATCTATTGAAGATAGATAATGTGAGATACAAACATCAAGTAGTTCCCGGAGATACACTAATATTCAAATTGGACCTATTGTCTCCCATTAGAAGAGGCATTTGTCAAATGCAAGGACGCGCCTATGCCAATGGCCGACTGGTTTCAGAAGCAGAAATAATGGCGCAAATCACTAAAGTAAAGGGAGAATAATATGAATCAGCCACTTGCCTACGTGCACCCAGGTGCAAAAATTGCAAAGAATGTAGTAATTGAACCCTTTACCACAATTCATAATAATGTCACTATTGGCGAAGGTACCTGGATTGGTTCCAATGTAACCATAATGGAAGGCGCCCGCATCGGAAAGAATTGTAATATTTTTCCTGGAGCCGTGATTTCTGCAATGCCTCAAGATTTAAAATATCAAGGAGAAGAAACAACGGTCCACATTGGTAATAACACCACTATTCGGGAATGCGCAACCATAAATAAGGGTACAGCTGATAGAATGAAAACTGTTATCGGTAATAATTGCTTAATTATGGCCTATTGCCATGTAGCGCATGATTGCCTGGTAGGGGATGGCTGTATTTTCAGTAATGATTCAACCTTAGCAGGTCATGTTACTATTGGTGAAAATGTTGTTTTGGCGGGTATGGTTGCGGTACACCAATTTGTATCTATCGGAAATCATGCCTTTGTAACAGGTGGTTCTCTGGTAAGAAAGGATGTACCTCCATATGTTAAAGCGGCGAGAGAGCCTCTTTCTTATGTAGGAATCAATTCTATTGGATTAAGAAGAAGAGGGTTCACTGCCGAAAAAATCCGGGAAGTCCAGAATATTTACCGCATTCTTTATCAGAAAAACTATAATAATTCCCAAGCGGCTTCTATAATCGAAGCTGAAATGGAAGCTACTCCGGAACGTGATGAAATATTACAGTTCATCCGAGATTCACAACGTGGGATTATGAAAGGTTACTTCAGTTCAAACTAAAATTATGGCAAACACTTCAGATATACGAAAAGGGTTGTGCATAAAGTACAATCACGACATTTTTAAAATTATTGAGTTTCTTCATGTGAAACCTGGAAAAGGACCAGCCTTTGTTCGCACAAAATTAAAAAGTGTCACTACCGGAAAGGTCATTGATAATACCTTTTCTGCAGGGCATAAAATTGAAGATGTTCGTGTGGAAACAAGGTCCTATCAGTATTTATATGCGGAAGGAGATACTTTTCATTTTATGAACACTGATGACTACAATCAGATTTCATTGCAAAAAAGCTCCTTGGACGCTCCAGACCTGTTGAAAGAAGGTGAAGTTGTAACTATTCTTTTCAATACCGAAGATAGCATGCCGCTTTCTGTTGATATGCCCGCTAGTGTCATCTTAGAAGTTACGCATACGGAACCTGGAGTAAAAGGAAATACAGCCACCAACGCTACCAAACCGGCTACCGTTGAAACCGGTGCTAGAATAAATGTACCTCTTTTTATCAACGAAGGAGATAAAATTAAGGTAGAGACGGAAAAAGGAACCTATCAAGAAAGAGTTAAAGAATAACTTAAAATGAAATTTCCTAAACCAACTGCTTTAAAGGAAATTGCCAAAATAATTGACTCTAAATTTATTGGAGACGAAAACTTTCCTGTACTTGGAATGAATGAAATCCATGTGGTTGAAAATGGGGATATCGTTTTTGTAGACCATCCAAAGTATTATGACAAAGCGCTGCAGAGCAAAGCATCTGTAGTGCTAATCAATAAAGAGGTAGAATGTCCGGAAGGGAAGGCACTTCTTATTTCAGAAGAACCTTTTAGTGATTTCAATAAACTTACCGAGCACTTTTCTCCTTTTAAAAGCGCAAACGCAGCAATTGCTGAATCGGCCAAAATCGGCGAAGGAACCATAATTCAGCCTAATGTTTTTGTTGGCAATAACGTTATTATTGGAAAGAATTGCTTGATTCACGCCAATGTTTCCATTTATGATAATTGTATCATTGGCGATAATGTTGTAATTCACAGCGGTACTGTTCTTGGTGCCGATGCCTTTTATTATAAGAAAAGAACGGAAGGTTTTGAAAGGCTACTCTCCAGCGGAAGGGTAATCATTGAAGATAACGTTGACATAGGGGCGTCCTGCACAATTGATAGGGGAGTAACTGGCGACACAACGATTAAAGAATGGACAAAATTAGATAATCAAATTCAGGTAGGGCACGACACTGTAATAGGTAGAAAATGCCAAATAGCATCCCATACTGGAATTGCAGGTTGTGTTGTTATTGAAGATGAAGTGGTATTGTGGGGCCAAGTTGGCGTGATAAGCGCCATCACAATAGGAAAAGGAGCGGTGGTGTATGCACAATCTGGAGTAGCCAAAAGTTTAGAAGGCGGAAAAACATATTTCGGCAGTCCAGCGGAGGAAGCAAGGTCCAAGATGCGTGAAATCAACACTATAAAAAACCTTCCCTCAATGCTAAAATCTTTAAAGGGAAATAGCTAGTAAATTACTTTAACTTTTAGTGGCAATAGTATATTTTTGTCGTTGCTAATAAATTAGAAATATGAGCGTCTTAGTAAACAAAGATTCAAAGATAATTGTTCAAGGTTTTACCGGGAGTGAAGGAACCTTCCATGCAAGTCAAATGATTGAGTATGGGACCAATGTAGTAGGCGGTGTTACCCCAGGTAAAGGAGGGCAAGAACATTTGGAGAAGCCTGTTTTCAATACTGTGGAAGAAGCAGTTGAGAAAGTTGGAGCTGATACCACGATAATATTTGTGCCACCAGCTTTTGCCGCGGACGCAATTATGGAAGCCGCAAGTGCAGGCATCAAAGTAATCATAACCATTACTGAAGGAATTCCAGTGGCGGATATGGTGAAGGCGAATGATTATATCAAAAACTTTGACTGTACACTCGTAGGACCAAATTGTCCAGGAGTTATAACTCCGGAAGAGGCCAAGGTGGGAATTATGCCTGGTTTTGTTTTCAAGAAAGGAAATGTAGGTATCGTTTCTAAATCTGGAACATTGACCTACGAAGCTGCTGACCAAGTTGTTAGACAAGGCTTAGGGATTACCACTGCAATAGGAATTGGAGGAGACCCAATCATCGGGACTACAACTAAAAAAGCTGTAGAACTTTTGATCAATGATGAAGAAACTGAATGCGTGGTTATGATCGGTGAGATTGGTGGTCAATTGGAAGCCGATGCAGCCAAATGGTATCAAGAAAGCGGAAGTAAAAAGCCTATCGTAGGCTTTATCGCCGGTGAAACTGCTCCGGCCGGTAGAACAATGGGGCATGCAGGTGCCATTGTAGGAGGTAGTGATGATACTGCACAAGCAAAGAAACGTATCATGAGGGAATGTGGTATTCATGTTGTGGACTCGCCAGCAGAGATTGGTATAAAAGTGAAAGAAGTAATAGGATAACCACTAGTTAAATCTATACTAAATCCCGTCTTATGCGGGATTTTTTTGTGCCAAAACATAAAACAAAAACTATATTTGGTTAAATAACCGGACAAACAAACACTGAACATTATGAAACTTTTAGATGGCAAGAACGTAATAATCACAGGGGCCAGTAGAGGAATTGGAAGAGGGATTGCCCAAGTATTCGGACAACATGGGGCAAATGTGGCCTTTACCTATAGCTCAAGCGAAGCTCCGGCGCTTGAACTTGAAAAAGAACTCTCAAATATGGGTGTTAAAGCCAAAGCATTTAAAAGTAATGCCGCTAGTTTTTCAGAATCAGAAGAACTTGTAAAACAAGTTCTGGAAATTTTTGATTCCATCGATGTTTTGATTAACAACGCTGGGATTACAAAAGATAACCTATTGATGCGCATGGGTGAAGAAGATTTTGATAAGGTAATTGAAATCAATTTGAAATCTGTTTTTAACATGACCAAAGCTGTGCAAAGAACCATGCTCAAACAACGAAAAGGTTCAATCATCAATATGAGCAGTGTAGTAGGCGTAAAGGGAAATGCAGGACAGACAAACTATGCTGCTTCAAAAGCAGGCATGATAGGATTTACAAAGTCAGTTGCTTTGGAATTGGGGTCTCGAAATATTCGTTGCAATGCTATTGCTCCAGGGTTTATCGAAACTGAAATGACCGATAAGCTTGATGAAAAAACCGTGCAAGGCTGGCGAGATGCAATTCCATTAAAAAGAGGAGGAAGTCCTGAAGACGTTGCCAATGCTTGCATATTTTTGGCATCGGACCTTTCAGGTTATGTCACTGGACAAGTACTGAATGTAGACGGTGGCATGCTAACCTAGTAATGAATGGAAATACGTACGGTGCTCTTGATTATTTTGGCTGTTCTTGCGGCCGTCGTCATCGTATACTTTCAATACTTTTATAAAAGCAACAGAAAAGCCAATTTCAATATTGTATTGGCGGGTTTGCGTTTTTTTACTTTGCTAAGCGCATTTATCCTGTTGGTAAATCCAAAATTCACCAAGAACGAATACTTCTTGGAGAAAGCTAATCTTGTGGTTTTGGTGGACAACTCTTCGTCCATTGAAAGTGGGGAAGACGAACAATTGATTACTGCTGTTTCATCAGTAACAAATCACACCGATTTAAATGAACGCTTCCAAATAGACCAATATGCTTTTTCTACAGAATTAGCTCAAGGTGATTCACTAAAGTTTGACGGGAAAAGCACCAATATCTCCAAAGCACTTTCCAAGATCGATGAAATCTATGCGAACGGCACTAATGCTATTATCTTGCTGACTGATGGTAATCAGACTTTGGGTCGGGATTATGAGTTTTTAAGCTTGGGCATGAACAACTCTATTTATCCTGTCGCCGTTGGAGATACCACACAATTTGAAGATATTTCAATTGGAAGAGTAAATAGCAATACCTATGCCTTTTTAAAGAATAAATTTCCTCTCGAGATATCGGTAAATTACAATGGAAGAAAACCAATTTCTAAAACACTAACTATATCCCTTGATGGAGTTGTTCAATACCAACAACAAGTGGATTTTGGAGAAAATGAAAACAGCAAAACTATAAATGAGTTATTGGAAGCGAAGTCGGTTGGAGTCAAGAGCATTAATGTTCAGATTGCTTCGTTGACCAATGAAAAAAACGTTTTCAACAATACAAGGGAAATTGCTGTTGAAGTAATTGATGAGAAAACTACAGTTACGCTAGTCTCGGAAATAATGCACCCCGATATTGGGGCCATTAAAAAAGCCATAGAAGCTAACGAACAGCGTGTAGTTAACATAAGAAAGCCGCAAGAGGCTTTAAATAGGGTAGATGAAACGGACCTCTTTGTATTATATCAGCCCACAAATAGATTCAAGCCCATCTACGACTATCTGCATAAAAGCGGAACAAATAGTTTTACCATTACGGGCACCAAGACCAGTTGGGCTTTTCTAAATAGTGTGCAGAACAATTTCTTCAAGGAAAATTTCAATCAACCGGAAGAAATTGAGCTGGTTTTGAATACAGCCTTCGGTTCCTTTGGACTTTCTGACTTTTCAATGGACAACTACCCACCATTGTTAGGTAATTTAGGCGATATTGAGCTTAAAGTTCCTAATGACATCTTAGTCCATCAAAGAATTAGAGGGGTGGACCTTGACAAACCATTATTTGCTATTTTGAACGAGTCCACTAGAAGAGAAGCTGTCCTATTTGGAGAAAATATCTGGCGATGGAGAGCACAATCCTATAGAAATACACAAAGTTTTGTTGAGTTCGATGAATTTATGCAAAAGCTAATGGTTTATCTTACCAGCAATGGTAAAAAAAGCAGATTAGAATTGGATTATAAATTGGTTTTTGAAAATTCAAGTGAAGCTAAGATAAGAGCCTATAGCTTTGATGAAAGCTTTATTTTTAACGACAATGCCAATCTTCTTCTAGAATACCGATCTGCAGAAGCTAATTTATCAAGGGAGCTACCAATGCTGTTAAAAGGCAGTTATTTTGAAGCTGACCTAAGCGATTTTTCTCCTGGCGAATACACTTTCACCGTTACCAACCAAGATGAAAACACCAAGCGTTCTGGAGTATTTAAAATACTTGAATTCAACCCTGAAAGATTAATGATTTCGACCAATCATGAAAAATTGCAACGACTCGCCCAAAAAGCCAAAGGCAGTGTTTTTTACTTGGATGAAATGGAAGATCTAATTGTAGAGTTAACCGATTCGAGTGAATTTATCCCTGTACAAAAGAGCAGACAAAATGTCGTATCTTTAATCGATTTCAAGCTTTTGTTGGGCCTAATGGCAGTAACACTTGCACTGGAATGGTTCTTGAGAAAATATAATGGATTAATATAAATAATATACGATGGATAGATTACCCAAAATTGCACTGCCCGTAGTGGTAGTTATTATTTTCGCAATAATATTGATTTCAAAGTCTGCGGTTACAATTGGATCTGGTGAAGCAGGAGTTTTATACAAGACCTTTGGAGGTGGTGTTGTTACAGATGAGCCTGCCCTAGGGGAAGGTTTTCATTTAGTGGCTCCATGGAACAAGGTGTATGTTTATGAAGTTAGACAACAGGAAGTATTTGAAAAAATGCAAGTACTTTCTTCCAATGGATTGGAAATAAAGCTAGATGCTTCTGCATGGTTTCAACCAAAATATGAGGATTTAGGAAGATTGCATCAAGAAAAAGGCGAGTCTTATGTAGATCGCGTTTTACTCCCTACCATTCGTTCTGCTGCTAGGAGTGTTGTTGGACGTTATACACCGGAACAATTGTATTCCAGTAAAAGGGATGCCATTCAACAAGAAATATATGAAGAGACCAAAAAAATTGTGGATGGTCAGTACATTCAATTGAACGAGGTGCTTGTAAGGGATGTTACGCTTCCGCCAACCATTAAAGAAGCTATTGAGCGTAAATTAAAGCAAGAGCAGGAATCTTTAGAATATGAGTTTAGATTAGTAACAGCCTCCAAAGAAGCTGAAAAAGTACGTATCGAAGCACAAGGTAAGGCAGATGCCAACCGTATTTTAAGTGCTTCCTTAACAGATAAAATACTTCAGGACAAAGGAATAGATGCTACGTTGGAGCTTTCAAAATCCCCAAATTCCAAAGTTGTTATTGTGGGTAGTGGAGATTCTGGTTTACCATTGATTTTGGGAAATAACTAAATAAATCTTTTTTGATATAAAAATATATTCTACTTTTGAAGTCGAAATGAGAAATAAAAACACACATCATCACCATTTTTATACTTGCACTCAGGCGAGATAGAAATGTATTGTTGTTTTTAAAATATATTCTAAACCCGTTTGAGAAATCAAACGGGTTTTGTTTTTGAAACCTATTTGGTTTCCGAACAAAATTTAAAGGAATGACTAAAATTAGAATTGCTGTTCAAAAGAGTGGACGCTTAAACCAAGACTCGTTAACGATTTTAAAAGATTGTGGAATTTCCATAGATAATGGAAAAGACCAGTTAAAAGCTACTGCCCGTAACTTCCCTTTAGAGGTTTTATACCTTAGAAATGGTGATATTCCACAGTATCTAAGAGATGGGGTAGTAGATATTGCTATTCTAGGGGAAAATGTTTTGGTAGAAAAAGGTGGCGATATTTCCATAGCTGAGAAGTTGAATTTTTCTAAATGCAGGGTTTGCTTGGCCGTACCCAAAGGAGTTACGTATAACTCGGTTGAGGATTTTGAAGGAAAACGTATTGCAACTTCTTACCCAAACACTGTAAATGATTATCTAAAATCAAAAGGGGTAAGCGCGGACTTGCATATTATTAACGGTTCGGTAGAAATAGCGCCCAATATTGGACTTGCTGATGGTATTTGCGATATTGTTTCAAGTGGAAGTACACTCTTCAAAAACAATTTAAAAGAGGTTGAAGTGATTTTGGAAAGTGAAGCTGTGCTTGCGGTATCACCAAAAATATCCGATGAACGAAATGAGATTCTGGAGAAACTAAGATTCAGAATCAACTCGGTTTTACAAGCGAGACAGAACAAATATGTCTTGCTAAATGCACCTAATGATAAATTAGAAAAGATTATTGCGCTATTGCCTGGAATGCGAAGCCCTACGGTTTTGCCATTGGCTGAAGAAGGCTGGAGTTCAGTACATACAGTCATCAAAAAGAATACTTTCTGGGAGGTCATTGACGAGTTAAAATTGGCTGGAGCTGAGGGGATTTTAGTATGCCCAATTGAAAAAATGGTAGTGTAATGCAGCGTATCAACTACCCACAGAAAATAGATTGGGAGCGAATATTAAAACGACCCACCCAAACCGTTTCTGATATTGAAGAAACGGTTACTCAGATTTTTGAGGAGATAAAAACTCTGGGGGATTCTGCCGTTAGGGATTACACGGAAAAATTTGATAAAGCCAGCTTGGATTCCTTTTTAGTTACTAAAGAAGAAATTGAAAAAGCTTCCAATCAAGTTCCGCAAGAATTGAAGCAAGCTATTGCTTTAGCGAAGAAGAATATTGAAAAATTTCACGCTGCGCAAAAAACGGACAGGGTTGACTTGGAAACTATGCCAGGGGTTTCCTGTTGGCAAGAAAAAAGAACCATTCAGAAAATTGGATTGTACATTCCAGGAGGTACAGCCCCCTTGTTTTCAACAATTTTAATGTTGGCCGTTCCAGCTAAGATTGCAGGTTGCAAAGAAATTGTGCTTTGCACACCTCCAGATGAGTTTGGAAAAATCAATCCAACCATTTTATACACTGCCAATCTTTGTGGTGTGACCCAAATCTTCAAAGTAGGGGGGATTCAGGCCATAGCGGGAATGACTTTTGGTACAAAGACCATCCCTAAAGTTTATAAGATTTTTGGACCAGGAAATCAGTATGTAACAGTTGCAAAACAATTGGCTACAAAATATGGTGTTGCCATTGATATGCCTGCTGGACCTAGCGAATTGTTGGTAGTTGCCGATGATTCAGCTATACCGTCGTTTGTAGCTTCAGATTTATTGAGCCAAGCGGAGCATGGAACTGATAGTCAAGTTATATTGGTTTCCACTTCAGAAAAACTATTGGATAGTGTGGCCGTAGAGGTTGAAAATCAAATAAAAGCACTTCCACGAAGAGCCATTGCTGAAAAAGCAATTGAAAACAGCAAACTCATTTTGGTTAATACCGACCTGGAAGCAGTTGACTTGATTAATGAATATGGACCAGAACACTATATAGTATGTGTGGAGAATGAAGATTTTTACATTGAAAATACAATTAATGCAGGCTCGGTTTTTATTGGAAACTATACTCCAGAAAGTGCTGGGGACTATGCTTCGGGAACCAATCATACGTTACCAACAAATGGCTATGCAAAGCAGTATAGCGGTGTGAATCTTGATAGTTTTATGAAGAGCATAACATTTCAAAAAATAAGTAAGGAAGGAATATTGGGTATTGGGAATGCAATTGAGCTAATGGCAGAGGCTGAAGGGTTGGATGCACACAAAAATGCTGTTACTATTCGATTAAAAAGTTTAAAATGATATCTGCTTTCAACATAGATAAATTGGTGAGGGAAACTGTAAAAGGTTTACAACCATATTCATCGGCAAGGGATGAGTACGTTTCGGATGGGTCTAAAATGATTTTTTTGGATGCCAATGAAAATCCTTTTGAAAATGGCTTGAATCGCTATCCTGACCCACAACAACGCAGTTTAAAGACACTTTTATCGGAACAGAAACAAATTCCCGAACAAAACATTCTTTTAGGAAATGGTAGTGATGAAGTTCTGGATTTGATTTTTAGGGCCTTTTGCGAGCCAAATCAAGACAGCATCATCACTCTACCACCAACCTATGGTATGTACAAGGTATTGGCTGGAATCAATGCGATTGAGAACAGGGAAGTTTTGTTGACCTCGGATTTTGAACCAGATGTACCACGGATTTTGGAAAAGGTTGATGAAAATTCCAAAATTGTTTTCATCTGTTCACCCAACAATCCGACAGGGAATGTCTTTCAAAGGAAAAATATAGAGGAACTACTGGAAAACTTTGGTGGTCTAGTTGTAATTGATGAAGCCTATATAGATTTCTCTAAAAATGAGAGTTGGATATCTACTTTGAGTAGCTATCCTAATCTAATCATCACCCAGACCTTGTCCAAGGCGTATGGAATGGCAGGTATTCGTTTGGGAATATGTTATGCATCCGCAGAAATAATTGCCATTCTCAACAAGATTAAACCACCATATAATGTTAATCAACTAACGCAATACAAAGCACTAAAAAGGGTATTGGATGATACATTGGTGCAAGAGGAGGTCGCACAAATTTTGAAAGAACGTAATACCTTGGTCAATGCACTAAAGAAGGTGGTTTTTATTGAAGAAATCTATGCTTCAGACGCGAATTTTGTATTGGTGAAAGTAGATGATGCCGGTAAACGATACCAACAACTGCTTGATGCCAATGTAGTTGTTAGAAACAGGAGTAATCAGCCTTTATGTGAAAACACATTGCGATTTACGGTTGGTACTCCAGAAGAAAATAAAAAACTAATTGCTATTTTAAAAGAACTGAACTAATGGGCAAAAAAGTACTTTTTATAGATCGAGATGGAACAATGATCAAGGAGCCTGCAGATGAGCAAATTGATTCTTTTGAAAAACTGGATTTCTATCCCAAGGCATTTACTTATTTGGGGAAGATTGCAAAAGAGCTGGATTATGAATTGGTCATGATTACCAATCAAGACGGTTTGGGAACAGCTATTTTTCCAGAAGAAACCTTTTGGCCCGTGCATAATTTCATTTTAAAGTCCTTCGAAAATGAGGGTGTAGTGTTTGATAAAATTTTCATTGACCGCACTTTCCCAAAAGACAATGCAGATACACGAAAGCCGGGTACCGGTTTATTGACTGAATATTTTACTGAGGAATATGACTTAAAAAATTCATTTGTCCTTGGAGATCGGTTAACCGACATGGAACTTGCAAAAAACCTGGGAGCAAAGGGCATTTTCATCAATGATGAAACGAATCTGGGAACTGACGAGATTACAGTAAAACGAGGTGAATTGGACAATTTCATTGTGTTGGAGAACAATGATTGGGAAAAGATTTACGAATTTTTGAAATTGGAATCCAGGGTCTCAGAAATCTCACGGAAAACCAATGAAACTGACATCAAAATCAAACTTAATCTTGATGGGACCGGAAAAAGCGACATAGACACTGGTCTTTCATTCTTCGACCATATGTTGGATCAGCTTGCCAGGCATGGACAAATGGATTTGGACATAAAAGTTGATGGTGATTTAGAGGTAGATGAGCACCATACCATTGAGGATACGGCCATTGCTTTGGGAGAGTTGTTTTCCACAGTTTTGGGGAATAAATTAGGCATAGAACGCTATGGCTTTTGTTTACCCATGGATGATTGTTTGGCACAAGTTGCCATCGATTTTGGTGGTCGTAATTGGTTGGTTTGGGATGCAGATTTTAAACGTGAAAAAGTCGGGGATATGCCCGCTGAAATGTTTATGCACTTTTTCAAATCATTTTCGGATGGAGCCAAAGCAAATTTGAACATCAAGGCGGAGGGCACAAACGAGCATCATAAAATTGAAGCCATTTTCAAGGCATTTGCAAAGTCAATTAAAATGGCAGTAAAACGAGATGTTGAAAAGATGGTTCTACCATCCACAAAGGGGGTTTTATAGATGAAAATAGTTATTATCAACTATGGTGCTGGAAATATTCAAAGTATCAAGTTTGCGATACAACGGTTAGGATACGAAGCAATTTTAAGTGATACTGTGGAAGAAATCCAAAATGCAGACAAAGTGATATTTCCAGGAGTAGGGGAGGCTAGTTCTGCAATGTCAAAATTAAGATTGAGCGGTTTGGACGAAATTGTACCGCAATTAAAACAACCCGTTTTAGGGATTTGCTTGGGAATGCAATTGATGTGCAATTTTTCTGAGGAAGGCAATACGAAAGGACTTGGAATATTTGATTTGGATGTGGTGAAATTTCCGAAATCTGTAAAGGTTCCACAAATTGGATGGAATGAAATTAGTAGTTTGAAATCGGATTTGTTTACTGCCGTCCCAGAGAAATCACATATCTATTTGGTGCATAGTTATTATGCGCCTCTTGGTGATGAAACTATTGCAGAATCGGAATACGCTTTGTCTTATAGTGCCGCATTGCAAAAAGATAATTTCTATGGAACCCAATTCCATCCAGAAAAAAGTAGTGTTATTGGTGAACGTATTTTACGAAATTTTTTAGAGCTGTAATGAATGCTGAATTTTATATATCAACAGAAAAGAGTAAACTAAATATTAGCAGGATACACCAGGAAGTTAAAAACTCGTACTGGGGAGATTATAGGACTATGGAAATGACAAAGTCTACAATAGAAAATTCAATATGTTTTGGGGTCTATTCCAAAACCAATGAGCAAGTAGGTTTTGCACGGGTACTAACAGACAAATTGGTTCTTGCCTACATAATGGATGTGCTTATTTTTGATGCACATAAAGGCAAGGGGCTTGGTAAAATGTTGATAGAATACATTCTGAATCATCCGATTATTAAAAATGTCCAAACCATTGCATTAAAAACCAAAGACGCCCATGGCCTGTATGAACCGTATGGTTTTAATAGAATAGGAGATTCCAGTATGTGGATGGCAAAAGATAGAGCAAAATACAACTAGAGGTATGCGAATAATCCCAGCAATAGATATTATTGAAGGTAAATGTGTAAGACTTTCCAAGGGAGATTACAGTACAAAAAAAGTGTACAATGAAAACCCTTTGGAAATTGCCAAAGAATTTGAAGCGCATGGAATTGAATACTTGCACTTAGTGGATTTAGACGGTGCAAAATCAAAACATATTGTAAACCATAAGGTATTGGAGGATATTGCAACCAAAACCAATTTAAAAATTGACTTTGGTGGAGGGTTGAAAACGAATCAGGATTTACATATTGCCTTTGAAAGTGGTGCAAATCAGATAACAGGTGGAAGTATAGCCGTAAAAGATGAAGAAACTTTCCTGGGATGGCTCAAAAAATATGGTTCTGAAAAAATAATACTTGGGGCAGACGCCAAGGATGAAAAGATTGCCGTTTCAGGATGGCAAGAAGAATCAAACAAAAAACTAATCCCGTTTATCCAATCCTATCAAAGCAAAGGAGTCAAATATGTGATTTGCACGGATATCAGTAAAGATGGAATGCTCGAAGGGCCCTCATTTGAACTGTACAAACGGATATTGACGAAAACAAAAAAGGTAGAAACTCTTGTAACTGGAAGTGGAGTGGAAGACAAAGAGGTGACTGGGATTAATTTGATTGCCAGTGGTGGAATATCTAGTTTTCACGAACTTGCTAAATTGGCTGAGTTGGGTTGCGAAGGTACCATAATTGGGAAAGCGATTTATGAGAACAGAATCAGTTTAAAACAATTGGAACAATATATTCTAGGAAATGGCCAAGGATAGCACATTTAGGAATGAATTTATTCAGAATGCCTGCTTTCGCATGGACGAAAGTTTGCGCATGGTTACTATCTGTCTGAATAAACTGGATGAAAGAGTCATTTGGAAAAAACCTAATACATCCACCAATAGCATAGGAAATTTGATTTTGCATCTATGCGGTAATATTACCCAATATGGTATTGCATCATTACAAGGCTTGGATGACAATAGGAACCGGGACGAAGAATTTGAAACCTTGTCCGGGTATGCCAAAAGTGAACTTTTACAAAAGCTTTCAGAAACCGTCGAAACCGCAAAACAGAGTTTTTCCAATGCTCCGGACGATGAGCTTACCAAGAAACGATCGGTTCAGGGGTTTGAATTTTCAGGAATAGGGAACATTGTACATGTCGTGGAACATTTTTCCTATCACACAGGACAAATAGCCTTGTGGACAAAAATTTTGAATAACCAAGATCTAGGATTTTATGATGGAATAGATCTCACTGTGAAAAATGAAGATTGAATGCTTACAAAAAGAATAATCCCCTGTTTGGATATCAAAAACGGAAGAACCGTTAAGGGAATCAACTTTGTTGATTTGAGGGATGCTGGTGACCCAGTTGAACTGGCCGAGATATATGCGAAGGAAGGAGCTGATGAGCTGGTTTTTTTGGACATTTCCGCTACAGAGGAAAGAAGAAAGACCTTGGCAGACTTAGTATATCATGTAGCAGAGAAAGTAAACATTCCATTCACGGTTGGTGGTGGAATCTCATCTGTTGAAGATGTGGATATTTTGTTGCACAACGGAGCGGACAAAGTCTCTATTAACTCATCAGCAGTAAAACGACCAGAGTTGATTGACGAACTTGTTGCTAAATTTGGTTCACAATGTATTGTTGTGGCAATCGATGCAAAACAGATAGATGGAATTTGGAAAGTACACCTAGTGGGGGGCAAGGTTTCTACAGAAGTAGACTTATTTGAATGGGCCAAAGAAGTTGAGGAACGAGGAGCGGGAGAAATTCTTTTCACTTCTATGGATCATGATGGCACAAAGGGTGGATTTGCGAACGTAGCATTGGCAAAATTGTCCTCCCTTGTAAACATTCCTGTTATAGCTTCTGGTGGTGCAGGAGCAATTTCACATTTTACAGATACTTTTACTCATGGAAAAGCCGATGCTGCTTTGGCCGCTAGTATTTTTCATTTTAAGGAAATCGAAATAAAAGATTTAAAAGAAGAACTAAAGAAAGAGGGAATCCCTATTAGACTATAGCAATGAAAATAGACTTTACTAAAAATATAGACGGATTGGTGCCGGCAATAATTCAAGATGCCACGACTAAAAATGTTTTAATGTTGGGATATATGAATCAAGAAGCTTTTGAGGTCACACAAAAGACCAAAAAAGTAACTTTTTATAGCCGAAGCAAGAATAGATTGTGGACAAAGGGAGAAGAAAGTGGAAACTTTCTAGAATTGGTCAGTGTTAAAAACGACTGTGATAACGATACGCTACTTGTGTTTGTAAATCCTATTGGTCCAACCTGTCATAAAGGGACAGATACCTGTTGGGGCGAGTCCAACAAGCAAGAATATGGTTTTTTATCCCAATTGGAGGAAATCATAATCTCCAGAAAAAATGATGTAGAGAATACAGATAGCTATGTGTCTTCTTTGTTTAAAAAAGGTATCAACAAAATAGCTCAAAAAGTAGGTGAAGAAGCCGTGGAAACAGTTATTGAGGCAAAAGATTCCAATGACGAACTTTTCTTAAATGAAAGTGCTGACCTGCTATTCCACTATCTAATTCTTTTACAGGCCAAAGGGTATCGTCTTGAGGATATTGTAAAGGTATTGGAGTCCAGGCATTGATTATTGAAGAAAGTAGTCATATAATGGTTAGCTCATAACATATTGATATACAGATTCTTTAAAGTTTCGACTAAGAGGGATACTTGCTTGGGTCAATTTTACTCTTACCTTTTCTAGTGCTTGTATTTTGGTAATGGAGACAATGTAGGATTTATGCACTTGAATGAATCCTGAATTAGGCAACAAATCCCAAATTCGCTTTAACGGCATAAGCGTCATAAACTTACTTTCCAAGGTATGAATAACAACATAGTTTTGCAGCGCCTGAATATATTCTATTTCTGAAATCTTGATTTTTTGGTAAATGCTATCACATTTTACAAAGAAAAATGGCTCGGTGTCATCCTGAAGAGAGTCTGCGGTTCCCTGAGTTTTTAACCGAAGATAGTCTTTGGCCTTTAAAACGGATTTGTGGAACCTAACGAATGTAATCGGCTTAACAAGGTAGTCCAGTACATCCAGTTCGTATCCCTCCAAAGCATAGTTGGGATAAGCGGTTGTTAGTATAACCATAGGCCGCTGGGTGGTATTCTTTAAATATTCGATTCCCGTCATTATGGGCATCTGGATATCCATAAAAATCAAATCAATACTTTTCCCATCAGATAATTTTAGAAGTTGTGATGGATTCGTAGCCTCACCAACGAAACTCAAAAACTCTGTTTTTGCTATGTAGTCAATAATGCACTCTCGTGCTAAAGGTTCGTCATCAACAACAACACAATTCATAGTCATGATCAGGCGATTTTAGAATTTTCAGTTAATTGCGTTTTCAATGCTATCTCCAAAGTAATGGAATATTCTGTATTGGACTTAAACACTTCAAGTTTATGGGAGCTAGGATATACAAGTTCCAATCTGCGTTTGACATTCGCTAGACCTATGCCTGAGGACTCCGAGGTAGAGGCCACTATGAGTTCTGGCTTACTATTCGCTACTGAAAGGTATAGAATGTCATTAGTTGTTTTTAAATCGATGGTTATCCAGTTTCTTGAGTCCTCATGATGCGATACGTGTTTAAATGCATTTTCAACGAAGGGCATCAATAAAAAAGGTGAGATGCTGTATCTCGAAGTATTGGAATTATCAATGGAAACTTTAAGGTCTAAATAGGAAAGATCTTGTCTCAGGGATTCCAATTCAATATAATTTTTCAGATAACTGATTTCCTGGGTTAATGCAATTTCCGGTTCATTGCATTGATAAAGTTGATATCGCAGAAGTTCAGAGAATTTTGCGAGTGATGCTGAAGCCCTGTCTTGGTCTTTATGTATTAGCACAAAAATGGAATTGATGGTGTTGAATAAAAAGTGTGGGTTGAATTGTGATTTTAAAAATTTCAACTCAGTTTCCAGTTTTTCTTTTTCCAAGTCTTGTTGTCGCTTTTGAGAGGCAATCCAAATTTTGGTCAGTTTTATACTTAAGCCCAGTGTTGTCGCTCCGACACAGGAAGGCAAAGCGTTATGCTTGAATATGGTGATGGGAGTCTCGGGATAAATATTATATAATTCATATACCGATGTGTTGGCGACAAGTCCAGCCAGATAATAATTAGCGGTTATAACAGTTGCCATCAGTATAATCACACCAATGGTTGAAAGAAAGAATATAAGGTGTTTCCCTTTTTGCAGAAACTTGGGAATTAGCACATAGAGACAAAAGTATACCCCTAAAGCCTGATACACCACATAGCCCAAATATTTGACGACTCCATAAGGTTCAGTTATAGACTCAAAGACCCCAGAAATACTACCCGCAAACAGCGACCACCATGCAAAATGATAAATCGCCCAGAACAGAATATGGTGGATTTTATAGCGCTCTATAAATGCAGTAAATGTAGCTAAAGTGTTTACAGGCATAATTCCTTAAAAAGGTTTTCAGAATACAAGATACTACGGTAGGTCCTCACCATCAAATTCAAAATGTTACAACTTGATATCAAGTAGTTAATAATTGATGAAAGGTATTTTACTCTGTTTTTCCAACTCATTCAACCTAAAACGTGATATGGAGTCTCTTGGTAAAGTATATCACCCCACATATCATTCTCTTTTTCAAAGTGATTTTGATTCCTGCTACTTGCATCCAAAATCATGCATATGAAACAATCTATTCTTATTTTAATCAGTTTTCTGGGTTCCGGACAATTGTTACTTGCACAATTGTCGGGTACTGTGGTGGATGTTGAAGGCAATCCAATTCCTTTTGCCAATGTTATGGTTTACAGCCACCCTGAATACAATTTACAAACCGGTGTCATTACCAATGAAGATGGTTTCTTCACAATCGACTATACAAATCCAGGTACATATATACTGCGAGTTGACCTTTTATCCTTTAAAACTTGGAATTCTGAACGATTCACTATTTCTGCAACCAATATTAAAAAGGATTTTCAAACGGTAACCTTACAGGAGGAAGTGACAACTTTAGAAGGAGTCGAAATACGAGGGCAACGTAAACTAATTCAACGCACCCAGGAGGGTAGTATCATCAACGTTCAGGCGAGTGTGATGACACAAGGTAGTACGGCCCTACAACTGTTAGAGCGCTCTCCTGGCGTAATCTTGGACCAAAACAATAATATCTTTTCATTGAATGGAAAAAGTGGTGTTCTAATCATGATTAATGGAAAAGCCCAACGCATACCCATGGCAGATTTAATAAGTATGCTCAATGGCATGAGCGCCGACAATATTGAAAGAATCGAACTCTTGACCAATCCTTCAGCTCGATATGATGTGGATGGCAATGCCGGGATTATCAATATTGTAATGAGCAAAAATCAAACCTTAGGTATTCGTGGGAATCTTAATATAAGCACTGGTTATGGCGAAGGTCTAAAGCAAACAACAGGGCTTTCCCTTAATTATGGAGGTAGTCGTTCCACAATATTTGGTTCTTATACTTTCTCATATGATGATACTTTTAGTGGATTTAGAGGGGTAGGAGTATCTGAAATTCCGGTTTTGGGAGGAAATACGAATATTGATTTTACTAGTAGAACACAGCAGATAAATAGGAATCATAATGTCAATTTAGGTTATGAATACCGTTTCTCTGAAGAATCCGTGTTTGGCACCAACTTATTGTTTAACCAGTCAAGCCCTTTAGTTATGACTCAAAATGTGGGATTGTATGATTTTGTCTCGGACCCTTTTTTGGAGGCCCAAATACACTTGAATGGAGATGGAAACTTAAAAAACTTGACCACCTCCGCATATTTCGAAAAGACTGGTGAGCAAAATAGTTTTACCATAACCGGTGATTATATCAATTACAATAGCCAAACGCCCAATGAAGTACGCAGTACTTATTTTGACGAAAATGGAGATTCCTTTCAACCTGAAAGTGAAATTTACAATAATGGAAATCGCGGATTTAATGAGACGGATATCAATGTCGGCGTTCTAAAATTTGATTATAAACATATCATTGACGAGAATTCATCTATCGAGACTGGCGTAAAGGGCTCACTATCCAAAACCACCAATAACGCCCGCATAGAAATATTACAGGGCGATAGTTTTATTTTGGATGATAGATTTATAAGCAATATCCAGAATGATGAAAAAATAGCTGCAACATATGTGCTTGCCGACCATAGCTTCAATGAAAAATTGAAAGCACAACTAGGTTTGCGATATGAGTATTGGGACCAGTCTTTTGATGATAGCTCGTTGGACCGTAGTTTTGGTAAACTTTTTCCATCGTTCTTTCTAACCCACTCTTTCTCCGATACCACAGCGCTAAATTTCGCCTATAACAAGCGCATTACACGACCAAATTATTCTGATTTGGCATCCTATTTAGTTTATAACGGACCAACATCGGTATTTAGCGGAAATCCACAATTACTTCCTGCCATAACCGATAATATTAACCTAACCTATAATAACAGATCTTTTAGCATCTCTTTATTGGTTTCCAATGAACAGAACCCCATCGCACGTTTTCAAATAACTCGAAACTCGCAAAGTAATGTTGCTGTAATAGCTCCGGTTAATTTGGAATACCAAAGAAACATTGATATACAAACCAACATTCCGATTCGCATTGCCCATTGGTGGAACATCAACTTCAATGGCACTTTGGGTATTAGAGAGTTTCAGCTGTTGCATACGGATGAACGTCTAAAGCATGATTATGTGCACTTCAATTTTAATGGAAGCCAAAACATGCGATTGCCGGCAAATTTTTCATTGGAATTATCAGGGTGGTATACGTCAAGACATTTTAACGGCAGTACTAGAAATGAAGGCTTTGGTATTCTTAATGCTGGTTTAAAAAAAGAATTCAAAAACGGTAGTAGTTTACAATTTGCGGTAACGGACATATTTGAGAGTTTGGATATTAATTTCAAATATGGGAGTTTAACCCGAGAAGCATTTGGAGATGTCTTTGATGGCACATTCAGTCCTGAATCTGGTTTCTCTCGGATATTTAGAGTTAGTTATGCCTATCCCTTCGGAAATAAAAAAATAAAAGAAACCAACAGCCGTTCAGGGGCAGACGCTGAAAAATCTAGACTTTAGGCTACAAATTCATCTGCTAAACTTTACAAGCTAACTTATGATTTCACTATTCAAAATGGGTCAAAAACAAAAGTCCTGAACAAAATACTGGAGCCAAAACATTAGTACACGTTAACTTTTTTCTAAAAGTCATTGTGTGAATATAGAATACCTTAATTTTATATAATGGCTATGGATAGAAGAAAAGGGTTCCGTTTTACCACATACGAAGCACCCGAACAAACCCCATTCGAAAAACTCTTTGAGATTTTCCAGGAACTCATCACCCATACTTCTGGTGATGTAGAGGAAGCATTGGATTGGCTAAGGGAATTGGACAAAGAATACGAGCTTACCGATGATGACTATACCATCGATGATTTTATCGAAGATTTAAAGGCAAAAGGATTCATACGGGAAGAATTTGATACCGACGGACAGCAAGGTGATGAGGGTGAAGATGGCGATGGTGGAGGTAACCTTTCCATTACGGCAAAACTGGAACGCATGTTGCGTCAACGTGCTTTGGATCAAATTTTTGGTAAACTAAAGCGTAGTGGCGCCGGGAATCACAAAACAGGCAAGTCGGGAAGAGGCGATGAACATACAGGGGAGTTTCGAGAATACCGATTTGGAGATGCACTTGAGCATATCTCAATGACAGAGAGTCTTAAAAACGCCCAAATCAATCACGGTATTGGAAATTTTTCATTGAGCGAAGAAGACCTCGTAGTTGAGGATACGCAGTATAAGGCCCAAATGAGTACGGTTTTGATGATTGACATTAGCCATAGTATGATTCTTTATGGTGAAGACCGTATAACCCCAGCCAAAAAAGTAGCCATGGCGCTGGCTGAACTCATTACCACTCGCTATCCAAAAGACACCTTGGATATTCTGGTCTTTGGTAATGATGCATGGCCTATCCCAATAAAAGATTTACCCTATTTAAAAGTAGGCCCTTATCACACCAATACAGTTGCAGGTTTGCAGCTTGCCATGGATATGCTTCGCAGAAAGCGGAATACCAATAAGCAAATTTTCATGATTACTGATGGTAAACCTTCATGTCTGCGATTACCAAATGGTGATTATTATAAAAATAGCGTAGGGCTGGATGACTATATCGTTGAGAAATGTTACGGCATGGCTCAGCAAGCTAGAAAACTGCATATTCCAATAACCACTTTTATGATTGCCCAAGACCCTTATCTTATGCAGTTTGTTCGGGAATTTACCCAAGCAAATAGGGGAAAAGCCTTCTACACCGGTTTAAAAGGTTTAGGCGAAATGATTTTTGAAGATTACGAACAAAATAGAAGAAAACGTATCAAAGGATAGTATTATATAATGAAATTGAACCATTCTAAAATAAATACGCTGGGGCAATTGAAGGCCGCAGCTTACACTAGTAAAAGCATTAAGGACGAACTTAGGGAGAACCTGTTAGAAAAACTTTCTAACAAAGAAGAGACATTCCCAGGAGTTTGGGGTTATGAAAACTCAGTAATTCCAGAATTGGAAAGAGCAATACTTTCCAGACATAATATAAACCTTCTAGGACTACGTGGACAGGCAAAAACACGATTGGCCAGATTAATGGTTGAACTATTGGATGAATGGATTCCCATTGTTGCAGGTTCCGAAGTGCATGATGATCCATTTCAACCCATTTCTCGATATGCCAGCGAACTTATTAAAGAAAAAGGTGATGAAACTCCCATCAGTTGGATACATAGAAATGAACGATTCTATGAGAAGCTCGCCACACCCGATGTAACCGTAGCTGATTTAATAGGAGATGTGGATCCTATTAAGGCTGCGAACCTTAAGCTTTCATATGCAGATGACAGAGTAATTCATTACGGAATGATTCCACGTGCGAATCGCTGTATTTTTGTAATAAATGAACTCCCTGACCTTCAAGCAAGAATTCAAGTAGCATTATTTAACATATTGCAAGAAGGAGACATACAGATTAGAGGATTTAAACTAAGACTTCCGTTGGACCTTCAGTTTGTTTTTACCGCAAATCCTGAAGATTATACCAATAGAGGTAGTATTGTAACTCCATTAAAAGACCGGATTGGCTCTCAGATTTTGACGCATTATCCCGATGATATCCAAACCGCTAAGAGAATTACCAAGCAGGAAGCGTTACTTGACAGAAGGCAGTCCGATGCCGTCCATGTACCCGAAATTGCTATGGATGTTTTGGAACAAATCAGTTTTGAAGCCAGAAACAGCGAATATGTTGATGCCAAAAGTGGTGTGAGTGCTAGAATGAGCATAACAGCATTTGAAAACCTGTTGAGCACTGCAGAGCGGCGCATCATCATGTCTGGAGATAAAAAAACAACAGTTCGCTTGACTGATTTTCTGGGGGTTATCCCATCCATAACCGGTAAAATTGAACTTGTTTACGAAGGAGAACAAGAAGGAGCGGGCTCCGTGGCGGAAAATTTGATTGAGGAAGCTGTTAAGTCATTGTTTACCAATTACTTCCCCAGGATTGATAAACTACAACGAAAAGATGCGGACAGCGAATATGATGATTTAATCCATTGGTTTTTTGATGGAGAAGGTTTTGAATTACTAGATGAAGATTCCGATAAAGAATATAAGGCCAAATTAGATGCCATAATTCCTTTAAATCAGTTAATGCAGGAGCATCAACCGGAAATTTCCAAGGAAGATTCTTATTTTATGAAAGAACTTTTACTCTGGGGATTGGTCGCCCACAAAAAGTTGAGTAAACATCGCTTTGTAAAAGGAATCCAGTTTAAAGATTTATACGGAAGTTATATCAGAGACCTTTAGATTGATTTATTGCCACACATTGAGGTTGTTATTGTAGTTCTCAAAATTATAAGCTCCAACCATTTTTTTTCTGTACCAAATAGTAAGCAGGGTCAGGAAAGGCAGCAAAGAATAAAGAACTAAGGAAATAATGCTTATGGGTCTAAAAGCGGAAGGTAATACATGCTCTTGGAATTGGGTGTACGAGTTCATAACCATGGCACTATCGTAAATCTTGAAAAGGTATACAATCAAAATTGTGTAAACTACATACTCCAGGTTGCGCATTTTTGGGTCTGGAAGTTCGTTTTCCTTTATTTTAAACCAGATTACATATAGATAGATAAAATGGATCCCGCCCAAAAACGGAATGATATAGTTATCCGGCTTAAAAAAGTAAAATCTATTTGTGTAGATACCATAAAAGCTGAGGACAATCAACACTAAAAGTGTGAAAAAAGTAATCAAATTGACTGTCTTCCAATTGAATATTTTAAGAAGTACGCCCATTGTTATAAGATTTGGATGTTAATTCTGGCGTAAAGAAAAGGATTACAGCTTCCGTGATTAAAATATTTCGATAAGAAGAAAACAATACTAGTTAACTGGATAATATCTCCAATAATTTAAGCTCCTTATTTCTTCATAGGAAACCTTTTGAGAAAGGTTGCACTTCTCCAAATCCATTCCAGTGGGCCATATTGGTATCGTTTTAGCCACCATTTACTGAAGAGTACTTGGAAAACAATAATTACAATGGCAATGGCAAACGTGTAGATATTTCTTAACTCTCCTAAATAGCCAAGTCCCCATCCAAACAGAATAAAAGTCCCGATAACACTCTGAAGAAAATAATTGGTAAGTGCCATTCTGCCATAGGGTATGAATGTGGACAGCCACTTTTTTGGTTTTATTCGTTTGTAAAGTATAACAAACAGACATATCAGTATGAATGTCATGGCCACATTATTCAAATCGTATGCAGAAAGTCCAAACATGGCGACCCAATTATCAAAAGTCACATTTTCTCCGAGACTTCCAAAAGTCACGGCCATAAGCCCAATAGAAACAAAGTATATAACGATGGACCAAATCAAAGTGCGTTTAACAAATTTCTTGTTGTCCTCATAGGTTTTAAAAAAACCTATCCGGCCAATAATCATACCTAAGAGGAAGAATCCAAAGGTTAAATATCCTCTACCAAAAACCCCAAATTGAAAGTCAAGCTTGTTCAAATGGCTTGCATATCCGTTTGTACTAAAAACGTCAAGCAGTGAACCATTCTTTAGGGTGTTGTAATATTCCATAAGTGATGGGCTGTCTGGCGTATAGTCCATAAGTCCGAAGATTGGATTCCCTCCGTTCACCATAAAAAACACATATCTGCCAAGACCTAAAAACAGGAGTGCTACAAGTGCGGCAATCCATTTGGTTCCAATTTTATAAAAAGGAATGAGCAAAATCCCAAGCATGGCATAGATTGTCAAGATATCCCCGGCATAAAAAAGACTGTGCAAATACCCTATGGCCAACAATAAGATTAACCTCCACAGAAATCGACCCCCAAAGTACTGGTTCTTTCTGGCGGCATTATCCATCTGGATAAAAAAGCTGAGTCCGAAAAGGAAAGAGAAAAGTGCAAAGAATTTACCTCTTAGTAAAAAAAGGATAAATCCATCCACAATCGAATCGGCAATACCCTGATTTGCTACTTCGGCAAAAGCAGAAGGTGGTGGGCCAGCAATGTAGTTTTCCACCATATGCACGATTACGATACCGGCTAAAGAAAAGCCTCTAAGGGCATCTACAATTTCAATTCGCTTGGTAGACGAAGTAATTTCCTTGGTTTCCATGAGATGTTTGATTGATGATATTGGTTTGACATCAATATACTTAAAAATGTTACACATTACTTCATCAAGTTATAAATCAAACGTATTCAAGCCTTATCTGTATTTTTTCGTATTTTGGGTGAAACCTTTTGACATGCAAGATTGGCTCTTGGCTCTTTTGATTATAATTGGGGTATATGTATTCCTGAGTGTCTTGCTATACCTATTTCAAGACTATTTTCTTTTTAAACCTGAAAAACTACCCAAGGACTTCGAGTTCGATTATGCCAATCAGGAAATTGAAGAATACAATGTAGAAACACGTGATGGCGCTGTTATCAATGGAATAAGATTTAAAGCCCAATCCCCAAAAGGTGTTGTTTTCTATTTAAAAGGCAATTCAAAAAGTATAAAGGGGTGGGGGAAGTTCGCAGTGGACTTTACTCGACATGGATATGATGTAATTATGGTCGATTATAGGGGGTTCGGCAAGAGCACGGGGCGAAGAACTCAAAAAGCTGTTAAACGTGATATGCAGGTCATCTACAATAAAATAAAGGACAATGTTTCTGAAAAGTATATCATATTATACGGACGTTCTTTAGGTTCTGGTTTTGCAACAAAGCTCGCATCCATGAACAACCCAAGGATGCTGATTTTGGATGCTCCATACTATAGTTTGAGTAAAGTCGCCAAAAAGTTTATCCCATTTATGCCTTTGTCACTATTGATAAAATTTCCAATGCCCACCTATAAATGGCTCAAATATGTAAACTGTCCTATCCATATTGTCCATGGAACAGATGACAAGTTAATCCCGTATAAAACCAGCGTAAAATTATCCAAAATAAAGCCAGAACTCACTAAACTCTATACAGTGATAGGAGGGGGGCATAAGGATTTGAACAACTTTGAATCTTATCATAAAATGTTATCAGAAATCATTCACTCGCGTCCCAAAAAGTTTGATTTAGACGGCTCTAGCATCAATGTAATCCATACCTCAAAGCGAGCCAATGCAAAAGCTTAAACGCGTTGTTTTATTTGGTTTAACCCTTAGTATAGTATTATTAGCCATGGTTTATTTTCTTCAGGAAAAGCTTATTTTTTTACCTACCACACTTCCTCAGGATTACAACTATTCCTTTACTAGTGATTTCGATGAATTTTTTCTCGATACTCCAGATGGAGCGAGGTTAAATGCACTGCAGTTTCATGCTGAGAATCCAAAAGGTATTATTCTATATTTTCATGGAAATGCAGGAGACCTTTCACGATGGGGAAAGATTGTTGAACCTTTCACAGATTTAGGTTATGAAGTATTGGTCATGGACTATCGAAACTATGGCAAAAGCACAGGCAAACTCAGCGAAGATGCTCTCCACAGCGATGCGCAATTGTTTTATAATCATGCAAAAATGCAATTTGATGAAGAGCAGATTATAGTTTTTGGGCGCTCCCTAGGTGCGAGCATTGCAACCAAAGTAGCTTCGAACAATAGACCCCAAAAGCTCATTTTGGAAACTCCCTTTTATAGTTTATTGGATGTAGCTAAGGAGCGTTTTTCTTTCTTACCGGTGAGACATATTTTAAAGTATAAATTCACTTCTTATGAATATATCCAAAATGTAAGGTCGCCTATTCGAATCTTTCACGGAACATCGGATAGTGTAGTGCCGTATGAATCCGGAAAAAAGCTTTTTGAATCCATTCCAAATGAGGATAAAAAATTATATACCATTGAAAATGGAGAACATAATGATTTAGTCAATTTTGAATTCTATCAAAGGGCAATTCAGAAAGAATTGGAATAATTAGAGAAAAAGGTCTGAGGATAAATATCTATCCCCTCTATCACAAACAATGGAAACTATTGTTCCATTTTCCAGGGAATTGGCTAACCTTAGTGCTACAGTAGCCGCACCACCACTGCTGACCCCGGCAAAAATGCCCTCTTCCATAGCAAGTCGTTTTGCCATCTCTTCGGCGTCAAGTTGACTGACCTCCATAATAGTATCCACCTTTTTAGGATTGAAAATTTTTGGCAAGTATTCTTCCGGCCATTTTCGAATGCCAGGAATTCGAGAATTATCTGTGGGTTGTACGCCCACAATTTGAACATTACGGTTTTGCTCCTTCAAAAAGGTAGAAGTTCCCATAATAGTCCCTGTGGTTCCCATGCTGGAAACAAAGTGGGTGATTTGGCCTTGTGTATCATTCCATATTTCTGGACCAGTAGTCTTATAATGTGCTTGCCAATTATCGTTGTTAGCAAACTGGTTCAGCATTTGATAACCCTCATTTTTAACTTTGGCTTCAGCGTAATCACGAGCCCCTTCTATTCCAACATCCGAAGAAGTAAGTGTAACCTTGGCACCGTATGCTCTCATTGTCTGGACACGCTCTTTAGTTGAGTTTTCAGGCATCACGAGTTCAATATCCAATCCATATACCCCCGCAATCATAGCGAGAGCAATACCAGTATTACCACTGGTAGCTTCGATTAATTTGGATTTGGAGTTAAAATCTCCTCGGTCTAGTCCGCTTTTTATCATATTGTAAGCAGGCCTGTCTTTTACACTCCCGCCGGGGTTATGACCTTCTAACTTGAAGTATAATTTCACATTTGGATTGGTGTTCAAAACACGAGATTCTACTAAGGGTGTATTCCCAATTAGGTCTAGAATACTTTTAGACATTCGAAGGGGTTTTTATTTTGATTTCTGGAGTGTGAAAAACTGTAGTATTTGCAGGAACGGAAGCTGTCAACCAAGCATTTCCGCCTATTATGGAATTTTCCCCAATTACAGTTTCTCCTCCTAAAATGGTAGCATTGGCATATATAGTAACATTAGACATTATTGTAGGGTGCCTCTTAGTTCGCTGTAAGCTCTTTGCAACGTAAAGAGCTCCTAAAGTCACCCCTTGATAAATTTTTACGTTGTCATGAATTACGGCCGTTTCTCCAATCACAACACCTGTGGCATGGTCAATAAAAAATGAATTTCCTATTTGCGCCCCAGGGTTGATATCAACTCCAGTTTGTCGGTGGGCGTATTCCGTCATCAATCGTGGAACCAATGGAAATCCATTTACGTACAATTCATGGGCCAGTCGGTATATGGCAATAGCATAAAAGCCGGGATATGCCATATATATTTCTTGAATTGAAAGGGATGCAGGGTCACAACTTAAAATAGCTTCAGCATCAAGATTCAATTTTTCCAATATTTCAGGAAGTTTTGCCACATAATTTTCCCAAACTTTACTGCAGGGTCTCTTGAGTTCCCAACATGCTAAATCTACCAAACGATTAAACTTTTCTTCAAGAACATCTAGGTTTTCTGCCACCGGAGTGTTCACGTCAAATAGAGTGTAAAAAAGCGTATTGGTAAACTCTTCGGTTTCTTGTTTTAATCTATAGTCTAAATAGGGTTGTTTCTTGTGCCTATTCAATTCTGCGATGATTTTTTCCTTATCCATATTGAAAATAAAGTTTAAAAATAGCCAAATCGTTATCACTCGGATAAAGAAATGGCTAACTTTAGCTTAAAAATAACACATCATCGTTGTACTGTGAATAATACAATTATATCCAAGGAAACTTTTGGCATTTTAAAGGAACTGGCCAAGAACAATAACAAGGAATGGTTTGAAAAGAACAAACCAGCTTTTAAGAAGCATGAAGCTAGCGTGAAATCATTTTTTGCTGCTTTGCAAGAACATATGGAGGTTCATGATGATATTGAGAAGATGAAAATGTTCAGAATCTATCGTGACGTTCGCTTTTCAAAAGATAAAACGCCTTACAAAACACATTTCGCCGGGTCGTTCTCCAGGTTGGGAGCTAGACTACGAGGTGGTTATTACCTTCAGTTAAAACCTGGAGGTAGTTTCGCAGCTACTGGTTTTTGGGAGCCACATAAAGACGATTTGTTTCGTATCCGTAAAGAATTGGAAATGGATGCTTCGGATTTTCGAAATGTTATCAACGAAAAATCATTCAAACAAATTTGGGGTGATTTGGTTGGGGATGGGGTGAAGACTGCACCTAAAGGATTTGACAAGGAACACCCCAATATTGATTTGATTAAAAGGAAGCAGTTTATTTTCGTGCGTAACTTTTCGGATGGTCAAGTACATTCCAAAGATTTTATCAAAGAAGTGGACAAATCTTTCAAGGCCATCAGACCTTATTTCGACTTGATGAGCGATATATTGTCAACAAATTTGAATGGTGAGTCCTTATTAGACTAAAACTTCTGACTCTAGAATCTGTACTTGATCCTTAAGACGTTCTATTACAATATGCATCATGCGCTTGTTCAATGCTGATGAATTTTGAATATAAATCTGGTATTCTTCCACAGTAAATTGCCCGATAATCATTCCCTTTAGGGAATTTCTGAATTTAATGTCTTTCTGGATTGCGTTTTCGATGTATTCCAACCGTTTTTCCAAGGACAACTCATAAAAAGTACCCTTGTGTTTTCGGATGTAATTTTTAAAGACTTCGAGTAGTAATGAGTTTTGAAACTTGATGACTGGGCGGAGCGTTTGGTTTTGAAAATGCTCATCAGAGCTCATGTTATCGTGCAAAAGACTTTGTTTTAACTCCGGTCGAATGCCCTTCAGGTGATTGGATCTTGAATCCATGTGCATTAGTTTCCCTTAAAATTACATAATCATCCTGCCTTCACTTCTACAGACGGTTTTAGTTTTTAACGATGTTATGAACAGCCTACAATTATTCATAACTTAGTCTGTTATTAAAAACATTGTTCATGAAGTTTGGAAAAGTCGAGCATCCAGAATTAATTGATTTTACAATCCCACAGGACCATCCTGATACAGAAGTGGTTCTTTCCACAAACAAAGCCAAGGAAAAAACCAATATCTATGTAGGATGTGCCAAATGGAACCGCCAAGACCTTAAAAATTTCTATCCTAGGGGAACTAAAGATGAATTGGTCTATTATTCTTCACAGTTCAATGGTATAGAGTTGAACGCGACCTTTTATAGAATTTTTCCGGCAGAACAATATCAAAAATGGTACGATAAGACTCCAGTAGGATTCAAGTTCTTTCCAAAAATGACACAGGACGTGAGTCATTTGCGTCGATTGAATGATAAAGTTTATGAAATTACCGATAGGTACCTCGAAGTTACTTCACTTTTAAAGGAAAAATTGGGCACCATTTTTCTTCAAATGCATAATAATTTTGGCCCCAAGAACTGGGATAGGGTAGTGCGCTTTGTTGAATATTGGCCAAAAGAATTTCCCTTGGCCTTAGAGTTCCGGCATACAGATTGGTTCAATGATGAAAAAGTAGCTCAAGAGCTATATCATTTGTTGGAAGAGAATAGCATGGCCAATGTTTTGGTGGACACTGCCGGAAGAAGGGATTTAATGCATATGCGTTTGACCAATAATGAAGCTTTTATTCGATATGTTGGTGCTAATCATGAATCTGACTACCCAAGATTGGATGATTGGATTAAGCGCTTATCTGCCTGGAAAAATAAAGGCCTCAATAATATTCATTTTTTTGTACACCAAAATTTAGAACTGGAGTCACCACTTTTATCTGCATATTTTATAGAGCAACTAAATAAAGGTTTGGATGCCAAACTTACGGTCCCCTATACTCTGGTTAAAACTAAACCTAACACCTTGTTTTAATAGGGCACACCCACTTCTACAAAGGTGTTCTTGTTGTGGTATCTTGGAGAGATTGGTGCTGCCATACAGCATGTTGAACCCAAATAGAAAAGGGACAGTTCTTGTAGTTTGGAAACCTTACTACCGACTGCAATATTTTTAGCTAAGGCAATAGTACCAACCGCCGGTCCACCCACAATCGATAAATACCATGTTTTCCCATTCTCATCAAGAATATCAATATTGTAACGTTCATTTCTAAATGCAGGTAAGGAGGGATTTTCTTTATAAATCCATGGACGCAACACAACCAAATCGCCAGGTAAATGTTGGATTCTGCTGATTGTCCCATTAATTGGTGAATGAATACGATGATAGTTTTTATTATGCAAAAACACATTGGTGAATGTATAATCTTTGGGTATTTTTCTATCACCAATTCCAAAAACCGCAGCCACCGTTCGTATATCAGATTTTATGCACACCAAACGTAAATTATCTATACGTTCTTCATCACACAGCAAACCTTCGCAGGGCCATACATATGGACTTTCAACTCTTGGAAGGGCTTTAAATTCACGAATAAAGAAGTCTTGAAAGCATTCAAAGTCTGTTTTACCGTTTGGGGGCTTGAACTTTTCCAGATAATTTTTATCTGAATAATTCATCCTCACATACGGTTCAATAATTTTTTTGGAAATAGGTTTATTATAAAAAGAAGTGTACCATGCTGAAATTGATCTTTGAAGATTGCTGGGAATGTTTCCCCAAACTTCTACTGATAAAAATTTATAGAGTTTGGCTCGCCACCTTGGTACTTTAAAAACGGTAAAACTGGGGTCGGAGTAATAGCTGGTAATCGTCTCCATGAGTGTTTGTTGATTTAGATTGACTCCTTGAATTTATGGACCCAAAATTTTATATGCCAACGAATTAAGAAAAGTTTATTTTTTGATTAACATATTTTATAATAACTAAATCTTTCTGTTAAATGTCAAAATACTATTGACACTTTCAGGCAAAAGACTAAATTTTGTTGAACAGAAATTAAACAATATTCTATGCGATTTCATACCAGAAAATGGGTAAAACCAGAAGATTTAAATGCCAATGGAACCTTGTTTGGAGGTAAACTTTTAGCATGGATAGATGAAGAGGCCGCACTTTATAGTATCATTCAATTGGAAAGCAAAAAAGTGGTCACAAAATATATGTCGGAAATAAACTTCATGAGCAGTGCCCAAAAAGGGGATATCATTGAAATAGGAATAGAAGTGGTAAAGTTTGGTGTTACATCAATAACCTTAAACTGTGAAGTCCGAAATAAGATGAACAGGGAAAGTATTGTTACCGTAGATCATATTATTATGGTGAATCTAGATGGCAACGGGAATCCCGCCCCTCATGGAAAAACCAAGGTGGAATTCGTTAAAGACCGACTTGAAGAACGTAAAAAGAAACTATCTTAAGATTGCGAAGCAACTTCTTGTACCTTATCCAAAACCCGAAGTAAGTTTTCACCCCACAGCTTAGCAATATCTTCTTCTGAATATCCACGTTTAACCAATTCCATTGTGACATTCAAGGTTTCCGAGGCATCTGACCAACCTTCGATTCCACCTCCGCCGTCAAAGTCTGAGCTGATTCCCACATGGTCGATACCAATAAGGTTTACCAAATAATCAATGTGGTCAACCAGATCTGTTACGCTAACTTGTTCTGGAGCGTCAGGATTCTTGGAAGCTTTCTCATCACCCATTTTAGTCACTTTCGGATAGTTTTCCATAAACTCTTCCTGTTGCGCCTTATCAAGGGTACTAAATGATGACCGCTCATACCAATTAATGCCAAGAGAATCTGCTATCCCTTGATAGATTTGCTTCATATAAGCAGCTCGTTTTTCATGTTTTTCAGTATTTAAATAAGAACTGAAAGCTACCGTTTGGAGGACACCTCCATTTGCTTTTAAAGCAAGTAATTGCTCATCATCCAAGTTGCGGCTATGGTCGCAGAGTGCTCTAGCCGAAGAATGAGAAGCAATTATCGGCGCTTTAGACAACTCCAACATTTGCATAATTGAAGCTTTTGAAGGGTGTGAAATGTCAATCATTATTCCGAGTCTATTCATCTCACTTACAGCTTTTTTGCCCAATTCACTTAAACCATTATGAAGCCAAATATCATCTTTTTCCCCAGTATTGGAATCGCAGAATTGACTGTGTCCGTTATGTGATAATGAAATATATCGCGCACCACGCTCATGATACTCCTCAAATTTCGTAATATCTTCTCCGATGGGATAAGCATTTTCAACCCCAATCATAGCAACCTTTTTGCCAGCGGCAACAATACGGCGCACATCTTTTGAAGTAAGCGCTATTTCAATATCTTCAGGAGCATATTCATTGCACAAGCGGTGAATGGCTTCAAATTTCGAGATTGCATTGTCCGATGCTTTGGCATATCCATCAGCGTTTAACGAATCTTGACCGGTATAGACAATCAGCCAAGCAACATCCAAACCACCAGCTTTCATTTTTGGTAAATTCACCTGTGTTTCAAGGTTTTGGGTGTAATTGATGCTTTCTGTGAAGTTTTTCACATTAATATCATCATGGGTGTCAATTGTGATGACTTTTTGATGGATTCGCTTAGCTTTTTCCTCCAAGGTTTCTGCTTTTTTTGCACATGAAAATAGCACCAATGTGAATAAGAAAATAGGTATGTGTTTCATGACGGTTGGTTTACACATACAAATAAAGCAATTTGACAACAAATTGACGGCACTATAGAACAATAAATTGGATAGACTGCTGCAAATCCACATTTTTAATTGAAATATTAATCAGCACGAAGTTTGGGAACAAGGGAATTACTAACGTATTTAGAAAAATTGGAGATTGGGCTCAGCAATTTTTCATATGAAGAATTAGGTACAGCAGAAGCTGGGAAGCTCAAAAAATCTTTCGACCAATTTAAAAATGGTCTCGAAGACAAGGTATTTGGAATTCCCGAGATGGAACAGTTGGATGTCATTTATGAGCAAATAGGAATTCAAACCCTAGATAAAACACCGGATAATCTGCTTAATTCCAAATCGAGTGATACGGATATT
Organism: uncultured Allomuricauda sp.; assembly: GCF_947499695.1. GTDB lineage: Bacteria > Bacteroidota > Bacteroidia > Flavobacteriales > Flavobacteriaceae > Flagellimonas. The sequence continues at coordinate 614,095 of NZ_CANMPQ010000001.1, forward strand.
TTAGTCTCCTTGCTAGCCATGTTTGAAAAAACCAACCTTAGCCCAAAGCAAGCAGAAATCCTGAAGGCATTATCCACCGTGGGTAACCGCATGGTTGGGTTACAGAATAAAAAAGTTAATACAACTCCAAAAGAATCCAATAAATCATCTTTCCAAACGGAACGAATAGAGAGAAACCTGACCTCATTTCTTCAAACTGATAGGGTAAATCTGAAGCCTGTTTTGACAGAATGTATGGGACAAATGGAGCTATTGGAAGAGCTCATACGGCTGTATAAACAAAACATTTTGGAGTTTATCGGGAGTGTAAAAGTTCATATGCAAACAAAAAACTTTAGAGGAGTGGATTTTGCATGTCAAAAAATACAACCCTGCCTTAGAATGATGAAAACCGTGAGCTTACTTGAAATCACGGAACAAATGATAACTGTCTGCAACACGGACAACGACCTTAAATACCTTAACTTTCTGTACAACCAATTCTTAGTTGAATTTCCTAAAGTAGATGAATTGGTTGATTTTGAAATTGAAGTACTCCGTAATATGTAAAAACCAAACCTAACATAGCATGAAAGATCAAGATCTCCCTGATTACCATCAGAGCATCTTTCATCAGTTGTTTGAACACGCTTCTGACCAAGATTGCAAATTAATTTTATTAGACCAAATTTTAGAAATCGGTGACGAAAAAGAAATTCCATTGTTATTGGAATTGGAAAAAAGTCAAGTTCCGGAATTAAGACAAAAGGCATCCAAAGTAAAACAGCAACTGCTGTACAGGATGGATGTGTCCGTCGCTATAGAAAATAAACGCTTGCCAATGAGCCTGTGCTTTCTGTACGATGAATTCAACATCAGGCCTTCAAATTCAAGCCCTGGTGTGGGTGTGGGTTTTGATATTACACCGGACATTTACGAAATGGAATAACACAATGTTGTTGCTTTTGAACGGAATTTGGGTCGCAAAAACCCGAAAGATTAATCCTACAGAATATCATTTTTTAAGTTTCACAACTTGATACGGGAATTTCACCACAATTTATTGTTAAAGGATAATCTTTCCGCTAGGTTTACGTTATAAGTACAACCCAAATAATAAACCGCCCGTACTATGTTATACGATACCTATGGTGAAGAATATTTAGCCTTTCTTCATGAATTGAACGAAATTTTGAGCTCGAACGAACTTATAGAGTTAGATTACTTATAGTGTAAGCCCCATAAACTATATCTTATGAAAAATCAAAACCTAGAAAATTCGGCTTATTTAAATTTTATCCAAGATTTAAATGATATGTTGACAGAGATTAACATCAGTCAGTTAAGCCGTCCATGATCACCCAAAGTGATATGGTTAAAGCATAAAAAAAAGGGACGTATATACGTCCCTTTTTTTATTTGAATTAGCTATCCTCCCAAATATGACTTCAGGATTTTACTCTTCGATGTATGTCTTAATTTTCTAATCGCCTTTTCTCGAATCTGACGGACACGTTCCCTAGTTAAATCAAAAGTGCTTCCAATTTCTTCTAAGGTCATGGATTGTTGGTCTCCAATTCCGTAATATAATCGAACCACATCAGCCTCTCTAGGAGATAATGTTTCCAGTGCCCTATTGATTTCAGTATATAATGACTGATGCATTAAATTTTTATCCGGCTTGGGAGATTCGCTTGAATTCAAGACATCGTATAAACTTGATGTTTCACCCTCCTTTAAAGGAGCGTCCATTGAAACATGTCTACCTGTATTTTTCAATGATTGTTTTACCTCATCAACAGTCATATCCAATTCTTTTGCAATTTCCTCCGCGGATGGTGGGCGCTCATGAGCCTGTTCCAAATAGGAAAAAGTTTTCTTGATCTTGTTGATTGAACCAATCTTGTTCAATGGGAGCCTAACTACCCTTGATTGTTCTGCCAAGGCTTGCAAAATGGACTGTCTAATCCACCAAACGGCATAGGAGATAAATTTAAAACCTCGAGTTTCGTCGAAACGCCGAGCAGCCTTAACCAAGCCTACATTACCTTCATTGATAAGGTCGGGTAGGGTTAAACCTTGATTTTGATATTGTTTTGCGACCGAAACCACAAAACGCAAATTGGCATTGGTAAGCTTTTCTAGCGCAAGTTGATCACCTGTTCTAATTCGCTGCGCTAACTCAACTTCTTCCTGTGCTGTGATTAGGTCAATTTTACTAATGTCCTGAAGATATTTGTCAAGAGATTTGGATTCACGATTGGTTACTTGCTTGATAATCTTTAGCTGCCGCATAGGTGTCTTCTGTTACAGGTGGTTATAGCTTACATAATACATCATAAAAGATAATTTTCCAAGTTGCGGTTGATATTATTATCAAAATGTTATAACCAGCTACAAATTATTGCGTTTTTATATCAATATCCTGGTTGTTGATAGTAGGTTAATAGAAATAAAGGCATTGCCCGTATCCATAGGATAAAAACTCCTAATTTTGTAAGGTTTGTTAGTTTCCAACATTTAATTCAAAATTTCTTTGGAAGTAGAAAAAGTATTGCGCAAGAAAACACTTTACGATTACCAGCATGAAGACCTGAAAAAAATCTTCAAGCACATCAACGAGCTTCCACAGGGAACCAATATTTTATACCAGTTACCTACCGGTGGAGGAAAGACAGTGGTTTTTTCTGAAATAACCCGGAAATATATCCAAGAGACGGGAAAAAAGGTAATTGTACTCACCCATAGAATTGAATTGAGCTTCCAGACTTCCAAAATGTTGCACGGTTTTGGAGTGAGCAACAAAATCATCAATAGTGAGGTCAAGGAACTTCATGATCAAGACGATTATATGTGTTTTGTGGCGATGGTCGAAACCTTGAACAATAGGCTTCAAGAAGAAAAAGTGACCATCAACAATATTGGGCTGGTAATTATTGATGAGGCCCATTACAATTCATTCAGAAAACTTTTCAAATATTTTGAAGGTTCTACCATATTGGGTGTTACAGCGACTCCCTTAAGTTCCAATATTAAGCTGCCCATGAAGGACCACTATAAGCATTTGATTATAGGGGAGTCCATTAAATCATTAATAGAAAAACGGTTTTTGGCCAAAGCCAATCTCTATAACTATGATGTAAGCTTGCGTACCCTGAAACTGGGAATAAATGGGGATTATACCGTAAAGTCTTCAGATGAATTCTATGGCAACCATAGCATGCTAGGCAAATTGGTATCGGCTTATGAAGAAATTGCCAAGGGAACCAAAACGCTTATTTTCAATAATGGGATAAGCACTTCATTGTATGTCTATGAAACCTTTAAAAAGGCTGGTTATGACATTCGTCATTTAGACAATAAAAATACAGCGTCCGAGAGGCGCGAAATATTGGATTGGTTTGCCAACACTCCAAATGCTATCCTTACTTCTGTAAGTATTCTTACCACCGGTTTTGATGAACCAAGTGTGCAGACCATCATTCTGAATCGGGCCACTAGGTCTCTGACGCTCTATTTTCAGATGATTGGGCGGGGCTCAAGGATATTGCAGGAAAAAGATGAGTTCAGCGTGATAGATTTGGGGAACAACCTCGCAAGGTTCGGTCCTTGGGATGCTCCTGTGGATTGGCAGGAAATTTTTCATTTCCCGGATTTTTATCTGGAGAACATTAAAAATGACGAGGATATAGAGCGCGAATTTGTGTATGAAATGCCCGATAGCCTTAAGGCCAAGTTTAGCAAATCCGAAGATATTACCTTCAACATAAAAGAAGAGTACAAAAGAATATTCGCCAAAGGCGGTAAATCCAAACAGGTACTCGAAATGAGCATTGAACAACATGCACAAATTTGCGTGGAGAATAGCGAAGATGTGTTCGATGCCCGCATTTTGGCCAAAGAACTTAAAGAAGAGATTTCGTATCGCGTACGTCAATATTCCTATTGCATTATGAATAACACCAAAAACTACAAAGAGTGGTTGGAGGAAGATTATGAACGTAAGTTGCGTTCAAGCATCTCTAAGAAGTTTGCGGCTTTAATGTAGTCCGATGAAGAAATTGCTGATTATCGGTTATGTCTGGCCAGAACCAAGTACCACTGCGGCCGGTCATCGAATGCTTCAACTTGTAAACGCTTTCATAAGCTTTGGTTATGAAATAACCTTTGGTTGCACGGCAGTTAATACCGAATTCAGTGAAGATTTGGAAGCTTTAGTGGTCCGCTGTGTTTCCCTTAAATTAAACCATCACAGTTTTGATGATTTTGTACAACAGTTAAATCCTTCCGTTGTCGTTTTTGACCGTTTTATGGTAGAAGAACAGTTTGGTTGGCGGGTTGCCGAATCTGTACCGGATGCCGTTCGGATATTAAACACGGAAGACCTACACTCATTGCGAAAGACACGCGAAGAATGTCACAAGGAAAATATTGATTTTTCCATTGAACAATGGCTCAAAAAAGATATTACGAAAAGAGAGATTGCAAGTATTTATCGGAGCGACCTTACGCTTTTAGTTTCCACATTTGAAATGGATTTGCTCACTGAAGAGCTAAACATACCCAACAAGCTGTTGCTACATCTTCCTTTTATGCTGGAAAGTTTAGAGGAGCAACCAAATTGGCCCAGTTTTGAAGAACGCCAAGATTTCATTACCTATGGAAATGGGAAGCATGCGCCCAATGTAGATTCCATTAAATATCTTAAGGAAGCCATTTGGCCATTGATACGAAGAAAGTTGCCCAAAGCTGAATTAAGAATCTACGGAGCCTATTTGCCACAGCAAATTCAAGAGATGCACAATCCCATGGAAGGCTTCAATATCACGGGCTGGGCGGAAGATTTAGATGCAGAAATCCAAAAAGCAAGAATCTGTTTGGCGCCACTTCGGTTTGGAGCAGGGATCAAAGGAAAATTGGTCGATGCCATGCGAAATGGCACCCCAACCATAACAACACAGATAGGAGAAGAAGGGATGCATGGGAATTTACCCTGGAATGGAGCCATTGCTGATGAGCCCATCTCGTTTGCGGAGCAAGCAGTTTCACTGTATCAACATAAAGAAAGATGGGAACAAGCGCAATCCAATGGGATTCAAATGCTTATTAAATTTTATAGCAAAGCCAATCTGGAAGAAAAGTTAAGAAAAGCCGTTGAAACTGTGGAGTTAGTTTTACAAGCTCACAGAAACCAAAACTTTATTGGGCAAGTATTGCAGCACCAAACACTTGCTAGCACCAAGTACATGTCCAAATGGATTGAAGAAAAAAATAGAGGAAAATAGTGGTTTTGTTACTGGTCGCCTATGATTTCTAAATTAAATTTTGTTTTAACTCCTTGTCACAATGTGTTATAGCCATTGTTGCCAACAATATTTTAATTCTCAAGATTTAGACTAAATTCATAAAATACCCCTAGAACAATTGCTAATCTATTTAATTCGTTCTCGAATTCCTCTTTTTCATATCCATCGTAAATTTGGACTGCTGAAATTCTCGGACTAATATTTGGAACTTTCCCTCTTATCTTAATAAAGTTTTTAATACCGTTACTTGAAATTTTGTCAATTATGCAATTTTGAAATTCATTAGTTAAAGTCAAAAACCCAATACTTTTATCTGGTTTCGCACCATCCAATCTGATTTCTACCCCCATTCCGTCGTCTGAGTGGTCGGATAATGTCCATATTCCGAGTTTTCTTATTTTATTCCGAGTTGATTCCAATTCTGGATTTAGGAAAAAAGTAAGCGGGATATTGTCGTAAGTGAAGTCACTTATAAACTCAATATAACTTTCTTCCTTTTCCAATTTCGGATATAATTTCGCAAGTTCTGATTCAAAACCAACAAGTCCATCATTTAAAATTTGAATCTCTTCTTTTTCCAAACAATTCTCAAGTCCCTTCAATTTTTTGTCCTGTGAGTTACAGTTCAATAACGTTATCGAAATTATTAAGGAAAGTAGTTTTCTCATATTGTTGGCAACGGTCTAGGCAATGAGTGGTTGCGTGGCTTAGTGGTTAATTTTACGAGAACACACCTAACTGAAAATCCGCGAGGATTTTCAGAGTAAGCGAGAGCAAGTAATGAATTTTAAACATTGTTGTGTTCAGTTTTTTATGTTCGAGTCATGATTTCTCCGGCCTTTCGTTGAAGAAAATTATCTCCACCTTTTCTCTTTTTCCCTTTCCGATATTTTAGTCCGCCAACTTCAAAGTCCAGTTTAACTTTTGGTTTGAGAGAAATCAAAATCCAACCTTCACTTGCCATGTAGCCCGCTAAAATTGGCGAATTTTCTTTTTTAAAGTAGCTGATATGTTCAATGTATTCTGGAACTAAAATTTCATCTGTAAACTCTTTGACCAGATGGTTTTCAACTATGTCCAAGCGATAACTATATTTCATGTCTATAGTTATGAGCATTGAATAAGGATTTTGATTTTTTGTCCGTCCATTAACATGGCTCAAATCCTTACGGTCAAATCTTAAAGTATCAGAAAGAATCTTCTGTTTTAAACTGTCCACAAAGAATTCGATATTATCGCTCTTAATTTTCACGGATGGAATTTCTTGTTCGACTGTCTGTCCAGTTAATTCCTTTCCAGAGAGGAATACTATTATTGATAGAAAGAAAATCGATCTCATATTTTAGAGTTTTATTTTCTAAAGCTAGGTTCGATTAGAGTGTAAAAAAAATTAAAATGAGTGAAACAAGGTTTTCAATTAGTAAAGAATGTTGATAGGATTTAAATTGAACACAACGATTAAGATATCGTTCGGTTTAATGAACCATATCGACCGATACTGACCCTAGTTCGGCACAGGTAACGAAGTTCAAGGTTTTTTCCTTCAAAATCAAGCAGAAAACTAGGATGTAGTTTAAGAGTTTTCAACATTAGGTTAAGACCAGAATTCTTTTTCTGGCAACCTTTTCCCAATTTCGGAAGTATGTTGGCATTCTATTAATGCTCAAAGTCAAGCATATTGACAATCTGAACCTTACTTCAAATTCGCATTTACAATTTCAAAGCTAAATGTTGCTTTGCCTGAAGTCGCTTTCCAAAAGTTATACAAGCTGCCCCAAGAAGTATCTGGGTCTCCCTGTTTGGCAAAATTCTCCAAATTTGAATTCAAGGTATCCCATTTTTCTTGGGGTACGGTTCCTGTCGAGATAACAACAACCAATGCGTTAAACGTTGTTTGCGCATTTTCATGCGAGGGTACACGGGCACCATTGTCCGCAATAATATCTGCAGCGGAATATGTTGTAATCCCATCTGCGGTAAAGACACCGAAATCTGCAGTAGAGCTTGGGTTTTCAGCTACCACAATGGATTCAAGCTCATCTGGACCAATAAGTCCCATGGCATAAAGTTCTAAATTGGAATATGGAACCGAGTTGCCTCCATTGGCAACAGTACCGAAACCAACATCACCATCCACACTCCCGCGATATGTGTTACCCCCTAAATCTTCAATTTCGTCAAATCCTCCCAACTGTCCGCCAGCACTAGAATAGCCCCAGTGTCCGCCCACAGTGGTCGGTATTAGTCCATGATTACTCCAGTAATGCTGTATTTCATGCAAGAATGGACCATTTCTTATATATTCGACCCTCGGCATATGAATCACGGTTTTTAAATTCCCAGAAGACCCAAAAGAAGCCGAATTGTCCCAAATGTTTCTTCCCAATCCTTCAATATCGTTTTGCGCAGGGGTTGATAATCCATAATACAGATTATTTGGCTGTGACTCCTCGACATTCAGAATAATGATAAAATCAAAATCATCATTAAAATGTTCAAATACTTTATTTGATACCATTCGCATATCGCCTTCATCCTCCAAAAATTTATTGTAATCATCTTCTGAAAGTATGAGATTGGTGAACTGGTACTCCTCATCGATGGTAAAACCTGATTCTAAAACTAAGGTATCAGGATTTTCAGGAACATCTGGGTCATCGGGATTGTCTGTATCGTTTTCATCCGGTTCATTAGGATCCGAAGTTTCATTTTCGGCATCGGTATCAGGAATTACATCTTCTTCGCTACTGCAAGAAAGAACCAAAAAAGAAAAAAAGACAAACAGGGTAAGGCGGAAAAATGATTTGGGGCTATGCATAAGTGTTCATATTTACTAAAATGAACGATTATCCACTATACATATTTTAAAAATATGTTAGATCTCGATGAAATGCAGTCCTAGATTTATACAACGATTCTATTGCAGATTTTGCTGTATTACAATTTTCACATTCTGGTTATCTTTGGGCAAACTCTTTTTAATGACAACATCAACCAATTGGCAAACAGCCATTGAATTTGAAGATATTACCTATAAAAAGTGCGATGGGGTGGCCCGGATTGCTTTTAATAGACCGAATGTTAGAAACGCATTTAGACCACATACCACAAGTGAATTGATAAAAGCTTTTTACGACGCCCAGGAAGATACTTCCATTGGCGTAGTCTTACTTTCAGCCGAAGGACCTTCAACAAAAGACGGGATTTGGTCGTTTTGTAGTGGAGGAGATCAAAAGGCTAGGGGACACCAAGGCTATGTGGGTCAAGATGGCCAACATCGACTAAATATATTAGAAGTTCAGCGAATGATTCGGTTTATGCCCAAAGTGGTCATCGCCGTAGTTCCCGGTTGGGCCGTAGGTGGGGGTCATAGCCTGCATGTAGTGTGCGATATGACACTAGCGAGCAAGGAGCATGCAATTTTCAAACAGACTGATGCCGATGTCACCAGTTTTGACGGAGGTTATGGTTCAGCGTATCTCGCCAAAATGGTTGGACAGAAAAAAGCACGGGAAATTTTCTTTTTGGGGAGGAACTATTCCGCGCAAGAGGCTTTTGAAATGGGAATGGTAAATGCTGTCATACCTCATGAAGAATTGGAAGATACCGCTTATCAATGGGCCCAAGAGGTGTTGGAAAAATCTCCAACATCGATAAAAATGCTCAAATTTGCTATGAACCTTACGGATGATGGTATGGTTGGACAGCAAGTTTTTGCCGGAGAAGCTACGCGCTTGGCCTATATGACCGAAGAAGCTAAAGAAGGAAGAAATGCCTTTTTGGAGAAACGAAAGCCTGATTTTGGTAAGGATAAGTGGCTTCCTTAGTAAAACGAATATCCTTAAATTGAAAAGAGCCTTGCCGTTATGGTCAAGACTCTTTTACGAGAACACTATATGAAAATGAAAAAATTTACTTTCGTTATTATTACAATGTAAATGTAGCACCAGTGTTCCCGTAAATGAAATTATTGTTGTGAAGCGACGTTTTATTGTGGTTAGTTCGATATTTTGACATATAATATCGATTTACTGCACTGATTTCACCACCTCGGATAAGAAACCATTGATATCAAAATTAGGTTCTTCGGCCAATCCTGTGCGGACCACCACTAAATCTTTGGAAGGAATAACAAAGACATATTGCCCCTGATATCCATTACAGGAAAACAAATCTCTGGGCACATCTGGGTATTTTCCATTAGCGTTGAGCCAAAAGTGCGCTCCATAGGTTCCATTGGAATGCAATGTGGGTTCTGTAATATAGTTCACCCATTCCGGATTGAAGATTTGTTCACCGTTCCACCTTCCTTTATCCAAATATAACTGTCCAAACCTAGCCCAATCCCGTGTGCTGGCCCAACTATAGGAAGAGCCGACATAATTTCCGGCAATATCGGCTTCAAGAATCATGGAGTACATTCCAATCTTATCAATTAGAGTAGCATATGGAAAATCCAAATATTCTTGATGTGAACGGAACTGTTGTCTTAAAATTCCAGATAAAAGGTTGGTAGTTCCCGAGGAGTAATTCCATATTTCAGTTGGTTGGGCAATCAGATTTTTTTCACGTTGAGCCTTGGTCATATCCGTTTCCAGAAAGAACATTTGGGTTGCGTCAGAGATTTTGGAATAATCTTCATCCCATTCCAGACCGCTCTGCATTCGTAATAGGTGATTTAGGGTTATGTTTTTGCGTTCATCCTTTTCCCATTCAGTAATGGGAGCGGGCCACGACATTTCTAGTTTCCCCTGATGTTCTAATATTCCATAACAAGTGGCCAATACACTTTTGGTCATAGACCATCCTAAAATGGGGGTGTCCTGGGTAAAACCATCAACATACCTCTCGGCCATTAAATGTCCTTTATAAAGAATCAGTAGCGTACGGGTTTTTTGGGTTTCTGGATGGTCAAAGGCCATTACCACAGCCTTATTCAATCGTTCCATGTCAATATTTTCGAATATAGAATCCTGGGGAGCGGCCTGTCCATAAGGGTAGGGGATAGTATCCATGGACTGATTACGCATAGGGGCTGGAACGGGTTTATTTTCATCAAAATCGTCGTTGACCAAAACCGTGCCTAAACCTTCGCGATAAATAGCTTTTCGGCTCATTAAACCATATACGGAGGCAGAAGCCCATTTGCTATCGTTGTTTAGTTCGGTTTCTGCCAGTTTGATAAGTGGTATATTATTATCATTCTCTGTTAAAGATGCTGAAGTCCGGTTAGCAACAAAAACACCTGAAGCCATATTTTTGGAGGCATAGCCAGAAATTATGGCCAATTTTGGATAATTGAGATAGACCACAATTCCAATAATCAAAACCAATAAGATAAGAATGCGTTTAAGTAATTTCATGGATTAAGATTTGTAACTTTCAAACACGAAAATAAACAATTACGGTATGTCTCATGTAGGAATGATCATTGAAGAACGAAGTCGCGATATAGGCGATTTTTTGGTTGGTAGACTTATTCCCTTTCGAAAAAAACGTATGATTGGTCCCTTTGTATTCATAGACCATATGGCTCCAGTGCGGTTGGGACCTAACAAATACATGGATGTAGACCAGCATCCGCATATAGGTTTATCAACTTTGACCTATCTATTCGATGGAGAAATTATGCATGAGGACAGCTTGGGCACCAAACAGCTGATTAAGCCTGGCTCTGTAAATTGGATGACCGCAGGAAAGGGCGTTTCCCATACCGAAAGAACACCAGAACATTTAAGAAACGGTACTATTTTTACGGCGCAGGGATACCAGATTTGGGTGGCGTTACCAAAGAACTTGGAGGATATGGAACCTCAGTTCCATCATATCGAGGCTGACCAATTGCCCAAATGGCAAGACGACAAGGCCAGCTTTACATTGGTAGCCGGTGAAGGTTATGGCAAAAAATCACCAGTTCCAACCTATTCTCCATTATTTATGGTTGAAATTAAAACCACCGACTCGTATCAATTGAAAGTAGCTGGGCAATTAAAGGGTGAAATAGGAATCTGTGTTGACAAAGGCAGTATTGATGCTTGCGACGAAATTATAGGCAAGGGCAACATTTTGGTAAGCAAAGTTGAAGACACCTGTACAGTTACCGTACACCCTAATTCTCATTTATTATTGTTTGGGGGTGATTCCTTTCCAGAAGAAAGACATATTTATTGGAATTTTGTTTCCACAAGTAAAGAAAAGATAGCCGAGGCTAAAAACAATTGGAACAACAAGACCTTTCCAATGATGGAAAACGACCAAACCTATATACCTGCTCCCAATTAGGTTGTTGGTTAAAATTAATATTACTTAGCAACAAACAAATTAAAATGCTCAAGACCCAAAGAACCGCCTATTTACCAATCTTATTTTTCTTTAGCTGTATTCTATTTAATTCTTGTGCACCTGAAAAACCAACCACAGAAGAAGTTCTTTATAACCAATATTGCGCCAGTTGCCACATAGCTCCCAAAATTGATGCATTACCCAAGGATATATGGGAAAAAGCTGTTTTGCCTGATATGGCTTCACGTATGGAAATTGAAGAAATGTACCAAGACCCCAATGAGGTCAAATCAGGATTTAGACCCAGAATAAAATTGAAGGACTGGGCAATGTTGCAAAACTATATTGTTTTAATGGCTCCGGAAAAATTGACTTCAAACAAAATACCAAAGTTGAATACGTTGGAACTATTTGAGGCCACAGAGGTAGCCCTTGATGGCCAAAACGGAGGATTTATCAGCTATTTGGAATTTGCGAAGAATGGCACCGACCTCTATTACGGAGATATTTTCGGATCTCTGATGTCCCATAATTTTGAAACTGGGATGAACCATCAACTCTACAAAGGGGATACTCCCATAACATGGTACAATAAAAGCGATTCCTTGAGCATCTTCACAGAAGTTGGAATTCTTGACCCTTCAGAACTGGAGCAAGGCAAGTTGGTATCTGTGAAAGAAGAGGATACCATTTCATTACAAAATAAGTTTCACAGGCCAGTTCATACCCTCCTAGAGGATTTAAACGATGATGGTAAGGCAGAAATGGTCGTAAGTGAGTTCGGAAATGAAACGGGAAGACTATCGTTACTCGTCCAAAACGATTCTTTACAATATGACAAAACGGTGCTAATAAACCTGCCAGGTTGTATCCGAACACTCGCTAAGGACATGAATAATGATGGAAAAACCGATTTAATTACGATAACATCTCAGGCCTATGAAAGTATTACCATTTTATATCAGACTGAAGATTTAAATTTCAGGGCAGAAAAAGTGTTGGAGTTCAGTCCTGTTTATGGAAGCAGTTGGTTTGAGCTTGTAGATTATAATGGCGATGGTCATGATGACATCGTCACGGTAAATGGAGATAACGCTGATAAGTCCTATGTTCATAAACCTTACCATGGTATGCGAATTCATTTGAATAATGGAGATAATACCTTTACTGAATCTTATTTCTACCCCTTGAATGGTGCCACAAGGGTTTTGGCCCGTGACTTTGATAAAGATGGAGATATTGATTTTGGGTTGATTAGTACTTTCCCGGACTATGAAAATGCTCCAGAATTGTCTTTCGTATATCTGGAAAACACGGATGCAAAGAATTTTGAGTTTGCTACCAAGGTTTTGGAACAGCCGAATTCAGGTAGATGGTTTTTAATGGATGCATCCGATATTGATAAAGATGGAGATGAAGACATTATTTTAAGTTCCTTTACTTATGTATTCACCCCAGTTCCGGATGCATTATCAAAAAAATGGGAGAATAGTAATGTCGATATCTTAGTTTTAGAAAATAAATTACACTGAAAGCATCCTTAAACATAGCGTTGGTAATAATCTTCTTCAGCTTGGTTGCCTGTAATCAAAAAAGTACGCTGCAACATAACGAGTCTTCTCAAAAATATCAATGGTATGGACATGAAGTAGTGGTATCCGCATACAATTCCGTATCCTGGCAAACCCAAGGGGATCCAAATATTGCGGCATGGGGAGATACTTTGAAACCAGGAATGAAAAGTATTGCGGTGTCCAGAGATTTGTTGCGAATGGGGTTAACGCATAATACTATGGTCAAAATTGATACTTTTCCCGATACTTTTTACGTAAAGGATAAAATGAACAAACGCTGGAAAAATCGGATTGACCTGTATATGGGAGTGGATATAAAAAAGGCAAGAGAGTGGGGCAGAAAAAAAATGCTTATCTGCTACGCCATACCCATTGATAGCTCATCAACAACTAATGTCAAATGAAAAAAGCAGCAATCCTATTCGTTTTAAGTAGTCTGCTCTGGGCTTGTCAAGTGCAAAAAACCATTGTGGATAAACCCATTTTATTTGATGATGAACGGATTTCATTGACCAAAGAATATCTCTTAAATCGATATAATCTTGAACAGGAAACTCCTGAAATTGTCCCTCGAATGATTGTGCTTCATTGGACCGCGATTCCCACACTTGATGGCTCTTTTGACGCATTTAAGGACAGTAAACTGCCGAATTGGCGTCCAGATATTGAAAATGTGAGTGGTTTAAATGTTTCCACACAATTTTTGGTAGATAGAGATGGTACCATTTATAGATTGATGCCTGAAAATTTTATGGGACGCCACGTCATTGGTTTAAATCATTGCTCCATTGGGGTGGAGAACGTTGGCGGTACCGAAGAACACCCTTTGACCAAAGAGCAGTTAAAGTCCAACATTTGGTTGGTAACCTACCTCGCTGAGAAATATAACATTGACTACTTGATTGGTCATTACGAGTATACGCTGTTTGAAGGACATCCGTTATGGTTGGAAGTGGACGATGGATATCGCACCGAAAAAACAGATCCAGGAACAGATTTCATGAAAAAGGTCAGAAAAGCAACGAAAAGGTTTAATTTTAAACCCGTGCCATCAAAATAATACTATGCGTTACAAAATTTTTCTTCTACTGGGGTGCTTCAGTTTTTTGACTTATTCCCAGGAATCCATTACAACCAATCTATTTGAAACTTACGAGCAGTATAAAGAATCTTCCCTTCAGAAGCGGAGGATAAAACACCATCAAATACAACCATTGATTGAAAGATTTGATGCAAACCCAAAATTCCAAGTTCAAAAAGTAGGGGGGTCCATTGAAGGAAGGGATTTAAAGTTAATCAGCATAGGTTCTGGCCCAGTCAATATCTTTCTTTGGTCACAAATGCACGGTAATGAACCAACCGCGACCCAAGCAATTTTTGATATTTTGAACTTTTTGGATGCTCCGGGATTTCAACAAGAGAAAAGAGAAATCCTATCAAAGTTGAAGTTGCATTTCTTACCTATGCTCAATCCTGATGGGGCAGAGGTATACCAAAGACGCAATGCATTAGGAATTGACATTAATCGTGATGCTTTAAGATTACAGTCTCCCGAAGGGAGGGCTTTAAAAAGAATCCGAGATAGTCTCGATGCTAAATTCGGCTTCAACTTACATGACCAAAGCACCTATTACAATGCCGAATTGACCAATAAACCGGCTACAATTTCCTATTTGGCGACTGCCTTCAATTACGAAAAAGATATTAATGAAGTGCGTTCCAATGCCATGAAGGTCATTGTTTATATGAACAACATCATTCAAAATTATGCTCCAGGACAAGTTGGGCGTTATAGCGATGATTTTGAGCCCCGTGCATTTGGTGATAATATTGCTAAATGGGGAACAAGTCTTATTTTAATAGAATCAGGAGGATATACTAATGATGTTGAAAAACAGGAGATTAGAAAATTGAATTATGTCTCCATTCTCTCAGCTCTATATACCATTGCCCAGGAAAGTTATTTGGGCATTCCTATAGAAGATTATGAAAAGATTCCAAGAAACGATAGAAAGCTATTTGATTTAAAGATTGAAAATGTTACCTATCAGCTTTTGGGCAAAGAATATATCCTTGACTTGGGCATTTATCGTCAAGAAGTAGACCTTGAAGGTCATGACACATTCTACAATAAAAGTATCATTATAGACCAGGGTGATTTATCCACCTTCTATGGATATGAAACCTTTGACGCATCTGGTTATACCATTGTGCCGCCTAATAAAGGGAACCCGGAAGTATCTATTTTTTTGGACGACCCGATGAAATTGCTTCAAAATGGGGTTGGATATATTTTCAGTAGTCATCCGCAGAACAGGGAATTTAATCCTGGTTATCAGCATATAGTTCAACTTGGCGTACATCCACCAAAATTTGAAATTAAAGTTGGTCAAAACCCCACTTTCTTTTTGGAAAAGGAAGGAGAGATTACCCATGCAGTCATTAACGGATTTCTACTCGATTTGAGCAAACCTTTGGATACACAAAAATTTGGCAACGCCTTAATCTATCGTTAATACCCAAATTGAATAGTCGTTTCCGGGCCATACTTGATCAAAACGATTAACATGGTGAACAATATGCCTACGATTGAGGCAAATAAAGAGAGTACTAAACCTTTATATCCGTTTGATAGAGGACCTATCGCACTGTTCTGAATTATTTCTTTTACTACATCCATAACTTTCTTTTTTTGAGTTATTCATTACATAGTTCATTAGGATGCAATTAGTTGTTGTCTATACTGTAAAAACAATCGTTGGTCTAAAAACCCTACCAAAAGCCGTTCCAAACCTGGATGATTGGCAATGAAATTACTACCTTCAACACCAATAAAATCAATATATTCTAGAAAAATGAAGACAAAATTCCTTTTAATTGTTTTTGCGTTATTTCTAATACAATTTGGGTATGCGCAAGAAACCATTGATCTATTCAACGGTGAAAATTTAGACGGATGGGTAAACCATGGCGAAGAAAAATGGTATGTTGAAAATGGAGAGCTTATTTGCGAAAGTGGCCCAAAAGCGGGTTATGGATACTTGGGAACCAAGAAGTTTTACAAGAATTTTGAACTTACCTTGGATTTCAAGCAAGAAAACAACGGTAACAGCGGGGTTTTCATCCGATCAACATTCGAAGGAACCAAAGTTTCGGGATGGCAAGTAGAAGTTGCACCACCAGAACATGCAACCGGTGGAATTTATGAGTCTTATGGACGAGGTTGGCTGATAAAGCCAGATACAGAAAAGGACAAAGCCCTTAAAATGGGAGAATGGAATACCATGAAAATTTTGGTGAATGGCGATACGATTACCACCTGGTTGAACGGAACTGAAATGGTGAACCTTACAGATGAAAAAATAGGCGCAGGGGAAGGTTCTATTGCCTTACAGATCCATGATGGCGGAGGAATTCGGGTAAAATGGAGAAACATTAAATTAAAACCACTCCAATAAATAAACAATTAAGCAAAAAAAAGCGCATCCTAATCGATGCGCTTTTTTATTGCTCTTATTTTATTGGGATTACTTCAAACTTTCGAAATTCTACAGGTCCATGGTCGCCTTGAATCATTAATGGGCCTGGCTCTCCTTCTTTGCTATCCAAAGCTCCACCGGTAATGCCAGGAATAGTTTGACCGGAAATCACCGTTTTTCCATTAGCAATAATAGTTACCCTACGTCCCAACAAGGTAATATCGTAAGATTGCCATTCGTCCGGATTCTTTGCTGTATTCTCATTGGGTTCCAGAAAACCATAAATACCACTAAAGTAAATATCAGAAGGCTCAAGTCCTTTGTTGTCAGCTATCTGCACTTCATACCTTCCTCTCAGATAAATCCCGCTATTGCTTCCTTCTGGATAACGGAACTCAACTTTTAATCTGAAATCTGTAAACTTCTGGTTACTAATAAGATTGGCACCTCCTTTAGCATTTTTTAAAATTCCTTTCTCCACAGACCATTGATTGTTCTCAGAATCCAAATACCACCCATCAAGATTTTTGCCATTGAAAAGAGCTATGGGTTTTCCCCATTCCGAATTTTCCGTTGCAGCCATCTCAGGGGCTCTTACACCTTTCCATGTGGCTATACTGCCATCCGTATAAACCATGGTTCCTTTGAGAGTGTCATCAATCAACTCGCCATGAAAGATCATATCATTTCCTAAAGGTTCCCACTGCCTTGGAATACTAAAACTGAACTTATTCCCATGCATTCTTACTTCTGATATTGGCCTGGCACTACCGAAAGCAAAAACAAATCGACCTACAAGGGTTTCATGCCCAGAATGACGTACCTCCAACCATGAAGGGACGGTTTCTCCCTTGAATACCATTTCTAAATCCCATCTGCCTTCAACAGGATGGAACTTTTGAGAATAACCGATAAAAACATTCAAGAGAACAAAAATCGAGACTAAAGGAAACAGAGGTTTGATACGTAATTTCATATATGTTATACTTAATGGGTACCAAGATAATGCTTAAAAAGATAAAATTCAGCTTAACTAGAACTACAATTTTTGGTTTGTTCCTTCACAACATATTGAAAGTAAATACTTTAAAAAGTATTCAAAAAAAGAATACAAAAAGAACTCCATAAAAAGTATTTTAGGACCTAAAATATTAATCAATAAACTTAAACAGATTATGAAGAATTTTTACCTATTGGCAATAGCTTTGTTGTCATTAACTTTTTCAAATGCACAAGAACAAGCAGTTAAGGCAAATCCTATTGGCTTAGCTTTTGGAGTTGCAAACGCAGGGTACGAGTTTGCTACAAATGAGACTCAAACGCTAACAATTTCAGGGCTTTATTATAATATTTCCGATGCTTCGGGTTTTGGGGTAGGAGCTGAATATCGATTCTACTTTTCAAGTGATGAGGCTTTGCGGGGATGGCATGCTGGTCCATCCGTAGGGTACGTTTCCCTTGAAGATGACTTCAACAATTCTGCTGGTTTTTTCGCGATTGGTGGGGAAGTAGGGCACCAGTGGATTTTTGGAGAACATTTCTTACTTGATGTATTTGCGGGAGTTGGATATGTGGCTGGAGATTCTGATGACTTGGCAGTTTCAATTGATGCTACTGCTGTAAGTCTTGGTGTTGCAATAGGTTACGCTTGGTAGGTGACTAATAATCGAACAAAAAAAAAGCAGCCAATAGCCGCTTTTTTGTTTCATTATTATTAGGGCTACTCACATCCTCCAGTAAATCCGTTCGCGCTAAATTCGGTCTGAACGGCCCCTTGCAATCCACCATTTGTTAGCTGAATTACTAAATTGTTATTGCCACTCCCATCGCGCTTAGGGGTACAATATTCAAACAAATAAAAACTGTTTGACTGTTCAGAAACCCGTTGTGATATTTGAGTGAAGGTTGCCTCCAATTCTTCTTTATTACTAGCAAAAACACTAGCTGTTTTTCCTATTTCTTCCAAAATTTCAGTGTCTATCTCTGCTCCAAGTCCTATGGTAAAGAACGAAATGTTTCTGTTTGCCCGCTCGACAGCTTGTAATGCAGCATCTCTTGTAAATCTTGATGCTTGATCCGTACCATCCGTAAACAAAACAATCGATGCAGCTCCAATTACCGAAGCTTGATTATTCTCTTGCAACAAATCTTCGGCGAAATCCACAGATTTGATAACCGCTCCATATAAATCCGTTGATGGGTCATTGCTAATGTCAGATGTTATACCGTCAATTGCAGAGGTCAACTCCGTTGTGGATGATGTCAATTCATTTAAAAGATGAAGTTCGTTTTCTCCATCAAACCAATAAATGGCCATCTTAAATGAGGTGGTTTCTGGAGAAGGCATAACATTAGTAATAAAACTTGTGGATGCTGCCTTTAACTCCTCCAAACTGCTTTGCAATACACTGTTGCTTAAATCCAATACCAAAATGGTATTGTTGCTGAACACTTGGGAATTCGGGGAAATCCTTGCCTGTGATTCAGAGGAAGAAATGGTATTAAAGCAGTCATCATTTCTACCTTGCTCATATATGGTGAACTGATTTGCAGTAAGTCCTGAAATTGGATTGCCAATCAAATCAGATACTTTAAATAATATGGAAACTTTTCCGGGTAGGGTGGTGAACTGGTCCTGGATGGAAAGTAAAAGCTCATTGTCTTCGAAACCCAAACAGTTGTCGGGATCCTTTCCTTGCCCAAGTTCTCCTTGGTTAATATCAAAGTTTACATCGTCATCCGCATTGCCGCAGGCAATAAAAAGGATTGAAAAAACAATAAGGGATAGATATTTAAATGCATTTTTCATTTTCAAAAAGTTGAGGTTCTGCTTGAAAAACGCTCAATTCTTCTGAAAATTACTTTGAATCACCACAATAGATTTAAAGAAAAGTTAAAAAAACCTGGCAGCTGTTAAAAAAAACCCTGTGCACTTAAATTTTGGTAACTTCAAGCTGACAACAACTCAATTCAAAAAACTATGCCAACGTATCAAATTAAAGTGAATGGAGAATCCAGGTCAGTCGATGTGGCCGAAGACACTCCAGTTTTATGGGTGTTACGGGATCATCTAGATCTTGTAGGTACTAAATACGGTTGTGGAATAGGGCAGTGTGGAGCTTGTACCGTTCATGTTGATGGTACTGCCATGCGAAGCTGTTCCCTTACCTTATCGAAGATTGATGGAAAATCAATTACAACCATTGAAGGACTTTCGGAAAATGGAACACATCCGGTTCAAGAAGCCTGGAAAGAAGTTGATGTGCCTCAATGTGGTTATTGCCAAGCAGGCCAGATCATGACCGCTTCCGCATTTTTAGAGAACAACCCAAATCCTTCCGAGGAGGATGTCAATAATGCCATGCACGGAAATATTTGCCGTTGTGCTTCCTATTCTAGAATTCGCAAAGCAGTTATGATTGCTGCCGAGAATATGGACTAAAGATTCCATTGTACACCTAAAAACAAAAAAATGTCAACAAATAAATCCAATACATTAAGTAGAAGGGCATTCATCCGCAATTCTTCTTTAGCAGGAGGAGGTATGGTAATTGGTTTTAACCTATTGCAATCCTGTAAACCCAAAGTTATCGCTGAACCTGCCATAGATTTGGCAAGTCTGGATTACAATGATTTTAATGCATTCATTAAAATATCGGATAACGGAGCTGTAACTATATATTCGCCCAACCCTGAAATCGGACAAGGAGTAAAAACTTCCATGCCAATGATTATAGCCGAAGAGCTTGATGTGGCTTGGAGGGATGTGTATGTTGAGCAAGGTATTTTAGATACTGAAAATTATCAAAGACAGGTTGCTGGAGGAAGTCAATCCATTAGATTTGGATGGGATGCACTTAGACAAACTGGAGCCAAAGCAAAACACATGTTGGTCAGCGCAGCTGCTACTCGCTGGGGCGTGGACCCTTCGGAGTGCTCAGTAAGCGAAGGAGTCATTACCAATGCCGCAGGAGAATCGCTAGGATATGGGGATGTGGTGAATGAAGCTGCCCTTTTGGAGATTCCGGAGGACGTTCCTCTTAAGGATCCAAAAGATTATAAAATTATGGGTAAGGATGCTTCCAATGTGGATATTGGAAAGATTGTTACCGGAAAACCCTTATTTGGATTGGATTACAAAGCAGATGGCATGGTCTATGCCGCAGTGTTACGCCCACCATCTTTTGGCCAAAAGTTGGTTTCTTTTGACGATACCGACGCCCGTGCCATGCCGGGCGTTATTGATGTTGTGACTATTGGAGAAAAAGTAAGGGCGCTTTTGGAAGAAGACCCAGGCTTTGCCAGTAAAATTTCTTCAAGTGATAAGGTAGTAGTTGTCGCCGAGTCTACTTGGCAAGCAATGAAGGCAAAAGAAGCTGTAAAAGCGGTTTGGGAAGATGAATCCAAAGTAGAAAGTACAGAAGAGCACGATAAAATCCTGAACGATTTATTGGACGGCAACAACTTTAACACCATGCGTTCCGATGGAAATATCAAAAAAGCTTTTGCGGAAGCTGATGAAACCTTAGAACGCACCTATGAATCTCCCTTTTTGCCTCACAATTGCATGGAGCCTATGAACTTCTTTGCTAATGTAACTGATGAAAAAGTTCATCTTGTGGGTCCAATTCAAACTCCAGCCTGGAAAGCGGGATTGGTTTCCAAAATGTTGGGGAGGGAAGAAAAAGATATTCTTCTTGAAATGACACGAATGGGAGGTGGTTTTGGAAGAAGGTTATATGGTGATTTTGTGATTGAAGCTGCCGAAATTTCGGATAAAATCAAAAAACCTGTCAAGGTTGTTTACTCCAGAGAAGATGATATGGAAGATGGCATCTATAGAATGGCCATTAAATATAGAATCAAAGCAGGAATCAAAGATGGGAAAATTACGGCCTATCATTTGAAAGAAGCAGCGGTAAATGACAATATGTATGGGCTTATACCCAATTTCTTTCCCGCAGGTGCCGTAGAGAATTACCAAGTTGACGCTGCAAGTTATAATAGCAACATTACAACAGGTGCTTGGAGAGCGCCATATACCAATTTCTTGGCTTATGCTGAGCAAAGCTTCTTTGATGAGTTGGCCGAAATGATGGAAGTCGATAAAATTCAACTTCGTCTTGACTTGTTGGATAAAGTAAAACCTGAAGAGGATGAACGTATCCAATATTCACCAGATAGAATGAAAGAAGTTATCAAGACCGCTGTGGATAAATCTGGATGGGGAACCAAACCTAAACATGTTTACCAAGGTTTTGTGAACTATTATTGTCATAACACCCATGTTGCCGAAGTAGCAGATGTTGAGATTGAAAACGGACAACCAGTCGTGAAAAAGATTACCTGCGTCGTAGATTGCGGTATTGTGGTAAATCCTATGGGAGCTCTCAATCAGATTGAAGGTGGTGTCATTGACGGAGTAGGGCATTCTATGTATGGCGAATTGCAATTTAAAGACGGAAAACCGACTGCAAATAATTTTGACCGATATCGCTTAATTCGAATGAAGGAAGCGCCGATTGTTGAGACCCATTTTATTCAAAATGACCTATCACCAACAGGTTTGGGAGAACCCACACTTCCACCAGCCGGAGGCGCCGTGGCCAATGCATTCAAAGCAGCCACAGGAAATAGACTCTACCAACAGCCATTCACCAAAACACCAGAATTATTAAAAGTACCTGAAAAGGAAATTATTGGTTGATTTTATGACGATATTATTGTTTGGAATTACTAAAGACATCGTGGGAAGTTCCACGTTGTCTGTTCCCACTTCTAGTGCCACAGGCAGAAGGGTTCCAAGAACGGTAAAAGATTTAAAGCAATTTTTGGGTGAAACCTATCCAGAACTTAATAAGCTTTCTTCCTTGGCCGTGGCTGTAAATAATAGTTACGCTGAAGACGAAGAAGTCATCAATTCCTATGATGAAATTGCACTTATTCCTCCGGTAAGTGGAGGATGATTCAGAGCATAAGCAGTATCTTTCACATACTTTGTATAATATATGTTGGTTGACAATCACAATAGAAGAATAAATTATTTAAGGCTTGCTGTAACGGACAGGTGCAATCTGCGCTGCAATTATTGCATGCCCTCCGAAGGGATTGACTTTGTCAAGAACGACAAGCTTCTGACTATTGGTGAACTCTCCAAAATCAGTGAGGTTTTGGTCAGTCAGGGGATAGATAAAATTCGGATTACCGGAGGTGAGCCCTTTGTTCGTAAAGACCTTATGGTTTTACTGCGCAAACTGAGCACGTTGGATAAACTCCCAGACATTTCGGTCACAACCAATGCGACGCTAATTGGGCCCTATATCGATGAGCTCAAAGCACTTGGGATTAAAAACATCAATGTAAGTTTGGATGCTATCAACCGTGAGACTTTTGAGCGCATTACCCGCCGCAATCAGTTTGACACTGTGCACAACAACCTTATTCGTTTGATTACGGAAGGTTTTAATGTGCGAATCAATTTTATTGTTTTAGAGGGACAAAACGAACAGGATATCGTGCCTATTTTAGACCTGATGAAACACTATAATGTTTCCGTTCGATTTTTGGAAGAAATGCCTTTTAATGGAGGTAGTAAGAACTTTAGCGGAATCAAATGGGACTACAAGGCAATTTTGGAGCATATTTCAAAATCCTATTCAGATTTTCAAAAATTAGAATCCCCTCCTACATCCACTTCAATCAACTATAAAATTGAGGGACATAAGGGCACTTTTGGTATTATTCCATCTTTTAGTAGAACATTTTGTGGTAGTTGTAATAGACTTCGTGTAACTGCTACCGGAGATGTGATTACCTGTCTTTATGGAAAACCCAAAGCCAATCTTAGAGATGTCATTAGAGGAGAAAACGGGGTTGAAGAAATCAAAAATGTGGTGTTAGAAACTATTGGAAACCGAGCTAAAACAGGCTTTGAGGCACAAGCAGAACATTCTAAAACCATTTTTGAAAATTCTATGACCTCAATTGGCGGTTGATAAATAATAAGACACAATGAAGCAGGAAGTTCCAAGATTATACGGATTGGTTTTGGCCGGTGGTAAAAGCACCCGCATGGGGTCAGATAAAGGATTGATAAAGTATCATTCCATAACCCAGCAGGAACACTTATATAATTTATTAAACCAAATATGCGACACGGTTTATCTCAGCATGCGTGAAGAACAAGTGGAACTTTTAAAGGGTGATACGAATGTCATAGTTGACCAAAACGAATATCGTGGACCTTTTAATGGGATTCTTAGTGCTCATAAAACACATCCTAAGGCCGCATGGCTTATATTGGCTTGTGATCTTCCTCTAATTGACTTAAAGTCTTTAAAGAAGTTGGTTGAAAATAGAGATTCAGAAAAGTTTGCAACCTCCTTTGCAACTAAAGAATCTGGATTACCCGAACCATTGATTACGATATGGGAACCAAAAGGCCTTGAAGCTGCAATGGAATATCTATCGTCCGCAGATAGCAGTTGTCCCAGGAAGTTTTTAATCAATTCTGAAATTACATTGGTGCATCCAGAACAAGATGAAATTCTATACAACGCCAATTCATTGGAAGACTATGAATTTATAAAGTCCAGAATAGCATTGTCCAATGGAATCTAGGTATTTACGACAGACAATTCTTCAAGATTTCGGGAAGGCTGGACAGGCCAGACTTGCTGAAGGACGTGTATTGGTTGTGGGTTTGGGCGGTTTAGGGCTACCTGCATTGCAGTATCTCAATGCTATGGGCGTTGGAACACTTGGATTAATGGACCAAGATGTGATTGAGTTGCATAATCTACAGCGACAAATCCTTTACAACGAAAAGGATTTGGGCAGACAAAAATTGGAAGTAGTTTTTGAAAAATTAAAAGAGCAAAATTCGTCAACGGTTCTAAAAACCTATGATTCGTTTTTGACAAAAGAGAATGCATTGGATATTCTCAAGGATTATGATGTTATTTTGGATGCCACAGATAATTTTCCTACCCGCTATCTTATCAATGATGCATGTGTTATCCTCGAAAAACCATTTGTTTATGGTGCATTACATGGTTTTGAGGGTCAGGTAAGTGTTTTCAATCATCTTGATGGTCCTACGTACCGTTGCTTGTTCCCAACTATGCCTTCGTCTGAAGAAATACCAAATTGCAATGAAAATGGAGTACTTGGAGTTATTCCAGGTATTATCGGAACATTTCAGGCACTTGAGGTAGTAAAACTGTTGACCGGTGTAGGAGAGGTGCTGTCTGGCATACTACTCCTTTACAATGGATTGAATCAACAAATAAATAAAATTACCTTCAAAGTCAACTCCCTAAATAAAAACATAAAGGAGCTGCAAGAATTTTACGAGCCTGTAAACTGTGAAATGGTTTCAACAATCAGTGCGGAAATCTTTCAATCCATGCGAGAATCCAATGTAAAAATCTCCCTTATTGATGTTAGAACAGAAGAAGAATTCATGGAAAATCATCTTCAAGAGTCATTGAATTTTTCTTTAGATAAAATACACCAATACACTCCAAATCAAACTGATAAAGAAATTTATGTTGTTTGTCAATCTGGAAAACGAAGTGAGATGGCCGTTCAACAACTTCAGGAAGCATATCCTAACTTAACTTTTTATTCTATTTTAGGTGGGATGAACAAAATAATGGCCTTATGTCCATAGCCTTTGGCGACTTTATCCTTTTGCTTATTGCTTTTTTTATTGTGGCCACGCTATATTCAGCGGTGGGTTTTGGAGGTGGATCAAGTTATCTAGCCATTTTGGCCTTAGTTGTCACCAGTTTTTTGACTATCAGGAGCACGGCATTACTTTGTAATTTAACCGTTGTGTCTGGAAGTTGCATACTGTTTTACAAAAGTGGACACCTCCATCTAAAAAGATTTTTGCCTTTTGTCATCATCAGCATCCCCTTGGCGTTTTTAGGAGCTTCCTTTCGATTAGAAGAACAGAGTTTTTTCATTATTCTGGCTGTTGCCCTGATTGTTTCAGCTATTGCATTAATTTATCAAACAACACTGCATAAATCCAATAATACCGAGAAAAAGTATCCCACCTACCTTTCCTATCTGCTGGGAGGTGCAATCGGATTACTCTCCGGTCTGGTTGGGATTGGTGGCGGAATTTTTTTAGCCCCCATACTTCATCATATGCGATGGGATAAGCCAATTGTAATCGCTGCCCTGGCAAGTTTCTTCATTTTGGTAAATTCAATCTCTGGACTAGGGGGGCTGTTTTGGAGTGGTTCTTTTCAAATTTTCTGGCCCGAAATTTTAGGTTTATTGTTCGCTGTTTTTCTAGGGGGGCAATTAGGTGTCAGAATTAGCTTAGGAAAACTATCCGCAAAGCGGATTCGATTGCTAACGGCCGCACTGGTGCTATTTGTTGGTATAAAAGTGCTTTTGAAAAATGGATTACAACTAACGCTATTTTCATGATAATATTTGAAACAGCATTACAGAAAGTTCTTAAGCATGTTCCGGATTATGGTGTGGAACCGGTCGCGTTGGAATCATCCTTGGGGCGAATACTTGCTGAGACAGTTGTAGCTGATAGAGACTTTCCTCCATTTGATAGAGCTACAAAAGATGGCATTGCCATAAAATACAACCCAGATATAGATGCAAACACTTCATTCCAAATAATCGGCATTGCTCAAGCAGGAAGTCCACAACTAAGTCTGGAAGATTCATCTGCATGTATTGAAGTTATGACGGGAGCTGTGATCCCAAAAAATACAGATACCGTTGTGATGTACGAGCATCTCCAAAAGAAAAATAATTTTTTCAGCATCACAAAACCAGTTAAAAAAGGACAAAATATTCACTATAAAGCAAGCGATACTGGTTCTGGTGCTGAATTGCTTCAACCAGGCACCATCATTACCTCGGCAGAAATCGGTGTTTTAGCAACCGTTGGTAAATCTGAGGTTATGGTAAGGAAATTGCCAAAGGTTGCCGTGATAGCTACTGGAAACGAATTGGTGAATGTTGATGAAAAACCACTTCCACATCAAATCAGAAAATCCAACACCTATACCCTGAAAGCCCTTTTGCAAAATGAGTCTGTCCAAGCAGATGTTTATCATTTAGTTGATGAACCCAATCTTTTGAAAAATAAGCTTAGTGAGTTGCTGGAAAAATTTGATGTCTTGTTACTAAGTGGGGGAGTTTCCAAGGGGAAATTTGATTTTCTACCCACCACCTTTGATGCACTTGAAGTACACAAGGTTTTTCATAAGGTACTGCAACGTCCAGGCAAACCTTTCTGGTTTGGAAAACATGCTCTGCATAAAACTACCGTGTTTTCGTTTCCAGGTAATCCCGTTTCTACTTTTGTGAATTACCATGTTTATTTTATACCATGGCTTAACAAAACTTTGGGAGTTACGGCTCCAGAATTTACTGTATTTTTAAGTGAACCTATAAGTAATGCCACAGATTTAACCCGCTTTTTGGGGGTTGAGATTTGTTTTAAGGAAGGAAAACTAATTGCAAAAGAGATTAGCACATCAGGTTCGGGAGATTTGTTGAGCCTTTCGAAAGCAGATGGATTTATCCGTCTAGCACCAAACGAATCTCTTGAAGCCAACGAGTTGGTTCCATATATTCAAGCAAAAAGGATTTTTTAGTCATGACGCACGAATTAAAGATCATTCTTGACCATTTTGGGAAACGTCAAAACGTGAGATCGGTACTTGCTACTGTTGTTGCTTTGGACGGATCTTCTTACAGACGACCAGGTGTTCGCATGCTGATTTTTGAGAATGGAGATATGGTTGGAGCTGTCAGTGGAGGCTGTGTTGAGAAAGAAGTGTTTCGGCAAGCTCAATCCGTTTTTAATGATGGAACCTCAAAAGTGATGGTATACGATGGCCGTTATCGCTTGGGCTGCGAAGGGATTCTCTATATTTTACTAGAGGTTTTTGAGCCCAGTGGAGCATTTTTATCTCAGTTCTGGAATGCTGTTGAAAAAAGAGTTCCATTTCAAATCAAATCCTATTATGCAAAAGAGCAGAATGACAGTGATAAGTACTTTACCAGTTTTCGGTTTGATGAAACGTCCATCCCGGTAAACAAACATTTAAAAAATGTGGAAAGGGATGAACTCCTTGAGTTCGAACAGGAAATGAATCCTTGTTTCCAATTGCTGATTATAGGAGCTGAACACGATGCAGTACAGCTTTGTAATTATGCCTCATTGACCGGTTGGGAAGTAACAGTAGTTGCCAACCCTAGGGAAGAGAAAACCGAAAAAGATTTTCCTGGGATCCATAAGTTAATAGCGGTAGAACCGGAGGTCTTTAGGTTTACTTTGGACAAACAGACCGCAGTTGTGATTATGACACATAGCTTTGTGAAGGACCTACAGTTTTTAATCTCCCTTAAAGCTGAAAAAGGAGCCTATATTGGACTTCTAGGACCTTATAAACGTCGAGAAAAATTGTTTGATGAGCTCATGGAAAGACACCCTGATGTTTCCGAAGAGTTTTTAGAGCACATTCATGGGCCCGCAGGTATAGATGTCGGAGCAGAAACCCCACAAGAAATCGCTATTTCAATTTTGAGCGAAATTCTATCCGTTGTAAATAGGAAGGTGCCTTCGTTACTTAAGCATAAAATAGGGGCAATCCATAGTTAAATTATGCCAAGATCCGTTTCAGTTTTAATCTTAGCCGCTGGAGCCTCTACTAGGATGAAAGGGGAAATCAAACAACTATTGCCTTGGGGCGAACATACACTTTTGGAAGATGCAATAAATCAAGCAAAAATTGTATCTGACAATGTCTATGTGGTTTTGGGGGCATATGCAAAGGAAATTTTAGAAACTGCAAGCATAAATGTGGAAGTGATTCAAAATAATAATTGGCAAATGGGCATGGGAAACTCCATTTCATGCGGACTAAAACATATTGCCGAAATAGAAAATCCGGACGGGATTCTTATTATGCTGGCCGACCAACCACTTATTGATGCAACTTATCTGCGAGAAATGCTGAAAACATTCGAGGAAGGAGAAAGCAAAATTGTAGCTACAGCGTATCAATCAGGCCCTGGGGTACCCGCCATTTTTGATAACTCAATACTTCCCGAACTTCTTACTCTTCAAGGGGATATTGGCGCAAGAAAAATTATCAAAAAGCATTTGTTGCAAACAAAACTTATTTCCCCAAACGGAAAAGAGGTGGATGTTGACACAAATGAAAATTATTTACAAATAATTGATATACAAAACATTAAATATGATTAAAACTACTATTACTTCAATCTTTTTTTGCCTACTCATTGGTTTCAGTATAGAAGCTCAGGAAATGAGTTTTGAAGAGTATAGCCCAAAATCGACCTTGGTCGTTTCTCAAAATCCGGTTAGCAAAGCAAAATTTCGCTTCATAGACGTTCACAGCCATCAATTTAGAATGGAATCGCAAGATTTAGCTGAATTAATAACCGATATGGATAATATCAATATGGGAATAATGGTGAATTTAAGCGGAGGTTCTGGGGAAGGGCTTAGGGCCAAGTTAAAAAACGTAAACGAGAATTATCCAAACAGGTTTGCAGTTTTTGCCAATGTCGATTTTAGCGGTGTGGGAACTCCGAATTGGGGCGAGATGGCTGCAGCGCAACTAGAGCTGGACGTCAAAAGTGGGGCGAAAGGATTGAAAGTATACAAAAGCCTAGGACTTCGGAACAAGGACGTTAATGGAAAGAGAATAGCAATCGACGATTCTCGTCTAGACCCTGTATGGAAAAAATGCGGCGAACTTGGAATTCCGGTTTTGATTCATGCAGCGGACCCAAAGTCTTTTTGGGATTCCATGGATAAAGACAATGAGCGATGGTTAGAACTGAAAACCAGACCAAGAAGAAAACGTTCCGACACCAACCCCGCACCATGGCAACAAATTATTGACGAACAGCATAGAATGTTCAAAAAACATCCCAAGACTAAGTTTATCAATGCCCATATGGGATGGTATGCCAACAATCTGGACAGGCTAGGGGAGTTAATGCAAGAAATTCCAAATATGTCCGTGGGTATTGGCGCTATCATCGCCGAATTGGGCAGACAACCAAGAAGGGCAAAACAATTTTTTATAAAATACCAAGACAGAATTCTATTTGGAAAGGACAGCTGGAAACCTGAAGAATTTCCAACTTATTTCCGTGTTTTGGAAACCGCCGATGAGTACTTCCCATACTATAAAAAGTACCACGCGTTTTGGGCCATGTACGGGTTGGATCTTCCTGATGAAGTGCTAGAGAAAGTATATTATAAAAATGCCTTGAATTTAATTCCCGGATTAGACACTTCATTATTCAAATAAATATCAGTAAAACGTTTTGATAGTATTTTTTTAAAAGTACAGCTTGAATAATCCATAACATTGATAAAAAAACATCAATGGCTAATTCAAGATTTTTACAGAACTTTTTCAGACTTTTAATTTTTACAATACTAGTTGTTTCTTGCTCCAGTGACAGCGGTGAGGAAGAAACTATGACAAATACTTCGGCTACTGTTGAAGGCTTCTATACCGGTTCAATTGAAATTACTATCAACAATGATGACATTACCGTTCCCATGTCGCTGATAGTGAATATGAGTGCAACAAATAAATTTGAAGGAGATTTTTTTGAAACCAACAGCTTCGTGCCATGTTGCAGCACCAATGAACAAGATGGCACCTTCAATTTTGATTATAACCCAACCACAATGGCCTTGACCAATTTTATCATCAGGGTAGATTTCAATATTGACCCAAATACACCTTGTACTGGTTTATATACCGGTTCCGGTACACTGGACGCCAGTGGAAATGCAAACAAAATAGTTGCTCAAATGAACGTTGATGATTGTAATGTCTCTAATACTCCAGCCGTGTTTACCGTAACAAAAATTAGGGAACTACAATAGTCAATCCGTTTTGTTTTTCTGGAGGAATTCACTGGGAGTCACACCTTCGATCTCTTTGAAAACTCGGAAAAATGTGGCTTCAGATTGAAACCCTACTAGAGTCGAAAGACCAGTCAAGTTGTAGTTTTTAAACTCTTTATTCAGAAGAAGAGATTTGAATTCTGACACCCTAACGGTATTTAGGTATTTTCTAAAACTGGTTTGCTGCTCCTTAAAATAATGTCGCAAATTAACCGTGTCTATTTGTAATTCATCAGCAAGATTAGCAACTGTAAGATTGGGTTGAGTATACAATTTTTTGTTCACCAAATCTTCTTTGAGTTTGACCCCAATTTCTTCTATATCCAGGATATTGACGGCTTCTTTTTGATACAATCTGCTAGGCGCAAAGTAGGATTTGAATTTAAAGAATTCGGTAATCGAAAATAGTAATAAGTAGGTGTTGACCAACATTGCCAATGGCATAAAAACATATCTATTCATCACTAAAAAGTTTTCCGCAAAAAACAAGGACTTGGTTAAATATGGCAGCATTCCGTAAAAACTCGAAAACCAAAAATATCCCAACAAAATGTACATAAAGTACAGGTACTTTCGCTTTACCTTAGGCAGGAAAGGTTTGGTTATAATCTTCTTGAATGCAACCACCACTAGCACTAGGTAAAATAGTTTTATAAACAACACGCTATAGCCTAAAGAAAGTGCGGTCCAGTAATAGTTTTCCGCATAAAATGACCTAAAACCAAACTTAATGGTGATGTATACAATATGAATCACAAATGGAATAGCCAAATGAGTCAAAACATGACTCCTTATTTTTTCTTTTGAAATTTGGGCAGTAGAGACATAAAGGTAGATAAGTGGTGCAAAGAAAAGGTCCTTGCCAGCACCAAATAAAATGCTCAATGGCAAGCTCTCTTTTATAAAGTTCCAATATAAATTGTTGATAAAGGTGACGCCAACAAAAAAGCAAAGAGTGCCAAGTATGACTAAGCGCAATTGTCTTTTATAAAAATAGAATAATGCAATTAATATGAGTTGGATACTGATGCAGAGCATCACCCCATCATAAATTAAATCTGGAAATGCTTGGTTCAAGAATTAGCTATTTACCCAAAAGTAAACAAAGTGGGGAAAGTAGAAAAGCTATTCTTTATCCGAATGCTTGTCTTCTGATTCGTCGTATTCTTGGAAAATCCCGCAAGAAACCTGTTGCCTTAAAAGTGATTTCTCTTTTTTGTTCTTTGTTAAAATTTCGATTTCCCGATTTAGAAAGTTCATGACAAGTACTTTAGATAAATAAAACGAAAGTTTTCATTACATATTTTAGGTCACAACCGGCATTCTCTTTCCAACAAGTTCCAATACCGACATCCAGTTCATTTTAAGTATTAAAGCCGCTGTAGGAATATTGTCATCTTCAATTGCCTGTATTATAGCCTCATTCTGTCTATTTACAGTTGCATAAAAATCATTTTCATGTACAAATTGATATTCATAAAAAAGAAGTCTTGCCTTTAGGTCCTCTAAAATTTGCAACAAAACCTTGTTCGTGCATTTATGTACCAACAGCGCATGAAATTGAAATCTTGCAGATAACCTATCCTGTGCACCCTTTGCATCTTTCAAATGGTCATGATGTGACTTTAAATTTTCGATATCTTCCGTATCAAAATTTGAACTCTCAAGTGCAGTCACTTCCAACTGAGCTATAATTCCATAGAGGTCTCCGGCCTCTTTTTCGCTTAATCTGGTCACCACAAAACCGCGGTTAGGAACTGCCTCTATAATTCTGGCTTGCTCCAATTGACTCAAAGCTTCTCGTATGGGAGTAACACTAATACCTATCTTTCGTGCAAGAGCTGCCAAATTAATGGTCTTCCCGATAGTCAATCCGCCTGTTTGAATTTGTTGAAGTAAATGTGAACGCACTTTATCGCGTAGGTTGGAGGTTGTTTGCATGTCCCTAATGTACAAATCGTATACGATTATTAATAAATATTGTTGTGAATCCTCAGATTATCAAAATTAACCTTCGAATAAACCAATCAATCCGACACATGGTGGTCCGCAAATTCAAAATAATTGCTTACTTTTCAAAGCAAACTTTCGAAGCCATAACAACGTACCAACTCACTATGAAATTTCAGCATTTGTACATCTCACTAATTGCTTTACTTGTATTTTCTTGTAAGCAAACCGAGGTAAAACCAATTGACAGTTTTTATGAAACCCAACTTTTTAAAGACGTACAACTAAGTGACTCTTTTAAGGATTCCAAAACCTTTGTGGACTTGGTGCCAAAAAAGGAAATATCTCTTTTAGAAGCGGAGTACTTAGAGGCAAAGGACGAGTCAGGGTTTGATTTAAAAACCTTTGTTGATGAGAATTTTGCTGATAAATCAATGAAAGCATTGGAGTTTGAAACTGATACCACCAAGACCATGTATGAGCACATTGGATTGATGTGGGATAAACTGAC
Source organism: uncultured Allomuricauda sp. (assembly GCF_947499695.1). Classification (GTDB taxonomy): domain Bacteria; phylum Bacteroidota; class Bacteroidia; order Flavobacteriales; family Flavobacteriaceae; genus Flagellimonas. The sequence continues at coordinate 647,124 of NZ_CANMPQ010000001.1, forward strand.
CAGGGGACCAGATTCGTTGATAGCAAATTCTTCAAGAATACCTTTACCGTACAAATATGTAGTTCCAGGTGGTCGTTTTCAGGAAATCTACTATTGGGACAGCTATTTTACTTTGGAGGGGTTGTTAGCGGATGGCCGAGCTGATCTTGCCAAGGCAATGGTTGATAATTTTAGTTTTTTGATTGACTCAATCGGTTTTATACCAAACGGAACAAGAAATTATTATAACACTAGATCTCAACCTCCATTTTATGCTCTTATGGTAGATGCCTTGGCAAGAACGGATGAAAACTTCGTTTTATATTATCTACCAGAACTTGCAAAAGAATATGAGTTCTGGATGCAGGGCAGCGATAAGGTAGTACAGGCTCGACCACAAAAACATGTGGTTGATTTAGGGGTGAATGTCTACTTGAATAGATATTGGGATGAAGGTGATACACCAAGACCAGAGGCCTACAAAGAGGATTTACACCTTGCAAGCGAATTCGAGTCCGATTCCCTAAAACAACTGTTGTATAAGAATTTAAGGTCTGCCGCTGCCTCCGGATGGGATTTTAGTTCAAGATGGTATGGAGAAAAGGATAATTTCAGTAGCACAGAAACTATTTCCATTTTACCAGTAGACTTAAATTGTCTTCTTTATTTTATGGAAGACATTCTATATCGTGGATGCGTGATAAAAGGGGATGAAGTTGCCCGAAATGAATTTTCAAGAAAGTCCCAATTGAGAAAATTGGCCATTCAGGAGTACTTTTGGAATGCTGATACTGGCTATTTTCATGATTACAATTTCAAAAAACAGTCTACAACGCTCGAGCTGACCTTGGCAGGAGCATACCCATTATACTTTGGTATTGCGACTCGTGAACAAGCGGAGCAAGTGAAAGATGTGATTATGGATAAATTCCTGAAAGATGGAGGGTTGGTCACAACCTTAGACCATTCTGGTCAGCAATGGGACGCTCCCAATGGCTGGGCCCCATTGCAATGGATAGCCGCTAAGGGACTTATTAACTATGGTTATAAGGATGAGGCCAAAGAAATTATGAAACGCTGGTTGGCCTTAAATGAGAGGGTTTACAAGAACACAGGCAAAATGATGGAGAAATATAATGTGGAAGACCTTTCATTGCTTTCTGGTGGGGGAGAATATGAAACCCAAGATGGTTTTGGTTGGACTAATGGCGTTGCCGTAGGTTTTAAAAAGTTATTAGAAGAAATGGAGCAAGAGTAAGTTTTTACTTCTTACCCTGACCAATCCCTAACAACCTCAATCAAAAAAATGTCCAAGTCACTACTGTTTATTCCAGACATCTCTGGATATACTAAATTTATTCAAACTACGGAGGTTGAACATAGCCAACATGTTATCTCCGAACTGCTGGAAGTTTTGGTTAATGCCAACACCCAAGAACTCAAATTGGCTGAAATTGAAGGTGATGCTCTTTTCTTTTACAAAGAGAATGATATTCCCTCACAAGAAAATTTATTAGCACAAATAGAATCTATGTTCACGGCATTTTACAGTCATTTAAAAATGCTTGGAAAAAATAGAATATGTCCATGTAATGCCTGTGCAACGGCCCCAAACTTGGAATTGAAAATAATAGCCCACAGCGGCAATCTTCAGCACATAGAAGTGCACGGTACACGCAAACCTTTTGGAGAACAGGTCATAGAAGCTCATAGATTGCTTAAAAACTCTGTGAAAAGTGACAATTATGTCCTCATAAGCCGAACCTTGGCATTGGACATTATGTTGTCGCCCTATTATTCGAGCAAGATTTATAGATTCAGACAAGGCACCGATTCTTATGATGATAAAGAAGTTGAATATATCTATTCTGTTATAGACCCATCGGAATTAAAACTTCGAAGTTTTTCCAATCCAACAAATGTATCCTTCGAAGGACCTGCCCCAATTGTTATTAAAAAAGCGTATCCAATTTCTGCGCACGAACTACTGGAGTATGTCACAAACTATTCCTTTAGGCATTATTGGACGGAAGGGATTGACCGATTGGATTATAATGAAAGGGAAGTAACAAGGCTTGGTTCTGAACATGTATGTGTGGTAAACGGGAAGCATCTGAATTTCACTACCGTTACCAAAGAAGCACGGCCTGGCAGCCTAATTTATGGGGAACTTACTAAGAGTCCACCCATACTGGATGAGTATTACCAATTTTATCATTTCATTCCAACATCCGAAAACAGTTGTGAACTCGAGATAGAAGCTTATTGGAAAGCTAAATCTCCAATAAAAAAGCTCATTATTGCTTTAATGGGAAAGCAACTTTTCCGTAAAAACATAGAAAAGGCTATGACCGGCCTGCTACATTTTGTGGAAAAAACAGATTAGGATTCTTTAGAATCCAAAAAATCGCCCAGATTGTTAATTGCAGAATCCCAGAATTGCTCATAGAAACTTACCCACTCGGTAATTTGTTTTAAAGGTTTTGCATCTGCGGAACAAAAACGCTCCCTTCCACTGGCCGTAATTTCAACCAAACCAGCTTCCTGTAATGTTTTTATATGCTTGGTCACACCTTGGCGGCTAATAGCAAACTGCCCTGATATTTGTGAAATGGATAGGGCAGAGGAAGCAATAATCAAGGCGTGAAAAATTTCACGCCTTTTTGGATCTGCAATGGCCTTTAAAACTTTCGTAACATTATCCTGCATGGACTTCTTCAGTTAGGAATGTATTTAATTTGTTGAAACAATCGTCCCAGCCTCCACTATAATCATTAAAGTATTTAATCGCGGATTCACCTGGATAATTGGAAATACCTGAATGTTCAAGGTATAGTTTCGTGCCCGTTTCGGTTTCATGTAAGTTCCATTTTACAAGAGTTTCAGTGGTAGTATTTTCAACCATCCACGTGTACACCAAGGTATATGGCGTAGCGTTCTTAACTTCGCCAGTAATGTTCATACATCCGTGCTCCTCGCTTGAAGTAAAAGTATACTGGTAACCTTCTTCAGCCTTAAAATCGGCTTTAATAAACCATGTGGAGATTTCTTCGGCAACTGAAATGGCCTTCCATACTTTTTGAATCGGGTGGGCAAATACATGCTCTTTGGTAATTACATCGTTCATAATATTCGTTTTTTTGATTTATATATGCAACTAATCGGTTGCTAATTTACAAAATCATTTTTATTATGCAACTTTTTAGTTGCTTTTTATTCCAAAAGTGTTGTTACCTTTAAATCAAACAATCTTTAGACTCATTGAAATCACCTGTAGGATATTCTGGAACACCACTGGCAAAAAAATTAGGTATAAAGGAAGCGTTTTCTATAATGCTGTATAATCCTCCAAAGCACTATTTTAGTTTATTCGAAGACTTCCCGAAAGATGTTGTGATTTTGGACGATTCCTCAGAGAACTCAGTGGACTTTATTCACATTTTTGTTACCACATTGCAGGAATTGCATGAGATTGCTGGTTATTATAAGCCGTTTCTGAAAATGGACGGAGCTTTGTGGTTAAGTTGGCCCAAAGGCGCCTCCAGTATTCCGACAAACCTAAAAAGAGAACCCGTTCGGGAGCATTTAATTTCTATTGGACTTGTGGATGTTAAAGTAGCGGCGGTAGACCAAGATTGGAGCGGATTAAAGTTTGTTTACCGACTTAAGGATAGGTCATAAAAAATCTTTAACAAATCTATTATTTTCACATTTCTTTTAGAATTAAGGATAATGCTTTTGGTTATCTTTCATCGCTGATTCAACGAAAACTAAATCATATGAAATACTGCTCAAAAATTACCTATGTCCTAATCTTTACTTTTCTATTTTCATTTCAATTATCTTCTCAGAAACCTGATTCCACAACTTTTAAAGGTTTGGAATGGAGAAGCTTGGGTCCCGCCTTAACTTCAGGGAGGATTGCTGACATTGCCATTCATCCAAAAAATGAAAGTGTTTGGTACGTAGCTGTCGGTTCCGGAGGTGTATGGAAAACAACAAATGCTGGAACAACTTGGAAACCTATTTTTGATAAACAATCCAGCTATTCTATTGGATGCGTAACCATTGACCCCAACAATCCTAGCACAATTTGGGTTGGTTCAGGGGAAAATGTCGGAGGAAGGCATTCGGGCTTCGGTGATGGAGTTTATGTAAGCCATGATGAAGGAAAGACATGGAAGAACATGGGTTTAAAGGCGTCTGAGCACATCTCAAATGTTATTGTACATCCCGAAGATTCAAACACTATTATGGTTGCTGCTCAAGGACCTTTATGGAGCAAAGGTGGGCAACGGGGTTTCTACAAATCCACAGATGGTGGAAAAACCTGGAAAAAAACATTGGGTGATAATGAGTGGACTGGGGTTACAGATGTTGTAATGGATCATAAAAACCCAAATATTCTTTATGCCGCAACTTGGGATAGACACAGAACTGTGGCCGCCTATGTAGGTGGTGGACCGGGTTCTGGCATTCATAAAAGTACAGACGGAGGGGAAACCTGGACTAAATTAACCACTGGTATTCCCAAATCGAATCTTGGAAAGACAGGACTAGCTATTTCACCATTCAACAGTGATGTGGTGTATGCAGCGATTGAAGTTGATCGCAGAAAGGGAGGGCTTTATGTTTCAAAAAACCAAGGTGCTTCTTGGAGTAAGCAGTCCGATGCTATTTCCGGTGGAACCGGTCCTCACTACTATCAAGAATTATATGCTTCGCCACATCAGGAAGGCAAACTGTACCTAATGAGCAACTATGTGCTGGTTTCCGATGATCATGGAAAGCACTTCGAGCAGATGAATGAAAAGGGCAAACATGTTGATAGTCATGCTATGGCTTTTAAAAGTTCCGATCCTGATTATGTATTGTTCGGAACCGATGGAGGATTGTATGAATCTTATGACCTAACAAAAACATGGAGATACTTCAGTAATCTTCCAATTACACAGTACTATAAAGTGGCCGTAGATGATTCCGCACCCTTTTACAATATTTATGGAGGCACGCAAGATAATGGCTCGCACGGTGGTCCTTCAAGGACGCGAAGCAGCGCTGGTATCTTAAATGCCGATTGGTGGATAACTTTAGGGGCAGACGGACATCAATCCGCTACAGAACCGGGTAATCCCGATATTACTTATGGTGAATTCCAGCAAGGATGGCTTTGGAGAATCGACCAGACCACGGGGGAAACTGTTTTTATACAACCACAACCAGCTGCAGGAGAACCCCATGAAAGATTTAACTGGGATGCTCCCATTTTAGTGAGCCCTCATAATCCAACACGCCTATATTTTGCCTCATACCGTGTCTGGAAATCAGATAATAGGGGAGACGACTGGACGGCAATATCTACAGATTTAACCCGAAACGAAGAAAGATTGAACTTGCCCATTATGGGCAGACAACAAAGCTGGGATAATCCATGGGATGTGTTGGCCATGTCCAACTACAACACTATTACATCACTTGCAGAATCCCCATTGCAAGAAGGATTGATTTATGCCGGTACCGATGATGGTATTCTTCAAGTAACAGAAGACGGAGGTAACAGTTGGAGAAAGGTTATGCTAGGAAACATCAAAGGTGTTCCAAACAGAGCATTTGTAAACGATGTAAGAGCTGACCTTTATGATGCAAATACCGTGTATTTGGTGTTGGACAATCATAAAGAAGGAGATTACAAACCATATTTACTTAAAAGTAGAGACAGGGGTAGAACTTGGTCATTTATGAATGGTGATCTGCCGAAAAAGTTAATTACATGGAGAATTGTTCAAGATCATGTAAAACCAGGGTTATTATTCGCAGCAACTGAATATGGTGTTTATTTCAGCAGTAACGGTGGGGTTAACTGGATGGAGCTTGATGGCGGACTGCCAACAATTTCTTTCAGGGATATCACGATACAGCGCAGAGAAAATGATCTGGTCGCAGCTTCTTTTGGGCGAGGATTCTATGTTTTGGATGATATGTCCGCGCTTCGGGAATTCGATACTTCAAAAATGAATGAAGCAAGCTTGTATTCAGTTAGACCAGCTTATTGGTATATTGAAAAAAATGGGATGTATGCACAAGGTAGTAATCAATATGTGGCCAAAAACCCAGAATTTGGTGCCACTTTCACGTACTACTTACCAGAAAAAGTGAAATCCTTAAAGGATTCAAGGAAAGAGAGAGAAAAGAATTTGAATAAACAGAAAAGCAATATTTCTTTCCCTGGATGGGACGCTCTAGATGCAGAAAAGAATCAAGATAAGCCATCTATAGTCCTAATGGTCAAAGATGGTCAAGGTAATGTTGTAAATACCGTAAAAGGGACTAACAAAAAAGGATTCAATAGGGCAACTTGGAATCTTGCATACGCCAATAGAACAGGTGTAAAGCTCAAAAAACCAAAAAGCGATGATGACGATTTCTTTGGGTCTCCTTATCTAGCTACTCCAGGTACATACTCGGTAGAATTGTATCAGCGTGTTGATGGTGGATTAAAACTGCTTTCTAACGCTCAAACTTTTGAGGTGAAACCATTGGCGAAAGGAGCATTACCAGCGAAACCAACTTCAGAAATTGATGGTTTCAGGGAAATGTACCAGGATTTCCAGCAAGATTTAACTGCAACCAATACAGTGCTAGGTAGAAGTATAGAAAAGGTGGATGCCATGAAGCGTGCATTTGATGAAGCAGAACGACCTACAGATGCACTTGCTGCAAAAATCCAAAACGTTAAAAATCAAGTACAGGAGTTAAACAAACAAATGAACGGTAGTCCTGCCAGAAATGAAATTGGGGAGAAGACACCACCTTCTCCTCAAGATGGAAGCTTTATCGGACTGGTTGCTTTACGAAATACATACGGTCCAACTGGAAATCAGAAAGCTGCAATGCTTCGAGCAAAAAATCAGCTTGAGCAAATCAAAACTGAACTAAGAGGTCTTACAAAAAGTGCTATCCCCGCTATTGAAGCAGAACTTAAAGCTGCAGGGGCTCCATGGATTGAAAGTCAAGGACTTATTGAAGATTAATATGATTACAAAAACTCATAGTTCCTTCCTTTTTGTCGCACTGTTATCACTAGTCGGGCTACACGCCCAGTACGGTGAGGAAGATTGGAAGGAACGCGATGAGTGGATGAATACTGAAACTTTACTTCAAATGGCTGACTTATCCGATGGGGATAGAGTTGCCGATATTGGTTGTCATGAAGGCTATTTGAGCACTCGTTTGTCCAAAAAGGTGAAAAATGGAAGGGTGTATGCTGTAGATGTTAGGGAAGATCGCCTAAAAAGACTTCGAGAAAATGCCAATAGTAGAGGTTTAAAAAATATTATTACAATTCTTGGGGATTATGACGACCCAAAACTTCCTGAACGTGAGTTGGATATGGTTTTTATTATTGATACCTACCACGAAATGGATTCCCATGAACAAATCCTTAGGCATGTAAAACGCTCGCTCAAACCCGGAGGAAAAATAATGCTCCTTGAAAAATTGAAAGAGTGGGTTAGGGGTAAGTCCAGAGAAGAACAGGTGAGAGCACATTCCCTTGGACCAGCATATGTCCGAAAAGAATTGATACAAGCCGGATTCACGATTATCTCTGAAATTGAGGACCACGGAGATTGGGAGCGTGAGGACAGCAAACAAATGTGGGTCATTATTGCTAAAAAGACCTCTTAGAGCATTTATTCCCTATTCAACTCTTCCTGCAGTTGTTCATAGGAAGATATCCAACTATATAACTTTCCTCCTAAACTAATAATAGGCGAGGTGATAGAATCCATCTCTTCTGAAGATTTGGCTAAAAATTTGCCCAGTTGCTCCTTTACTTCAGGTTGTTCGTTAAGGGAAACTGTTCTAAATAGAAAATTGTCCACAGTCAGTTTAGAAACAATACTATCGCATGTAGCACAGTCATTTGTGCTGTAAATGGTAATTTGTTTCTTAGGTTTAATCTTCGGCGGAGGAATATCCAATTTTTCATATTCCTTCTTCAGTGCCCTTTTAGAAAGACTATCATTCACCTTGAGGGTTTTGGTATAAACCGGCCGCTTGTCCCTGAAAAGAATAATGGTCTTCAGATTCACCTTTGAAGTCGCTGGCACATGTATCCATCGAGGTTTTGCTGCGCTCTGCCTAAAATTCTTCCCCTTTACCTCAAATAACACATCGTACGGGGTAAAAGTTTTGTTTACAGCGTAAAAGGTAATCCGATTTCTAGCTTCATTTTCTTCTATTTCAATTGGGTTTGCCTGGGCAGATAACGAAAACCAACCACAACTTAAAAAGAGAACAAAAACTAAAAATATACGCATACTGAATAAATCAATCTTAATACTGAAATATGTTACCTTATTTAATTTACGGCCTCAAGGCATAAACATAACTTTGGATTCCGGGTAAATCATCACCAATCTGATGTACCAATTGGCCATTTACAATATTAAAAGGAATCGGAGCATTGTCTCCACCAAAAGAGACCGAAGTGTCGTTTGAGGTCCAAATCCCTGTGGTGGAACTACTTCCTGCACAATCAGCAAAAAACAGCCCTCCAGTAATTTCTGTAATATTGATTATGGACTGTTCCAAAGTCCAAACAAAATCCCCATCAATCAACAGGGTTCCGGAAATGCAGTCAACTTCGTCCAGTAGGTTTGCCGAAGGGGTTCCATTTAAATCAATATCCTGGGCACTGCTAATATTCACTTGGATCAAATCCCAAACACCAATAACATCAGTGTTTATAGTTGTTGTATTGCCACCATCATCGGAACTACAAGCACCAAGACCCAGTGACAGCGCTAAAAAAAGGAGAATTTTAAGTTTTTTCATGTCACAATCTTTTTCAAACAATATTTATTGTAAAGTAAAACATTTTTTTGAAAGACAAGGAATATCAATTTTTTAAGGACATCGATATTCAAAATTATTAATGATACATTCTTGAATGTAATTCATCGATAAATCAACCATTCAGACACTAAAAACCTATCGTTTTCGTTGACCATGCATAACCTCAAAACTTAAGTAGTATGTACCGATTCACAAAAATCACCTCCTTTTTTACATTTTTAAGCTTTGTTTTAGTGCTCTTACATGGATGTAGCGAGGACGCCAAACCTTTAGGTGAGGGACAAGAACTGACCCAAACAGAATTGAAAACTATTTTGGAAACGGATGATGTTACCAGCGCCGTTGATAATGTTTTAGCTGAATTATATAGTAACAGTGCAACCGGAAAGATCACTCAAAAAACAAACGATTGTTATACTGTAGAATATTCTCAAAGTGGTTTTGTAGCCACCTTTAATAATTGCGAGCTCAATGGAACGGAAAATATTAATGGGAGTCTGACCGTAGCTTATCAAACGGAGGGGGAGTCCATTGCCTATACAGCGGTATACTCAGATTTTTATATCGGCACTATAAAAGTGAATGGAACCCGAACTTTTGTGTTGAGTGGCGATGCTGAACAAGGAACTATCGCATTTACAGTAACTAGCGAGTTATCAGTGGAAATGGAAGATGAAAGTGTGGTTACCGAAAACGGTACAAAAACTTTTAGTTTCACCTTTGATAATTTACAAAATAGCATCTTTAGCATATCTGGAAACTGGACCATTACAGCAGATGGAAACACCTACAGTGTAGAAACGATTGATGATTTACAAGGTGGATTGGATTGCGAGTATATCACCAGCGGAAGCATGAGCATTGCGAAAAACGGTTTGGAAGTTACTGTTGACTTCGGAGACGGAGAATGTGATGCCGCTGCAACGGTGACATATCCTGATGGAACTGTTGAAAATATAGAACTGTAAGAGAAAATCTTCATACAAGACTAAAAGCACTGATTTGATAATCGGTGCTTTTGTTTTATACAGAAGGGTCATTCATAAACTTATATAATATCCTATATCGTTTGTTTGTGCCTGTACAGGTAAGGTCTTCTATGAGCAACACCAACTCGGGACTCTAAACGTTCAAAAACATCATATTCAAACATTTTCTTTTGAAACCGACTTCTATCCAGTCTCTTTTGATAGATGGATTGGAACACTGCATGTAGCTCCGGCATAGTAAACTTTTGAGGCAATAGATGATAGGCTAGGGGATACGAGGCTAGATCGGCCCGGAAGGAGTCTAAAGCGGTAGTTACAATATTCTCATGGTCCAACAACAGTTTGGGAAGCTGTCGTGCATTATGCCATCGACAACTTTTGGCAAAAAAATTAGGATTAGGTTGCGTTATGGTCTTATTGACCAAGGTGTAATATGCTACTGAAATGAAACGTTTCTGAATCCACAAGTCTTGTGCTATAGATGCTCCCAGATCCTCAAACAGCTGCTCAATCTCTTTGTGAAAAGAACGCTTTCTTTGCCCAAACGTATGAAATTGCTTCAGGAATATATCTTTCACGCCAATTCGTTCAACTACGTTTCTGAGCGCTGCAGCATCTAAGTCTTCTTCTTTTCTAACATAACCTCCAGGAAGCATCCAGTTCCCATTTGAAGCCTCTAGGAGTAATACTTGTAACTCTTGGTTATCATACCCGAAAATGACGCTATCAACGGAAACGTTGGGAAGAAAAATGTGTTCTCCGGACTTGATTAATTCAAGAATATCTTCGGTTTTCTTATTCATAATAGTAATTAAAACCTAAAATAAATTAAACATCTGTTTGCAAAGTTATATAAATATTTTTACTTTGTGTCAAATTGTCACAATGATATTTTATTAATTAGGACTGCATATGCCATTAAAAAAGAAAAATCAAATTAAATATCGCATACTGATTGGAATCCTAACTTTAACGGTAGGTGTTGTACTCTACGGCAATGGAGTTTCTTTTTATCCAGTGAATCCAAACCTTTTTGACATGAATAAAGACTCCACAAACTCATATCAAATGACGCTTAAAGACGGTAGAATATTAAGCTATGCTCTTTACGGTGATACTAAAGGAGCTCCCGTTTTCTATTTCCATGGTGGACAAGAGAGTCGACTTTCCAGTGCCTTTATGGACAGTACGGCTTTGCATCTGGGTATTCAACTAATAGCACCGGAACGCCCAGGTGTGGGACTATCTAGCTTTCAAAAAGACAGGACCTTGTTGGATTATCCCGATGATATTGCTCAGCTGGCAGACCATCTTGAAATAGATTCATTTTCAGTTTTTGGACTGTCTGGAGGTGGTCCACATGTGTTAGCGTGCGCTCATAAACTAAGTCATCGATTAAGAAAAGTAGCCATTGTTTCTGGAACAGCACCACATAATTACAAAGGAAAACTAAGGGGGATGTGGTTTCCTGTAAAACTCGCGCATTGGTTTGCCAATAGTAAAGAAGATAAAAATTTGAGAGGGTTTATTACCAACGACTCTAAGACTCTGTTGGAAAAACCACATCGCAGGCTAAGGCAACTTCAACGTTTTCTACCCAAACCAGACCGAAAATTATTGAAAGAGAAACCTAAGTATGGAATTGATTTTATAAAAGGAAGTCAGGAAGCCTATAAACAAGGCATAGATGCCGTAGTACAAGAATGGCAACTATATGTTTGGGATTGGGGCTTTGCTCTGGACGAAATTCAAGTTCCTGTAACACTTTGGTATGGCGATAAAGACAAGATGACCCCAAAATACAGGGGTATTCATTTAAACAAGGTTCTTCCGAATTCCAAACTAAACTTGTTAAAGGATGAAGGTCATTTTTCCATGATACGAAATCATTTAGATACCATTCTTAAAGGCTTATTGTAGTTCAGGGAGGGATGTTGAAATAATCTATTTTACATAATATAAATTATGATTCATTTTGTAATATCATAATTCGTCATTATGCAAAATTGCTTTGATTGTCGTTTTTTACTGCAAAATCCTTACAGATGATTTGTTTGCCTATGTAAACAATACAAAAAGTAAATAGTTCAACTATTTTTTATCTATTCCTTAAGTTTTAATTACACAATCTTTAACGGTAATTGATTCTTGTAAAGATATTTTTGTCTTCAATCAATCAAATATATGAGATGTAAATTACGGTTACTCTTACTTTGCCTATTCCAATTCACCTTCTTTAGCTACGGACAAAACAAATCAAAAAACCAAACGACAAACACCCAACTCTCTGAATCTTTTTTGGACAGGACTGAATGTAAAGTGGGGTTTGTGGGTACTGTGTTTTGGAGCAATGGCCTGTCAGTTGGTGCAGAATATCTTTGGAAAGAAAGCGAAAAAACAAAAACCCGTAAGGATAAAGAACGAACCAATACCCATCAGTTCTTATTTAATGGAAATTTGGGGTTTGTAACTAACTTTTCATCAAAAACGGATACTGGGGCCTACACTAATTTCGGACTTACTTGGCGCCGCACCAATAAAAAGGGAAAACAGTTTAACATCGAGCTAAATCCTTTAGGATATTATCGTTCTTTCTTGCCTGAGACCTATGAGGTCAATGGCGATTCGGTCGATAAGATTTTCTTGCCAGGGCGCGGATATTATGCTCCCTCATTATCTGCTGGGATAGGCAAACAGCGCAAAGGTAAAGTGCGTTCTGGCAGCTATTTCAATATCAACTACACCATGAGAACACCATACAATTCCGGAGCCTTACCAACCTTTTCGTTGCAATATGGTTTCCGGTTCAATTTTAAAAATAAAAAACAATGAAGCAACCACTTGCCGATACCATCAAAATAGGATTTTTGGCAATAGCCACATTGTTGGTCAATGCCTGTTCGAACGACCATACGCTAAGCAATCTTGATGCTACCGTTTTTGTACGCCATAAAGGCGCCGATATGCCGGCCTACATCAAAGGAAATGCTAATGAAAAGATATTCCTTATTACCCTACATGGTGGTCCAGGTGGTTTAGGATTAGGCTTTAGAGGAAATGCATTTAATCAGATAGAAGATAACTATGGTGTGGTATATTTTGACCAACGTGGTTCTGGAATGTCACAAGGAAATTATTCCGAAGATGACGTTACGATTGATGTAATGGCCGAGGATGTACTTGCTTTGGTTAACGTTATAAAGCGTATTTATGGTAATGATTCCCGGTTCTTTTTATTGGGACATAGCTGGGGAGGCGCATTGGGTCCAGCAACCTTATTGAAAGACCAAAGTGAATTTTTGGGTTGGATCAATGTAGATGGTAGTCACAGCCCGAAAGATCTTTATTTTGAGTACATAAGAAACTTTGAGCGCGTAGCAGCCGCTCAAATTGAACTTGGGAATAGTGTTCCCTTTTGGGAGTCAGTTTATGATGAACTGGATAATGTAGATGCGAATACGGTAACTCTCGATGACTTTAACCAGTTGAACACCCTTGCGTTTGATGCTGAAGAATATCTGAATGATGACGGAATAATTAACAATGCAGAAAATGGAAACGTTAAGGTTTCGGATTATAATGTACTCACTTTTATCTGGAACTTGTTAAAAATTCAATCCATCTTAGACGATGATCTAATAGGTGAATTGTCTTTCACAGAAAGGCTTGCGGAGATTACCCTACCCTCATTGATTCTTTGGGGAAGGTATGATATGGTCGTTCCAGAATTCTATGCCCAAGAAGCTTTTGATAATTTAGGTTCCAGTGAAAAAAAACTTGTGTTTTTTGAAAAATCCGGACACTCACCCATGTTCACTGAACCAAACCTGTTTGCCGAGGAAGTGATACAATTTATGAATCAAAATAAATAGTGTGATACGTCAAGATTTCCAATAAAATGAAAGTCAGGTAACAAGCTGATATATGTCATTGTAGGTTATAGTTTTCAAGAATACTTTTAGGGGTCATAAAACTTGAAGATTATGAAATCACTAACCTTCCTTTTTTCTTTTTTACTATTAGTAGCGACATACGGACAAAACGCCGAAGACGAAGTAAACAAAACCGTTGTCGGGTTTGAATTGGATGCGGTGCCGTACATATTTGAGGGATACTATGCTTCTGCCTGGCTAGGCCACGATCATTTTAGATATAGAGCGGTAATTACAAAAATAGAAACACCGGGGTTTATCTTGGAAGATGGTTTTACCAATAATGAAATGAAGGTCTATGCAGCCATTGTGGATTACTTTTTCAAACCTGGCTTTGAAGGCTGGTGGATCGGACCTGGTTTGGAGTATTGGGACGCAAGCATACAAACCGACGCCAAATTGGAAACAGCCGAATACAACAATACCATTTTCACGCTGGGCGGAGGGTATGTTTGGAAATTTTACAAGAACTTTTATCTAAATCCTTGGGCAGCTGCACATCTCCGTGTTGCAGGTGATAAAGAAGTAATGGTAGACAACAGTATCTATGAAACCCCGCTCCTAATCCCTGAAATCTCACTTAAACTAGGCTGGCATTTTTAATCTTCAATGTCTAATAAAGAAAACCATGAAAATAGTAGCGGTAACACCTGAAAATGCAATAAAAGAGACCTTCTTCTGTATCAAAGACCGAAAAAGGCAGGGATTTAAAGACAAGGTCCAGTGGTATGAAAAACGTTATGCTGAAGGTTTACGAATAAAGATACTCAAGAATGACGAGGGCAAAATGATTGGCTTTATTGAGTATGTTCCTGCAAAAAATGCCTGGCGCCCGGTAGATGCCGATAACTATATGTTCATTCATTGCACCTACATATACTCAAAAAAAGAACGAAGTATGGGGTTTGGTTCAATGCTCATTCAAGATGCGGAAAACGAAGCAAGAGCATTAGGGCTTGATGGTTTATGTGTCATAACCAGTAACGGTGGTTGGCTGGCCAATAAGACACTTTTTGAGAAAAACGGTTTTGAGCAAATTGAAGCGAAGGACCGATTTGAATTACTATCGAAAACATGGAACAAAAACAGCAAAAAACCAAAGTTTTACAACTGGACAAACCAGCAAGAAAAGTATAAAGGATGGCATTTGTTATATGCAGACCAGTGTCCGTGGAGCGAAAAGTCGGTAACCGCCATACTTAACGTTGCCATGGACCATGGAGTAGATCTAAAAGTGTCCAAGATAAAAACCGTAAAAGAGGCTAAGATGGCACCTTCCGGCTTTGGGGTTTTCAACCTATTGCATAATGGCAAATTACTGGATGACCACTATTTAAGCGCTACACGATTCCGAACCATTTTGAAAAAGGAACTCAGCATTTAAGAATTTACCCTTTTTTACGTTCCGCTTTATTCCCATGTACACCCCCTTTTAGATTTGGAGCATCAAAAAAAGGCCAGAGTAGTTCAGCAATTTAACAGTCGTTATATTGAAACATTATTGTTCAGGAACAAGGCGTATCAATCTACCAGGGCCCTCGACTACAATGTACAGATACCCGTCGCTGCCCATTTCAGCGTCACGTACCCTGCCTATACCATCCACCAGCGTTTCATGGCCAATAACCTCGTTGCCATTCATCTTTAAACGATGGAGATATTCGAATTTGAGCGAGCTGACAAACAGGTCATTTCTCCAATTTCCATAAAAATTGCCAGACACAAAGGTCATTCCACAGGGAGCAATGGAAGGAGTCCAGTAGTACACGGGCTGTTCCATACCAGCCAATGCGGTAAAATCTGTAAATGTGGTGCCGTCATAATTGATACCGTATGAAATAGCCGGCCAACCATTATTGTTCCCGGCTTCCAACAGATTGATCTCATCACCTCCCTGAGGCCCATGTTCGCCTTCCCAAACTGCTCCGGTTTCGGGATGCAAGCTCATGCCTTGGGGATTACGTGTGCCGTAGGTAAAAATTGAATTGACTGCATCCGGGGTATTATAAAAAGGGTTATCGGCAGGAATTTGACCATCGTCATGAATACGGTGAATTTTTCCAATAGCATTGTCCAATTCCTGGGGGTAAACCTCTCTGAATCCACGATCACCAACGGAAACATGTAGGTAGCCATCATTATCAAATTCAAGTCTTGAGCCATAATGGTGGGTACTACCAAGATATGGAAGTGCCGTAAATATGTTCTCCACTTGAACCAAGTTGTTGCCCTCTAACCTTCCTCTTGCCACTGCGGTGGTCCGTTCGGATGCATTATTGGGGTTGGCCCGGGAATAGGATAGATACACAAATGAATTGTTTTCAAAATCTGGATGTACGATTACATCCAACAGTCCCCCTTGTCCTTGCGAAACCACAGCTGGAACACCGGTAATGACTGTCAATTGCTTGTCATTATTAACCAAAAATAGCCCTCCTCCCCGCTCGGTCACTAAAATTTCACCAGTGGGCAATTGTGCTATCCCCCAAGGAATACCGGGAATCTCATCGGTTAAGGTTTCCAGTCTAAATGTAAGGTCATCGGATGAGATTAAGCCTGATAAATCAGGGTTCTCCTCCTCCAACATCGCCTTGGTTTTTCCATCGATTTCGGTAAGTATAAAGGTGGTCAAATCTTCGATTGCTTGAGCACTTAAAGCAGACCCGTATGCTGGCATACCATTGCTCGCGTATCCATCGGTTATTGAGTTTATGACATCGTCCTGAGCACTGCCGTAGGTCCACTCGCGTTCCACAAATGAGCCCAGGTCTTGTCCATGGCAACCTCCACAGTTGTTTCTATAATTGAGGGCAGCATCTCCTGAATCCACAATTTCATTGACTGGATCAATTACATCTTCGGGCGACACGGGTTCTAGCGAATTATTGCAGCTTAGCAGTACTGACAAAAACGAGAACAACACCAATTTCGTGGATGTTTTTAACCATTGGTGCGCATACTTTAATTTGAAAATTATCTCAAAAAACGGATTTGGGGTGATTGGGGCCATAATTGTCCATTTTAGCACTTAGTGTATCAACGTTACATATATATGTAACGTTGACAATTAAAATAAAGTATTGGGTTGGGAAGTCAAAATGATACTGGTTATCAGTAGATTACTGCCATGTACCTATGGGACTTCATCCGAGTTTTATGGCTTGGATCTAAGATCTTCAATCACCTTTGCATCTACCCAAAAGATATCTACATTTTCGTAATCATTCGAACCTATGTTTCTATTAAAGAACAAATATTTACCATCTGGTGTCACAGTTGCCGCTGCTTCCCATGCTTCGGTATTAATGGCTTCACCTAAATTTATGGCAGTGCCCCAAGAACCATCTTCTTGCCGAAAACTGATATAGAGGTCAGAATCCCCAAAACCACCTTCACGTTCTCCATCAAAAATTAGATAGGATTCATCGGGTGCAATAAAAGGGTGCGCATTCATTCTTCCTGTATTGATTGTTTTTCCAAATGGTCGGGGGGTTTCGCGTTTCCCTTCTATAAGTCTTGAATAACGAAGCACCCCGTCTCCGTTGGGCATACCAATCTCATCAAAAACAAAAGTTCCCTTGGATGAGGACGTCATGCGCATAATCTTTATTTCCTCGAAGGGAGATTCAAGACGCTCTATCTCTGACCAGCCTGTCTCGGTTCGTTTCTTATATCGCTTGCCCAAATGCATTGTTTTGCCATCAGGTGAAATATAGGGTTGGCCTACCCTGTTTGAGATAACGGACTCCTCCCATTGTTCATTTTTGTACTCAAATACTACGAATTCCTGTTTTTCATTACCCGGAACTTCCCTTATAAAGTAAAACTCTTTTAAATCTGGTGTAAAAACTCCCCCATACTCCCAGTTTTCGCTTGTAACCATTCCAGGAGCAAAAGGTTGCGGTACCAAACCCGGCAGTTTTTGCCCTAAATATGGAGTTTTCACTATGGTTTTATTCAACTGTGTCAACCATTTAATACTGCGAACTACGGTCATTGGGAATGCAGTTCCATGATTTCCATCAATCACTTCTTTTAGTACGGTTAAACCGTCATCTCTTCTATCATTTAATAATTTAATAAACGCCTCTATAGGCTCCATCATAGGTTCTTCCAATGAACCATATGAAATGAAAACATTGGCATTAAGACTCGAGTTTCTATTTGACAATTTCGTATTAAGTGCTGATAGATGTTCAACTTCATTTTTGATTGATGGACTACCTAGAATGTAATTATTAAAGGTATCAGGTTGAGACAATAGCACATAAGCACCAAATTCACCACCCATTGAATAACCAAAATAGGTGCGACTATTTGGGTCAGTGCGATACGTATTGTCAACATAGGTAATAACATCATTACGAATAAAGCCTAAATGTTTGTTAGCTTGTCCAAACTGTATTTTTTTTTGAATTTCAGGATTATCATGTTTCCTAAAACTATAATCCCTATATCGACTTACGTGGTCTCCAAACTCTTTTTTTAGGTCTTCATTGATGTCTTTCTGCCAAGAAATTCCAACTAGAATAACCTCTTCCATAATGTATTCTGTGGAACCGGATAACATCTCCATGTGCCACATTGCATCAGTTGTATAAATTACAGGATACGATTTATCATTGTTTTCTGAATACGCCTCCGGCAGCTTAATATAAAGTTCATATTGTCTATTGGCATTAGTATCCGTTATTGGGACAACCTGAATCTTTGGCAATTCAAAATTAGAGGTTCTCGCTGCCATCGCATCTTCTTTAATATGATTCTTCTGAGCAGAGAGCGCATGTAGCGTAGTCGCGGCTAGCACTAGAAATAACTTCAGTTTTCTCATTTTTCTGTTTTTGGTCTTAGTGTTTCAATAATCTCTGCATCCACCCACATTCTATCATAAGGTGGGCTGCAACGGGGACAATACGAAAGATATTTTCCATCTGGCGTTACGTAACCTCCACCGTCTTCGCCATCTGTGTTTATCTTATCCCCAAAGTTAATGGCCGTTCCCCATGAACCATCTGACTGTCGAAAACTGATATACATATCACTATCGCCATATCCACCTTCACGCTCACTGTCCCAAATAATGTATGACTCATCTGGGGCGATAAAAGGATGAGCGGTCCATTTGCCAGTATTTATCGTTGCATCAAAAGGTATTGGTGCTTCACGCTTGCCATCTATGAGTCGTGAATATCTAAGAATACCACTTCCATCTCCAGTGGCTTCATCAAAAACCAAAGTTCCTTTGGAAGAAGCTGTCAAACGCATAATGGGAATCGTGTCAAAAGGAGCTCCAAGACTTTTTAAAGCTGACCAACCGGAGTCTGTTTGTTCAATATATTTATCTTTCGAATACAAAACATCTCCGCCAGTATCATAAAACTTGTATTTCTTCCAAGCTCTGTTTTCCCTCCGAAAACTTACAACAATAGGGCGAAGAGGTGTCTCCAAAGTAGAGGTCAAATAAAACTCTTTCATGTTTGGAGCGTGTATACCCCCTAGCTCCCACCCTTCTTGTGACATATTATTTAATTCAAGTGGTACAGCTTCCATTCCTGGAGGTTTAAGTCCAAAATAGAGCTCCACAGATGATGAAGCATTGTCGTTCACTTTCTGATTTTCAGATCCGCAGGCATTTAATAATAGCGTCCCTATAAACATCCAAATGAAATACGTTTTTCTCATCTCTTAGATCTTGATAATAATTGCTATTTCTTTATAAATGCAGGTAATATGGACTCTGCAATGATTTGAAGGGTACGGTTGTCGTTGTTATGGGCAGTAACCACAATCATCAAATCGAGTTCCTTAATCAGGATTATATATTGGCCACCACCACCCTGGGCGGATCTACTGAAATAACTTTTATCGTCGTATTTCAAATCTGCCGACCACCAATAATACCCATAGCCCTGATTAGAAACATCTTCACCTCCGCCATAGACATCATCATCTCCAGTCAAAAGAATTCTACTAGTTGCTTGGTCAAGAAAAGCTTTGGAAATCAACTGCTCACCCTTCCATTTGCCTTTGTTCATTGCTAAAGTTCCCCACTTGACCATATCCCGTGAGGTCATGTTAGTTCTCCAACCTGCTTCTGGTAAGCCACTAGGCTGAGTCCGCCAGACGTAATTAGTGATGCCCATCTTATCCAGAAGTTCATTTTTAATAAAATCTTTTGCCGATCCGGGTACGACAGCTTCAAGAACCTGCATTATCAAACCAGGACCAGTGCCATATAAAAAATGTTGGGACGCCGAGGTTATAGGCACACTATACTCCAAAATAGCTTGGACCTGCTGCTGACCTTTTATCTTGCTGGGGTCTTTTCTAAACGCTTCCCATTGTTTCTCGGGAATGCGTATACCTGTCGTCATGGTGAGTGCATTTTTCAGGGTAATCAGTTCTGCACCTTCAACAAACTTCGCCGGATTCAACTCATTCAGAAAACTGACCAGGGGTTTATCCAAATCGGCCATAGTCAGATATCCCATCTGTATAGCGCGCCCAAGTGCCAAACCTGTGTAAGCTTTTGTTGCCGAGGCTTGGAAATGGGGTAAATCGATTCGACCGCGTAAATAATAGGATTCAAACAATAACTTTCCTTTATGTACAATCAGAAAACTGTCGAATTTGTCATCATTTTTTGTCTCGATTTGCTGTGCCCATTTAAGGATTAGGTCTTTGTCACCCCCATCCACTCCTAATTTCCCTACAGAAATGCCATCTTTTCTATCGAGTGGTGTTGGATCTATAAAAGCTTTTTTGAGATAAGGAATATCCCGGAACGAACTTTTGGTTTCCTCAGTTGTAGCTTCTGGCGCAGTATCGTTCTGTTGAGTAAAGACGGTGTTATATGATAGAAAGATTATGAGCACTAGAAATTGGGTTGTTTTCATTTTCTATTTTATTTAAGGATTATTACGTTTGAAATTTTGAAGTGTTCAGATAACTTCATTTTAGGTGAAACTGCAGGGCTTCATTATATGGACCTGGCTAACGCAGAAATGTCGCTTTTCTACCATCAGAGAGAATCTTTTTTACTGAAGAACCATCGTTATTCATAATATAAATATGTGATTTTTTATCCTTGTTGGTTGATGAAAAAATTATTTTAGAACCATCAGGGGACCAGGATGGGTGCCAATCATCAACATCATTATTTGTTATTCGTTTTTGACAAGAACCATCTATATTCATCACATAAATTTCAAAATTTCCATCTCTATTAGACATAAAAACGATTTGCTTACCATCAGTAGAAACCTCAGGATGCCATTCTTCAGCTTCATTATCTGTCAAATGGATAATGTTGGTGCCATCAATATCTGCAATGCTTATCTCTCCTTTTTTATCTTTGTACTCTGAAGTAAATACTATTCTTCCATCTGGAGTAAAATAAGGGTTACTGCCTTTCAGTGATTCTATTTGAGTCCTTTCGCTACCATCTTGATTCATAATCCAAATTTCTGCCTGCCAAACATCTTCCGAATCTTTATATTCTCTTGCAAAAGCAATTTTTTTTCCATCGGGAGTCCATTCAGGTGCACTATCCCATTTGTTTTTTGCATGAGTTAATCTTTTGCTATTCGTACCATCACTGTTCATTGTATGAATAGACCAGGTCTTTCCGTCATCATGATATACTCGAAAAGCAAATGTTTTTCCATCAGGAGACAACGCTAAGTAATCACCCTTCGTAGTTATACTTTTAATATTTGATTTACCTTCTTTATCGCTTGAATAAATTTTTGCTACTCCCTTTGAAGTATAGGCAATTGTATAGGAAGTTGGTTTACACTTTTTACTATTCTGACAATACGAATTGACAGATAGTAAAGTCAAAAAAACAGACAAGATTTTTACCCAATTGAGATATTTGGTTCTCATTGAATTCTTTTTTTGGTATGTTTTGCTATGCATGGAATTGAAACAGACGTTTTTTGATGCCTTAGTATCTGACAAAAGATGTATTTTTCTGTCATGTTTTCAATCTAAATTTTGTCAACTGCTCTATACCCTTATGAACTACTCTAATAAGCCAATTTATAATGGTTAGTTTGCATGAGTAAAACCAGATCAAAATGAAATTGAGGTCTTCATCTTATTTTCTTTTAGTGTGCTTTATGTTATTTGCTAGCTCGTGCTCTCAAAGTTCAACACCTGTTTTCAAAAGATATCGGACGGTATTTAAAATTGGCGACCAACAGGAATGGGCATCCAAAAATCTGAATGAACAGCAATGGGAAACACGTATGGAATTGGTGCCAGATGGTCAGGTTTTCTGGTCTAGGACCCCAATCGATATTCTAGAAGCCCCCGAAGCACTAAAACCCTACGGTCTTCGGTTGGAAGCCTATGGTGAGTATGAGGTATTTTGGGATGGCGTCTTAATAGGTAAAAATGGAAATCCGGGACAGGAAGCAGATTTACCTCCGGAAGGTAAATTGTGGACTACTTTTACAATACCCTCTCATTTGACACATGCTGGCGAGCATGTAATGGCCTTGCGCTTAAGCAATTATTACTATCCTGATCATATTGGTAATTATGGTCTCAAAATTGATTATTACGATGATCTATTAACCGACCGACTCATTCAAAACTCCTATATGCATGTGTTTGCAGGAGCTTTTCTTATTACCGCCATCTATTTTCTTTTTCTATTCTTAGGAAATAAAAAGGAATACCCTGCGCTTATTTTTAGCATCAGCTGTTTGCTTTTTTTTGGCTTAACAATGACTCACTTTGTAAGAACAACCTTGCCGATCCATTACAGCTTGCATGTTGTGCGTTTAGAAGTAATCACGAGCCTAATGTTCGGTATTTCGTTTTTAATTCCACTCTATTTTTCTATGCAGTTCCCCTACCCCAAATGGAAACTCTTCTTGGGTATTTATACCGCTATTCTTTTGTTTATATTCTCTATTGAGCACCACTTATTTGATCTCACCATATTAAACATGACGCTAAGCTTGTTGCTGTTTTCCCTATGCATAGCAGTTTTTGGGGTTTATAAAAAAGCAAAAGGCGCGCTCCTGGTGTTGCTTACCTTACTCCTTTGTATATTCATTCGCCATTATGTTTCATTAAACATTAGTCTTTTCACAGGTTTTAGTCTAATTCTACTTAACATGTTGTATTTGCTTTCCCTACGAATCAAAGAACAACGTTTGGCCTATGAAAACTCATTGGTCCAATCTACGAGACTGCGCTTAGAATTACTTAAAAAGAATATCCAACCTCATTTTCTGATGAACACGCTCACTTCGTTGATAGATTGGATAGAAGAGACTCCAAAAAAAGGTGTCTTGTTTATAGAAGCCCTGGCCAAGGAATTTGATTTGCTGAATCAGATAGAAAACCAAACGTTAATACCGGTTAGCCAAGAAATAGCGCTTTGTCGTGCGCATTTGGAGATTATGGAATATCGAAAAGAAGTGAACTATTCTTGGGAAGAAGAAGGCATAGATTCTGAGCAAAAAATACCCCCGGGAATTCTTCATACTTTATTGGAAAACGGAATTACACATAGTCTACCTCTGAAAGATAATAGTATCAAATTTAAACTGTTTTTTGAGTCAAATGGCCATTATGATTGCTACACATTTTTAACCTATGCCGAGATTATAAAACAAACTTCAGCTCAAAGACAAGAAGGTACGGGACTGAAATACATCAAAGCCCGACTTACAGAAAGCTACCATGATCAATGGGAACTTATTTCAGAACCTGCACATCACGGTTGGAAAAATGTCATAAAAATATATAGGTAAGAAGATGAACATTTTAATTGTTGAAGATGAATTAAGAATCGCCAAAAGAATTGAACGAATGACTCGTGACATTTTTGGAAGTACGCTGCAATCCCTAAAACATATGAATACGCTTCACGATGCATTACGTCATATTGAAAACAGTGAATTGGACCTTGTTCTCTTGGATCTAAACCTTAATGGCGACAATGGCTTTGAACTTCTGACAAAGGCAGTTTCTGGGTCTTTTCATACTATTATTATTTCGGCTTATAAGGATCAAGCAATAACCGCCTTTGAACATGGTGTTTTAGATTTCGTTCCCAAACCTTTTAACCAAGATAGGTTGGCACAAGCCTTTAATAGAGTAACCTCGAAAGAAAAAATTGAAAACAGTAAAATCAGATTTTTAGGAGTAAAAAAAAAGGGCAGGACGCAACTAGTAACAATTGAAGATATCGTTTATATAAAAGGGGCTGGTGTCTACACCGAACTCTTCTTAATGGATGGAAGAAAAGAACTGCACGATAAATCCCTTGAAAAACTGGAACAGCTTCTATCCCATTCTTTTGAACGTATACATAAATCATATTTAGTTAAGATGGCTGAGGTAAAAGAAATTAATGTTTCCTCAGGAAGTAAATATATGGCTGAGTTGAAGAATGGTGAACGCATCCCCATCGGAAGAACTAAATACAAAGATCTAAAGGCGAAATGGGGTTGAATACTTGTGTAAACTTTGTTTTTTGATTAAAGCAAACCAAACAGGAAAATAGTCAACATTCCCCAGCTAGTTCCTGTAACCATACTCAAAATGGCTAGAACGATTGCATGTGGCATTAACTCCTTTTTGTAAGCAGAGGTGACAGCGGGAGCCGTCGAGATTCCCCCTAAATTGGCCATACTTGCTATGGCAACCCAAGCAATGTTTGTCTTTAGCAATCGAGCCGTAAGCAGCATTGCAAGAAAATGCAGAATCAGCCAAATTAGAACCAGGATTATAAGATTAGCAGGTAACGAAAGATTGGAAAAATTAAGTTTAAGTCCGAGAATGGCCATGATTAATACAATAGAAAATCCAGCTAGCTTCAGCACTAACTTATGGTTCCATGCTGAAATTAGATTACCCAACAGCAGGCCAATAATGGACAAAACTACTACACTGGTTAAAAAGGACATTGATACAAAGGATGTCAGAATCATTATAATAAGAATAGTCCCCAAGGTTATCAGATTTAAAAACCTAAGACTCATATTACCTTTGAACTCTGGGGGTTCCACTACAGGAAATGCGGAATCGATTTTCCATAACTTGTTAAGCCGATTGCTCCGTTTGATGAATTGAAACATTAGGATAGTCCAGATGTTAACCAAAATATTATCGAACACTAAGATGGAAAGGAAAAGAGCTTCAGGAGTTTCGGCCAATTCCTTTAAAACCAATTGACTTGTACTTCCCCCTATCCATCCCCCCACAATTGGCACTAATCCCTTCCAGTATCCATCACCAATGAACAGCTGGGTATTTGTCTCGTTGAAAATCCCAAATACTATCACCAAAAGTACTGGGAGTGTTGCAATTACTAGTGACCCCACGCCAAATACTATTATAGGCTTTATACCTACAATTTTCAACTGCTTGAATGATAACGCGCTCATTACGGTGAGGATGGCAAAAGGTATTATCCAGGACCTACTTAAATCATGTAGAAAAACTTTCGATAGATCTATTGCAAAGAGATGAGTGAAGCCGGCGGGTATAACATATGCAAATAAGATTGCCGGAAACCAATCAAGAATTGATTTGATAAGCTTGTTTCTAGCCTTTCCAAGCCAATGAACAAATAAGACAGTCAAAACCACAAGGACTGTTGCTATTACAAATAATACTGAATCATTCATATTTATGCGTCAGAATTCCTAGGCATGTCATTAAACCTTCATGAAAATTTCCAAGTCGAAGATTTTCGTTGGGCGCATGAATACTATTATCAGGGTTTGGAATCCGCACCGAAATAGCCGGAATTCCTAATTCAGAAATAAAGGGGGCTATGGGTTGCGAACCACCCGTTGATTGCATGCGAATATAGTTACCTTCACCAAATACATGGGCCATTGCCGAACCCAACCAATTCCCAAGTGGAGAATTAAGATCTGTTCTAAACGGTAGAGACCCGATTCTAGATTCAATTTTTATCAATTTAGTATGGTCCTTTCGCTCCTGCTGTGTCGGCTCATGATCCAGAATGTGAAACCCTCTTGACCGTATAAATTCCTTTACCAACCCAATCTGCCGTTCCGCTGGGGTTTCAGGCACCAATCTCATATCTATTTCGGCAAGGGCTTCGGACGGTATAATAGTACGAACCTCATTTTCTACCCACGCTGCACGTAATCCGCGTACATTCAAAGAAGGGTATTGTAATGCCTCTTGATATGTATTACCAACAGCTTCTGGTCTCGCCACTCCCAATGTGGTCAATAATTCATCCTTGTTTTCAGGAACCGAATTAATAAGCGTTCTTTGATTATCGGTCAAATGCACTCCTTCATAATAACCGGGAATCAAGACTCGACCTTCCTCATCTTTCATGGAACCCAGCAATCGTGAAAGCCCAAAAACGGGGTTTGGGGCATAATTTCCATACTGACCGGAATGTAGATTTTTATACGCTCCATATACCGTTAATTTCATGGTTGCAATACCACGCGCCCCAAACGTAAGTGTGGGGAGGTTGGCGGGTGGACGGGTACCGTCCATAATCAGCATGGCATCAGCTGAAAATTTATCACGATTGTTCCTAACCAATACTGGAAGTGTTGGCGACCCCAATTCCTCTTGAAAATCCATTATTACTTTAAGATTGAATTTTGGCTTGAGCTTTTTAGCTTTTAAAATCTTTAGGGATTGCATAAAAGCAGTCGCCGGACCTTTTGAATCGGAAGCTGAACGTGCAAATATTTTCCAATCTGAATTAAAATCCTGGGTCAACTCTTCCCATGGAATAATTCTACAATCATTTCCTAAACATTCCTTTAAGACGGGGTCGAATGGGCTTTTCTGACGCCATTTTGTAGAATCAACAGGTTGCCCATCAATTTGAAGATAGAACAACACAGTCGGAGCATTTTTCTTAACCGTTTTTTGGGCGAAGAGGTGTTGCGTTCCTTCTGAAACTAATATTTCAGTCTCAAAATTTAAGTCTTGAAAGGTATTCTCACACCATTTCAAATTTAAATCAATGTTATCCGGATTAGACCCTAGGTTCGGAAGCTTCAAAAACTCCTTTAACGTAAACATTCCTTCTAGGAAATATTCATCCGCCAGTTGACGGATTTCTTCTTTTTCTATGCTTTGCCCAGACATTGTAAGGGTTGCAAGAAAAAGTAAAAAGACCGTGGCAATTCTCATATGTTAGTTTTAACTATGACCAAAGACTTAGCAAATCAAATAGTACGGTTAACTTAAAGAAAAAGATTCAATATACGACCGCAACAGTAGTAAAAAACAATTCATGCTAGTTGACTAACATGATTTAGCGATCCCAAACGAGTTCTCAAAAAATGAGTACGTTTTATCGATTCAACCAACTTTTAAAATCGTTGATTTTGGGTCTACTTACAATAAACTCTTGATCACGAGATCTTAATATGGATAACTTTAGTCGATGGTTAAAGTATTTGTCGATTTTCTGAATGGCTGACTTTGCTACAATCTGGCCACGATTAATGCGGAAAAATTGGTCTTGATTCAATGAAATGAAAAGCTGGTCAATCGTCTCGTCTATAATAACCCGTTTATGTTCAGTGACCCCGAATGTAATGCTGTCTTCCGAGTATACAAACAACAAATCAGAAATACGTAATCGTAAAAAGCCATCCCCTTCTTTTACCAAGATTCCCCCTCGTTGTGGAGCAGTTTGCATATCAGCTAGAAAATTTTGAAGAATTTCCGGATTCAATGTCAACTTCTGTTTGGAGCGTTTAAACTTTTCCAGAGCTTGTTCTAAATCGTTCTGCTGAATTGGTTTTAGCAAATAGTCAATACTGTTCACTTTAAAGGCACGAATAGCGTATTGGTCAAATGCAGTCGTGAAGATAACAGGGCATTGTAACTGGACTTTCTGAAATATTTCGAAACTAAGACCATCAGCGAGTTGAATGTCCATAAAAACAAGGTCTGGCGGACTATTCTTTTGAAACCATACGGTACTCTCTTCTACACTATCAATTATGCCCAGCAGGTCGTATTCAAACCTTAAAGTTTGTAAAAGGTTTTGAAGTTGATTTGCAGCACGGGATTCGTCTTCAATGATGAGTACTTGCATCTGGAGTTTTTTGTTCAGCAATGGTAAGCAATGGTAATTTCACTTCAAAATGCCCGTTCTCTGAAGTAATGGATACCTGTTTATCAGAAATAAGCGCATATCGTCCTTCAATATTCTTAAGGCCTAACTTGGTGGTAGGTAATTGGGTTGATTTTGGTTGTATTCGATTTCTAACAATCAATTTCCCATTTTCCATGTAAACGTTTACTTTAAGTGGTTTTGCCTTGGAAATGACATTATGTTTTACGGCGTTCTCCAACAAAAGTTGAAGGCTCATGGGTATAATCAATTTATCTTTTTCACTTTCAGAAATAGTCCAGTTCACTTGCAAATTTTCGCCAAACCTTTCCTTTTGTATATGAATATAGGCCTGGGCAAACTTTAGTTCATCCTGCAACACAATCAGATTGGTATTACCAGATTCAAGGATAAAGCGATACATCTCGGATAGTCTGTTTACGAATTCTTTTGCCTCCTCTCTTGTGTTTTGATCTATAATATCCCTTAAGGTATTCAATGTATTGAAGAAAAAATGGGGTTGGGCTTGATTCCGCAACGTATCCAATTGTGCCTGTACGATAGCTCTTTTAGCTTGTTCTTCATGCCTTATGGACCGTTTTAACCGGATGTAGTAGTACATCGCTTCGTAAATTGCCATCGTCATAGTACTAATCAGAATTATAGGGACAATCAACTTTGATCTTAACGGATGGTTGTAGTTGTTTCCAAAAATAAAACCCAAAGTCATATTTCCAGCATAATCAACAGCCATCACTGTAACGACGATAGACAGGAAAAAAAGCGGAATCCTCTTTACGTTATCCTTTAAGCTGGGGTACTTTTTACGAAGTGCAATTAAAATGGCTCTCATGACCAACCAGTTCACAGTGGAAAAAATCAAGGAAACACTCCAATTGATAGCGGCCTCCACAAATGGTAATCGACTGAAAGAGCCACCCGAAAACAAAAAATCAGTGATAAAACTTAGTAAGATGATTCCGGTCAGCATGAACCAGATATCGTTAAAAGCCAAGTATTTTATACGTTTTTCCTTATTGAAAAACTTCATATTCGTATGGATTTATAGTCTCACCAAAGGCATGCCCTGCTTAGCTTGATAAAAGGTGAAAGCGATCCAAGAGGCATACAACAATCCAAAAAGAATGACCACAAGGTTTTTTGCCATTTTGGAAGCCTTCCATTTTTTGGTAAGCATTACTGCGAATAAAGGAATAATTTGAATGCCATGCAATCCAAAGAAATGAGCTACTCGTAAATCTCCTGCAATGGTACTCCAATTAATCACTGGCAAACCTTCACCTCCATCGGCAACGCCAACATTATGCGCCATTTGACCAATCATCTGCCCTCCTACCCAACTTCCAAATAACACGACCAACCAGCCCAACAAAATACCCCACTGAACAGGTCTTGCTACCGTCATTTTTAAACGAATAGTTTCTACAATATAAAATACCATGGTAAGAACTACAATACTTATCAAAAGTCCCATTACACCAAAAAGGATACCATCGAATAAATTAGATTGGTTATAATGCGATTGTACGCCACGTGAAGCTTGAAGGACCACAATGATGATTTCTAACGCCAAAGGCCAAGAAATCAGGTTGTTTATAATATTCCGTTTTCTTTTGGAAAACGGATAAAGTGTTGCTAAAAATCCAGATGTGATTACATAGATACCTCCTGAAATGGAGAATTTAAGTGGCTTTATCCAAACGTTGATGCCAGCTAACATGCGGTCGTCAACCATCCATCCAAGTAAACACAGGACGGCAAGAACAAAATGAAATATTCCGATTCCATACAGAATGGGGCTTTGACTCTTTACTGTTTGTAAAATATTTTTTAATGCTTTCATGATTTGGAGGTTTTAAGGGTTCTGATAATCATAAAAAGCAAAAAGCCAACGGGTCCCAACATGAAAGTGGCAAAAAGACAAGGTGCCATCAATAGTTGGTGAATGCCGAGTTTTTGATTTTCGTTGAGCATCCACATTCCTATTAATAAATCAAAGGCCAGATAATGTACCCAACCCGCCATAACAGCATTTTCCAAAGTAAATAATGCCATTACAGAAGATAGACTCCCAAAGTCCAAACCTGCACCAGTTTGGATATGGTATATCATGTAAAAAGCGTATATCATGGATAATAGAAGTGGTATGACCTTATAGTCAATCAAAAAACGAGTCACTTTCCATTTTGGTAGGATGATCATTAGCAGCCACATGGGCATCGCCATCGAATTGGCTATTGAAAAAATTTCTGCGGTTTTCATTGATGTTTGGTTTTATGATTTAACACAGACCAAAAATCAATTTTCGTTTATAGGTATTAAAGGATTTTCTATTGAACCATCGTTATGGACAGTTGAATTGCAACCAGAAAGAATCTATTGTTAAGTAAGTCGGACCGTCATGGATTTAAAAAGTACTCTTCAAAACCTAGGATGAAGTCATGAATATACTTCTTGCTATTATTCTATGTTATTCTAAGTGACCTAAATGGAATAATAAATCCACTGTGGCATACCCTAAAAGTTGAGGGTAAGGTCTTTTAGGGTCGTCCTTTTCATCCATATTTAATTGGTATATACTTAAAATGGTAAAATAAACTAGGATTTTAGAGGTTCGAAAAAAAATACGATTGCACTTCACCTTTAAATTAATATCGTTTCACCATGTTTTAATAAAAGTTTACCCATTCTTCGTTCGATTTGTTTGTTGTTTTGACAAAAACATAAAACCAGTTATGAATACTTCATCATTCAAAACAACACAAATGAAAACGATAAAATTTATTCTCATTGTAGCACTCCTAGTCCTTAATCTTGGCTGTGAAAAAGAGGAGGACACCTTAGAACCACCACACCCAAAATCCTTGAAATTCCAGAGTGTTTTAGACGAATTTACGGCTAGCGGAATTCCAGGGCTTTCCGCCCTTGTGGTAAGTCAAGATGGCTTTTGGGCTGGCGCTTCGGGCTATTCCAGTTTAGAAGACGATACTCCGATGTCCATTGACAGTGAAGTGTTTTCTGCAAGTATTGGAAAAACATACTGCGCTGTAGCCACACTGTTATTAGTTCAAGACGGAACTATAGAATTGGACGACCCTATTTCAAATCATATTTCAAGTACAGTGCTTCAAGGGTTTGATCATACCGAGGTGATAACTGTAAGACAATTATTAAACCATACCGCTGGGTTAACAAATTTTGACTGGAATGAAACATTTGTAAATGATGTTTTAACCGATCCGTTAAGTATAGAAGCATCAGATATACTAGATTACGAAAGAGGAAATGCCTTTTACGCTCTGCCTGGAACCGAATTCAAATACTCTTCAACAGGATATGAATTATTGGCAGCTCTAATAGAAGAAGTCACGGGTAATCATGCAAGGTTTTACAGTGAACGAATTTTTGCTCCACTAAACCTTAAAAACACATACTACAAAAATGAATCAGAATATCCGTTGACCAAAAACCTGGTTAACTCTTATTTTGATCAGCTTGATACCGGGCAGGTCGAAAATGTATCTGAAATCCAAAACCATCTCACCAATATTTTTACTGGATCCGATGGCATAATTGCTACGCCTTTAGATTACTATAAGTTCTTAAAAGAAATAATGACCGGTTCTTTGCTAACTGATGAAATGAAAGCGGAAATGCTAAATTTTATACCCTTGGGTGGTGATGATTATATCGGATACGGTTTAGGTTTATGGCAAAGAAATGTAGGATACGGTATTGCAT
This sequence comes from uncultured Allomuricauda sp., assembly GCF_947499695.1. Classification (GTDB taxonomy): domain Bacteria; phylum Bacteroidota; class Bacteroidia; order Flavobacteriales; family Flavobacteriaceae; genus Flagellimonas. The sequence goes on from NZ_CANMPQ010000001.1 coordinate 678,743, forward strand.
TTGGGCATGATGGCGATGCCATTGGAGCAGGTGCCGATATGTGGTATTTCCCAGATCATGACATTTACATCGTTACCGCTACCAATATGGGAACTGTTTTACAAGACACCCAACTTGGCCGGATGTACAATGAGTCTTTTTTAATTGCCATGATAACCGCCGTTTTTGAATAAAGCATTCAGCAAACGGAATAAAAACCATAAACACTTTAAAAATAAGATATGAAACGATCCATAAAAAACACTTTACTATTACTGTTGATTTCATCTAGCATTTTTTCACAAAGCAATGCTAATGAATTAGCAGATTTTCGAACCAAGCTTTCCAGTTTTGTCCCAAAAAAAATGAAAAAGCATAACGTTATTGGGGCAAACGTGACTATAGTGATAGAAAATGACGTGATTTTGGATAAAGGATTCGGTTTCTCGAATTTCGAGAACAGGACATCTACCAATCAAAACACAATATATCCCATTGGATCCGTCTCCAAAGTAATTACGTCGACGACTGTTCTCAAATTATACTCCGATGGCATTATCGATATTGATAAACCCTATAATTATTATGTTCCGGATTTCGCAATGAAAAAACATTTTTCAGGCCCTATCAACTTTACGGTAAGACACCTTCTAGCCCATTATGCGGGAATACCACGATTGAGAGCCAAAGGTTTCCTAAGAAAACAGTACATGCCCTTGGATAGTCTCTTGCACAATAGCCAAAACGAATATCTAATAGCACCTGCGGGCAAAGTTTACCAATATTCAGATTGGGGGGTAGACCTATTGGCTTTATTGGTACAAAGAGTAACAAAAATGCCCTATGAAAAGTACGTCATGGATAGTGTTTTCCGGCCTTTGGGAATGAACAATTCAGGTTTTGGCCCTACTACTGCCATCGGATATCGGAATGGTAAGAGTGTTAAAACTTATGAATATAGTTATCCAGGCTCGGACGGGGTTTTATCATCGACTTCGGATTTAGCCAAATTGTGCCAGCTCTATTTTCTTGGCAACCAAAATTTAGCGACTCCTTTCCTAAAGCCAGAAGTTGTAAAGGAAGCCATAACCCAACAATTTATAAATGCCCCTATGGGCTATAATACAAGTATCGGACTAATGTGGGAAGTTCAACCTTACCATGGTTTCAAAAGGGTCAAAAAGGCAGGTATTCATGAACCCTTTTACACCTATATATTTTTTATTCCAGAATACGATGCCGCAGTTGTCGTTTCCAGTAATTCAAATTCCTCAAGCAAATTACATTGGGATATTTGGTCCAAAACATTTGACTTTTTATCCAAAAGACACAAATTGAAAAGGAACTTTCCCATGGTAAAAAGGAGTTCTGGCAAAACAACATTGACCGACTCCCAAATGAAAAAGCTTGAAGGTACCTACAGCACCAACTTTGGAATTTTGAATTTGAAAGCCAATGGCAAAAAATTTGATGTGGCAATTAGCCAAGATAATCGAAAAGGAATCGCTACTGTGCACCAAGAAAACCTGCTTAAATTATCTATCAAAATGATAGGGTTAAAATTCCATGCCATGGATATTTTTTGGGATGTCTTAGGTGACGAACTTATCCTTGGAGAACAATACAAAAGTGGTAATAGAAAAATTGCTGGATCAAAAATTAAGGAGGTACAAATTCCTGAGACTTGGCAAAAAGCAGTTGGTGATTACGAAGTTGTCAATTATAGCGATAGTGATTATAAAACCTTGAACAAGGTCAAATTACACATGAATGAGTTTGGTGTTCTGGAAATCAAGGCCCATACCTCCTATCCTAGTGAAATAAATTTTCAATTGGGATTATCACCCAAATCTGATACGTTGGCGATTATCCCTGGCTATAACTTTGAGTTTTTTGGAGGAGAAACTGTTGAATTATTGAAAGAAAATGGAAAGTACCAGCTAAGGTTATCTGGTTATGAGCTTGAAAGAATAACAGATTAAGCTAAAATGGATATAAATTTCTTTGACAAAAAAAAGAAAAATAAAGTCTTGGGGACGCAAGAGTTGCTTTTCAGAAAACCCTATATATGGCTTATCACTGTTTCGATAACCACTTTGAATTTTTTGATTACTTACGATTTGGAGAACATAGGAATCAGGTATCTATACTATTACCTACTTGATGTGATTACAACATATATGATAATTGAGTTCTATGCCCAAGGAATTAGAGTTTTAAATTCCAAGGTTCCGCTGCATGAAGATTTTGTTAAAAGAGTTACCTATCAATTTACCATCCATACTTTAAGTGTAGTTGTTTTCAGCATATTACTGAATGTACTTTTAGATCATATTTTTTTTAACGGGGAAAGGCTCTCACTCTCTTTTAACTTTTATACGCAGGATACCGTTTTGGCATTGGTTTTTATTTTGTTTTTCCACTGCCTTTATTTTGGGTTATATCTGCTGTCCACTCAAAAAACAAGAAGAGAAGAAACAGCTCCTCAGGTCAAGGTAATACAAGGGATGTCCTTTAAACTACTTGATCTTACGGAAATTCTTTGTGTTTATACTTTTTTGGGGACAACCTACGTGATAAACAATAATTATAAAAAATTCGTTTTAGAAAAAACATTAGGCGAATTTGAGGAACTGGGATCCAATCGCTTCTTCAGGGCCAACAGACAGTATATAGTGTCTTTGGCAATAATTGATTCGTACAAAAGCGCTGACAATGGTAAGGTAGAAGTTTTCCTTGATGCTAACGGCATCGAGGACCTCTCCAAAAGTATTTTTGTGAGCAGAAGCAAAGCTTCTTCCTTTAGGGCATGGATACATATACGTCATCAATAAGGACAACATCACATAGATTGGACAACAATTATTTTTAGGGTTATCGATCCATTATTCTTAAATTACACGATAATATATTTTGATTTTCAACTACCTTTTCAAAGCGGGCAGGTTTATTAAATGTTTTTTGAAAGTTTATGGTTTTCCTCATTCTTATAGGGATAGGTGTTCTTTCAATATTTTTATTGTTTGTCCTATTAAAGGAAAAGAAAATATTGAGTGATTACTATTTGATTGCAATCATTCTCTTTTTTGCTGGGATTTTAGGTTCTCATTTATTGATGATCAATTGGCCTTCCATTTTTGTTTACTTAATAATCCTGTTTTTTAACACCTATTATTTTCCTATACTCATCATTTATGGATTGATCTTATTACATGGGAATACATTTAACAAAAAATGGATATGGATTTATGCCTGTCCAATTGTTTATACCATCTTAATACTCATTGATCTTTTTCTGTTCAATGATTATGAATTGACCCAGAATGTTGAAAAATTATTCATAAATCCGTCACAGTATCAGTTTCTCCTCTATTTAACACAATATATATATGTCATAGTACTTTTGGCGTGGTTATTAAAAAAGCTTAATGGCTACACCAAAAAAATCAAAAATTATTTCTCGAGCATCGAGCATATCAATCTTAGGTGGTTTCGATATTTTGTAATTGCTTTCTTGAGTTTAAGTTCTATTGGATTTGTTGTTTTTACAAGTTTTAGTATGGGCTTCATTGAGAACATTGATATTCCTTTTGGAATTGAATATGTTATATTCATCGCATTGCTATTTTATCTATGTTACAATGGTATAAGACAATATTCACTTACCGGATTGAGGAACAACTTTCTTAACTCGCAAATTAAGGATCCTCAAAAGAATAGCTCTTCAGCAGAAAAGTATACATCATCCAATTTGACCAATGAGAATATTGAATCCTATTTTAAGGAAATATTACAATTATTTGATGAAGAAGAAATCTTCCTAGAATCCCAGTTAAAAATCGAAGATGTTGCCAAAAAACTTGATATCTCCTTGCACAAGGTTTCGCAGGTCATAAATTCAAAATCCAACAAGACTTTTTTCGATTTTGTGAATCATTATCGAGTTGAGTATTTCAAAAGGCTACTATCCGAACCAGATAAGCGAAAATTCACAATATTATCTTTAGGTATTGAAAGCGGTTTTAATTCAAAAGCATCAATGAACAGGGTTTTTAAAAATATTGTAGGGCAATCTCCAAAAGAATTTCAACAAAACCAATCTAAAGAGCCCATTTTATAAATTAAGCCAAACCATCTTAGTTTTTTAGGTCTCATCTTATCGCATGAGGCATTTTAGCGGTTAAAACACTTCACATTTGCAACTGTAACATAGCTATTCGATTTCGCTATTGAACAAAAAACAGAAATCATGCAAATTCAAAAAACCGTAATCACATCCAAATTTTATTTCCTTTTTGTGCTAACAATGTTCCTTACATCATGCAGCAATGAAGACAATACTGTTGGTGCATCGGTACCAGAAGAAAAAAATCTTTCCACTACCCTATCCGAATATTTGGATGAAAATCAATCGGAAGCTGACCCAGGGTTAAGTATTTTAATCAAGCATAAAGGAGAAATTGTATATCAAGTACAAAAGGGTCTTGCCAGAATACAGGGCAATCACGCAATTGAACAACACACCGGTTTTAGAATTGGTTCAATAACCAAGTCAATAACTGCCATCGCAATTATGCAATTAGTGGAGCAAAACCAGTTGTCTTTGCAAGACAAGCTTCTTGATATTTTGCCTTTTTTACCAAGCTCTTTTGAAAACATAACCATAGCACATCTGTTATCGCACCGTTCCGGTCTCTTGGATTATATAGACGATAATACTGATTTATCCTCGCTTGATGGTGTTACCACATCCCAAATTCCATCTATTATTCCCGGTTCCGGTCTAGACAATCTGTTGTTTGAACCAGGTTCGGAAGGAGAATATTCAAATACAGGATATGTTTTTTTAGCATTGATTATTGAAGAAATAAGTAGTATGCGATATCCCGATTTCTTGAAGAAGAACATTTTTGAACCACTGGGCATGACCAACACCTTTGTAATCGATGAAGATGAGCATCTCGGTGATTTAAACGACAATTATGCACTTTCATTTGGCAATTCTGTTAAAGTCTTAGGATTCGATTCATTAATATATGGCGGTAGTGGTATTGTAAGTTCACCCCATGATCTTAATCTTTTTATTGAAGCACTTTTGAACTATGAGCTGATTACCAAACAGAATTTAAATATCATGACCATTGAACAAGGTCCTATCGAAGAAATAGCTGATTACGGCTATGGTTGGATGACCGGGACAGGGCAATATTGGCATACAGAAGAACTTACTGATCCGAACGATTTTTGGCATACCGGAGGTTTCGATGGATATCGCTCAGTTTTATCAGTTAATCCAGATTTGGACCTGCAAATCATCATTTTGACGAACAATGGAGATAAGAGTCAAGAAATTATGTGGGGAATCATGCGCTTAACCAAAGAATATTTCAAAAACAATTAATCAATTCCATCATGCAGCATAAAACAATCAAAATCAGCATTTTCTTTTCAACGCAATTATATCTGCTTCTTTTTCTCTTCTCTTTGACAATCTCTTTTGGACAACAGTCAGAGCTTAGCAACGGGCATTTTGATGGCCCTTATATTGGACTCACATTTGGTTCACAAAATATTTTTGGTGGAGCTTTTATCGATGATTTAGATGTATTAGGTCAAAAATCTGGGCTGGTAGTTGAACTTTCCCCAGGGTATCGAAAACAATTCTTAAATGACCGATTGGTGGTCGGTGTAGCGTTTCAATTTGGACTTTCAGATGGTGATTTGACCCAAACAGATACCAGAAACCAAATGATGGTTGATTATAAAAACAACAGTCAGTTTGGATATGGGATACAACTTGGAGTGGCTTTGGGTCAAAAAAAGGGATTCCTACTATATGCCTTTGGCAATGACACCAAACGAAACTTTGACATTACGGTTACAGCAATAAACGGTTTGAGTTTTACCCAAAAAGACGGGCAACGTTTTGGACGTTATGGATTAGGTCTGGAAGTTCCGGTTTATAAAAAGATAAATATCAATGCAAACGTAGGAAGGGTAAGTGTTGATTATGGCGATTTGGAAACAAATATTGACGTAGATGATAAAACCGATTTTAATCTTGGTATAACCTATCAGTTTTAAAGGCTCTAACAGTAAATCACATACTATGAAAGTTCTTCTTACATCGGTTGGAACTCGTGGCGATATTGAACCTTTTCTGACAATTGCAAACATGCTGCACCAAAAAGGACATAATGTTCTATGTTGCTTTCCTGAACAATTTAAAAAGATGACTATTGACATGGAAATTCCTTTTATAAGCTTGGGAAAGGAATATTTGGAATTGCTGGACACCAAAGAGGGGAAAAGTGTGATGGGCGGAAAAGTCAATTTTTTTGAAAAGCTCAAAGCCTATTACCATTTATACCGAAAATCTTCCCATGTAAATAGGTTAATCGCAAAAAGACAAAAGGATATCATCGCTGATTTTAGGCCAGACCGTGTGGTGTTCCATATAAAATCAATCTATCCGCTGATATGGGGGGTTGAAAACCCAAAAAAGGTAGTCTTAGTGAGTCCAATTCCCTATTTGGTTCATTATACAAAGACCCAAGGGCATATAGGTTTCAATAAAGACCATGGTGTTTTTCTGAATAAGCTCACGTACCGTTTATCCAACTTTGCTCTTTTAAAAAATGTGCTTTCAGTTACAAAGCAAATGGATTCATGCATTCAAGTCTCCTATGGTCTGCTCAAAAAAACCATGCTTAGTATTAAAATGGTATTTACAATATCACCGACATTGTTTCCAAAGCCTCAATATTGGTCTGATCATATCCAGATTTTGGGGCATCATTCTATCACAACATCTAAAATTTGGAAACCAGACAGATCATTGGAACAATTTCTTCAAAGACATGAGAAAATTCTGTTTGTGACTTTTGGTAGTATGACGAATGATAGTCCGAGGGAAAAAACCAAAGCTATTCTTGACATTGTCCAAGAATATAACATCCCCACCATTGTCAATACTTCTTCCGGAGGGCTAATAACTATAAATGAATATAACCCTGAACTAATATACTATGTTTCCAATATCCCATATGAATACATTTTTCCAAAGATTTATGCTGTAATTCACCATGGGGGGTCCGGAACAACACATTTAGCGCTAAAACATGGATGTCCTTCTTTGATAATATCCCATATTATTGATCAACATATGTGGGCAAAACTTGTACATCGAATGGGAACGGGGCCTAAGAGCATCACTATCAGTAAGATGAATTCCAAGAAATTGGAATCAAAAATTTTAAGCCTGTTTCAAAACAATGTATATAAAATCATGGCTGAGGAAATCGGGTCTAGTATGAAGGAAGAAGATTTCAAAGAAGATCTGATTCAATTTTTAACCATAACAAAAAAAGATTAAGATGATTTTAGTAATAACCAGTATAACATTAAAATCTCCATGGAAATTTTTTCCACTATCTCATCGGGCAATGAATATTGTTCGACAAATGAAAGGTTCGCCCTATATAGCATTTCAAAAGAAAGGCTTTTGGACCACGCATTATACCATGTCGCTCTGGCCTAATATTGATGACATGAAAAAATTCTCCCATAGCGGTGCCCATATGGAAGCCATTAAAAAAACTAAAACCATCGCAGAGGAAGTAAGGACTCTTACCATTGAGGCTAATGATTTCCCAAAATGGAAGGAAGCAAAACTATTATTGAAAGAAAAAGGTAAAATAATCCGATATGAATAGTCTGATGTATTTTTTCTTACGAAACTTTTCTGAATTAATGCAAATTACAATTGTAATAACTGCTTTAATTAGTAATCCTTATAAGGGTTTTATTAATCATTTCAAGATTTAAATATTTTTAAAATAAAAGCATGCGTTTATCCTATTTGCTCGTTTTAGTATTGGCATTCCAAGCCATATTAATGGCAATCCTTTTTATATTTCGAAAATCCAACACCAGATACGCAAATGTCCTTCTGGCCTTTTTTTTATTGTCTACCTCTTGGTTGCTCATCTATACGGTTTTATATTGGACTCGATTGTTACTCGTCAAGTCATATGTTCATTTTTTTCTAACTTATTATATTCCGCTTTCAACTTTTGCACCTCTTTTCTATTTCTATTTGAGAAAAATCGTTTTAGACAAATCTTTAGTATTAAAAAAAGATTTTTGGCATTTTGTTCCCTTTTTATATAGTATTATTGGTACTATTCCGTTCCTTTTTCTTTCTGCCAATAGGAAAATCAATATAATTCCTGCAGGCCAAGCATTAGAATATACGTATTTCCCATTTGAACATTTTGATATGATTTTAGTCGTAATCATGAATGCGTATGGGATAGCAACTATTCTTAATTTCTGGAAAGTTTATAAGAGAAGTAGGGATTTAAAAATTTGGGTCAGGGTTATTATCATGTTATTTTTATGTTGTACAATTAGCTTTACCATATATTATGGATTGTATTATTTGGGGGCTCTCACAGAATTACAAGACTACGCCTTTATAATCTTCCTATCTGTTTTTGTATTGACCATTTCATACTACGCATTTAATTATAATGCCATTTTTAATGGTATTCCGATAGAAGATGTACTTCCCTTTGTTAAATACAGGAAAACAGGACTTTCCAAAAATTATTCTTTAGAACTGAAGGGTAAGTTAGAAACCATAATGTCAAATGAGAAACCTCACTTGAACAGTGAATTAAGGTTGGACAATCTTGCTGAACAATTAGGAATCAGTAGGCATCATGCTTCCCAGGTTATCAATGAATATTTTAGTTCTAGCTTTTTTGACTTTATCAATTCGCATAGAATTGCCGCGGCCGTAGAACTGCTTGAAGAAAAGAAAAAGGAAATCACCTTATCAGAGTTAGGCTACCTTGCTGGGTTCAACAATACAGTTTCCTTCAATAAAGCGTTTAAAAAGAATACGGGCCTTACCCCTTCAAAATATCGTGAATTACTTTTGAGTACGGATAAAATCCATAATTAGTAAAAACTAAAACTGGTCATGAAATGTATGTGGAAATTCTATTACCGAACAGGAACTGACTAGTCTCTCTTAATTTCTTTTTCTGAGTGATATCAATTTTTATCCTCCCTTTTTTTAAATTCCCAAAATACATTGATGATTGCCCAATTTTCATTTAGTTTGACCAAATGAATGTATTCGGTCCATCTCGCCTTTGGATATCCGGTTCTTAGACTTGCGCTTGCCATATTTCCATAAACAGAAATATTTTCCACCATATTGTATTGATGTTTTACCGCAAATTTGGGTTTAGTTAACATAAGTTCTTTTAATTTCTCTGGAGGGAAATCATCACTTATCGTACCGTCAGGATTCAGTCCCCTCTTCGCAAGTCTAGGGTGTAATGATTCATTCATTGTTTCATAATTGTTCTCAAAGAAATTTTCAATATAATTTAGAATCGTTTTTTCTATTGCACTAGCTTCAGTTGATTTCAGTTGAGCATTAGAGTGAAGTATAGATACCGATACTATAATAATGGTAATAATTTTTTTCATGTTTTTTATTCAAATATCCTCGCTTTGTGTATTTAATTTAAGCCAACATCAATTATTAAAGAGTTTAACATTTGTTGGGGGTTTCCAGACAAAAGGGACATCATATAGATGCCCCTTTAACTTTTCCAAGGCTTGTGTGAAAGCCATGTATTCTCTGAAATACTAGTTACAGATGTTCAAAACAATCTCACCAGGAGCTGGGCCAGGGCCATCGGCCGCAGCAGTTTCACCTGTTGGAGCTTCCAACTCATAAGAATGCTCACCCTCAAAGTTTCCTGGGGTATACGTCCATACCAATTCAGTGGTACCTCCAGGTACGGTGATCACCTCAGTGTTAGTAGTCGCTTGCGCGGTAGAAACAGTGTAATCTGTATTGGTACCATCGATGGTCACCGTGATAAAGGCACCGTCCCATCCATCACCAAAACTATCATCCATGGTCAATGTATAATCACCGGTTACTGGTGATGTTGGGATACAATTGATACCGGCCCTATAGGCATATGGTGAGGAGAAGAACGATCCACCGGATACTCTTCCTTCTGTATCAGTGTCGGTAAAAGATCTTCCATCGGTAAGGTTTACCACCAATCGGATATTGATCTGGTCACCACCGGTCACATTGGCCGGGGTGTTTGCAACACCAAGTGCCGAAAGCGCATCGCCCAGGGATACCGAGAAGCTAGTCCTTGGCAGCCCATTTGGCCCAGAAGTGAATTCTGAGGCCGCAACAGTGCTCACAAGGGTCTCCGTTGCAGCAGTGGTACCGTTGGAATCTGTGTTGTCAACGAAACCTACATAGATCTCGATGTTCGACAATAGGTCCCCGTCCTCATGGTCCTGCTCCTCGATGGTCACACCGAAGATCGATGCGGGATCGAAAACGTTGAATGTGGTGCTCTCAAAGGATACCGTCCTTAGGACAGCTCCTCTAGAAACTGTTTCCTGGACCTCTAAGGTAATCTTGTCGTCCTCACTACACGAAGCCACAAGTGCCACAAGTGCCACAAGTGCCAGAGCTATATATAATCTTAAATTTTTCATGTATTCTAATTTTGTTTTCATTGCACTTTTATTAATTGGCCGCAGGAACCCCAGCTGTATCCCAGAATACAGGCTGTTGCTGATCTGATTTCTGGCTGATGCTCGAGTTGTTGTTCACCGAGTTTGTCGGATAGTACATAGATCGAACGAAAACATCCGGGTTCGGCTCAAGGTTCGGCTGTAGTGTCGTCGGGAACCCAGTCCTTCTATAGAAGTTGTAAGGATCTACCCCGTTACCGAAGCTTGCGATCCATAACTGCTCTGCAATGATGTTTGCTTGACCGTCCGCATCGGCGGCGTCCCAAGCGGCATCGACCGCATCCCTGTAAGCAGTGATGTCAGCTGCCGATGGCTCGAAAGAAGCATCCGCACCCGCCAATCTTGTAGATGAGAAAGCCTGTACCTTGGCAACTGACTTGTCAAGTGCTGAAAGCACGGCAGCTTTTGCACCTGGGGCATCTCCTGATACGAAGGCCATCTCTGCAATCATGAAATCGGCACCGAAAGCGGTCAACAGGTTGGTTATACCAAGACCTGCGGCTCCGGCCACCAATCCAATTGCCTTAAAGGTATCATCATCGAACTTACCACCTACAGGATACGTACCATAAACAGTTCTAAGAAGGCCATCCGGCGGAATACCTTCATTATTACCGTGGTCACGCCCCCAATATCCATTGGGAAGGTTACAGAAGGTAAAGCCTCCGTCCAAGTAGTGCTGCGGAGCTGTTTGTAAAGAACAGACCAAAGTTACTTCATCTGGAGGAGTAGTTCCTGAACCAGGTACCGTGGCATTCTGTCTGTAGAAATAGTAACGCATCCTTGGATCGTCAGAGGTGTCCATAAGGTTCATCAACCAGTTGGACATATAATCACCACCTCCTGAAGCAGTATAGTTGATCCCATAACGTGGATGTCTGTTATCAGGTTGTGAAGCACTGGTAGCGCCCCAATTGAATACCATATCATCTGCTGTATCAACTATATAGTTTCCGCCTGTGACGATAGCGTTGAAACTTGCCAAGGCGCTTCCATCGACCAACCTTCTCTGAAGGTAGATCTTCATTTTAAGGGTATTGCACGCTCTGATCCACTGATCCTCATCGCCACCATAATAGAAATCCGTCGGTGGCTTGGCTGCAGGGTCAGTTCCAAAATTGGCGATCGCCTGGTCCAACAGTACAAGAGCTGCATCATAGATGGATGCCCCTGGATCCGCTGCAGGGTTGAAGTTGTCGTCCGCTATTGCGGCCTCCGTGTAGGGAACGTCCCCGAAGAAGTCCACCATGGTCACAAAAAGGTATGCCTCTATGAACTGTCCTATCGCGATATGGTGCGTAAGACCTGCTTCCGTTGCCAAAGGCTCCATGGTCCGGATATTGGCCAATAACCTGTAGGCATTGTCCCATTCATCCGACATGTCACTTCCCTGGTATACGCTGGCATAGTTCCTACCGTTCATGTTCACGATACGTGTAAGCTCCATTCCTAGCTCGTTGAAACCGTCACCAGTGGTGTTACCACCCGATGCCCAGTTATCACCGGGGTCGTTGTCCGCATCCCCTTCAAATTGTCTCACGAAATCCTCCTGGATCGAGTTCAAAAGGAAATCGGGAGAAGATTGCTCCGGGGTCAAGAAGTTGGGGTTCGCAGTAAGATCCAACTCCGTGGTCTCACAGGAAACCAACACTAACGCCATTGCGCAAAATGCTGTAAATATGTTTTTACTTATTCTTTTCATTATCTTTTAATTTTTTGTTCTTAGAATGTTGCCTTTACACTAAGACCATATCTTCTTGCACTAGGTCCGTTGATGAAATCAAAACCAGCTCCGTTGGATACACCCAGACCGGCCGTGTTGGGGTCGAAGTTTGCACCTTTCGGGGTATTGATGGCCCTGAAGTATAGGTTGTTACCTGAAACGGTAAAGGTCAAGTTTCCAAATGGGGTCTTGTCCAAGAACTTCTTTGGAAGCGCATAGCTCAACGAGGCCTCCTGTAACCTTACGGTCGTGGCATCGTATACCTGTAGTTCACTTGGTCCGAAAAGGATGTTGCCAAACCAGAAGGTTGAGTTAACTATTTGTCTTTTGTTTGGATTTCCGTTGGCATCAACACCTGGCAGGATATAAGTATCTTCTCTATCTACAGTCTCCGTAATCAATCCCCTACCCATAAGAGTGGAAATTGTACTGGAGTAAACGTCCCCACCCTGTGTATAGTTCCACTGGAAACCAAGGGTAAAGTTCTTGTAGGAGATACTGTTCCTTACGTTGGCCACCCAGTCCGGGTTTGGATCTCCGATGATACCATCGTTCGGGTCCTGTACGTAGTTACCATCGGCCCCCACTACAAAGTCCCCGTTGGCATCCCTTAGGATACGGGTACTGAAGAACACGCCCAAGGGCTCTCCCTCAATTGCTGCATTACCAAGGTTAGAGAAACCAGAATAAACAACCTGGTCGGTATCGACACCAAGGTCAAGTACCGTGGTCTCATAAGCGGTAAAGTTAAGGTTGGTCTTCCAGCTGAAGTCACCTTCCTCTTTGCCCCTGAACCAGTTGATCCCAAGGTCTGCTTCGACACCTTCCGACTGGATCTCACCGATGTTCACAGCTACCCTTCTTGTTCCAAGGTCGGCAGCAGGATCCAATGGCCTGTCAAGGATAAGGTCGTTGGTGTTCCTTTGATATACAGAAGCATCCAAGGTGATGCGTCCGTCCCACCAGCGGGATTCGATACCAATCTCTATCTCTTCCAAGGTCTCTGGCTTAAGTGCAGGGTTACCTGTTCTTGTACCCACTTCGTTGGTCACGATGTTCGCTCCCGATCCGTCCTGTACATCCTGTGTGTCAAGGATAAGTGTACTTGCGATAGGATAGTTGGACGACTCAAAGTTCGCCGATACCCCTAGACCAGCACGGATCTTAAGGTAGTTGAGCACATTCTCCGACTTTAGGCCATCGATGGCAGCGGTCGGTATAAAGGACACACTGGCAGATGGGTAGAACTGGCTCCTGTTCTCTTGGGAGAAGTTGGACACCCAGTCGTTACGTCCGGCCAAGGTCACATATACCCAGCTGTCATAGTCAAAATCGACCTGACCGTAAAGACCTACGAGGTTTCTTTCAACAAAAAGTTGGATCTCGTTCTGGTTAAGGTAATTGAAGTGTCTGAGCACGTCGAACACCTGCTGGCCGTCACTGGCCACACCGTTCTGGTCAAAGATCTCACGTCTTGAAGTGGCACCTACGTTGAAGGTGGTCCCGATCTTATCGGTAATGTCATAGTCACCGTTCAAAAGGAAGTTGTGGTCCCAGATGGTGTTGGTGTTGTTCCAGGTCTCATAGAAACCGCTCACCGTTCTGGCGCCACCACCGATACCACCCTTGTTCTGGTAGTTGGTGTTGTTCTCGCTATAGATATCGATACCCGCCCTGTAGACAAGGTTAAGGTTATCGTTGATGTCATACATGATGGATGCCTGTCCAAAGACCCTGTTGGTCTCCTGGAAGGAAGCCGCGTTGTTCACCGTCCACAATGGATGCTGGATGGAGTTGTTCTGTCTGTAATAGACACTGCTTCCATCGATAGGGTTCTGGAATGGGAGTCCGGCAACATCAACACTCCTTGGTGTGAACCAAAGGTGGCCGAAGACGGAGGAACCTGTACCTGTTGAACCGTTACCCTGGCTGAGTGCCACCGGTGGAGATGTGAACTTGGTCCTTGCATAGTTCAATGTACCTGTTGCGGAGAACTTGTTGCTCAATTGCGCCCTACCACCTACTGAAAGGGTGTTACGCGTAACACTGTTGTTCGGTGTGAAACCATTGTCCTTAAGGTAACCGTAGTTCACGTTGTACCCTATCTTGCCATCATCGGAGGCTCCCCTTACGTTGACAGAGGTGTTGGCCACTGTCCCCGTTTTAAAGAAACTTCCAACACTGTCATAAGGTCTCCAGTCATAGCGCTGACCCTGAAACTCTGGGAAGGCCGCCTGTATAGCTGCGGTTGATGTGGAATATGGGTGGGCAAGGGTACCATTGTCATCAATGGCAGCTTGGTTTCCCCATCCTGCTGCTCCCTCTCTCCTGAAGCTTGGGCCCCAGTTGGAGAAGAACCATCCGAAGTTTTGGTCAAATCCGTTACCATATTCGTTCTGGTAATCCGGAAGTGATGCTATCTCGTTGAAGAAAATGGAGGAGTTTACCGTTATCTCGGTCTTCTTTGGACCGGCAGCGCTTGACGAACCACCCTTGGTGGTGATAAGGATCACACCGTTACGTCCCTGTGAACCATAAAGTGTGGCGGCCGCAAGACCCCTAAGCACGTTCACGCTCTCGATACTGTTCGGGTCAAGGTCAAGGAACCTGCTCGAACCGTTGTTACCGTTGACGAAATCCTGACGGTCACCCTGTCTACCCTGTGAGTTGGTGTCCGTACTGAAAGGTACACCGTCCACGATGAACAGCGCCTGGTTACTGGAGCTGAAGGTGGATAGACCACGGATTATAATGTTTGTTCCCGATCCGGAAAGTCCACTCTGGTTTGTTATCTGTACCCCGGCGGCCTTTCCCTGGAGCACCCTGGCAACATCGCCATCGGGCCTTTGCTCTAGGTCCTCGCTACCAACCTCGGTAACCGCATAACCCAATGCTTGTTTCTCTCTCTTGATACCAAGGGCCGTTACCACAACTTCCTCAAGGGCCTGGGTATCGTCCTGCATCTGAACGTTGATAACGCTCTCCGCGCCGATCGCCCTACTTGCAGGGCGCTGCCCTATATAGGTGAAAAGTAGTGTCTGACCTTGACTGGCACTGATCGAATAGTTACCATCAAAATCTGTTTGGGTACCATTAGTGGTGCCTTCGACGACAATGTTGACCCCAGGCAACGGAATATCTGCGGCATCGGTAACCGTACCACTAATTATTTTCTCCTGGGCTAGGGAGGTGGTGCAGTAAAATATAGCTAGCACCAAAACCCCTAACAGTTTTTTTAGTTTCATAGAATCTAAGGTTTTGTTAAAAATTATGAGTTAGTGCAAAGAGAAAGGAAGGTGGCTTTAAAGCATTGACAGCTAATTCAAATAACTTCTTAAAATAAGAACAAAACCTAATGGTTGTCAGTTCCGAAAGAAGTAAGGCTTCTCACCACCTTACCTTTACAATTGCGAGGTAAAACAACATAAATGAGAAACCATTTATGAGAAGCCTTATAAACCTTTCGGTTTTTGCCGATACTAATTAAAAGTTTTGTCCGTATCCATTAGAAGTTCACGATACTTGGATGGAGTAAGGCCCGTATTCTTTTTAAAAGCCTTGTTGAAAGAAACGGTATTATTGAAGCCGGAAAGATAGCCCACTTCGGATAGTGTGACCTCTTTTTTTCGAACTTCCAAAAGTTCAATTGCTTCAATGATTCGATGTGAGTTAATAAAATCAAAAAAGTTAGAACTAAAATATTCATTGATAATCTGAGAGGCATGGTGACGACTTATTCCTAAAAGTTCTGCCAGATTATCCAACCTTAATTCACTATTTAAATGAGGTTTATCGTTAGACATTAGAGCTTCCAATTTACCTTTAAGTTCAAGCGAGTAATTTTTGGAAAGCCCGGTCTTTTTATATTTCACAAAAGGAAGAACATTTTCAATTGGGACACCATTGAAAATTGCACTATAATTAAAGGCAAAATATGATATAATCAATACGAATATTGAAATAAAAAGTATCACAACATAATCTTGAGAGAGCGAACTAATTCCCAAAAAATAAGATGAGTAATTCACAAAAAAACCGAATACGCAACCAAGAAAGGCTAAAATAATTACCCGAGTCCAAATCCTTAAATCTCGATTGCCCTTGTAGATTTTCCAATACTTTTTTACAATAGCCACTCCATACGCTATCATAATTAACACCAAAACCGCATCTAAATATCCAAAAGGGAAGAGTAGGTAAGCATAGTCCCGCGTCTGGGCTTTCATAACCAATTCCATTTTAGCATCTGCTGTCAAGAAGAAGAAAGGAGCAATGCCAATGATGACATATAACAGGGGAATAAAATGCCAGAAATCCTTGTTCAAGCTAACTGACTTGTCTGTGACAACCTTTCTGATATAGAAAAAAAACAAAGGCGCAAAGGTTGAAAATGGGATGTAATAGGTAAAAAAGAAGTGAACATATTCCTTAGTAAATAATAATAAGGACCAATAAATCACTGTGAAAATAAGCAGGAAGGCAGCTGCAATTAAAAAAAGAGCTAAGATTATATTAGCATATCTAATTTGCGATTTTCGAAATATGAAAAATATGGCAATCAAAAGAGCCTGAAACCCTAAGAGTAAAATAAATAAGTATGCAAGGTTCATTATTTTTTATTTCAAAAATATTGATACCTGAAGTTAATTAATAAAAGCCTTATAAGGATTATGAATTTAAAATCTCTTTTAATTCTAATTGCTAAGAATGTGATTAAGGTTAATTAGGGTAGGATTATGAATTCTTTTTTCTGTAAGATGACGGCGTAATGCTTTCAAATTTTTTAAAAGCGCTATTAAATGAAGATAAGCTACTGAAGCCAACATCGAATGCGATAGATGCTATGGTGAAATTTTCACTGTCCACATCCAAAAGCAATCTTTTGGCTTCCTGTATTCGATAGTGGTTTATAAAGTCATTAAAGTTCTGTTTTGAATGTTGATTAATGACCTCTGAAGCTTTTTGTGTACTAACACTTAACAACTTGCCAAGACTAGAAAGTGATACATCGGATTCCAAGTAAAGTTTATTTTGCTCTATAAAACCCTTAATTTGATAAAACAACTCAGCATCTTCATTCTTTTTGAATGTGTTCCCGTCCAAATCTGTTATTCTAAGCTGAAATGCCTTAAAACTCAAAAAATACACAACCATCGAATATATGATAGGGCCTATTATATAAGGGACGGCATCTTCTATAATGTTTAGGAAGTATGAAATCCAAATGATTGCGAAACCAATCGTCAAAAGATTCAACCAGATTAGAATTGCCCTTTGGGATTTGGTGCATTCCTTACTTGGATGGTTTTGTTTAGTTCTACGTACAGCTTTCGCAGCAATAAAAATGTAAAATGCAAAATGTAGGTAGATAAAGATCAGAGCGCTTCCAAATATGATAATAACTTCCTTGCTATTGGTGTCAAACCAACTTTTTGTTACAAAGAAGCTACTTAAAAAAATTAATCCGAAAGGCAATAGTTCTATAAGGTAATACCTCGGTAATTTATATCCGACAATCGTCATTCCAGAAACATACCAACGTAAAAATGGGCCTATCAATAGAAGAAAAGCTAAACCCGCAAAAATGAATGCGGGCTCTAAATCGCTGCCTAAATTCAGCATTACGGATTTACCAATCCGAAAGGCCATAAAGACCAAAATCAAGGCTAATAGATAATTGGGAAGTGTTTTTTTCTTCTTAAAAAAGCATAGGTAGAGTGCAAACGCTATCCCATGCAAAAGGCCCGCACTACTGATAATAACAAGAAGTATCTCTGAAAAACCCAAATAGCTATTTTTCCAAATTTACCTATATTTTCTTTGTTTTAGCTTCACACTTTTTCGCATAAGAAACCAAACTTATTAAACTCGGGAAGTCACCTAAATGACCTTTCATCACAGAAATTATACTATGTTTTGCCAATAGTATCCTGTCCATGGGTTTATTTTCACTAAACAGGTCTTCAATCATTTTCTTAGCCTCCTTCTTTCCTTGTTTTTCATAGGTCAACAGCACTTTTACTGTGTTTTCTTCTGCAGTTATTTTCCTATACTTAGGCGTATAACCCAATTGTTGCACCATTTGTTCAGCTACATGCCATGTAGACCAAGGGTTTTGACCCGTAATTAAATTGCGATCGTGACTAACGTTATCCAAATACATCACCCCTTCGTTAAAATTTGCACCTTGTTCAATCATTTTATCTTGAAGAAGGAAGGGGAAGATTGATTTAGCATCGGAAATTAACAACAGCTCTTCTTTATTTGTAAAACCACTTACTGTTTTGTTTTCCAAAAGTGATGCCCCGTTGTCCAATTTTACATTTACGAGTGCTGCGGGACCATGACAGACGGCGCCAACCACTTTGTCGGACTGATAATAATCTTTCACCAAAGTTTGAATTGTTCTATTCTCCGGAAAATCGAACATGGCACCTTTACCTCCAACGAAAAAAACCGCTTCATAATCATCCGCAACCACATCTTCCATCGGAATTGTATGGCTTGTTTTATGTTGCGCTATTGAATCATTTAAAAATGCGAAGTCAAACTCTCCCATATCCTCATCATCTATTACAACTGGCGGCTTCCCTCCTTTTGGGCTGGCTACATCCACTTCAAAACCATTGGCGGTAAAGGTGTAATACGCCCGAGCCAACTCTGTAAGTTCATAACCTGTGCTTTTATCGCTGGTCCCCATGATATCCGTGCTTGTTACCACGGCCAATATTTTTCCTCTGTGAGGAACTATGTTTTCCGACAAATAGGGCAAATCTTTTACAGTTGACATTTCATCATCATGATTTATAGGTGGCAATAGACTTTTAAACCAAAAGCCAAAGCAAACTACTGCAACAACTAAAAAAAGAATAAAGAGTGATGTCCATTTAAGGACCCGATATTTTTTAAACATAACCTTTCATTTATAATTATCAGCTAAATAAGCGCAGGAAGCCAATAAAAGCTGTCGAAATGATAATTCCGTCAGAGTAAAAGATTATTTCGTAAAATGTAAATTAGGCTAAACTCAAATTGTTTTGTCTGTATCGATTAGGAGTGCATTTTTCATGTTTTTTAAAAACTGAAGAAAAATACTGGCTTGTTGTAAAGCCGCATCGGTACGCCACTTCGGTCACCGTAAGATTGATATCTTCCAAAAGCATTTTTTTTGCCATTTCGAGACGTCTCATCATCAAATAACGCATAGGTGTAAGATTTGTAATTTGCTTGCAATGATATGTAAATCGAGTTACCCCTACTCCAGCAGACTGCGACATGGATTCTATGGTCCAATTTTCAGTTAAGCTATTCTCCAGTTCTTTCAAGAAGAAATTCACACTTCTAGAACTTTCGGTGAGGGATTCGTTCAAAATCATGTCATCCGTATCCAACAGGTCCAAAAGCAATATCAATAAATGATTAATGTGCAGTCTTATTTTGGAAGCATTGCTTCCAGATCTGTCCAGGTCTATTGCTCTGCCAATATTTACAAAGCAATTCCGCACCTCTTTATTGGTTTTCAGAATTGACTTTTCATTCTGCCTTAGAATCGTGGTCAGCTTGAACAAATCCCTTTGGGTCATTGTAATCCAATCAGGCCACTTCCAGTCTTGATGCGGTCTTCGTATACCCAAGTCGATGATGACCCAATAGAATTTTCCCATTCCAACATATGGGTTTCCTACTTTGTGCACTTCCCATGGTCGTGTAATGGTCAAATAGTCCGGTTTTAGTATGACTTCTTTGTTTTCTTGGGAATAAGGCATGGTTCCAGATTCTAAAAAATGAAACTCGATTCCCTCATTTCTGTGCCAATCCAATCCCCAATCCTGCGGCTCATGGGCATCCCAATAGCCAATACTATTAAGTCCTAAGGTGTTATCATCCAATCTTTCTCCGGGATAGGTATGTCTTGACAGCATTCTGGATTTGATTTTTTTACGCTGGGCAGCATCCACCAAGGGCAGGCATTTATCTGCTCTATACACAATCCCTTCAGCTCGATATGGTTGAATTTCCTGTATAGTACCTTTCATTGAAATTTTTTACACAAAATAGATTGAAAAGTAATTAAATTTATAGGTGCAACCAAATACCCTTCCCCCGAAGGGTAAAATTGAATTTATGAAAACCCAGAATACATCTTTCTCCATGAAAAAAGCCATAAACATCCTGTTATTTATCATTTTTTCGTTATTTGCAGCTCTTCAATTAAATGATAAGGATGGGTGGATTTGGTTTATCGTTTATGGAATTGTAGCCATAATTCATCTATACGCTGCATTTAAAACCCTAAATCAGATGCTAATTTGGGTGTTGGTTTTGGGCCTTTCAATCTATTGTATATTCCATATTCCCTATCTTATAGAATGGATGCAAGTAGAGGACAAATCAGAGATTTTTGGTGAAATGGTTTATGAAAAACCCTATTTGGAAGGTACCCGCGAATTCCTAGGGTTACTGATAGCTATCATCGCATTGTCCTTCAAACTAAAACGCAAAAAATAACCCCCAAAGTTCTAGTTGCTTCTTTGTAAGACTGAAACTTATTTTAAAGTGAGAATTCCATACTAGTTGTATAAAATATTTCACTGACCTAATCTACACAATTGGAATTCATTAAATATGTAACTTCCAGTCCCATAGTCCAATCCATTTAGTTATACAACCATGAAATCTGTACAATACCTGTCTATACTTCTGATATTAATCACAGTGGTTTCCTGTGGAAAAAGTCAAAAAGAAATCTTGGTTTTCAGTAAAACTGAAGGCTTCAGGCATGAATCAATTGAATCTGGACTAATTGCCCTGAAAAAATTAGGACAGGAAAATGATTTCAAGGTGATTACCACCGAAGATGCCTCATACATCGTTGAAGATTCACTTCAAAATTATTCTGCAGTTGTATTTCTTAATACGACTGGAAATATCCTGGATGCCATTCATCAAGCAGATTTCGAACGCTATATACAAGCAGGAGGTGGTTTTGTTGGAATTCATGCAGCTACCGATACTGAGTACGATTGGCCATGGTACAATCAATTGGTGGGCGCCTATTTTAAAAATCATCCCAAAGTGCAACCTGCTACATTAAATATTGTAAACAAAACCCATTCTACTACTCAAATGTTGGACAGCACCTGGGTTAAAGAGGATGAGTGGTACAATTTTAATAGCATCAATCCCAATATTAACGTACTCATAGAAATTGACGAAAACAGTTATGAAGGCGGCGAGAATGGTGAGCGTCATCCCGTTTCATGGTATCACAATTTTGACGGAGGCAGGTCTTTCTACACTGCTATGGGACATACCGAGGCCACTTTTGCAGATGGGAACTTCTTAAAACATCTATTAGCAGGTATAAATTATGCGTCAAACGGCTCACTTGATTATGACAAGGTCAAAACGGATAGAGTACCCCCAGAGCACAGATTTACGAAGAAAATCCTGGACTTTAATTTGGATGAACCTATGGAATTGGCTGAATTACCGGGAAGAGGAATTTTATTTATAGAAAGAAGAGGATTACTCAAACTTTATGATTTTAAGACTTCCAAAACCAAAGAAATCTCACAGTTAAATTTGTTTTATGGAAACGAAGATGGTCTTCTTGGGTTGGCAGTTGACCCAAATTACATAGAAAACAATTGGATCTATCTTTTTTATTCTGCTGCAGATAAGGAAGAACAACATATTTCCAGATTCACCCTTAAGGGTGACAAGTTGGATTTTGATTCAGAAAAAATCCTAGTTACCATTCCCCTATTGCGTGAATGCTGCCATAGTGGAGGTGCTCTAGAATTTGGACCAAATGGCAATTTATTTATAGCAACTGGTGATAATACTAATCCATTTGAATCGCAAGGTTTTGCTCCCATTGACGAGCAAGAAGGCAGAGTACTTTGGGATGCTCAGAAGTCTGCAGCCAACACCAATGATCTTCGCGGAAAAATACTTCGAATAAAACCGGAAGATGACGGTACGTACTCAATTCCAGAAGGAAATTTGTTTGCCCCTGACACACCGAATACTAAACCTGAAATTTATATCATGGGCTGTCGTAACCCATTCAGATTCTCAATCGATTCCAAAACTGGCTATGTGTATTGGGGTGATGTTGGTCCTGATGCAGGCAAGGGTGATGAAAATAGAGGACCTAAAGGAATGGGCGAAATTGACCAGGCCAGAAAGGCGGGTTTTTGGGGATGGCCGTATACACGGGGCAACAATCAACTGTACAACGATTACGATTTTGCAAAGGAGCAGCATGGACCCAAATTCGACCCGAACCGTTTAATCAATGATTCACCCAACAACACTGGGATACAAGAACTTCCACCGGCACAGGAATCACTTATTTGGTATTCCTACGATCGGTCAGAAGAATTTCCTTGGTTGGGAGAAGGTGGTGTTAATCCAATGGCAGGTATAGTTTTTCATTCTTCAGATTATCCAAATGCACAAGATGGAACGTTCCCTGATTATTTTGAGAACAAATTTTTCGTTTACGAATGGATGCGGGATTGGATTTATGTTGTAACGCTAGATGAGAATCACAACTATGTAAAAGCGGACCCCTTTATGCCAAATACCGAGTTTTCTCATCCCATGGACATGATTTTTGGTTCTGATGGGAAAATGTACATATTGGAATATGGACAAAAGTGGGTCTCCAGAAACTTGGATGCAAGATTAAGTCAAATATCGTATATCGAAGGAAACCTAAAACCTGTGGCACAGATTGCGGCCAATACCGAAGTAGGTCCTGCTCCCCTTACTGTTGAATTTTCGGCTTTATCCTCTATAGATTACGATGGTGACAAATTAAGTTACGAATGGTCTTTTTCCAATAACGGCCAAGTTGAATCAACCGATGCTACGCCCAGCCATACATTTGAAAAAGCGGGTGTTTATAACGTTCGGTTAAAAGTATCAGACCCAGCCGGAAACTTTAGCACAGTACGGACAAAGATTTTGGTAGGAAATACACCTCCAGAGCTTCAAATTCAAATTGAACCCAAGGATTCAATATACTTCAATAGTAAAAAAGTGACCTATAAGGTCATGGTTGCCGATGCCGAGGATGGTAGTTCTGAAAGTGGAACCATTCCTCCAGACAAGGTCAAGGTTACCTTTAGTTATATTCCGGAAGGCGAAGATATGATCAAAGCCTCTATCGGGCATCAGCAAAATGTAGTACCTGAGGGGAAGAAAATCATGGATGCCACCGACTGTGCAGCTTGCCACGCTTTGGATGTAAAAGTAAACGGCCCGAGTTATATGGAAATTGCGGAAAAATATTCCAAGGAAAACCGGAATTACCTTATTGACAGGGTTAAAAAAGGAGGCTCGGGAGTTTGGGGAGAATCATTAATGTCTGCCCACCCGCAATTGGAAATTGAGGAAATAGGTAAAATGGTGGATTATATTCTATCGTTAAGCCCGGATGAAAAAGTAGAGGAACAATTATTACCTCTTTCTGGAAAAGTTGAATTTACAGAACATATAAATGGTAATACTGGTGGAAAATATGTGTTGATGGCTTCCTATTTGGATAACGGGCATCCCAAGGTTCCCAACTCTGAATTGGCCTCAAGCTCACAGGTAATTTTTAAAGCTTCAAAACTTGAGGCGGAAAATGCTGATGATAGGAGTGATGATGTTGGGGATTGGAGTAACGAAGGCTTTGAACTCGTAAGCTCCATAAAACATAACAGTTACATCGGGTTCAACAATGTTAATTTCAACGGCTTAAAAAGTATTAGTTTTTCCACTTTCTACATTGCCAACTATGAGTATAAAGGCATACTCGAAGTCAGGGAAGGTTCTCCAACAGGCACACGCATTGGCAGTGCGCCCTTGGGCTATTTCCATAAAACCGAGCAAAGTTTGAAGAGTTATCAGATTCCTGTCCAACCCACAGTGGACCAAAGCTCGCTTTATCTGGTATTTAAGAATACAGCAGACGAAAAGCAATTTATAGCCAATGCCAACTGGATAATTCTAAATTATCAATAGGGACCTGAAGATATATATGGTTCGTCTAGCTCTTTGAAATCAACAGAAATAACCGTTGAAAATTGGGCATTCTTGGCCATGGCACCAGCCAGACAATTATCCCAAGAATATCAGGAGTAAAATATTGGACACTGGATAACTTTCAGCATATATTGAGTATTATATTATTTCTTTTCTTACAAGATTGCAAGATAATTCGTATTTATTGTTAACTTACTGACAATTAACTTCTAACAACACTTCATGTCTAGCACTACTGAATTATCCGACCAACTCACCAAAGACCTTTTGAGCATAGACCAAACAGTTCCTATCGCTGATAACCCACTTCAATCCGATTGGGTTTTTCTTAAAGAAAGTGAGATTCGATTTATCGACTTTATGAAAGACAGGCCATTACCTTCAGATGGTAATCTTGAATATGGCCCCGCACTCTATCTATTACATCAATTTCCCAAGGGTGTTGTGGACATTCTAAAATGGATGGGAATGCCCAATACCGACATCCATAAAACAGATTGGGACATTTGGATGAAAAACGTAACCAATGGCCCCGGTGTTGTGGCCCCCGATGGCACCCTCTATCTGGAAACACTGTACGCACAGCTGGATTATCATTGGACAGAATCCTTGGTGTATTACCTGTATTATAGATGGGACAGAAAAGCGGATGCAACATTTGGCACAACTCCCGTGACCACCAAGATTACGGGTCAAGACCAACTTACCATTGCCATTATGGGAGATTGGGGTACGGGAATCTATAATGATCAAGGATTTCCATCGCCCTCTTCTTTGGTGGGCAATGCCATTAAAAATCTGCCTCCTGAGGAGAAAGCAGACATAACCCTGCACCTTGGCGATGTTTATTACGCAGGCCTGGGCAAAGAAGAGATGAACAAGCTTCTAAAACATTTCCCTAGAAGTAAAATGGCCAATTTCACATTGAACTCCAACCATGAAATGTATGATGGGGCCAACGGATATTTTGATGTTGCATTGGCCAACCCTTTGTTTCTTAAAGACCAGAACAACACAAGTTACTTTGCCATCACCTTTGGTAATTGGGTCGTTATAGGGTTGGACACCGCTTTTTATGATAGTAGTAAAATGTATATGGATGGAGCTTTATACGATACCAATCAAATAAATTTCATCAAAAGTTTGAACATTGGTGCCACGCAAAAAATCATCTTAATGACCCACCATACGGGTATGACCGCCGATGGAAAAGACCTTACCCCACCAACCTATGATGGTACCAACATAAAAAAGCCATTGTTCACCCAGGTAGTCAATGCTCTTGGGCGCGCTCCGGATTACTGGTACTATGGCCATATCCATAATGGTATTGTGTATAACGACCAATCTGTGGCGGGCAAATACAAATGTCCGTCGGGTGAAAGCCCTAAACTTCGTTGTGTGGGGCATGGCGCCATACCCTTTGGAAAAGGAACATCATTGCACACCGGTGGCAAGACCAATCCAGAGATAGACTATTTTTCCCAAACGCCAATGCCCAATAGCACTCCCCCAACCAAATTGTTGGAGTTTAGGGTGCTTAATGGCTTTGCCACCATAACACTTGGCCCTAACGGGATCAAGGAACAATTTTATGAAGTTTCGGCCATAACCGGCACCTCCAAAGTTTGGAACAATGGATAGTGGATAATTTTAGGATACTTCTTTTGGGCCTGCCCCACCCTATTGCCCACAAATTGTATATTTGAAATATGAACGTCCGTCTTACCAAGGAACAGAAAATTAAGGTCTTAAATTCTGTTGATATCTACTTTGTAATGCAGCAGATATTGCTGCGCGAAAACAAGATCCGCCGCAACCAAGAACATTTTTGGGTGGTGGGGCTCGATACCAAGAATAAGGTGCTTTTTATAGAACTTATTGGCCTTGGTGCGGTAAACCGGGTAAATGCCGACCCGCCAGATGTATTCCGTATGGCCATTTACAAACTGGCCGTAAAGGTGATCTTGGTGCACAACCACCCCAGTGGCTCGGTAGATGCCTCTAAAGGAGACCATGAGTTTACCGACCGTATGCTAAAGGTGGGCAAGCTGATCAATATTGAAGTGGTGGACCACCTGATCATTACCGAGGACGGCTATACCAGCTTTGCCGACAAGGGGATCATGGACGAACTACGAAAGTCTGGCCTGTTTGAGATCATGGGCCCCGAAAAAAAGGAGCTGGAACAATGGAAGATCGATACCGAAAAGAAAAAGGCCAAGAAGGAAGGGTTAAAGGAGGTTGCCAAATCCTTAAAAGCTAGCGGTATGTCTGATGCTGAAATTAAAAAGCATACGGGGTTGAGTGAGGCTGCGGTGAGGAGGTTGTAGAGTTGAAATTTTTCACATAGTAAATAGGATGTAACCCGGTTTCTGAATATCTATTTTTAAACACTGTGTTGCAATTCAATTTCAGGCATCTCATCATAAGTTCGTCCGTTCAGTTCTCTACCATTTTTCTTTTTGTTCTTTCCTCCCCATTGTTTGAAGAAAAATGCTACCTCAGCGCTTTCACATTGCTCTTGAATATCAATAACCCAATCTGCATCCATAGGTCGAGGATTATGACCACTCTCGCCGCCAACTATCACCCAATCAATCTTATCTAAATTTAAATTTTTTAGAGGCCCAATTAACGGCTCAAGAGATAGAAATTTTACTCTTGCATTAGTATCTCTTAAAAAGTCAATCCTCTTTTCTACTTTTTGTTCTTCAACCGATACGCCCATCCAAATATTGTGTGACCATTTTAATTCTTCGTGCAATTCGTATAGTCTTTCTGCTCTTTTGGTCAAGACTTGAAAAACATGTTGCGGGTTATCATTCATAACCTTAAAAACCTTTTTAATGAATTCCAAAGGAATTTCTTCATGGAATAAGTCGCTCATAGAGTTTACAAAAACAACTTTTGACTTTTTCCAGGTGTAAGGTACCTTTAAAGCAGATTCATGTGTGCGAACTTTGAAATTATCTTTATACTTTTCAACTCCCATTGCTTGAAGTCTTTTAGACATTATTTCAGCATAGCAAAATTTACAACCTTGTGATATTTTTGTACAGCCGGTTGTCGGATTCCAAGTCATTTCTGTCCATTCTATACTCGATTGTGCCATCTTAATTGAATTTAATTTTTGCTGTATAAGTAATTCTTTTTGTTGGATTTCCCTTTTTATCAAATAAAGTAATTTTATTGTTGCTTATAAGAATCTCAATTGCATCTTTATAATTCTGTTTTACATAGTTCGTACTATAGTTGTGTTCTCTATATATTTCTTCAATAGTTTTATGATTAAAATCTGTATGCTTTTTCAAAATAATTTTGCTCAATTTTTTAACTGAATAAACACACAAGGAAGGAAAAAACAGTGGGTCTTGTTTTAGATTTGCCCCAAATAAGGGAACCCCATCTTCCTGCGTGTCACTGTATTTAGTCATTATTTCTTTTGCTCGAGTAATGGCAATATGAACTTTAGAAATAAAGAACAAATAATGACTTGTCTGATTTCTGTTTGGGAAGTTCACTCTAAATTTCAAGATGAAATAACCCCTATCTTCAAAAATCTTTTGAAATGTTTTTATAATAAAATCCTCTCTTTGATGAGGTCTTTCCTCTTTTTTATAGAATTCCAGAATTTTATGGTAATAAGAAGCAAAAATACCTTGCATATTCTGCTTTACTTTTTTATTTCTAATTGCAGCTCGAATCCTATTGAAGTTGAACAGCATAAACAAATCAGAACCCCAATTTTTGACAGAATACAAAAGCATATTCTGAGTATAATTGTAACCAAGTGGGTCTATAAAAGTTAAACTTGGATTTGAAGATTGTAAATATTCTTCGAGCATTTTTTGACTCGCTGGCTCATTAGCAATTACTGGCTTATTTGTAATGTCATTATAATATGTAAGGTTCTCAATATTTCTTTTTAAGTCATTAGCTAATTTTTCACTTTTATCATTAAAAAAGGTTTTAACTGCTTTATCAAAATCGATAAACTGACCTTTACTTTGGTTTATACTGTTTAAAATTTTAATTGGTGTGGAAGGTTTTCCATCATCGTATAATCCTGGACCAGAGAATAAATCAACATATAAAAGGGTGTTAATTTTTCGATATTGTTGCCCTTTAAGAAGAATAGCGGCCCAAGCTTTGAAATATTCATTAAGTATTTCGGATTTGATTTCAGAAGCAGATCGCTTTTCTTTGAAAAAATCGGATAAGTTTATCCCCGGCATAAATTATTGTTTTTCAGTGTAGTGACAACAGTGTAGTGCGCATTTAGCAAGGCTATATTCCACAAATCTCATTAAAACCATCTATTCTTTGTTCACAATATGTATATAGCCTGAACCATTCTTCTCTAGATATATCTTCTTGCCTAATCACTTTGTCTCTAATCGGCCTTAGCTCCAAATCTTCATAATCAAATAAGGTGGATGCAAATATCAAATAAGGTCTGTCTCTTACAAATTCCGACAAATCTATAGAAGGCTTTTGTTGTCCTAATCCCGTTGTTTCTCGAAATTGGTTTCCGAAAAAAATTCTATCAATAATCTGACGATTGAAACTATTCTTTTCAATTAAAATCTCCTCATCAAACTTTGAGATTTCTTCTAAAATTATACCCTCTATGGTTTCTTCATCTGGCAGATTTGACGCAGTGAGTATTTTCTTTACATCTATTTCATGGCCATCAATTTTTCCATAGGTTTCACTATAGTTTGTTAAGAGAAGGTAGAATAAAAACCCTCGGTCGTTATTTCTTAATAAATTGTTTGAATTCTTCACCCAAATTTCACTGGCTTTAAACTCTTTAGGAATCAAAACATCATTAAAAAGAGAATTAGGAATATTTAATGCAATTTTTGCAAATACAGATGAAACTTTATATCCTAAAATAGGGTCCTTTATCTTTAGATAAACAGAGGTAAGATGAACTGCTGCAGAATATAGTGTCAGTTCAGGATGATATAGTTTTTTTTCAATTTTAGAAGAAAGAGCTTCTCCTTGAGTTTCTTTATGAGGTGATTTTAATTTTAATGCTTCATTGAGTAAAAAATTATACTCTGCATAAGTTGCAGTTGTTTCTAAAAGAGAAGCAACGCTTAATGGAACCCTGCTAATTTTTCTTCCATCACTTGAGCTAAAAGTCACGAAAGGAATGGGCTTGTCTTCACTTACATTTCCATTAAAATCAAACCTAAGGCCTACCGTAATCTGAAACTTCCATCTATCAGCATAACTCCCTTCAATTAAGTTATATTGTTCTGTATAATATTCTAAATAATAATCTCTTTGAAGGGTTAGAATTAAGTCTCGGTAGTAATGGAAATCATACTCATTTCCTAAAATTGCAGCATTAAATGCCCTAAAAATTCTGAAGATATTTAATATTCCCCAATAAGTACTTACTTGGTCTATATAGTGCTGGTTTTCGTGTACATATGTACTAAATCTGTTTTTCTCTGTACTAGGATTTGTAACAGCCTTTTTGAATTCGGCTTCATCTTCAAATTCATTAAGCTGAATGTAATTTCCAAGACAATGATAATATCCGAGCGTGTCTACGTTTGGGAATTTTTTCCAACTTTTTATTTCTTCCTGAAATTTCATTTCAATTTTCTGTAGCTGTCTTAATGTGCAAGTTTAATCACTTTACCCAACCAATCTGGAGATTGTTGGAATTCTTATCCTTTTAATCTACATGTGGGGGAATACAAATCCCATTTAGGTTTGAGATAGCTGTACTAATATACCTAAATAATTAATACCTTTTTTTCCTACTTTTTAAGAAATACGTTTTTGTATTTCCCCAAACAATTGTCGGTAAGTTGGAGCATCAACACTAAAGTGTTGTGCTACACTTACTACATAGCCTACTAAAGCCTGAACTTCGGTATTGGTTTTTTTGGCGGTAACATCAGAATGTAGTGAAGAGGTTGCCGTATTGGGTAGACTTTTCAGTTTGGCTACTACCTGTTCGGCCATATTGTTGGAGATGGCAATACCTTTTTGGTTTGCAATTTGGGAAACTTCGTTGACCAGGGCAATCACGGTATTTCGCTTTTCCAAATCGGTAACTATGGGACCTACAGATGTATCAAAATATGTAGTGGCCGTAGCCATTACCGAGATAAAGACAAACTTTTCCCAGATCACCTTTTCAATCTGTGGGGTCAAGGTCACCTCTACCCCAGCTTCTTGGAGCAACTTTTCCAAGACCTCCAATCGGGCATCGGAACGGCCTTCTACACCAAAAAACAGTTTTTTTATGTTGCCCAGGTTCTCCACCACTCCAGGTCGAGATAGTCGTGCAATAATGTACACGCAACCATCGCACACCAAGTTGTTGGGCAGCAGTTTTTGGACGCGTTCCCTACAGTCCACCCCATTGAGCAAGGGCAAGATCACTGTTTGCGGGCCAATACAGGGTGCAAGTTGCCGTATGGTCTGCTCCAGATCATAACTTTTGGTGCAAACTATAATATAATCGACCTTGCCAATATCATCAGGATTATCTGTTGAAGACTTTGGAGCAGCCACAAACTCTTCATCACCTTCAATAACCTTTAGTCCTAACTTCTGAATTTGTTCTAGATGCGCCCCTCGAGCCAGAAAATGAACTTCTAAAGCTTTGCTGTCCTCAAATTGTTTGGCGAGCAAGCCTCCAAAAAAGCCTCCCACCCCTCCTATTCCAGCAACCAAGATTTTTGTTATGCTCACAATTAAAGGGCCTTAGGGTTTGGATAATTGTCCGATTGATCTTCGGTTGTCTCATCCATGCACACAAAATCCTTTTCCACCAACAAAAACAATTCATTACCGTTGTTTAATGTCATGGTATGTTCAAAACCTACAAGATTGTTCACATCCCAATTTTTGCTGGTAGCTGCGGGTACATATAAAATAATGGAGTCATCGAGAAATTTAGCATCCATTTCAGTGTTGGCCTCTGATACTTTTAAAGCATAGGTAAAGGTTCGGTCGTTGAACTCAGTAGCTTCCGAAAAATAACCGGTATTGCAAAAAATTTCCACCTCACTTCGGGTGAGACGATAGCGGATGGAATTTCCTTTGATTCTAATTTTCATGATGACTCGCTATTCAAGATGCGATACTTTTTAGAGTACCATCATAAAAATAAGCTTTATTCAATTAAGAATGTCAACCTCCGTTTTCCAAAATATGCTTGTTTGAAAGATACATATACCGAGCATACGGTTTAGATCTCTCGCCAGCATTTTCATAGGCTTTTTTAAAATGAAATGTTGCTTTTTCTTGGTTGTTCTGCTTAATATAATATTCTCCCATAGCCAAGTTTGTAATGTAATTATTGGAATCCGTCGCAAGCATTTCAGTCAATAGTACAAGGGTTTTATCGCTGTCACCTTCTAATAGCATAAAGCTCAAGGGGTAGTAATAGAAGTATGGAAAGCCTTCTCCCATGGTCAAAGCCTCTTCTTTGAGCTTAATGCTTGCGGAGTTCATCCCCTTTTTTGCCAACAAATCGGATTTAAGCATTAGGTTTCTAAATTCCTTCCCTATCGCTATGGATTTGTCCACATATTTTAATGCCTCATCAATATTATCCTCATTTTGAGCAACTGTTAACTGTGCCAGCTTTATATAATCGTCAGATGACTTCTCTTCTTTTGATTTTAAATCTACTAAGACATTAGTGGTTACATCTACTTCTATTTCAATACCGCACTTCACATTGGACCATTGCAATTCCAACCTGGCAGATTCTGGCTTTCGGGTGACGAATTCATAGTTCAGCCACTCCTGATATGGTCCTTTTTCGGGAATAGCTTTTACGCGTAAAGCATCGTCTTCCTTGTTATAGCTGAAACTGCCCCAGCTATCCGAAGTTTTGGAAAAGATAAAAGTCCACTCCTTTTCCTTTACATAAATATGTAATCCATATGTACCCTTAGCAATAAACTTTCCTTGAACTCGGACATCATGAGTGAATTCAATTGTGGTATTTTGGTTTGAACCAGCTCTCCATGGATATTGAATGCCATCTACCTCAAAGTCATAGGGAACTATACCTCCAAATATTTTACGCTGTTTGGCTGAAGGGCTATGGTATACCACGGTAACATCGGTAGTTCCAATGCGCTGCATAACACTTGCCTTGGGACTCACCTTAGTGGCCACCAACATGTCCTGGGCGTTTAAACCCCAACACCCAAGTAGCAGGAATAAATAAGAAACTAATTTAGGTTTGCTGTGTATCAATTTGACTCTGGATTTAAGATGAAACTATTTTATTTTTAATCCTTCAGGGTTTGGAAACTTTCCTGTTACCAACCACCCTCCAAAATCTTCTGAAACAGCAAGTATAAGAGTATTCTTTCCTTTTTTAAGATTCAAATAAACTGCATCAAACAGTCCTATGGTGCCCAAGTATCTATAATCTCTAGATCGAAATCGATTGTTTCCTTTGTAAATAGGTTTGCCATTAAGGATGGCCACTACTCTATCACTATAGCCAAACTCGAATAGTCTCATCATGTCATTATTGGACGTTATAGTAATTTTGGCCAAAACGGTATTGCCAGAAGAATCGTCCCCCAGTTCAACAGCTCTAGAAATATTGGCGGCTACTCCTTCTTCCAAGTATATCTTCTTTCCCCACTTTCTATCAGCTATCACCGATTCAAGTTTGCTGCTGTCATCCAAAAGTTTTTCCTCAAACTTGTCTGACACTTCCCATTGTGCTATAGCACCATCAATTGCCTCACGTTTACCTGGCATAAAATCCTTGATATCATGAACGTCATTGTTAATTTTAATATTAGCGATGTGAATACCACTAGCACCGCCCCCAGTAAAGCTTATCTTTCCTGCTTTAGGTTCATGGAATAATTGCCAAGATAGTCTTGGTTTTTCCTCATTGTCCAGATAAATCTGAGCTCGTTTTCCCTCGACTACTATTTTAACATGTGTCCAAACATCGTGATTATATACATGTGGAAATGAATACTTTGGGCCGAAATATAGCTGCCACGCTGTAAGACCTTTAAAAACACCTATTGCCTGGGTCGCATCCGGATTCCCCGATTGATGTGGTCTAAAATAAAATTGTTCTGCTTCGGAATCATTCACTCTAAAATAAACCGCGGGAAATGCCCTGGTCTTTTTTAAATGAATATCGTATTCAATAGTTCCGTTTAGAAAATTGGCATCCTTTAGAGTAATAGAACCTGCCTGTAAATAAATTGCATCTTTGCCCATATGCGGTTCCAATACATGTGCCCTAGCATCTATATCCCAATGCAATGTATCTAAAGGAATTATTTCTTGGGAAAAACCTAATGTGCAAACAAAGAAGAAAATAATTGTAATCGAAGTTTTAAACATGTCTTTTGATTTTTGATAGTACGAAGTAAACGGTATGGGCCAAAAAAGTCGAAACAAGTTCGTTCAAGTTGATTCATTCCCATTCAGGATATGTTTTTTTTGTGATCTTTGTTTAACAAAGACAATAGATGTATTCAGAATACTCATTGGTTAAAAAATGTTTGTCGCTCATCGAAAAAAAGTTGGGCTGGGGACCTTCAGATTCCTGGCATAATGATATGTTCTTTGAATTGAGTGAACGTATTCAGCAGGAGACCAAAGTTTTGTTGAGCTCAGTGACCCTAAAACGGGTTTGGGGCCGAATAGATTACCAAAGTGCGCCTAGCATAACCACATTGAATACGCTTTCGCAATTTGCTGGCTTTGAAAACTGGAGGGATTTTAAGAGCAAAGTAGTCGCTAAGAAGAAGTCGCGGATTTCAAATATGATTCGACCTAATTTAGGCGTAATCATGTTGAGTGCTTCTGTTATGACCATAATCTTTATTTCATTTTTTTCCTTAAAAGGTCCTGTTGAAAATGGGACATCGGTGGATCTTTCCAAAATTGTTTTCGAAAGTCGGCCCATTGCCAAAGGACTTCCTAACTCTGTTGTTTTTAACCTGGATTTGGAGGGTATCAAGTCCGACAGTATTCATATTCAACAGTATTGGGACCCTACAAAAACTATAAGTTTAAAACCAGGTCAACAGCAAGCTACTGGGCAGTATTATTTTCCAGGATATTTTAGGGCAAAGCTGTTGGTGGATGGGAGTCCAATAAAACAACACGATTTGTTTATTAAAACAGAAGGCTGGTTGGGTACCTTGGATTACAGACCTATTCCGAAATACATCCCATCTTCCAAGATTCATAATGGGAAAGTTTCTTTTTCTTCTGAAGTTATAACCGAAATTGCATCTATGGAGGAGCCTTTCTCTTCGACCTTTCACATGGTAAAGGATTTTGAGCCAATCTCGGGGGATAATTTTGAACTCCGGTCGACAATTAAAAATACATATCGGGATAAATGGGCAGTATGTCAAAAGGCCTATATCATTGTTTTGGGAACAAAAGGAGCTATGGTCGTATCATTTTCTATTCCCGGCTGTATCTCAGAATCGTATGTAATGCTGAATGACATTTATTTCAATGGAAAGGAACATGACCTTTCAGGACTTGGAGTTGATTTAAGCCAAGAAACAGACATTAACCTAGAGGTCAGAAATAAAAACCTTAGCGTATTTATTGGTGACCAACTTGCTTTTTCAGGCGGCTATAATGAGGACATGGGAAGAATCGCAGGGGTGCGTTATCGATTTTTGGGAGCTGGAGAGGTTTCACAAAGTAAACTCAGTGATTTGCAAGGGCAAATCAATATTGATTTTCTTGAAGAAAACACCCTCCTAAAGTAGACAAACTCTCCGCTATCCATTGTTATAAATATTGCTTTATAGCGCATTTTTGAAGAGTTCTTCTTTATTATCCGCACAATCCCTAATATTGATGTATTATAATTTCAAAAAAAATGGAAACGTACAAGGTATTGGTTGTGGGATGCGGAAATATGGGCACCTCACATGCTAGAGCCTATCACAAACTAGAACAATTTGAGATTGTTGGATTGGTAAGTCGAAATCCCGAGAGTAGAAATAGATTATCTGATCAGTTGGGAGGGTTACCTGCGTATTCAGACTTTGAAGAGGCACTAAAACTATCCAAACCCAATGTTGTTTCCATCAATACCTATCCCGAAACCCATGCCGATTATGTACGGAAAAGTCTGAACGCCAAGGCTCATGTTTTTGTAGAAAAACCAATAGCCACCACAGTCGAAGATTCTATGGAATTGGTCAAACTAGCAAAGTCCAACAATCTTAAGCTAGTGGTT
Source organism: uncultured Allomuricauda sp. (assembly GCF_947499695.1). Classification (GTDB taxonomy): domain Bacteria; phylum Bacteroidota; class Bacteroidia; order Flavobacteriales; family Flavobacteriaceae; genus Flagellimonas. The sequence goes on from NZ_CANMPQ010000001.1 coordinate 714,319, forward strand.
GGGTATATTTTGAGAGTGCACCCAGCATGGGCAAAATTTGTATCTCTAGCCCAAAATCTAGGGAAACCTTTGGTTATGCGAATGAACCTGAATCAGCAAAGTTGTGGAATGCAATGGGAGACACACAAGAATCTGATGAAATCCATGTCACCCATTGTGGATTGCGGTGTCCATTATGTGGATATTATGTGCTTAATGACTCAAGCAAAACCCATAAAAGTTAGCGGAATTGGAGCCAAATTATCCAACGAGATTGACGCCCAAATGTATAACTATGGGCAATTACAAGTAACTTTTGATGACGGGTCAGTTGGATGGTATGAAGCCGGATGGGGGCCTATGATAAGCGAAACCGCCTTTTTTGTTAAAGATGTGATGGGACCTAAAGGGAGTGTTAGTATTGCAGAGAAAACCGATACTGCCTCTCAAAATATTGATGAACATACCCAGACAGGAGCATTACATCTGCATTTCAGTGATGTGGATAAGAATGGCAATTTTGTTAGGGCAGATGAGTCAATCCCTATTGAGAATGAACCCACGCACGACGAACTTTGTCAACTGGAACAGGAGTATTTACTCAAGGCCATTGAAGAAGACTTGGATTTGTCCAAACACCTAGAAGATGCCATTAACAGCTTAAGGATTGTATTGGCTGCGGACGAATCGTTCCGAACAGGAAAAACGGTATACTTGGATTAAGTCAATCACTATTCAAGATAAGACAATCCACATTAGAATGTGTCCATAGGAAGGAAGCAGGACATTCAGGATCAACTTTGGCTGACAGAAATTGTTGTTTTGCCCTTTCTTTTCCCTGGCCTGATATTAATAGCAGTATTTTTTTGGAATTAAGAATATCTTGAATACCCAATGTCATTCCAAATTCTGGTTTTTTTAATTGATTCGAAACCATATCATGTTCTTGAGATTGAGCGGTTAAATGTGCTACATGACATTTTTTAGTCGGATCAGCAGGTGGTTCGTTAAATCCAAGATGCCCATTCTTACCCAACCCCAGAACACATAAGTCTATTGGACCCTTATTGTCCAGAAGGTTTTGGATACGCTTGCATTCTTCAATAGGATTCTCTGTTTTTTCATCAAATCCGATATAATTGCGTTCTTTTATTTTCAAGGGATTGATAAGTTCTTTTCGTAAATAGGTCTCGCAACTTCCAGTATTATTCTCCAAACTTACCCACTCGTCTAACTTAATGATATGTAAATGTTTATATCGATTTATGCGAAGTTTTGCATCATATACTAACCTTCTGTACACGGGTAATGGAGAATTACCTGTTGCAGCACACAAAAGCAATTCTGGTGCCCTATCTATCTCCTGAATCAATAAGCCAGCAGCTTTGTTTATAAAGTCTACCTCATTTTCAAAATGTTGAATTCTCATGACATTATTGAGTTTTGACTTTTTCAACAATTCTTAATGTAAACCATCCACTTATTATTCCAACCAATAGTAGCACTATGGCATACATGTATCTCCCAAGAACGGCATGTCCCACACTAAAAAGAATACTATTTAAAAAAATCACGCCAAGTACAAAACCCATCCAACTTCTTTTCACCTCTTCTTTCTCAATATTATTTGTAACTAGCTGAGCTGCTATTGGACCCCACCATCCTTTTGGCCTGACCTTTGTGTAGAATGCAACAAGTGTTTTATTGGCAACTGGTTTGGTAAAATAGGTTACAATTAAGCTAATAGCCGTGCACAATAGCAGAATAATTGTTGCTCGAATCAAAGCGTGTTCATCATTGTACCAAACGTTTACAGTTTTTAAAAGGGACTCATCAATCCATTCTAACTTATACAGTCCGCTAACAATTAAATGACCATTGGCCAATACCAAAGCTGAAATCATTGCAGTTATCTCTGACCAGGCATTAATGCGCCACCAAAACCATCGAAGCATTAAGATAATGGCAATGCCTGAAACTATTTCGATGATGTAAATCCATGCCCCTGCAATGCTATCCATTTGCCAAGCCGCCATTGCGGAAAGCAACAATAAACCTGTTATACCAATCCGTGATACCATCAAATAATGAGCGGGAGATGCTTTCTTTTTTATAAAGCGTTTATAAATATCATTCACAATATATGATCCACCCCAACAGAGGTGTGTGTCAACAGTACTCATGAAAGCTGCCATGAACGCTGCTACCAGAAGACCTTTTAATCCCGATGGCAATACTTCCAATATCATCATGGGATATGCTAATTCTGGATCCGCAACCAAAGCCGCTGATGCTTCTGAAATAGGCAAGATCACTATAGATCCTAAACCAACCACGATCCATGGCCATGTTAGAATCACAACGCCTGCTACGGCAAACCAAAGCGAAGCTTTGATGGCATGTTTTTCCGTTTTAGCAGAAAAAAGACGTTGAACTATATAACCATCCCCCTGCGCCTGTCCCAACCACAAAATTCCAATAAGACAAACAAAGGCAATCATCTCAGTGGGTCCAATATGGGATAAATTTGGAAGCATATCCAACACCCCCGCCGGTGCATCGGGCCTTGCAGCAATTTGAGAAGCCAATTCTGTTGGTCCGCCGATTTGAACCAGGATCAAAATCGCCAAAAGTATGGTACTAATAGTACCTGCCGAAAAGTGTAGCATGTCTAATATGACCACTCCTTTGATTCCAGATGCCAATGTATGAATCAATGCGTAGCCACATGTTACAATCAAAGCAAACTCAGCACTCCAACCCAACATGATCTGAGAAAACTTCAGCATGGCGAGCATAACCCAACCCAGTGTGATGCAATTCTTGAAAATACCAAAGAATGCAGCCGTAAATCCACGTAGAACTGAAGCAGACTTGCCACTATATCGCATTTCAATTAGTTCGGCATCGGTTAAAATCTCGGCTCTTCGCCAATATTTGGCATAAAAAAAGACCATCATCATTATACCAATTCCCAGGTACCACCATAGCCAATTTCCGTAAATACCTTTACTACGAACCAAAGCGGTAACCGCCAACGGAGCATCTGTAGCAAACCAAGTAGCGGCAATTGAAGTGCCCAACAACCACCATGGCAGACTGCGTCCGGCCACAAAGAACTCCGTGATATTTTTGGATTTATGCTTTGCAACAAAAACACCAATTGTAATGGTGATCAGCATATAGATTACAATGACAACCCAATCCAGTGTTTCAAGTCCCATAAGTTGCCCTTTTCAATTTCTGATTTGGATGCATTATTTTAAGGTAGGTAAAACATCTTTTTGTAATTCCAACATTTCATTGCACATATCTATGGCATTTCTGTATGAGTTGACAGTAGGTTCTATTAAAATGGCCTGTAATAATTTATCTTTTGATTTTTCATCATATGCTTCTACCAATAATTGATGGATGCTAGCATGTAACCGAATAGTTGCTGCAATTGCTTCTGGCATGGGTTCGAGTTGAATACCATGAATTCCGGAAGCATCACAAAACGCTGGAACTTCAACTACAAGTTCATCTGGTAAGTTCGGAATATATCCCTTGTTTGGAATATTGACTGCTTCGAGCCACTTTTTTAGCCCTGTCACCTTTGCCTCCATGATTATCGTGGCTATTTCACCCGAACTTTTAAAACTTCCGTCTTCGTTCTCCAAAACAATTTCCTCCGTACTACCCACAGGTAGCAGTTTTTTATTCCAATCCTTGACCCATGGACGGTCATAATTTACTCGGTCTACGGTATACACCCCTTCTGGAACCTGGTCATTTTCCCAAGGATGTCCATCATACGGGTCATAAAAAAATTGTAGTTGAGGAATTACGAATTCCTCTGCCCAACGAATGTATTCACCATAATGGTTTGAAGCTGGCGAAGGCCATTGTCCAAATCTTCGAAAAAGTATTCTCCCCAAAGCCAATTCGTGCCAATTGGCAAGCCAATCCCCTTTTTTTTCTATTTCACGTAACCTTGGGTAAAGGTCTTTTCCGGTAGATTTCTGTAAAATCTCCTGGAACCAGGTAAAATGATTTATACCGCACGCCTTGGTTTGTAAATCATCCAATGGAATCTTCAACAATTCTGACAATTGTTCACGGCCCATGAAAACGCCATGGCACAATCCAACGGCTTTGATTTTTGTTAAGCGTGTTACCGCTTCGCATATTTTATGTTCTGGATTGGAAAAATTCAACAATAATGCATTTGGACATAGTGTTTCCATTGCCTTGGCCAAGTCTATAATGACCTTAATATTGCGCAGTGCATGAAACAAAGAACCCACACCGCCATTTTCTCCATAGACTTGTTTAAATCCATACTTTCTGGGAATATGAAAATCTTGTGACCAGTAAACATTGCGGTCCTTTTCAAGGGCGCATATTACAAAATCCGCATTTCTGATCGCTTCATCCCTATTGGTCCCCGAGCTGATCTTTGCGTTTCGTTGCAATTTCTCATTGACATATTCTGCATGCGATTGGACGTGGTTCAAATGGGATTTTTCAATATCCATAAGATAAATTTCCAATCCCTTGGAACATAGTTCTTCACTCAATAAAATATCTTGAACTATCATCGGGCCAAATTGAAGACTTCCGGCACCTATGTAGGCAATCTTTATCATACTATTGGTTATTTATCGGTTGTTGGTAACCCATGTAAATTACGATTTGATTTAAAATTTAGGATAGCGGAATGAAAATAAGTTCTCAAAAAACAGTTAAACCCTCGCCCTTTATATTCTAAAAACATAAATCTCACCCCTTCATTTAACATACTTGATGAAATCTATTTAGTATATACTCCAAACCATGTTTCTTCAATTCAAAACATGCATTCATCAATTCAACTTCTTAATCAAACAAGAATTATCCTAGTTTTTCTAAAAAAATAGGAAAATGACTACACTAGAACTTATAAGTGGATTACAAATTGTAAGCTTGATACTCTCAGCAATCATATTATACTTGATTGGTTTCTTTCATGGAATGCATTGGAAAAAAAGGAATGGAGTATGAAGGCCTTCCATTTTGTGATGGCAATAGTCCTCCTATCCCATATTTCATGTAATCGAGTCGACCATAAGGGAAAGCTAGATCAGGTAGTGCTGGAGTTAGCCAATGCTCAGGAAGCTCTTAAACATACTGAAAACGAAAGGGATATGAAAACATCACTGATTGAACTTTATAAAAATGTAAAAACCAATCTTGTTCTCTGCGATAATTTCGATTTTACCATTCGAGTGGACCGGCTAGTCAATGATTCGTTGAGATACACGTGCTGGAAAAAGCCAAAATCAACCTATGATATCCCGGACTTGGTCTTAGATTTTGGAACAAAGTTTGAAAATAGCACTGATGACAGACAAGAATACCTATTTTCCAATGCTGATTGGAACTATTCCGTGGAGAGAATAATTTCTAAGGACGTTTCCAATACCGTTCATATATTTCTTGAGATAAAGAATAAAGACGGAAAGGAAAACTATGCTTGGAAAATGAGAGACTTAAGCAATTCTTCAGTTCAATGACTTTCCAAGCATGGTTTACTTTCCCTTAAAAAAGGAAGAGCTTCTTGATGATTTTTTTTCGCATTTTATAATATGTTTTCGCATAATCTTTTGAAGCCGACCGTAATCCTGAATTGCAAAATACGGCAACAGTCATCTCCTGTTTAGGAAAATAATAAAGGTCGGTAGTTATGCCTATGCCCCTACCCGAGTGCCCAATTGATAATTTATAAGGAAAACTTTTATCTGCCGAGAGGCCTAAACCATAATCAGGATCTTTTTCGTCATTCCAAGTTGTCATCTCTTTCATTGTTTTTTCATCGAGAATTTTGTTTTTAAGAAGCTTTTCCATAAAAATACTTGCTTGTCCGATAGTGGCGTAAATACCATCATCCCCACTATACCAGTTAGTCGTTTCAATAGTTTCTTTTGAAAGGTTTTCGGTAATGTTATTTTCATCAATATCCCCATAATGTTCAACCAATCGCTCAGGGGGTGTTTGCTTGTAATAGGTGTCCTCCATATTGAACTTTGCAATGAGGTCTTCTCGCATGTAAGCTTCATGTCCCTTGGGAACTACCGAATCCATTATCATAGACAAAAGCAAGTAATTTGTGCTGCTGTATTTATATTCACCCAATGGCTTTGTATGTTCGGTTATTCCATAGGCATATCTCCGGAGTGCATTGATATGTGATAGGGTATCCAATTTTAGGTTTCCTGATAAATAAAGTTCGTTCAGTTCTGGATTTCTATTATAATTATATAAACCCGATGTATGTCCGAGTAAATGTCTTATCGTCACATCTTTTGCAGTTGGAAAACCATCTATTATTTCCTGGGGCAGATATTTTTGGATTTTATCATCTAGGTTCAGTTTTCCATCTTCTACCAGTTTTAAAACTGCTACCGCGATATAGGTTTTGCCAATACTTGCAAGACCAAAAATGTCGTTTTCCTTCAACGGTATTCTTTTTTCCAAATTGGAATAACCTGAAGTGCCAATCCATTGACCAAGTTTTGGGCTTTTAATGTACACGGATACTCCCACAAGGTTATTTGATGTGGCTGCATCCATATAACTTTGGATTCTAGCCAATTTTCCACTTTTCGTCTGGGCGCATGCAGAGATAATTATTAAGCTAAAAACTAGCAATGATGTTCCGAATGTGTGTTTTGATAATTTCATGATTTTTATTTTTTGATTTGATCAAAGGAATTATTCAAACGTCAAATCAAAAAGTAAAAAGGGAGATATGTAGCCCAAGTGATATTAAAATCAGCTTGAACTGCTATTATACCATTTCCGAAATGAAGCAGCTTTAAGTCTACTTATAGTAATTGAGTTATTCTCTTCTAGAGAATTTTTAACTGTAAGGTCTATTTTTCCGTAGGTTGACGGGGAAATTGACATAATCGTATCACGATGAATTATTGCATTACGTGTTGCAAGAAAAAACAAGTGCTTTGGAAGTTGGCCCATTAGATTAGTAAGTGTGTTCAGAAACACCGCTTTTTCCATATCATAGTAGACCCAAACCACTCCTAATTCAGCCTTTACAAAGTTGATGTCAGATGCATTTATTTGGAGCATGCTATTTCCCTTAAGAAGTTCAATTCGAGTATTTTTTTTATCGAACTCTGATTTTAATTCGTTTAAATGTTCATGGGTAGTTTCTAAGTTCCGCTCTGCGTGAATCCAACTTTTATAAAAATGCATAGACCATTTGAAAAATGTAAGTAGTAATGCAACTGCAAAAACACAGAGATTTATAATAACATATTCGCCAGTTGAGTAAAAACCATCTCCTATTACCCATATATAGATATTCCCCACAATGTTAATCAATACTAACAGTGTCGTGGTTAAATATACCAATTGATGCAAAAATCGTTTTCCAAGATTATTTGTCCAGCTTATTTTTTTGTCCAATTTCTTATCAATCAAACGATTGATTTCTGTTAGTACAACTCCAAAGATAATTGCGACAAAAAACTCTTCGAAGATGAAATCAGGGTCAGCAGGATCAAAAATGAAATTAATGACAATATTGGCTATTGAACCCAAAAGAACGGGCTCTAAAATTCTCCAGTAGTTTATTTTTTTATGATAAGTCAATTTAAATCACTTCTAGAAAACTAAATTAAGGATGGAAAAGAAAACTATTTCAAATTATGTTTACCTCTAAAACATAATTAGAGAAACTTTTGAAGGTTTTCCTTAAAATAAGCTGCACTGTCCGTAATACTTTGAATAGAATTCTTTGCAAAATTACCACCCTGTTCCAAATAATAGAATTGTAATCCGGATTTGTCCAACTTCGGTAACATATCAATGTAGTCAATGGAGCCGTTGCCCAACTCTGAATAATCCCGGGTCACTTTATCCATATCCTTGATATGCCACATCACATAGCGGTCTGGTTGATTCGCTATAATTTCAACAGGACTCTGTTTAGAGGAATGTTTTACCCAATATAAATCGATTTGAAGCTTCACCAATGAAGAGTCTGTGCCGTTAATAATAATATCATATCCGTTGGTTTCTCCTAAATTATCAAATTCAAAACCATGATTATGGTATGCGAAACCTAGACCGGACTTGGTTACCTGCTCCCCTATATTATTCAATATATAGGTAAGTTTTTTGAACCCGTCTTCGTTCCTAAATTTAGGGTCAAGCCAAGGCCAGGTGATATAATCCTGTTTCAACTTTGTTGCACCTTCAATACACTGGTCTACATAGCGCTTTAAATCAGCCTCGGGTTTATCAAAGAAGTTCATCAATCCATAATGCCCGCTCGAAGTGGTCAAATTATGGTCCTCCAAAATCTTTTTGAAATCGGTCGTCTTGTAGCCATAATAGGTGTCTTCTTCACCGTTATAACCATAAATTTCAAGGTCTTGGTATCCAAGGCTTTGAACTGTCTTTAAGCTTCCAATAGGGTCCTTTTCCATAGCATCACGAATGGTAAAAAGTTGAAGCCCCATTTTATACTTAGGTTTCGTTTCCATTGTAAATCCGGATACGGAAAACGGAATGGTTGAACCGGCCATTGCTATTGCGGATTGTTTTATGAAATTTCTGCGCTGCATTTTTAACTAAATTCTGGTTTTAATTAGTATAAGTGATTCTGTAGATAGCATCTCCAAAATCATCCGATATAAGCATGGAACCGTCATTTAAGAACAGCATATCTACCGGTCTACCGAAAGCTTCCTGCTTTTCCTCATCGAGCCAGCCATCTATAAATGTCTCATAGCTAACCGCCTTGTTATCCTCAAGCTTGACCAATGAAATCCGATAACCAACTTTTGACGACCGATTCCAAGAACCGTGTTCTGCAACAAATGCATAATCCCTATATTTTTCAGGAAACATGCTTCCCCTGTAGAATTTAACTGCTAACGGAGCAACATGTGCACCCATGGGCTGCACAGGAGCAACAAAGTCAGAACATGGGAATTGATCTCCGAATTCTGGGTCTTTTACGATGCCTCCATGACAATAGGGATATCCAAAATGTTGTCCAGCTTCTGTTGCACGATTCAATTCGCACGGTGGAATGTCATCACCCAGCATATCTCGACCATTATCCGTAAACCAAAGGTCTCCGGTTTCTGGGTGCCAAGTAAAGCCCACCGTGTTCCGTACTCCCTTTGCATAAATCTCTCTATCACTGCCATCAGGGTTCATACGGGTAATGGTTGCAAAACGCTCATCTTCACTGGACCGTTCACAAATATTGCAAGGTGCTCCAACGGGAACATATAGTTTTTCATCTGGGCCAAAGGCAATGTACTTCCACCCGTGGTGAAACTCTGTAGGATAATCATCATAGATAACCTCCGGCTCTTGCAGATTGGACAACTGGGCTTCAATGTTCGGATATCGGAGCAGTCTGCTCACTTCGGCCACGTAAAGTGCTCCATCTTTAAAAGCAACTCCGTTGGGCACCTCAAGTGTGGTATCCAAAACCATAACTTTTTCAGCATAATAATCATTATCCAAATCTTGAACAGCATAGATGGTATTTTCATTACGAGTGCCAACAAATAAAGTACCGTTATCCCCCATTGCCATGGAACGTGCCCCATCAAGGCCTTCAGCGAATACCTCAATTTTAAAACCTGGTGGTAGGTTCAGATTCGCAAGTGGTAAAGTTGTTTCGTGCGCTACTGCTTGCTCCGCATTCACTTCATGGTTCTCCTGCTGATCTTTTTTACCCTTGCAGGATATAATGAAAATTGAGAAAATAATTACAAAAGGGATTTTTCTAAACATGCTTCTAGATTGAGTATTATTGTTTTTGGTAACTTTACTAGGTCTACCCTAGCTCCGTTGACAAATTATTAATTCTTTATAAAGCCTTTATATTGATTGAATTGATGCACCTAAAATACGTAAAAACTTGGTCTTGTTTTTGTGATTAAAAGAATCATCCAATCTTTCCAAAGACAATTCACAAAGAGATGGAACCCTGTTAGATTTAGGTAATGGGTAATTTCATGACTCTCCAATGCATATTCAGGACAAAGCTCTTCAATAACACCTTAAAAATCCATCAAATATTCCTTTTTTGTATCATCACATTAAAATGGACAACAATGAATAGAAAAGCATTTATTAAACAAAATTTGCTTCTAGGTGGAGCAATCACTTTAGGTTCCGGGACCATATTAGCTGGAGCTGGAAAGGATCCGGAAGATATTTTTGATCAGGAATTGATTTTAGAATTCGTGTTTGCCGCACACAAGAGTCTAGAGGAAACAAAAAAAATTCTTGACAAATATCCACTTTTGCTGAATTGTACCAGCCAGTTTAAAAAAGGGGATTTTGAAACAGCGGTCGGAGGCGCTTCTCATATGGGGAGAAAGGACATCGCTGACTTTTTGGTAAGTAGAGGTGCTCGCTTGGATATCTTTAACTATGCGTTTTTGGGCTACGATGATTTCGTAAAACAATTGATTACCGATTATCCAAATTTTCTCAACGCGCCCGGGCCGCATGGTTTTACTTTACTTCATCACGCCCAAGTTGGGGGACGTACATCATTAGCCGAATGGCTGCAATCCAAGGGATTGACAGAAAAAATGTTTCAAGGAGTTTTTGGTTAAACAGAACTCAAATAAACTCTAATTCATAGGATATTTTGGTATATTACAGTTACGGATTTAAATGCCAATGCGATGCTGGAAATTAGAAACCAAAAAAAATTCCTGTATATATCGACCATTATTCTGTTGGCAATTTTTGCAATTACCCTGGTCCAAAACATTATCCGTTATAGTAATCATGCCAGCTATAGTATTTGGGTGTCCATAGTTTACCTATGTGTTTCGGTACTTTTCTTTATGCCAGTTGTAGCCATTTCTTTGCGGGCTCAAATTGGGATACAGAAAAAGTATCCGGCAAAATTTTGGGGATTGGTTTTGCTACTGACCCCGATAAGTCTATTTATTTTTTATATCATTTCCAATATTGTATTACATGCACTGGGTTACTTTAACCATTATATTGATGCTGAATACGCCCGTTATTATTTCGGCCGAGAGGCACTTTATCATTTGCTAATGCTTTTAGGATCTGCAGTCTACGTCAATCGTACCAAAGGTAAAGTTCAGACGATTGATGTCTTTAAAGGACGTAAAAAACTGACCATTGAACTACACAGTGTAGAATGGATAGAGGCTGATGGTCATTACGTAAACTTTTATGTGAACAATGAAACTTATGTAAAACGTGAAAAACTGAGTGCATTGAACAAAATTTTTGGACCAAGTTTTATTAGAATCCATAGAAAGTATATCGTAAATAAAAGTTATATCAAGTCTATTGAAAAACAGGGAAGGAATGAAAATCTTATCCTTAAATCAGGAAAACGTCTCAAAATAGGGCAATCATTTAGACCAATAGAATGGTAGTCTCATTCCATTGTTAGTTTTTCAACTTCACCACTATACCAAATGGGAGTTCTATGGGAACTATTTACGTTGACTGTGCTAGATAAATCTGGAAATATTTCTGCAATTACAGCAAATGTCTCTGTTCCATTGCCAACATTGAACCGTACCGTATAACCTTGATTTCTATTGTTTTGGGCAATCTCAAAGTCCTCTGGAATATTCTTAAACTGAACTCCTGTATTATTTGCATTATACGTCGTAGGCAATTGTCTTTCCCCATAGTAAGGTATTTCAGCAAATACACTATCATTGGTTACTCTCAAGTAGCTGGACATCCCTGTTAGGTCAATTCTACTCACATTACTGCCGGGAGGCAAAAGTCCAGAATTGGCAATCCTACTCACTGCCCCTGTGGCCAAAGGCCTAGCAACAGTAATATCAATCACAAAAGCTCTATCCTCTACTATAGCGTTTAACGCTTCAACTTGAGTAGCAGACGGAACAGTTTGTTTTTGGGACCCACAACCAAAAACCATCAATAAAAAGATTAAAAAAAGGGGGGCGTGAAATGTCCTCATAGCTATTTTTCCAACCTATACAAGATACGAAATCCACAAATAATTTCCGATTTAAACAGTATCTTTAACTTTTAACCAGACCAACATTTATGAAAGTTCTGCTTTGCAGTGCTGTCTTCTTTTCAGCCTTATTTTCTACAATAGTATCCGCCCAGAGCGGTACAGCAAAAGATTCAATTCAAACCAAACCTCAATATGTAGCCACGGAGCTTACACAAGAACCGGCTATTGACGGTGATATCCTTAACGATCCAGTATGGCAGAACGTCCCAGCTATTGAAAACTTAGTGCAGCTACGGCCAAACTACGGTCAACCTGTTTCTGAAAAGACAGAAATACGTATAGCCTATACTTCGAGTATGTTTTATGTTTCCGTTATATGCTATGACACTGATGCTGCAAATATTGTGGTCTCGGATTCACGACGGGACGCAAGTCTCAATGATGAGGATAGCTTCCTTTTCATAATAGATACTTACAATGACCAACAAAACGGTTTTCTGTTTGGAACCAACGCACAAGGAATGGAGTATGATGCGCAAATCGATAATGAAGGAAAGGGAAATTTCAATACAAACAGACAACAAGGAGGCGTAATCGGTGGCACAAATCTGAATTGGGATGCCACATGGACCGTGAAATCAGAATTGGGCGACTATGGATGGAGTGCCGAATTTGCCATTCCCTTTAGATCACTCCGATTTGCTTCTGGAAAAAATAGGACCTGGGGGCTTAATTTTAGACGAAACATCAGTAAGAATTCCGAAACCGCTTTTTGGACATCGCTTCCTTTGGGATTTGACATGAAACGGCTTTCCCTTGCTGGAAAATTGAATGGACTCAACCTAAAAAACCCCGGTAATTTGAAGTTGATTCCATACGCCTTGGGTCAAGTTGTAAATGATAAATCGGTATCCCCAAGCGAAACTGATACCAACTTTGAGGTCGGAGCAGATGTAAAATATAGTGTCACCCCAAGTTTAACCCTTGATCTTACATACAACACAGACTTTGCACAGGTTGAGGTGGATGACCAACAAGTAAACTTAGACCGGTTCAATCTATTTTTTCCTGAGAAACGTGCGTTCTTTCTTGAAAATGCCGGACAGTTTAGTGTAGGAAGTCCCGGCGAGGTGGACCTTTTTTTTAGCAGAAGAATTGGAATTGGGGATGATGGGAGCTTGGTTCCTATTATTGGCGGGGCCAGATTATCTGGAAAAGTTGGACAAACCAATGTAGGTCTTCTTAGCATGTTTACCGAAGATGTAGAAGCCGCCGGAATTGAAAAAAACAACTTTTCTGTAGCACGGGTGAATCACGATTTCCAGGGAACTAGGTCCTCTCTTGGTGGAATTTTCATCAACAGGGCTGGACTTGGAGGTATGGATGATGATTTTAATCGGGTTTATGCCATGGATGGGAAATGGGGCATTGGAAACAAAGCTGAGATTAACGGATTTGTGGCAAAAAGCAACACACCCGGTATCGACAGCGATGATCATGCATTTAAAATTTTGGGGAATTACAATTGGAACGGATGGGATCTACGCGCTGGATATACCGAAGTGGGCCAAGGTTTCAATCCCGAGGTTGGATTTTTGCAGCGAACCGCCTTTCGCAAACCTGAGTTCTTGATTTTTAAGGCACACCGATTTAAGGATGCTGGAAAACTATTGGAAATTCGACCCCATGTTTCTTATCGAGGGTATTGGAACTTTGATGATGAGCTTATCACTGGTTTTTTGCATGTGGATAATCATTGGGAGTTTAAAAGTGGATTTGAGATACATACTGGAATAAACTTTACCACTGAACGTGTACTCCAAGATTTCAATATTTCCGATGTTACCGTGCCCATAGGAAATTATAGGCATGAAGAACTCCAATTTATCCTAATCACTAATAGAAATAACGCCTTTTCGCTGGATACACGGACAATAATTGGGGGGTACTTTAACGGCAACCGAATTACAAACAGTGGCACAGCCAGATATCGAATTGGTGATAGGTTCAATTCCTCTTTGATATTCAGCCATAGTGACATTAAACTGGACACTGGTAATTTGACCGCATTGGTTGGTGGTTTACGTCTGTCCTATTCCTTTACGCCACGAATGTTTGTGCAGAGTTTAATTCAGCGAAACAATGTATCCGAGATTACCTCGGTCAACGCACGTTTTGGATGGCTTCAAAATGCCAATACAGGTCTTTTTGTGGTTTTCAATATTGTAAAGGACGATAACGATTTAGATTTATTGAACAATCAAATCATAACGGTGAAATATACACACCGGATAGACATCCTTAACTAGTAAAACAATTTGAAACTTATCTTTTAAAACGTGCGAAGAGGGCCAAGCGCTTCTTTGTGTTTATAAAATAAACACCCGTAAGAAGAACCACCGCGGCAACGATTGATTGTGAAGTAATCTCCTCTTCCAAGAAATACCAGCCCAAAATCAGCGCTACAATAGGATTGACATATGTTGAAGTGGCAACTTTCTCTGGAGACACAGATTTTAGAAGATAGTTGAACGAGGTGAAAGCTAAAATGCTTCCGAAAATAACAAGCAATATCATTACAAGCTGAACTTTTCCACTCCAATCTAGAGGTGAAGTCCATTCTTCACCAAATCCAAAGCTCATTAAAGCCAGGATTATACCTCCAGTGAACATTTGATATCCTGTATTTACAAAGTAATTGGATGGAAGGTCCGCTTTACCTACAAATAGGCTTCCATATCCCCAACTAAGCATACATGCAAAAATCATGATCATGCCTAAAATAGAACCTTCTTTAGTAATAATCTGTTTTTGACTTATCAAAAGATAGATACCCACAATACCAAAGATTACCCCAATAATGGACATTGGCTGAATCTTTTTACCCTGTAGCATCCACATCAGCAATAGTATAATTAGGGGTTGGGCAGATATTTCCAACGCTGCAAAACCGGTATCCACATACTTCAGTGCCCATACAACTACCCCATTTCCAAAACTCAAAAACAAAAAACCGGCTATTATGGTATTTCCAAGTTGCTTTCGAGTAATTGAAATCTTAATGCCCATTATTCTAGCCAAAACAAATATTAAGATTCCGGCGGTGGTAAAACGAAAGGACGCCAACATGAATGGAGGTAGCTCCAAAACAGCTATTTTATTGAGTAAATATGTAGACCCCCATATCACATATATGGCGAAAAATGCAAGTACTATCAGTGTGGTCTTAGAGGATTTACCCATTACAATTCTAGGTTACTGATTGCAATATTACGGATGTTTACAGGAGTAAAAAACAGATGACCTTAGTTTTAAATAATCTTACCTAAGGTTATTTGGTTGGAAGTCTAACTAAAAATATTGATTGGTGTCCAAAAGATAAGCTGCCATATCCTTCTCCAACTTTTTGAACAGTTTCAAATGCTGATTGATTTCAATATCTAAAGCTGACGGCACGGTAGATTTGCTCTTTAAAATGCCAACAATTCGATTTTGATGGACCGTAAACTGCTTAAAACTGTGCTTTAAATCGTAGAATTTTTCAAAACAAGAAGAATCATGGGGTTCACAGGTATAGGAGTTCAGTTTTTCCGATAGTTTTTTTATTATGGTATTATTTCGGTCCATCCGAATCAATAGTTCTTGAATTTGAGCAGCATCTTTTTGTTTTAGACCGTCCATACCATTTTGTTTAATGTTTGTATTGATAAAACTTCCCATTAAGTTACTAATTATCCTACAAAGTGATACAAAATTAACGCTAAATTATAGTTCCGAAGCGAAGTTGTTTTTATTACATGTTTAGGTAAACATTTTATAATCAAAAGTTTACAATTAAAGTGTCATTTCCTGTTTGTATTTACCTTATTCCAATTCAATTCATATTGAGGAAGACGAAAAACTTAAACAAACTAGCTTTTTACTATCATTTGTAAGTATCTTGTGGAGTCCATGACTTAATTATCATATGGAAAACATGACGAAAATGAAATCCTTTATCACTTACTTTATATTCCTTGGATTAATCTTGGCGCCAATACGATTTCATGGCCAAAAGGTTGAAATAAGCAAAGCTGAAATTTCCTTTGTATTTGTTTCCAAGGATGTAAAAGGTACTTTTTCTGGATTTGAAAGCGCATCGAAAATTGATCTGGACAATTTGGAAAATTCGATTTTTCAAGGTTCTGTTCTTTCCAAGACAATTGACTCCAATAACCGTCTTCGTAATTGGTCTTTGCGAAGTGGGAAATATTTTGATGTTGACGACTTCCCGAGAATCTCCTTTCAAAGCACTCACGTATCACGGGAGGGCAATCAACTAAAAGTAAAGGGTGAGCTGACCATAAAACAAACTGTAAAGCCCATTACAATTACCTTTACAAAAAGTCAGGACAAGTTGATAGGCACTGCATCTTTATACTCCATCGATTATGGCATAAAAATCAGAAAAAAGCGTGAGGACAACTTGGTGAACATCAAAATGATTTTCGACTTAAATTAACTCAACAGCCCAAGGAAATTTATCCCAAGTCCTTAAGAGGAAATTCTTTGGTAAATATAAAAATCGGCAAAAGAGGTTTTACGCGGTTTCTTTTTGTTATAAGGATAAGCGTTTGGGACATGTTTTATTAACTTAAAATCTTTGACATGAGTTGATACCCATTGGTTGAATTCCCGATGTCTTACATGAGGGTCATTGCTTTCGATTTCTTTGTTATTTGAAGAATAGATGATTACATATTCCATAGAGTTGGCAAAGAGGTTTTGCATATATCCATCAAAGATATCGTCTTCAACCAGGTGGTAAAGCACATCTAAACTCATTACCAATTCACCTTTCTCCAGTTTATCCTGAGGGAGTTTATAAAATTCCTTTGTTTTTTCATTTTTATACATCTCACGGCACATTGCCACGGCATCTTCACTAACATCATACCCTACATACTGCTTGAAATCGAAATATCTTAGCTGATTACCATCGCCACTTCCAAATTCAATAACTTTTTCTATGTTGTTGTCTTTAACAAAATTATTGATGATTTCGGCTTTAAAAGTGGCTAAGTTGTTATAGGAGCCAGCACCTGAATTACCCTTGTTTTTATATCGATTTTGCCAATATTTATCAGAAGTTGAAAATGTTATCTTATTCTTGTCTGATTTTTTGAACAACATTGAATAAATCTTTCCGACGCCCCAATTCCCCAATGGGAAATACAGGGCAAAGAAAAGCGCCATTCCCAAACTAAAATTCCGAATATTGAAAAATTGGTCCAAAATGTTGTCAGGATAGGCATATGATGTCTGTAAGGCATAGCCTCCGAATTCCAACACTCCCATAGCAACTAGACCATATGCGTACTGAGCGTGAAAAGGAAGTCCCCTTAACAGCAATGATATAGGAACCATATATAAAATATAGCACGTGATCACTTGCCACCAATATGTGAATTTTGCAATCTCAACTTGGGCTCCGAACAAATCCATGCCCGTTCCCCATAAAAAATAAACAATGCAATAAATGGCAACAAGTTGTTTATCAACATTTAATTTTTGTTTTGCATACTTTAAAAACTCTTTCATGATTTGGGGTGTGGTTTATTTGTCAGTTATCTTTTTATCTATGATTTCTAGTGCATCTTTTACGGTTTGCATACCATCCATATCCTCGTTTTCAAGCATAATGTCGAAAGCATCCTCTACATCTAGAACAATATCCACCAAATTCGCGGAGTTGATATTTAATTCTTGGGTGAAGTTACTTTGAATGGTAATGGAATCCGCTGAAACATCATCAGGAAGATAGGTTTGAACAATTTCTTTTAGTTTTTGATAATTTTCTTGTTCCATTTAAGTGATTTTCTTATTCATATTTTTTAAAAATAATGCAGGCATTTACATCCCCAAAACCAAAGCTGGCTTTTGCGATAATTTTTGGCACAACATTCAAGGTTTTTCTGGGAATTTTGGAATCTTCAACAATTTCATTGATTTGTGGGTGGATGTCTTCGCAATTTACATTTCCAAAAATCTCATTTTCTTGAAACTGCAGCAAGGTCCCAACGCATTCAATGCTGCCTGCAGCAGCCAAACAATGCCCCATTAACCCTTTAAAAGAGTTGATGTACGGAAAATTGTTGCCTGAACGCCCCAAGGCATTGCTCCAATTCTGCAATTCTATAGGATCCTTACTGGTTGCGGTCAAATGTCCATTGATGACATCAATCTCACTAGCATCTATTTTTGCATCCTTTACTGCATCTTGAATGCATTTAACAACGGCTTTGCTATTTGGGGCTGTCATGGAGCCTCCTCCTCGCTGCCCACCACTGTTGACGGCTCCGCCAATAATCTCGCCATAAATGCTTGCGCCACGTTGCAAGGCACTTTCTAAAGATTCGAGGACCAAGGCACCTGCACCGCTTCCAGGTACAAAGCCAGCTGCGGTGGCACTCATGGGCCTGCTTCCCTTTTCTGGATTATCATTATAATTTCTGGGAAGTATTCTCATGGAATCAAATCCTCCCCAGATATATGGTCCGCTATCGCCACAGCTTCCAGCTAATATTCTTACTGCCTTTCCGGCTCTTATTCGTTCGTACGCCATTAGAATGGCCTCAGTTCCAGTTGTACATGCTGAAGAGTTTGTAGTAACCTGATTGCCACAACCAAGCATTCCTCCAAGATAAGCGCTTATTCCGCTCGCCATGGTTTGAACTACTGAGGTGCTGCCCAAACGTCTCACATTGCCTTCGTCAACTTTGTAGATGGCTTCTCTGAATTTGTCTACTCCAAGAATTCCAGTGCCAAAGATGATACCATTGTCCCAATCTGGGTTTTCACTGTCAGCTCTAGGTAATTTTGCATCATTCCAGGCATCTTGACCTGCAATTACCCCGTAAATTAGTCCGCTTGCGTTCAATCCTTTTAGCTGTACATTGGTAAAGTATTCATTTAAGTTGATAGTATCAATATTCGGTTTTCCAGCTATTTGACATGAAAAGTTTAAAGTTCTTAAATCATCATGAAATTGAATGCCACTTAGTTGACCCTTAAGACTTTTGGTAAATTCAGGAATACCAACTCCATTTGGAGCACACACTCCCATTCCGGTCACCACCACCCTATTCCTCATAAACCTCCGTTTTAATCATGCCGGACAAAACACCTTTGCAGACCAGCTTTTCCTCCTTATTGAACATTTTCACTTTGCATTTCAGCTTATTGAAACGGAAATACACTTTTTCCGAAACCACTTTTACGGTTTCACCAGGAAAAATGGGTAGGTAAAACTCCATTTCCGAACTGGACATTACAATTTGCAGTTTTTCCTGCTTTTTATCTAGTTCCAGGGTTCGGTCCAAAAGGTAAATTCCCAAACAGACCAAACCTATTTGAGCACAGCACTCTGTTAAAATTACCCCGGGGGTCACAGGCGTGTCTTTAAAATGACCCTTATAGAAATCCAATGATTCACTGAATGAATAAGTGCCTTCGACAGAGTTTTCATCAATATGATTTAGCTTGTCAACAAAGCGAAAAGGCTTTGAATATGGCAGTTTTGAAAGTATTTTATCCTTTTCCAGCATTATTGTAGACTTTCACCTCCGTCAACCTTAATCACCGTTCCTGTAATCCATTTAGCCTCAGGCAATGCCAATAAGTACGCTGCATTGGCCACGTCTTCTGGTGTAGTCAGTCTTTTATGTGGATTCCTGGCAAGGGCCTGCTCTTTCAATACATCGCTATCGGGAATCATACGTAACGATTTTGTGTCTGTAACACCAGCTTGGATGCAGTTGGCCGTTATCCCCAAATGGGCAAATTCCAAAGCTACATTTCTCACAATAGCTTCCAAAGCAGCTTTGGCAGCAGAAACTGCGGCATAGTTTTTCCATGCCTTTGCGTTTCCTTCACTGGTATATGCTACAATTCGTGCTTCACGCGAAAACAAGTTTTGGCCAACTAACTCTTTCACCCAGTCGTATAAATTTATGGCCATGGCATCCATTGTCAAATGAAAATCTTGATTAACCAAGGTGTTTGCATCTTCTGCATACATTGGCTTAAGGTTACCTTTGGCCAAGCTATGCACTAATGCACTTATTTTACCCTTCCCAACAAACTCTATAATTTTTCGCGTGATTTCAATTCGCTTTTGAGGATTGATGGCATCGGCATTGAAACTGTAAAAACCATTCGCAGTTTGGGAAATCTCATCAAATTGGGTTTGAATTTTTTCCATGTCGGTTTTTCTGTCTCTGTGGACAACAACAACTCCAAAACCATGAGATACGAATTTTCTAGCGGTGGCCAATCCAAGACCACTACTTCCGCCAATGATTAAAACCCACCTATCTTCCTTGTTCATACAATTACCATTCTAACAACACTCTTTGAGCAGAGAATCCCGGGCCAAAACTCAAAACTAGACCTTGTTCCCCTTCATTGAAGTCCTTTTCCAGAAAACGTTCCAGTACATAAAGTACCGTAACACTGCTCATATTGCCATAAGCCCTTAAAACTTCCCTCGTATCATCAATATTCTTTCCCAATTTACCAAACAATTCCTCAACGGTTCTGACAATCTTCTTTCCTCCAGGATGAAAAACAAGATGATTCACTTTTTCGATAGAAGTTCCATGTTTTTCAAGAAATGGATATACAATTTTTGGGAAATGATTGGAAATTACGTCTGGAACAGCAGGATCCAAAATCATTTTCAATCCGGTATTGGTCAAGTCAAAACCCATTAGATGTGTTGCGTTTGGAAAATGATACATTTCCTCACCAAGAATTTTAGGTCCGACAGCGCTTTGTTCCGATGACAGTAAAACACATGCCGCACCATCTCCAAATATCGCAGCACTAACCATATTTGCCATGGAATAATCATCCAATTGGAATGTTGCCGTTGGACTTTCAACCGCCACAATTGCAGCTCTTTTGCCGGGATTCGACTTCAGAAAATTAGAAGCATAAATCAATCCGGAAACTCCTGCGGCGCATCCCATCTCTGTAACTGGAAGACGTACAATATCATTTTTTAGTCCAATTGCGTTGATAAGGTAAGCATCCAATGAAGGAATCATAATTCCAGTGCAGCTGACTGTAATAATAAAATCAAGGGATTCCGGTAACCAATTAGCTTTTGACAAAGCATTTTGAAGTACCTGCTCTCCCAATTGTTTTACTTCCCTGACATAAATCGTATTCTTTGCCTCGAACGAAGTCGCAGTAAAAACCTCTTCAATATCCATTATTCCATATCGATGGTCCACACCAGCACCTTCGAATATCTTAACTACCTTTCTTCTAAACCGATCTTCTTGACCGGAAAGCCAGAGATTGACAAAAGGGATGATATCCGAGGTTTTCCTATTGTGTTTTGGCAACTGTTTTGAAACTGTTACGATACGTACTGACTCCATCTACTGCTCTGGTTTGAGTTTCATTATCCAAACATACCTGAAAGCCCATTTCCATTTGATTTCATGTATAACGTCTGGTATTTTATTGGAGAGTTCAACCAATTCTTTTCGTTTAAAACCTTTTAGTATGGAAACCAACCCATCATATCGGGCCACCTCGGTTTGAAGAAATAGATGACTGAAAATTTTAAAAAGGTAGTAGGCTAGTCCACTTCGGTGCAGGTCATTAATAATCACTCCAACCTTAGCCAACTGAACGAACTTACTCAAAAAGGCATCGATACGCTCTTCTTCAAAATGATGCATGGTCAATGTATTGATGACTATGTCACATTCGAAGCTTGAATCAGCTTTAAGTATGTCCATTTTCCTAAACTGGATGTTTGGAATACTCTCAGTATTTTCTTTGGCGATTTGCAATACGTCATCCCTTAAATCCACTCCTACCATACGATGCGAAACATGATTTTTAGTGAGAAAATTGGATAATTTCAACAACATGGTCCCATCACCACAACCCATATCCAAAATCGTATACGATTTACTTTTGTCCGCTTTTACCAAATTCCACACGGCATTAATGGTTATATCATCTCCTCCTAGCCATTTATTGCATTTATTGATATCTGTATACGCATTCTTCAACTCCTCAAATCTCATATTTGGGTCGTCCATCCGCTCATCTGCCCTACTGCGTACTGTTAAGTCCATCAATTTAAAATTGGAGTTCCGTGAGTTGTGCGTATCATACTGCTCAGCAAGGTTTTTGATTTGGCTAAAGTGTTCATGCCAAAATTAAACCAGGTGGTATTCAACATAAGTCCCTGTAATTGTCGCCCCATCCAAAGTCGTCTTTTGAAAGTATCGTACCATAAGGCTTGATACGATTTTTCCATGTCTTGTCGTGAAAAATTCGAATTTTCCAAGAACGGAACAATAGAATCTGCCGCCAGTTTTGCACTATGTATTGCCATAGCCATTCCATTACCACATAAGGGATGGATTAGACCTGCAGTATCACCACACATTAGTATATGATTTTCCACTGGTTGTTTTTTATTAAAGGAAATTTGTGCAATCGCCAACGGTTTTTCAAACAAAGGGGTGGCATCCGATAAAAATTTCTGAAAAAAAGGATTCTTCGAAACTACAGACTTGTTAAACCTGTGAACATCTGATTCCATTCTGAAATTTTCATAGTTGACCAAGTAGCATAGGTTAACAACTCCATTTTCTACTTGTGACAACCCTCCATAACCTCCTTGAAAATTATGCAATGAAACCTTATTGGCAGGTTGACCTGTATTTTGGTAGTGGCATTTTATAGCTAACCATGGAGATTTTTGCTTAACAAAGCTTCGTTCCATCTTCATATCAAGATTTGAGCGTTTTCCAAACGCTCCCAAGACAACCTTACTTCGTATAGTTTCTCCATTTAATCTTACTACATTGAATTCATTCCTGTTAAAATGAACATCAACAATGGTTTCATGTAGAAACTCCACTCCTTTAGTCAAGGCGAGTTTGTAGAGTTCAAAATCAAACTTGTATCGACTAATTCCAAAACCTCCCAAAGGCAATTTCACCTCAATCGTGCTTCCTTTGGATGAACTAAGTTCTAATGTATCTATTTGGGGAAGGTTAAAACTATTAAATCTTAGTCCTAATCTTTCTATGTAGGGAATCACTTCGTTGGAAACATATTCGCCGCACACCTTATGATTAGGGTATTGGTTTTTTTCCACGACTAGGACCCGCTTTCCTCTTTCGGCCAAATCCAACGCTGCCGTTAACCCCGCAAGTCCTCCACCAACTATAATTACTTCAAATTGAATCACTCTTTGAAGATAGTCGATTAGAAACAAAAAAACCGACATAAATATGTCGGTTTTAACAAATCGTCTTTAAAGCGTACGATTATCCTTTTGTTTTTTCGTAAGCTTCCTCTTTGAGCTCATCACTTGCTACGATAGCCAATTCAACTCTTCTGTTCTTAGCTTTTCCTTCAGATGTTTCGTTGCTTTCTCTTGGTTGGGTTTCTCCATACCACTTTGTGGTAAACCTACCGCTTGAAATTCCTTTACTTACCAAATATTTGGTGACTGATTCAGCTCTTTGCTGAGATAGGCTCAAATTGTACTCTTCACTTCCAGCGCTATCGGTATGTCCTTCGACCAAAATGATGGAATTTGGATACTCTTTGAAGATTCCGGCCAACTTATCCAAGGTAGAAGCTGAAGTTCCTTTAACATCCGATCTATTGGTGTCAAAATACACACCAGCATCTTCATTAAAGGTGACGTTGATTCCTTCACCTACTCTTTTTACTTCAGCTCCAGGAATTTCTTCCTCAATACGTTCTGCTTGTCGATCCATTCTATTCCCAATGTATCCACCGGCAGCTCCTCCAACAACGGCTCCTATAATAGCGCCAAGTGCTGTATTACCACCTTTGCCAACGTTGTTTCCTATTATTCCTCCAATTACAGCCCCACCTGCAGCACCTATTCCTGCACCTTTCTGGGTATTATTTGCATTTTTAACCGCATTACAACTTACAATTAGGCTAAGAGCCATTAAGGATGCGATACTTTTGATTAGTATGTTTTTCATATTCTTATTTTTTTGTGAATTGGTAAACGATGGTAACTAGTTCTCCATCGACAGATACATTGGACTTAAGGGTCATTGATTGTTCATTGATATTTGCGATGGTCAAACGATAACCCGTTCCGCCAGAAATATCTTTTCGTTTTTCATCAATAAACTTGAATTGCAACTGACTGCTGTAATTCTGGGAAGGTTCCACAACAGACCATCTAAAAAAACGATCTCCGCCTTGACATAAAGTACTTTGGGATATCGTATACCTTCCAGTACTATTATTGTCTCTAAAAAACCAGTCACTGCCCTCAAAACAGATATCCTCCGCATCGTTGAATATTACGGATTTAAAATTCCCTGTGTTGTTCTCGTAAGATACATCGTTCAGGGTCCAAGAACCGCTGAAAAGATTTCGTTGTGACCTTGCGCTTTTGGAAACAGAGCAAGACATCAATAAAACCCCAATCAATGCAGTAAAAATTAGTGTTTGTTTTGCCATAAGAATTGGTATTAAATTTTAGTATATACGATTGAGACACCATATCAACCGTTTCGTTTTGTTAAAAATTTGTTAAAATGAAAAATTAATAGGCAATAAGCTCCAATAAAATGGCTTCGAATCTTTGTTTTGGAAGGTAGTTCTCCTCGAGTGCCTTAGCAAAAGGGACAGGGGTTTCCAAACTTCCTACTCGCCGGACCGGTGCATCCAGACATTCGAAGCAGTTTTCCATGACCATTGCTGCAATATCGCTCGCGATACCTCCGAAAATCGTGTCTTCATGTAAAACAATTAATTTTCCTGTCTTTTTCACCGATTGGTAGACAGTTTCAATATCTAGAGGTTGAAGTGTACGCAAATCTATAATATCCGCATCAATTTCTGGGTGTTTTTCCAAAGTTTCCAAGGTCCAGTGAACTCCAGCACCGTAGGAAACCACGGAAATAGCAGTGCCTTCTTTTATAACGCTTGCCTTTCCAAACGGCAGAGTATAATAGTCCGTCGGGACATCTCCATAGACACTTCTATATAGCCCTTTATGTTCAAAGAAAAGAACAGGGTTTGGATCATTAATTGCCGTATTTAAAAGTCCTTTGGCATCATTTGGAAAGGCCGGGTAAGCTACTTTGAGACCAGGAGTTTTGGTGAACCACGCTTCGTTGGTTTGTGAATGAAAAGGTCCAGCACCCACTCCACCTCCACAGGGCATTCGAATAACTACATCAGCATTTTGTCCCCATCGGTAATGCACTTTGGCCAAATAATTTACTATCGGATTAAATCCGGAGCTGACAAAGTCGGCAAATTGCATCTCCACAACCGCTTTCATCCCATTTATAGAAAGGCCCATGGCGGCTGAAACAATAGCTGATTCACAAATAGGTGTGTTCCGAACCCTGCTTTTACCAAATTTACTTGTAAACCCATCTGTTATTTTAAAAACCCCTCCATATTCTGCAACATCTTGCCCCATAATAATAAGCTCGTTGTATCGCTCCATGGATTGTTCCAATCCTTCAGAAATAGCATCTACAAGCCGAATATTCTTTGAATTTGAATTTTTATCAAAATGTTGATAATTAAATACTTGAAATACCTCTTCTAATTCTTTTGTTTCATTGGATTCAATAAGCGGTTGGTCAAAGGCCATCTTCAAATTGGAATTGATTTCCTCTGTGATTTCCGCTTTGAGGTTGTCGATTTGTTCTTGAGAAATCACTTTCTCTTTCAATAAAAAAGCTTCGAAGTTTGAAATGGGGTCTTTTTTAGCCCATTTCTTCATCAATTTCTCGGGAACATACTTGGTGCCACTCGCCTCTTCATGTCCGCGCATACGGAATGTTTTAAACTCAATAAGAACTGGACGAGGTCGCTTTCGAATAGATTTGCACAACTCGTCAATTTTGGAAAACACTTCTAAAATGTTATTACCATCAATAATGCGGGATTCCATCCCATACCCTCTGGCCCTATCAGCCAAATGCTTGCAGTTGTATTGCTCATTGGTTGGCGTAGAAAGCCCATAACCATTGTTCTCAATACAGAAAAGAACGGGAAGATTCCAAACGGAGGCCACATTTAATGCTTCATGAAAATCCCCTTCACTTGTTGCTCCCTCTCCAGTAAAAACTGCAGTAACCCTTTTCTTTCTGCGCAACATATCGGCCAAAGCAATGCCATCGGCCACTCCCAATTGCGGACCCAAATGGGATATCATGCCAATAATTTTATAATCCTGTGTGCCAAAATGAAAACTACGGTCCCTACCCTGGGTAAAACCTCCTGACTTACCCTGCCATTGCTTAAATAGCTGATGAAGCGGAATGTCCCTTGACGTGAATACGCCCAAGTTACGATGCATTGGTAAAATATACTCTTCGGTTTTCAGAGCTTGGGTGACTCCTACCGAAATAGCCTCTTGCCCAATACCGCTAAACCATTTGGAAATTTTGCCTTGACGCAGCAAAACCAACATTTTCTCTTCAATCATTCTAGGTTTTAGCATTCCAGTATATAAGCCTAGAAGCTTTTGTTGGTCAAATCCGCCAATGTGATATCTCATTCAATACATATTCAATAGGGCTAAATGTAATAAAAAAGCTAGCGATGATATGCTATAATTTCCGAAAGATTTGGCAATATTCTGTACTTTTGATGTAAAGTAAATTTGATGTTATGAGTGCAATACCAAGTGTTGATTTAAGGGATTTTGTTTCCGGCGATTCGGACAGAAAAGAAAAGTTTATTCAAGAAATAGGCGGTGCCTTTGAAAATATTGGTTTTGTTGCACTCAGCGGGCATTTTCTTTCTGATGAACTTGTAGAGCAATTGTATGCGGAAATAAAGAAGTTCTTTCAATTGCCCCAAGATGTCAAAGATAGTTATGAAATCGAGGGTATTGGTGGACAAAGGGGCTATACATCCTTCGGAAAAGAACATGCCAAGGGAAGAAAAGAGGGTGATTTGAAGGAATTTTGGCACTTTGGTCAATATGTGGAAAACAATCCGAAATTAGAAGCTGAATATCCCGATAATGTTTCAGTAAGTGAGCTTCCGGACTTTGATAAAGTTGGGAAAGAAACGTATAAGATGCTCGAAAAAACCGCGCAGTTTGTGCTTCGAGCACTTGCTTTGCACTTAGATTTGGATGAAAATTACTTCGATGAATGGATTAAGAACGGAAATTCCATTTTAAGACCAATTCACTACCCTCCCATTACGAACGAACCTAAAAATGCGGTAAGAGCTGCAGCACACGGTGACATCAACCTAATTACATTGCTTATGGGAGCTCATGGAAAAGGCTTGCAGGTTCAGAACCACCATGGAGAGTGGGTTGACGCCATAGCAAGACCCGACCAACTGATGATCAATGTGGGCGATATGCTTTCAAGACTCAGCAATAACAAATTAAAATCCACAATACATCAGGTCGTAAATCCACCAAGAGAGCTATGGGGAACATCTCGCTATTCCATCCCATTCTTTATGCATCCCATTAGTGAAATGCCGCTAAACTGTTTGGAAAACTGTATTGATGAGGAGCATCCTAAAGGTTTTGAAGATACAACTGCAGGAGCCTATCTTCATGAGAGGCTTATCGAACTTGGACTAGTAAAGAAATAGTCAATGGACCTTCAAGACCAACTTAAGAACCTCTTCCCAGGTCATGTCCCAGATGAAACGGATAACTCCGAGGTGACAAAGCCCGACTATTGGATGCAAGATGCGCCCATAATCTGCAAATACGAAAAGAGAAAAGGCAAGCCAGTTACCATTTTGGAGGGCTATACCGGCGCCGACAGCGACTTCAAAAAACTTACTAAAGAGCTCAAAACACTTTTAAGCGTAGGTGGCAGCTATAAAAATGACACCATACTTATCCAAGGAGATTATCGAGATAAGATTATGGATTTCTTGAAGGATCAAGGTTTTGCGGTAAAAAGGGTTGGTGGATAGCGTATTTTTTCAGATAATTTCACTCAGATTTTTCATACATTGTTAAAATTAGACATTGACAACCAATGTTTTATGAAAAAATTTTTGTGTTCTTGGTTTAAATCTTACATTTAATCTTTCTAACCGACGAAAACTGAACTGAAAATGAAATCACTGTTGCATATCACCAACGGGGACAATTTCACGTCAAAACTTCAATCATTACATCTTAAGGGAGATATTATTACATGGCGAGAGATGCTTTGCGAAGGAAAAACCCTTTGCAACGTTGGAAGTGAATCTTTTTGGAAGACACGTTTTGAATTTTTGAACAAGAACTACAAAGTATCCAAATCGTGGTTCGTTGAAAAAACCTTGAAAGAATACAGATCACTTTGCAACCACAAGCAGCAAGATCAAATTGTGCTTTGGTTTGAATACGACCTTTTTTGCCAAATCAATATGCTTGCGGTACTGAGCTGGCTCAAAACACATAGAAGGCACGCAGAAATATCATTGGTGTGCAGCGGAAATGAAGATGAAAGCGATAAACTGTATGGATTGGGAGAGCTTAGCGATGAAAAGTTGATGGAGCTATATGAAAATAGGACCATTTTATCCCAAGACGATATCGAGTTTGCCGATTATGCCTGGCAATTGTACTGCAGCGATAATCCAATACGACTAGAGAACCTCATAAACCATAACAGTTTTCAATTTGAATACCTTTCAGATGCCTTAAAAGCCCATTTGAGACGTTTCCCAACCATTAAAAATGGCCTGAACGAGCTAGAGAATCGTGTTTTGGAAACAGCGTTGACCAAAAAACCTAGTTCTCGAAAGGAATTATTGGGTGAAGTCTTGACTGACCAAGGATATTATGGTTTCGGAGATACACAACATGACCGAATCATTACCTCGCTAAAACCACTTTTTGGTTCTTTCAATCCCGTTAAGCTAACTAAAAAAGGGAAGGAAATTTTGGAAAATAAAGCGAATTATTATTCACAAATACGTGACAATCAATTATATCTAGGTGGTTCTTTAAAGTATAACTTTTTATATAATACTGCTACAGACCGTATCTTAAAACTCTAATATGTCAACATTAGGTGAGTCAGAATTAATTCTGAATCCTGATGGCAGTATTTACCATCTCAATCTTTTACCAGAAGATATTTGCTCCACCATTATTACCGTGGGAGACCCCAGTAGGGTCCCTATGGTCACCAAATACTTTGATAAGGTCCATATTGAGAAAGGAAGACGTGAGTTTTTCACACAAACTGGCTCCTATCAAGGGAAAAGTATTACCGTTATATCCACGGGTATAGGTACGGATAATATTGACATTGTTCTGAATGAGCTTGATGCCTTAGTGAATGTCGATTTTAAGACCCGAAAGGTAAAAGAAGACAAAACTCAACTAGATTTTATTAGAATAGGAACTTCAGGTGCTATACAGTCGGACATTCCTGTTGATTCTTTCTTAATGAGTAAATCTGCAATTGGTTTTGAGGGCCTTTTGCACTTTTATGAGAGTGGACAAGCAAGAAACGCCGATTTGGAAGAACAGCTTAACACCTTTTTAAGGTGGAGTGACCAAAATATTACCGCATATGCGGTAGATTCCAATGAGCAATTACAAGAAAAATTTAACTCTAATCGTATACGATTTGGCATAACAGCAACTAATTCAGGGTTTTACGGACCGCAAGGCAGAACTTTACGTCTAACGCCAAAAGTTCCAGATTTTAATTCCAAGTTAGCTGCCTTTACTTACAAGAATCAACCAATAACCAACTTAGAAATGGAAACGGCTGGCATCTATGGGCTTGCAAAATTGCATGGACATCGGGCAATTTCCTTAAATGCAATTCTGGCTAACCGTGCTACTGGGGAATTTTCTGAAAATGCATTCAAAACTGTTGATAACCTCATACAATACACCCTAGATAAGATTGTTTCCCAAAAGGAAGCTTAAAAATTCATATACATTCAAACTAATACTTCCGCAACTCTAAAATTTTAAATGAAAACAGTTAAGATAATTGGCGTTCCAGAACACTTTAACCTTCCATGGCACTTAGCTATTGAGGAAGGTGCTTTTGAAGATCGAGGAATTCGGTTGGAATGGACCGACATTCCTGAAGGTACCGGTAGAATGAGCCAGATGCTTCAGGATAGGGAAACGGATTTAGCCATTATTCTGACCGAAGGCATCATTAAGAGCATTTCCCAGGGGAATCCAGTAAAAATTGTTCAAGAATATGTTTCATCCCCACTACTTTGGGGAATACATGTTGCAGCTGATAGTTCAAGGGAATCCATTTCAGAACTAAAAAATGATAAAGTGGCCATAAGTCGAATGGGTAGCGGAAGTCATTTAATGGCCTATGTCCATGCCCAAAACCAAGAATGGGATACCGATTCATTGGAATTTGAAATCATCAATAATCTAAAGGGGGCCATTGACAACCTTACTTCGGGGTCGAATGCCTATTTTATGTGGGAACATTTTACCACCAAGCCCTGGGTGGACAATGGAACCTTTAAAAGACTTGGCGACTGCCCTACTCCATGGCCCTGCTTCGTTATTGCGGCTACAGATTCCTTTTTAAGCTCAAATTCCTCGCTTTTAATGCACATTTTGGAAGTAATAAACATCTACACCTCAGAATTTAAAAACATCCCAAGCATAGACCGAACATTATCCAATAGATACGACCAAAAATTAGAGGATATACAAGATTGGCTTTCAAAGACTAGATGGGGACAATCACAACTGCCAGAAGCCATAGTGCAAGAGGTTCAAGAAAGGCTGATCAGTCTTGATTTAATATCCAAAGTCCACCTTCCTGCAAAGTTTTTGCATCAACACTAAGAAAAGTACTTATTGATCAATACCCTGAACTTTAAATCCGATAATGGTTTTTGTGCAGTATCGGTTACATTTGGATTGGCTAGTGCCAGCGCCGTTGTTTCCTCCGTATCCAAGGCGGTTAGCATGACAACAACGATGTTCTTCTTAAAACTATCATCAAATTTATCCTCATATGCATCAAGAAACTCCCAACCATTCATCTCCGGCATATTGGTATCCAGAATAAGAAGACATGGCATGTTTTCTTCGGCTGGAACATCTTCTAAAAATTCAATAGCCTCTTTACCATTACTGGCGGTATTCACTGTCAGGTTGTTATCCAACTGTTTTACAAAAAATCTGTTCAGAAAATTTGTGGTGTCATCGTCATCCACAAGAAGTACCGATTTCAGTCTGCGCAAAATATAAGAATTTTCCTATAAGGGGGTTATTTTCTTAAACGTACGAATTCTTATTATATTTTCAGAATTTACTTTCAAAAAATAATTCACCAACTTATCAACGGCTTTCCCATTTGAGCAAGAAGAGTATTGGTTTTGCTAAAATGTTGATTTCCAAACCAAAGACCTCTATTGGCACTTAACGGCGAAGGATGACCTGACATTAGCACATGGTGTTTTGTCTTGTCGATTAATGCTGATTTTTTCTTAGCAAACCCACCCCACAACAGAAAAACAATCCCTTCAAGCTCTGAGGAGATTGTTTTGATTACCGCATCTGTAAACTGCTCCCAACCTTTTTTTTGATGGCTGCCGGCCTGATGTGCCCTAACTGTTAGAGTGGCATTCAACAATAATACACCTTGCTGGGCCCATCGTTCCAAATTGCCGCTTTTGGGATACGGTTTCTCAACGTCAACCTTGATTTCTTTGAAGATATTAACCAATGATGGTGGATGCGGAATATCATCTTGCACAGAAAAACATAATCCATTGGCTTGCTTAGGCCCATGATAGGGGTCTTGACCAATCACCACCACTTTGGTTTCGTAAAATGGACAATGGTCGAATGCGGCAAAAACATCTTTGCCGTTCGGATAACAGACATGTTGCCTATATTCCTGCTTCACGAATTGCACAAGCTGCTGAAAATAAGGCTGGTCGAATTCTCTTTGCAAATGAGGCTTCCAACTTGGGTCTATGTTTACATTCATTAATATGGGTGTGATTTCTTCGGATAAATCTAAAAAGAATATCTTTCCTATCCATTAAATATTGATGCCAACCTATGTCAATTCTAAAAAAGCTGAAATTTCCAACAGCACATACCATACTCTTCATTATTGCTGCTGTAGTTTGCCTATTCACCTGGATAATTCCCTCTGGTCAGTATGACCGATTATCTTATGATGATGAAAACAAAGTGTTTATTGTTGAATCTGACGAAGATTCCAAAACATTCACTGCCACCCAAGAAACACTGGACAAACTGGCCATTCAAATACCTTTGGAAAAGTTTACCAGCGGCGCTATTTCCAAACCGATAAGTATTCCAAACACCTATAAAAACTTGGAAGGGCAACCACAAGGGTTTGTTAGTTTCGTCCAGGCACCTTTAAAAGGAATCATGCAATCTGCTGATATAATTTTGCTGGTATTGATCATTGGAGGGCTTATCAGCATTGTAAATGCTACCAAAGCTTTTGAAGCAGGGATAGCATGGCTGGCCGAAAAACTAAAAGGCCGAGAATTTGTTCTCATCATTATGGTAACAATCTTAATTGCGCTTGGTGGAACCACTTTTGGCCTTGAAGAAGAAACCGTTGCTTTTTACCCTATATTAATTCCGATTTTTTTGGCCGCCAAATACGATGCTTTGGTTTGCGTTGCCTCTATTTATGTTGGCACCTCAATTGGTACTTTGGCATCAACAGTAAATCCATTCAGCACAATTATAGCTTCAGATGCCGCTGGCATCAATTGGACAGTAGGTCTTAATAGTCGCATAATCATGCTTGTTCTCGGACTTGTTTTATGCATTACCTATATCGTCCGATATGCACAACGTGTTAAAAAAGACGCTTCGCATTCCCTCATTCATGATCAAAAGGAGGAAATTGAAAAAATGTTCATGGGCCCAGTTGCATCGGGTACCACAAAACTCAATACAAAACTCAAATTAGTGCTGCTTGTTTTTGCCAGTACTTTTCTGATAATGGTTTATGGGGTTTCGCAGTTGGGCTGGTGGTTTTTGGAAATGACCTCAGTCTTTTTGGCTGGTGCACTTTTGATTGGACTCATTGCGAGAATAAACGAGAAACGATTCGTTACCGAGTTTATGTCCGGGGCTAAAGATCTACTTAGCGTAGCATTTATTATCGGCATCGCACGAGGTATTACAGTATTGATGGAAGACGGTCAAGTTAGTGATACTTTATTGTTTTATGCCTCTGAATTGACGTCAGGTATGCACAAAGGGCTTTTTATCAATGTTACTTTTGCGCTGTATAACGGATTGGCCTTTTTTATACCTTCTTCTTCCGGAATGGCTGTTTTAACCATGCCAATCATGTCTCCCCTGGCCGATAACGTAGGCATTGGACGTGAAGTTATGGTAAACGCCTATCAATTTGGAGTAGGCCTTTTCAAATTTATAAGTCCAACGGGTATTCTTTTGGCTTCTTTGGCCTTGGTTAATGTCGGTTATGATAAATGGCTTAAGTTTATTATGCCTCTGGTGATATTACTCGCAGTTTTGGCCATGATCATGTTAACCATAGGAGTATATTTCTAAAAATCAAACAACACTATGAAGATTTTAATAATCGGAGGAAACGGAACTATAGGAAAAAGAGTAAGTACGCACTTTGCTGAAAGCCATGAAGTTTTAATTGCGGGAAGAACAAAAGGGGATGTCACTGTGGATATTTCAGATAGTTCCTCAATTGAGAAAATGTTTCAACAAACAGGTAAATTGGATGCCATAATTTGCATTGCCGGTGAAGCAAAATGGGCCGAGTTCAATCAACTTTCGGAGGAGGACTACTATATTGGCATAAAAAGCAAATTGATGGGGCAGGTTAACCTTGTTCGTATTGGACAACACTTTTTACAACCTGGTGGCTCGATAACCTTGTCCACAGGAGTTCTTGCTGACAATCCTGTACCAAAAACAGCCAGTGCAGCCATGGTAAATGGCGCCTTACACAGTTTTGTGCAAGCTGCCGCCTTAGAAATTGAGAATGGTATCCGGTTAAATGTGGTGTCCTTGGAGTTAGTAATCGATGCTTATGAAAAATACAAAGACTATTTTCCTGGCCACACACCAATCTCTATGGAGAAAAGTGTCAATGCCTATGTCCGAAGCGTTCTTGGACGCAGAAGCGGGGAGGTCATTCGCATTTATAACTAATCAGATTATATTTCTCTTAACCTTATTGTGATAAAACTTCCTGTTTTGAAAAAGTGCATACAAATGCTATTGGTGTTAGGGGTAGTTGCCTTTTTTAGTGGATGTAAAGGTCCGCGCTCTAAGGAAGTTTCAGTCGCAACTGTATCCAAGGAGTTACCAACCGTCGATGCTTTGCCCATTCATGTTATACATCCTAAAGAAAATCCAACTTCCAAGGCTAAAGAAACACTTGGGAAATTGTTGTTTTATGATCCCATTCTATCCGGCAATAAGGATGTGGCCTGTGTAACTTGTCATCATCCAGATATGGGATATGCTGAGTTTCTTGATATCTCCATAGGTACCAATGCTAAAGGACTTGGGAGCAAAAGAGAATTCAACACACCCAATACTATCCCTTTTGTAAAAAGAAATGCACAGACGGTATTAAACTCTGCGTTTAATGGACTTCAAAATCATAAAACTTATAAGCCCGAAAATGCCACAATGTTCTGGGATGACAGAGCCAAAAGTTTGGAGAAACAGGCACTGGAACCGATAAAAGCTCTCGAAGAAATGAGGGGCCACAGTTTTAATGAGAATGAAATACTTGATGAAGTTATTCAAAGATTGAGACTCATTCCAGAGTATGAAAAACTGTTCAAGGAAGCTTTTAACGAAGCTGAGCCCGTAACCATTGAAAACCTTGGTAAAGCCATTGCCTCCTTTGAAAGAACCCTTATTGCCAATAACTCCCGATTTGATCAATATCTTCGAGGAGATAATCGCGCAATTTCTATCAGTGAAAAGGAAGGTTTTGAGCTATTCCAAAAAGTAGGTTGCATCAATTGCCATAACGGACCAATGTTTTCAGATTATAAAATGCATGTTTTGGGCGTTCCAGAAAATTCCAAATTGCCAGCTATGGATGTTGGCGTTGCCGATATAACTCTCCGGGATAGTTTTGCGTTTAGAACCCCTACCCTTCGCAATCTAAGATTTACGGCACCTTATATGCACAATGGCAGTTTTATGTCTTTACGCAGGGTATTGGAGTTTTATGAAGATATCTCAAGGAATATTCAGCGTAACCCCAACGTGAATCCTGACCAATTTGACCCTTTTATCCGTGATTTAGAGTTATCGGTCAAAGAAATGGCCTTGATCATTTCTTTTTTGAACACTTTGAACGATGAGGAATTTGACAAATCAATACCAGAAAATGTACCAAGCGGTTTATCAGTTGGTGGACTTATAAATTGATGAAGTACAAACCTTGTCAACTGAATTGAATACCTATCTTTGCCCCGCTAGCAAAGGAAAATGCAGAATATTCACCCGAAAACACTTCAAGATTTAGAATTTCCAACCGTTTTGGAACAAGTTGCTGCGCGTTGCAATACCGAATTGGGTAAAGAAAAGGCATTGGAAATTCAGCCAGTTGCAGACAAGGAACTGTTGATGAATGTATTGGGACAAACTTCTGAATATCTGGCTTCATTTTCCAACGATAATCGGATACCAAACCATGGCTTTGACAGCATCAATAGTGAGTTGAAGTTGTTAAGAATTGAAAATACCACTTTGGAAATTTCAGGTTTTCGAAGAATCGGAAATATTTGCAAAACGGTTGAGCAGCATCAAAAGTTCTTTAAAAAATTCAAGGAATATTACCCCTTGCTCTTCGCCAAGACGGAAGAATTTGAAACAAATGCCGAGATTCCAACGGCCATTGATCAAGTGATTGACAAATTTGGAGAAATCAGGGATGGTGCTTCCGATGAATTACGCAGTATAAGGATGCAAATCAATGAGGTGCGCTCTAAAATCAATCAAAGCTTTGCTGCTGCGCTTACACGCTATCATTCCTCAGAGTTGCTTGATGAAATAAAGGAGTCCGTGATGGAAAACCGCAGGGTCTTGGCCGTTAAGGCCATGCATCGGAAAAAAGTCAAGGGTACAGTAATGGGCAGTTCCAAAACTGGTAGTATTGTATACATCATTCCCGAAGCTACGCTCTCTTATACTCGTGAATTAGGCAACTTGGAATTTGAGGAGAAAGAGGAGATTCAACGTATTTTAAATCAATTAACAGATACCGTACGTCCCTACGATTACCTGCTTTCCTCCTACCAAGACTTTTTAACGCATATTGATATTACGTCTGGAAAGGCAAAATACGCCTCGGACATGAATGCGTTGTTGCCAGAAATCAACGATAAAAAGGAAATGTTCCTGCGGGATGCCTACCACCCGCTACTCTATTTGACCAATAAGTTCAAAAAGGAAAAGACCTGGCCGCAGACCATTCAACTGCATACCGAAAACAGGATTATTGTGATATCGGGGCCTAACGCCGGCGGAAAAAGTATCACCTTAAAGACTATTGGATTACTTCAAGTAATGCTTCAATCAGGGCTTCTAATTCCCGTTCATGAAAGGAGTTCTGTTTGTTTGTTTGATAAAATATTGACAGATATTGGTGATAATCAATCCATAGAAAACCATCTGAGCACCTATAGCTATAGATTGAAGAACATGAATCAGTTTCTAAAGAAATGCAATAGCAAAACCCTGTTCTTGATCGATGAATTTGGTACTGGTAGTGATCCTGAATTGGGAGGTGCTTTAGCAGAGGCATTTCTGGAAGTTTTTTATGAGCGGGAAGCTTACGGTGTTATCACTACGCATTATGCCAACCTTAAGGCGCTTGCAGACGAACTCCCGCATGCCACCAATGCCAATATGCTCTTTAATTCCAAAACCTTGGAACCTACATTTCAATTGATTTTGGGCGAAGCAGGTAGTTCTTTTACGTTTGAAGTAGCCCAAAAGAATGGAATCCCATATTCCCTTATAAATAAAGCGAAGAAAAAGATTGAACGCGGGAAGGTGCGTTTTGATGCTACCATTGCAAAATTGCAAAAAGAGCGTTCCAAAATGGTCCAGACGGGTTCTCGATTGCAAGATGAAGAAACCAAAGCCCGTGAAGAGGCAGATCGTTTAGAGAAATTGAATGCTAAAATAAAATCCAAACTGGAAAACTATCAAGAGTTGTATGACCATAACCAACGGATGATAAACCTGGGGGATAAAGTGAATACAGCTGCAGAGCGCTACTTTGTGGACAACAAAAAGCGTCCCTTGATTTCGGAATTGCTACGCATTGTGGAAACCGAAAACAGCAAACGCAAAAAGACCACTGCAAAGCAGTCGAAGGCCAAACAAGCTCAGAAAAAACAAGTGGCTCAAGAACTGGAAAAGAAAATCGTTAAAGTCCGGCAGGAGAAAAAAGTCGAGAAGAAAAAGGCCATCCAAAAAGAAAGGAACAAACCCAGGCCTGTCTTTAAAATAGGTGATCGAGTCCGTCTGTTTGATGGAAAAGCAGTTGGTACTATTGACACTATAGAGAAAAACAAAGCTGCTGTCAATTACGGAATGTTCATGACCAATGTAAGCATAGACCAGCTGGAACTAGTAGAAGCTAAGAAGTGATTATTTATCCTTTTTGAACAATTCTATCTTAAATCATAATAGGAT
Organism: uncultured Allomuricauda sp.; assembly: GCF_947499695.1. Taxonomy (GTDB): domain Bacteria; phylum Bacteroidota; class Bacteroidia; order Flavobacteriales; family Flavobacteriaceae; genus Flagellimonas. The sequence continues at coordinate 752,025 of NZ_CANMPQ010000001.1, forward strand.
TCAGTTGAGAACTTATTACTTTTAGATAAAAATACGAGGAACCGTATTTCATACCGCTTTACCCACAATTAAATCATTTCCCAATGAAACAAAGAATCATCATTTTTGCCGTAAGCCTTCTATTTATAATTTCTTGTCGTACCAAGTCAGAGTCCAATTCGGAGTCAGATACTACAACCAAAGCTTCTCAAGAAATGGAAGTTCAAACACCTGACTTTCAAATCTCATTGGCCCAATGGTCTTTTCATAAAGCATTTTTAGGACCTCAGAAAGAAGGATATTGGGAGTGGTTTGTAAAAACACTTCAAGAATCACCTGATGACATATTGCTGGGTAGCGCAGATCCAAAGGATTTTCCGGAAATGGCCGCAAAGTTCGGTGTCTCTTCCATTGAATTGGTAAATACCTTTTACTATGGAAAAGTAGATGACCAAGCCTTTTGGAACGATTTTAAAAAACGATGTGAAGAGGCCGGCCTAAGTGTTGGATTGATTATGTGTGATGCATTGGGCAATCTTGGAGATGCAGACCCCGAAGCCAGAAAAAGAACCGTGGAAAATCATCATAAATGGGTGGATATTGCAAAGTTTTTAGGAGCACACTCCATCCGAGTAAATGCTGCGGGAGAAGGAAGCGCTGAAGAAGTGGCCTCCAACGCGGTGGACGGTCTAAAACAATTAGGAGAGTATGGTGCCGCCCAAGGTATCAACATTATTGTGGAAAACCATGGAGGGTATTCTTCAAATGGCGCTTGGTTGGCCGGAATCATGGCCGAAGTGAATATGGACAATGTGGGTACACTTCCCGATTATGGTAATTTTTGTATTGAACGCAGTTCTGATGGTTGCGCCGACGAATACGATCGCTATAAAGGAATGGCTGAATTAATGCCCTACGCCAAAGGAGTAAGTGCAAAGTCACACGATTTTGATGAGAACGGAAATGAGACCCATACCGATTTCTATAAAATGTTGAAAATCGTGAAAGATTCAGGCTTCAAAGGATATATCGGTATAGAATACGAGGGCAATGTTCTCTCTGAAGAAGAAGGAATTGAGGCCACCTATGCCCTATTAAATAAAGCTATAGACAGTATACAGTAAGTGGGCTTCTGAGAATCTATTTCGTCTATATCAATAACAGCCGGCATCAGGTTGTTGAACCCAACCTGAGCGGCCGACTGCATAGCTAAATTATTTAAAGCGCATATGGACCTTCATCTTCACCTACCAAATTATTTATGGACATTAGTCCATCTGTGGTGAAATATAATATACGCTGTATGGAATTTCCATTGATATTCATTTTACAAGCTGCTTCCACTGACCCTCTCACTTCGCTTAGATCTTTTTCAGACTCCCAACAATTAAAGTCACCAAAACCTATGGTTCCACTGGGTAATGATACTGAGTAAGGGTTGTAATAATTCCTTCTGCTATAGGTAGTGCCATTAGTGTCCAACGGGAAAAAATAGGCTGAGGTTACCTCACCGTTAATTATCCTGGTAGAAAAATCCTCTGTATAAATACCTACGGGCTGTATATATCTATCGCGTCTTGCAGCAGCCTTTATACCTTTACCAAATAAAGGAAAAGATACACAATCCACATCTCGTCCTTCAGGGCCGACAAATGAGCCATCAGCAAAGTTACTGTTTACCTCATTTTCACTCGAAAAACTATCATTCACTACCCATCTCCTATTCGTCCCATCACGTTGTCGGTAAGTACCAATCGGTGTTGTTGGCATGCTCTGGACGCCATTATAATCATACTCCAAAACTTCAAACTCAGTTCCCTGTTCATTAAAAATGTAGATTTCATCCAAGAACTGTCGTAAAGCGGCACCAACGCTATCAAAAGTTGTAACGCCTAAAGGGGCACTAGCGTCTTTAATACTGTAAGGGTCAGAGACAGCTCCACTAGATGCATCAAATATCACATATTCAGTTCCAGCGCCATTGAAGATAGCGGTGTATTCATTTTGAATTTGTGTGGCCGCACCAATTCCATCCTCAAAAAGATCCACCAAGTTTGAATACAGAACTGGGGGTAAAACACCTTTCAATTGACACTCCACAACCTCCATTTCAGTAGAAATATTGGTTCCAACTTGTTTAGAAGGGTCCTCTAGAGAGTAGATTTCATAAGATAACGGCAACCCGGTTCTAATATCAGTACTCGCAGCTAGCATATCGGCCAATTCCGAAATATTTGTTTCTCCCAAACCGGAAAAAGTGTTTTGAGAATCACCTCCGTAGGCAATTACTTTTAGTTTGAGGTCTTCCATTTTCTCCATACTATCTGTTTCCAAGCTCCCTTCGATTTCTTTGTCAAAACTTTTATATGAAGCGTCAATTTGCGTGTTCATTACTTCCAAAGAAGAAGTGGATTCAACAAGCATATAAAAGATTCTACCATAGGTTACCTTTTTAATATAGGTAGCAGGATTATCTGGCTGTATATATCGGTCCAAATCATCTGGAGTTACACTAGCATCAAAAACATCGTCATAACTGGTCGGGAAATCATAACTGACATCATAGTACGACTGATAGAGTTTTATCAAAACCCGATTATAGGTTTTATCTTGACTAAACGATAATTTACCCTCGGCCTTTACTCCATATCCTTCAAATGAGAGGCCCATTTGCAACGCAACTTGTTTTTCGGAGAAAACGTTCTCGTAGTCCAAATCAAAATTGGCGGGCACTACACCAGTGCTTCCTGCAATAATATCGTTCATCGCTTGACGAACTTGCGACTCACTCATTTCCGTAAGATCTTGCGATGCTTCTGGGTTCCCGTCATTTAGATTATACGAGATACTACCTCCGGCTCTTTTAATCGGGATGCCTTGTGGCTTTACATTGTTTATAGTTTTTCCCTGCAATAATGCTCCAGGAAATATTTCACTGGCAACACCGCCCAATGTTTGAAATTCTCCGGCACCATCCGTCACACTCACTGTTCTTGATTTACAGATAAATCGTAGCGTCTCAGCATCCGAACCACTACCAGAGGTATAATCATCGGGGTATTCGTCACCCTCTGCCAAAGTTTCGTCTGTTCTTGACTGTGGTACCTCTTCAAATTCACCACCTTGTTCAATCACTCCCCTAAATGTGGTTGGTGTTGGCCCATCATCATCTTGGGAAATGGGGTCATCGTCAGTTGGAATCTCCGGGGAATCGCTATCGCTGCTGCAAGAAAAGAGTAACAGTACAAATATTGTTAGCAACGGTAGCAATTTTAAATGAGATTGATTTGTTTTCATAATTATTTGGTTTTTAGGATTCAACACCCCAAACCTAGATTAGAAAACACCCCAACCCTAATTTTGAGCATGGACAAAGTATGGACAAGTAGTATGGATTTAATTCAAAACCACCATGGACAATAGTTTTTCACTTGATTGTCCAAATTTTTCAAAAGGCCAATAAAAACAGTGCTTTATAAGGTTTTTTAAGGTAGCTTTTTACCGGAAACGCATGGACTTTTCATGGACAAGTGTTTTTTGAACTCTAGAATACCTGTTTCTAGGAAAGGATATTATCGATATCTTGGTAAACCAATCAACCTCTCATGAAAACTCTGAATATTTTTTTTCTTCTTATTTTTTCTATTGTGTGTCAGTTATTGTTTTCACAAGACCAACGCGAAATAGATAGTCTTAAGACTTTGTTACAACAAGAACTTGATTCGGAAAAAAGAATTAAACTTTTGGAAGAATTGCACTCAAGCCTAATTTACAGAGCACCTAAACAAGCTCTTAATTTTGCTAAAGATGGTCTAAAATTGTCTTTGGAAACAGCAGACAGAAATGCGCAACTAAAAGCTTATTATAATATCGGTGTCGGCTTTATGACCTTGGGCAATATAGATTCGGCAAAATATTATCACCTAAAAGGAGAAGCTCTTGCAAGAGCACTAGAGCAAAAATTACAACTTGCATATTCAATTTCTGCAATTGCAAATATTAAGGCGTTAGAAGGCGATTTTGATGAATCCATTGCAACATATGAAAAAGCCAACGAAATATTTAAAGAGAAAGACTCCTTATTTGATTTGGGAATAGGAATTGGCAATGTTGCTAGCATATATATGGCGAAAGGCAGCAACAAGATTGCACAAGCGAAATCAATGGAAGCATTAAAAGTTCTTGATAACTTTCAACGTGACCCATATAGAAAGGCAGATATATTAAGAAGAATTGGCCATATACAATATAACATAAAAGACTTTCGGGAATCAATTAAATACTTTAATCAAGCCCTTAAGGTCTACTTAGAAACGGATGACAATGTTTATGCCTCCGAAACATATGTTGATATTGGCACCTCACTCGCTGAAATGGGAGAGTACAAAGTCGCCATTTCACAATTCGAAAAGTGTATTGCCCTAACAGAAAAATATGATTTAAAGGGTACGCAAGCTATTGCTTACACCAATTTGGGGAACGCTCTTAGGAAGATTAAGGACTATAATACGTCATTCATTTATCTAAAGAAAAGTTTAGATTACCAACTTGAACATGGGTTTGTAAATAATAAAATTGAAGTTTTGAAGAGTATGAGCGAATTGTACTTTGATCAAAACCAGACATCTAAAAGCATTGAATACATCAACAAAGCTATCATAATTGCGGATTCTGTTAAATCCATTGATTATCTCATGAACACTTACCTTTTGAGATCTCAGATTTTCGAAAAACAAGAGAGAAATATGCTTGCACTCTCAGATCGCAAAAAACATGAAGTTTTCAAAGACAGTATTTTTAATATCAAAAAGGTTCAGCAAATTGATGAACTAACTACTATCTATGAAACCGAAAAAAAAGAAGCGGCAATAGCTCTCCAAGAGGAAGAAATCAACACACTAAACGAAAAAGCTAAGGTGGATAAACTCACCAAAGGATTGTATGCCGGAGGTATGGCCTCTGCCCTAGCCCTTTCAGGGCTTTTGGTATTTGGTTTTAGACAACGTATCAAAAAGAACAAAATAGCGCGCGAAAAACAAGAGGAAATCTATAAACAAGAAATTGAGCACAAGAAAAAGGAATTGACTAGTCAAACCTTGCACCTGGTTCAGAAAAACACCTTTATCCAAGAACTCAAGGAAAATCTAGAAAACCTTAAAAGCTCACCGGAAAAATTCAAAGTGGAGTTTCGCCGCATCGTAATGCTACTGAAAAAGCAGAATGCCTCGGATAAAGATTGGGAAGTTTTCAAATCCTATTTCTCTGAGGTACATAATGACTTTGACCAAAAGCTCAAGACCCTCTACCCCGATATCTCAGAAAAGGAAATCCGGTTGGCTGCATTTTTACGGATGAATTTGACCACCAAAGAAATTGCAGCTACGCTGAACGTATTGCCTGATAGTATTCTCAAATCCAAATACCGTCTCAAAAAGAAATTGGAGCTGGAAAAGGAAACCGATTTGACCAGTTTTTTGAACACCTTATAGGTCTCCACTTCTATTTAAGGGTTTCAGAATAATCATTGAGCGGCGGCGGCCCTTGATTTTGAAGGAAAATTAGACGAAATTCGTTATCAGCTGACATAACTCATAAAACGGGACAAAATAGTTTTCGTTATCTGTATGATCTAGTAAATGAAAATTTTAACCAAGGGAAAATATTACGGAAGTCCAAATTCAGAAGTGTCCTTTAATGGAGTTTTGTTGTCGCAGTATACCTACACTGGAGACAAAACGGACTGGCATTACCATGAAAACCCATATTTTATGTATGTGTTACAGGGGAACATGAAGGATAGCAATGCCAGAGTACAAACGCTCTGCCCTTCTGGTAGTTTAATGTTCAACAATTGGCAAGAACCCCATTATGGTTCCAAACATTCTGACAACGCTAGTGGGTTCCATCTGGAATTTGAGGTAGACTGGCTCAAAAAAAACGGAATCCCATTACACTTATTAGAGGGTAGCCAACTTATTGAAAATCCGCAACTACACGTTCTATTTGCTAAGTTATATCGCGAATTCTTACTTTCAGATGATTATAGTGAAGTGTCTGTTGAGGTTTTATTGCTACAAATCTGCGAGACTTTGAGCAACCAAAAAGAAATAAACACCCTAAACAATCCCATATGGGTAGATGGCTTAAAAGAATTACTGCATTATGACACTTCCTCGCTCAGTCTTGATTATTTATCTTCTGAGCTAAATATCCATCCGGCACATATCTCCAGAGCGGCTTCCAAATACCTATCCATGAGTCTAGGAGAATATATAAGACAGCAGAAAATCAAAAAAGCTATCCCGCTTTTGTTGGATCCTTCCAATTCATTGACTGCAATTACCTATCAACTTGGTTTTTCAGACCAAAGTCATTTCACTCGAACCTTTAAGACCTATTTGAACAGAACCCCGGGTGAATTCAGAAGGCAGGTTGTTTAATTTAAATGGCTACAATGTTAATTTCATTCTATTTTATGCGAAAAATAAGGTGGTTCTTTGTTTTATAAAATCATCAATCATGTATAAAATCTGTATTTCGTTAGTTTTCTGTTTGACCTTGGGTCAAACTGCAATTTCACAGTTAGACTTTTCAAGGGCAGAGGACTCTCCCCACGCCCTCCTTTCTGAAATGGACAGTACGATACAGACTGGTAAATACGAACAGATTACAAGCGTTTTGGTGGCTAAAAACGGCATTGTTCTTTTTGAGAACTATTATAATGGTGCTGATAAGACCACGAAACACAATACACGATCCGTCACCAAGACTATGGCTACCTTATTAACGGGAATTGCCATAAAAGAAGGTCACATCCAATCTGAAAAAGACAAAATTTTCACCTATTTGGAGCATAAGAAACCTGTGAAGCATCCGGATCCTAGAAAAATGGAAATAACATTAGAAGATCTCCTTACCATGAGTTCGGCCTTGGAATGTAATGATTTCAACAGTTTTTCCAGAGGAAACGAAGAACGCATGTATCCCATTGAAGATTGGACCGGTTTTTATCTTGACCTTCCAATGAGGGCCTACCCCTTTGAGCCCCAACCGAAGGACCAACCCTACGGAAGGGCATTTAGCTATTGCTCCGCTGGAGCTGCGACTATGGCAGAAGTTGTACAAACTGCGGTAGGAATGCCGTTGGACAACTTTGCCACACAACATCTTTTTGGGCCTTTGGGCATTCAGGATTATACCCTTCATTACAACCCTGAAGGTGTTCTGAATACCGCGGGTGGCAGTGAATATCGAAGTAGAGATTTCCTTAAACTTATTCAATTATGTCTCAACAATGGTGAGTGGAAAGGTCACCAAATAATTCCAGCTGACTGGTTAAAAAAGGCCACTACTCCCAAGGCTCGCGTTCGTAATGGCGTAGATTATGGCTATTTATTGTGGCTGCAGCGTTTTGGAACGGAAAAACTATATTCCTCATACGCCATGTCGGGTAATGGCGGGCAAAAAGTACTGGCACTACCTGACCTAAATACCGTTGTGGTAATAACCACCACGAATTACGGAAACCGCAATGCCCACAACTACACCAATGCCATTATGAATGACTTCATTGTGCCGGCCATGGAAAATTAAGCAACCCTGCTCTCCAAAAACTCACCAACTGCGGGCAGATGCGTTTTATTCGTATACCACCCCAAATAAGACGGTCACCTTTTAAGTGTTATTACATACCCATTTAAAATTGTTTTGGTAACTTATTGCCAATCAATTATTTGATGTAAATCACTAAAACACAAAAAATCCACTCTCGATTGTCACAGTGCTATAAAGTTTCAGTCCTTATGAAAACAACCTAACCATGAAACAGCTCCTCTTAAGTCTTTTTTTGGTGACTCAGCTTATGACTTGCCAACAAAATGTGGCAAAACAGAATCCGAATAGTCTACAAATACAGTTTACGAATGGGCTGTGGTTTAACGGCAACACTTTTGTAGAAAGAACCGTCTGGGTAAAAAATGGCATCTTAAGTTTTACCGGGACTTACATCCAAAACGACACCATAATCAATCTCGCTGGCAAATATGTTATTCCACCCTTTGCGGAGGCGCATAATCACAATCTGGAAAGTGCTTATGGGTTGGAAAAAAGGATTAATGCTTACCTGGACAATGGCGTGTTTTACGTAAAACACCTATCCTCCATTAAAAAACGGATTGGTCCCTTAATGCATCAATACAACAATCCGAATGGGCTTGAGGTCAGTTTGGCCCATGCCCCTTTTACGGGAACCGGTGGTCACCCCATAGCGCTTCGGAAACGGTATTTGGATGCTGGGTATTTTGATGGCCTTTTCAATTCCTTGGAAGAAGTTGAATCGCATGGATATTATATCATGGACAATGAAGATGACCTCAACCGCAAATGGGAGCAGGTGTTGTCATTTCAACCTGATTTCATTAAAATCAATCTCCTCTATTCCGAAGAATACCAAAAACGGAAAAACGATACGACCTATTTTGGTAGAAAAGGCTTGGACCCAAATTTGGTGCCTGCTATTGTCTCAAAAGCACATCAGCATAAATTAAGGGTCAGTGCGCATGTGGAAACCACCCATGATTTTCATATAGCAGTAACCGCTGGAGTGGACGAAATTGCGCATCTCCCGGAAATCCGACATGGCAAAGCCATTTCCGTTGCGGATGCGAAAATAGCTGCTCAAAAAGGTATCGTGGTCGTTACCACAACCTCCTTGATTACCAAAAACAAGAAATGGCCCAATTACCAAGAATTGGTGGACAACATCGGTGCAAATCTCAAATTATTAAAGGATGCCGGCGTTACCATTGCCTTGGGCTCCGACATGTACAACGATAATTCGGTTGGGGAATTCAAACTATTGCATTCCTTGGAGGTATTCAGCAATCTGGAATTGCTTAAAATGTGGTGCGAGAATTCGGCTGTCACTACCCTTCCACATCGTAAGGTCGGCTATCTTAAAGAAGGTTTTGAAGCTAGCTTCTTGGTGCTGGACAAAAACCCTTTAGAAGATATGTTAGACATCAACAAGTCCATTCAACTAAAAATTAAACAGGGAACCATCCTCGAATGATAAAATAAGCGAAAATACTCTTGACACACCTTTGTCATCACGGTTCTAATTTCGCGCAATTACCAACTAAAAACTGAGAATTGTGCTTATGGTATGGATTTTGAATCCATCCGTGTATTATGCGTATAATTCTACATAGAATACTTCTTTTGTCGACTTTTTTGTTTTGCCTACATACCACATCCGCGCAAAACAAATCATATAAGAAAGGTTATATTATTCAACACAACGGCGACACCCTAATAGGTTTTGTGAAAGATAGGTCTCCAGAACCTTTTGTGTCCTTTTATAAAAAAATCCGATTTAAGCAACGTTCCTCTTCATGGGTTAAAAAATATGATGCAGATGATATTTTGGGATATGGTTATGGAGCAGCTAATTTTCTATCCGTTCCCTTTAGGGAACAGCGAGACATGTGGGTTGCCAGATATTATACAGATTTCGGAGCGCCCAGAGAATTCTTGAAAGTGATAGCGCAGTCTGAAAATCTGGTCTATTACGAGCAGCTGTTTATAGATGACGACAATTCTTATCTGGATTCGATTCCCTTTTTCCACAAGCCCTCTTCCAACCAAATGGTACGAGTTACCCAAGGGATTTTGGGATTTAAAAAGAAACGTCTTATGGAATATTTCTCCGATTGCCCGGGAATCATCCCATTCTTAAACACTAAAAATCCAAGGAATTCAGGAATTTTAGATCTTTATGAATTTTATTTAGCGAACTGCGCCGAGTAGGCCATTTTAAAATTCGAAACTACAAGCTTAGACCTTTGTGAAAAAGCGGGCGTCCTCCCCTTTTTTCTTCATGACCTATAAAGCAAGCTTCCAGCACAATACATGTTGATAACTTCTTACAATCCAAAGGTTGCACCACTTGACTGTGAAGGAAAATTCTGTGAACTTCGTCATCGACGGATATAAATCATTAAAACGATTCATATCCTTTTAGTTGTGCTGCACTAAATCAACTTGGAAATGGAATCATCTGAAATTTTGATTAAAAATATTAGAGAAGAAATCCCAACCATTCTCATAGGAAAGTTTGAGGAAGCCAACCTTTCAAATTTAGAAGAAATCCTTTCTATTGACCTTCAGGATTTTGGCCAAAGAAGGGGAGTTGGAAAGACAGTAGTAAAAAAGCTACAAGAGTTTCAAGAACGAGTAAGAGAAAATTTGGAAGAGTTTGTAGACTTACAAACACAGAATACCAAGATCCATTATTTACCTGTTAATGAGGATGTTGTCTCAACTTCGAATTTCTTAGATAATTCTTCAGAAACCGTAACAGACTTTCTTAACCTTTTGCCCAAACATGAACATAGAGGCATAATTAATCACCTTTATGGTCTTAACAATTCTGACATCTTCACTCTAGATGATTTATCTCTCTACTACCCATTAACGAAAGAGCGAATTAGGCAACTTAAATATGAATTACTTGATGAGATAAAAAGTGTTTTTCAGGGAGAACCAAATTCAGATTTAAGCTGCCATATAAGACAAAGTGTATCCAAAGAATTCAAAGAAATTCAAGATTACTTATCGAAAAAACGAGTCTTTTCTTTTCTTGAGCTTATAGAAATCTTTAGAGACAGATATTCTTGCGACAATGCTTCTGAAAATAAACCAATAATTAACCTTTTGATTGATCTATTTGGCTTTTCAAAGTGTCGAAAAGTTGAATCAGTTTTTACCAAAGCGGACTTAATTGTTGTTAACGAAAAGAATAGAAAGAACTTTTTAAAAGCTGCAGATAAAACTTTGCGTCATTTGAAGAAAAAGATTATTCCAATCAACGAAATGCAGGCTGTGATTGAAATTAGAAGGTCGAACAAGTCGCTCCAAAATAATCAGGTCATTGATGCCTTAAATGTTCTTCCTGAAATAGAAATCCTTGATTCTGACGATCAAACATTTTATCAAGTCAAATTTGAACACCTATCAAGTGCCGCAGATAGAACTTACAGAGTTTTATTAGAGAAAGGTGATCCAATGTACATTGACAACATTGTTTCTGAAATCAACCATCGTCTCGCTCATACTGGAACATCTAAGATATATGATCGACATAGCTTAGCAATTGCTTCCGATAAGAGGTTTGTTTCCATGGCTAAAACTGGTTTTTGGACTTTAAAAGAGTGGAATAAGAATATTGATAAGCTTGAAGATTTAGTGAAAAACGCACTTTACAAGCTAAATAAGCCCTCAACGTATGATGAAATATTTGAAATAATTTCAGCAGGCAGACCAAATATCAAAGAAAATTCTGTTCGTGCTATAACAGGTAGAGATTGCCTGAAAGTAACTGGAAACAAGTGGATTCTCCCTGAATGGAAGCAGAAATATTCTGATCTAGCTTTCGTAAAGCGAAAAAAACGTGTCAATACATCCGAACCAGAACACAGAACCGAGCAAAGAGCTTTAGTGATAAAGTATCTTGATAAGAAGCCAGGAAAAAAGGAACTAGCTTCAAAAATCATTAAGGACATTTCACCAGCAGATAGTAGGTTTTCCAGAGTCTCTTTCTATAAGTTGTTTGAACAAGAAGAGTATTTCATAAAAGATGATACTGATAAACTACTGATTTCGCTGAGAAGTCAAGAATCAAATGTCAAGGTATCTGTGGATCAATTCAATTGGAAAGAAGTTAGTAAAAAATTAGAACGAGACATCAAAGGTGCTTTTGAAGATTCAACTTCGCCAAACTACTCCCAATCTCTTAAAGAATCGATACAATTGTTTTACGAGTTTCTTTTAGAAAACTCCTCCGAACAAGAATTCCAAGGTCTGCCAGAAAGAATATTGGGAAATATGAACAAATACTATTTTGACTCAACAGATAATATAGATAAACTCAATTTCTTGAAGCAGTTTCTTACTAGTACAGATCCACTACTCAAGAAAATTTTGTGGTTTATTGACCGTACAAACTATAACTGGATAAAAACACATAAAAAAGGACTTGGAGATATTATTTACAAGCTCAACAAACTTGACCCGACCAAAGAACGGTTTAAAGACGCTAGAACAGCACGAGCCTATAAGTTTGGCAAGCAAATTCAGTCAGTTTATTTCTATCGTAATAATGATACCCATGGTGCTAATGACTGGACAGTTGCTGAATTGACAAAGACCATTTCTGATTGTTTCACCATTTACATTTTCGCCTGTGCGGAATACTTCAATGAACTAAAAAAAGAAATAGCGCAGCACAACAAAACTTAAACTGCATTAAAACGCAGTTTAGCCAAACCGATAACGAAACCTCTTTGCAAGATTGTATCTTATGGCCTACCAAAGCAATGTCATAAAGATGTACCTTGGAGTATAAATAAGCTTGCCACGGGCTAAAAAGCGGTACATGGACGAAATCAGAAAATTTATTGACACTATCGCTCCAATGAGTGATTCTGATTGGCGGTTTTTCTCCTCAAAACTGCATAAAGCAGCGCTCAAAAAACATACGGCCCTATTAAAACTTGGAGCGGTTGAGAGCCATTTGTATTTTATAACAAAAGGAGTGGTCAGATTTTATATTCCAAAGGAAGAAGGCGATTTGACTTTTGGTTTTCTATTCGAAAATGAATTTGTCACGGGTTATGATTCATTTTTAACACAAACCCCTTCTGAATACCAAATTGAAACCTTGACCGATTCCGTTTTGTGGAAAATTTCGCACAAAGACTTAGAAGAAGTCTATGAAAGAACAAGCAGTGGAAATACTATCGGACGAAAAATGGCAGAAAATATGTTTTTGATAAAATCAAAGCGGGAACTTGCTTTATTGAGTAAAACAGCAGAAGAGCGCTATTTGGACCTATTCTCTGACAGACCAAAATTGTTACAGCAAATTCCATTAAAATATATTGCATCATATATTGGTGTTACTCCACAGGCATTAAGCAGAATACGCAGGCGCATTACTTAACCTGGGTTCATTGTTTTTACTTTGGTGTTTTTTGAACTTTGTATTTCAATAATACCTAAAAGCATGAAACCACTATTAGTACTGTTATCAAGTTTTATCATCTCTATTTTTGTAATTAAAATCATTAAAAAAGAATATGATTTTGCCCTATCTGCCAGAATTGCCATGTCAATAATGCTTGTATTTACGGCGATTGGTCATTTCGTATTTACAAAGGGAATGTCAATGATGATACCCAATTTTATTCCTTTCCAAGAAAGTTTTGTCCACCTAACAGGAGTATTTGAAATTCTTTTAGCAATTGGCTTACTTATCCCTAAATTGAAAGTGATAAGTGGATGGGCGCTACTAATTTTTCTTCTGCTCATGTTACCAGCTAATATTTATGCTTCCATGCATAATGTGAATTATCAGAAAGGAACATTCGACGGAAATGGTCTTGCCTATTTGTGGTTTAGAATTCCTTTACAAATCCTTTTTATAGTTTGGACTTATATTTTTTCAATCCGGATGTAATTTCCTTGTTGCCGCAAGATTGCGTCTTAATAGTGCACTAGGCTTTCACCCCAAGGTAATGTATCTTTGTAGAGTGGGAAACAATAAAAAAATCATCTTGTTTGATGGCGTTTGTAATCTCTGTAACGGAGCCATCCAATTTATCATAAAACGGGATAAAACTGACACGTTCCGTTATGCGCCGCTCCAAAGTGAGATTGGCGAACAGCTTATTGCTGAGCGTGCTATTGACACCTCCAAAGTGGATTCCATTATCCTCATCGAACCTGGAATAGCTTATTTTACCAAATCAGATGCCGCTTTGCGTATTGCACAAGATTTTGGAGGATTGTGGAAAGCGTTGGCAATCTTCACCTGGATACCCAAAACCTTTAGGGATGCCATCTACGATTTGGTTGCCAAAAACCGCTATAAATGGTTTGGCAGAAAGGATGCCTGTATGATTCCAACACCCGAACTACAGGCCAAGTTTTTGGGATAATCACAATTTTCCAACTTTATTTCATCCTCTGACATAGGGCTGTCACAACCTGGTTCTAGTTTTGTTTTCAAATAAAACAATCTACAATGAGAGTAAACAAAACAATTCCCATGATCTCCTTGGCGCTGGGTCATGCGTTAATAGGTTATGGACAAAATGCAGAACAAGGTATTCAGTTCCCCTCTGCTTCCGATTTCGTTTCCAGCCCCTTAAGAAATAGTATTACACTTGAACTCAAAGCCTCGACTTCAGAGGTTTGGGCCCTAGTTGGAAGACTAGAGCGAATGCCCGAATACAGCAGTGGACTTAAGAAAGTGGATGCGGAATACGATGCTGTCGATCATTGCAAAGCCTTTACCTGTACCTTTCTTCCTATGGAAGAAGGTATGCCCGAAACCACCCATACAGAAATAATAAAATGGTACAAGCCCAATGCAGGATTGGCATCGATAGCTGAAGAACCCAATACTTTTGGCCTAAAAAACTCGCTGGGCATGTTGACTTTGGAAAGTAAAGGCAATAGCACATTGTTTCGATGGAGTCAGTATTTTGACGCTGACGATATGGAATCCCTTAAAATGAACGTTGAAGCGTTTAGGTTGGCGCTTAATGAGGACATCGCCAGTAATCTGATCAAAACGTTTGGAGGACGAGTCGTTGAGAGTTATGTCCAACAGTTTTGATTAAAGCTATTTTCATTTTTAAAACTTTAATACACAGTGGCAGAATTATTTAAAAATATCTACAACCCCGCTTTCTTTGACCGCTTTACCCAGTGCGTAAAAGAAGTGTTTCCGTCTTTTGATGGGGAGGCCTTTTTAAACGAAATATATTCGGATGATTGGGAAAACAAAGAGTTAAAGCAGCGAATGCGGCATATTACCCTAGTCCTTAAAGATCATTTGACCAATAATCTAAAGACCAATGTTGACATATTGCTGAACCTCATCCCGGTTTTGAAGCAAAATGATTTTAGGTCCGACAATCTGGAGTTTATTTTCCTTCCTGACTTTGTAGAAATTTATGGGATTGACCATCATGACATCGCCATCGATGCCTTTGAGGAAATTACCAAGTTTGTAAGTTGTGAATTTGCGGTAAGGCCCTTTATAATAAATAGCCCAAAAAAAATGATGCAACAAATGACGACATGGTCCCGCCACAAGCATCCAATGGTGAGGCGACTTTCCTCGGAAGGGTATCGACCTCGATTACCCTGGGCAATGGCATTACCCGACCTTAAAAAGAACCCAGCCCCCATTTTGCCTATTCTGGAACGTTTAAAATCGGACTCATCGGAATCCGTGAGACGAAGCGTGGCCAACAACCTGAACGATATCTCCAAGGACAATCCGGATATTGTGATTCAATTGGCCAAAAAATGGAAAGGTGAAAGCAAAGAAGTGGATTGGGTAGTAAAACATGCTTGCCGCACTTTGCTAAAACAAGGTATTCCGGAGGTGATGCTTTTGTTTGGATTTGGAAAAATCAATAACATCAAAATTGAAAAATTCAAGATTTCAACTCCTATAGTTGCCGTTGGCGGGAATTTGGAATTCTCTTTTGTGCTTCACAATAGGAATCGCAAGAATTCCAAACTTCGCTTAGAATATGGACTGTATTATCAAAAGGCAAATGGTACACTATCTAAAAAAGTGTTCAAAATCAGCGAAAAGGAATATCCCGGTGGTTCAGCTACCCTGATTACTCGAAAGCAGCCCTTTAAAATCATCACCACTCGAAAACTTCATGTTGGTTTGCACCAAGTTTCATTGATTATTAATGGTATTGAATTGGATAAAAAGGATTTTCATCTGATTGAAAAATAATATCAACGCATTTTTGCGTTCACTAACCCATAAGTCTGGCTTACCATTCAAAAGGTAACACTCGCTTGTTTTGAGTTTTATAAACTGACGGTTGAGGCTAAGTTTATCCAAACTTTAAAGCCAATCCGTCATGAAAAAATTACTGTTCATATTTATTATCTGTCCATTATTCCTATTCGGGAATGACAAAAAAGTGCCCTCGACCATTAATGATGTCACCGTATACCTAAGCGGTGCGCAAATCTACAGAAAGGCACAATGTGTCCTCAAGGAAGGCAAGAATAAACTTGTTTTTACCGGCCTTTCGGCCAAAGTTGAAGAGAGTAGTATCCAAATTTCCGGTCTGCAATCTGTCTCTATTCTATCCATGTCTTACGACCTGAATTATTTGGAAAAAACTGCAAGCGACCCACAGGTAAAACAATGGGAAGACGATATTATAGAGCATCAGCATCAAACGACCATGCTAAACAACATCATTGCAGGTTTGGATGAGGAGGAAAAGGTGATAACCTCCAATAGATCTATAAATAACCGGCTTCAGGCATTGGATTTAGACCGTGTAAAACAAGTAAGTGCATACTACAGAGAGCGCATCACAGCAATTAAAAATGAGATTTTTAAAACCAATCTTAAAATCAATGAGCATAAACTAGAGATCAACAAACTCCAAAAGCAGTTGGCAGAAATCAACAACGCCCCTGAAGAGGAACAAGGTGAACTTACCATAACTTTTGACGCACCAATTACCACAAATTTAGATCTGTCCATTTCCTATTTGGTCAGGGATGCTGGTTGGATTCCGAATTACGATATCAAGTCAAAAAAGCTGAATGCTCCCATAGACTTGGCATATAAAGCTCATGTCTATCAAAAAACTGGTAAGGACTGGGATAATGTAAAGGTGACACTATCCACTGGAAACCCAAATATCAACGTCAGTAAGCCAAATTTAGGCACTAAATACCTCAACTTTGTCAGTCGAAATGCCCGACGAGCAAAACCAGCACCTAAGAAAAAGGGCTATACCTATAATCCCATGGTACGGAAAATAACCGGAACGGTTGTAGATGATTCAGGTGCGCCCCTACCGGGGGCCAATATTGTTGTCAAAGGCACTCAGACAGGTACGCAGACTGATTTTGACGGAAACTTTGAACTTGATGTATCCTCAGGTAAAGAACTTTCCATTTCCTATGTCGGTTTTGTTCCATATGATATTCCCATTTACTCATCAGTTATGAATATACAAATGGAAGAAGATGCTTCAAGGTTGGAAGAAGTGGTAGTAACCGCAATGGGAACATCTCAGAGAAAATCATATAGTTACGCTGTGTCAAAAACGGTGAATGGAAGAGTTGCTGGTGTAAATATTAGAGGAAATAACAGCATTCCAAAAGTACAACCCCCATTATATATTGTTGATGGTGTTCCGTTAGCTGGATTTATGGAAGGTGATCTTGATGAAAATGAGATTCAAAGCATAGAGGTATTGAAAGGAGCCGAAGCGGAAGCACTTTACGGAAGTCGAGGTGCCAATGGAATCATTGTCATCACCACAAAAAAGAGTACTGTGCAAGATGATTTGACCAATACCAAATTCGTTATCAAAAAACCATATTCCATTGTTTCAGATGGAGATATTACGGCCATTGAAATCAATACGTTTCAGTTACCTGCCAAGTATGAATACTTTGCCGCGCCTTTGGTCAATGAAAATGTTTTTCTCACCGCCAGTCTGAAGGATTGGGAAAAATTCCAGCTCCTACCGGGCGAAGCCAATATTTATTACGAGGGCGGTTATGCGGGCAAAACCAATATCGACCCCTTTACGGTGAAAAAGGAAATGACACTTTCCTTGGGAATTGACCCTAATATTACTGTAAGTCGCAAACAACAGCGTAATTTTAAAAGCAAATCCTTCACGGGTAGCAATCGTATTTTGGACAGAACTTACGATCTTGAAGTGAAGAACAATAAAAGCTTGGCCATCAACCTGAAACTTATGGATAGGGTCCCAATCTCGCAAAACCGGGAAATAAAAGTGGATGATATTGACCCAAAAATGGCCAGTTATGATAAAAAATCAGGCCTCTTGACCTGGGATTTGAAATTGGACAGTCAGGAAAGTAAGAAAGAGAGCTTTTCCTTTCAAGTCAAATATCCGAAGGGGCGCTATATCTCTTTGTGAAAGTAAAGGAGCAGTGTTATAAACAATTCACTGTTCCTTTTTCCATTCTTGTATTAGTCAAAACTAATGGGCTCATCCAACAGTTGCATGACTTCTTCGTCATCCGCAAACTGTTTATGCCAATTGTATACCACTTGTCTATACGGATTGTAACCAAGGTCGACTAATTTCTTTTTACCAAAGTTCTGCACCATTTGCATAATCCTAAATTGCTGTCCATCTCCTGTTTGTTCCAAATACGCCTTCAACATATCTCCAATTTCTGGACGCCATGATAAGGATGCTATTAGGTCTTCGCGTTTTACTTTATCCAAGCCGGGTGCTTTTTCCATTTGTGCAATCTTAGGAGCAGAAAAGGCATATCGGACTCGCAATGGTGCATAGGACGGGATGCCTGATTTCTTATATGCACTCTCAATCTCTTCAACACTTTTGCCTTCTATGGCCGCTCCCATGCTAACTATAGAATCCGGTACCAAGATTTCCCGATGCATCAAAGCAAAACGATTACTGCGCTCCGTTATAATGAAGTCGTTTTCTGAAAGTCGTTTTACAATTCGAATAGTATCTATTCTAGGTTCTTGTTCTTCCCTTTCTTCTATAGATAAGAACATATCCTGGAGTTCAATAAAGGTCACCTTGTCTCCATAACTATTGAACAAGAAGCTTTTTTTGGGAAAATCGACATCTATATCTAAGGGGGTCTGAGCCCTGCCCATCATAGAAAAACCTATGACCAAGGTGGCCAAAGGAAGGGCAAACACGGTTTTTTTCATTTCTTGGAGTTACTTTAGGTTATTCAAGATAAAATCCAAGGTTTTGTTCGTGTTTAGTTTTTGTGCGAATGAAAGGGTTTTATGTGTAATCGGTCGAACCAATCCTAGTGTCTTCAAGTATCTGATGGTTTCTTCATCATCCAACGCCACCTTACCGGTCAATAAAATGTCTAAGCTTTCCTCTTTTTGATAGCGCTTATAGATTTTGCGCAGACCGCTCAAGTAAAGTCTATCTTTGGTGAATCCACCTCCTCTATGTGCTCTCAGTGTGATGCCAAAGGCTTCTTCCTTGTTTAATTTGTATTGGCCATGAATCAAATCGAAGGTGTCGGCAAATGAATACCCTTTGATCAAACTGTCAGCAGCCAAAACGCGATAGGCCAATTCTTTAAGTCTTCTTAGGGTTAGCGCACCGCCCATATACTCGCTAAAGACAGCTAAACCTTCCTGAGTTTCCACATTTTTGGGTAATCCGTTCGAAAAAATCTTAAGCGGTTGCAGCAATCCGTTATACGTAGTTACCAAATGAACTCCAATTTCATGATTGGCAAGTGTCAACAGCTGGTTTTTACTAAACTTGATATTCTTCTTTATCAAAAGAGCCTTTTCGGTATTGCTTACCATGGCTTCCGCAGCCATATTTTTTGAGAATCTTACGTTTAAATCAAAATCGTAAGCTTTTGAAAAATCCTCGAAGTACGTACATGCCTCTTCGGGAGAAAATACTTTTTCCATATCCGAAGAAGCTGGTTCGTCGGCAAAATGAAGAATGAATCTTGCATTCTGGACATCACGCTCCGTAGGTGTGCCATAAACCCTCAATGAGTTGTAATAGAATTTATTTCCCCTTCCAATGGTTTCTATGCATTGTATCATATTGGAATAGTGATAAATCACCTCTTGATACAATCTTCGAATGCGTTCATCGGTTATGCGCTCCAAACGTTGCGAAAAGAACAGCCTATGCAATTTATAAGGATCAAACTTGAGTTTAGGATACTTAAATTCAGGCTCCACAGAAAACTTCGAAGTGAAAAAACGATGTTTCTCCTTTTCAATGTTCATTGGGTTCACATAGCCAAGCAGTTCTATACGATGCACCAAACGATCAAGGTTGGCGTCTATTTCAAACAAATGCCCGTATTCCTTTTCTAAACCTTGTATTTCTTTAGTACTTATCATGCATCTGCTTGCTCAAAATCATTAACCATTTCCGGAATCAATAGCTTTAGTTGGTCTTCTACAGAACGTACTACTTCCGGAAATATGATTCCCGTAAGTTCATCACAATAGATTTTTGAAATTTCGGTGGCCAAAACCAAGGTGTTTTTAAAATTATTCGTGATGTATTTCAGAAAATGTCCATTTCCTTGGAAGGTATCATTGATTTTAGAAGTCGTCTTTATTCCGTTTGGCAATTGCACGGTTTCTAATTTTCCTCTCCAGTTTTCCACTAAATTTCCAAATCTAGCATTGTCAATATTGGTGGTTCCCAGATTCCACACAGGTACTTCCCGATCCCATCTCTTCCAATTGTAGCTGTGCATGTCAAACACCAATGTTTTTTTAAATTTTGATTCCAATTTGGAAATTAAGGCGTGTACAACCCTATAGAAATTGGCATGTTTGGCAAGACTATGTTGTTTTTCCTCTTCGTCCAGAGGCTTCTTCCATAGCTGTTTGCCCCATGCTGTATCGAAAATGGCCGTTTCCGGAGGTCTATTTAAATCGTATTCGAACCTGCTGTCACAACCAGCAATTACTATGGGAAAGCTCTGAATCATTTGCTTTGTGCAGGGATCTTCTTCGTACCATCTTTCATATTCGGTATGAATGCAGTTCTCCCACAATGATTTTCTGAATTGGTGCCCATCGTGCACAGCGGCGCAAACATATGGTACGTAAGCTTCTATCTTCAAAGTAAAGGAATAATCCTCGGAAA
Source organism: uncultured Allomuricauda sp. (assembly GCF_947499695.1). Taxonomy (GTDB): domain Bacteria; phylum Bacteroidota; class Bacteroidia; order Flavobacteriales; family Flavobacteriaceae; genus Flagellimonas. The sequence continues at coordinate 772,739 of NZ_CANMPQ010000001.1, forward strand.
CAACTTCAAAATAGCTTTCCTCAGCTATCAATCCAAGTATGTCTTCAATGCTACATTTATGCATTTTCCACTTCACTACGTAATCTAGACCTTCGGTCAAATGCCTGTAATTTATCTACTACTTTACTTTCGATAAAGTCAATAACCTTGCATTGTGCTTTTGTTTTATACACCTTGTTTATATAGGTTATCCCACCTGGGGACATCACATTGACCTCAACCAATTTACCTCCTATTACATCTATTCCCACAAAATAAAGCCCGTCTTTTACCAGTTTGGGGCCTATTTGCTTACATAGTGCTTTTTCTTCTTTGGATAACGAATGCTTAGCTACCGATCCTCCTGCCGAAACATTGGAACGATGATCATCCGACCCTGGAATTCTTCGCATTGCACCGATGGGTTCCCCATTGAGCAACAGGATTCTCACATCTCCTTGGTCTGCACCTTCAATATATTCTTGAAGAATCACATAGTTGGATGAGCCATCAGCGTTAGTCACATAGAAATCAAGCAAAGATTTAATATTTGACATGGCGGACTTTTCAATAAGAATGACTCCGGAACCTCCAAAACCATTTAAAGGTTTTAAGATCATCTTATCTGCTGAGGATTCCTTAATCTGCTGCACCAAATATCTCTTGTTTTTGGATACATGGGTCACAGGAATAATATTGCTATGGCTATCGCCGAAAGCGGCAGTATACAATTTGTTATTTGCCTCTCGGAGTCCCTGCAGGGAATTCACAATAAAAACATCATCCTTTACCGAATCCAAAAAATTGAGCATAATCGGGTCCAAAGGTGGGTTTGCACGCATGAAAATGACATCAAAACCGGCAAGTGGAAGCATTTCTTCCCGCAAGGAAGCTTGTTTGTAGAATGTTTTAAGACTGCTGGAAATCTTATCCATTCTATTGATTACCGTGCAAAAAGCGCTGGTAACGCTATTTCGAATGGTCAAATTTGCCGGTGTGCAGAGTGCGACACCATGATTTCGCTTTACGCATTCATGAATCAGTGCAAGACTTGTGTCGTTTTCGGGTTGGATTTCTTCCCAAGGGTACATTAAAAAACAAATGTTCATAACGTATACTTTTTAGTTGCTTATTTTACTTCATCCAAATGGTCGTCCCATTCTTTTACATTGGGTTTACCAAGTTTACCTACGGATTTTGCTACCAGCATTGATACGGTAGCATCACCAGTAACATTGATTACGGTTCGGAACATGTCCAAGGGTCTGTCCACTGCAAAAATCAATGCTAAACCAATGGCAAATTTTTCTGGTGGAAAGCCTACGGACTCCAATACGATAACCAACATCACCATTCCCGCTCCTGGAACTGCGGCAGTACCTATGGAAGCCAAGAGCGCAGTTAAAACTATGGTCAATTGAGCGGAAAGCGGTAAATCGAAAGCTAAGGCCTGTGCAATAAAGACAGCCGCTACACCTTGGTAAAGACTCGTACCGTCCATATTGATCGTAGCGCCAACGGGCAGCACAAAACTAGTAACTTCCTTATCCACGCCTATATGTTCTTCCACCCGTTCCATAGTAACAGGTAAGGTTGCGGCACTGGAACTAGTGGAAAATGCCAACAATTGTGCTGGACTCATCTGTTTTAGAAACCATAGAGGGTTTTTCTTAGCGAAAACAGCAACCAAGATTCCATAAAACACTATCATTAGCAGTAGCCCTGCAATCACGACTCCTGAATATTTTAATAAGGCTATCAATAGCTCGGGGTCTCCAGAAGAAACCACCACACTGGCCAAAAGTGCAAAAACTGCATAAGGCGCAACCAACATGATCAGGTCAACCATCTTTAATACGACATCATTTAAGGAGTCAAAAAAATCTTTAAGGGGTTTTGCCCTATCCTCGCCTACCAACAGCAATGATATTCCTAAGAAAATCGTAAAGAAAATTACCTGCAGCATCAACTTATTATTGCTCATAGCAGCTACTGCGTTATCAGGCACCATATCTTCCAAAAATTGAAGTGGTCCAACTGATTTCTGTTGTGCTGCCGTTTCCAATTTTGAGGTAACTCCGCTGTCAGATGCATAGGTATCCGTCAATTTTGCTATTGTCTCTTCTGAAATTCCATCACCAGGTTGTACAATGTTCACTAATAACAATCCTAGAACAATTGCCACAATCGTAGTGCACATATAGATGCCAATGGTTCTTAAACCAATATTTCTAAATTTGGAAATATCCTTTAAATCTGAAATCCCCTTGACCAATGAAGCCAAAATAAGTGGTATGGCAATCAGTTTGAGCAGTTTGACAAAGATTGTCCCTAATGGTTTTATCCAATCTGAAACGAACGTCTCTCCACCATCAACACCGGTCATTACAAATCCAAAGATGAGCCCTAGAAGCATCCCGATTAGGATTTTCCAGTGCAGTTCAAGTTTTCTCATATTTCCAATTTAACATTTGGACAAGAAAGATAACATTTTGAGCTTGAAATGTTGAAAAGAAAGCCTATAATTTATTTGTGCGACTTAAAAGTGTAAAGTCGGCAAGAACCAAGGCTGCCATTGCTTCTACAATGGGCACTGCCCTCGGGACAACACAAGGGTCATGTCTACCCTTACCTTGGGTAGTAACTTTTTCCCCCTCTTTATTGATGGTCTCATAGGATTGTAATACTGTCGCCACAGGCTTAAAAGCTATATTAAAGTAGATATCCATCCCATTACTAATTCCGCCTTGAATACCACCACTTCGATTTGTGGTTGTGGTTCCATCTGAGTTGTAAGAATCGTTGTGTTCGCTTCCCTTCATTTTAACTCCATCAAAACCACTTCCATACTCAAACCCCTTTACTGCATTGATTGAGAGCATTGCTTTTCCCAAATCGGCATGTAGTTTGTCAAAAACAGGTTCTCCAAGACCAATGGGTACATTTTGAATAACACATGTGATTACTCCACCAACGGTATCACCCTGTTTTTTAATGGATTTGATATATTCCTCCATCTTTTTCGCCATTTCCATATCCGGACAGCGAACGGGATTGGACTCAATCTTTGAAAAATCCAAATCTTGATATCTAGTCTCCATTTTCAAATCCCCGACTTGGGAGACAAACGCATTTATCTTTAAATCACCAAGTAGCTGCTTTGCAATTGCGCCTGCCACCACCCTGCTCGCAGTTTCTCTTGCAGAACTTCTTCCACCACCTCGATAATCCCTAAAACCGTATTTCTTATCGTATACATAGTCAGCATGGGAAGGTCGATACGAATCTTTTATATGGGAATAGTCTTTTGATTTTTGATTGGTATTATGGATAGCAAAGCCAATTGGGGTTCCAGTGGTCTTACCTTCAAAAATACCCGAATAGAATTCAACGGTATCCGGCTCTTTGCGTTGGGTAACAATAGCGGACTGCCCCGGCTTTCTTCTATTTAACTCATTTTGGATTTTTTCTATATCCAATTCCAGTCCAGCGGGACATCCATCTATAACTCCTCCAAGAGCTTTTCCATGAGATTCTCCAAAGGATGTCAGTTTAAAGAGTTGTCCAAAAGTATTTCCAGCCATTCGGTAAAATTCAATAAGTGCCAAAGGTAGATGTTATAAACCGTTTTCAAAAGTCAGCTCGGCGGTTAATGTTAATGTAACATAAAATGCTCCGATTTGATGATTTTTTAACGGTATGCAAAGGAATTAATGACCTGGATTTGAATTTCAGTTTATTCCTACACGTTTATTTTGTACTAAACCTTATAATCTTGAAAAAGAGGAAGATTGAACTGGCGGTAATATCCGATGTCCACCTTGGCACCTACGGGTGTCATGCGGATGAACTTATTGCCTACCTCAACAGTATTCAACCTAACAAATTGATACTTAATGGGGACATCATCGATATATGGCAGTTTAGTAAGCGCTACTTTCCATCCTCTCATTTAAAAGTGCTCAAGAAAATAATTGGTATGGCCTCCAATGGTACCGAGGTTTTCTATATCACTGGAAATCATGACGAAATGCTCCGTAAGTTTAGTGATACTTCAATGGGTAATTTCAGGATTACGAACAAACTAGTATTGAATCTCGATGGAAAAAAGGCTTGGATATTTCATGGTGATGTATTTGATATTTCTATTCAAAATGCCAAATGGTTGGCCAAACTAGGAGGTTATGGATATGACCTTTTAATTGTAATCAACAGTTTTTTTAATTGGTGTTTGTCCAAGATGGGCCGAGAACGCTACTCCCTGTCAAAACGAATAAAAAATGGAGTGAAGAGTGCCATTAAGTATATCGACAACTTTGAAAAGACCGCAGGTGACCTTGCCATTGAAAATGGTTATGATTATGTAATCTGCGGGCACATCCATCAACCAAAAAAGGAACGATACGAAAACAAACATGGGAAGTGCGTATATCTAAATTCCGGTGATTGGGTAGAGAATTTGACCGCGCTTGAATATTCATTTAAACGCTGGAAAATCTACTATTACAACCGGGATAGATTATCTCCCTTCTTTGTGGATGAGGATTTGAAAGAAATGGATATACATGACCTTATCGCATCTGTTACCCATGCTGATTTGGAGCCAGAGACAGAAAAAATCATTGAAAACCACACCCGATTAATCGAAGCCGAAGAAACTGTTGAGGAACAAGTTGAATTTCTCGAAGAAAACGAGCAAGGCTCAGACAATCAAGGCTCTGCGTAAAATTGAAACAGGATGCTGGGCATCTCTAGATGTTCCATCTTTAATTTGATGTCTACAGCTTGTACCATTGGCCGAAATAATGGTTTCCGATGCACTCTTTCTTACAGCGGGAAATAATTTTAGCTCTCCAACTTGCATACTTGTGCCGTAATGTTCCTTCTCATAACCGAAAGACCCCGCCATACCACAACAACCCGAAGGGATAATGGAAACCTTATAGTTCTTTGGCAAGTTCAAAATATCAAAAGTCACTTTTTGGTTGGATAACGCCTTTTGATGACAATGATTATGGATTTTCACTTCCTTTTTATCTTTTGTGAAAAGCTCAGCACTAATATGTCCTTTTTCTATCTCTGACGCTAAAAACTCTTCAATCAAAAATGAGCTTGAAGCCAATAAATCGACTTTAGACTTATCATCGTGAAGTCTTTTGTATTCGTCTCTAAAAGAAAGTATTGCCGAAGGTTCAAGTCCGAGAATAGGAACTTTTTGCTCTAAAACCCCATCAAGTTTAGAAATATTGGAAGCAACCAGTTTCTTGGCCTGCTTTAAGAATCCTTTGGAAAGATAGGTTCGACCGCTTTCCCCATAAAAAAGTTGCACATCATAGCCTAACTTACACAAAAGCTCAATGGCATCCTGGCCAACTTCAATGTCCAAATATTGGGTGAACTCATCAATATATAACACCACCTTCTTGTTAGTATTCCCTGACTCGGCTTGGTACTTTTTTAAATGTTTATCAAAGTCAAAACTGTGCACTAAAGGAAGGCTCCTTTCATTGGCAACTCCCACCGCAGACTTAAGCCAACCTCCAAGTAATTTGGATTTGAAAATGGTGTTAGTGATGCCGGACACCTTACTACCCAGCCTATTTGCAATTGTATTGTATGCAAACAATTTACTTCTTAAGGGATATCCGTTTGACTCTTGATATTGATATAAAAACTCAGCTTTCAATGTTGCAACATCAACATTGCTGGGGCATTCGCTTGCGCAGGCCTTGCAGCTCAAACAAAGGTCAAACACCTCTTTCAGTTCTTTTTGGTCAAACCGATTGGGTTTTTCTGAGTTCGTCAAAAATTCTCTCAATGCATTTGCCCTTCCTCTTGTGGTATCTTTTTCATTTTTTGTTGCATGATAACTCGGACACATTCCCCCGGACATGGTGTGATTCTTTCTACAGTCCCCACTACCATTGCATTTTTCTGCAGCTTTTAGAATGCCTTCGCTATCCGAAAAATCCATTAAAGTCTTCACTTCGGGTTCTTTTCGGTCAATTTCATACCGGAGGGATTCATCCATTGGAAAAGCATCTACAATTTTCCCTGGGTTAAAAATATTTGCTGGATCAAAAGCTGCCTTTACGCGTTTAAGTAATTCGTAGTTGGCTTCGCCAATCATCAATGGAATAAATTCAGCTCTCACAATTCCATCTCCGTGCTCGCCACTAAAACTACCTTGGTATTTTTTAGTGAGCTTAGCCACATCCGTTGTAATTTCCCTAAAAAGTTTTACATCATCCGATTTTTTTAAATTCAAGATGGGTCTTAAGTGTAACTCCCCTGCTCCAGCATGTGCATAATACACGGCTTCCTGGTCGTATCCTTTCATGATTTGGGAGAATTCCAAAATGAAATCCTTTAAATCCTCCAATGCAACTGCCGTATCTTCAATACAGGCCACCGCTTTTCGGTCTCCAACCATATTTCCAAGCAATCCCAATCCTGCTTTTCTCAACTCAATCGCTTTATGGATATCCTCTCCCTTCAAAACAGGATTTGCATAGCTTAGGCCTGAATTTTCAATTGTGCTGAGCAAGTCAAGCACCTGTTTTTCCAAATCTTCTTCAGAATGCGCCTTAACTTCCAACATTAGGATTCCAGCAGGGTCTCCATCCACAAAAAATCGATTGGCCAACTGTGATCTATTGCTCTTTGTGCAATCAAGGATGACTTTATCCATCATTTCACACGTATGCAGCCCATGTCGCATCACAGGAGCTACATCGCTTAAACAATCTTCCAAAGTCCTATAATGAGTAGCCACCATAGCGGATAGTGGTGGAGGAAGGTCATCTAATTGCAGGGTAATCTCGGTTGTAAATGCTAAAGTACCCTCACTTCCTGAAAGAAGTTTGCTGAGATTGAAATCCTCCGATTTGGTTCCGAAAATGTTGTTGTTTAAAAGCTCATCTACTGCGTAGCCCGTATTTCTTCTATGAATACTTGCTTTTGGAAATTCCCTTTGGATATTCTCGACATTCTTAGCATTGGAAAGTTCTTTTTCCAAAACATTATAGATTTTTCCTTCTAAAGAACCTTCGTTGGTCTTTGAAAGCAGTGCCTCTTTACTCATTGCACCAAAATGTGCTTCACTTCCATCGGAGAGAATACAGTCCATGGATACCACTTTATCCCTGGTAACCCCATATTGAATAGATGTAGTACCTGAAGAATTGTTTCCTACCATTCCCCCGATCATGCATCGATTGGACGTAGAAGTATTTGGACCAAAAAAAAGACCGAAAGGTTTTAGATGTTGATTGAGTTCATCCCTCACCACTCCAGGCTGTACAGTGATTTGTTTTTTCTCCTGGTCCAACGCTAAAATTTCAGTGAAATGTTTTGAGACATCAACAATAATGCCTTCGCCCACACACTGACCTGCCAAAGATGTTCCCGCGGTGCGTGGAATTAGTCCTACTTTATTTTCATTGGCGAAAGCTACCAAAACTTTAATGTCATCTTTGTTTTTAGGATAGGCAACAGCTGTTGGTGTTTTCCGGTAAACGGAGGCATCTGTTGCATAAAGAGCTTTGCTCAAGTCGTCTGTCAATAATTCTCCCTGTAGTGCTGAAGAAAGCTTTTTTAAAAGAGTTTTATCCAAAATGGAACAATTTTTGGTCGTCAAAATAGTTTATTCTCAAGAAGCTTTGCAAAGCTATCTTTAATTTTTAACTAAACGAGAGACTTATGAAGATTACCACATTATTTACTGGTGTTTTTTTGTTCACAACAATTGCCATGAGTGCACAGGACATATCGGAGCATACTTTAGGGCTTCGATTGGGTGATAGTGACGGTTTTGGTGCCGAAATTTCATATCAAAAATCTATTGGGCGTTATAACAGGGCCGAATTCAACCTAGGATGGCGAGACAGCAGGGCCTTTGATGCCTTCAAGCTTGCAGGTGTTTATCAATGGGTGCACCAACTTGACGGGAACTTTAACTGGTACTACGGTGTTGGAGGTGGTTTGGGAAGTGTTGATTTTGAACCAATTCCAAATGGTGCCGATAACGATGGTCTTTTTGTATTCGCGGCAGGAGATATTGGCGTAGAATACGATTTTGATATTCCACTTTTGCTCTCCCTTGATTTCAGACCAGAAATTGGGTTGTTGGGATATGATGGATTTGACAATGGTTTTGATTTTGACATCGCCCTAGGAATACGTTATCAATTCTGATAAAAACATGATTTTATACAGCCCTTTGCCTCCATCTATCGGAAGTAAAGGGTTTTTTTATGCCGTATGGAATGAATACCTTAGCGCTTTAAAACGTAAAAAATGAAAAAGATTTTTGGATTCGTATGTGCAACAATGCTATTGGTCTCCTGTGGCTCCGGTTCTGATGGATATACGCTCAAAGGTACTATCACGGGTGAACTTGCTGAAGGAGCGCAGGTTTTTCTAAAAACCACAGATTCGCTTAATCAACTGGTAGAACTAGATACTGCAAACGTTGCGAACGGAAGCTTCAGTTTTACAGGCACCCAAACTGAACCAAAACTACATTATCTGTTCTTAGGCACTAATCCTGGCAACGTTCCTTTTGTTTTAGAAAATGGGAATATTGATATTAAATTCCAGAAAGATAGTCTTGGATTTGCCTCTATCAAGGGTACTCTTCAGAATGACCTTTTCATGAATTTCCTTCAAGAATCAAGAAAACTTTCCGATAGAGCAAGATCAATGCAGAACGACATGCGAGCAGCTTCGCAACAACAAGATACTGCAACCGTGACTGCGCTTCGTGAAGAGTATATTGAATTTCAAGAAGAAGTTAAAGATTTCAATATTGATTTCGCAAAGGAGAATCCGAATGCCTTGATATCAGCTTTGATTATTGGTAACTTAATGGGAAGTAAAGTTCTTCCTGATGATGAAATCAGAGCAATGTTCGAAGCTCTTACACCAGAAATCAAAGAGTCAACGCCAGGAGCGCGTTTAAAAGCGCAGTTGGATAAGCTTAAAACAACCCAAATTGGAGGTGTCGCGCCAGAATTTTCCGCTCCAACACCAGATGGAGGCACTTTGGCTTTAAGTGAAGTAAAGGGAAAAGTAACCCTTATCGATTTTTGGGCAGCGTGGTGCAGACCTTGCCGTATGGAAAACCCTAACATCGTTTCGGTTTATAACAAATATCATGACAAGGGACTTAACATTATAGGTGTTTCTCTTGATGCAAGAGCGGAAGATTGGAAGAAAGCTATTGTGGCAGATGGCCTTGAATGGAATCATATTTCCAACTTAAAACGATTTCAAGACCCTATTGCGCAGTTATATAGCATAAATGCCATACCTGCTGCCTTTCTTTTGGATGAAAATGGTGTTATTGTGGCCAAAGACCTTAGGGGTCCTGCCTTGGAAGCTAAGGTAGCGGAGCTACTGAATTAAAAAAGAATTTTACAAATAGGGAAGGTCAAGGTGTAAACTTTGGCCTTTTTTAATGCTTATATTTTTCCCATCTTTTCAAGAGCAAAAAGTATGATTATCGGAACTGCCAATAGGATAACAATCCAAGTATCGGTAACCAAAAGCTCCGGTTTAAATAGTAGCGTTATGGCATAGCCACCTATTGCCCCGCCAAAATGAGCAGAATGTCCTATGTTTCCCAACCTACTCTTCATCCCATAAATGGAATACAGTAAATAAGCAATTCCCAATACATAAGCTGGCAATGGGATGGGAATAAACATAATACCCAATTGCATATTGGGGTTTAACAAAATAGCAGCATAAAGAATTCCAGTAACTGCCCCACTGGCACCAACCGCACTATAAAAAGGTTCATTCTTATGAAAGAAAATGGCTAACAAACTACCGCCCAGAAGACTTATAAAATAAATAATGACAAACCTGGAGGCACCAAAACCACTGATTACCACATCAGCAAAGAAATATAGGGTGAACATATTAAAAAACAAATGCGAAAAATCAACATGTAAAAACCCGGAAGTGATCGTTCTTTCCCTTTGCCCCGCATTAATACCACCAATACTGAACTTGTATCGCTCAAAAAAACCGGTGTCGTTAAAGCCTCGTAATGAGACCAATATATTTGCGGCAATAATAGCAATGGTCGCAATGTGCAAATTGTACATAAGCCTTTAAATTTGGGGTTAAATATAGCTATATTTGCCCACAAGAATTGCCTATGCAGCTAGCTGTTTTTATACTTGCCTACCCCCTTCTCTGGTTAATTTCCAGACTTCCGTTCAGCGTACTTTATTTCATTTCAGATGGAGTGTTCATTCTGTTATACCGTATTATAGGCTATCGAAAAAAAGTAGTCCGAGGCAATCTCGCATTGGTTTTTCCAGAAAAGTCGGATAAAGAACGTCTTAAAATTGAAAAGGAGTTTTACAGACACCTTTGTGATATGTTCCTGGAGATGATAAAGACCCTGGGGATAAGTGACAAGCAAATGAGGAAAAGGTATGTCTTTACCAATGTTGAAGAAATTCTAAAGCTTGAAAATGAAGGTAAAAATGTAATGATCATGATGCCGCATTACGCCAGTTGGGAATGGGTTTTCAATTTAAACTCGTTCATTAGTGCTACAGCGTATGCCATTTATCAACCCATCAACAATAAATATTTCGATAAAATGGTGAGGGACATACGCAGCAAGTATGGAACAACTTTGATAAAAACTTTTGAGAGCAGAAAAATCATTAAAGATGCAAAGAAAGCCAACGAATTGGTGACCGTTGGAATCATCAGTGATCAGTCACCCATGCTTAATAGGGCACGGCATTGGACAAAGTTCATGGATGTTTTGGTTCCCGTGCATGTCGGAGGAGAGGAAATTTGTAAGGAGCACGACATTATTCCGATTTATTTAAAAGTTGAAAAATTAAAACGGGGACACTATCAAGGCACTTTTAAGGTTCTTGCAGAAAATCCAAAAGACGTAGAAGGGTATGGAATTTCAGAAGCTTTCCTCTCAGAAACCGAAAAATCCATTCGCGAAGCACCTGAATATTACTTTTGGACCCACAAACGTTGGAAACATAAAGACAAAGCGCCGGCAGCGTTCCAAAAGCCCTAATTCATAGATGTCCTTTAGACTTCGATTTAAAAAAAGGTATGTTCTTCTCGCTTTAGTGCTTGGTTATCTGCTTTTCGCCAATTCTTGCATGACTATGCGTACTTCGAGTAGAGAAACTGTAAAATTCTTCAAGGAGAAACAAGTCGACTACATCGACCAAAATTTAACTGTTCAAGATAGAAACATACATTACATTCAGACTGGAAACCAAGACGCTCCTACCCTAGTTTTTATTCATGGCTCTCCAGGAAGTTGGGATGCTTATAAAAACTACCTGACCGATCCTTTGTTAAATCAAAAATTCAGAATTATTGCTCCAGATCGGCCTGGCTTTGGGAAAAGTGATTTTAGAAATAGCATTTCACTCAGGTCACAAGCCCTAATACTAAATCAGTTACTCAAACATTTGGACAACGGTAAGCCTTTTACCTTAATAGGACATTCATATGGTGGACCACTTATTGTACAAATGGCATTGGAGCAACCTGAGCTCTGTAAAAATCTTGTCATACTGGCAGGAGCGTTGGACCCCGAGGCTGAAAAACCAGAAAAATGGCGCAAACCTTTAACATGGATTCCTTTAAAGTACCTGGTTCCCGGAGCCCTAAAACCTTCCAATGATGAATTATGGATGCTGAAGCAGGATTTAAAGCAACTAAAATCGGAATTACATAAACTTAGACCGCGCACATTGATAATTCATGGTAAGGAGGATAAGTTGGTTCCTTTTCAAAATGTTCCATTTATGGAAGCGCAATTTTCTGGAGTTGACAGCTTAAAAGTAATTTCTATTGAAGGTGAAAATCACTTTATTCCCTGGAACCAAGAAAAACTGGTAAAACAATCTTTATTAGATTGGATTGCTCCTAACAAATAGATTACTAATAAGTTCTGTTTTGTTATTCGTCTAAATTTTATTCTTGCCTGAATATTTTTCCATATTATTCATCTATGGAAATTTTATCAACCTTGCTGGAAGAGATTGTTGGTTTTTTTGGGATTACCCAAGCTTTGGAAATACTTAAAAGCGGTGATTATACCGTATTTAAGACTTATGAAGGGGTGGCCTCACTCGTATATCCTATTATTCCGCTTCTATTGTTATTGGAGTTTGTCGCAGGTTTAATCTACAAGAAGCCACAGATAAAAGTATATAAAGTCAATTTCTTAATTTACATTTTCAACAGATTTGTTGGTCGCTTCATTGCAATCGCAATGGTCGCTTTTTGCATTGGATTTTTTGGTCCTTATGCTCTTTTCAGTTCAAGTCCAACTTGGTATTGGTTTATATATGCCTATGTAGTTTGGGAGCTTGCCCATTTTGTATACCATTATCTTGGCCATAAGGTTAGGATATTTTGGTGTCTTCACTCAACGCACCATGCCCCAGAAGACATGAACCTATCTGTTACCCATGCCCACTTTTTTTTAGAGGCACCCTACGCTGATATTATTCGCACAACTATCTGCATCCTACTGGGAGTACCTCCAGAAGTGCTGTTTGCAGTAATGTTTATTGATGGCACATATGGGGCATTTATCCATGTTGGTGAAAACTTGATTAAGGATGCCCGTTTTGGTTTCTTAAATAAAATCATGCTTACCCCCTCCCATCATAGAGTTCACCACGCACGGAATCCGCTTTATATGGATACCAATTTTTGCAATTTGTTGAATATTTGGGATAGGGTTTTCGGGACATATCAAGAAGAACAAAAAAGTATTAAAATTGAATATGGGATAACTAGACAAATGGATTCTGGCAATTTTATCGATGTATATTTTGGTGAAATTATTGCGCTTGCAAAAGACGTTGCCAAGGCGCCAGGCATCTTAAATAAACTGCGTTACTTGATAATGCCTCCGGGATGGAGTCATACCGGAGAGCATAAAACGGCTAGGTTGGTCAGGAGCGATTATCTAAAAAACCTTCCAAATACTTAAATTTTTCCAAAAATTTTAAGTGAGATTGTTTTTGTTTCATAAATTGATGGTAACTCAAAAATCAAAAAATGAAACAATTACTAACCATCTTACTTCTCTGTTGCGCCTTTAGTTCATTTGGTCAGCAAAAGAATATCGTATCCAATGAAACCATTGAAGCTATTCGGGACGACGTCTGGATTCCATTTATGGAAGCTTATGCTGAATTTGATTCCGATAAATTGAAGTCTATTCATTCCAAGGATATTGTTAGGATTACAATAGACCAAAACCAAATTGAAACTGGAGAAAATTATCTAGAGAACTTCGGAGGTTTTTTGCAACATATGAAACAAGGTGGGAATGAGGTTGCAATTGCCTTTGCCATTCAATCCACCGCCATTGACGAAGGTGGTGCACTCGCCTATCAAACCGGATATTATCGGTACAGTTCAAAAAGAAATGGTGAAGAAAAGCTAATACCACGCGGATATGGCTATTTCAACGTAGCACTTAAAAAGGAAAATGAAATATGGAAGCTATGGCTCGACTCAGATAAACAAACCGATATATCTGATGAGGATTTCCAAGCACAAGAAATCTTATACGAACTTATGAAATAGGTTAATCCAACCCTGCTACTTCTTTTATCTCTCCAATAATTCTATCGGCCAAACCATCCGCTTCCTTTTGTGAAAGGGCCTCGGTGTATATTCTGATAATCGGTTCGGTATTGGATTTACGTAAATGTACCCAGTTCTCGGCAAAATCAATCTTAACTCCATCAACAGTGGACACCTGTTCATTCTTATATTTTTGATGCATGGCATCGAGAAGGCTATCGACATCCAAATCTGGTGTAAGCTGAATCTTCTTTTTACTCATAAAATAGCTTGGATAACTAGCTCTTAATTCAGCAACGGTTCCTCCCTTTTCTGACATCAACATTAAAAACAGAGCAGTTCCTACCAAAGCATCCCTTCCATAATGACTTTCTGGGTAAATGATTCCTCCATTCCCTTCTCCCCCAATAACAGCATTGTTAGCCTTCATTTTAGTAACCACATTCACTTCACCAACTGCTGCAGCCTCATAGATGCCACCATGCTTTTTGGTAACATCACTAAGGGCTCTGGTTGAAGACAAGTTTGAAACGGTATTTCCTTTAGTTTTATTCAATACATAATCCGCGCATGCCACCAAAGTATATTCTTCACCAAACATTTCCCCATCATTGCTGATAAAGGCCAAGCGATCTACATCAGGGTCAACCACAATTCCAAAATCAGCTTTTTCCTTGACCACTAATTCGCAGATATCAGCTAAATGTTCCTTTAGCGGTTCTGGGTTATGAGGGAAATGACCTGTAGGGTCACAGTACAACTTGACAACTTCTACACCTAGTTCTTCCAGAAGTTTTGGAATAGCGATTCCTCCTGTGGAATTCACGCCATCTACCACAACTTTAAAGCCACCTTTTTTGATGACCTCCTTATCAACTAAATTTAGATTGAGTACTTCTTTGATATGAATGTCGATGTACGAATCGTTTTTTGTAATGTTCCCTAAATCATCTACTTCGGCAAAATCAAAATCTTCTTTTTCTGCCAATTCCAAAATAATCGCTCCTTGCTTGGCATCTAAAAATTCACCTTTTTCATTAAGTAATTTCAAGGCATTCCATTGTTTCGGATTATGACTGGCTGTAAGTATTATGCCTCCATCCGCCTTTTCTAGGGGAACTGCAATTTCAACTGTTGGTGTTGTAGAAAGCCCTAGATCAACCACATCAATTCCCAATCCAACTAAGGTAGAAACTACTAGATTCTGAATCATCTCACCAGATAATCTCGCATCCCTACCGATAACAACATTCAATTTATCTTTTCCAGTATAATCTTTTAACCAAGTTCCATATGCAGCAGCAAATTTTACAGCATCAATTGGAGTAAGATTATCATTGGTGGCTCCGCCGATGGTACCACGTATTCCGGAAATTGATTTAATCAGTGTCATAGTTGTTGAAAAGTTTTTGCAAATATAACTGCCTGTCCGCTATTACATGTTTCGAATTTGTAAATTTCAAAAAGAAAACAAAGATCTATTCGTGAACTTCCTAGCCCACATTTATTTATCCTTTGATGATCAGGAAATTACATTGGGCAATTTTTTTGCAGATCATATTCGCGGGAACAAATTCAAACATTTTCCCGAAAAAATCCAGAAGGGTATTATACTTCACAGGGAAATTGACACTTTCACCGACTCACATCCAATTGCAAAGCAAAGCAGCAAGCGTCTCCACAAAAATTACAGTCATTATAGCAGGGTAATTGTAGATATCTTTTATGATCACTTTCTGGCCAAAAATTGGTCTGTTTACTCTCAAATCCCGCTTAAGGAATATGTTGAAAACTTCTATGATTTGCTAGAGGACAATTATGATATACTTCCACTTGGCACGCAACGCATGATGCCCTATATGATTGCTGATAATTGGCTCTATAGCTATGCTAACCTAGACGGAATATCCAAAGTGCTCAATGGAATGAACCGAAGGACAAAAAACAAATCCAAAATGAATTTTGCCATTCTGGATTTAGAACAAAACTATACTGCATTTGAAGAGGAGTTCACCAATTTTTTTGAAGAATTGATTACCTTTTCCCAGCTAAAATTCAAATCCCTATGCGAAGACTGATTCTTATCCTTCCTATTGTCCTATTTCTACATTGTAAAAAACAACCCGCAACACCAACAGGCCTGGTCACCGAAAAAGCAATGGTGGTCTCTGCCCGCGCGGAAGCTTCGAAAATTGGTTCTGAAATCATGGAAAAAGGCGGCAATGCGTTTGATGCCATGATTGCTACAGAGCTTGCGCTTGCTGTGGCTTACCCCTATGCTGGCAATATTGGAGGCGGAGGTTTTATGGTTTACCGGAAAAGTAATGGAGATATTGGGGCTATAGACTATCGTGAGAAAGCGCCATTATCCGCCCACAAGGATATGTATCTGGATTCTTTAGGGAACGTTATTCCCAATATGAGCACTGTTGGAGCAACCGCAGTGGGAGTTCCCGGAACTGTGGCAGGCGTGGTTGAGGTACATGAAAAATTTGGCTCCCTCCCTTTTTCGGAAATCCTTGCACCCGTAATTGCCTTGGCAAAGAAAGGTGTGGTTGTTACCGAAAAACAGGCAAAGAGACTAGAGCATCATCGTGAACAGATTATGACCGTAAGCGGTGACAGCACCAAGTTGGCTGCCAATTATAAGCCAGGAGACACAATTAAATATCCTGAGTTGGCCAGAACCTTGGAGAAAATCCAAAAACATGGCAGAGATGGTTTTTATAAAGGTGAAATCGCACAAAAATTAACCGCTTTTATTCAAGAGAAAGGGGGGTACATAACAGAAGAGGATCTTGAAAAATATGAAGCCAAATGGAGGCAACCCGTCGTCTTTGATTACAAAGACCTTAAGTTAATTTCGATGTCCCCTCCAAGTAGTGGTGGAGTGACCATGAACCAGATTTTCAAAATGATGGAATCCCATGACATTTCCGACTACGGACACAATTCCACAAAATCGGTACAATTATTCACGGAAGCCGCTCGCAGGGCTTACGCGGATAGAAACTACTTTTTGGGTGATCCAGATTTCGTTAGCATTCCATTGGATGTCCTTTTAAGTGATGACTATTTGGAGGAAAGAATGCAGGGTTTCTCATTTGAAAAACCGACCCCTTCTTCAGAAGTTTCCCATGGGGTTGTTGAAATCATTGAGAGCGACGAAACCACGCATTATTCTATTGTAGATAACCAAGGTAATGCCATTTCAGCAACGACAACCTTAAACGGAGCTTATGGATCCAAACTATATTCCGATGAGCTAGGTTTTTTCTTTAATAATGAAATGGACGACTTTAGTGCTAAACCAGGAATTCCAAATATGTTTGGCTTAATCGGTGCTGAGGCCAATAGCATTGCTCCAGAAAAACGTATGTTGAGCAGTATGACGCCAACCATTGTAGAGAAAGACGGAAAGTTATTTATGGTGGTCGGCACCCCCGGAGGCTCAACAATTATTACCGCCGTAGCCCAGACAATTCTAAATGTTTATGAATTCAATTTGAGTATGCAAGAAGCGGTAAATGCTCCAAGATTTCATCATCAATGGCTTCCCGATTTAATTATATTCGAAGAAGAAGGGTTTTCCAACGAGCTTAAATCCGAACTTAAGGGTATCGGGTATAAAATCCATGAAGGTCGAAACCGAATTATAGGTAAAGTCGATGCAATTAGGGTTCTCCCAGATGGAAAACTGGAAGGTGGTGCCGACAAACGTGGTGATGACACAGCAGTCGGCTTTTAAATTGGTGCTATGTTCGATATTGTCATCTTGACGGATTCACGATTTGTAAATCCCAAAAACTCAAACCAACTTATTGAGAATGTTCTTCAGGAAGATCAGCTAGTTTTAGGGTCTCTTCAAAAATTAGGACTGCAAGTCATCATAAAAGCATGGGATGATTCTGATTTTGATTGGAGCTCAACGAAATATGCCCTTTTCAGGTCCACCTGGGACTGCTTTGATCGTTTCACAGAATTTTCTTCTTGGTTTGAACAGACAAAGAATATAACCAACTTTATAAACTCCTATACGTTGGTTTCGTGGAATATTGACAAACATTACCTAAAAAAGCTACAACAGAATGGAATAAATATTCCCAAAACATTGTTTGTAGAACCAGGTGCACAAATCAATTTAAAACAGGTAATTGATAAAGCTCGACAAGATTTAAGTTTTACTACAGAAAACTTGGTGCTTAAACCATGCATCGCAGGAGGGGCTAGACATACCTACAAATTCCACATGAATGACTGGGCAAGTCATAATGATATGTTCGAGGAATTGATTTTGAACGAAACCATGATGTTGCAAGAGTTTCAAAAGAACATTGTGGAACATGGGGAAATTTCCGTTGTTATGTTCAATGGAGAATACTCACACGCCATTTTAAAACTAGCAAAGCCCGGCGATTTCCGAGTACAAGATGATTATGGAGGAACAGTGCATGATTATCAACCTTCAAAACAGGAAATTGATTTTGCAAAACAAGTACTCCACGCCAGTCCAGAGATGCCTATCTATGCCCGTGTAGATATTTTTAAAGATAATGAGGGTAGTCTGGCTTTGGCTGAACTTGAAATTTTTGAACCTGAATTATGGTTTCGACGTTACCCTGAAGCCGCAGATTTTTTCGCAAAAAGTATCAAGGAAAAACTGTTTGATTAGTATTTGACCTCTTCAAAATTCACCCACTTCTATTCTCCAAGTAACCTTAAAAACACCTCCAGTGCATGATTGGTGCTTGCTTCATTCCATACTGCAAATAGTTCTGTTTTAAAAGGCTCGTCATTAAGTTCTATAAAATCGACTTTATATTTGGTGGATAAGGTGAGTGATTTGGGAACAATCGAAATTCCAAGTCCACTCTCCACCAACTTAAAAATTGCAGGTCCATGTATAGATTGATGTGTAATCTTCGGCGTAAAACCATGACTCGCACAAAGACTTATAATTTGATGATAATACGATTGACTTTGTTGATTTGGAAAAAGAATGAATGATTCATTGGACAGCTGTTTTAAGCTTTTAAAATTCTTCATTCCTACGGAATGATCTTTTGGTAAAACAACGCAAAGATTCTCAGTTGCAACGGATTTAAAGCTCATGGTATCCGGAACTTCATTAGATCGCATTAAGCCAACGTCGAGTTGATTCCGCTCCAACAATTCCATTAATACCTGATTACTCCCTTCTTGTAAAACAAATTGGATTTTGGGGTAAGCTAAATTCAATTCTTTGATTTTTTCAGGTAAAAATTCTTGGATTGCAGAACCAACAAAGCCGATTTTAATCATTCCAGTATGCCCGTCCATGGTAGCACTCCATCGTTCCATGGAGGTTTGCATTTGTCCAACGATGATTTCGGCTTCAGTTTTAAAAAGTGTACCAGCTGGATTCAATTCAACTTTCCGATTATGTCTTTTAAAAAGAGGACATTTCAGAATAGTCTCCAATCGTTGTATCTGCTGACTCAGAGCGGATTGTGAAATCAAGAGTCGTTCTGCCGCTTGACCATAATGCAAGGTTTCGGCAAGAGTCAGAAAATAATTCAGGTGCCGAATTTCCAATTGATTACTATAACTTATCATTCAATACAAAATAATAATTAAATACAATTAAATATACAACTAGTTTTGTTGTCAATTCGTATAATTAAAGCAAAGACGATGAACTTTGATGACAATACTCCACTGGATATTATCTTGAAATCTATTTTCGACCCCTATAAAAAGAGTGTGGCTGATGTGGAAAAAATAAGTCAGGCGATGATTGCCAAAGGGCTAATCGGTAAGCAAGAAGACATCATCAATGACCACATAGCTTTCAGGACCTTAGGGGTTCCTAATTTGGGAATAGTTTCGCTGGAAAAAATATTTCTTGCCCATGGCTACCAACGAATGGATTCCTACTATTTTGGAGAAAAGAAATTGGACGCGTATTGGTATGCTCCTCCAAAGCCGGAGTATCCAAGGATTTTTATCAGTGAATTAAGAGTGAATGAGTTATCATCAAATGCCCAATCAATCATTAAAAAATACACGAAGCTCATTACCACAGACCCTGTGGACGCCCTAAACTTGATAAATCCGAAGGAAGTCGGGCAGTTTTTTTACAAACCGTTATGGGAAGTGCCTTCACTTGATGAGTTTCTAGAATTAGCAAAAGAGACAGAGTACGCAGCCTGGGTCATTTATAATAGATACTATCTTAATCATTACACCATCAGCGTGCACGCACTACCTGAACCCTACAATTCTTTGGTAGCATTCAATTCCTTTTTGGAAGAGATAGGTATTGTCTTGAACACCGCTGGAGGGAAAATTAAAATCAGTAATGATGGTTTATTAAAACAAAGTAGTTCGGTCGCGAAAATGGTAAATGCAAATTTCGCAAATGGTGAGCAAATGAAAATAGCCGGCAGTTATGTGGAATTTGCCGAACGGTTACCGCTTCCTGAGTTCAAAAACATGGAGAAGACCCTTTTGAAAAGAGAGCACCTACGCGAGGGTTTTGAATCAGCAAATGCTGATAAAATTTTTGAAAGTACATATAATGAGCAGGTCAAAAAAACGGTTAATTGCTCTTAACCTGTCCTACTTGCTTTTTTAATTCTTCCATGGACTGTTGAAGCTGACGCAATAAACCGGTTTCCGTGGTTGCATCAACATTAAAGGTAAGCTTACTACTGACCTCCCAAATTTCTTGTATCTGAAAGGGTTTGATTTCGTAAGGAGGATAGGTTTCATTTAAAGAAACTAAGGTGATATTATTCGAATTGGGTCGTTTCTCAATCTTTTTGACCATGACTGAATCCTGAAGAACCACTACATACATTTTATTGGAACTCACATGATCTATGTGCTCTATGGCCCTGGCCAAAACCCATTCATCTGGTCTAAGATTCGGCAGCATACTATCACCTTCAACCTGAAATCCTCTATATGTAGCATTTCTAAACTCCGGAATTGGCAAATCAAAAGCTGGAAGTTGCTGGTACCAACTGGTATCTTGAATGTTTTGTGGGTATCCCGCAGCGGCCTTGGCATTTACCAGTACCATATTGTCTTGTTCAGCGCTATCAACGGTGACCACTTTTGGAATAACACTGGTTTTTGAAGTCTCCAAATGCTTCTGATCACTTTCCCCAAACAACCACAACGGATTAATTTTAAATTGCCTTAATAGCTCTGCCACTACTCTACCAGATAATTTGGTGCGGCCACGTTCAATATCAGCAGTGGTATTAGAAATCCCCAATAACTTGGCAAAATCAGCTTGGGTATATCCAAGTTCTCTCCGAATCTCAGTAAATCGTTTTAACGTTAGTTCATTTTCCATGGCCCTAATTTATTATCCCCTTCGAACTGATAATTTGGATTATTTCCTATTCCGTTTCTACAAGCTCAGGGTACTCTTATCAATTCAAATATAGGGATTTTGGATTATTTCCAAAAAATAATTTGGATTATTTCCATTTTTAGGAATAATTCCATAATTTTGGATTAATTACAAAACGGGCGAATCATGAGACATTCAACAACACTGATTTACGATGGTACATTTAACGGCTTCCTAACCGCTGTCTTTGTGGCTTTTGAAGAAAAAATAAATGTATCTGATATTCAAAAGAACGGACAGAACCAAAATGGACTTTTTTCGGATACCAAAACTATCTTCACTAATGTGGAAAAAGCAAAACGGGTTTGGAACACTATTCGAAACAAAAGTCACAATGCGATTACTAATATCTATTTTTCATTTTTGAGTGAATCCGAAGGTATAGAGTTGATATTATACACCTATATTCAGAAGTTGATGGATTCTAAAGCCAGTACCAATTTGAATTATTCCGATGGCATTGTTCAACGAGTGAATCAACTTGCGAGCTCTGTTGGACGTGAAAAACAACGTACTGAAAGCTTAGTTGATTTTCAAATCACGAAAGATGATGTTCGTTTTGCAATGGTAGAACCTGATGCAAACATCTTACCATTAATATCTAAACATTTTAGAAGCATTTACACAAATCAAAGCTGGTTGATTTATGATTTGAAACGTGGATACGGTATTTATTACAATCAAAATCAGGTTGAACTGATATCCTTAAATCTCCAGGAAGTACGTTTAACCAAAACATTCAAGAGCGATGCCTTTTTGAATGATGAGTACGATTACCAAACACTATTGAACGATTATATAAAGAACACCAAGATTAAAGCGTTGATTAATAGAAAACTGTTCTCTGAATCGGTTTCAAAAGGAAAAGGAAGATCCCTTACAATGACAAAAGAAGCCGTATAGTCAATTATTTGGACCGCTCCCCTATAAACTGATCGCTTTTGTTTTTAAATAGTACATTAAACGAGGTTAGACTTCCATAAATTCGGGTTATATACTGCTGAAGGTCTATTTTTTCTTGATCATCTAAGTTTTTGCTACTGTTTATTTTTTGTTCCATTACCCTAATTCGGTCACGAACCATGACGATTTTATGAAAAAAAGTGTCAATGGGCATTTCCTTTGGTGATAGCTGGTCCGTAGGCTCCAGAATTAGTTTCCCACCTTTCCACTTATCTGCCAAAGCAACTTTTTCATGGGTATCGCTCCATTTTTCCAATATCTTGACCAAAGAGCTCTCCACATCAAAAAAACTAACTGTATCCACATCATCTTCAACTCCTTCAATGATATCAAATTCCGAATCCAAATCAATGGTTTCAAGCCCATTTTCCAAAAAAGTGACCCAATAGTGCCTAGATGACACATTCGTCACAACTCCTTTTCCATATTCAGGATGATCAATTCGAGAACCTATTCCAAGTATTTTCATACGACCGCTTAATTATATTCCTAGTGTTGTTCTTAATTTAGGTCGCCAAAAATAATCTACTATCGCTCAAAAGCCAATAGGGTCTCATAAAAATCTTTGTAAATGGCCTTAACATCAATAGTCTTATAAAAAGTAATCGGCTTGTTTCCACTGTCTCTGGAAGTTTTTATCGAAATAGTTGATGCCAACTCAGGATTAATATATGCTGTAATCAAGGCCAAATCCCATAGTATTCGACTTTCCCTGGATCCATCAAGATGATTCTTCCACCGCTCCAATAAAAATTTTCCCAAAAAGTGTCCTGTTGTTTCCCTTTCCAATTCGTCAAAGTTAATCTCCATATCCACGGCAACGTTCAGAGGCATAATATTCATCTCTACTTTTGAATCCAGCAAATAGTCCAGGGCGTAGGGGTCCATTAACGGGTTAAAATCGTTTCGTTTTAAAACCTTTTTTTCGAAATCCATTGTGGTCCCCAACCAATAAACTTTTAGCTTATCTGCTATCTGCGGATCAATATAGACCGCCGAGGCAACGTTGGTCAACGCACCTAAAGCAAGGATTGTAATGCTTTTCGAATTCTTGGCTTGCTTAATGATCTCGGAAGCCGCGGCCGAATGTTGAGCCCTATCCCCCCAATCGTACATTCGAGATTTCGCACCTCGAAGTGTCCTTACTTTAGACCCCATCCCCATTTCACCCAATAACTGTTGATTGAGTCTATGGCTATTTTCCATGGATTCATTGACGGTCCAATGACTAGTTTGCCAATGTGCTCCGTTCAGGGCCGTAATTTGCACAGATGGTTCCATAAGAATTCGTGCAAGCGCATAAAAGTCATCAACTTCATTTCCGGTATCCGCATCCACAATAATTTTTGAAGTTTCCTGACCTGTAAAAATGCTTGCAAAAAGTAAAATGCCAAGAAAAATTATACTCTTTAAAACCTTCATCTAAATAGTCTTTTAGTATGTTTTTCAAAAAGATAGCCAATGATGGTTACTTTACAAAACAGAAACCCAAACCAGCTTCATTTTTAACGCTCAAATCGCTATTTTTGAAGTTTTGCAATATTTTTTATGATTGACTACGAAGAACATATTGAGGTTAAAGGCGCAAGGGTCCATAACCTTAAAAATATTGATGTTACCATTCCTAGGGAAAAGCTCGTAGTAATCACAGGCCTCTCCGGAAGTGGAAAGTCTTCGCTCGCTTTTGACACCATATATGCTGAAGGACAGCGCAGGTATATTGAAACTTTTTCAGCCTATGCAAGACAGTTTTTAGGAGGTCTGGAAAGACCTGATGTGGATAAAATTGATGGCCTTTCTCCAGTAATCGCCATTGAGCAAAAAACCACATCAAAATCTCCAAGGTCTACTGTAGGAACAATTACCGAAGTTTATGATTTTTTACGTTTGTTGTTTGCCAGGGCTGGTGATGCCTATAGTTACAATACCGGAGAAAAAATGGTCAGCTATAACGATGAACAAATCAAGGACCTGATCATTGATTCTTATCGTGGCAAAAAGATTAATGTTCTAGCCCCGGTGATTAGATCAAGAAAAGGTCATTATCGTGAATTGTTCGAGCAAATTGCCAAACAAGGTTTTGTTAAGGTACGCGTAGATGGTGATATTATGGACATCACTAAAGGCATGAAGGTTGACCGTTACAAGACACATGACATAGAAATCGTCATCGATAGACTTAAGGTCAGCGAAAGTGAAGATTTTCATAAAAGGCTCAATGAAACCATAAACACTGCAATGTACAGTGGTGATAATGTGCTCATGGTCTTAGAAGAAGGTGAAAGAGTACCTCGATATTTTAGTAGGGACTTAATGTGCCCTTCTTCCGGTATTTCTTATCCTACTCCTGAGCCAAATACATTTTCCTTTAATTCGCCCAAGGGAATGTGCCCGGTTTGCAACGGTTTGGGTCATGTGCATGAGGTGAATGAACAGAAGATTTTCCCAAACAAAAAATTATCAATTAACGGAGGAGGAATTGCACCTCTCGGAGAATACAAGAAGTCCTGGGCCTTCAAACAGCTAGAAACTATTGCCCAACGCTATAAGTTTAATCTTTCTGACCCTATTTCCAAGATTCCCAAAGAAGCCATGGATGTAATTCTAAATGGAGGAAAGGACAGCTTTGAGGTTGATTCAAAAACTTTGGGTGTAAAGAGACAGTACAAGATTGATTACGAAGGTATTTCCAATTTTATCAAGACCCAGTTCGAGGAAGCTAATGCCACTTCCATAAAAAGATGGGCCAAGGATTTTATGGATAGAGTTTCTTGTCATAATTGCGAAGGTGCTCGTCTGCGAAAGGAATCGCTCTACTTTAAAATTGGAAATAAGAACATCGCAGAGCTGGCTAAGCTTGATATTGCTGAACTAGCAGATTTCTTTGAACAACTTGAAAGTACAATTAAAGGAAACCAAAAGAAAATTGCAGAGGAAATCATTAAAGAAATCAAAACCAGAATCCGATTTTTATTGGATGTTGGTCTGGATTACCTTTCATTGAACCGTAGTTCCAAATCACTTTCGGGTGGCGAAGCCCAACGAATTCGTTTAGCGACACAAATAGGGTCTCAGCTTGTAGGCGTGCTATATATTCTTGATGAGCCTAGTATAGGATTGCACCAGCGCGATAATGAACGTTTGATCAACTCTTTGGAATCGCTTCGCGATATAGGTAACTCGGTTATTGTGGTTGAGCACGACAGGGACATGATCGAACATGCGGACCACGTTATTGATATTGGCCCAAAAGCAGGTAGACATGGTGGTGAGATAATTTCGGAAGGTGAACCCAAGGACCTGAAATACCATAACACTCTTACAGCACAATACATCACCGGAGCACTGGAAATACCCGTTCCACAAAATCGAAGAAAAGGAACCGGAAAAAAAATTGTCCTTTCTGGTTGCACAGGAAACAATTTAAAAAATGTGACAGCTGAATTTCCTTTGGGTAAATTAATAGGAGTTACCGGCGTTTCTGGTAGTGGTAAATCCACGTTGATCAACGAAACACTTTATCCGATAATGAACGCCCATTATTTTAATGGGGTCAAAAAACCTATGCCCTATAAAAAAATTACGGGTCTGGAACATGCTGACAAGGTAATTGACATCAACCAATCTCCTATTGGGCGCACACCAAGGTCTAATCCAGCAACGTATACAGGTGTATTCAGTGAAATTCGGGCATTGTTCTCCAAGACAACCGAAGCGACAATCAGAGGTTATAAGCCAGGTCGGTTTAGTTTCAATGTCGCGGGTGGTAGATGTGAAACATGTCAAGGAGGTGGACTCAAGGTTATTGAAATGAATTTCTTGCCGGATGTATATGTTGAATGCGAAACTTGTAATGGCAAACGTTTTAATAGGGAGACCTTGGAAATTCGTTATAAAGGAAAATCAATTGCAGATGTTCTTGAAATGACCATCAATGAGGCTGTTGCCTTTTTTGAAAACATACCTAAAATACACCGAAAATTAAAGACCATTAAAGATGTAGGGTTAGGATATATTTCTTTGGGACAACAGTCCACCACTCTTTCAGGAGGCGAAGCACAAAGGGTTAAATTGGCGACTGAACTTTCAAAAAGAGATACCGGAAATACTTTTTATATATTGGACGAGCCTACAACAGGACTTCATTTTGAAGATATTAGGGTATTGATGGAAGTTTTAAACCAATTGGTGGACAAAGGAAATACCATTTTGGTCATTGAACATAATATGGACGTCATAAAAATGATGGACCATATCATTGATATCGGTTACGAAGGTGGCCGAGGAGGCGGAATGATAGTTGCCAAAGGCACCCCTGAAGAGGTAGCAAAAGACAATAAAAGTTATACGGCCAAGTTCTTGAAGAAGGAGTTGGACAATGCGAAAAGAAAAATAGCCCCAGCGGTCTGATTAAAAATAGAATTATGCGAAAAGAACAACACCACAAAGGTTGGAATGAAATAAAGACGAACGATTCATGGGCAATATTCAAAATCATGGGGGAATTTGTCAATGGTTTTGAAAAAATGAGTCAGATAGGACCTTGTGTTTCCATATTTGGTTCGGCACGTACCAAACCAGGAGAACCTTTTTATGAGCTCTCTGTAAAAGTAGCCAAAAGCGTTGCCGAAGCAGGCTATGGAATCATAACCGGAGGTGGCCCAGGAATTATGGAAGCAGGTAATAAAGGTGCAAACTTGGCAGGGGGAACTTCTGTAGGACTCAACATCGACCTACCTTTTGAGCAACACGACAATCCATATATCGACGCTGATAAAAGCCTTGATTTTGACTACTTTTTTGTTCGAAAGGTGATGTTTGTCAAATACTCACAAGGGTTTGTGGTCATGCCAGGAGGCTTTGGAACGCTCGACGAACTCTTCGAGGCCATCACGCTGATCCAAACGAATAAAATACATACATTCCCCATCATTTTAGTTGGCACAGAATTCTGGAGCGGACTTTTCGAATGGATAAAGAATACCATGTTATCTGCTGGAAATATAAGCTCAGGTGACCTGGATTTAATTAAAATTGTTGATACTGCGGACGAGGTGGTCCAAATCATTGACGCATTCTACAAAGGACGAAATCTTAGTCCTAACTTTTAATACAACCACTCTTGTTGAGTAAGAAACCTTCATTACAAACAACTATTGCGCTTCATTTTTTGTTGTGCCTTTCTGCATTGGCCCAACACACGAATGAAATCAATGCCACGTTGAAGGGTATCGGTAAGGAAATCCAAATCAAGCAAAAGTTTACCTATGTAAACGATTCGAAAGATGGGCTTTCCGTATTGTATTTTAATGATTGGAATCACGCATATGCCAACAAGAACACCGCCCTCGCAAAACGCTTTGCGGAAGAGTTTAAGCGAAGTTTGCATTTAGCCAAAGACAAAGAAAGGGGGTACACCAAAATGATGAGCATTGTGGATGCCAACTACACTGGATTAGGATGGGGTCACTATAAGAACAAGGATGTTCTCCGAGTTGAGTTAAATGAGATTTTGCAACCAGGTGAATCAGTACAGCTTTTTTTCACGTATAACGTAAAACTACCGCACTCAAAGTTTACTTCTTACGGTCATAGCCCAAATGGAGGTTATTATCTAAGAGATTGGTATTTAACCCCTGCTGTTTACACCGACAAATGGAAGCTATATGACAATATGGATCTAGATGACCTATATACTGATGTCACCAATACCTCTATAGACTTCATTTACCCTAAAGGATTGCATTTGGCCACCAATTTTGATTCTAATGGCAACTCTGAATTCCCGGGGGGACAATTCACAAGACTTGTTGGGGAGAACAGGAAGGGCTGTGAGGTTATTTTATACGCTAGAGAAGAATTTACCAAGCATGTTACCCGAACCATGACAGTGGTCACCGACTTAGATTCCAATAAGTACAATAATATCTCCCAGGGGATTTCAATCAATCGGATTTCAGATTTTTTATTCGAGAACCTTGGTCGTATGCCCCATAAAAGTTTATTGGTCAGTAATCTTGCCTATAATAAATCACCTCTCTATGGTATAAATCAACTACCCTCTTTTATAAGGCCTTATGAGGCGCAGTTTCAATTTGAAATGAAATTTTTAAAGACTGCTCTGCACAGTTTTTTGAAAGAAACTATGTTTCTAGATCCTCGACAAGAACGATGGGTCAGCGATGCGATTGCGAATTATCTAATGATAAAATATGTTGAGGAATACTATCCAGACCAAAAACTGGCCGGAAAGCTTTCTCGACTTTGGGGATTTCGAAGTTTCCACTTGGCGAAAATGGACTTTAATGAACAGTATGCCTTGCTAAGCATGCTTTCAGCCCGTAAAAACATTGATCAGGCACTTACAACTCCCAACGATTCTTTGATTAAGTTCAACCAAAAAATAGCCAACGGTTACAAAGCAGGATTGGGAATGTCCTATTTGGCGGAGTATCTTGGAGAAAAGAAAATCGACAGCAGTATTCTTTCCTTTTACAAAACCCATAACTTAAATTCCAATGTGACAGCGGAGGACTTTAGGGTTGAGATAGAACGCTTTTCAGATAAAGACCTAGATTGGTTTTTTGATGAGTACGTGTCCACACGAAAAAAAATAGATTATAAAATAAAGAAGATTGAGAAAACCGAGGATTCCATCACTTTTGTTATAAAAAACAAAAGAGGGACAAAAGTTCCGATTTCCCTGTTTGGACTGCAAAAGGATTCGGTGGTATCTCATTATTGGTTTACGGATATTGACACTTCAAGAGTCTTTACCATCCCTAGAAAAGGCGAAGACCGTTTAGTGCTCAACTATGACCAAAAGATTCCGGAGTTTAACCAACGTGACAACTGGAAGACGTTAAATGGATTCTTTTCCAGTAATAAAAAACTAAAATTTCAATTTTTCAAGGATACCGAAGACCCCAACTATAACCAAGTTTTCTACGTACCCATTGCAAACTTCAATGTCTATGATGGAATAACTCCGGGACTTAGA
This sequence comes from uncultured Allomuricauda sp., assembly GCF_947499695.1. Lineage (GTDB taxonomy): Bacteria > Bacteroidota > Bacteroidia > Flavobacteriales > Flavobacteriaceae > Flagellimonas. The sequence continues at coordinate 801,697 of NZ_CANMPQ010000001.1, forward strand.
ATCTATAATAAGACTTTTTTAGAAAGACCTTTTCAATACGATTTTGGTCCTACCTACTCCTTCTTGGAAAAGACTTTGGTAGGAAAAGCAAGTTTACGGTATAGAAAATACCATGGCAAAAGTGGTCTTTATGTTTCGAATTATTCCTTTTCGGGCTCCACCTCTCATTTTCAGGTTAACTCGAGGTTTACAACACTTACTCCGGCAATTAGTTTTGGATGGAGGCCAGATAATTTAATGTCCAATCGACGGCAATCGCTGCTTTTTAGGTATAGAAGTGTTTTTCGGAATATAGATGATGCCATCGCGGATGAAATCGACACAGACCCAGATTATGCCGTTTTTAATGTTCGGTTCCGTGACTTTGACAACAACATATTAAACTATTCATCCTGGTTTCTCGATGCCCAACATTCTAGTGAGTTTAGCAAGCTTGCTTTTGAATTTGAATACCGTAAACTATTTCAGAGCAATAGACAGTTAAATCTCAGATTCTATGCTGGTAAGTTTCTGAGAAACAAGACGAATTCAGATTTTTTCAGTTTTGCCTTAGATCGTCCAACTGATTATTTATTTGACTTAAATTATCTCGGTCGTTCAGAAAACTCCGGAATCTACAGTCAACAAATTATCATTGCAGAAGGAGGCTTTAAATCAACACTTGAAAACCCGTTTGCGAACGATTGGATAACTACCATGAACGCTAGTACCAACATTTGGCGATGGATAGAAGCTTATGGCGATATAGGGTACATTCGCAACCGTGGTGAAAATGCTCGTTTTGTATACGACTCAGGTATCCGTTTAAATCTTGTTACTGATTATTTTGAACTTTACTTTCCTGTATATTCCAACCGAGGATGGGAAATTGCGGATAACGATTACGGAGAACGTATCAGATTTATTGTGACCATAAGCCCTAGAACACTTATTGGCCTATTCACTAGAAAGTGGTTTTAATTGCCATATTCCTAAAAAACATGCCTTAAAAAACACAAAATTTGAAAATTTTGTTTTCAAACGTTGATTTTGTTGTCATATTATCACATTATTAACATAGCTAGGTATTGCCAATACCGATGTATTTTAGTAATTTTGCAAAAAATCCTGCATAGCCTATGAAACCTGATTCCAAGACAAGCAATGATATTTCCTTTGATGATTTTCAGTCTCAAATCCTGAGGGATTATAAAGTTGCCGTCACCAGCAGGGAGTGTAGTTTGCTTGGAAGACGGGAGGTACTTTCTGGTAAAGCAAAATTTGGGATTTTTGGAGATGGAAAAGAGCTGCCTCAATTGGCTATGGCGCGCGCTTTTCAAGATGGGGACTTCAGAAGTGGTTATTACAGAGACCAAACTTTTATGATGTCCTTGGACAACCTAAGTCCAAAAGAGTTTTTCCACGGTTTGTACGCCACCACAGATCTGGATAAAGAACCTATGAGTGCAGGCCGTCAAATGGGAGGCCATTTTGTAACGCATAGCTTAAATGAAGATGGCTCATGGAAAGATTTGACCAAACAAAAAAATAGCAGTGCGGACATATCGTGTACCGCAGGACAAATGCCTCGTCTTCTTGGATTGGCACAAGCATCAAAACTATATCGCAACCTTAAGGAAATAGATCAGACAAATTTTTCCAACAATGGAAATGAAGTTGCTTGGGGAACAATAGGCAACGCAAGTACCAGTGAGGGCCACTTTTTTGAGACTCTCAATGCCGCGGGTGTAATGCAAGTGCCTCTAGTAATGTGTGTTTGGGATGATGATTACGGCATTTCCGTTCCTTCTGAGTTCCATACGACCAAGGGGGATATTTCTGAGGTTCTAAAAGGACTACAGCGAGATGAGGATAATGACGGATATGAAATTTTAAAGGTTAAGGGGTGGGATTACACCGCTTTAATCCATGCTTTCGAAAATGCGTCGGATATTGCCCGAGAAGAACACGTTCCTGTACTCATTCATGTGACCGAACTCACGCAACCTCAGGGTCATTCAACCTCTGGATCCCATGAACGATATAAGTCACAAGAACGTTTGGAGTGGGAACGTGAAAATGACTGCAATAAAAGATTCAGAGAATGGGTCATAGAAAATAATATTGCCACTGAAGAAGAGCTTAAAAGTCTTGAAAGAGAAATAAAGCAACAAGTAAGGGCTGCAAAAAAGGAAGCTTGGTCGGAATTTCTTAAACCTCATCTTGATGAGAAGAAACAATTGGTAAAGCTTTTGGAAGCTGCCGCTAGCAAAAGTCCGAATCGGACTTTTATCTCAAAAGTTAAGAACGACCTTATTGCCATTGAAGAGCCGTTGAAAAAAGACTTAGCCTCCAAATCTAGAAAAGCACTGCGCTATCTTTTGGGGGAATCAACGGAAGAGAAACAGGCACTTCTAGCTTGGATAAATGAATTTTTAAGTACATCACAACCCAAGTTCAGTTCACATCTTTATAGTGAATTGCAGAATAACGCTATAAACGTTGCCCCTGCGACACCCGTATTTTCTGAAGAAACTGAAATGGTCGATGGACGAATCATTTTAAGAGACAATTTTGATGCGCTATTTGAAAAATATCCAGAGTCCTTGGTGTTCGGCGAGGATACAGGTAACATTGGAGATGTAAACCAAGGCCTAGAAGGACTTCAGAAAAAATATGGAGCGCTACGCGTTGCAGATACCGGAATTCGGGAAACAACAATTGTTGGACAAGGTATTGGGCTTGCCTTAAGAGGATTAAGACCTATTGCGGAAATTCAATATCTTGACTATATCCTTTATGGATTACAGACATTAAGTGATGATTTAGCGACATTGATGTACCGCACCGTGGGCAAACAAAAAGCTCCTTTGATTATTCGGACTCGCGGTCATCGATTGGAGGGTATTTGGCACTCAGGTTCACCTATGGGAGGACTCATCCATCTGTTACGAGGCATGTACATTCTTGTTCCACGTAATATGACCCAAGCAGCAGGTTTTTACAATACTTTGATGAAAAGTGATGAACCTGCCCTAGTGATTGAAAGTCTTAACGGTTATCGTTTAAAAGAAAAGAAACCTTCAAATCTTGGCGAGTTCTGCACCCCGATTGGTGAAGTTGAAGTCATGAAAGAAGGCTCCGATATTACACTGCTATCTTATGGTTCAACCCTGCGTATTGTAGAAAAAGTAGCTGCTGAATTATCCGAAGTGGGAATTGATGCCGAAGTAATAGATACACAATCACTTCTTCCTTTTGATCTTGGCCACAATGTGGCAAAAAGTTTAAAAAAGACAAATAGACTACTTATTATAGACGAAGATGTCCCCGGTGGTTGTTCTGCATATTTGATGCAAGAAATCCTTGAGAAACAAAATGGTTACCAATATCTTGATAGTGCACCACAAACACTCACAGCTAAAGAACATAGGCCAGCTTATGCTTCTGATGGGGACTACTTTTCCAAACCCAACGCGGAAGATATTTTTGAAAAAGTTTATGAAATCATGAACGAAACGAATCCGGAGGAATTTCCGACACTCAGATAAAAGTAAGCCCGCTTTAAGCGGGCTTTTATTTTAGTTTTTAAGTTCCATTTCCTGCTCTTTCATCGCAGGTACCAAAGGATTTCCATCTGCATCTATTTCAATGATGTTGTCAAATCCCAATTCATCCAATTTCGACGCAATTTTTGCCCTATCTCCTACCATAAACCAGTTTACGGCTTCTGGTTTTACAACTTTTTTACTGACCTCACGAACAGCATCAAGGGAAAGGCTTCGAACATTTTGGTCATAGGTTTCATAATAATCATCTGGTAAATTATATCTCAACAAATTACGAATGGATGTATTTACAGCACTATTGGTTTCCCATTGTCCTGGCAAGCTCAATACCTGATTCGTTTTTACCTTGTCCAACTCTTCTTGTGTTGCCGGTCTTGTAGAAATGAATTCTGAAATTTCTTTGCGGATTTCACCCACTGATTCCGATGTCTTATCGGTTTGAACAGGCGCATAAACGATAAATGGTCTTTCTTCTTTAGACCCTAAAACAAACCCTCCTGCTCCATAAGACCAGTGCTTATCTTCACGAAGATTCATATTAATTCTTGACGTGAAATCACCGCCAAGAATGCTCACCATCTGCTCCAATGCTATTTCAGAAACCCCACCATATTTCTCCGTCAAGTGGCCTGCAATAATAACCGATTGCTGGGATTCTGGCCTGTTCATTAAATATAAAGTGTTTTTAGAGTTTGTTTTTGGGGCACTAAATGTAATAGCAGGTACATTTCCTTTTTTCCATTTGCCTAAACTCTTTTGAAGCTTTGATTTTAACTCATCCATTTCAATATCGCCAGTGACAATGATAGTTGCATTGTTAGGTTTGACCCAGGTGTCATAAAACTTGACGGCATCTTCCCTGGTCAGTTTTTGAACGGTATTCTCATAACCTGTTCCAGTATATGGATTGCTATACGGATGGTTTTCACCATACATATATTTATTCATTACCCTTAATGCCATGGAAACTGGCTGTGCCTTTTCATTTTTGATATTATTGATTTGCTCATTTTGTAAACGGTCAAATTCTGCCTGCGGAAAAATCGGATTCAACACAACATCGGAAAACAACTCAAGACTAGAATCAAAACTTTGCTTTAAAGTTGTCATAAACACATTGGACTGATCTTGATTTGAAAACGTACTTAGACTTACTCCTAAAAGTTCCGACTTTTCACTGATTTCCAAGGAATTCAGATTCTTTGTGCCCTCATCCATAAGATTCATGGCAAGTTGTGCGGTTCCCGGACTACTCAAATGATCGGTCTTATACCCCGCATTGACCACAAGGTTAACCACCACAGTTGGGACTCCTGTGCGCTTAGCTAGCACAACGTTTAGTCCATTGGAAAGTTGTGCTTTTTCCAAAGCTGGAAACTTAGAACTCTTTTGTTCCCCCAATTCTGGAAGTTTGGAACGGTCAACCGTACTTTTTTGCACTGTATATTCAGGGAATGGTTTGCATACCAAAATGTGTTTTCCTTTGGATAGCCATTTATTCGCGGTGCTTTTCAGGTCTTCAATTGTAGCATCCTCAATAAATTTCAAACGCGTTTTATAATACGAAGCGTCTCCAAAATAGGTCTGGTTGGAGGCAAGAATATCCGAAACTCCACCAAATCCACCAATACGTTCAAGTCCTTTTATGAAATTGGCAAAATAGGCTGCTTTTACCCTTTTCAATTCAGCTTCCTTAGGACCTTCTCTCAAAAAATTCTGAATTTCGGCTTCCAGTTGGCTTTTAAGTTTATCCGAATCCTGACCCGGCTTAACATTCAACCAAGTAATAAATCTACTAGCTATTTCACTTGATGCTTGAAAAGAAACGACGGCACTAGCAGTCTGATCTTCGTAAACAAATTTCTTGTACAACCTTGAATTTTTCCCGCTAGTAAGAATTGAAGAGATCAAATCAAAATGTAAATCTTCCCTATCGCCAAACTGTGGGGTGTTCCAAGCAAACAGTACTCTGGTCTCAGGCACTCTATCTTCATAAACCTGATAAGTATCGAAATTTCGTTCAGGTATATTCACTTCCTGTCTTTCAATGGTCGGCCCTGCAGGAATATCTCCAAAATATTTTAAAACCTTTTGATGTACTTCTTCCGGATTGACATCACCGGCAACAGCTACGACAGCATTTGCTGCACCATAATATGACTTGAACCATTCTTGAACATCTTCCATTGAAGCTGCATTTAAATCCTCCATTTCCCCGATAACTGTCCAGGAATAAGGATGCCCTTTGGGGTACATGGCCTTGGTCAAATAGTTCCATTGTTTTCCATATGGTTGATTTTCTCCTTGTCTTTTTTCATTTTGAACCACACCTCGCTGTTCATCCAATCTTTCTTGATCTACAGCTCCTAGTAAATGTCCCATACGGTCAGATTCTAAAAACAGTACTTGGTCAAGGGCTGATACCGGTACATTTTGAAAATAATTGGTCCTGTCCGTATTTGTAGTCCCATTTAAATCGGTACCACCTATACTTTCCAGTGCCTGGAAGTAATCCTTGTTATAGTTCTCACTTCCGTTGAACATGAGATGCTCAAAGAGATGGGCAAAACCACTCTTTCCTGGTTTCTCATTTTTAGATCCCACATGATACCACACATTCACGGCGGCAATCGGAGCTTTATGGTCCTCATGAACAAGCAAAGTGAGTCCGTTTGGCAAATTAAATTGCTCATATGGAATTTCTATTTCGCTGGCGTTGAACTGAAAGTTTTGTCCGTATTGCGATTGCATACACAATACGACCACGGCAATAAGAATAAAGTATCTTTTCATGACTGTGATTTATTGTTTTTTGATTGAAATAATTAAGTGTGAAACAAGGTAATGATAAGTTTTAGTTTTCCCAAGTATTTCCATTAGGGCGAACATACTATATTAAGATTACAGAGTGCAGCTAAATTGCCAAATCCGCTGAACAAAATTGTGGAATTAATGAAGATGGCAACCGTCAATTTCCATTCGATTTTTCTTATTATTCGCGACATAATTTATACATTCACGTAAATTTAAAATCCCCCTAATGAAAAATAGTCTTTTAATCCATCTAGGTCTTGCCCTCCTCAGGATAGTTCCTTCTGCACTTTTAATGACACATGGCTATCCAAAACTTCAAAAGCTTATAAGCGGAAACACTGAATTCTTGAACCCCATTGGTATTGGTCAAGCCCCTTCTCTATTTTTGACAGTAATTGGTGAATTTGTTTGTCCAATTTTATTGATTATTGGATTTAAAACAAGGTGGGCTGCAATTCCAGCTGCAATTACCATGTTTGTTGCCAGCTTTATTGTTCATGCTTCGGATCCTCTGGGTAAAAAGGAATTGGCTTTACTTTATCTTACCGTTTTCGTGGTTATTTTTCTTTTAGGTCCTGGTAAGTATAGCGTAGACAAAAAATAGAATCAATCTATTTGGATCAGTAACTCTTTCAATAAATCTGCCTGTGATAAATTGTTGGCATTTACGCCCTTACTCTTTAAGTCCAATTGGCGTAATCCTGAAACAATGCCGCTAACACGTTTCATGGGATAATTTTTGGCAGCTGTAGTGAATTCATTCACAAAATAGGGGTTGACTCCGAGTACCTTAGAAACATTACCAGGAGAGTGGTCCTTAAGCCCATGATACTGTAATAATTGAGTGAAGAAGGTACTTAATAAAGAAATGGTTACAACAAAAGGGTTATCCTTTGGGTTCTGGGCGAAATAATCAAGAATACGGACTGCTTTCCGTATGTTCTTTTCACCAATGGCTTTTTTCAGTTCAAAATTGTTGAAATCCTTACTGATACCGATATGCTTTTCAATCAGTTCCGAGGTAATCTCTGTGTCCCCGGGTACTACCAATAACAATTTATCCAGTTCATTATTGATTTTACTTAGGTCAGCACCCAAATATTCTACCAATAATACTGCAGCCTTTGGCTCAATCCTATACTTTTTACCACCAAGCGTACGACGTATCCATTCGGAAACTTGGTTTTCATAAAGCTTTTTGCTTTCAAAAAGCTCCCCATTTTTTTGAATGGCTTTGTAAAGCTTCTTGCGTTTGTCCAGTTTTTTGTACTTGTAACAGATTACCAATATGGTCGAAGGCTGGGGATTTTCGACATATGAAACAAATTTTTCAATGTTTCGAGATAGGTGTTGTGCTTCCTTTACAATCACCACCTGATGTTCAGCCATCATTGGAAATCTTTTTGCATTTGATATGACTTCATCAACACTTGTATCCTTTCCATACAATACCATTTGGTTGAATCCTTTTTCTTCCTCTGCCAATACATTTTCAGAGATGTATTGCGATATCTTGTCAATATAATAGGGCTCGTCCCCCATTAAAAAATATATAGGTTTTGGATTGCCTTCGTCAATATGGTTTACAATTTCCTTTATCCGTTCCATTCAGAAAAAATCATCAAATTTGTCCAATGCAATCATTGAACTTTCCCAAGTATCGGTTTAGAGTCAAAAGTAGCGAAAATAGCCTCCATATTTTTGACTTGATACGTAAAAAGTTTGTCCTGCTACAACCTGAGGAATGGGTACGCCAACATGTACTTCATTTTTTGATTTTCACCAAAAATTATCCGCAGAGTATCATCAATGTGGAAAAACAGCTCACGGTAAACAATTTGAAGAAACGATACGATATTGTTGTATTCAAACCCGATGGCCATATTGATATTTTGGTAGAATGTAAAGCACCAGAAGTTAAAATTGACCAAACCACTTTTGATCAAATAGCGCAATACAATCTCAGCTTAAAGGCAAACTACCTTATGGTTACCAATGGAATGGAGCATTATTATTGTAAAATGGACCTGGAACAAGAAAAATATTTGTTTTTGAAGGAAATTCCTGATTTTAGCCGTTAATTTGCTGCCGTTTTGAAAGTTGCCATAGTCATATTAAACTGGAACGGTAAAGCGTTGCTGGAACGATTTCTTCCAACTGTAATCGCTCATTCCGATGAAGCGGACATCTATGTCGTTGACAATGCCAGTGAAGATGATTCCGTTGCCGTTGTTAGTAGCAAATATCCTCAGATAGGTATTGTGCAAAATTCAACTAATGGCGGCTTTGCCAAAGGCTATAATGATGGACTGCAAACTATCGACGCAGATATCTACTGTCTTTTAAACTCCGATGTCGAAGTTGCTCCGAATTGGTTGAATCCTATTTTGAAGACGTTCAAAGACGTCCCGGAAGCGGCTATTATCCAACCTAAAATCTTGGACCTTAATCGAAGGGAATATTTTGAGTATGCTGGCGCAGCTGGTGGATTTATTGATATGCTGGGGTATCCATTTTGTAGGGGAAGAATATTTCAGGCACTTGAAAAAGACCAGGGACAGTACAATGATACCAAAGAAGTCTTCTGGGCGACTGGGGCCTGTATGTTTATCAAAAGTGATGTTTTTAAATCCTTAAACGGCTTTGACCAAGACTACTTTGCCCACCAGGAAGAAATAGATCTTTGCTGGAGAGCAAAAAATGCTGGTCATAAGGTCTATTATGTTGGAGAAAGTCATGTATATCACCTTGGGGGTTCTACATTAAAAAACATGGACCCTAAGAAAACCTTTTTGAATTTTCGGAATTCCTTGTACTCCATAACCAAAAATCTGCCCGGCAAAAGAGCGCTTTCAATCATAATTTTAAGGTTATTATTGGATGGAATAGCTGGACTGCGATTTGTTTTTCAATTTAAGTTCAATCATTGTTTAGCGATAATCAAAGCGCATATAAGTTTTTATATTAATTTTAGAAGGATTTACGGCAAAAGGGAAAAAGCTAATTTTTTGCAAAAATACTATTCTACGACATCCATTGTCTGGTCCCATTTCGTACATCAAGTAAAGAATTTTAACATTTTAGTAAAAGATTAACTACGCCTGACCACGCAAACATTGCATTTTACATAATTTTGGTCTCGTTTTTAATCCAGAAAATCAAACATATCTATAACTTATTACCACGATTATGAAAAAAGTTTTCCTAGGAACATTATCTATGGCAATTTTATTGACTTCCTGCGTATCTCAAAAGAAATATGCCGATTTGGAAGCCAAGCACAAAGAAACCCAAGACCTATTAAATTCTGCAACAGTTAAGTTAAATGACTGTTTGGAAGAAAAAGCTACGGCTTCGTCCAGACTTCAGACTCTTGAAGATCAAAACGCTTTCTTGAAAGCCAACAACCAAGAGTTGATCAACAACATGGGCAATTTAACTACACTTACTACCAAAGGTGCTGAAAACCTTGAGAAATCTTTGGAGAGTCTTCGTGAAAAGGACCTTACCATTAGAAAATTACAAGATGCGGTTACAAGAAGGGATTCTGTAAACCTTGCTTTGGTTCAGAGCTTAAAAGGTGTTCTTGGAAATTTGGATGATGAAGATATCGAGGTTAGTGTAGAAAAAGGTGTGGTATATGTATCCATCTCTGATAAACTATTGTTCAGAAGTGGAAGTTATAACATCACAAGCGCAGCTAGAAACGTTCTTGGTAAAGTTGCCAAGGTTGTGAACAACAAGCCAGATTTTGAATTCTTGGTTGAAGGACATACAGATAATGTACCTTATAAAGGAAGTGGAGCTCTTGTTGACAACTGGGACTTGAGTGCAAAAAGAGCGACATCCATTGTTAGAACATTGCAAAATGATTTCAATGTTGACCCCAAGCGTATGACCGCAGCTGGAAGAAGTTATTATATTCCTGTGGCGTCTAACGACACAGCAGCAGACAGAGCTAAAAACAGAAGAACACGTATTGTAGTATTGCCAAAAATTGACCAATTCTACAGTATGATAGAAGAAGGAATGAAAGATCCAGCCATCGGCGGTTCTGGAAACTAGTCTTTCTATATATAGTATGAAAAAGCGGTCTCTGGGCCGCTTTTTTTTATTTTAGAAAATATCAATACTTCCCTTGCCTTCGCTAACAACCTCAGGGTATCCGTTAGAAAGATCTACGACCGTTGAAGCAACATTTCCGCCGTATCCCCCATCAACGACCACATCCACCAAATTTTGCCATTTTTCATAAATAAGCTCTGGGTCTGTGGTATATTCCAATATATCATCCTCATCCCGAATAGAGGTTGAAACTATAGGGTTCCCTAATTCGGTGACTAGGGCACTTACAATGGCATTGTCAGGAACACGAATACCGACGGTCTTCTTCTTTTTAAAATCTTTGGGAAGATTATTATTGCCAGGAAGGATAAATGTATACGGTCCTGGCAATGCTCGTTTTAAAATTTTAAACGTAGCCGTATCAATTTGACGTACAAAATCAGATAGATTGCTCAAATCAGGACAAACAAAGGACCAATTGGCTTTTTCCAACTTTATCCCTTTAATCCGAGCTATTTTTTGTAGTGCTTTTGAATTTGTGATATCGCAACCCAGACCATAAACCGTGTCGGTCGGATAAATAATCAATCCTCCTTTTCGGAGTATCGCTCCAATTTTTTCAATCTGACGAGGATTTGGGTTTTCCTCAAAAAGTTTTATGAGCTCGGCCATCAACAATTCTCATTTTCTACAAAGTAACAAAGATTATGGCCATTGCGAAGACTTTGCATGGCCATCGGGGATAATTATCCTTCCAAAACCTCTAATTTGGCAAATCTCAAAAGCAGTTTCTTCACATCTCCCCGCTCAAATTTGATTTCGGCTTTTTTATCATTTCCAACTCCTTCAATTTTCAAAATTTTACCCTTTCCAAATCGAGTATGATTCACCAAGGCACCTTCTGCTAAATTAGGATCAACGGTATTGGTATTGTTTGTTGGTGCGGCAATTTCTGGTTTTAATTTTCTGAGCTTACGAAGCTGGTTTTCGTTGGGTTTTTGTACGCTGGGCGGGGTTCCATTTTTAGGTTTTATCTGCCGAAGTTTACTCTTGTCCACCTCGCCAAAGATATTGGCGTCAATCATGGATTTGTAGCGGTACCCATCACTGACCGGAGTAAGATTTTCAACATATTGCTCTTCTATTTCCTCTAAAAATCGACTCGGTTCCGCATCAATTAACTTTCCCCAACGGTATCTATTTTGAGTATAGGTTAAATACGCTTGTTTTTCGGCCCGAGTCAATGCGACATAAAACAAACGTCTTTCCTCTTCCAGTTCACTTCTTGTGTTCATGCTCATAGCTGAAGGAAAAAGGTCTTCCTCCATACCTACAATATAAACATATGGAAACTCCAAACCCTTTGCCAAATGAATCGTCATCAAAGCAACACGGTCATCATCTCCTGTATCTTTGTCCATATCAGTGGCAAGAGCCACATCTTCCAAAAATTCTGTAAGACTACCTGTTGCATCGGCCAGTTCTTTTTGCCCTTCAACAAAATCTTTGATTCCGTTCAACAACTCTTCAATGTTCTCCATCCGTGCTATACCTTCTGGAGTGCCATCTTTTTTGAACTCCAACAACAGTCCCGTTTTCTTGGATACATGTTCAGCAAGGTTGAAAGCATCAGATCCCTCATTCATAATTTGGAAGCTTTTGATCATTGTCACAAAATCTTCCAGCTTTCGTTTGGTGCCTGCATTGATTTTTAAATTGAGTTTATCCAAATGTTCCATCACCTCAAAAATGGAACGGCCATAATGATTAGCGGCCACTACCAATTTATCAATGGTAGTCTGACCAATACCCCGAGCTGGAAAATTAACGATCCTTTTTAGAGCTTCCTCATCTTTTGGATTGATAACCATTCGCAAATAGGCCAACACATCCTTAATTTCTTTCCGCTGATAAAAAGAAAGCCCTCCGTAGATGCGATAAGGGATATCTCGTTTGCGCAAAGCATCTTCAATAGCTCTTGATTGAGAATTGGTTCGGTACAACACCGCAAACTCACCATTCGGCATTTGCAGCTGCATTTTGTTTTCAAAAATGGAGCTTGCCACATACCTACCCTCTTCCGCATCAGTAATACTTCTGTGGATTTTTATCTTATTCCCTTCATCATTGGAAGTCCAGACCACCTTTTCCAATTGGTTTTTGTTCTTTGCAATGATCGAATTGGCTGCGTTGACTATATTTTTTGTGGAACGGTAATTCTGTTCCAACCTATACATCCCAACATCATCATAGTCCTTTTGAAAATTAAGGATATTACTGATATTGGCTCCTCTAAACGAATAGATACTCTGGGCATCATCACCCACTACACATATGTTTTGATATCGATCTGAAAGTGCTTTGACAATCAAGTATTGTGAATGGTTAGTATCCTGGTACTCATCAACCAAAATGTAGCGAAACCTGTCCTGATACTTCATTAACACCTCCGGAAAACGGGTTAATAGTTCATTGGTGCGGAGCAGTAAGTCATCAAAATCCATGGCTCCAGCCTTAAAACAACGATCCACATAGTTTTGGTAAATCTCACCAAGTCTTGGTCGTTTGGCCATGGCATCCGCTTCAACTAGTTCTGGGTTTTGAAAATAGGCTTTAACCGTAATCAAGCTGTTTTTATAAGACGATATCCGATTTTGAATTTGCTTATACTTATAAATATCCTTGTCTAGTCCCATCTCTTTGATAATGGAAGCAATCAGACGTTGGGAATCCTGCGTGTCATAAATGGTGAAATTGCTCGGGTAACCTAATTTATCCCCATCAAAACGTAACAGCTTGGCAAAAACGGAGTGAAAAGTCCCCATCCAAAGGCTCTTGGCTTCAGAATTTCCAACAATGGTGGCTATACGCTTTTTCATTTCGCGAGCTGCCTTGTTGGTAAAAGTCAATGCAAGAATATTAAACGAATCGACACCTTGCTCCATTAAATGGACAATTCTATAGGTCAATACACGAGTCTTACCAGAGCCTGCTCCAGCAATCACCATTAATGGGCCATCTTTGTGCAGCACCGGTGCCCGTTGGGCATCGTTCAATTCATCCAAAAAAGTACTCAAACCGTAAGGTGTTTAAAAAGTAGATGTGAAATTAGCCAATAATGGTTTCATGCTAAAATGATCCTGTTAATACTTATAAACACGATTACGTTTTAATTGGAATTGAATATATTTAGGAAATTAAAAAAATATGGCAAGACCCCTATTTTCATTTTTACTTTTCTTCACTCTTTTTTTTAACCACACTTTATTCTCCCAAAGCCCTGAAGCCGGTCCCATTATAATTGACTTTGGCAAAGTCCATAAAATTGACAACCCAGACTTTAAGACCAATGCTGATCAAGAATTCAAAGTAGTTTTTGATATTATGAACAGCCCCGAGTCACATGCCGAAATCAACAAAACCATTGAAACGGCAGCTCGCTTTTTAAATATGCACGCCCAAAGTGGTGTTCCAAAATCCCAAATGAAAGTTGCCTTGGTGGTTCATAACAAAGCTTCCAAAGACATCATTAAAAATGAAGCATACAATAGTCGATATGGTGTCTTTAATCCCAATTTCGAAATGATACATGATCTTATGGATGCCGGGGTTGAGGTGATACTATGTGGTCAATCATCAAAATCAAGAGACTTTCCAAAAGAAGATCTTATTCCAGGAGTAAAAATTTCACTTTCGGCTATGACGGCACTTATACAATTGCAAAACGAAGGTTATCAACTTATAAAATTCTAAACTCAAACAAATGCGCAAAACTCTAACATTAACACTACTGCTAACCAGTCTTTCTATATGGGCTCAGGACCATAATCTGGATAAGGACTACACTGCTGTTGAAAACAAGGTCATTGAATGGCGAAGAGACATCCACCAAAATCCAGAACTCAGTAACCGAGAATTCAAGACTGCCGAAAAAATTGCAAAGCATCTAAAATCTCTGGGAATTGAGGTTCAGACAGGGGTTGCTAAGACAGGGGTAGTTGGGTTGTTAAAAGGAGATCAACCCGGAAAGGTGGTTGCCCTTAGAGCAGACATTGATGCGCTTCCTGTTACAGAACGTAACGATCTTCCATTTAAGTCAAACGTAAAATCGACTTTTTTGGGCAAGGAAGTCGGGGTAATGCATGCTTGTGGCCATGACACCCACACTGCTATCCTAATGGGTGTTGCCGAAGTTTTATCCAAAAACAAGGATAAAATCAAAGGAACTGTGAAGTTCATTTTTCAACCCGCTGAAGAAGGTCCACCACCCGGAGAAGAAGGTGGTGCTTTGTTAATGGTAAAAGAGGGGGTGCTTACCAACCCGGATGTCGATGCCATTTTCGGTCTTCACATCAATTCTCAAACTCCTATAAACAACATAAAATACAAACCAGGCGGAAGTATGGCGGCCGCTCAACGTTTTGTAGTCAATGTGAAGGGGAAACAGACCCATGGCTCCCAACCTTGGGGCGGTGTGGACCCTATTTTAATAAGTGCAAAAATCATTGATGGTCTTCAGACCATTATTAGTCGAGAGACAGAATTGATTAATGAAGCAGCGGTAATTTCTGTTGGTAAAATCACCAGTGGTGTCCGTTCCAATATCATCCCGGAAAGCGCTGAAATGATCGGTACCATTCGAACTTTGGATTATGATATGCAAAAACAAATAAACAAGCGGATGGAGGAAATGGTTCCGGCTATCGCCAAAGTTTATGGAGGTGAAGCAACTATTGATATTCAGACCTCTACTGCCATCACTTATAATCATTTAGAGTTAACTGAAATGATGGCTCCAACTTTGAAAAGAGTTGCTGGCAACGAAAATGTGAGCATACATAAAGCCATTACAGGTGCAGAAGACTTCAGCTATTTTCAAGAGAAAGTACCTGGTCTTTACTTTTTCTTAGGCGGAATGACTCCCGGGACCACAGAATCTTTTCCACATCATACTCCCGATTTTAAAATTGACGATAGTGGTTTGCTTTTAGGCGTTAAAGCGATGACCGAACTTACTTTGGACTATATGAATATGTAGATGGAATCTATTTTGGATTTTTTGAATTCCGTTTCTTGGTGGATTTGGGTTTTGATTTTCTTGGCTTTGGTGGCTATTCGGGATGTTTTCTTTCAGAAATCACATACCATAAGCCATAATTTTCCAGTAGTTGGGCATCTCAGGTATTGGTTGGAAAGTATCGGTCCAGAAATGAGGCAATACTTTGTGGCCAACAATCGTGAAGAGCTTCCATTCAACCGCATAGAAAGAGGATGGATTTATGCCTCAGCCAAAAAAGAAAATAATTACGAAGGCTTTGGAACGGATCGAGACATTTATGCGCATCAGCATATTTTTGTAAAAAATGCGATGATTGGATATCAAATACCTGAAAATCATCCCAATCAACTGGATTCGTATTTTTTACCCTGTGCTAAAGTCATAGGAGCTTATAATAAACGGAAAAAGCCTTACAGGCCAGCCTCCGCAATCAATGTTTCGGCCATGAGTTTTGGTTCTTTGTCTGCTACCGCGGTAGAATCCATGAACAAAGGAGTCAAAAAAAGTCAAGCCTATCACAATACTGGAGAGGGAGGACTTTCTCCATATCATAAGCATGGAGGGGATGTTATCTTTCATTTCGGAACAGGTTATTTCGGGGTCCGTTCAAGGGAGGGTAACTTCTCCATGGAGAAAATGAAAATTTTGGTGGATGAAAACCCTTGCATAAAAGCCATCGAGATTAAACTTTCCCAAGGCGCAAAACCTGGAAAGGGAGGAGTGCTTCCTGGAGCCAAAATCTCACCAGAAATTGCCAAGATTAGAGGAGTTGAAGTGGGAAAAGATGTCCTTTCTCCTGCTACGCATAAAGCTTTTAATTCAATTCCGGAGTTATTAAAGCTAATTGAGGACATCGCCAATGAAACAGGTTTACCTGTTGGAATAAAAGCGGCAATAGGAAAAGTGGGTCAATGGGAAGAACTGGCCGATTTGATGAAAAAATCGGGGAAAGGTCCCGATTTTATAACCATTGATGGCGGTGAGGGAGGAACCGGCGCTGCGCCACCTAGTTTTGCAGACCATGTTTCACTACCTTGGGTCTATGGCTTTGCTTCAGTTTACAAAATATTCCAGGATAAGGAGTTAACGGATCGCATAGTTTTCGTTGGAAGTGGAAAATTAGGTTTTCCAGCCAAAGCGGCCATGGCTTTTGCCATGGGTATTGATTGTATTAATGTGGCTCGCGAGGCTATGATGAGCATTGGATGCATCCAAGCCCAAATATGTCATACCAATAGATGTCCTGCTGGGGTCGCCACACAGAGTAAATGGTTACAAAAAGGCATCAGCGTTCCTTTAAAATCAGACAGATTGGCTCAATACTTTAAGACATTTAGAAAAGAGTTTTTAGAGATTACCCATGCTGCAGGATACGAGCACCCATGTCAATTTAGCATGAACGATATTCAAGTAAATGTTGATGATGACTATCTAAGCAGTGATCTTGAAGCAGTTTATGGGTACAAGAAAAAAGAGGTGCCTTTTACCTCAATGCAGGAGTTTTATGATTGTGTTTATTTGGGAGGTAAAACAACTTCCGAAAAAACACCCTAATTTTGAGCCGCATAAACATCGAACCAAATAGTACTTACTTATGAAAAAACAGTTACCCATTATCTTTTGCTTTTTGATAACTACAATTGGATTCTCTCAAAAGAAGAGTGAGCTATTTGAGCAGATTGAAGAGTTAAAAACCAATATACAGGATGTTGAACAGGAACTAGCTGAGAAAAAAAGAGAGGTTTCATCGAGTAAAGCAAAGGCAGAGACGCTGGAAACTGAAAATGTTAGTCTACGTGATGCCAATGCCACTTTGCTGCAAAATCTAAGCAGCTTTTCAGAACTTTCTAAGAAGAATAGTGAAAATGTCAACAAGACATTAGCTGCTTTGGAACGAAAGGAGAAACAGCTCAGTATCTTAAATGAAATGATAGCCTCCAACGATTCCACAGCAATTGTTCTACTGTCACGAGTAAAGCAAACTCTTGGGGAGGGTGCAAATGCTGATGTCAATGAAGGTGCCATTGTAATATCTAACAGTCTTACTACTTTGTTTGGTGCTGACACTGCATCCGATTTAACCGATGAGGGTAAAGCTTGGTTGGCAAATGTAGGTAAAGTGGTTCTTGCCAACCCTACGCTTAAAACAGAGATACAGGGGTTGAATATTACAGGGGAATTTGCGGTTACCTTGGATCAAGCAGCATCAGTTTCCAAGGAATTGATAGCTGTTTCAAAAGTTCCTGCAGATGCTTTGAGCGTTTCCGTAAAAGATGGGAATTTTAAGGAAGGTATCCTGATTCGCTTGCAGCCAGATCATAAAGAGTTTTATGACAAGGCCAAAGATCGTTTAACCAAAGGGCTATAAGAATACTATTTTACTGTATACTTTTTGAATATTTCATCCGTTGTAGTTTCTATAAAATCCAAAAACAAACTATCCTATGAGTGGAGATGATATCTTTCAACTTTTCGGCTTCTTGCTACCGGCAGTTGTGACCGGAGCTGTAGCCTTTTATTTTTTTAGATTACATACGCGAAATGAAGATGGCCGAAGACGTTTCCTGTTGCACAAAGATGCTCAAAAAGATACGCTCCCTATCCGTTTGCAAGCTTATGAACGAATGGTGCTTTTTTTAGAACGTATTGCTATCAATAGTTTGGTGGTGCGTGTGGCTCCAAAAGGAAAGAGCAAAGGTGATTATGAAAATCTACTCATAAAACAAGTGGAAACGGAATTTGAGCATAATCTTTCGCAACAAATCTACATGTCTGAAGAATGTTGGAACATTATAAAGGCGGCTAAAAATGCTACTATTCAGATTATTCGCTCTGCGGGAATGAGCGAAACTGATTCTCCTGATAAATTGCGTGAAGATATTCTGAACCAAACCATGGAAAAACAATCTCCTTCGGCAACCGCTTTGGCATATGTAAAAAAGGAAGTGGGCGAACTTTGGTAATTCCTAGTCCATATGATCCGGATCTATAGGACTGGTTTCTTCATTTTTATTTTTGGCATATAAATAACCTCTTTTCCACCAAAGAGTCATTCGCTCCTTGTTAAAAACCAAGGAGTTTGTGGTTAAAATTGTAGGTGTATAATAAAAATTAATAATGGCATCTTTTTGATTGGCCACTAATTTGCCAATTCGAATATTCTGATTTTCAATGCGGTCGAGCATAAAACTGAAGATGGTGGTCATCAATTCAAACGGATTCCTTGCTGGCATCCTGTTCAGGTAATTCACTTCGGTGTGCAGTACCACGACATCCACCTCGGTGGCACCTCTTCTTACCGCTTCCTCTATAGGGACCAAGCTGCCCAATCCTCCATCTGCATATTCACATCCATTGCGCCGAGCCAAGCTCATAAATGGAGTGTAATTGGATGAAATCCAGATCCAGTCACAAAATTCTTCATAGGTGCAATCATTAACGGATTTGTACTCGACTTGGTTCAAAGAAAGGTTGGAAACCGTTACTACAACATCAGTGTTGCCATGTTTTAATTGTTCAAACTCTTCTGGAGTCACCGACCTTCGAATAAGCTTACGTAAGTTTTCACTTTCCCCAAATGTTTTTTTTCCTCGGATAAAGCTTTTGAGAACATTCCAATGGTTGATCGCAATAATTTCGACCCCATGTTTCTTCTTAATCAGAAAAGGACAATTGTTGAAAATACTTTTTTGGTTCACATTGGAATAGATTTCTTTAATCTTATCCAGTTTGTTCAAAGCCAAATGAGAAATAAGCAAGCTACCTGTCGAGGTTCCAACAAACAAATCATATTCATGTCGTGCCTCTTGAATCAAAAACTGAGCAACACCACCTGCAAAAGCTCCTTTACTGCCTCCCCCTGAAATTACCAATGCTCTCATTTACCTAGAGTTTTGTCTACATATTGTTGTTGTTCCAAACTAAGGGTCGGATATATACCCATGAGCCTTTCTTTATTTTTACCTTCTTTTAAAAATTCTTTGAGCATTTTTCTGGACGATTTTTTAAAATGCCATACATGATGGTTGCATGCTTCAATCAAATTTTTAACCACCTGATCATTATAGGCGCCTATAC
This sequence comes from uncultured Allomuricauda sp., assembly GCF_947499695.1. Lineage (GTDB taxonomy): Bacteria > Bacteroidota > Bacteroidia > Flavobacteriales > Flavobacteriaceae > Flagellimonas. Next base: position 821,260 of record NZ_CANMPQ010000001.1, read on the forward strand.
CCTTTAGGTACTGAAAGGCTAGTAGTCTTACTTCAAAATGATGCTCAGCTCCTGTATACCCGCTTAATTCATCAAAATATTGTGGTTTTGAAGTTTCATTATACTCAGGAGTCACCAAAGCCAGTGTCAACCATAAAAGTCGAACATTTTTATTTGGAAGTCCAACAATATCTTGCGTTAGGTTCAAATATTTTCCTCTCTCATCTGGAAAGGACTCCCATAGTTTGAAAAGAGCGTTTTCTTGTGTCACATAACTTTTGTCTAAAAGCATTGACTCGAATGCTTTTTGTAACTCTTTAGAGACGTCTTTTACGGCCAATGACACAGCCTGTCTGACCTCCAAAGGTTCATTTCGGACAATCCTTTGAAGTATGGTATCCGGAATATGCTCAATAAAATCAAATATATATTCTCTTTTGAACGCTTTTGGACCCGAATCATTCCAAAACCAAGTAAACCAGTCCTGTTCTCCCTTTTGATAAGCTTCCGCATTCATTTTCTTTGCCAATAAGAACATATTTATAGAGTTACTCTTTTCTTTTAAAAAGGTAAGTGCAACTTCAAAAGGAAATTCGGATTCTTGCAACCATGTTTCTTCAAAATCCACGAGCTTCATACCGGAGGCTTTTTCCATTTCCCACATAAAATCGGAAATGGTAACATTTTGGAATGCATACTTATTCAAGTAGTTTTTAATGCCCTGTTTAAAGTTCATTTCCCCTACTCTTTCTCTAAGCATTACAAGTGCCCAGGCTCCTTTTTCATAAAATGTAAGACTTCCTGCACTTGGGTCCGTTAGAGCCTCTCCATTTCCTTCCCCTGAAAAATTGTTTAAAGCGTTCGCTGTTTCGAGTAAATGCCAGTAAAAATAATCATCGCCAAAAATATCTTTTTCAGCCAAATAGGCATAGTAGGTGGCGAACCCCTCATGCAACCAATGGTGTTCTCCACTTTGTTCCGTTACCAAGTTCCCAAACCATTGGTGGGCCATCTCATGAGCATTGACATTGACATAATTCTTATCCGTAAATGCAATGGAATCCACCATAAAGGTGTTTGAAAAAATGGTAGCTCCAGTATTCTCCATTCCGGCATATAAAAAGTCCTGGACTGGAACCTGTTTATAGTTTTGCCATGGGTAAGGTACTCCAATCTCGTTTTCCAAAAAATCGAAAATCTGTTGGGTGTATCGATAGGTCGGCTCAACTTTTAAACTGTCTTTGGGTTCATAATAAAGTTCTATTGGAATGCCTGATGTAGACTTAATAATTTTCTTGTCAAAATTACCGATGGCAAAACCCACCAAGTAACTGCTCATTGGTTTTTGCATATTGAACTTCCATAAAAAAGCTTTGGAGTCAGGTAAACTATCCCTTGACACCAACTTCCCATTCGATATGACCTTTAAATCATCCTTAAAAATAAAGTTCAAATCAAACTTTATTTTATCATTCATATCATCTAAACTTGGCAGCCAATGGCTTGTGTACTTTCCTTGACCTTGTGTCCAAATCTGTTCGTTACCTTGAGTTTTATCCTCCCAACCCAAAAAGTAGACCGTCTGTTTGGGGAGAGCTGTATACGAAAGGGTTATAAAATGTGTTACTCCTTTTTTAAATTTCTTTTGGATAATCAATCTTCTATAATCATTTTGATGGTCAACATTTTTTGAATCAAGTAAAATCTTGGAAAATTTCATTTGGTGAGCATCAAAAAAAATGTAATCGACATCTTTTAGCACCTCAAACTCATATGTGACTTTTCCATTGATTTTTTTTTCTTCTGGAATTAGCTCAATAGAGATTTCTGCATGGATAAAATCCACTTTATCCTGTGTTTGAGCTCCTAGAAACTGAAGAAAAAGAAAAAAAAGAAATGTGAGGCCAAGCTTCATACTGGGAATCTATCAAAAGTCCTTCCAAATTACATATTTTAGTTTGATGAATCCCAATTTTCTACAAACTCCAATTCCATATCTCAAAGGTGTAGGTCCGAATCGAGCGGACACTTTGCGCACCGAATTGGGTATAGAAACTTACCAGGATTTATTGCATCTATTTCCCAATCGCTATCTCGACAAGACCCAATACTACAAGGTAAATCAATTGCAGTCCAGCGGAGCCGATGTTCAAGTTGTGGGCAAGATTATTCACCTCAAAACTGTAGAACAAAAAAGAGGCAAGCGTTTAGTTGCAACTTTTATTGATGAAACTGGACAAATGGAGTTGGTATGGTTCCGCAGTCATAAATGGATTCGTGAAAATTTAAAATTGAACGAACCATATGTGGTGTTTGGCAGAACCACCCGTTACGGAAGCACCTTCTCCATGCCCCACCCCGAAATGGAATTGCTATCCGAGCATCAACAAGGGTTAAAAATTGCCATGCAACCCATTTATCCCTCTACGGAAAAATTAAGCGCAAAGGGAATCACCAATCGCGTCATAAGCAAAATGGTGCAGCAATTGTTTTTGGAATGTAAAGGTCAATTTCCAGAATCATTATCCCCTCCAATATTGGATGAATTAAGATTAATCTCAAAAAGTGAAGCTCTTTTCAATATTCATTTTCCAAAAAATCAAGATTTGTTGGCGAAGGCACGGTTCCGGTTAAAGTTTGAGGAGTTATTTTTTGTGCAGTTGCAGTTAATTTCCAAAAAAATACTTCGAAAGCATAAAATCAAAGGACTTACGTTTGACCAGGTTGGCGATAATTTCAATGGTTTTTTTAAAAATCACCTGCCTTTTGAACTAACCAACGCACAAAAGAAAGTTATTAAGGAAATTCGCAAAGATATGGGCAGCAATGCCCAAATGAATCGTTTGCTTCAAGGGGATGTTGGTTCCGGTAAGACAATTGTTGCTCTTATGTGCATGCTGTTGGCGATTGACAATGGTTTTCAGAGTTGTTTGATGGCCCCTACTGAGATATTAGCCCAACAACACTATAATGGTTTAAAGGAATTGTTGGGAAAAATGGATGTGAAAATTGCCCTGTTGACCGGCTCCACAAAAAAATCGGAACGAACCTTATTACACAACCAACTGGAAAACGGCAATCTTAATATTCTTGTTGGAACACATGCTGTTCTTGAGGACAAGGTGCAATTTAAAAATCTAGGATTGGCTGTAATTGATGAGCAACATCGGTTTGGGGTAGCCCAGCGCTCTAAACTTTGGCATAAAAATGAGATTCCACCGCACATCTTGGTAATGACCGCAACCCCTATTCCAAGGACATTGGCCATGAGCTTATACGGTGACCTAGATATTTCGGTGATTGATGAACTACCGCCAGGCCGCAAACCTATTAAAACCGTACATCGATTTGATGGTAACCGCCTAAAGGTCTTTCAGTTTATCAAGGATGAAATAAAAAAAGGAAGACAAATCTATATTGTTTATCCCTTGATTAAGGAATCAGAAGCTTTGGATTACAAGGATCTGATGGATGGATATGAAAGTATCGCTCGGGATTTTCCACTGCCAGAGTATCAAGTTTCTATTGTGCATGGTAAAATGAAACCTGCGGACAAGGATTATGAGATGGAACGTTTTGTGAAAGGGGAAACACAGATTATGGTGGCCACAACGGTCATCGAAGTCGGTGTAAATGTGCCCAATGCTTCCGTAATGATCATTGAAAGTACTGAACGTTTCGGACTTTCTCAATTGCATCAGCTTCGCGGACGTGTTGGCAGGGGTGCAGAGCAGAGTTTTTGTATTCTAATGACAGGTTATAAACTGTCTGAAGATGCCAAAACAAGACTTCAAACAATGGTAAGAACCAATGATGGATTCGAAATCGCCGAGGTGGATCTCAAACTGCGTGGTCCTGGAGATTTGATGGGAACCCAGCAAAGTGGATTACTTAATCTTAAAATTGCTGATATCGTTAAGGACAACCAAATTCTGAAGACTGCGCGGTATCATGCCATTCAACTGCTAAAGAATGACCCAAAATTGGAAAAAAGTGAAAATGCCTCAATCCTATTTGCTTATTCCAAGATGATGAAGCAATCCAATATTTGGAATTACATCAGCTAAAAAAACCCAGCTTCCGCTGGGCTTTTTCAACATGTTTTACATAAAGAAATCTAATTGATTGCTTCGCCTTTTTCAGCTTTTTCCAAATTGGCTGCCACCCTATCCTTATTAGCTTGGGCCGGTGCATTCTCCATGGCAATTTTCAAATGTTTCACCGTGGATTTGTTATCTCCTAGGGCTGAGTATCCTCTTGCCAATCCATAGTGTACTGGCCATGTACCTTTATGGTTTTTGGCATTCCATTTAAAAATTTCCAAGGCTTCATTATTCTTACCTTGACCTATGAGTTGTCTGCCATAGCCATGAACTTGAAAAACGGTCCCTAATGGTAACGCTTCCTCCATCAAGGCTTCAGCTTCCGCCGTTTTACCTTGTTTTGCTAAGATTTGAGATTTAATACTCAAATTATTAAACGTTTTTTGACTAAAAAACTGCCCAGCTATAGCAGCATCCACCCAACCAAGTGCCTCATCAAGGTCTCCGCCATTGTTTTGAGCATAGTTGGCAGCTTGCTCCCAGCTTTGTCTACTAAATCCGGGGGTAGTCTGTAATTGCTGACGTATTTCAGCCAAGATATTATTGCTCACATCCGTTTCCACTTTGAACGGAATTTGCTTTTTCTCCCAATTCAATGTAACCTCGGCAGAAGTTGCATCAACATTGTTGAAACTAAAGGTCAACTGTTCAACATGCGGTCCTTCCGCTGTTTCCACGTCAACACGCAGTACATCTTCTTCTGGTTTGTAAAAATAACTCCCCCAGGCATCATGGTTCTTAGAGAAAATAATTGTCGCGGTATTGCCTTCATTTACAATCATGTGAAGTCCATACTTTCCTGCAGGCAAGGTTTTACCTCCAATCGTCAAGTCGTGCGTTGTCTTAAAAATGGTGTTTTCATTGGCGCCAGCTCTCCATGGAGATTCTGCTGCTGTACCAAATCCCAAGTTGTTCATACCATAAGGTACCAAAGCGCCCCAAACCTCTCTGTCGTTCACGCTTGGTCTGGAATATACAACGGTAACATCTGTGTTGCCAATTCGTTGAGAAACTTTCGCCATTTGGCTACCACGTGGCAAAAAACTTAATTGGGCAACTGAGCTGTAAGAAATTAAAAAAACAGCAATTAGCATCATGGCCGAAAAGGCCGAGTAACTTTTCTTCATTTGTTCGTTTTTGATGAGTTAATGAATAAACTTTTAGGTCGTGGCCCTAAAGTAGGTAGCTGATTGCTTTGTTTCCGTTACAGCAATGTTAAAATGAAGCTGAACATGTTAAAATTCAATGGTTTGTTCATTCAACCTAAGCCAAATTAGCTCTGTTCAAATGACTTTTTTAACATAACAGTAAAGATGTATGGGTAATCTTGCTTTTCGATAAAAAAATAGAATAACTACTTAGATTATCCTATATGATAATAATGTGCCAACTTTTTGTTTTATATACCAAATATTGCTGTTTTATTAGTTGTTCCAAGTCAAAATTTAAGTTGAACATCGTAATTTCAGCGCCAAATCATTACGTATATTTTTTTCATATTTTAAATTTACCTTCTTATATATTATTGTTTACAGTTATGAGTAAAACACTATTTGATAAGGTTTGGGATTCGCATGTGGTACAACATATTGAAAACGGTCCTGACGTACTTTTTATAGATAGACATTTGGTACATGAAGTCACTAGTCCAGTGGCCTTTCTGGGTCTTAAAAATAGAAGCATTAAGGTGCTCTATCCTGAACGCACGTTTGCTACTGCCGATCATAATACACCTACACTTAACCAGCATTTGCCGGTCAAAGACAAACTGTCCGCAAACCAATTAAAGGCCTTAGAGGAAAATTCTAAAGCCCATAGCATCCCTTATTGGGGGCTTGGACATGAGAAAAACGGCATTGTTCACGTAATAGGTCCTGAAAATGGAATTACGGTACCCGGCGCGACCATTGTGTGCGGTGATTCGCATACCTCTACCCATGGTGCTTTTGGTGCTATTGCCTTCGGAATTGGAACCAGCGAGGTAGAAATGGTGCTTTCCACACAGTGCATCATGCAGCCAAAACCAAAAAGTATGCGCATTAATGTAAATGGAACATTGAACAAGGCTGTTACACCGAAAGATGTAGCACTCTTTATTATTTCCAAATTGACAACTTCTGGTGCTACAGGTTATTTTGTTGAATATGCAGGAGATGTTTTTCGAAATATGTCGATGGAAGGCCGAATGACTGTCTGTAACCTAAGTATTGAAATGGGAGCCCGTGGTGGTATGATCGCCCCAGATGAAAAGACATTTGATTATATAAAAGGAAGAGAGTATGCACCAAAAGGAGCAGCTTGGGATAAAGCTATGACCTATTGGGAAACTCTATATTCTGAAGACGATGCGAGTTTTGACAAAGAACTGACTTTTGAAGCCTCTGAAATTGAGCCAATGATTACCTATGGTACCAATCCTGGCATGGGAATGGGAATCAAAAATGATATTCCTCGAGCCGAGACTTTGGAAGGTGGAGCTGCCACATATCAAAAATCACTGGCCTACATGAACTTTAACGAAGGTGATGCCATGATTGGAAAACCCATCGATTTTGTGTTCCTAGGTAGCTGTACCAATGGTAGAATAGAAGATTTTAGAGCTTTTGCCTCTATTATAAAAGGAAGAAGAAAAGCGGATAACGTAACAGCTTGGTTGGTCCCTGGATCACATCGTGTTGAAGAAGCGATAAAAGATGAAGGCATTTTGGACATTCTCCATGAATCCGGTTTTGAACTTAGAGAACCAGGATGTTCTGCATGTCTGGCAATGAATGATGATAAAATCCCTGCCGGAAAGTACGCTGTAAGTACTTCAAATAGAAATTTTGAAGGAAGACAAGGTCCTGGAGCTCGAACCTTACTGGCAAGCCCATTGGTGGCAGCAGCAGCAGCCGTTACCGGGAAAGTGACCGACCCAAGAGAATTAATGGAATTGGAAACAGTATAATCTAAAACAACATTCAGACACTAGAATTCAGAAATCTGATCATTGAAAATTAAAACATGGCTTACGATAAATTCAACATACTAAAAAGTTCTGCTGTCCCTTTACCTATTGAAAATGTGGACACGGATCAAATCATTCCAGCTCGATTCTTAAAAGCGACTGAGCGTAAAGGATTTGGCGATAATTTGTTCCGTGACTGGAGGTATAACCCCGACAATACCCCAAAAGAACATTTCGTACTCAACAACCCCATTTACAAGGGGAAAATTTTGGTTGGTGGAAAAAACTTCGGCTCTGGTTCTTCCAGAGAACATGCCGCTTGGGCCGTTTACGATTACGGTTTTCGCTGCGTAGTTTCAAGTTTCTTTGCTGATATTTTTAGGAATAACTGTTTAAACATTGGGGTACTTCCGGTTCAGGTGAGTCCTGAATTTTTGGACAAAATCTTCACGGCAATCGAAGCAAATCCAGATACTGAAATAGAAGTTAGTCTTCCAGAGCAGACCATTACCATTTTAGAATCTGGTGAGAGTGAAAGTTTCGCCATCAATGACTACAAAAAGGAGAATATGCTCAACGGGTTTGATGATATTGATTATCTATTGAACATCAAGAACAACATTGAAGCATTCGCACAGAACACCCCTTTATAAAAAGCAATAGGCTTAGACCACGCATTTGAAAATGAAAAAAAGGACTGTTGAAATTATGGATACCACCCTTCGGGATGGTGAACAGACCTCAGGCGTATCTTTCTCCGCTTCGGAAAAACTAACTTTGGCCAAACTTCTGCTTGAAGAACTCAAGGTAGATCGCATTGAAATTGCATCAGCTCGGGTATCGGAAGGAGAGTTCGAAGCCGTTAAAAAGATTACGGAATGGGCAAAAACAGAAGGTTTGCTGCCCAAAGTAGAGGTATTGACCTTTGTTGATGGCGGTGTTTCTTTGGAATGGATGCAAAAAGCCGGCGCCAAAGTGCAAAACCTCTTGACGAAGGGTTCCCTCAACCATTTAACCCATCAACTCAAGAAAAAACCCGACCAACATTTTAAAGACATTGAAAGCGTAGTATCGAAAGCCGGTGACATTGGCATTGAAACCAATGTTTATTTGGAGGATTGGAGCAATGGTATGCGAAATTCACCTGAATATGTATTCCAATATTTAGATTTTTTGGTCAAACTACCCATAAAAAGGGTACTGCTGCCAGATACGCTAGGTGTGCTCACCCATCAAGAAACTTTTGATTTTTTACATCAAATTGTTCAACGTTATCCCGAAACTCATTTTGATTTCCATGGACATAACGATTATGACCTTAGTGTTGCAAACGTTATGGAAGCTCTAAAAGCTGGAGTTCACGGATTACATTTAACAGTTAACGGAATGGGAGAACGAGCGGGAAATGCTCCACTTGCCAGTGTGGTTGCTGTTGTTAACGATTTTATGCCAGAAATTACTATTGGCGTAAAGGAATCTTCATTATTTAAAGTAAGTAAATTGGTCTCTGCATTCACAGGTTTTGGCATTCCCGTTAACAAACCCATTGTTGGAGATAATGTTTTTACACAAACTGCTGGAATACACGCAGATGGTGACAGCAAAAAGAATCTTTACTTTAATGATTTATTACCTGAACGCTTTGGCAGAAAACGCAAATACGCGCTTGGCAAAACTTCTGGTAAAGCCAACATACAAAAGAATCTTCAAGAGTTGGGGCTGACCCTGAATGATGAGGAGCTAAAAAAGGTCACAGAACGTATTATTGAACTTGGAGATAAAAAAGAAAGAGTCACTAAAGAGGACCTTCCCTATATTATTTCTGATGTTTTGGCCAGTAATGTACATCACCAACGAGTTTTTGTAAAGTCATACGTGCTTACACATTCCAAAGGGTTAAAACCCTCTACTACCCTGTCCATTGAAATCGACGGAAAATTATACGAAGAAAATGCCCAGGGTGATGGACAGTTCGATGCTTTTATCAACGCTTTGCGGAAAGTGTATCAAAAAGAAAAAATGGAATTGCCTAAATTGGTAGATTATGCAGTACGAATCCCGCCGGGAAGTAACTCTGATGCTCTTTGCGAAACCATAATCACTTGGCAAACCCAAGACCAGGACTTCACGACTCGTGGGTTGGATTCAGACCAAACAGTTTCCGCAATCAAAGCAACCGAAAAAATGCTCAACCTATTCTAAATAGTAAATTTAAGATATCTGAACTCAGACTTCTGAAATCTGACATCCAAACACATAAACACTTTACCTTTAATCCTATAACCATAACTGAAAAAATGAAACTTAATATAGCCCTTTTAGCCGGAGACGGAATAGGCCCCGAAGTTATTGACCAGGCCGTAAAAGTATCCGATGCTGTAGCCAAAAAATTTAACCATGAAATCAATTGGACACCAGCTTTGACAGGTGCTGCTGCCATTGACGCGGTTGGAGAACCATATCCCGAAGAAACGCACCAAGTATGTACCAACGCTGATGCAGTGCTGTTTGGCGCCATTGGCCATCCACGTTTTGATAATGACCCATCCGCTAAGGTTCGTCCAGAGCAAGGTCTATTAAAAATGCGTCAAAAATTGGGGCTTTTTGCCAATGTACGTCCAACTTTTACTTTCCCATCTCTGATTGATAAATCGCCCCTAAAACGGGAGCGCATTGAAGGTACCGATTTAATTATCCTTCGCGAGCTAACCGGAGGAGTCTATTTTGGAGAACGTGGAAGAAAGGATAATGGTGATACCGCTTTTGACACTATGACGTATCAACGTTTCGAAATTGAACGTTTGGCCAAGAAAGGTTTTGAAATGGCAATGAAAAGAGGCAAAAAACTCTGCTGTGTGGACAAGGCAAACGTCTTGGAAGCTTCTCGGCTTTGGCGTGAGACAGTGCAGGCCATGGAAAAAGAATACCCAGAAGTTGACGTTACTTATGAATTTGTAGATGCGGTTGCCATGCGGTTGATCCAATGGCCCAAAGGATACGATGTCATTATTACCGCAAACCTATTTGGAGATATCTTGACTGATGAGGCCTCTGTAATCTCTGGATCAATGGGACTGATGCCTTCCTCATCACTTGGAAACAATGTATCATTATATGAACCCATTCATGGATCATACCCGCAAGCCGCTGGAAAAGACATTGCCAACCCATTGGCAACAATATTATCCGCAGCGATGCTATTTGAAGATTTCGGCTTAAAGGAAGAAGCAGATGCCATACGTTCAGTTGTTAACAAATCTCTTGCTGAAGGTGTTGTAACCGAAGACCTTTCCGAAGGAGAAAAATCATATAAAACTAGTGAAGTAGGCGATTGGCTTGCCGCCAACATCTAAAAAAACAACAACCAACTTTTCATTAAGAACCCTGTGCAATTGCATGGGGTTTCTTTTTTACCCCACTCTACCTTTATTCAACACTAATTCTTAGTCCCCTTAACCGTTACTCCCCAAACCTTTTACCTCCTTACCATAATCCCACCGACAACTGACAATTGACAACCATCAATTGAAACGTCACATCCGTCAATTGACATCCTCGAACAGCTTGCTCCATTTTTACTTTTGGAAGCGATTGCCATGTATAATTATGGCATCCAGAACCAAATTTTGCAATGTTACGTCAATCTCAAAAATCAAACCCTCCTTTCCTTGAGTCATACCCTTACTTAAATACTAAGTACTATGGTCAAAACCATCAAAACACCTTATAGATGGCACAACAGGCATTACAAATATTTACCAGATATAATGATAACCCTTAAAACCAATTTGCGAATGAATAGGAAAACCTATAACACATCTTAAATCGAATAGCAATGCAATATGAACATGAAAATTTCAAAATTTTTTAACCAAAGCCTTCAAATCCATAAATTATTATGAAGCATATACTCTTTATTACATCGGTCCTGTGTTTTTTGATATTCCCATTAAAGGGAATGACCCAGGATACGGATGAAGCAACAAATTCCGATAGCTCCATTATAGTGGGCGCCCGAGTCGGAGGCAGTTTTAGTCAATTTGCGCAACCCGGAACTGTAATCACTGGTAACATTGGCGCCTTTGGCCGCTATGAAGTCCTACCCTATATGCAGGTACAACTGGATTTAGGTTACGATGTTTTCGGTGGCGGCCGTACCGATCTTAACAGGGAATTGCCCGAACCTGCCAACACTACGCAAGCTGGTCTACTCACACAATTGGAATACCTGAATCGTCAGGTCTTTTTCCATTCGGTAGCAGGTCGTCTTTCTGCAAGATTATCCTTGCCGGAGCTCAATGGCTCTGCTGTGCAACCACGTCTTATCGTAGGAGGTAATTTAAACTACATTTTTAGGGGACGTGAAAATCGGGACCAATACATGGTGTTCGATGATGGTTCACGAATCATCCTATCCAACGATTGGGAAGAAGTCGGAGCCGACTACAAGTCGATTAATCTTGGAGCACATTTTGGTCTAGGCATCGATTTTAACCTGACAAACGGTGAAACATTTTCCGCAGAGTTTATTTACGATCGAGGTTTTATTGACCTAAACAACATCTCCATAGGCCAGCCCGAAAATATCGAGGTAATACGAACCAATCGTTTTGGGATAAGCTTCACCTATACCTTTATAAATTTTTAGCTATGAAAAACAAGTACGAACACAGTTTTAAACCAATACATCAATTGTTGAATACATTTAAAAACCATAATACAATGAAAAGAAACAAAAACTATTTTTCCATCATAGGTATGGTACTCGCTTGTGGGGTGCTCATCACTTCATGTGCTGATAACTTCGATGAAGAAGAACTATTGCTAAGGCAACAAGAACGCAGTGACAGAATTGCAGCAGATGAAGCCGCTGCAGAAGCGGCAGATGAAGCCGCGGAAGAAGCCCTTTCAGCAGCAAATGCAGCTGCACTGGCTGCCGCTGCCAACCTTACGTACACCATAACCCTTCACTCGGATGACCTTCCTGTAGCTGATGCAGACGTTATCCTTACCAACCAAAATGGTGGCAGTACGGCTGCGGTAACTACCGATGCCAATGGTAACGCTATTTTTACGGATATTGACCTTGGCGGATATAACGTGGCCATATCATCCGATAACCATCTTAACGCTTCCTATCTTGTAGATTTTGGTTCCCCACAGGACGGAGTTCACTATGAGTGGGTAAACGGTTCTATTGTAGCTTTGGAACAGTCCGAGGCATCAAAAATTGAGCTATTAGAGTTAAATGGCACCCAAACCGCAACCATTAAGGGAAATGTTGAGATAGAGACCGATTTGACCAATACCACTCCTGAAGTTCCCCTTGATATTAACATCCGTGCCAACCTGGACAATTTCAATGGGCTTTTTGAACATACCAACAACAGTTTCAATGGTTCCAACAGTGCGTCCACCTTCTATATCAATGGTTCATACTCTTTAACAGAAGGTGACATTGGTTCTGCTGTTGTTGACCCCAATACCGGAGCCTATTCCATGATGGTTCCTGCCCAAGAAGACGGCACAACCATCGAACTGTTGTTCCCCTTGGTAGAGACCGACCAAACTTTAGGGTTTTCCAGTGTCAACGGACAAGATGTAGGTGCACAAGTAGGTACACAGGCTGCTGTTTTTGGGCCTGATATTACAGCTACCACAACTCCTAATGTCTTTGGTGTAACGGCCGAGTTTCCTGCTCCTGCTGATCCGGGAAGAGGGTTTACAATAGGTAACTTTCAACCAACTGCGGCCGATCTTAATGCGGCAGGTGAAACTTTTACTGTTAGTAGTTTCCCATTAGAGGCTGCTTCAGGTGTCAGATATAGAGGCAATCAAGGTTCAGGATATGAACTAACGCCTGCTGTGACTGTTTCTGCTCCTGATCTGTCTGGCAATAGCGCTGTAAATGCTACCATAGAAGCATATATGGACTGGATATTTGAGTCTGTTTCGTATACAGCACAACCTGCGGCAACTTATGGTCTTAATGAGACGATTACCATTAGTGTAGAAATTTCTGATGAGAATGGCATTCAGGATATCTATGCTCTGGCAGAAGTGGATGCTGAAGCAGACGGGTCATTGGTTGCTGGTACTGCTGCTGTTAGCATGAACCCGGAGGTGACTACTAATTATATTGTAACCAGTTTTGCCCTTACCTTTACTGGTGCAGGGACTCCAACTGGAACACTAGCCAGAACGGGTAGTGTAGACAGATTTATGATTACAAATGATGGTGAAGGGTATACTAGTATCCCTACTATCACTGTAGGAGCTGCTCCTGTCGGAGGAACAGATGCTACACTAGAGATATATGCTATGTCTTTCAAATACTCTTTTGATTTGGACAACTCCGGCGTAACTCAGGAATATGTAGTACTTCCTGATGTTACTTTCGAACTTGAAACCGTACCGGGAGCTTTCAATATCAGTACTTCAGCGAATCTTGTGAGAATGGATGCAGATGGTTTTGTAGACGATAATGGTGGGCTTGCGCTAAATCCTTTTATTGACTTTAATAACATTTCAAACAGTGGCTTGATGGTTTCCAATAATGGTAACCTGGTCTTTGATGACGATTTGTTTAGCAATGATATTGGCGTTGTCGCTGCCGTAGAGAAAGGTCTAACAGGCTTTTCTTACTCCATGCCAAGAGCAATTATAGCAGAACCTACCCATGAGCAGACTACAGCAGATGTTGAGGTAAATGCTGATGGTGAAATTACTGGTCTATCCAATATTTCAGTAGGTAGTGGATATACTTCAGAATACGACGTTACCTTAGTTGCACAAAACGGACTGCTTGGTGCGGGCGCTATGATTGATTTGATTGATTTTGATGTGATAGCACAGACTGGGGAAGCAACTTGGGGTGGTAGTACAAATGATCTTATCATAGTTGAGCCCGGTTCTGGTTATACAGAGGATGTAAATATTAGTGCGGAAGCATTTTCAGGTACCACTTCCATCACAGTAAGAAATGGAGAGACTAAAATTCTAAATGTTAACTATGGTACGGGAGACCGCGTATCAGATGTTAATTAAGACTATGTTTTTACTGAAATAAAAAAGGGGCCTTCGGGCTCCTTTTTGCTTATTCCAAAAAGTAGTTATTAAAAAAATTATTATGACAACAACAAAATTAAAACACATCAAAGTCAAAAACTATTTTTCCGTCATATGCATGGTACTCATCTGCGGGGTCGTAATCACCTCCTGTCAGGATAACTTCGATGAAGAAGAACTATTGCTAAGGCAGCAAGAACGCAGTGACAGAATTGCAGCAGATGAGGCCGCTGAGGAAGCGGCAGATGAAGCCGCGGAAGAAGCCCTTTCAGCAGCAAACGCAGCTGCGCTGGCTGCCGCTGCCAACCTTACCTACACCATAACCCTTCACTCGGATGACCTTCCGGTCGCTGATGCAGATGTACTCCTCACCAATCAAAATGGTGGTAGCACAACTGCCGTGACCACAGATACCAACGGCAATGCTGTTTTTTCGGATATTGACCTAGGGGGATACAACGTCTCCATATCATCCGATAACCATCTTAACGCTTCCTATCTTGTAGATTTTGGTTCCCCACAGGACGGAGTTCACTATGAGTGGGTAAACGGTTCTATTGTAGCTTTGGAACAGTCCGAGGCGTCAAAAATTGAGCTATTAGAGTTAAATGGCACCCAAACCGCAACCATTAAGGGAAATGTTGAGATAGAGACCGATTTGACCAATACCACTCCTGAAGTTCCCCTTGATATTAACATCCGTGCCAACCTGGACAATTTCAATGGGCTTTTTGAACATACCAACAACAGTTTCAATGGTTCCAACAGTGCGTCCACCTTCTATATCAATGGTTCATACTCTTTAACAGAAGGTGACATTGGTTCTGCTGTTGTTGACCCCAATACCGGAGCCTATTCCATGATGGTTCCTGCCGAAGAAGACGGCACAACCATCGAACTGTTGTTCCCCTTGGTAGAGACCGATCAAACTTTAGGGTTTTCCAGTGTCAACGGACAAGATGTAGGTGCCCAGGTAGGTACACAGGCTGCCGTTTTTGGACCTGATATTACAGCTAGTGCAACTCCTAATGTCTTTGGTGTAACGGCCGAGTTTCCTGCTCCTGCTGATCCGGGAAGAGGGTTTACTGTAGGCAACTTTACGCGCAATGCGAGCGATATAAACCCTCTTGGTGGTAGTTTTGTATCTATTGATGAGTTTCCAGTGGAAGATTTTCTTGGTATTCGTTTTAGAGGATCTCAGGGTTCTGGCTATCAACTTACTCCTGCGGTCACTGTTTCTGCTCCTGACCTTACTGAAGGAGTCCTTCCTGCGAATGCAACAATAGAGGCATGGATGGATTGGACTTTTGAGTCTGTTTCGTATACAGCACAACCTGCGGCAACCTATGGTGCCAACGAATTAATAGCCATTACTGTCGATATTTCCGATGAGAATGGGGTTCGGGATACCTATGGCCTGGCAAGTATCAATGCTGAAGCAGACGGATCATTGGTTGCAGGTACTGCTGATGTTACTTTGAATACAGAAGTGACCACTAACCATGTAGTCACTAGTTTTGCTGTTAGATTCTCAGGAGTAGGAAATCCTACAGGAACGCTTACAAGATCCGGATCGGTAAGTGTTTTTAGAATTACGCAAGATGGAAGAGGATACCTAGAGATACCTACA
Source organism: uncultured Allomuricauda sp. (assembly GCF_947499695.1). Taxonomy (GTDB): domain Bacteria; phylum Bacteroidota; class Bacteroidia; order Flavobacteriales; family Flavobacteriaceae; genus Flagellimonas. Next base: position 836,987 of record NZ_CANMPQ010000001.1, read on the forward strand.
ATTGATGTGGAAGCTGCTCCCGCAGGAGGTACGGATGCAACACTTGAGATTACCGATATGGCATTTCAATACTTATTCGACCTGGACAACACCGGTATTACCCAACCCTATGTTATACTCCCTGAAGTTCATTTTGAGTATGAATCATCTCCAGAGGGATCTACTAGTATAACTGATGAGGTTAGATTGGTTACTATAGGTGATGATGGTTTTGTAGATCAACTCTCTTTAAACACCATTGAAATTGGCTCCGCTATTATAGCATCTGATGGTCAGATATTATTTGACAATGACAATCACTTTGGGGCTACTGATATAGATATGGCACGTTTGGTAGAGTTTTCTTATTCTACCCCAAGAGTAATCGTAATAGAACCTACTCACGAACGAACCACAGCGGACGTAGTTGTAAATGACGATGGAGAAATCACAGGTCTCGTAAACATTTCTCATGGCAGGGGATATGATTCTAATTACAACGTCGAATTCCCCACTTTAGAAGGTCTTCCAAGCTCAGGAGCTTCGCTAGAGCTAACAGGCTTTAGTGCTACAAATAACCAAACTGATGAAGTGACTTGGAGTGGAGGTTACACTATAACAAATGGAGGTTCAGGGTACACTCTAGATGTGAACATTGCTGAAGAACCCTTTACACCGGAAACAGCAAGTCAATCACTTACCGTAAAAAATGGCCAAACCAAGATTATAAATGTCAATTACGGTACGGGAAAACCGGTTGCCGACCTTGAGTAGAAGACTAGTTGACTATTTCACAAAAAGAAGGGGGCAAAAGCCCCCTTCTTTTTATAATTACTTTATTAGAGAATTCCTTGCTCATCCATAGGAATCGATATCCAAGTTTTGAAAAAGTAAAAAACAATTTAGCTAAATATGTTCCAAAATTCCAACCCTTCAAAAATAGGCCTTACAGAATGTAATCAGTGCTTAAAAAATTACTCACCTTGGCTTCTAACAGCTGCTCTATAGTCTCATTATTAAGATCATTATCCTTAAAGGCTACAAAAGTCCGTATGGAAAAAGACCGCAACGCATCATGCACACTTAATGTGGATTGCGCTGAGTCCTTTCGTCCTGTAAATGGATATACATCAGGCCCACGTTGACAAGAACTGTTTAAATTTACCCTACAAACTAAATTTGCGAGTGTATCAATAAGTGGGGATAGAGTATAGACATCCTTACCGAACAAACTCACTTGTTGTCCATAATTAGAGGCCGCCATATCATCCAACGGCTCCTCGATATCAGTAAATGATACCACAGGTATTATAGGGCCGAACTGTTCTTCCTCATATACTCGCATCTCTTTGGAAACAGGATATAAAACTGCTGGCCAGATATAGTTTTCTGAAGTTTTTCCGCCTTTCTTGTTATGAACCTTTGCTCCTTTTCCTTTAGCATCATCCAATAATTCCTGAATGTATGAAGGCTTTCCGGGTTCCGGTAGTGGTGTCAATTGAGCACCTTCATCCCAAGGATTACCAAATTTTAAGGCATCAACCGCCGATGAGAATCGTTTTAGAAATTCATCCTTAATATCCTCATGAACATATATGACCTTTAATGCTGTACAACGTTGCCCATTAAAGGAAAGGGTTCCAGAAATACATTCCTTGATGGTCAAATCCAAATCCGCATCAGGTAGGATTATCGCCGGATTCTTGGCTTCTAACCCTAAAACCAATCGAAGTCGATTACTCTTCGGATGCTGGTCCTGTAAAGCATTGGCTGACTTACTGTTCCCAATCAATGCCAATACATCTACTTTCCCTGTCTTCATAATTGGAGCAGCCACTGCTCTACCCCTACCAAACAAAATATTCACCACTCCTTTAGGAAAGCTGCTTTGGAATGCTTCCAAAAGTGGAGTAATTAATAAGACTCCATGCTTGGCTGGTTTAAAAATTGCGGTGTTACCCATAATCAAAGCAGGTATAAGCAGCGCAAAAGTCTCATTTAATGGATAATTATAGGGCCCTAAACACAACACTACCCCCAATGGTCCTCTGCGAATATGGGCATACACTCCGTCGTGTTTTTGAAACTTGGCCGAATTGCGGTCCAATTGTTTATAGTCCTCAATAGTATCGTAGATATATTCCACCGTACGATCAAATTCTTTCCTTGAATCGGGAAGGGATTTACCAATCTCCCACATTAGAAGTTTTACAACCTCCTCCCGTTTCTCCTCCATTTTTTTCACGAAAGATTCCATACACTCAATACGGTCCTTCACCTTCATCGTTGGCCACACGCCTTGACCTCTATGATAGGCATTAGTCGCGGCATCTAAAGCTTCCATAGCCTCGGTCTCTCCCATATCTGGAATACTTCCCAGTACAGTGTGAGCATATTCTTTCGTTGATGCTATTGTAGAGATTACTTCGGAGTTTTTTCCATTCCAGGCTTTTAATTCACCATTGACCAAATAGGTTTTTTGATGAATTTGTTCTGTGATTTGGAATTCTTCTGGTATTGCAATCTGTGTCTGCATGACCTTCTTTTTTTTGGATTTCTGTTATTTAATACTGCCAAATAAGGCACAAAGCTAACACAAAAAAGTGTCAAAACTCCTTTATTTACAGCGGTTTGCCAACGCAAACGTTTTAGTGACGTTATTTTAAAAAAAGAGATTGGCTATGTGATACCAATCACACTAAATATTGAAACAAATCGGGTTTATCGTTTAGATAATCCCCAAAAAAATTGTTAATCTTCATACGTTGAATCAGCGGCTTGAGGTCATTAGATGATTTTAACTCTATTCCCACAACAGCTGGCGCATTTTCACGACTGGATTTTTTGGAGTATTCAAAATGTGTAATATCATCTGTGGGCCCTAAAATGTCAGCAACAAACTCCTTTAAGGCACCAGGTCGTTGAGGAAAACGCACAATGAAATAATGTTTTAAGTTACTAAAAAGCAACGCCCGTTCTTTTATTTCAGCTGTCCGAGTTATGTCGTTATTACTACCGCTTACAATGCAAACAACATTTTTCCCTTTTATGTCATATTCAAATTCATCCAAAGCAGCAATGGTCAGAGCTCCTGCTGGCTCCACCACAATAGCATCTCTATTGTACAACTGTAAGATGGTCTGGCATACTTTACCTTCTGGAATGGTTTCCATCTTATACAGATGGTCCTTACAAATTGGAAAGGTATAATGACCCACTTTTTGCACGGCCGCTCCATCTATAAATTTATCTATTTGATTAAGTTCGACTAATTCTCCCTTTTCCATAGAGGTTTTCATTGAAGGAGCTCCGGCTGGTTCAATACCTATAATTTTGGTCTTTGGTGATAACTCACTAAATGTGGCACAAAGTCCTGCAGCCAATCCACCACCACCAACAGCTACAAAAACAAAATCTATCGGTTCTTTAGACTGATTTAGCAGCTCCAAACCAATAGTCGCTTGTCCTTCAATGGTTTTTGGATCATCAAAAGGATGAACAAAAGTTTTGTTTTGATTGTCACAGTAGGTTTTTGCTGCTTTTTGGGAATCGTCGAATGTATCTCCTTCTAAAACTATTTCGACCCAATCCCCTCCAAACATTTTAGTCTGGTCAATCTTTTGTTTTGGCGTGACTGCGGGCATATAAATTGTACCCTTCACTTTTAAATGATTGCAAGCAAACGCCACTCCCTGTGCATGATTTCCAGCACTCACACAAACCACACCTTTTCTTAATTCTTGTGAAGAAAGAGAACTAATCTTGTTGAAGGCACCTCGAATCTTGTAACTGCGTACTCGATTTAAATCCTCACGTTTTAGAAGAACATTCGCCCCTAATTCTTTGGAATAGCGGATACTTGGCTGCAATGGTGTTGGGTCGGTTACTAGTTTAATAGTCTGCGCAGCCTTATAAATATCCGCTATATCCGGAAAATATGTTGTCGCTGTTCCTTTCATAAGGACATTGTCAGCGTAGGTTTAATCAATTAAACTATAGGCTTCATCGCAGTCATCGACTCACGCAACCTAGCTCCCACTATTTCAACTGGATGCTCACGCAAGGCTTTATTGACTGCTATAAGTTTCACATTGTCCACCCCATTGTCGCTGCCAGCGCCGTATTGCTTTCCAATGACATCGGTATCTATGGACTTCATAAAATCAGTCAACAATGGCTTACAAGCATGGTCAAAAAGGTAACATCCGTACTCTGCAGTGTCGGAAATAACCCTGTTCATCTCAAACAATTTCTTTCTAGCAATGGTATTTGCAATTAGTGGCGTCTCATGTAGAGACTCATAATATGCCGATTCACCTATTATACCAGATTCCGTCATAGTCTCAAAGGCCAATTCTACACCAGATTTCACAAGAGCTACCATTAACACTCCGTTATCGTAAAATTCTTGCTCTGAAATATTATCATTTCCGGCAGGGGTCTTTTCAAATGACGTTTCTCCAGTAGCCGCTCTCCAATCAAGCAAGTTTTTATCGTCATTGGCCCAATCTTCCATCATCGTTTTGGAAAAATGACCACTCATGATATCGTCCATATGTTTTTGGAACAACGGGCGCATGATTTCTTTTAGTTCTTCCGCCAGTTCAAAAGCTTTTATTTTGGCTGGATTGGACAATCTATCCATCATATGGGTTATACCGCCATACTTAAGGCCTTCGGTGATAGTTTCCCATCCATATTGAATTAGTTTTGAAGCATAGCCTGCGTCCATTCCTTTTTCCAACATTTTATCGAAGCATAGAATAGATCCTGTTTGCAACAGGCCGCATAAAATCGTCTGTTCACCCATCAAATCGGATTTTACCTCTGCAACAAACGACGATTCCAAAACACCTGCTTTATCACCTCCAGTACCCGCGGCATAGGCTTTAGCCTGGGCAAGTCCCTTACCTTCCGGGTCATTCTCCGGGTGCACGGCTATCAATGTTGGCACACCAAACCCCCTTTTATATTCTTCCCGAACTTCAGAACCAGGACTCTTTGGAGCTACCATGATTACAGTCAAATCTTCACGAACTTGCATTCCTTCCTCAACGATATTAAATCCATGGGAATACGAAAGGGTGGCTCCTTTTTTCATTAATGGCATAACAGCACCTACCACATTGGTGTGCTGCTTGTCCGGGGTTAAGTTGATCACTAAATCAGCCGTTGGAATCAATTCTTCGTAGGTTCCTACGTTAAAATTGTTCTCTTTTGCATTTTTAAAGGATTGTCTTTGCTCTTTGATTGCGGCCTCACGAAGTGTATAGGAAATATCTAAACCAGAATCTCTCATATTCAATCCTTGGTTCAGACCTTGGGCACCACAGCCCACAATAACTATTTTCTTTCCTTTTAGCGCTGCGACACCATCAGCAAATTCGCTGGCGTCCATGAATCTACATTTTCCTAATTGTTCCAATTGATCGCGAAGCGACAGCGTATTAAAATAATTTGTCATTTTCGGTTTTGATTTAGTGCTATTTTATTGATTTTGAAATTCTTCTAAAATGTTGGTAATTGGCATTGTGGCCTTAGTTACCGCAATGCGTCCTGAACGGACAAATTGCATAATACCATAAGGCTCAAGAGCATCGTGCATTTCATCAATCTCATGTTTACGTCCTGTTTTAGCCAAAACAAAGAAATCCCTGGCCACGGTAACAATCTGCGAATTACTTTCTTTAATAATATTCTGTATCTGACGTTCATCAAACAAGAGATCGGAGGCTATTTTGAACAAGGCCGACTCTTGATATATGGTTTCCTCATCAGTGTGGTAGAATGCTTTTATTACTTCTATTTGTTTTTCAATCTGTCCTGCAATTTTACGGACCCATTCTTCATGGGTGAAAACAACTATCGTAAATTTTGAAACATTCTCAATTTCTGATTTTGAAACATTTAAACTCTCTATATTAATGTGTCTCTTTAAGAATATACCTGATATTCTATTTAAAAGTCCCACATTGTTTTCGGAATAAACCGATATGGTATACCAATGTTTTTCCATGCTATTTTATTTTGACTGCAACTATAAGTCCGGTTGACCAGTCCATTTTAGTAATTGTAAAATCTTTCTTTGCTTCTAATATTTGAATTAATTCAGAGGCCTTTTTATCATGACCTTGAGGCCAATTGGTTTGATAGCTCATATCATCAATCACATAGAAGCCTCCAATATTTAGTAATTCCAACGTTGCATCCAATAAACTATACTTGCCTGGCCATGCATCGGCAAAAATCAAATCGAACTTAATCCCTTTATAGGTTGATATCCATTCTTCGCCATCCGCACAGACCAATTGAAGTCTTTCATCCGCTTCAAAAAAGTCTTTTGCTATTTGAATCAATTCCGGGTCGTTATCAACACTTAGAACCTTGGAATTTTCATCCATGCCTTTCAACATCCATGATAAGGATAATCCCATACCTGTTCCCAATTCAAGAAAATTACCTCCCGGTTTTGAAGCTATTAGCGTTTTGAGTAGCGTACCAATAAACATATCGGAAGGCATATCAAAGCCTATTTCCTTTGATTTTGCAAGCAAATCGGGATATATCCTCGGTTTATCAAGTATTATAGCTTGATCCATCTACTTTAATCTAATATCTGAAACGGATGCTCCAGACGGAATCATCGGGAATACGTTATCTTCTTTTTCCACTTTAACCTCCAAAAAATACGGGTCTTTTGATGCAATCATTTCGCTTACGGCATCTTTCAGTTCTGAACGTTCTACAACCCTGCGAGATTTAATGTGATACCCCTCTGCAATTTTCACAAAATCAGGGTTGGTCATTACGGTAGAAGCATATCTACTTTCAAAGAATAATTCTTGCCACTGACGTACCATTCCCAAATGATCGTTGTTGAGTACAACAATCTTTACGGGAACATTATGCTGAAAGATAACTCCTAATTCTTGAATGGTCATCTGGTAGCCTCCGTCACCTATTATGGCAACAACTTCTCTGTCCATCGCACCCATTTTAGCTCCAATAGCCGCCGGTAAAGCAAATCCCATGGTCCCCAAACCTCCAGATGTGATATTGCTTTTAGATTGTTTGAATTTAGCATACCTACAGGCAATCATTTGGTGTTGCCCTACATCGGTAACTATGACCGCTTTATGTTCAGAGGCAATATTGATTTGTTCAATCACCTCGCCCATGGTAAGTCCATCCTTGGTGGGTGTTAAATCATTTTTAATTACCGTTTCGTACTCAATTCTATATTTTTCTTCAAACTCCGCTCTCCAAGCTTTATGCTCATTCTCATTGATTAACGGCAACAACAGTTCCAAGGTTTGCTTGGAATTGCCCAATACTGCCACATCCGCTTTTACATTTTTGTTGATTTCAGCGGGGTCTATTTCAAAGTGTATAACTTTAGCTTGCTTAGCATAGGTATCCAAGCTACCGGTAACCCTATCATCAAAGCGCATACCTATAGCAATAAGCACATCACATTCGTTGGTCAATACATTTGGGCCGTAATTACCATGCATACCTACCATTCCAACATTCAAAGGATGATCTGTATCCATTGCGGAAAGTCCCAAAATGGTCCAAGCTGCGGGAATTCCAGCTTTTTCAACTAAGGCTTTGAGTTCCGCCTCAGCTTCTCCTAATATTACTCCCTGGCCAAAAACAATGTATGGTTTTTTGGCATTATTAATAAGCTCAGCTGCTGCTTTAATCGCATTCATGTCTGGTTTCGGTGCTGGTGTGTAGCTTCTAACACCTGTACATTTTTCATATACAAAATCGAACTCATCAAACTGAGCGTTTTTAGTGATATCGACCAAAACTGGCCCTGGTCTCCCAGAACGCGCAATGTAGAAGGCTTTAGCCATGATTTCAGGAATCTCGCTAGCCTTGGTGATTTGATAATTCCACTTGGTGACGGGAGTAGATATCCCTACGATATCGGTTTCCTGAAAAGCATCCGAACCCAATAAGTGTCTTGGAACTTGTCCTGTAATGCATACCATGGGAGTGGAATCTATTTGTGCATCTGCTAAGCCAGTAACCAAATTGGTAGCTCCAGGGCCGGAGGTAGCCATAGCAATCCCCACTTTTCCATTTACACGTGCATATCCTTGAGCGGCATGGGTAGCTCCTTGCTCATGTCTTGTGAGAATATGGGTCAGTTTGTCCTGGAACTTATAAAGTTCATCATAGACTGGCATAATAGCTCCTCCTGGATAGCCATAAATTAAGTCCACACCTTCAGCCAACAAACAATGGATAATGGCTTCTGCCCCAGTGATACGAATTGACGTTTCTTTTTTCTTTTCTGTTTTTTGCGCTTTCAAAGTCTCCATAAACCTTATTTAAGGATTATATGCTCCCAATACATTTTGGGAAATGTTTTTAAATCATGTCGGTAACACAACCTAGCGAGGCTGAGGATACCGTTTTGGCGTATTTGTACAAACTACCTTTTCTTACCTTAAGAGGAGGTTGTTCCCAATTTTCCTTTCTTCTGCTCAATTCTTCTGCGGAAACTGCTACACTGATGCTATTTTTCTCCGCATCAATGGTTATCACATCTCCATCTTCAACTAGTCCGATAGCACCTCCCTCCTGAGCTTCAGGTGCAATATGTCCCACCACAAAACCGTGGGTTCCACCTGAGAATCGACCATCTGTTATCAAGGCTACATCTTTACCCAAGCCAGCTCCCATAATCGCAGCTGTAGGTTTGAGCATTTCTGGCATTCCAGGCCCTCCTTTAGGTCCTTCATATCGAATTACCACAACATCACCTTTCTTAACCAGGCCATTTTTGATGCCGTCATTTGCAGCAAACTCCCCTTCAAAAACTTTGGCAGGTCCTGAGAAATGCAGACCTTCTTTTCCTGTTATTTTGGCCACTGCGCCATCGCTGGCCAAATTCCCGTATAGAATTCTTAAGTGCCCTGTTTCTTTAATTGGATTGTCTAAATCCATAACCACTTTTTGCCCTTCAGACAAATCAGCAACCTCTTCCAGGTTTTCTGCAATGGTTTTTCCCGTTACAGTAAGGCAATCACCATGAAGCATTCCATGTTTCAGCATGAATTTCATGACGGCAGGCACCCCTCCTACGTTGTGAAGATCTTCCATCAAGTATTTACCACTGGGCTTAAGGTCAGCCAAAAACGGAGTTGTATCACTTATACGTTGAAAATCTTCTAGTCCAAAATCGATTTCTGCCGCTTTGGCAATGGCTAAGAAATGAAGTACTGCATTTGTGGACCCACCTAATATGGTTATTAAGCGGACTGCATTCTCCAAGGACTTTTTGGTTATGATGTCACTTGGTTTAATATCATTCTCGAGTAGATGTTTTAATGCCTTGCCCGAGTCAACACAATCTTTCTTTTTATGACCACCCACTGCTGGGTTTGAAGAACTATATGGCAATGACATACCTAGTGCTTCAATTGCTGATGCCATTGTGTTTGCCGTATACATTCCGCCACACGCTCCAGCACCAGGGCATGCATTCTGAATTACGCTTTTATATTCATCCTCATTCATGGTTCCAGCGACCTTTTCGCCCCAAGCTTCAAACGCAGAAACTACATCCAGCTTTTTATCGTTCAAACATCCAGGTGAAATTGTACCTCCGTATACCAAAACGGAAGGCCTATCCAAGCGGATCATGGCCATTAGTGCACCCGGCATGTTCTTGTCACAACCAACCACAGTTACCAAGCCATCATAATTCATGGCCTGAACAACTGTTTCCATGGAATCTGCAATAATATCTCTAGATGGAAGTGAATAACGCATTCCGTATGTTCCCATTGAAATTCCATCACTAACGCCGATTGTATTGAAGATAAGTCCTACCAAATCACCTTCAAAAGTTCCTTCCTTTACATAGGTTGACAACTCATTCAGATGCATGTTACATGGGTTCCCTTCATACCCTGTGCTCCCAATCCCCACCAATGGCTTTTTAAGGTCTTCCTCGGTCAATCCAATCGCATATAACATTGCTTGAGCGGCAGGCTGCGTTGGGTCTTGGGTTACATTTTTACTATACTTATTCAATTCCATTAATAATATTCTTTCTAATCCAGAATTCCGTTGAATTTACTCTACTATCCAAAGATAGATGTTTCAAATACCCAATAATTTTAACAGTTTAAGTGGTTCTAAATCCATCTGCATCAATAAATACGTATTTAACTGAATTTCAATATTTTATCTTATTTTAAAATCCCATATTCATTTAGTTTCAATACGCATAAAAAAAGCCTGTATCTCATTCGATACAGGCTTTTCTCAATCAATGGCAAGTCTGTATCATTCCCTAAGGGGAACAATAATGACGACGTTATTGATTGTATTATTTTGTTTCATACTTCAATAGTACAAAAAAATATTGTTTTCGATATCTTTAAAGCTATGGAAAAAAGTGTTACCGATGCTATTCAGTATCGACGGTCCGTCCGCATATTCAAAGACGATATCAAGTTGGATTCAGACAAAGTAAAGAAATGTGTTGAAAATGCGGTTTTGGCACCAACCAGCAGCAATCTTCAACTTTGGGAGTTTTATCATGTAACCCAACCCCATACTTTGGACAAATTAAGCGTTGCATGCCTAGGTCAGAAGGCGGCAAAAACAGCACAACAAATTATTGTAGTTGTGGTTCGAAAAGATTTATGGAGGAGTCGAATAAAAGCCAATCTTAGCTTTTTAAAATCCAGTTTTGGCAAAAAACCTAGAGAAGAATATAGTAAACCTGAAAAATTCGCTTTGAATTATTATGAGAAAATTATGCCAACGGTTTATTTTGATTTTCTTGGATTGTTGGGATGGATAAAATATTTTATGTTTCAGATTGTTGGTATGTTTAAACCAACATATAGACAGGTAAGACAATCTGACATGCGGATTGTCGCCCATAAAAGTGCAGGTCTTGCCGCACAGAATTTTATGGTCAGCATGGCGGCCATCGAATATGACACCTGCCCGATGGAAGGGCATGATTCTTTGCGCATAAAAAAAATTCTTGGATTACCCTCTAGCAGTGAAGTAAATATGGTCATTGGTTGTGGGGTACGAGAGGAACATGGGGTTTATGTCCCACGATTTCGTATTCCTTTTGACCAAGTTTATAAGAGATTATAAAAGCTTAAAGGTCAGTGTGTCTCCAAATTTTTTCTGAGCCAATACGCTTATGGCCTCTTCCGTAAGTTGTAGAATTCTAGGATACCCACCCGTTGTTTGACCGTCTTTCATTAGGACTATTAATCTACCTGCGGGGGTAAACTGGACGGTACCTGGTATTGTTCCAGAGGTCAACATGGTAGTATCATGACCCGTAATGAGTTCTTCTATTTGATATGCCATTCTATTATTGGCTTTGGATACTGTAAACTGCCTGGAAAAGAGTGACTCTAGTTGCTTATCTGAAAGCATATCATATTCCGGGCCTTTATCTACTTCTAAATAATCAAGCTCGTAGTGATTTTTGATTTTTACTTCGGAAATCGAAGGTGCAAATGATTGTATCTCATTAAATGAAATTTCATCACCATCTTTCAAGCATTTTTTATGAGTAACAGGGTAGTATTGTGATCTGCTCCCTAGAATTTCTTCAGATTTAAAGCCTCCTTTTACCGCCAAATAGTTTCGAAAACCATTTTCCAACTTGCCGTAGGATAATATGTCACCCTGATTAACCCTGATTACCTGATTATTATCTATTGGCTTATTGTTCAATGTTGCTGAAAGTTCAGCACCTGAAAGACATATGTATGTTGTTGCCTCAAACTGCAAAGTAGGTCCAGTCATCGTTATTTCCAATACCGCATCCTTGGGATCATTCCCCAACATTTTATTTGCTCTTTTTACTGAAACGGAATCCAGTGCGCCAGAAACGGGTACACCTATATGCCGATTGCCAAATCGTCCTAAATCTTGAATGGTAAGGAAAAAACCTGATTTTAAGACCTTAAGCATGCAATGGGGTTTTTTCAAGTTTATATATTCCCACCTCTGTTTCTATTTTATGCAAATCGTATTCCGCCTTTGATATTTGATAAAACTGAATCTTATCCCCAACATTCACGAAACAAGGGTTCTCGATTCTCGCATCAAAAATTGGAATAGGACAACTACCGATAATATTCCAGCCTCCAGGAGAATCTTGCGGGTAAATTCCAGTTTGCTTTCCTGCTAGTCCGACAGAACCTTTATTCACCAACAATCTGGGTTCTTTACGTCGTGGTATTTCTAGTTCAGCAGGAAGTCCTCCCAAATACATAAAACCGGGTAAAAAACCTATGCCGTATACAGTATATTGGTTTCCCGTATGTAAGTCTATTAGCTCCTTCGCAGAAACACCTAAGGTTTTTGAAGTCTCCTGCAAGTCGATGGCAAAATCCGAATCATAACATACAGGTATTCTCCATAGAAAGCGTTTACTTTTATTGTCTGAGCTAGTTTTTTTGGAGTAACAATCTTTAATTAGGGGCACCATCTCTACAAAGTCAATATCTTCTGTGTTGTTGACCATGGTGAGGGAATTATATGCAGCAGACATCTCCCAATTTGGAAGGTTCAAGTTTTTAAAACTATTTGAGAAATCAAGAATATCCTCTAAAATGGATTCGTCCACTTTTTTTGGCCATTCAATAAGAACGGCCCTTTTTCCGAAGGGTTTGATGTTTATGGAATAGTTCTTCACTTCAGCTGCACTCCACTATTGGGTAATTCTCGGGAAAGATACATCAATATTTGTAATGCAGAAGGCGTATCTCCATGAATACATAATGTATCCGCCTTTATTTCAATTTCTTCTTTAGAAACTGTCCTTACCTTCCCTTTTTGGATAATAAAAAGAATGTGCTCCAAAACCTTTTGGGGCTCCTCAATCAATGCATTACTCAATTTTCGGGAAACCAAACTTAAATCTGTGTTATAGTTTCGGTCAGCAAACGCTTCATAAATGATTCTGAAGCCATTTTCAATAGCTAATTCCGCAATCACTGAACCATACGGAACATATACGAATGTATTTCCCAGATACGGTTTGATGGCCTCCAAATAAAGCAGGGCCAAGGATTTATTCTTTGCCGTTTCATTATACAAAGCTCCGTGTGCCTTTATATGATGAAGTTGAGCATTTTCTTTTTCAAGCACCCTGTTAAAGGTTCTTAACTGGTCGATAATACTAATTTTCAAATCATCATCTGATATTGAAAGTACTTGTCTTCCAAAATTTGTTTTATCTGGATATGAAGGGTGTGCTCCAATTTTTAAATGATGTTTTTTGGCTAGTCCAATCACATATTCCATCGACGCAATGTCTCCAGCATGCCCTCCGCATGCAATATTGCAAGAGCTTATGAACGGAAGTAGGTCATCTTCGTTTCCAACCCCTTCCCCAACATCGCAATTGATATCAATAGACCACTTCTTCATTTAAAACAATCCAATTACCTTTAAAATACTCTTTACTCCAAGAAAAATCGAAAACCCTACGATCAAAAATCCAAAAACATTCTGGGTTAAACTGTTTGTATGGGTGCCCATCACGGATTTTTTGTTCACTACCCAAAGTAATAATATGGCCATTATTGGAAGTAATACGCCATTGGCGACTTGGGCAAATTGAATGATCTGTATGGGTTTGATATTAAAGGAAAGGAATGCTACTCCTGAAAACAGTACAATGGCCCATGTCAGTTTAAACTTTTTGTTTTGCATCCCATTATCCCACCCAAAACAACTGCTAGTTACAAATGCCGCTGCCAAAGGTGCTGTTATTGCCGAAGTGATTCCTGCCGCCAGCAATCCGATACCTAGAAAGTAACGCGACATTTTCCCAAATAGAGGTTCTAGTCCAATTGCCATATCAAGAACATTATCCACATTTTGAATTGGCGCAGCAGCTGCAGTAATCAATATGGCTATTGATACAAAACCACCCAGTGCTATTGAAATAATGGTATCTCGTTTTACATCTCTTAAGTCATTTGTAGATTTCCATTTTTCTTTGGTCAATGATGCATGCAAAAACAGGTTATAAGGCACAACCGTTGTTCCTACCAAAGCTATAACGGTAAGTAAGCTGTCCTCTGGCAATTTTGGAATAAACATCCCATTGAGTACTTCGGAAATAGATGGTTTTGTAATGATCGCGCATAACACAAAACAAATCCCCATTACTGCAACAAGTCCAACAAATATTTTTTCCAAAGTTTTATAATTGCTCCACCACAATAAAAGGAATGCCAAGATTCCTACAATTAAAGGATAGAAGGTCTCAAATGTTCCTTGACCGAAAAGTCCTTGCAATCCTAAGGTAGCCCCACCAATATTACCGCCCTCATAGGCCGCATTTCCTATTAGAATAGCAGCAAGTACAATTCCTAATACTGTATTTCGTAACCACGGTACGTTGAGCTCAGCTTTTAATACATCAACAAGGCCTGTTTGGGAAACTACTCCTATTCTTCCGGCCATTTCTTGAAGTACAATTGTTGCCACAATGGACAGAACTACCGCCCAAATTAGGGCATAACCGAAATTGACACCGGCTAATGTGCATATGGTGATGGTTCCTGGGCCAACAAACGCAGCTGCAACTAATACTCCAGGGCCGATTTTTTTGAACATATCTCTTATTTTTCTTACGCTGAAATTAAAATGTTTTGTCAGAAAATGTGCGTTTCATCTAAAAAAATGTATTTCATCTAAAAATGGGGTGCAGTACGTCGAAGATTTATACGATTAGAAGAATGTCAAAGTTATAATAATCCCAAATCATATTATTGACCAAAACTTGACCTATACTCATGACTTGTAAAGATTGTGAAAAAAGTATCGGGCGTGAGCAATACAACGCATCCATGGACTCTTTGGGCGTTGAACTTTGCGAACGACACACCCGACTTATTAAAAAGATTATCCTTGACAACAATACACCGCTAGAAGCGATTCAACTCTTCTATGCATTAAAAGAAGCGGGAGCACACCCTATGTTAGAATGGTGGGATGGTAAAAAATCAGTGGATGTTGCAATTTCAAGGGTAAAACTTAACATTGAAATTGATAAAGATTACAACATGATAACCCATGAGCAAGCAATTAACGACCTAGAGGAAGCGATGCATTCCTTTAAGAATGGCTTTACCACCATACGAATACCTCATTTAGCAGTAAAATATTATTTGGAAGATACTGTGCAAAATATACTTGGCATTATCACAGGTTTAAAAGCCAACACCAAGGTTATTTAATCGGAACAGAGAAGTTTTCCTATGTCACTGGATTCCTTGTATTCCAAAACATTTATAGCGATTGTTCTATCACCAATGTTCTCAAGATCATTGGTGTAGTTCTTTCCTTCAAATTCCCAATATTCTGTTTCCCCAGGTTCCAATTTTACCATGCTAATTTTACCATTACCATGGCGGGTAAGCGCCAAGCCTCCGGTAACACATACCCAATTATAATTTGCATTGTGTTTTCTAAAGGGTATCCGTTCTCCGGGCTCAAGGCGTATGTCCCATAGTTTCACGGTTTCGTTTTCGAAAACTAGTCGTTCTCCCAATGAATCCTTAATTTCTTGATGAAGAAGCTCATCTATCATTTTTGGCTCCCATGGGTCAAAATTACCCGCTGGGTTCAGTTCCACACATTGCATAGCTCAATTCTCTAAAAAACGGCCGCAAAAGTACAACCCAAGCAGTCTTATGCACGTTTTAATGTAGGATTTAACTTTATTTTTTGATTATTTAAAGTTTTTGCTAGATTTTTTTAAAATATTGATTACTAATCCCTTAAAACATAATCTCTTTGAAATTTATCTCTAGCTGTATACATTTTTTAATTCATTTTTATAAGTAGTGTTTTGGTAACTCATCCAATAAATTGTTAGTCTGTCCATAATAATACTCATCTTCCACAGCACTCCGTACTTTAGTTGTTACCAGTAAAACATACTATGTCTGAAAACTTAATAATCAATTTCACGCCTACCGGAATGATTCCGACCAAGGAAATGACCCCTCATGTTCCAATTAGTGTGTCAGAAATAGTTGAAAACGTGCTGGAGGCAGATGAAATTGGAATAACCATGGTGCATCTTCATGCACGCGAAGAAGTAAGCGGAATTCCCACCTATAAAAAGGAAATCTATGGGCAAATCATAGAAGGTATACGAAAATATGCCCCTCAGCTCGTCATATGTGTATCGTTGAGCGGCCGAAATTTTTCTGAACTTGAGCTACGGGCAGACCCTCTTTTTTTGGAAGGCAATCTAAAGCCCGATATGGGTAGTCTTACGTTAAGCTCGTTGAATTTTAATTCAACGGCGAGCATCAATTCTCCTAAAATGATTCAAGACTTGGCGGGTATTATGATGAAAAATGGCATAGTCCCCGAGTTGGAAGTCTTTGATATCGGCATGATCAATTATGCAAAGTATTTAGAAAAAAAGGGATTGTTAAAGCCGCCGTTTTATTTCAACCTTCTTTTGGGAAATATTGCCTGTGCCCAGGCCAATTTGCTCAACGCCGGGGTTATGCTAAATGATCTTCCAGAAAATTCGTTGTGGAGTTTGGCAGGGATTGGAAATGAACAATTGAAAATGAACTCTATTGCGATTGCAATTGGTGGAGGCGTACGTGTTGGTATTGAGGATAATATTTGGTATGACCAAAAGCGCACTAAATTGGCTTCCAACTCAGATTTAGTCAAAAGGGTTCATACAATAGCCAATGCAAACGAGAGAGCTATTATGTCTCCTATGGAATTTAGAAGTAAAATGAAACTTCGAAACAATGAGAAAGAATATGGAAGGTCTGAAAAATAACTAACACTCTAGATGGAAACAGGTAAGAACACCCTCCCAGATAAAATCAATTGGGTTTGGAAGATTGTTAAGCACGGCGGACTCCTTCTTGGTGTTAGAAATAGATTAGCCGGAGTGGGACTTGATTTTATGCCATATTATTGGGTGAAGGAAGAGGTAACTCCAATCACACCTCCAAAAATAAAAGATAATCCGAAGGATTATGCGGTATCATATTTCGGATTTAGTGAAATAGATATTATTCAACAACGTATTCGTGGTATCGGACATAAAAACCTCAAAAAAAACTTAGAAAATGGTCAAACCTGTATAGGAATTAAAAGGCATGATGACATTGTTGCGTATATGTTTATTCAAAACAACCATCTAAATTTTCGTGGGAAAAGTTTTGAACTAAAGCCTAATGAGAGCTATCTCAAGAACATGTACACTTTTGAATCATATCGAGGGAAAAATATGGCGCCATACTTACGTTATCAGGGCTACTGCATGTTGAAGGAAAAAGGAATCGACACGAAATACAGCATTAGTGAATATTTCAACAAACCAACAATCAGATTTAAGAAAAAACTAAATTCGATCCATTTGGCCCTTTATCTAAGCATAAAACTTTTTAAACGCTATCAATGGACCATTAAATTGAGAAATTATAGTTAGCCCAACCACCCTTCCCTATCCAAACTCCTGTATTGAATGGCTTCAGATACATGCGGAGTTGCAATTTTTTCAGTTTTCTCTAAATCAGCGATTGTTCTAGCCAGTTTTAATATCCTGTCATATGCTCTGGCTGAAAGATTTAACCGTTCCATAGCTTTCTTCAACAAGTCCATGGATCGCTCATCTAAAGCGCAAAACCGTTGTATCTGTTTTGTGTTCATTTGTGCGTTGTAATGCACATTACTAAAGGATGAAAATCTGTGATTTTGGATTGCCCTAGCCGCTACCACCCTCCCACGAATGACACTACTGGATTCTCCCGTACTTTTATTGGACAATTTTTCGAATGGAACAGGTACAACTTCAATATGGATATCGATTCTATCCAACAATGGCCCAGAAATTTTGTTCAAATAACGTTTCATTTCCGATGGAGATGAAGTTTGAGGTGCATCTGGATCATTAAAATACCCCGAGGGACTTGGGTTCATACTGGCGACTAGCATAAAGCTGCTTGGATAGGTTACGGAAAACTTGGCCCTTGAAATGGTTACCTCTCTATCTTCCATAGGCTGACGCATGACTTCAAGCACTCTTCGTTCAAATTCAGGCAATTCATCCAAAAAAAGGACACCATTGTGCGCCAACGAAATTTCACCGGGCTGCGGATAACTTCCACCTCCTACCAAAGCTGCACTACTAATGGTATGATGTGGGTTACGAAATGGCCTTAGGCTCATTAATCCAGTGTTCTTTAATTTACCAATAACACTATGGATTTTAGTAGTCTCAAGAGCCTCTTGAAGTGTCATGGGTGGTAAAATTGATGGTAGTCGTTTGGCCAACATCGTTTTACCCGCTCCCGGAGGACCTATCAAAATGACATTGTGCCCTCCAGCTGCTGCAATTTCCATGCACCGTTTTATGCCTTCTTGTCCCTTTACATCGGAAAAGTCAAATTCAGGAAAATGTACATTCTTAAAAAATTCAGTTCTGGTATCTACTCTGGTTGGTTGAAGTTGGCTTTTCTGATCAAAATAATCAATCACCTCACTTATGTTCTCCACACCAAACACCTCCAGATCATCTACAACAGCAGCTTCCATAGCATTTTCCATGGGGAGGATAAAACCCTTGAAGCCTTCTTCTCGAGCTTTTACAGCTATTGGCAAGGCTCCTTTTATAGGCTGCAGACTTCCATCCAAAGAAAGTTCACCCATTATGACATATGCCTCAATATTCTCAGATTGAATTTGCTTGGAGGCGGCAAGAATACCAATCGCTAAAGTGAGGTCGTAGGCTGAACCTTCTTTTCTAAGGTCTGCAGGAGCCATATTAATTGTTATTTTCTTTCCAGGAATTCGAAAACCATTATTTTGAAGTGCAGCAGCAATGCGAAAGTTACTTTCTTTAACAGCATTATCGGGTAATCCCACCAAATGATAACCGATACCTTGATCAACATTGACTTCTACCACAATGGTTTGGGCCTCAACCCCAAATACCGCGCTGCCATAAACTTTTATAAGCATAAAAAGAAGGTTCTTTTATGATGCTTAAAAAGTAGTACAGTTCTATTTAACCGTAAACCTTTCTTTGACGGATACCGGGTTTCCATTTGACGTAAACCCTTCTATGATCAGTTCGTAGTCACCAACAATATCGGAAGTAAAGAAAATAACCTCTTCATTTTCACTGGAAATATCAAGATTTGGCTCCCAAAGTAATTGATATCTAAAATCTAGTGTTTTAACCGTTTTACCGCCCTCAGTTTCATCGTACCGCTGTTTATAGTATTTTTTGTCTGGCTCAGGTTTAAATAAATTCACGGTGATTATATGTTCGCCCAATTCTGGGGATTTATAATCTCTATCTATGGTATCAACCATTAGTACTCCTTGAAAAATTTTCTGGCCTACCACATATTTACTTCGTAAAAAACTAATGCTTTTTACATTTCTGGCATTGTATTCTAAAAGGTGGTTCTGATCTTGTATCAAGATACCATCAACAATAATCAAAGGGGAAAATTCAGGACTTAAAAATGTATCATAATTATGTTCCTTGACATAAAAAGTCCCTCCTTTTTGGGTCTTAGTGGCCCACACCAATTCAACCACTTCAACCAAGGTTTCGCTGATTGTGGAAAAGCGGGTATAGTCATCCAAATTATAGATCGTCATAATATTTTCATAGGATTGCTCAATGGGCGAAACCTGCTTTAAAGTGTCTGATTTTATCTGAAAATATCCATTTTCGATTTGATTGTGAACACTTCTTTCTAGAATGATATCTTCCATTTCAGGGGTTATCCCGAACTTATTGAAGGTCATTTCCGGATAGTTTGTTGATTGCCCTTGGTCCAAAACTACGTTATAGTTATGCCTATTTTCGCCAAGTACCTGAACAATGGCTTGCGTACCATTGTATTCCTTTTCAAGATTCGCATAAAATCTACCATCTTCATCGGTATTTATTACTTTTAATTCATGACCCTCTTTTCCGGGAATTGAAATTGCAACTTCAATATTATTTATACTGCTGATGGAATCTTTTGGGGTGATTTTACCAAAAATAAGTTCTCCTCGTAATTCTGGATAAAACATCCTATTATTTGGTTCCTTCCAAAAATCATTGGTTTTCTGTTGTCCTGGTTTAGAAAATTCTTTTTTAGAAGTTGGTCTGATGGGCGTGGTTATAGTGTCAATCCTTCTAACGGAGAGTGAATAGGTTCCTTCGGAATAGTTATCAAAAAAGTTCTTCAAACTAAAAACTACTTTGGATCTTTTATTAAAAATGTCTTTTTCAAATCCATCACTTTTCCAGTTATTGGTGCCAACACCTTCCGTCAAAATGCTTTTATGTTTTGCTTGAACTGAAGTTTTCAATTTTAAGGTATCCTCTTCTAGGAGTATTCGCTCCTGATTACTTTGGTATGGGTTAATTATTGCTATATCCCCTTGAAAAAAATTGTCTTGATTACCATTTTTCATCCATTGTGTATATCCTAGGAGTTTGTAATTTCCTGATGGAACCGTAGCGGGAATAAAAAAATCACTCTGCCCTGCGCTTTTTACCAAGCGGATTTTATGCTTAAATATGGATTGCATGTCTTCATCAACCAATTCTACATAGGCAATCTTGCTGAGATTGCTTAACTCGTTGGACTCGCAATTAAGGTTATACACTTTATAATACAAATATTCACCTGAAAACAACAGGCTGGTATTGTAGTGAATGAATATTTTTTCTTGAGGAATGTTGGGATAAGCCGCATTAAAATCAGCATCTGACGAACTCAATTGACCGAACGAACAGCATGGAACGATGAAAACAACCCAGAATAATTTTGCTATGTTTTTTATTGAGTTCATATTATTCTATCCAAAAATCTGGGATTTCACTGTCACCAAGAACTGTGCAATCACCGCAGACCCTGGGCACCACCTTATAAGGTCCATCTCGAGGTTCATCAGGACCTGGCACCCCAAAAAACTTAATATTATTAAACCTTACCCCATTGATCACCTCGGAAATTACAGGGTTGGTAACAAAACAATCATTGGGGTAGGCAGGAATCAAATCATCAGGAAAGAAATCTTGGTGATTAAAAAATATTCTTTCTTGGTTCACGGCCGATACGTCAAAAAATCCAATTACTTTTTCCCTAGGGTCATTCTGTGCCACAATGTTACCATTAAAGAATCCCGGCTGATTCTCGGAAAATATACTTTCCAACCCAGAAAGTTCACTTAGGGTTTTATAAAAGGCGTGCGCTTCTCTTGAAATCACATATTGTTTTACCAAAATGCTATACCGATGACCTATTATATAGTCATCTCTGCCTATAAATCTCACCTGGAAACCTGAAAGTCTATCCTCAGTGAACCCACTGGTATTCGCCAAAATTATTTTGATGGAGTTAACGGTGTTATAGCAGACTTCTTCTTCCCTAGGTCTAATTTCAAAACCAAGAATAGGTGGAGTTTCTGAGACAATATATAAATCTTGTGGGTTCCAATTTGGTGCAACAATTTTATAGGTTTCTTCATAATCAAATCTATAGTAGAGTGATTCAGCTTGAGGATCGAAGGTGTCCACCATGATTGACACGCCTTCTACATTTTGGTCGTTTGTTACTACGGATGCGTATAAATCGTCCATTGCCAAGCTCTTGGTAAGTAAGGTTGGTTTAGATACATAAGAACTGCCTGCGCTAGTGGTTATGGACAGTTCATAATTGACATTTGGCTTCGCATTGAACATTATGGATGAAACATATATTCCCGGTGAGCTTTCATTGAAATTATACTCCTCTCCGTCATCTCCAGAAATACTAACAATAGCATTGGTCTCTCCTTCTGGTTCTTCCTCGAAACGATATGTTCTCGTCAAAGATATTGTTTGGAATTTGAGTTCGTTGGTTATCAATGCATCAATTACCAAGGCACTTTCAAATTCTTCTGTTGTAGCTTCAAAGGGCTCAACACAGCTGCTAAGAACGATTAGAAAAAAAAGATAACATCTATACATTTTGAACTTATTCAAGTCAAGGACACTTAGAATTTGAAATTATAAGTTATCGTTGGTATTGGTATTGAAAAAATTGAACTTTTATAAGCTTTTATCTGCCCATTTTCTGTAACAAAAAATACAGAGTATGGGTTGTTTCTGCCTAACACGTTATAAACCGAAATATTCCAAAAGCTATGAGCCAATTTTTTCAACTTATGGTTGCCTTCAACATTAAAACTTAGGTCTACTCGATAATAGTCCGGAATTCTAAATTTGTTTCGATCGCTATAAAATGCATATTCCGCGCCCCTAAATGTATAACTTCCAATAGGGTATGTAACTGGTCTCCCGGTCTGGTAAACCACGTTGGCCGAAAAACTAAATCGTTTTGTGAGCTTATAATTTGCCACAAGACTAAGGTCATGCGGTTTGTCATAATTAGCTGGAAAATATTCGCCGTTGTTTACTGTTTCCTCCGCAAAGTCACTGTCCAGTTTCAAAAAAGATCTAGAGTATGTATATCCCAACCAACCGTTGAACTTACCTCTATTTTTTCTGAGTAAAAACTCTACGCCATAGGCCTTACCTTCTCCTTGCAATACTTCGGTCTCAATACTTTCATTTAACAACAGGTCCGCCCCTACTTTAAAATCAAGATTATTTTTGGATTTTTTATAATACCCCTCTAGACTCAGTTCAAAATTATCGCCGTCAAAATTTTTGTACAATCCTAGGGCATATTGCCGTGCTCTTTGTGGTTCTATGTTTATATCTGAGAGTTTCCATGTATCTATAGGTGATACGGTAGTATTGTTCGATAATGTATGAATGTATTGAAAAGTGCTATTATAGCTCGCTTTTACAGAAAAGTCTTCAGCTAAAAAATACCTTCCTGATACCCTGAACTCGGGTCCTGTATATGTTTTTATCACCTCATTGTTTCCATATTGAACCCTATCAATCAATGTCCCTTCGTCTTTCGGTAAGCCTGCTTCATAAATACGCTGTTCGGATTCCCCCAAACTTGAATAAATAGAATATCGAAACCCCAAATCCAACAACAATTTGTCGTTCACGGCATAGGTGTCTGATAAAAAAACGGCTGATTCAAGAGCTTTTTCCCTTGGTATTCTTAAAGATTCTACGATAGATAATGAACCTGTCGGGTTTATATCTCCAGGATTTACTAAATACAGTTTGGATGCAATACCATATTCAAAATTATGTGAACGATTATATAAATAGTTCATTTTAAGTTTTAACGCGGTCTCGTTTACTTTGTACCCAAATCGAAAATCAGTATCCGATTCACCATCAAAATCAATGTTAAACCTGTATTCGCTATTCGTCAATTGCAAACTACCGGTGTTTTTTTCGTTGAATTTATGGTTCCAGTTTAATGAGAACAATCTATTGCTGTAATTGTACAATGAGTCTGATGTTATGCTAAAAGCATCCCGGCTATAATACCCGGAAAACTGTATATCGTTGTTCTGGTTTACCTTATGGTCGTACTTTGCTAGTAAGTCATAAAATGAAGCTTGACTGTTTTTTAATGACTCTTCTTCCAATGACCTTAATATCCAATCGGAGTAGGAACTTCTTCCACCAATCAGCAAGGCTGACTTCTTATCAATAATTGGAATTTCGAGTGCAATATTATTGGTAACCGGACCGATTGAAGCTTCACCAGCGAACTTTTCCGTGTTTGCATTTTTATTCGTTATATCGAAAACTGAGGATAACCGACCTCCAAATTCAGCTGGAATACTTCCTTTATATATTGTCAAATCTTGAACCGTAAAGGGGTTCATTGCCTGGAAAATGCCAAAAAAGTGGGTGGGATTGTAAATTACCGCGTTGTCCATAAGTACCAAATTTTGGTCCGCGTTACCCCCTCTAACATTGAATCCGGTAGCGCCTTCTCCGGCCGAACTAATTCCGGGCAAAGCAGTGGCAACTTTTAGAATATTTCTTTCTCCAAGAACAACAGGTATGTTTTTTGTTTCTTCCGATGAAATTTCTGTGGTTCCCATGATAGCTTCCTCAACATTTTTGTCTGCATCGGCGCTGACCACAACTTCTTCTAACCTTTCAATGCTTTGATCAAGGGTTATATCCAGATTTCCATCATTATAGATGATAATGTTTTTTTGAATAGGTTGAAATCCAAGGGAGCTTGTTTCCAATATACTCAATCCCGGCGGTAATTCTATCTCATAAAATCCAGTAGCATCGGTAACCACTCCGATATCTCTATTCTTAATGATTATCGAAAGGTTGAGAATAGGTTCCCCGGAATTCCTGCTTTTTATATATCCGTTTAAAACAAATCCTTTTCTTTCAGTAATGTGTTCTTTCCCTATCCTCACCGTTTCCACTTCTCGTCTCTCCGAAGCATTCTCTTTTGAAAGTAATATGGGGTTATTCGCTACAACCCTGTTTTGGTTTTTAGGTTTGTCTTCCTTTTTTAAAGCACCAAAAAAACCAGGTGGCAATTGATCATAGATAATATTGTTTCTGTTCAAAGCAACTCTCTTATCTTTTAAGATGTAAAAATTGATGATTGTTTCATTGAATATGTTTTCAAGTAATTCCTGGATTTCGACATCCTCATAACTTCCAGAAATTTTTGTATCAGCCAACCAATCTTGAACATAATAGAAACGATACTCCGTTAGCTCTTCTATTTCATTTAAAACATCGACAATGTTCTGATCATTAAATGATATTGATACTTTAATTGAGTCATTTTGGGCCATGACCAATTTAAAGCTGAGCAATACCATTATCGTAAGAACATGTTTCATTGTACCAATTTTCGGTCTTCCGCAAGTAACCCGGAAATCCTATTAGAAAGTGTAATTAGATAATCTCTTGTATTGGATTTAGGGAATTTTTTCTTCGATAATCCCTCAATCTCTTTTTTATATTCTGGAAAAACTTTTACTAAATCCTTCCTATTTCTCAATGGATAATACTGTTGATTGTAAAATAGAAACATAACATTCCTGCTTTTGAACTCATAATACACAGAATTGTTCCCAGCTTTTTGGAATCTCTTTTTTTTGTGTTTTTCGAAAAGTTTAAGGTGTTGGTTTTCCAAAAGCACCTCATAGAAACCTGAAATACCGGGATTATTTGGTAAACTATCCCTGATATTAATGAATTTATGTCCATCTATAATAAAACTATCAACCTTGCTTTTAATGAGTTGCAGCAGAACAATTCGCAACCCTTTCTTTAGATTCAATAAAACCAAATCTTCATCCAAATCGTATTTCATTTCCAATCCAAAATAATGGTGTCCATCATAGACAATGGAACCCTTCAGGAAATCAGTGGTTTTATAGAACTTATGATAATTGTTGATTACCTTATATTTTTCTACGTAGCCTATACCATTGTATAATGCGGTGTTTTCAATCCCCATTGCTTTATCAAACCACTCATAATATTCCTCTTCACCTTTTTGGACCTCTTGGGACATCAAATAAAATGGAGCAAAAAAAGAGCTTAAAAAAGTCAGAAGGAAGACTTTAATTGTTGTACAAGTGGTAATATGACAACTATTGAAGAAAAACATAAGTGTGGAAATATTTCTTCATACTTATGAATGTAATTATCATAGCCAACTATGCATAATTATTTCTATAAACAACTATCCCAAAGGTAAGTTCTACCTAAATGCGTGGATTAACTTATCTCAAATCAATCCCGTTTTAAGGAAATTAACAACACTCCGTTGTCAAAATGCAGATAGCTATTTTACTGAAAAACGTTCTTTAGCGGAAACAGGATTTCCATTTGACGTAAAGCCTTCTATAACCAATTCATAGTCTCCGGTAACATCGGATGTATAGAAAATCACCTCTTTTTGACCATCAGAAATGTTAAGCATGGGATTCCAAAGCAATTGATGTCTAAAATCGGGAATCCGATCATCTTCTCCCTTCTCGGAGTACTCTTGGGTAAAATATGTTTTCCTTGGTTGTGGTTTAAAAAGTTCAACATTTTTAATATGTGGTGCGTAAAAGTCATCATAAAACCCGCCTTCAATGGTTTTGAAAAATAAAACTCCTTGAAAAGCTTGCGAGCCCAACATTACTTTATCTCTTGAAAAACTGATGCTCATGACTTTTTTTGCGCTGTAGTCCATAAAATCTTCGTGGCGTTTTAAGAATAGGCCATCCACAAAAACCATGGGCAACATACTAAGGTCTGTAAAGCCTTCGGCAGGTCTAATTTCAAAAACGCGTTCTCCATTATTCAATCTTCTTACGGATACCTGGTCCACAACTTCGACTATTGTTTCTTGCAAGCTATTAAATCTGGTGTAATCATCGAGGTCATAGTTTACCTCAAATTCCCGGTAATAAGGAGCCAAATGTTCCGCAGGAAGAATGGCATCCGACCGTTTTTCCCTAAAGGCATTTTCTATTTGATTTTGAATACTCTTTTCTAGGATGTAAGCATTCATTTTTTTTGAAAGCTTGAAGTCTGAAAAGTCCGTAACCTCGATATTCAGGTCTGGAGAGTCCAAGACCACTTCATACTTATCCCAATCATCGGATAGTATCTGCAAGGCAGCATTAACGTTGTCGTATTCGCGCTTCGTGATAAATTTGAACCGTCCATTGATATCGGACGTAGCAACCTTTAACAAGTATTTATCGCCAGGTAATGAAAGGGAGATTCTTTGCCCTTCTATCGGTTGTTTACTTTCCTTATCCATTATACTTCCAGAGATTACTTCTCCTCTTAACTCCGGTAAATGGGCAATCTTGTCTCCGGGAGTCATCGTGTTTGTTCCTTTTACGACATAGCTATTATAAAAGGATAGTGAAGAAATCCGTTCTGGAGAGGAAATTGAATCCAGTTTTCTGACGGAAATGGTATAGTCCCCGCCTCTCGAAGCTAGGTTATCTGTGCTAATGGATACGGTGACTTTCTCCCTTTTTCCAACCACTGATTTATCAAGACTTAAATCCAAGAAAGCACTTTTAACCGCTTTATTTTCTATAGAAGCGCTATTGGAAACTGACAACATCCTAGCATCGATTGCTTCCTGTAAAGAGTCTTTCTTTGGTTCTAGATGAGATTCTGTGGTAACTTGATATGGATTGATAATATGCATATCCGTTTGAAAGAATCCTGATACTTCAAAATTTTTCATCCATTCGGAATAGCCCAACAATTTATAACTTCCGGTTGGTACGGATGTTGGGATAAAGAAATCCCCATATCCAGAACCTTTACTCAGTCGTACCTTATGGGTAAACACAGCCTTTCCATTGCTGTCGATAAGCGAGACATATGCAATTTTGCTTATGTCACTAGCCGCTTTCGTGCTTTTGTCAATACAATGCACTTTATATCTCAAGTATTCCCCAGAGAATAACAGGGATTCGTTATGATGAACATAAACCCGCTCTTTGGGCAGATTTTCAAAAGAATTCACAGCTTTTGAATTGGACAACTGACCAAAGACTGTCGCCGAACTCAACAATAAAACGAATACAATGCTAATATTTTTCATAATTCAAATTTATTCTGTCCAAAAATCGGGGACTTCGGATGGACCCAAAATTGTGCAGTCTCCACAAACCTGAGGAACTGTAACATATGGGCCACTATTATCTGAAGTAAATTCCCCTTCATTATCTTTTATATATTTAATCAAATCCCATCGAATCAAATCAAACAATCCATTGAAAGGAGCCGATTCTACGCAAGGGTTTATGTATGGTGGCAATGCGGCACCTGGAAAAAAGTCCTCATAGTTAAAGAAAATTCGTTTTTCATCCACGGCGGATACATTAAAAAAGCCCAAAACTTTTTCATTTGAATCCTCCAAAGACGAAATGTTCCCTTCTAGAAATCCCGGTTGCGTTTCTGAAAAAACACTCTCACTGGTCGAAAACTCGTTCAATGTTTCTAAAAATGTATAAGCTTCCAAAGTATGGGTGTACTGTTTAACTAAAATGCTGTAGCGATGGGATAAGATATAGTTATCACTGTCTATAAAGCGTACCATAAAATTGGACACTCTTCCTGACTCAAAATCCTCAGTATCTGTTAAAATCAAGCCATTGGACATTCTTGAGGGGTAACAAACCCTTTCTTCCAAAGATCTCGGCACAATTATAACGCTGGGAGGTGTTGTTTCTACAACTTCCAATTCTTTGGGAATCCATCTTGGAGCAATTACCTTATACGTTTCTTCATATTCAAAACGATAAAAATTAGTCGTTTCTGAGGAATTTGATGTATTAACGAATATTCCCATTCCGTCTTCACCAAAATCATTGGTTATACGTTGCGCATAGATGCTATCTATTTGATTGGTGGAAGGCAGTCTCATTAAACTAGAGCTATATCGTTTTCCAGAAGCTGAAGTTATCAATAGTTGGTAATCAGTATCTGGAGTTGCAGCGAAAGCAACATTTGACCGGTAATTTCCACTATCCGTTTCTTGAAAAGCATAACTATTCCCTTGACCATCGACAACGGAAATTAAAGCGTCAGATTCACCGGATGGTCCATCATCCTGGAATCTATAGGTTCGCGTTAAATTTATCTCTTGTTGTTTCATCTCATCTGTTATCGTGGCGTCCACCACAAAAGCATCCTCAAATTCAATAAATTCTGTTTCAAAAGGCTCTATGCAGCCAGTAAATGGCAAAAATGCCAAAAGGGCCAACTCACAGCGATATTTGAAAATATCATCCGTCATTCAACCCAAAAATCTGGAAGTTCACTAGTTCCTAATACCGAGCAATCACCGCAAACCCTGGAAACAATTAAATATGGCCCTTCGTTTGCGCTTGTCGGTTCATGATCTCCTGTGTAAACTCCTTGCCCTGACTCCAGAAGGGGACGCAAAACACACCCTCCCATGTTGGCAATAACTGGAGTACTCGGTCTACATGACTCCACATAGGGAGGCAAAGGTTCTCCAGGATAAAAATCATCATAGTTAAAGAAAATGCGCTGCTCCGAGACCGTACTAACATCAAAAAATCCCAAAACCTTCTCATCTTGATTTTCTAAGGACAATACGTTCCCTTGTAAAAACCCTGGTTGAATCTGAGAAAACAAACTTTCAGAACTTGAAAGCTCATTCAATCGTTCATAAAAGGTGAAGGCCTCATTGGATTGCACAAACTGGCGCACCAAAATGCTATACCTATGTGAAATGATGTAGTTATCCCTTGAAACAAATCGAACCATAAAATTGCTTACCCTATCCTCTGCAAGATCCTCGGTTGAGGTAAGTATAATATCATTCGAAAAGTCTGTCGGATAACATACCCTTTCAAGAAAATCATTATTTACGGGTACCACATTGCAACCGCTATCTGGTTCTGGGTCACCAATTAAAGCAACTGGGAACCATGACGGGGCAATTACCCTGTAGGTTTCTGAATATTCGTATCGATAGTTGTTGGAATTGCCCGTTGGGTCAAAACTGTTGACAAGAATAGCCATACCATCTACTCCATCGTCATTTGTAATTCGCTCTGCAGAAATTCCATCTATTGAAGTTCCAAGCGAAAATGGAACCGAGTTGGACCCATAGTTTCTACCATCCTGGGTTGTAATGAAAAGTTCGTAAGTTGTCCCCGCCTGAGCCGAAAAAGCCTGTTGGGACAAGTAAACGCCATTACCCATATCCTGAAACTGAAAGGTGTTCCCAGATGAATCGTTTACACTGACACTGGCATTGGATTCAGCGATTGGGCCATCAGCTTCAAACTCATAGGTGCGAGAAAGCACAACTTGTTGTTGTTTAAATTCGTTGGTGATGGTAGCCTCAATGACGAGTGCACTTTCAAAATCCACAAAAGTGGCTTCAAAGGGTTCAATGCAACCGTAACATAGTATGCCTATTATAACTAAGAATCCTTTTTTCACTATACCTTTAAAATTTTAATCCTTTAATCTCCATATTATTCTTCTATCCAAAAAGCGGGGGGATTCGGGTTTCCAAGTTCGGAACAATCACCACAAACGTTTGGAACTATCAAAAAAGGTCCTTCTCCAGGCCCCGGGGTATCATTCAAATCAACATATCCAACCAAACCAAGCTCTACTTGTGTGCTCAAAACGCATCTTGGTGGTACTGACCCAGACACCAAGGGTGGGGAATTAATAGCGCAAGGGTCTACATAAGGTGGTAGCGCTTCTCCAGGATAGAGGTCTTCATAATTGAAAAATATTCGTTGCTCACTTACAGAAGCAACTTCGAAATAACCTAACACCTTTTCATTTCTATCTAAATCAGAAAAGACATTGCCTTCCAAGAACCCTGGTTGGGTTTCAGAGAACAGACTTTCATTCCCAGAAAACTCGTTCAGGGTTTCATAAAAAATAAACGCCTCATTGGATTGAACCAATTGACGCACCAAGATGCTATATCTATGTGAAATAATATAGTTATCGCTAGCAATAAACCTGACCATAAAATCATCTACTCTATCCTCACCTAGATCTGAGGTATTGGTTTGAATTATGGCATTGGACAAATCAGTTCCAAAACACACTTGTTCGGATCTAACATCGGGAATGGTGCGAACATCACAAAGACGTGTAATTTCTTCTAGGGGTACTTTTTCCAAGTCCGTTGGATTCCAGAAAGGCGCTATTATTTTAAAGGTCTCTTGATATTCGTAACGATAATTAACGGAACTGCCCGTAGGATCAAAACTATCCACTAGAATTGCTACGCCATTCTCTCCTTCATCGTTTGTAATCCGTTCTGCCCTCACTTCATCGATTTGGGTAGTAGCCGGTAATGCCATCTCATTGGAAGAATATGTTCTTCCATCTTGAGTTTCAATCAATAATTGATAGGATACATTAGGTTGAGCTGCAAATGCCACATTGGATTGGTATACTCCTGGGGTAATTTGCTGAAATATATAAGTATCACTTCCACCGGTAATGCGAACATTGGCATTGGCTTCAGGCGTGGGTCCATCTGCCTCAAACTCAAATGTCCTTGTTATAAAGACCCGTTGCTGTTCCAGCTGATCTGTTATCGTGGCTTCAACAACGATTGCACTCTCAAAATCGGCAAAAGTAGCTTCAAAAGGTTCTATGCAGCTTGATAAAAAAATCATTACTGCACAAAATTTTAGTGTCGTCGCTATCTTCATGTTTCCTATTCTATCCAAAACTCTGGTACTTTTGTTTCTCCCAAAACAGTGCAATCCCCACAGACTCTAGGAACCACATAAAAAGGTCCCCCATCCGATTGCGGACCTATATAGTCTTCATTATCCACGACATATCGTATTAAATCAAGATCTACTAAAGAGGCCAAAATACATCTGGGTTCCGGCCCATGTCCAGCGGCTACTTTCGGTTTTGATCTTTGGCAAGGGTCCGCATAAGGCGGAAGTTCCTCACCTGGAAAAAAATCATCATAGTCAAAAAAGATTCTTTTCTCCGAAACTGACGTCACGTTGAAATACCCAAGAACATTATTCTCTCTGGCCGTATCTGAATGCAGATTGCCCTCTAAAAATCCTGGTTGGGTTTCGGAAAATATACTTTCGGAACTTGAAAATTCTTTTAATCTATCGTAAAACGAGAATGCATCATTGGACTGTACGTGCTGCCGTACCAAAATGCTATATCGATGAGATAAAACATAGTTATCTCTGTTCACAAATCGAACCATAAATTTTGAAAGTCTGTTCTCATCAAAGCTTTCAGTGCTGGCCAATATTATTTCATTGGAAACCCTAGTTCCGTAACATATT
The DNA here is from genome assembly GCF_947499695.1 of uncultured Allomuricauda sp. Classification (GTDB taxonomy): domain Bacteria; phylum Bacteroidota; class Bacteroidia; order Flavobacteriales; family Flavobacteriaceae; genus Flagellimonas. Next base: position 868,742 of record NZ_CANMPQ010000001.1, read on the forward strand.
CTCTCATCTCGTGTACGATCGACCTTAACGGTTCGCGGACAAACAGGTTGAGGGATATTTTCGAGTCCAATGGCATTCCAATCTGGGGCTACAACTTTATAGGTCTCCACATATTCGTATCTATAATTTTTAGCTTGGCCTTGATCATCAAAATTGTCAATAAAAATACCCATGCCTTCTTCCCCGGTATCGGTTACAATACGCTCGGCATAAAGACTATCTAAAGCTGAACCGGTAGGCAAACTAGTATTATCTGAACTATAGGTACTACCATTGCTCATGGCAATTTTTAATTGATAGTTCATATTGGCCTGTGCCTGAAAGGGTACCAAGGAAGTGTAAGTGCCTGGCGAAGATTCACTAAAAGCGTATTCGTTACTGGCATCATCAATCACCCTAACCTGAGCGTTGGTCTCAGGGGCAGCAGTTTCATCTTCAAACGTAAAGGTCCGGTTCAGATATATTGTTTGATGTTTCATTTCATTGCTTATAGTTGCTTCCACAACGAGAAAATCCGCAAAGTCATTGATTTTAGGCTCAAATTCCTCCACACAACCAAGGCAAAGCATCAACGATGCGATGATTATGAATATGAATTGATATTTCCTTTGCAGCCTCACTTATTAAAACTTGAAGTTATACGTGATTGTCGGGACCGGAATAGAAAATATGGAGCTTTGAAATGCCTTTATGTCTCCATCCTGCGTCACAAAAAATACCGAGTACGGGTTGTTTCTTCCCAGTACATTGTATATGGAAAAACTCCAAAAACTATGAGCGAATTTTTTGATTTTGTGGTTACCCTCCATATTAAAACTTAAATCCAATCGATAATAATCCGGGATTCGGAATTTGTTCCTATCACTATAAAACACAAACTCTGAATTGTTAAAAGCAAAACTTCCAATTGGAAACGTCACCGGTCTTCCGGTTTGATACACAAAATTGGCAGAAGCACTAAACCTGCGAGTGAACTTATAGTTGGCCACAACACTTATGTCATGGGGTTTGTCAAAGTTGGACGGAAAGAACTCGCCATTATTGACGCGTTCCTCATTAAATTCGCTATCCAGTTTCACAAACGACCTTGAATACGTATACCCAAGCCATCCATTTAGTTTTCCTTCATTTTTCTTCAATAGGAATTCTACTCCATAAGCTTTTCCATCCCCTTGCAAAACTTCAGTTTCAATTGCCTCATTTAATAACAATTGTGCTCCTACTTTATAATCTAACAGGTTTTTCTGTTGCTTATAATATCCCTCTAAGCTTAGCTCATATTTGTTTCCTTCAAAGTTCTTATAAAAGCCAAGAGAAGCCTGGTATGCCTCCTGGGGTTCAATGTTCAGGTCTGATAGTTTCCAGGTGTCCGTTGGTGATACTGTAGTGTTATTGGAAAGAGTATGAATGTATTGGTATGCATTGTTTAAACTTGCCTTAACTGAAAAATCTGGAGCTAGAAAGTATCGAGCAGAAAACCTTAACTCAGGCCCCCCGTAGGTTTCAATAACTTCATTTTTATCAAAATCCTGAGTTTCCACAAAAGTACCATTGTTTCTGGGTGCGTTATCCTGATAGATGCGTTGTTGGGAAGCGCCCAATGCGGCATAGAAAGAATATCGCAATCCAATATCAATCAATAATTTATCATTGACTTCGTAGCTGTCTGACAGAAAAACGGCGGATTCCAGACCTCTTTCTTCGGGAATGGTTAAAGCAGAAACATCTGAAGCGTTCCCCAAGGGAACAATATCGCCAGGGTTTACAATATAAAGTTTGCTGGAAATACCATAATCGAACTTGTGTTTATCACTATGTAAGTATTTCATCTTAATCTTGAATTCTGTCTCGCTATTCTTATAGCCCAAATCAAAATCATCATTTGATTCGCCATCGAATTCAATACCAAATTTGTATTCGCTATTAGAGAGGATAAGGCTACCTGTTGTTTTCTCACTAAACTTATGGTCCCATTTCAACGAAACCAACCTGTTGCTATAATCGAATATTGAATCGGAGGTAATACTAAATTCATCCCTACTGAAATACCCGGTGGCCTTGATTTCATTTTTATCGTTTATGGTATGATTGTACTTGGCAACAACATCAAAAAAGGAAGCTGTACTATTGTTCAATTGTTCATCGTCCAAGGCTCTTAGTATCCAATCTGAATAAGTAGCCCTTCCGCCAATTAGTAATGCGGATTTATCCTTTACAATTGGAGTTTCCAACACAATGTTACTGGTAACAGGTCCTATTGAAGCTTCTCCTGAAAACTTTTCGGTATTTCCATCCTTCGTAGTTATGTCAAAAACCGAAGAAAGCCTTCCTCCAAACTCAGCTGGAACATGTCCTTTGTAAATTTCAGCAGAACCTGTACTAAAGGGGTTAATCGCCGAGAAAATACCAAAAAAGTGAGCTGGATTGTAGATTACTCCATTATCCAATAATATCAGGTTTTGGTCTGTTCGACCTCCCCGTACATTATAACCTGCTGCGCCTTCACCGGCCGTGGTAATACCTGGAAGGGTGATTGCAGCTTTTAAAATATCCCTTTCCCCTAATACCAATGGGATATTCTTAATCTTTTCCACTTCAATCAATGTTACCCCGGTTAGTGCAGTTTCGACATTTCGGTCCAAGTTTCCTTGAACAATTACCTCATCCAGTACCTCGAAACTTTCGTTGAGTTGGAAATTATAGGTTCCATCATTATACAAAATCACCTTAGTTCTTGAATCTTGAATTCCTAGCCCCCTAGTCTGGATAATATTCTCGCCAACTGGAAGTTCTAAACTGTAATTTCCACTGGCATTGGTAGATGTTCCAATATCCTTGCCCTGTACTATGATTGCCAAATCGGGAATCGGTTTTCCGTTATCGGAATTGACTACTTTCCCATTTAAAGTGAATGTTCTTCTGCGATTGTTGCGGTTTTCTTTACCAATCTTTACAACCAGCATCCCTCTATTGGAACCGTCATCGGTGTTTACAAAGAGTGGTCCGTAATCTTGCAGATCTTCATACCCGGGTTCATCTTCCGTGAGTTGCTCTTCTTTTCCAAAAAAGTCATCGGGCAAACTATCATAGATTTGATTGTTCTGCAATAGGAAAACCTTGTTGTCATCAGAAATGTAAAAGTTCAAAATGGTATTCTTGAACAAATCATCTAGGATAAGACTTACTTGCATATCCTGAAAACTTCCAGTTACCTTTATGTCTTCTAACCAAGATTCCAAATAATAGAATTTGTAATCGGTTTTACTTTCAATCTCGCGAAGTGCAGTGGAAACGTCCGTATTGGTGAATGAGACCGAGATTCTTGGAATCTCTTGCGCCACAACAAATTGCATGCTTACAAGAAGCATGGCTAATGTGAAAACTTTTTTCATTTTTCTGATTGGTTTGCTTTTTGGGATAGGAGTATTTCAATGCGCTTCATAAGGCTAATTCGAAAACCATCGGGATTTGATTTTCGCAGTCCTCTAGCCACGTTGTAAAATTTGTCAATCTCTCTTTTAAGGTCAGGAAACAAGGAAACTATATCCTTTTTGGACCTAATGATTGTGAAATCTCCATTATAATACAAGACATTTTCACTAGGTCCATCGAGAAATTCATAGTAGATAGACTTCCTATCTTTTCTATCAAAATTTTTCTTGGCATACTTGATGTACAAGGTAAAACTTGCACTTTCCAAAGCCACTTCATAAAATCCATATGTGCCAAGTAAAGGGGCATCTGCAGGAAGGATCTTAACAAAATTATGACCATCAATCTCAAAGCTTTCAACATAATCCTTTATCAATCTGAGCGTTCCACCACCCACATTGTTCGCTAATCGGAGAAGCACCTCGTCTTCATAAACATCGTACCTCAATTCAAGGTCATAATAGCACTGTCCATCATAACAAACACTTCCATCCTGAAATTCCCTTGTCTGAAAGAACTGGGTATTTTCGTTTATGGTACGGTATTTATCCGTATAAATTACTCCTTGATACAGGCCTGTGTTCTCTATGCCTACATTGTTATCAAAAGAATTGTAGTACGATATCTGTGCCTGGTCCTGCCCGTAAGACACAGAAATTACTGCCAACGACACCAGAGGCGTTAGTGCAGCCTTAAAAAAGTTTAACATAATTGATTGGTCGTATTAAAGGTGTTTATTGATTAAATGAATTAGCTGAATCCAATATACTATTAATAATGACCAATTCCATGAAATTGACCCAAAATGATCAGAACATTAACTATCAGTTAATTATTATGATATAAAATAGAAGAAAATGAAAATTTAGGACTATATAATTGCCTGTTTACTTCCTTAGGAAGGAAGGATTCCAACGTCAAATGCCTTAAAAAGTTATTATTGACTACTTTTTCGGTTTAAAAACCAAAGCAGAACCAGCGTTCTCCTGGATCTCTTGTTTGTTCATCATCATTTTCCTAAACTCCCCATTAATGAACATCTCAGCCTGGTCTTCGTAATGTTCGCTAAAAGGATTTCCCGATTGTCCCGTTGGAAGTATGCTGATACTATTTTCGATGTCGGAAAAATCAATGACCCTTCGAGTGGAAGGTCCAGAATTCACATTATAAAACCCGGTGCTATCGTATGGAAACGCCATGTTATTGATTACCTCTCTTGTTCCATTAACTGGAAATGGGCCAACATTGAAGAATTCTCGTAAACTTTCGACTTGTCCTATTGGATGCTTATGTTCAAGAGTATGTACTTTATCCCAAGTCCATTGTGATGGATCTTCCCCAAAGTCTGCAATCAGGGAAATCCAGGCATCTGCAAACGATTTCAGTACAATCTGGTCTCGGGTTTCCACGATGTCCGCCGTGTGGACATTGTCCCACCATTCTCCTTCTTTCATCTTAGCGCCCCAAGCAATTTGCCTTTTCAACATATGGGTGGCCAATAGCTGCTCAAATCGCTCAGCTCCCAGCTCATCTTCCATGGTATTTTTAAGCATATAATATTCACACCTATGAAACAATGTAGGATTGGTACTGTCCAAAGTATAATTTCCATCCCAATTTTTAAGGGCATCAACTTGAACAAGCTGTTCATCGCTTAGACTCGACACATCCAGAAGTTTGATGAGTTCGGTAATCAAATCCGGGTTCACTGACGAGGTGACATCTAAAATCATCTTTGAAGTTGACTCACGATCCCAATCATTCTTATCATCAAGTAATTCCACAATTCTTTTCGCTCTGTTTTCTGGTAAATAATACCCAGGGTATATCCTTCCCGCTATTGAATCTGGTTGATTATTAGCAGAATAAACATAATTCCATGGCGGATTAGTAGCACTTGGGTTTTCTGAAAAATCGAGGTATCTAATAGGTTCATTTTCTCCAGTAGTACCATCCAAAACAAATTTGGTCGAAAGGCTATCAGGCATCTGATATAGTTTAGCCGTAGCCCACCATGCCACATTTCCTTCTGCGTCACCATACATTACGTTAAGACCCGGAGCATGTATTTTTGGCAATGCGTTTTTAAACTCATCAATATTTTTGGAATGGCTTAAACCATAAAGCGCATCCATAACCTCGTTATCAAGTTTGGTATATATCCATGACATCGCCATCGGACGTTCCCCTTTTATCTGTTTTGCAATATTATTTAAAACAGGACCGTGTCTCGTTTTCTTGTAAGAAAAAGAAATGCTTTCTCCATCCTTGACCTTAATATCTTTTGTTATGACTTCATAATCCTTCCAACCGTCTTCGGTCTTATATTTTGTGCTATCGGTCGGATGGGTTTCTTCATAGTAAAAATCGATGTCATCATTCTCGAACATGGTAAGTCCATATGCCAAATTTCTATCATGCCCCAACAAAGGAAATGGAACACCGGCCAAGTGATACCCATATTTTTCGTATTCTGGTGTATTCACGTGCGCTTCATACCATACGGATGGTTGCGCAAAGCCGATATGTGGGTCATTGGCCAGGATTACCTTTCCGTTTTTTGTTTTTTCTGGTGCCAAGACCCAGCTATTGCTACCTTCAAACATGGGTACAGGCAACTTATTTAAAACCTTCTTAAGGTTGAGAGCAAGTTGATTTCCAAGCGTATCAGCCGCAACGTTTTTATAATTCTTAATCCAGATTGTTGAGGAATCAGAATCAACTGCCAAATTTGAGATATACTCCTCTCCTAGCTCATCCCTAATTTCAGTTAGTAAAGGGTCTGTTTTATGGGCCATGGCAAAACTAAAGGCCATATACCCAACCACATTATAAATATCATCGATAGCAAAGGGCTCCTTCTCCAATCCAGTTAGGTAGAATTCAACCGGGGTGGGACCCTCTTCAATAAATTTATTTACCCCATCCAGATAGGCCTCGGATAAAATGACCATTTCACTTTCTGAATCCAGATTAGATACAGTTTTGGCAGTATGCTCGTTGATTCCCAACGAAAGAAAAAACTTATCCGTTTCAATTAAGTCTTTACCAAAAACTTCTGAAAGACGTCCTTTTGCCAATCTGCGCAGCAACTCCATTTGCCATAGTCTATCCTGAGCATGCACATAACCCAAAGCTCTTAAAGCATCTGGTTCAGATTGGGCATAGATATGCGGGATACCATAGTTATCAAAATACACGTTCACCTTGTCTTCCAAGCCAGGCATAACTTTTTCACCATTATAATCCGGTTTAAGACTTTGAATAAAGAGCATAAAACCAAGAATAACGAGAATGAGCAGACCGGCAAGTACAAGAAGTACTTTCTTAAGTTTTTTCACTGTGGGGGTTTTGGTTAATTGTAAATAGTTAATCTAAGTTAAACTATTTTCCAAAAAGCGAGAAATTCTTCTGTCCAAGAGCTACCATTGATTCATAGAAAGTGAATCAGGTAAGATTTAAAAAACCGCTACTCTACCTCAATGGTTTTCATAATTGAAATGGGGCGTCCGCTCTCCGTAAATCCTTCTAAAGAAATCCTATAGGTTCCTGAAACATCACTAGTGTAAAATTCAAGGGTGATTTCTTCATCTGTAAGTGAAATATCAGGCACCCAAAGTAACTGGCTTCGAAAATCCGGGATACGTTCATACTTTGTTCTTAAATCAGCTTGGTAGCTCTGCTTGTAGTACTTTTTTTGAGGTAACGGACGAAGCAGTTTTTTCTTCATGATATAGTCACCATCGGAAGAAATGCTGAAATCTTCGCTTATGGTTTCAAAAAGTAGCGCCCCTTGAAAGACTTCAGGGCCAATTCTGAATTTGTCTGTGTACAATCCTATGCTTTGTATTTTTCTCGCATCATAATCCACAAGCTCAATATGGTTTTGAACCATTGCCCCATCAACAAGGACCAAGGGTAAGGTGATCAAATCAAGATAAGGTCCGAAGTCCTTCACTTTAAAAACGGGCTCTCCATTCTTGTTTTTCTCAATCCATGCATTATCCACTATTTCCACAATGGTTTCTGCTATGGTGGGAAATCGAGTATAGTCATCCAAATTATACAACTTCGACAGGTTCGTGTAAAAAGGTAAGTTCTGTTCCCTGACAATTGTGGAATCCGCTCTCATTTCGCTGTATGCGTTTTCAAACTGATTATGGATACTTCTTTTAAAGATGGCATCTATTGATTTTGACGTGATTTCCACTTTTTCAAAGGAAAGCCGGTCATAATCAACATATTCCTCAGTATCCATTTGAAGCATACAATTACTCCTACCTTCCCCTAAAACTTGCACTATCACCTCATTTTCGGGATTTTCTTCTTCCAGATTAAAATAAAAAACCCCATCGTTATTAGTGTCAGAAACCGAAAGCTGGAAGTTGTCCCCAATGGAAGACAATGCAACTTGTTTTGAATGTAGGGGAAGCTTACTTTCTTTGTCGAGCACTTTCCCCTTGAAAAGTTCACCTCGCAGTTCAGGTAAAAAAATAGTTTTGTTGTTATTGGGTTCATTTGATTTGTAAGCATTGAGAAAACCATCTGCACGCGCTACTTCGAAATTTTGGGGCATATCAGTTTTCCGCACAGAAATGGAAAAATTAGTCTTGCTTTTTTCACCCAAAATACTTTTCAACTTCAGCGAAACTGGAGTCCTTTTACCATAAGTTTTAGAATCAGTCTCAAACAAGACATATTCGTTTTTTATAGATTCCGATAACAGGCCATCCTTACTATTGGATTTGACAGCTGCAGAATCATTGGGAATGATAAGAATGTTATCCTGATTGGTCTGGTAGGGGTTGATTACGGTAATATTACCTTGAAAGAAGGAATCTTGACCTTTGTTGCGCATCCATCTGGTATAACCTATAATTTTATAGTGTCCGGAAGATACCTCGGCCGGAATGAAAAAATCCCCGTCTCCAAGCCCGGATTCCAGCTTTATTTTATGCTTAAACACTGTTTGATTATTGGCGCCGACCAATTCTACATAGGCTATCTTGCTTAAGTTGCTTAATTTATTTGTCTTTTCTTCCAAACAATAGACCTTGTAGTAAATATTCTCCCCAACCACAGCAGAAGAGGTATTATAGTGAATGAAGACTTTTTCTTGCGAAATGTCCTTGTAGCTATCTAAGAGACTGTTATTATTTAGGTCCGTTTGCCCTTTGGAGACATGAATAATTCCAACAAGAAAAAAAATAAAAATGGTTCTAATTCTCAGCATAATCTAAAAACTTACTCAATCCAAAATTCAGGGAGTTCATTTGTGCCCAAAACAGTACAGTCCCCACATACTCTGGGCACTACTATGAAGGGTCCCTCTATATTAACTGGTTCAAAATTTTCTTGAAGATATAAGAATGTCTCCGCTTCTATTAAAGGCCTTAAAACGCAATCAGTCTCCATGTCCTGCAGAGGAGGAGCAACCCTATTGCAAGGGTCAGCGTATGGGGGAAGAGCCTCTCCTGGAAAAAAATCATCGTAGTTAAAGAATATTCTTCGTTCGTTTACCGATGCAACTTCAAAATAGCCCAGAACTGGTTCATCAACATCAGCTATGGAAGTTATATTATTGAATAACTGCCCAGGTTGCGTATCCGAAAAAACGCTTTCCGTTTCAGAGAAATCCTGCAAAGTTTGGAAAAAGTCATAGGCCTCAGGGGAAATTACATATTGTCTGACGAGGACGGAATAACGATGTGAGATAATATAGTTATCCCTATTAATAAATCGCACAGGGAATCGCTGTACACGATCTTCATCAAAATTTTTGGTAGTTGTGATAATTACATTATTTGGGAAATCAGTGGGATAGCAAATCCGTTTGTCAGGGCTCCTGGGTTCTGAACTGATTCTAACATTGCAATCCTGTTCGAGGCGAAAAGGTGGAATGGGCACTCCTTCCAAATCACTGGATATCCAGTCTGGTGCAATGACCCTGTAGGTCTCCTCGTACTCATAGCGGTAATACCGTGAATTTCCGGTAGGGTCGAAACTGTCCACGAATATGGCCATTCCTTCGTTGTTATTCTGGTTGGTAATTCTCTCCGCGTACACATCTTGCATTTCTATGGATTGACCCATTAATACAGGGCTTGAAACATAGCCCCGTCCGTTACTTGTGGTTATCTCTAGTTGGTAGGAGCTTCCAGAAACAGCTTCAAATGAAACATCAGAAACATACTTACCTGGCTGGGTTTCCGTGAAAACAAACTCGTTCTGGGAGTCATCTGTGACCCTTACATCGGCATTTTCCTCCTTATTAGGCAGAATGTCTTCAAATGTGCGTGTTCTGCTCAAAAAGATTTCTTGTTGTTTAAGTTCATTGGTCAAAGTAGCCTCAACAACCAAAATCGACTCGAAGTTCTTCGTCTCGGGTATAAACTCCTCTACACAGCCACTCAATAGTAAAAGAAGCACTGAAAACCCTAAGGTTTTCTTAATTGGCAATATGAAGCTAATTTTTGGAGTCATTTTCTAAAACTTGAAATTGTAGGTTATAGTTGGAATCGGAATTGAAAAAATGGAGCTTTGAAAAGCCTTTATTTCCCCATCTTCCGTGACAAAAAACACCGAATACGGGTTGTTTCTTCCTAAAACATTGTAGATTGAAAAGTTCCAAAAACTATGGGCAAACTTTTTTATCTTATGGTTTCCCTCCATATTAAAACTGAGGTCTAATCGATAAAAATCCGGTATCCTGAACTTGTTCCGTTCGCTGAAAGCAACAAAATCAGCATTGTTAAACTCGAAAGTTCCAATGGGAAACGTGACAGGTCGACCAGTCTGATAGACAAAATTTGCCGAACCACTAAAACGTTTGGTGAACTTGTAGTTGGCAACTAAACTAAAATCGTGCGGTTTATCAAAGTTGGATGGAAAATAATCCCCTCCATTAATCCTTTCTTGATTAAAATCGCTATCCAACCTTACGAAAGACCTTGCATAGGTATATCCCAACCACCCATTTAATCTACCCGTAAGTTTTCGCACTAAAAACTCCAAACCATAGGCTCTTCCATCACCCTGGAGAATGTCAGTCTCAATAGTTTCATTTAGTAGTAATTGCGCACCTGTTTTATAATCAAGAATGTTGTTTGAACGCTTATAGTAGCTCTCTAAACTTACTTCGTACATACCATCATTGAAATTCTTAAATAGACCTAGAGAAACTTGATAAGCTTGTTGCGGTTCAATGTTAAGGTCTGACAGTTTCCATGTATCGGTCGGTGAGGCCGTTGTGTTGTTAGACAGTGTATGAATATATTGATAGGTATTGTTGAACCCCACTTTAATGGAAAAATCGGGAGTTATAGAATATCTTGCTGAAAATCTTGCTTCCGGCCCACCATAAGTTTCTATAAATTCATTGGTATCAAATTCCCTGACTTCAACAAGTGTCCCATCATCTCTAGGAGCGTTGTCCTCATACACCCGCTGGGAAGATGCACCTAGAGCGGCATAAAAAGAATACCTTAACCCCACATCCAAGGCAAATTTCTCGCTTATGGTATAGGTGTCCGATAAAAATATGGCAGCCTCCAATCCCCGTTCTTTCGGAATCTGCAATGAAGCTATATTAGATTCGGGATTTAGAGGGTCCACATTACCTGGTTCCACTTGATATAGTTTTCCAGAAAGCCCATAGTTCACGATATGGTCTTCTCCAAAAATGGATTTCATTCTCAGCTTCAGTTCTGTTTCGTTTATCTGATAGCCCAAATCAAAATCCCCATTGGCATCACCATCAAATTCAATATTGAATCTATATGCGCTATTGGAAGCTATTAAACTTGCCACATTTTTTTCATTTTTAAACGTATGGTCCCACTTTAATGAGACCAATCTGTTGCTAAAGTTGAAAATGGAATCTGAAGTGATGCTGAAGTTATCTCGACTGTAATATCCGGTGACCTCCAAATCGTTATTCTGATCTATCTTGTGGCTGTACTTACCAATAACGTCATAAAAAGAAGCTGAGCTATTTCGTAATTCTTCAGTGTCAAGAGATCTTAATATCCAATCAGAATATGTGCCCCGAGCCCCAATCAAAAAAGAGGACTTCTCCTTAACAATGGGAGTTTCCAATGTGATATTGCCAGTTACAGGACCTATGGATACTTCACCTGCAAATTTTTCGGTATTTCCATTTTTTGTGGTTACATCGAATACTGAGGAAAGTCTACCTCCGTACTCTGACGGTATATTGCCCTTGTAAATGGTTACACCCCCCGTAGTAAATGGATTGAGGGCCGAAAAAAGACCGAAAAAATGCGCTGGATTGTATATTACCGCATTGTCCAACAAAAATAAATTCTGATCTGTTCTGCCTCCCCTCACATTGTACCCTGCGGCACCTTCACCGGCATTCGAAATTCCCGGAAGTGTCAATGCCACTTTTAAAATATCTCTTTCACCAAGTACAAGTGGTATGGTTTTTATTTCTTCCACATCAATTTGGGTAATTCCCGTGATCGGTTGTCTCACATTGCTTATTTTATTTCCTTCAACAACAACTTCCTGTAGCGCTTCCAAGCTTTCGTTCAATTCCAGGTTTAACTCACCATCATTATACATAATCACCCTATATTGGGAGGTTTGGATGCCAAGCGCCCTTGCCTCCACTAAATTTGGACCTGCAGGAAGACTGATTTCATAGAAACCCTCGGCATTGGTGGAAGTACCATTTTCGGACCCTAAATGTACAAGGGCCAAATCCTCAATGGGCCTTCCTGTTTTGCTGTTGCGGGCATAACCAGAAAGAAGATAGTTTTGCTTTCCCCGATCATTATCTTCCCTTCCAATCCGTATGGTCCCAATAGGACCTTCTGTTGCCACTCCCTGTTCCTTATAAAAAATTGGCGCATTGTATGTGGATTCTTTTTCGACTGGTCTTTCAATTGCAGTTGAATCCTTAAGAGCTATATCTTGTAAAAAAAAGTCGGGTACTTTATCGTAAATGGCATTATTACGGGTAAGTATTACTTTACCGTCATCGAGGACGTAGTAATTGATTTCGGTATCCCGGAAAAGAGAAGTCAGTATCTCATCAATGGTCTGTTGATTGTAATCTCCAGAAAGCGGTTCGTCTTTAAGCCATGATTGAACATAATAAAACCTGAAGCTGGAAATCTGCTCTAGATCCAGTAAAACATCTTCCATTTTTTTGTTCTCGAACGATAGGGATATTTTTTCGCTCCCCTGTTGGGCCATCAATGCTTGAGTCAAGAAAAGGGTCATTACTAAATACTTCTTCATCCCCATTTATTTTTTAGAAGCTATTAGCCTGTTATCAATTAGATTGACCAAACTTGACATAAAAAATCCTGCTCTTCTTTTCTTCTTGGTCTTATTCCTTTTATAATGCGCTGTTATTTCACTTTTAAATTCCGGGAAAAGTTCGACTAGATCTTTTTTACCCTCTATCCGATAAAACTTCGTCTGATATTGAATTAGATGTTCGCTTTCTCCCTCAATAAACTCGTAATACAGACTTTTTTTGTCCGTACGTTCAACAGCATTTTTTTTGTATTTGGTATACAGCCCTAAATATTCTCCTTTAAATAGTTTTTCATAAAAACCAGAAAAACTGGCGCCGTTATTATCTCTATCTGAAATAACCCCAAAAGCATGTCCATCGATAGTAAAGTCCTGTACTTCATCCTTAATCAGTTTTAAGGTAGTGCCGCCAATTCTATTGGGAAGTCTTACCAATACATTGCTTTCGTATAGATCATACTTCAACTGCAATCCAAAATAAGATTGGTTCTTATAGGTTACAGTTCCATTTAAAAAATCTTTGGATTTGAAAAACTTTGTTTTATCATTTATTGCGCGGTGCTCTTCCTCGTACTCAATACCGTTTACAAGTGCAGTGTTTTCTATACCTACAATCTGATCAAACCATTGATAAGTAACATCATTGTTAGTGGAAGTTTGCCCAAAGGCGAAGAAAACGTTGGAAAGGGATATAAAAAAGTAAAGTCGACAGCCAATAATGTTGCCTCTCATAAATCTCTTTTTGAGGGGTTGAAAAATTATTAGCTACAAAACAGTTTAAAGATAACAAATTGCCATAACTTATCTTAAGGGCAATACTATCATTTCCTTTTAAAAATCAATATTTAGTTTCATTACTGTTATCAATTGAAGGCCTGCCGAACTTAACTATTTCGAAATCAAATTTTTAGATAATTCTATTCAAAAAAGAAAAAAATTATTTTCTGGCACTTTGAAGGTCCCATCTTAGGACTATCTCATGGAAAGCTGATATTTTTCCAAACCTGAAATGAGCCATCGCTCGTAGGTTTCGATATCAACATACTGCACAGCGTCGTTCAAAATCTCAAGGTTTGGAGAAAGTAGCACATAATACGGTTGTGAAGCTGCATTAAAATTTATGGTCTGGAACGTACCCCATTTTTGTCCGATAGTCTCAATGGTTTTTATACGGCCGGAGGCGTACTGGAAGTCGAACCTTTGATTTTCAGGGAGTTCTTTTCTATCATCCACATACAGCGAAATCAATACATATTCATCGCGAATTAAAGGATAAACCTTTGAATCACTCCATACATTTTCCTCCATCCTACGGCAGTTTTGACATGCCCATCCAGTAAAATCCAAAAGAATAGGTTTATTAACCTCTTGGGCATATGCAACACCTTCATCAAAATCCTTGAAACAATCCAAACCTAACGGACAGTCACTCTCAGTTTCAGCTATGCTGTAAAAATCTGGTGGTGGAAATCCGCTCAACAATTTGAGACTAGTAATATTGAGTACACCCAAAATAAGGTATGTTGAAAATGCAATGGTTAATACGCCGACAAATTTTCGTCCATTCGACAATTTTTGCTTTGGGCCATCGTGTGGGAACCTAAATAATCCGAATAGATACAATGCCGTCAAAACAAAAAGTACAATCCAAATTCCCAAAAAGATTTCCCTTTTGAATATTCCCCAGTTACCCACTAAATCTGCATTGGAAAGAAACTTAAAAGCCAAGGCCAGCTCTAAAAAGCCAAGAACAACTTTGACTGTGGTCATCCATCCTCCAGATTTAGGCAATGAGTTTAGCCAAGTTGGAAACAACGCAAATAGTGCAAAAGGCAAGGCTAATGCGAGCCCAAAACCAACCATTCCTGCTGAAAGGTTTATAGCAACATCACCTTCGGCCAGGGTGGTACTTCCCAATAATCCTCCTAAAATTGGTCCTGTACAGGAAAATGACACAATTGCCAAGGTCAGCGCCATAAAGAATATGCCCAAACCGCCGCCAACTTTGGTTGAGGCTTCGTCCATTTTATTGGCCCAAGAACTTGGTAAAGTGAGTTCATAATATCCAAAAAAGGAAAAGGCGAAAAACACAAAAATCAGAAAAAAGAATATGTTCAACCAGATGTTGGTGGCTATGGTATTTAAAATTTGTGAATCTACTGAATCGAACAAATGAAAAGGAAGACTCAACAGAAAATAAATCAATACAATAAAGAATCCATACAAGATGGCATTGACTACTCCCTTAGATCTATTCTGTGATTGTTTGGTAAAAAAAGATACGGTCAACGGAATCATTGGGAACACGCAGGGCGTTAATAGTGCAATGAGTCCGCCTAGAAATCCTAGCCCAAAAATCATCCATAGTCCAGATTTTCCATTGGTCTCTTTCAGTCCTCCTTGATTGAGTAACTCCTTATTTTTTAAGTCGATTTTTAACGATTGTCCTAAAGCTATGCTATTGGAGTCAAGCTCTTTTGCGGTTTCCACAAAGGCGCTTCCATCCAACGAAATCTGGAAAAATTCGTCCATTGGAATACAAACTTCCTTGCATATTTGATAGAACAGGTTTACGGTTATCTGCTTAACACTTGGATTGAGTAGTTTAATTTTTTGGACAAAAACAGCTTCGTGTTTAAAGAAGGTTTCTTCTACCTCAAAAATATCGCTGTACTCTTTAATGGTTTCACTCTCTGTTGTTTTACCAAGTAGCTCGTAATCCTCCCCTGCCTTCTCAAAAGTAAACTCACTAGGTAAGGACCCACCTTCCGCCGTATACTGGGAATATACATGCCATCCGTCTTGAATTTTCCCCTTGAAGACCAATTCATACTCGGATTCAGAAAGTTTCTGAACTTCATGGCTCCAAATTGCTGGATTTTCTTCGGATTGACCCAATAGCGGAACAATGGACAAAAAGAAACCAAATAAAAAAGACAAAGACCTCATACTGAAAGTGTAACTTTTAAAATATTCTCGGTAGTGTCATCTACCTTAAATCGATTATCAGACCTCATACCCACTACCCAAACAATTTCATTGTTGGAACATAACAACCATTGTTTTTCTTTGGAAAACAAGTTTATCTTTTCGTCCTTAAAGTACTTGGACAGCTTCTTTTTCCCTAGCATTCCATAAGGGTAAAAATAGTCGCCTTTTTCCCATCTTCTTAACATTAACGGATAGTTTAACTTTTCCTTATCGAAAAAAACAACATTTTTAGGACTTTTCTGGACAGCTTCAGCTTTTTCAAGTTTTAGGCTAATTGGATTTTGTATTACCTCAATACCCTCTTCAATTATAAAGAAATCTTGTTTTTCGTTTTCCGTTTCGGAAAGTATTAAATAATCTCTGTCTTTTAGGAGTTTATGGGTTTTTGATACGACTTCTTTGCCACTCATAGAAGTTAAAAGGTCTTGTATACCACTCCAATCCGTAAAGCCGTAGGATTGGAAAAGTTTGTATAGGTAGGCTTCTATAGGCTGAAGTTTTAGTAGCTTATCAAGCTTAATCTTTACAAGGTCCCCTTTTATTTCAAACAAATCGGTTCTTACCTGGTTGATATAATTCTCAACCAGGGTGCTGGTTTGATTCAGAAAGTTTTCAGTCTGATTGAAATTATCCAAGAAGGAAGGGTGCATCTCTTTTAATCTAGGTACAATTTCATGTCTGACCTTATTGCGCAAATATTTGCTGTCCTGATTGCTGCTGTCCTCCCTCCATGCAAGTTCCTCAGCCTTTGCATAAGCTAAAATTTGGACTCTAGAGAAAGCAAGAAGAGGCCTAATGACCCTTTTGTTTTGCTCTGGGATTCCAGTTAAGCCATCAATTCCGGTACCTCTAGATAGATTAATTAAAAAAGTTTCGAGTTTATCATCTAAATGATGGGCTGTTAATATAAAATCGAAACCCTCAGAAGCTTTCAATTCTTCAAACCATTGGTATCGAAGTGCTCTAGCTGCCATTTGCACGGACCCTCCATTTTTTAGAATATAGTTTTTGGTATCGAAAGACTTAGTGATGGTTGGAATTTTTAATTCTGAACCTAGTTTTTTCACAAAAGTTTCATCTCCATCACTCTCGGACCCTCTTAGATTGAAATTACAATGCGCTAAAGTGACATTTAGTGCTGACCTTACACATAAATGCGCAAGCACAATGCTGTCCACTCCTCCGCTGCATGCCAACAATAGCTTTCCTTTTTTGAGGAAGGAATGTTTTTTTTCGATATGGTTGTTGAACTCTGTCAGCATTTTGCAAAAGTAACAATTAAGCTTAGGTACCTTCTAAAACACTTCGCATGGCCTTGGCCTTGAGCAAGCATTCCTGATATTCATTTTCCGGTACTGACCTTGAAGTAATCGCACTGCCTACCGAAAAAGACACATATTTATGACTGTCATTGTATAATATGCTTCTTATGACAACATTAAAGTCAAAATTGCCAGCTGGGTCAAAATAACCAACCGTACCACTATATAATCCACGTTTGGTTTCTTCCAATTCCTCAATAATCTTCATTGCCGAAATTTTAGGCGCTCCGGTCATACTTCCCATCGGGAAGGTTTCTTTTATCAATTCCAATGGCTTTTTGGAACCGGACACCTTAGCTTTCACCGTTGATATCATTTGATGCACCTGGTTAAAGGAGTAGACCTTGCATAATTCATCAACCTCTACACTACCCTTCAATGCACTCTTGGAAAGGTCGTTACGTACAAGATCGGTAATCATGATGTTCTCCGCCCTTTCCTTTTCATCCTGTCCCAATTGTTGTTTAAGTTTTTCATCCTGCAAGGTGTTTTCTCCGCGGGCAGCAGTTCCTTTAATGGGTTGAGAGATTATAGTCGGTCCCTGTTTTTTTAAATATCGTTCTGGAGAAGCACATAATAAGAATTTATCATCTATTCTTAAATAGGAGGCAAATGGAGGTTTTGAGATTCTGTTGAGATTCTTATAGGTCTCCAAAGGGTCAATAGTCGTGTTCTGCGCATAAAACTCTTGACAGAAATTGGCTTCATAAATGTC
Organism: uncultured Allomuricauda sp.; assembly: GCF_947499695.1. Lineage (GTDB taxonomy): Bacteria > Bacteroidota > Bacteroidia > Flavobacteriales > Flavobacteriaceae > Flagellimonas. Next base: position 886,490 of record NZ_CANMPQ010000001.1, read on the forward strand.
TCCCCGGTGAATGTGTGCAAGGAAGTTATGGGCTTTTTCAAAGTATGCATCCTTGTGTATTCGCATTTTAATACGGATGGATTGCGGTTCGCCAAATCTCGGATTTGTTGTATCGGACAAAGCAGCAATTTTTCCAAAGTCCTTTTCAATTTCCGCTTCAAATTCCTTTAAATACAAAAAGTCAATTTTTCCCTCCCTGATCAAAATTATTTTATCAGGTTGAAAGAAGAAAAGTTCAGGGAAATTGAGTCCATCAAAATTGTTGGATTCCAATTCCTCTATTTCATTTTTTAGATCGTATGAAAAGTATCCGAACAGCCAATCCTTCTCTTTATCGATGAAATTTTGCACATCATCGGTACTTTTGAGTGTTTTTTTAGACTTATCGGTCTGTTCAGAAATAGCCAAAATACAATCATAGGAACTGTATTTATCTTGATGGTCATTACTATCCATCCAAGCAATAATACTATTACTTTTTGACCATTCCAACAAAGCCTCTTTCCATTTAGAAAGTGATGAAATCTGGAAAGAACGATGCCTGCGCAATGTCTATTATTTTAAGGATTGAAAAAGCAATTGCAATGCTTCTTGATACTGGCTTTCTAAGGCAGAATCAACAATCCCTTTTTCAGTGTCAAAATTTTGATGGAACGATGGGAGTGAAAATGTGGCTATGATTTCCGCTCCAAACCTTGGCAACATATTTTCTACAACGCCAAGCGCTCCTATCCCCCCTCTTTTACCAGGCGAACAGGACATCAATAACACTTTGGTTTCCTCAAGAAAACTGCGGTCCAAGCGAGATAACCAATCCAAAACATTTTTAAAATATGCTGATGGATTACTGTTGTGCTCATTCACTGACAGAATCACTGCTTCGGCTCTTTTAATATCATCTCTTAGCTCCACTAATGAATTTGAGTATCCATTTTGCTTTTCCTCATCCTCACTATACATTGGAAAAGGGTATTTAGACATGTCAATCAACTGTATTTCATGCTCTTGCATAAAAGATGTGGTATGTCTTACTAGTTGGTAATTGATGGATTTTGAAGAATTACTTCCTGCCAATGCCAAAATTGCAGCCATAAGGGAAAAACTTTGATTGTTTCGCTAAAATACCTTAATTGGGCATTACATGCGAGTATTTTGGCTAATTTTGCCCCACAGAACATCCAAACTTACTGTCAAACAAGTATATAGGATATTCATTTTTGTTAAAGATGAGTTCAAATACCACCAGATTGTTCTTTATTGATGCCATGAGGGCATGGGCCATTTTAATGATGCTCCAAGGTCACTTTATAGATGGGCTGCTGGATCCGGTTTTCCGAGATACGGATAATAACGTATTCAATGTCTGGCTTTACTTTAGGGGAATTACTGCCCCTGTTTTCTTTACGGTCTCTGGGTTTATCTTTACCTATCTGTTAATACGAGGGCCTCAAAAGGGATTGGAAAATCCAAGAGTTAAAAAAGGTGTTCGGCGTGGACTGCAGCTTCTGCTGATTGGGTATCTGCTTCGCATGAACGTTTTCGGTTTATTTAGCGGTGACATTTATGACTCCTTCTATTTGGTGGATGTGTTGCACTGTATTGGACTTTCCATTTTGGTTGTGATTGGGGTTTACCTCTTTGCTTCAAAAAGAAAAAGTTACGTCTTTCCCACCATACTATTGGGGATTACCTTGTTGTTATTCTTGTTTGAACCGATTTATAAGCAGTGGTCTTTTGCATTATTGCCTGATGCTCTGGCCAATTATTTTACCAAAGCGAACGGATCTGTCTTCACTATAATTCCTTGGCTGGGATATGCTACCATCGGTGGTTTTATCTCGATTCTATTCACAAGATTTAAAGACTATCGGTATTTGTACCCTGTAGCAATTTCAACTGCAGCGGTGATAGGGTTTATCTTGATTTATTTTTCCTCCTTGGGTTTTATAAATCTTTATAGACTTAGCGGTGTGGAATTGTTTAAAATGATAGAAAACAATAATTATCTTTTTATCCGCTTGGGAGATGTATTTATGGCCTTTGCCATTTTTATGTTATTTCGTCAGTTCATGACCAATAAAACTGTTTTGAAAATCGGTGCAAGCACGTTATCTATTTACGTTATTCACTTTATTATTCTCTATGGAAGTTTTACCGGTTTGGGATTATATCGCTTTTTCAACCATTCACTTGGACCTGCAGTTGTAATCCTTGGAGCTATTGCATTTATGTTCTCCTGTACTTTCTTGGCGTTAAGCTACAATAAACGTGAAACTGAAATTAAAGCACATGGTATCCAGATGCTTGGATTCATTAAAAATCAAACTCTGGAGTTAAAAAGAATATCCTCTCCTATTTTAAGAGAACTCTCCGTAAAAGCTAAGGTTCTGCTTCGCAAGTTTCTTAGAACAGTACGAAGTTAAACCTCTTTCCATCAAAAATATTAGATATGTATGGGTCTGTCTTCAGTGGCGGCCAATGCAGCCTCTTTGACAGCCTCTGCATAAGTTGGATGCGCATGACTCATACGGGCTATGTCTTCAGCAGATGCTCTAAACTCCATTGCAGTTACACCTTCCGTGATTAAGTCAGCACAACGCGCTCCTATCATATGTACTCCAAGTACTTCATCTGTAGTTTGGTCCGCAAGTATTTTTACAAAGCCATCAATGTCCATACTTGCTCTTGCTCTTCCTAATGCGCGCATTGGAAATTGACCTACTTTATAGGCAACTCCCTCTTCTTTGAGTTGTTCTTCTGTTTTTCCAACAGCTGCTACCTCTGGCCAGGTGTAAACCACTCCGGGGATTAGGTTATAGTTGATATGTGGTTTTTGTCCGGCAAGTAATTCAGCAACCATAGTACCTTCTTCTTCGGCTTTATGGGCTAACATTGCTCCTTTTACAACATCACCGATAGCATAGATATTGGAAACATTGGTCTGCAAGTGTTCGTTTACCTCTACCCTACCTCTATCATCTATTTGTACGCCGGCCGCTTCCACATTTAATCCATCAGTGTAAGGTCTTCTTCCAACAGAAACCAAACAATAATCGCCCTTAAAAACAACTTCTTGTCCTTTCTTATCATCCGCTTTAACAACAACTTCATCACCTACACGCTCCACAGATTTCACTTTATGGGATAAGTTGAATTTTATCTTTTGCTTCTTCAAAGATCGCATCAACTCCTTAGAAAGTCCGCCATCCATGCCAGGTATAATTCGGTCCATAAACTCGACCACAGTGACCTCGGCGCCAATACGCTTATATACTTGACCAAGTTCCAAACCAATAACTCCTCCACCAATTACGATCATGTGTTTGGGTACCTCTTTAAGTTTCAACGCTTCGGTTGAGGTTATGATTCGTTCTTTGTCAATTTTGATAAAAGGCAACGTAGATGGTTTTGACCCAGTTGCTATAATAGAGTGTTTGGCCCCTATGGTTTCGGTTTTCCCTTTTTCATTTGTGATATTGACATGAGTAGCATCCTTAAAACTACCTACCCCTTGATAAACGTCAATTTTATTTTTATCCATCAAAAACTGGATTCCTTTGGTTGTCTGATCAACTACGCCCTGCTTCCTATTGATCATTTGTTCCAAATTCACCTTCACCTCTCCGGGAATATCAATTCCATGCTCTTCAAAATGCTTAACCGCATCTTCATAATGATGGGAAGAATCCAACAACGCTTTGGAAGGAATACAACCAACATTCAAACAAGTGCCCCCTAAGGTGCCGTATTTTTCAATTATTGCAGTTTTCATTCCTAACTGTGCGCAACGAATTGCCGCTACATATCCTCCAGGTCCAGAGCCGATGACGGCTACATCATATTGATTCATATTTGAATTTTAGAGCTATTATTTTGTTCGATAATTAGAACAAAAATAACAATGTTTATGCTAACAAGGACTTCTTCTTTGGCGTTTTGAATTTCTTTTTGACCTAAGTGGTTATAATTCTATCTTAAAGTTGAATTCCATAATAGGGAACATCTGGAATTTCTGACTACATTTGAGTGATGCGCATATTAAAACTGGACAAAGAATTGGAGGTTTTTATCGCCGGACTTGGGGCCGCCCAAAGTCTGTTAATGTCCATTTATAGCTTTACTGAAAGAAAAAAGGATTTTAAAAATATACTGTTAGCGCTTTTCTTTCTGGCCATTACCGTTCGGTTGGTCAAGTCTATACTTTGGGTTTACCTAGACAGTTCCCCAATGTGGTTGATTAACTTAGGTTTTATAGCGCATAGTATTTCGGGACCTGCACTTTTTTTGTACCTATTACATTTTTTCTTTTCTAAGAAATGGTCCAATTGGAACCTGATTCATTTCCTTCCAAGTCTTATCCTCTTTATTTATGTTGGAATGCTTACGCTCGATAATTTTTGGTACAGCGGAGGCTATTCTGCATTGATTTTTCATCAAATTGGATATAGTGTGGCCGGATTGTCGCTTTTAGTCATCCATTTTCTCTCCAAAAGAAAGAAAACATCCATTGGGAAAGCCTCTATTGTTTGGGTTCTTGCCTTGGTTTTGGGCACAGCGCTTTTGCAATTTTTATATTTTTCCAATTATATTTTGGGGCTTACCCCATATTTACTTGGGCCCATCAGCTATCTTCCGTTTGTTTATTTTCTAGCGTTTTTACTTTTCAAAAACCCATCGCTTTTGAAATCTTCGGCGTCAAAGAAAAATCAGAACATTCGTGTTTCGGATTATCAGCTAGAAGTACATGCCCGACAGATGAAAGATTTGATGGAACTCGAAAAATTGTATTTAGACCCAAACTGTACCCTAAACAAAGTTGCCAAAGAATTGAATCAACCTTCTTATCTTATTTCACATGTTGTAAATAATACAATCGGCAAAAGCTTTCCTGAATTTTTAAATGGACTCCGCATTGAAGAGGTAAAAAGAAGATTGCAAGAACCAGAAAATCAAAATGTAAAGATTGCAAGCATCGCTTATGATTGCGGATTTAATTCGCTTTCTTCCTTTAATATCGCCTTTAAAAAGGTGACCGGCACCACTCCCACCAAGTTCATGCAAAACAACATTTCCCATTAGCCATTTATAAATTCGTCAGACCAATTCATTAATACAAAAGACCAAGAAGATTTGAATGCCCATTTTCGTTTTGAAATAATGGTGTCATCTGTCTATGAAAAATCTTTTTGAATTTCTTAAACTTTCCAAATTCCGACAGTCTGAAAATCGACAAATGAAGTTGGTGGGATGCTCTTTCTTTTATTTTTTCTGTTTGTTGTGTTCCTATTTTATTCTTAGACCGCTACGCGATGAAATGGGCATCGTAAACGGGGCAGTAAACATGCAGTGGCTGTTTACGGGGACCTTTGTGGCGATGCTTTTTATTGTACCAGTTTTTGGGTGGTTGATGGCCAAAACGTCCATAAAAAGGGTCTTAATCTTTTCCTACGCCTTTTTTATAGCTAATATCCTTTTGTTTTATTTCCTATTTGAAAACGTTGGAATTACCAAACCAGTAGCCATCGCATTTTTTATTTGGTTGAGTGTTTTCAACCTCTTTGTGGTCTCATTGTTTTGGAGTTTTATGGCTGATGTATTCACTGGGAAAACTTCCAAACGGTTTTTTGGCATCATTGCCTCTGGTGGAAGTTTGGGAGCGCTGACCGGACCACTTATCGCAAACTATCTAGCCCAGCAATTCGCTGTTAATGTATTATTGTTAGCAGCAGTTTCGTTTCTATTTCTGGCGCTGTGCTGTATCTATATCATCCTAAGTCTATCTGATAAAAAATACACCTACAATACCGAGATAAATCGAAGTATTAGCACAAAGCAGCTTTTTAAAGGAATACAAAACATAGCAAAATCAAGATACCTTCAATCCATTGTGATCTTCATTTTATTGTACACTACCATTTCAACAATCCTCTATTTTGAGCAGGCCCATGTTGTTGAAAATACCTTAGTACAGCAAAACCAGCGATTGGCATATTTTTCTAAGATTGATTTTTCCGTAAACGCTATTGCAATCATAGGGCAACTGCTGTTGACCGGAAAAATCATCCAAAAATTTGGGTTAGCAAAAGTATTGGCGTCCGTGCCTTTCTTAATGGGATTGGGTCTTTTTTTTCTGGGCACCAATTCCTCACTTTGGGTTATCGCTGTGCTTATGGTCGTACATCGGGCTGGTAATTTTATGTTGCTTCGTCCTTCAAGGGAAATTTTGTACACAGTTACCTCTTTAGAGGAAAAATACAAGTCAAAAAATTTTATTGATACCGCTATCTATCGTGGCGGAGATGCTTTGGTTGGATGGTTATTCGCGGGACTTGTGGCCATCGGATGGGGTCTTGGGGCTATCGCCTTCCTGGCCATACCACTTTCTTTTATTTGGAGTTTTGTTGGATACAGTCTCGGAAAGCAACAATATAGAAAAGAGAATGCATTAACTTTAAACAACACTATTTATGAAAACAGCATTAAATCGTAGGGAGGTATTAAAGCTATCCGTATTGGGAGGTCTTGGGCTATCGTTCAATCCTCTTTCAAATGTATTGAATCCATTGGATAAAATTGGGACAAGAGTTATTCCATCATCAGGGGAAACATTACCCATGGTTGGGGTCGGAACTTGGCAAACTTTCGACGTTGGAAGCTCGACAGAAAAACGCAAAGTTTTAAGTGAAGTACTTTCCCAGATGTATGTTTATGGAGGAAGAGTTATTGATTCGTCCCCCATGTACGCCTCTTCCGAAAGTGTTGTTGGTGATTTAACGGCAAACCTTGGTTTTCAAAATGAGCTGTTTTACGCAACAAAGGTTTGGACTTCAGGTCAACAGGCAGGTATCCGACAGATGGATGCTTCCATGAGAAAAATGAAACGAAAGCAAATGGATTTAATCCAAATACACAACTTGGTTGACTGGAAAATCCATGTGAAAACTCTGAAAAAATGGAAGGACGAGGGTAAAATCAGGTATTGGGGTATTACCCATTATGTGGATTCTTCCCATAGTTCTTTAGAAAAAATAATTGTATCGGAGCGTCCCGATTTTGTGCAGTTCAACTATTCAATACGGTCTAGACATGCCGAGAACTCCCTCTTTAAAACGGTGGAAAAATATGGCGTTGCTACATTGATCAACCAACCTTACGAAAGCGGGTCACTATTTAGAATTGTAAAAGGAAAGTCAATTCCCGAATGGGCAAAAGAATTTGACATACATAGTTGGGGACAATACTTTCTGAAGTTTATTCTTTCCAACAAAAATGTGACTTGTGTAATTCCCGGCACATCAAAGCCGCATCATATGATAGACAATATGAAAGCTGGATTAGGCAGGATGCCAGATGAACGATTAAGAAATAAAATGGCTTCGCACCTCAAGTCCCTTTAGAACGCTACACAGGTGCTAACGGAAATTTATTAGCTCCGTAATACCCCAACCAAAGACCAGCCAAAAGGGATACATGTAATCCAGATTCAAACCAAAACGGTCCACTCCATTGACCACAGAGTACAGCAAACGACATTTTGGCTACAATAAACAGCGAGATTGCGAAATGCGGCCAGCAATTATCCCTTACCACAATAAGCGATGCTAAAAAACCGGCCACAATAGCCGATAGAAAGGTGGCCAAGCCGCCGAAAGCCAATTCTATATTGGAAGAGGTACAAAAACTAAGTTCATCCAATAAAATCTCTTGTGATATCGTGGTATACAGCAAAAGGGACAATCCCCCGATGATGGTCGCTGATACCGTCAGCAAAATTCGCGTACGGGAACTCATTGATTAAAGACGTTTTTTGATTGTTGTTCGTTTTTTGGTAACGAGAAATTACCAAGATTCATTCAAAGCAAACCTCTTTTTAACATGGATTTACGTTAAACTTTGCTAAATGTGAACGATGGGACTATTCTTTACTTCTTTAATCGTAAACGAACTCTGACTACTCCCAATATTGCTTATGGCCGTTAATTTGGTTACCATAAATTCGCGATACTCTTCCATATCCCGAACATTCACTTTTAGAATGTAATCGTAATCCCCACTTACATGAAAGCACTCAGACACCTCATCCAGTTTTAAAACTTCACGTTCAAATCGAAGTACATTTTCCTTGATATGCTGCACCAATCTAATATGACAAAGCACGGTAAAATTACGTTCAACTTTCTTTTTGTCAATCAGGGCAATATAATTGGTGACCACTCCGGTTCTTTCCAAACGTCTAATACGCTCATATACCGCAGTTTTGGATAAATCAAGACTGTCGGCATATTGCTTGGTGGTTTTCTTACAATCCTCTTGAAGCAATTTTATGAGCTTTCTATCAATTTGATCTAGTTCCATACCGATGGATTTTCAGTTTTATAGAGAAAATATTATTAAATATAGAATAATTATCTATATTTTTACTTATTTTAGAATAATGTTCTATGTAATAACATTAATATTGACTTTAAGTCCATAATTATCGAATTTTATCGAAAACTAAAACCAATGGACTACAAAGCATCAGAACAGATTCAAGGCCTTCAATATTTTGGCGAATTTGGAGGAGTAAACCCTTCTATATCAGATTCTTCTACCTATACTTTTCTTTCAGCAAAGACGATGTTCGATACCTTCGAGGGTAATACCGAGGGATGCTATTTATACAGCAGACATTCATCACCTTCAAACCTATACTTAGGAGAAGCTATGGCCCAATTAGAAGGCACCGAGGCAGCTAATGTATATGCTAGTGGCATGGGTGCTATAAGTGCTGTTATTTTTCAATTGTGTGACGTTGATGAACACATCGTATGCAGCAGAACCATTTACGGAGGCACATATGCTTTTCTAAAGAACTTTGTGAAGAAATTCAATGTTTCCACCTCGTTTGTCGACATTACCAATCTCGAAGTGGCTGAGCAGTCCATCACACCTAAAACCAAGATGATTTATTGCGAAGCCATAAGCAATCCCCTTCTTGAGGTCGCCCATATCCAATCACTTTCTAAATTGGCCAAAAAATATGGTATTCCGCTTGTAGTTGACAATACTTTTTCTCCTTTAAGTATAAACGCTTCAAAACTAGGCGCTGATATTGTGGTTCATAGTCTAACGAAATTTATCAATGGAAGCAGTGATTGCGTAGCTGGTGCAGTTTGTGCCTCTTCAGAGTTTTGCCTCAGCCTGAAAGATGTCAACGACGGTGCAGGAATGCTATTGGGAAGCACTTTGGACAGCCTGAGGGCCGCTTCCATATTGAAAAACATGCGTACGCTACATATCAGAATAAAAAAACACAGTGAGAATGCACATTTCTTGGCAAATCAATTTGAAAAGGATGGATTAAAAGTGGTTTATCCAGGTTTAAAAAGTCATCCTGGACATGAGGTAATGAAATCCCAAATGAACTCGGAATACGGTTTTGGTGGATTGATGACCTTGGATGTTGGCTCGTTGGATAAGGCCAATGCACTAATGGAATTAATGCAAAAAGAGAAACTGGGATATTTGGCCGTTAGTCTAGGATTCTACAAAACCTTATTTAGCGCACCTGGAACTTCCACCTCTTCCGAAATTCCTTTAGAAGAACAGGAAGAATTGGGGCTATCACAAGGACTTATCCGTTTTTCTATTGGTTTGGACAACGATATTAACGCAACGTATTTGGCAATGCGTTCCTGTATGGAGCAACTGGGAATCTTGGAAAACAATGCCGTTATGGCATAAGGACCTTCAATTCTAGGTTTGGAGAACAAGTCTCAAAGTTGTAATATTACCTGTAAACAAAACCAGATTCCATGCCAAAAAAAGAGGAAAAGCCCAAGTACAGACAAGATGAGAATATCGTAGAAAATAAAGAGTTAAGTATTTGGGAAGCCCTGATTCCGGTTTTTGCCTTGGTGGGAATGCTCGCCTACAATGTTTATGTTTTTGGAGATGATGCCTTAAGTGGTTCCAACCAGTTTATTCTATTGCTTGGTGGAGCAGTGGCGGCTATTGTAGGTTTCTTCAATAAGGTTTCCTACAAACAAATGATTTCTGAGGTAGCTGAAAATGTCCGTTCAACCACTGGAGCATTATTGATTCTTTTGATGGTAGGAGCCCTAGCAGGTACTTGGTTAATAAGTGGAATTATTCCGGCGATGATTTATTATGGGCTTCAAATATTGAACCCAACCATATTTTTGCCCGCCTGTGTAATTATTTGTGCTATTATTTCTATCGCTACAGGGAGTAGTTGGACCACAGCGGCTACCGTTGGAATTGCCTTGATTGGAATTGGAGAGGCCCTGGGTGTTTCTTTAGGAATGACAGCGGGAGCGGTTCTTTCCGGAGCCTATTTTGGAGATAAGATGTCCCCGCTAAGTGATACAACAAATCTGGCGCCGGCCATGGCGGGTGGTGAACTATTTGCACACATCAAATACATGGCATTTACCACTATCCCTACCATTACGGTGACCCTTATTGTTTTTATCATTCTTGGGTTCACCATAGATACCTCTGGAGTAGCAGATACTGAATCGATTCTTGAAAACATCAGTAACGCTTTCAATATTAATGGATGGTTATTTATAGTTCCTTTAATGGTAATTTTTATGATTATAAAAAAGGCCCCTCCCCTTTTAGCGTTGTTAATAGGAACACTTTTAGGTGGCGTTTTCGCATTAATCTTTCAACCTGACATTGTAACCACTTTGGGCGGCGGGTCTACTTTGGATTTTGAATCGGGATATAAGGGAATTTTAAACGCGATTACGGTGGACTCTGCAATTGCCACTCCTGACCCTGCATTGAACGATTTATTCTCTTCTGGTGGAATGGCTGGAATGCTAGGTACCATTTGGCTGATTGTTTGTGCCATGGTTTTTGGAGGTATTATGGATGGTATTGGAGCTTTGGAACGGATTACCGAATCCTTGTTAAAAATGGCCAAAACTACTTTTGGACTTTTTGCAAGTACAGTAGGAAGCTGTTTAGCATTAAATGTAACTGCATCCGACCAATATTTGGCTTTAGTGGTTCCTGGTAAAATGTTTTCAAAAGCATACCAAGATAGAGGATTAGCCCCTGAGAATTTGAGTCGTACTTTGGAAGATTCCGGTACGGTCACCTCAGTCCTTGTTCCGTGGAACACCTGTGGCGCATACCATAGTGGGGTGTTGGGCGTGAGTGTGGCGGAATACTTTGTATATGCCATTTTCAATTGGCTAAGTCCCTTTATGACTTTGCTTTTTGCTGCCTTTAGAATAAAAATCAAACAACTGGCTTCGCCGAGCGCAGCTTAAGGTTTCACTTAAATTCTGGTTAAATATTTCGCAGAATGCATTTCATTCAGCTTTAATATTTTTACCTTCACACTTAATTTAATCAAGACAAAAATGGCATCAATAACTTTGGGTGGAAGCCCTGCAAATACTGTTGGCGAGTTACCTACTATCAATTCGTCAGCTCCTAGTTTCAATTTGACAAAATCTGACCTTTCACAAGTTTCATTGTCCGATTATGCGGGACATAAATTGGTTCTAAATATATTCCCAAGTGTTGATACTGGTACTTGTGCGCAATCTGTAAGACAGTTCAATGAGGAAGCAGCTGAATTAGGAGATACAAAGATTTTGTGCATTTCCAAAGACCTTCCTTTTGCTCAAAAAAGATTTTGCGGAGCAGAGGGCATTGAAAATGTAGAAATGTTGTCAGACTACAAAACGGGGACGTTCGGCCAGGAGTACGGAGTTACTTTTGCTGATAGCGCTTTTGCTACATTGCTTTCGAGATCTATTGTGGTTATTGACAAAGATGGAAATGTGGTATATACAGAACAAGTTGCTGAAACTGGTGATGAACCCAATTATAAAGCTGCTTTGGAAGCGTTGATGGATGCCTAAGGAATCTTTTCTAAAAAATAGAATTCGGAGTGTCGGTTACGCCATCATAGGCATGATTCTTTTACTAAGGACCGAAGCCAGCATCAAAATTCAATTTGTAATTGCGATACTGATGACTGGAGCAGGGTTTTATTTTGAAATTTCCAAAACAGAATGGATTGTACAACTTATGGCCATTGGCATGGTAATGGGCATTGAAGGACTCAATACCGCTGTCGAAAAAATTGCAGATTACGTACAACCCGAAAACGACCCAAAAATTGGTTTTATCAAAGACGTTTCGGCTGGTGCAGTAATGATTGTATCTTTAATCGCTAGCATAATTGGACTTATTATTTACATCCCAAAATTCGCATAAGTAACATCCATAGATGTTCCAAGCATCGTAAATTTGTAAATTAGCCCCCATATTAGCAGATGAATGGCAAAAAAAAGGACTAAATCCAAAAAACCTACACCCGCCAAGAAAAGAGCTTCACTAAAGCTCTCCAAACAAAACAAGATTATTTTTGGTAGTCTGTTGATTGTACTCAGCATTGCTTTGTTCTTTTCTTTTATGTCCTATTATTTCACTTGGCAGGAAGATCAGAGTATTCTGGAACAATTCAATGATAGAAACGCCCAGGCAAGCAACTTACTCAACAAACTTGGAGCGAGTATCAGTCACTTTTTTATGTACAAAGGCTTTGGGCTTGCTTCATTTGTATTTCCCCTTTTGCTGGCCGTAACTGGCCTCTATCTCTTTTTAGGATTACCCACTAAAGGACTTATAAGCAAATGGATATGGGGATTGACAGGAATCATTTGGACTTCTATCGCTTTAGGGTTTTTCGCAATCGAACAACCGCTTCTCGGCGGCCTGATTGGTTTTGAAATGAATGATTTCCTTCAAGACTATACAGGGAAAATCGGTGTATTCCTATTGCTTGTCTTTGTTTTGATGGTCATATTGGTTCGTCTTTTCAACTTTACACCAGAAGGTATAGTCAAATTTTTTAGTTCGCAAAAGAAACAACTCTCAACTGACCTTGGAAAAGGAAAATCCGCGGAACCTATAATTAAAGAGGATATAAGCATCGAACTCAGTACAAAAGAAGAGGTTCCGGTCAAGGTGGACGCCTACACCCATAAAAATGATATTCCTCCACTACAGAATGAGGCTGGCTTAGATGTCAATTTGCCTGAGCAGGAAGAGCTGGACATTGATTTAAAGGTTGAAAAAATCACCGAGGAAAAAGAAGAGAAGGATATAAAAGCAGATAAACTAGTCAAAGACTTTGGTGAGTTTGACCCAAAATTGGAATTGGGCAATTATAAATTCCCTCCATTAGACCTTTTGGATCAGCATGGTGCAACTGGTGGGATTACCATCAACCAAGAAGAGCTTGAGGAGAATAAAAATCGTATTGTAAGCACGCTTAAAAATTACAAGATTGGTATTGCTCAGATTAAGGCGACCATTGGACCAACAGTTACCTTATATGAAATTGTTCCAGAAGCTGGCGTTCGTATTTCCAAAATCAAAAATTTGGAAGACGACATCGCACTTTCATTGGCGGCTTTGGGGATTCGGATAATCGCACCTATCCCGGGTAAAGGAACTATTGGTATAGAAGTTCCAAACAAAAATGCAACCATAGTTTCCATGCGATCTGTGATTGCATCCAAAAAATTTCAGAATGCAGAAATGGAACTCCCGATTGCATTTGGAAAAACAATCAGCAATGAAACTTTTGTGGTTGACCTGGCTAAAATGCCCCACATGCTTATGGCTGGTGCCACTGGTCAAGGTAAGTCTGTGGGCTTAAACGCTGTCCTCACTTCCTTGCTCTATAAAAAGCATCCTGCGGAGGTTAAATTCATTTTGGTAGACCCGAAAAAAGTCGAACTGACACTTTATAATAAGATAGAGCGTCATTTTTTGGCTAAACTTCCCGATTCTGAAGACGCAATAATTACGGATAACACTAAGGTAATCCATACACTGAATTCGCTCTGTATTGAGATGGACAACCGATATGAGCTGCTGAAGTTGGCCATGGTAAGAAACATTAAAGAGTATAATGTAAAGTTCAAGGCTCGAAAACTCAACCCAAATGATGGACACAAGTTTTTACCCTACATTGTTTTGGTCATTGATGAGTTTGCAGATTTGATCATGACAGCGGGTAAAGAAGTTGAAACCCCCATCGCTCGACTAGCGCAATTGGCAAGAGCTATTGGTATCCACTTGATTATCGCAACACAACGTCCATCTGTGAACGTGATTACCGGAATTATCAAAGCCAACTTTCCTGCGCGTATTGCTTTTAGGGTTACTTCCAAAATTGATTCCAGGACCATTTTAGATACCCAAGGGGCAGATCAGTTAATTGGTCGGGGTGATATGCTATTTACCCAGGGGAACGATGTCACTCGATTGCAATGTGCCTTTGTGGATACCCCAGAAGTTGGAAAAATTACAGAATATATTGGCTCGCAACGAGCTTATCCAGATGCTCACTTACTGCCAGAATATGTCGGTGAAGATTCTGGCACGGGGATTGATATTGACATTGCAGACAGGGATAGTATGTTCCGAGATGCGGCCGAAGTTATTGTTACCGCGCAGCAAGGTTCAGCTTCTTTGATTCAAAGAAAACTGAAATTGGGGTACAACCGAGCAGGCAGAATTATTGACCAATTGGAGGCCGCTGGAATTGTAGGACCATTTGAAGGAAGCAAAGCTCGACAGGTATTGGTGCCAGACATTTTAGCCCTGGAACAACTTTTAGAAAACGAAAGAAATTAAAATCATGAACAAAAAAAATATACTCCTTTTAGTACTTTTTGCCTTTGGCATTTTTGCAAACGGACAAAACTCTTCAAAAGCCAAGACATTATTGGATGAAGTCTACTCAAAGGCAACCAGCTACGACAATATCTATATTGATTTTCAGTCCACATTGGAAAATACTGAAGCTAACATCAAACAAGACACTAATGGTCACGTTACCCTAAGCGGTGATAAATACTTACTGGATTATTTGGGTGCACAACAATTGAATGATGGGAAGAAAGTATATACTATTGTGCCTGAAAATGAAGAAGTGACCATTGAAGATGTTACCGAGGATGATAATACAGTTACCCCTTCGAAAATGTTAACTTTTTATAGAACAGGGCATAACTATAAATGGGATATTCTTCAAAATGTGGGTGGAAGAAAAATTCAATATGTAAAATTGACTCCTATTGATTCAAATGCTGAGATAAAGTCCATTCTATTGGGTGTTGACACTCAAACCAAGCACATTTATAAGTTAATTCAAACAGGGGAAAACGGGACAAAAACCACTTTAACTGTTAATTCTTTTAAAACCAATCAGCCCCTCTCAAGTACACTTTTTACCTTTAACACGAAAAAGTACGAGGACAAAGGGTACTACATCATAAGAAACTAATGCATTGAAAATACTAGACCGGTATATATTATCCCGATTTCTGTACAACTTCTTTAGCGCATTTTTTATCCTGATAGTGATATTCATTTTTCAGGGTATCTGGCTCTTTATCGATGACTTGGCGGGTAAAGGTCTGGGAATTGTCATCATTGGAAAGTTCATTTTCTACTTTATCCCTACCCTAGTAGACAAGGTGTTGCCACTTACCGTGCTACTATCCTCCATTCTTACTTTTGGAACTTTTGCCGAGAATTATGAGTTCGCAGCTATGAAAGCCTCGGGAATATCCCTGCAAAGAGGTATGAGAAGCCTTATAATCTATGTGATTTTTCTAGGAGGTGTCACCTTCTTTTTTGCCAATAATGTAATTCCAAAATCAGAGCAGAAAATGTTCAACCTTCGTAGAAATATTGCCAAGGTAAAACCCGCAGCGGCAATTACCGAAGGTGTTTTCAGTGACTTTGAAGGAACAGGTGAGGGCATGAACATTAAGGTGGATAAAAAATATGGCGAACAAGACCGTTTTTTGGACAATGTTATTATCCATCAGAAAACCAAACAAAACGTAAACAATACTGTTATAAAGGCGAAGGCCGGAGAATTAATCAGTAGCGAGGATTCCGATATCATTCAATTGGTGTTAAAAGATGGCAATTATTATAATGAGCATAAGCCAAAATCAATTAAGGAGAAGAGAAAGCATCCCTTTGTCAAAATGAAATTTGAAACCTACACCATCAACATTGACATCTCAGAACTCAATAACCAGGACCTAGAGGAGGATGGAAACATTACCACCGATAAGATGAAAAATGTTAGTCGGCTAATCAAAGATATCGACTCATTGGGTAAGAACAACCTCGAAAAAGTTGAAGCTTTTTCCAAAAACATCACAAATCGAATGGGAGCTTTTCCCGTTCCGTCAAAAAAAGACAGTCTAGAAATAAAAGCAGCCAAATCATCACCAAGAATTAAGACTGCAACGGAAGATGAAAAACAAAGAGACAGCATACAGACCATAGAAGAATTAATTCAAAGCTTGCCTGAATGGCAAAGAACTCAGGTGGTGAAAAGTGCCAAAAACTCGGTTTCTGGAATAAAGAACAGTGTGATTGCCAAAAAGGACGAATTACAAAAACGGTTTAAATTTTATCATGGCCATATTTTATCGCTTCATAAAAAATGGGCTTTGGCTTTTTCATGTATTATTCTATTCTTTGTTGGAGCGCCTTTGGGAGCCATTATAAGAAAAGGTGGACTTGGATTGCCTATGGTGATTGCCATAATCCTCTTTTTAACGTATTACTTTTTAGGAGTTTTTGCCGGAAATTATGCCAAAGAAGGAAACATACACCCCATTCTAGGTGCTTGGCTTCCGACCTTGATCATGCTCCCAATGGGTATCTCATTGACCCGCAGGGCCACCGCGGATAAAGGACTTATAGGTTTTGGGCATATATTTGATGGCATCAAAAATCTCTTTAAAAAGAAAGAAAACAATTCCGAAGATTAATGACCACTAGTAAAGAAGGTAAAATACAGTTAAACGCCATTGAAGATGCCATTGAGGACATCAGACAAGGCAAAGTTATCATTGTTGTAGATGATGAAAACCGAGAGAATGAAGGAGACTTTGTGGCCGCTGCGGAATTGATCACTCCAGAAACCATAAATTTCATGGCCAAACATGGTCGTGGTCTCATCTGTGCTCCACTTACCGAGGGTCGTTGCGAAGATCTTGGGTTGCATAAAATGGTCACCCATAACTCTGACCCGTTGGAAACTGCGTTTACGGTTTCTGTGGACCTCCGTGGAAACGGAGTAACCACAGGTATTTCAGCTGCTGATAGAGCCAAAACAGTTATAGCCCTTACCGAACTCAATACCAAGCCCCATGATTTGGCTCGTCCTGGTCATATTTTCCCTTTGATTGCGAAAGAAGGAGGCGTATTGCGACGAACTGGACATACGGAAGCTGCTATAGATTTTGCCCGCTTGGCCGATTTAAAACCGGCTGGGGTTATTGTGGAAATCATGAACGAAGATGGCAGTATGGCCAGACTACCGCAACTGGTTGAAGTTGCCAAAAAGTTTGACCTTAAGATTGTGTCCATTGAGGATTTGATTGCCTATCGCATGGAACACGATAGCTTGATTGAACGAAAAGAGGCTTTCGATATTAAAACCCGCTTTGGTGATTTTCGATTACACGCATACAAACAAACCACCAATGATCAAGTACATATTGCTTTGGTCAAAGGTACATGGAAGGCCGGAGAACCTATACTTACGCGAATAAATTCAACCTTGATCAATAACGATATGTTGGGTACTTTGACAAACAACCCGGATGAAACCCTGCAAAAAATGTTTGATGCATTGCATGCTGAGGAAAAAGGTGCAATGATTTTTATTAATCAAGGCAATCAACATATGAACTTATTGGGACGACTGGCTGAATTAAAAAAATTACAAGCGCAAGGTGTTCATAAAGCACCGAAAATAGATATGGATACCAAAGATTTTGGAATTGGTGCCCAGATTCTTCACGATCTTGATATTTCCAAAATCCGATTGTTGACCAATTCACGTCAGACACGCCGTGTAGGAATGGTGGGCTATGGTTTGGAAATTGTAGAGTATGTGACCTACTAAAGCACTTGCTGAATTGCTTCCACCATCTTTTCTGCCCGATCACGCACTTCATCTTCGGACCAAGCTAGTTTGATGAGACACGAAATGTTTCGACCCACCCAATGATCAGAAGCCGAAAAATCAGATTTGGTATAGTCAGGCAGTGTATCAATAACATCTTGTGGGAGTTTACCTAACGATTTTAATTCGGTAAGATGTTTCCATTTGCGATAATAGTGCCAATTGTTATCATACCAATAAAAACAGCCATCAACTCCAGTTTTGATCAGACTTTTTTGAGCATTTCTTGTGATATCTTCCGAGGGAAGGAAAAAATTTAAAAAAGAATAGTTTTCCTCTCCCCCATCTGGAACCCGTCTGAACACCACTTCTGGAATTTGTGAAAGCGCATCCCTTAAAATGGTATAGTTTCTTTTTTGAATGGCAATGAACTCATCCAAACGGTCAACCTGAGCAAGTCCTACCGCAGCATTTAGTTCGGATATTCTGAAGTTATATCCCAAAAATGGGTGCTGTTCTGCTCCCCTATCATTTCCTAAATGGTCATGTCCGTGATCGGAATATTTATGTGCATTTTGATAATAGTCTTCATTATTGGTAATCACGGCTCCACCCTCGCCACAGGTAATCGTTTTTACATAATCGAAGGAAAAACAACCCAAATCCCCAATACTTCCCAAAGGTTTGCCGCGAAAACTTCCGCCTATGGCTTGACAAGCATCTTCCAATAGAAGTAAATCGTGCTTTATACAAATGGACTGTAACGCACCCAAATCTGCCATAGAGCCGCACATATGTACAGGCATAATCACTTTTGTTCTTTTAGTGATGGCTGCTTCAACAGCTTTTGGGTCCAGAGTCAATGTATCATCCACATCCACCAAAACAGGAACAGCTCCTAAAGCCAATATGGATTCAAAACTTGCAACAAAGGTAAAGGTGGGCATAATGACCTCATCCCCTGCTCCAATGCCAGCGCTTGCTAAAGCAACCGTCAAAGCCGCCGTGCCGCTGCTAACCAAATGTGTATGTTGCACCTGCATTTTTCTGGAAAGTGCCTTTTCCAGTTCTTCTGCTTTCCAATGCCCCTTGCGCATACCGTCAAAGCCATAACGCATCAATACTCCAGAATCAAGCACATCTTGCACCTGTTCCCGTTCCTTATTTCCAAAAAGTTCGAATCCCGGCATAACTATTTAAGTAAAAAACCACAGTTTTATGGCCATTGCTACGACCATGATGATTAAAAATGTTTTTATGAATCCATCTCCTTTTTTCACTGAAAATCGGCTAGATACCCAAGCACCTGTTCCATTTCCAATAGCCAAAATAAATCCCAATTTCCAATTAACCTTATCGTTAAACGCAAATACGGCCAATGCCGCTAGCATATAAATAAACACGACAACAACCTTTGTGGCATTAACCCGAACCAAGTTCATTCGGTTTACGAAATGCATGAATAAAATCATTAAAAAACCAAGACCTGCATTGATGAATCCACCATAAATACCGAAAAAGAAAAAAACGATAAGGCTTACCCACAAGTACTTGCCCGTAAGTCGTTCTTCCATTTCGTGGAGTTTCATTTTTGGCTTGAAGATGATAATCAATACCACTGACAACATTACCATGGCCAAGATACGATTGAAGGTCTCCCCTGTAACATCCACGGCAATTCGTGCCCCAATAATAGACCCCAAAAATGCAGCAATGCCCAAATACACATTAAACGGGTATGTAGAAACACCTTTGCTTTTGAATCCAGCAGTGGCCATGGCAGTTTGGATTACAATGGCCACCCTATTGGTTCCATTGGCCACATTGGAGGGCAATCCTAAAAAGATTAAGGTTGGAAGCGAAAGTAAAGAACCTCCCCCTGCAATTGTGTTTATAAACCCAACTGCAAAGCCGACAACAATCAAAAGTAAATAGTGGTACCATTGATCCATGGGGGCAAAAGTAGCAGGTAATATTGGAATGTAAGCCTTTAAAAAAATAAAGTCTGGAGGCTTTTACAGAAATAAAAAAGGTTACTATATTTGCACCCGCATTGGAGGAATGGCAGAGTGGTCGAATGCGGCAGTCTTGAAAACTGTTGAGGGTCACACCTCCGGGGGTTCGAATCCCTCTTCCTCCGCTGAATTGAATAGAACCCACAACAATTGTTGTGGGTTCTATTATCCTTTATATACTAATTTAAAAACTGAAACGTTTTGTTTTATATTTCTGAAATATAGTTTGTTAATGGAGGAATGGCAGAGTGGTCTATTGCAGCAATTCTTCGGATTTGCGAGATGAAAGTCTCCGAGGGTTCGAATCCCTTCTTCCTCCGCGAGTATACTTCCAAAGCCCCTTACGTAGGGGCTTTATTTTTGATTGACATTCTAGCTGACAGCGCTTTACACTTTATTCGCTTGAGATTTAATTTAGAAAACCGAACCAATCATCAGTTTTATTACTATTTTGGAAATATAGTGATGTTTTTTCTTCGCTATTAACAACTTGTCCACTATTAAACCAAAAAAATATCATGAAAAACCCATTCTGGATATTATTACTGTTAGGCTCAACAATACTTTCATGTGGACAAAAAAAAGCAGCAAAAACAACTACGGAAAATACTCCACAGCAAACTGACTTTATTTGGCTTCCGATTTCGAAAAATGACAGTGTGAAATTTAGAGGGTTTTCTACTCGCTATTTTAATAAAGGGAAAGACTCCGTAATTTTTGCGCACTATGAGACAGAATTATACAAAAAACAGGAAGATGCTGAAAATCCATTATTTAAAAAACAATCGATTTTAGTCTTAAAAGCATTATCCGAGAAAACCAGTTTACCTGACACTATTTATATACAGGCTAAAGGGACTCAAAATGGCACTTTTATCAAAAAAAGTTCAGATTTTAATATACTAGCTGGATTTGATGGGGAAGAATGGAAAATTAGTGATGGAGAGAAATGGAAATCGCGCGCTGATTATTAAAATAAAAGCACACAACATTGGCTATAATTCATTGTGGTTTTGTACACACTAAAATAAAAGCATAATGCAAACAGCTGGATTTCAGCTTAATAATTCTGCGGATGATTCCACACTAAAATCAAAGCCGAGACAGTTAGGCAACAATTCTTGTACAACATCCTTAGGTCTTAAAATTCACTAGAAATGCGGAATAATTAAAAAAATATTGTGTAACCGAAAGATTACGCTTAAATTTGTAACCAATCAGTTACGTAATTATGCGAAGAGATGTTTTTCAGGCAATTGCCGACCCAATACGAAGAGACATTATTAAACTATTAGCGGAAGAAACGCTTAGCGTGAACTCGATAGCTGAGAAGTTTGATATCAGCAGACCTGCGATTTCAAAACATTTAAAAATATTGAATGAATGCGGAATAATAGCTTATAACCAAATAGGAAGAGAGCGCTTGTGTTTAATTCAACCGCAAAAATTGATTCCAGCTTTCCTTTGGATAAACCAATACAATAAACTTTGGGAAGATAGAATAGACTCTTTTGAAAATTATATCAATGAAATATCAAACAAACAAAAATGAGTGATTTAAAAAATAGAACATTAACAATTGAAAAAAACTTTAATGCGCCATTACAGTTGGTTTGGGATGCCTGGACGCAATCTGAACACATTCTGAAATGGTGGGCACCAAAAGGAGTAGACATTAAAATTATCGAGCACGATTTTAAAATTGGTGGAAAATGGAAGTATTCTGGTGTAATGCCTGATGGAAAAGAATATATAACAGAAGGGACCTACACAGAAATTGTTAAACTAAAAAAAATCGTCACTTCTGCCGACTTCAAACCAATGACTGAGAATGTGGAAATACAAGTTTATTTTGAAGCAGATGGGGAAAAAACAAAATTCACTTTCAGCGTAATTCATGCTACGCAAGAATACTGCAAGCAGCAAGAAGAAATGGGGTTCTATAATGGTTGGGGCTCCGTACTTAATAGATTAGAAGAATTTTTAAACAAAAACCAATAAATAAAACATACAATTATGAAAACAATGACCTGTAACCAATTAGGAGGGGCGTGTGAAAAAGAGTTTACCGCGAATACTTTTGAAGAAATAGCAGAAATGAGTAAAAAACACGGTATGGAAATGTTTCAGAAAAATGACAAACCTCATTTAGAAGCAATGAATAAAATGAGAGAATTAATGAAATCTCCCGATGCCATGAAAGAGTTTCACGAAAGCAAAATAAGAGAATTCAATAATCTTCCTACTGATTAAAAACCGAAACCCGTTGGAAACTATATATGGGGAT
This sequence comes from uncultured Allomuricauda sp., assembly GCF_947499695.1. Taxonomy (GTDB): domain Bacteria; phylum Bacteroidota; class Bacteroidia; order Flavobacteriales; family Flavobacteriaceae; genus Flagellimonas. Next base: position 908,778 of record NZ_CANMPQ010000001.1, read on the forward strand.
AAGGCGTTCTGTATTTATGAAATTCAGTACTATTGACAAACACCATCAAAAAGTTATAACCAATGCAAAAAATAATCTTAAACTGCATAATTCTTTTACTTCTATTCTCAAGTTGTGACAGTCAAACCAAATCAGACGTTAAAACTCTAAAAATTGAGGAGTTCAATTGGACTATAAATATTCCTGAAAATTTTGAACCCATAAATCAAAACGAATGGAATAAAACGTTAAAAAAAGGAATGGATGCTATTGAAAATACACTTGAAGAGGAAGTGGATAATCAAGCAGTTACTATTTTTTCGTACAAAAATGGCCAGTTCAATAACTTTGAGGCAAATTGGCAACCCTTTGATGTTGAAATAGACGGAGATTATTTGGAAACATATTCCGAAGTAAATTCCATGATATACCAAACTTTCAAGACACAAATACCTGATGCAAAACTTGACTCAATATCGTCTATTCAAAAAGTAAACGGCTTAGAATTTCAGCGGTTTGACATTTCAATAGATTTCCCAAATGGCATTAAAATGAAGACCATTGGTTTTAGCCGCTTATTTGATAAAAAAGAATTTACAATGAATATCACCTCTGTTGATGAAAAAATAGGAAGTAAAATGTTAGATGCATTTTTAAATTCCAAATTCGAATAAATACTGGTTATAATCAGGGCTGTATTTCATTGTGGCCTCCCTCCCAACCTAAAATTTGCTACTTTTAAAAAGCTCGATTTCACAACTTGAAAAATCCTAAAGATTTTTCCTTGTCGAAATCATAGCCGAGATCGTTGCATGCAATTAAAGACAACAGCAATTGACAATATTTGACAAACTATTTAAAAAAGAAAAATTTAACCAACTTAAAGTCGGAAATTGGGTGAATTCTTATTCAAAAGGAATTTACAGAATTGAAATTATTGTTGACCAATTTTACGATGAAAGCTATCCCGCACTCGGAGAAAATAAAATTGGTGACCGAATTAAAGACCGAATAGTCGTTTCGAAAAGATTTCTGAACTCAACGTTTAAAAAATCCTTTAGTTATGAGAGCTGTAGCGAGACTTTTGTTTCAAAACTAAACAATAATCAATATTCCGAACTACAAAAGGTAATTGGACAGAGCCCAAAATTGTTGGAAGAATTCAATGAATACGAAATTCCGACAAGAGAAACCATTTACAATATGGAGTTACAAATAGACAATGAATCTGATTTGAAAAGAGTAAACGAACTTATTGACTTTATAAAAACGGGCAAAAACTTTTTGGAAATTCAAACAAAAATGGAACAAGCAGACTTGTTAAAATTTAAACCAAAATATTTCGGAAATCATTTACTTCAACTGATTAACTATAATGATGAATATTTGAATAAAAAGAAAATATGGCGGAAAGCAACGCTGACTAAAAAATAACTGTAGGCAACAATGGTTATCCACAATTTACACCAAATGAAACCTGAAGATTTTATAAAAGCTTATGAAAATGCGTTGGCAACTCAAAATTGGAAAAATATTGAACCCCTAATTTCTGAATCTGCAAGCGTAACTTTTTCGAATGGGAGTGTCCACTTTGGAAAAAGTAAAGTTCAAACTGCCTTTGAAAACAATTTCAAAAAAATTAAGAATGAAAAATATTTAGTTGATAACGTAAGATGGCTTAGTAGAGAGGAAAAATTTGCCGTTTATTTATTCGACTTTCATTGGACAGGGATTGTTAATGGAAAATCCGTTTCTGGAGACGGAATCGGGACTTCCGTTTTAGTAAAAGAGCATCACAACTGGAAGTTATTAACTGAACATTTAGGGAAGAAATCATCTTAAATCTTGAATAAAAACTAGCTCACAACAATGGCCATAATTCATTGTGGTCTCCCACCTAACCTTAAAATTTGCTACTTTTAAATAGCTCGATTTCGCCGCCTGAAAAATCCTAATGGATTTTCCACTCCGAAATTATAGCTGAGGCCGTTACCACACATTGGAAAACATACTATGAAACTATTGACGGGATTTTACATTTTTGTGTTAATTGCAAGTCTTGTGACGATTACTAACAACCTGAATAATTTGATTAACCCGACAATTATTGTTAGTGTAGTTGGAATTATATCTTCAGTATTATTTCTCTTTAAAAAAACAAATTTCTATTTTTTAGCAATTATTTGGATCATTGTACAGATTCCATTTTTTGAATCTGATAGTTTCAAATTAGATTTTTCTCAATTTCTAAATTTTCATTTCTCAATTATTTGGGGAAATATATCCCTTGGGTTAAATGCTCAAATATTTCTACTCTTTTTCGTGAAAACGTTATTACTTTCTGAACTTTTATTCCGAAAAATATCTTTCAAAGCATATTCTGAAAATGATAAACTAAAGAGAAAGAATGAATATTCTTTTATCCCAACGGACATAGTTGAAAAAAAGCTGGTGGGAGAATCGGCTATTGAAATTGATAATATAACATATTCAAAGATTGAATTAAAACCTGTAAAAAGTGAAAGAATTAAAAAAGCCGGAATTACAATGGTTTCCTCAAATGAAGTCGAAAAAATAAATGCTTTGATTGAATACAAACTAAATTAATAAACATGTGGTAACAATGGCTCTAATCCATTGGGCTAGTTGATCAAATTAAGAACGTTCCTTAAATTTATAGCTTAAACTTATTATTAAAACTTCACATCATGAAAACACTACTTGAGCTACGTTTCCACTGCCTTTCGCTGTCATTTTCATTGATGTTAAGTACGGCATTTGCCTTCGCTCAAACTAGCAAACCTAACACCATTCCTTCCTTGCTACTTGGTCAAGGTGATCAACTCCCACTAGTAAAAGCAGGCCTTGCAGCCGGTAACCCTCATTTAGTTGCAGCCTTGAAAGAAATCGTAAAAAACGCCAATTTCGCGCTTGAACAGCCGGTCGTCAATGTAGTTGACGAAGGAGCCTTGCCTCCAAGCGGTGACCCGCACGACTATTACAGTTATAGCCCTTATTGGTGGCCGAATCCTGAGGATCCCAATGGGCCCTATATTTGGCGTGACGGAGAAATAAATCCTGATCGTAATACTTCAGACATCTCGCGGATTGAAGCCATGGTTAATAGAGTCACCTCGCTGGTACCGGCCTGGTATTTTACGGGTGACGAACGTTATGCGGAAAGTGCTGTTAAGCAACTTCGTGCTTGGTTTCTAAATCCTGCTACAAAGATGAATCCCAATGTCAAGTTCGGCCAGAAACGCCGTGGTCACAATTATAATAGCCCATCAGGAGTCCTAGAGGCATGGCGTATGCGCTGGGTAATCGATTGTGCGATTCTACTGGAATCCTTTCCCGGATGGACAGAGGAAAATGCAAACGCATTGCGTAGTTGGTTTAGTCAATTCGCAACTTGGATGGTGGAAAGTCCCACAGGTATCGAAGAGTCTATGCAACCAAATAACCATGGTTCTTGGTATAATGCCCAACTCATTCTTTATGCTCTTTATGGCGAAAACTTTGATCTAGCTCGCAAACAACTTGATGACATGCCTGCGCGAATATTTTCCCAGGTTTTCATCGATGGACGGCAACCACAGGAACTCATCCGAACTCGGTCACTTGACTACAGTATGTATAATGCTCGGGCTCTAATTACTGTGGCCCGTCTTGGTCGTCATCTCGACTACGATCTCTTTGCTTATCGCAGTTTAGAAGGTCGGAGTATAAGGCTCGCTGTAGATTATATGACACCATTTATATTCGGTGAGAAAGAATGGCCTATTATGCAAATTCGGCCCCATAGTAATGAAAGCGCTGCTGAGCTATATTGGAATGCTGCAAAAGGTTTTCAAGATATCGAATACGCCAATCTGTTACGCAAACTTCCAGAATCCCCTCTTCCATCGTCCATGGTACAATTGCTCGATCCAATGCGGGAAGGCTGGTAAACCCCATTTGTCCTTCAAATCTAGGCCGAGTCCTTAGATAAATTTGCAAAAACAATAGCAAGAAAATTACGATGGCTAACAACGCGTAAGGTTAATTGTTAAGTCTGTATAGCAGTCTCTTGTGGGTTTTTGTAGAAATCCTGGCTCTTCAATTCCTTTTACTATCTTAGTTCTCAATCGCAACCAAACCATATACCTCACGGGTTAACCTTCATTATGACAAGTAAGCAAACTAATGATTAAATTTTTTCGCAACATACGCCAAAACCTTTTCAACGAAGGAAAAACTACCAAATACTTAAAGTACGCCATAGGCGAAATTGTGCTGGTTGTTATTGGCATTTTGATTGCGCTAAGTATTAATAATTGGAATGAATCACGTCAACAAAAGAAGGCTTTAAATAACATCTATAGTATTGTAGCGGAAGATTTAAAGAAAGATTCTTTAGAAGTAGACATGGTATTGAATTTTATGCTCGACAGAAAAAAGGTGTTTGAAAAAGTTTTAAATGACTCATTAAAATTAGAAGATGTTGAAGGAAACAAGGTTATCCACTCAATATTAACCGATGTAAGAGTGTTGAACATAGAAAAAAGAGGCTATAAGCTGCTGAGTAATTTTGAAGATAACATGATAAGTGAAAATGACTCTTTGGCTTTTAGAATTATCAATTTTTACGCAAGTTCCATTTTCTTTTCTGAAAAGGTGGAAACAATTATTATCGATGATTTAATAAAAACCAATGATCTTTGGAAGAATCAGGAATGGTATACCAATATTATGCAAAATAGAAAAGATGAAAAATTCATCGACTATATGCTGACAAATAGAGAATTCAAAAATTTATGTGCTTTTCGATACAGTATCTATTATGAAAATTATGCGCCAACAGTTGAGCAGTTTCAACAAGGTGGTCAACGAATCTTAGAAGCAATAAAAACCAGACTCAATAAAGAATAATTAAAAAATCACAAGGCTAACAACGTGAATAATTAATTGTTTTGGAATTTCTTCAGTGTAAATCCAGACGCATTAATTATCCTAACCAACGAAGAAAAATGACCAACGCCTTTTTCCACAACCAACCACAAACAAACCTGTTAGTCGCAAGTTCAATAAAAATGAAATGAAAGTTACAGTCGAAAAAAATGAAAAGGTTGCCAATATGATATTTGCATCCATTTATCCACTTTACCTGAATAGATTGGAGAAGAATGGTAGAACAAAAGAAGAGCTCAATCAAGTAATTAACTGGTTTACCGGTTTTGATCAAGATGCTTTACAAGCGCTTATTGATGAAAAAGCAACTTTTAGGACATTTTTTCAAAAAGCTAAAATACATCCTAACGCATACTTGATTAAAGGAGTTGTTTGTGGTTATCGAATTGAAGAAATAGCCGATGAATTTGAATTGTATAAACAATGCAGACGTATGGAAAAGCTGATTGATGAATTGGCAAGAGGACGTAAAATGGAGAAAATTTTGCGTGAAGAAAAAAAGTAGAAACTCGCGCAAAACACCTAGATACATTAAAATACGGTTTAGCTGGAACGCTAGATGTCATTTGAAAACAAACATTATGAGTAGATATATACCAGTTCTAATCTTATTTTTTTTAAGTGTTTCCGATTCACACAGTCAAGAAGGAATCAACGAAATAATCATTAAAAACACCTATTTAATCGATGGAAATGGAAGCAACCCTGAATTAAAATCCATCAAGATAGTGAACGGAATAATTACTGAAATTGAAAAACCTGAAAGGCTGCTAGGTACTGAAAATGCATTTATTATAGATGGTTCTGACAGGTATTTAATTCCTGGCCTGATAGACAGTCATGTTCATTTAATGATAGGTGGCGATGAAAATGGGCAGAAAGAATTACTCTTTAAAATGTTGAAAACTGGTGTTACCACTGTTCAAGATTTAGTAGGAGATGCAAGAGATTTGGCATATTATTCAAAACAGCAAAAAAGAGGACTCATTAAATCACCTGAAGTCTATTTTTCGGCTATGTTCACAACTGCTGACTTTATGAAAAAGGATTTTAGAATGGGCATGTTTCCTGAGGGTCAGAATGGTGAATTACCTTTTTTACAAGCGGTGGATGAAAATACTGATTTCAAGAAAGCAATAGCCAGAGCCCATGGTACTGGAGCGACTGCCATTAAATTATATGCAGGACTTTCAGAAAACATTATCAAGAATCTAACTAACGAAGCGCATGAAATGGGCTTGAAAGTTTGGTGTCACCCAGCGCAATTCCCACAAACTGCCCAGGATATAGTGGAAATTGATATTGATGTTTTTTGCCACGCAGGTTTATTAGCTTATACAAGTCAAAATGCGCCTTCAGAATATCATATATGGTTTAAAAAACTATACGACAATGACCACTACGACGTATTCCCCGAAAGTCTAGAGGTCGATACTATTTTAAATACCATGTTAGAGCATAACACAATTCTTGATGCAACTTTAGTTGCCTGGAAATATTCAGACAAAGGTTTTGAATTGGCAACAAAAATTATCAAAAGAGCCCATGAACTTGGGGTAAAAATCACTACTGGAACCGATATTCAAGGGTTTCCCACACTAGAAGAGTTGTACCTCCTAGTAGAAGTTGTTGGCCTCTCACCAAAAGAAGCGCTAATAAGTTCCTCAAAAAATGGAGCTGAAGCTATTGGAATAGAAAAAACCCACGGTACAATTGAGGTAGGGAAGGTAGCAAACTTGTTATTGTTAAACGAAAATCCATTGATCAATATTAGAAATGTTCAGAAAATCGATAAGATCCTGATAAATGGTAATGTTGTAGATTAAAACGCTCCAGCTTACAACCTCTATAAGTCATACCTGCCTATGGCAGGGTGCTAACCATACACAACCCCATTATACCAATTCAATCTTAATATACGTTAAACACAATCTTTACAGGTTCCAGTCAAAACGCAATTCACCGTTTCCAACTTATAGTTTTGTGGTAAACTAAAGTTTACTGGTATAGGCAAGCATTCTATGGTTTCACAGGTTGAACAACGAAAATGAAAATGATTTTGCGGTTTATCGTTTTCATCACATCTTACGCACAAGGCAAAATACTGCTTCCCATTGTCTGCAACAATTCTATGCAACACACCATCTTCACAATACCTATTTAACACGCGGTAAATGGTAGCTCTATTAATATCAACACCAATTTTCTTTTCAATAGCACCCTGACTCATTGCTTTACCGGATGAATGTAAAACAGATAGCACCGCTTCTTTTGTAGCTGTGTTCCTTCTTTTCATTGTAAACAATAATTATTGCGATTATGTTGCAATAGTACAAACTATTTCTATATTTGCAACATTAATTAATGCGATATTGTCGCAATTAAAAAGTTTAGTTGGTTTAGCATGTACTCTTCCGATTCCAATAGATTAGTTTAAAAATATGATGATATGGATACCATTAAAGATATTGATGTAATAATAATAGGCGGAAGCTATTCCGGTTTATCGGCCGCTTTGGCACTTGGTCGATCACTGCGTAATGTTATGATTATTGATGGTGGTTTTCCTTGTAATCGGCAGACCCCGCATTCCCATAACTTTATTACTCAAGACGGTGCTTCCCCAAATAGCATTTCAAAAAAAGCTAAAGCACAAGTTTTAAAGTACGATACCATAACTTTTATTGAAGATGTAGCGGTCAGTGCTAAAAAAATTGATGACAGTTTTAATATTCTCACAACTTCTGGGAAGAAATTTCAAGCCAAAAAACTAATACTTGCTACTGGAATTAAGGATAAAATGCCCAATATAAAAGGATTTTCTGATTGCTGGGGTATATCGGTGGTTCACTGTCCTTATTGTCATGGCTACGAGATAAAAAATAAAAAAACCGGAATAATAGCCAATATAGAGGTAGCATTTCACTTGGCGCCTTTGGTGAAAAACCTAACTCCCAATCTCAGTATTCTACCTACCGTAAAGGCAGAGTTTAACGATGAGCAAATTTCAAAACTGAGTGAAAATCATATAAATATTATTGAAAAAGAAATCACCGAAATAGAACATAAAAATGGTTATATAAAAAATGTCCTCTTTAGTGACAATAGTAGAGAACCTTTTGAGGCACTATATGCCCCTCTTCCATTTAAACAACATTCCAACATACCCGAATTATTAGGCTGTAAAATAAATGAACAAGGATATATTGAGGTGGATATGATGAACAAAACAACTGTAAATGGCGTGTTTGCTTGTGGCGACAACTGCTCAAGAATGCGTTCTGTGGCGAACGCAGTGGCTTCGGGAAGTATGGTTGGCGCCGTTATAAATATGGAATTATCAAATGAGAAATTTTAAGATAGTTACCAAGAAATCTATGGTTGAAGTATTTATCAGTGATTTAGAACAAAGGTCTAAGTAAAACTAAAGGATAGTGAGCAGAAATCCACTTCAACTTAAGCCAGCCTATATATCCCAATGATTTTATATTTTAAAATGACAAAATAGTATCGGCCATCTGCTTCATTTTTAGCTAGTTTTGATTAGAAGTCAATTAGTATAATAACAATGAAGTTTTCCATTTTTCTTTCTGCCCTCCTATTTTCCTTCGCAACCGTAATGGGCCAACAGCTAAACCGTATTTCTGTTAAAGGAAATAGTTTCGTCAATCAACAAGGAGATACCATCGTATTTCGCGGTATGAGCTCGAGCGACCCCGATAAACTTGAAAACGATGGACTATGGACCAAACGCTATTTTGAAGAAATCAAAGATTGGGGTGCTAATTTGGTACGATTTCCCATACACCCCAAACGTGTAAGAGATAGAGGTCAACAAGAATACCTAAAACTTCTTGATGATGGTATAAAATGGGCTGGTGAACTCGGCATTTATGTGGTAATAGATTGGCACAGTATCGGTAATATTGAAACCGGTATCTATCTCTTGGATATTTACGACACAACCAAAAAGGAAACCTTTAATTTTTGGAAAACCATGGCCGAGCGATATGGTGAAAATACCACAGTTGCATTTTATGAAATATTCAATGAGCCTACCATGAATCAACGAAAGTTTGGCACCTTGGATTGGGAGTCATGGAAAGCTTTCAATAAAGAAGTAATTACTGTTATCAGAGCTAATGGCGGAAAAGGCATTCCTTTGATAGCTGGCTTCAATTGGGCCTATGATCTTACTCCAGTCAAATTCAGTCCATTGGATGTGGAGGGAATTGGTTATGTAAGTCATCCATATCCTCAAAAAAGAGCTAAACCTTGGGAAGAAAAATGGACACAGGATTGGGGATATGTAAAAGAGAATTATCCCGTAATACTAACTGAAATGGGTTTTTGTGGCCCGGATGACCCTGGAGCACATATTCCTGTCATCAGTGACGAATCTTATGGAACGGCCATCACAAACTACTGTGACCAAAGGCAAATATCATATCTTGTTTGGGTATTTGATATGGAATGGGCTCCAAACATGTATACGGATAGAAAATTTACACCATCCAGACAAGGAAGGTTTTTTAAGGAGAAGTTCAAGAGCTACCAAACCAAGAAGTAAGGCTTCATAAAACTGTTTTGATAATTGCTTGTTCAATGATAAAACGGATTTACATATTAGTGGTGGCTTTGTTATTTTCCCTTTTGGGTTGCAAGGAGGAAGGAAATCAACACAACTTGTTGGACAAATCTGAGGCCAATCCCAATTTTGTGCTAGTACCACATTCAAAAACGAAGATTGATTTCATAAATAAGGTTGAGCAAACCAATAGCTTTAATTTCTTGAACTACCTTGACATTTTTAATGGCGGTGGTGTTGCATTGGGTGATTTCGATAATGACGGTTTATTGGATATTTATCTCACATCAAACCAAAACTCCAACAAGCTTTATCTCAATCTTGGCGACTTCCAGTTCCAAGATATTACGGCAAAAGCCGGTGTATCAGATGAAACCGGCTGGTCAACAGGTGTCAATGTGCTGGATATCAATAACGATGGAAATTTGGACATTTACGCGTGTAAATCAGGCTCTCTGGCCGATTCATCATTAAGAAAAAACAAACTTTTCATCAATCAAGGAAATGCGACCTTTACTGAAGAAGCTGCCGCTTGGGGCCTAGACCATTCCGGATTTTCTATTCAGTCCTATGTTGTGGATTTTGACAAGGATGGAGATTTAGATCTGTATTTGGTAAACCATAGGTCCGATTTCAACAATGTTAGGAAAGTGGAGCCAAAAACGGACTTGGTCTATCATAATGAATTCTCGGACCAATTGTTTAGGAATGATGGGGATACTTTTACCAATATAACTGAGCAGGCAGGTTTAAGAAACAAAACTTGGGGGCTTAGTGCAGCAATAGGTGACTTTAATGAGGATGGCTGGCCAGACATTTACGTGGCCAATGATTTTATTCAACCAGACCATTTGTACATCAATCAGAAGGATGGGACGTTTAAAGACAACGTTCTTGAGACCTTCAACCATATCTCCTATAACAGTATGGGCTCTGATTATGAAGACCTGAACAACGACCTACGGCCTGACCTACTTGTGCTTGATATGTTGGCCGAAGACCACCTGCGGAGCAAAGAGAATATGGCCACCATGGATAGCAAAGGGTTTCAATACATGGTGGACGCCCAATACCATTATCCGTACATGTCCAATATGCTGCAACTAAATCAAGGCAATGGTCATTTTAGTGAGATAGCGCAACTAGCCGGGATTTCGAAAACCGATTGGAGTTGGGCTCCGCTAATTGCTGATTTTGACAATGATGGGCACAAGGATATTTTTATTAGCAATGGAATTGAAAAGGACTTGGGGAACCAGGATTTTAGAAGAAAGCTACGCCCAACAATACAAGCCAACCCTCAAATGGGTATTTCGGAGCTTGAGCAACTGATGCCTGGTGAAAAAATGGCCAATTACATCTTCCAGAACAAAGGAGATTTGAATTTTGAGAACGTTTCCAAGAAATGGGGATTCAATATCCCTATCAATTCAAATGGTTCTGCTTATGGAGACCTAGACAATGACGGCGACCTTGATTTAGTGCTTAACAACTCATCTGACGTAGCCTCCATTTTTAAAAACAGTAATTCTGAAAACAATTTTATCAAATTAATCTTGAAAGGCGAAAAGCCAAATTTAGATGCCATTGGTGCTACTATTAAAGTGACAACTAAAAATGGTTCCCAAATCAAATCAAATTACTATGCTAGGGGCTATCAATCCGCAATGAAAGACGCTTTGCATTTTGGATTGGGAAGTTCAGAAAATATACAGTCCATAAAGGTTCAATGGCCAGATAGTACTTTTAGTATAATTCAAAATCCAAAAAGCAATCAAACCCTGGTGGTTGAGCAACAACAGGCAACCCACGATTCAATGGAGAACATGCAAACTCCTATGCATCATTTTGTTGCCTATCAATCCAATTTACTGGGAATTGATTTCATTCACAAAGAATTAGAGTATGACGACTTTGCAGATCAAGTACTGCTACCCCAAAAACTTTCACAGTTAGGACCTGATATTACTGTAGCAGATATTAATGGGGATGGATTGGAGGACTTTATAGTTTCAGGTGCTCGGAATCAACCCAACAGTTTGTATGTACAGCATAAAAGTGGATATTTTGAAGAGGTCAATGTGCCTGCTTTTGAAAAACACAAAGCATTCGAGACTTTAGGACTTCATTTGTTTGATTTCGACGGAGATGGTGATATGGATTTGTATACTGCCAATGGTAGCTATGAGTTTGAATCGAACAGCGAGTATTTCCAAGATGTTTTATATATAAATGATGGTGGTACCCGTTTTGTAGCAACCGAACTGGTTCCGGACCTCAACACACCAACTAAAAAAATAACATCGTTGGATTATGACAGTGATGGAGATTTAGACCTTTTTATTGGAGGTCGATTTGAAACCAAGAAATACCCTTTGACTCCAAGATCTTATATTCTAGAAAACAGAAACGGTGTTTTTAAGGATGTGACCCAAAAAGTAGCTCCAAAATTTAAAAATATCGGAATGGTCACCGATATGGTATTTTCAGATTTTGATATGGATGGTGATAAGGATTTGATTGTTGTTGGAGAATGGATGGGGGTTTCTGTTTTTGAGAATACCGGAGGGCACTTCTCCCCTGCTTCATTGAGAAGCATAGAAGATACCGAAGGTTGGTGGCAAAGCATAACTCCTGTGGATATTGACAATGATGGTGACGAGGACTATTTATTGGGTAATTTGGGGACGAACAATAAATACCATCCAACTGTTGAGAAACCTTTACATGTGTATGCCAACTACCTTGATGACAATGAAAGTTTTGATATGGTGCTTAGTAAAGAGTACAAAGGAAAATTGGTTCCAACACGGGGCAAAGAATGCTCTACGGAACAAAATCCTTTTTTAAATCAGAAGTACAAATCATACAAGGAATTTGCCAATTCTTCTTTGCAGGATATTTATGGCACCGATATGCTTCAAAACAGCTACCATGCGGAAGTCAAAAACTTTAGTTCTTGTCTCTTGGTTAACCAAGGTAATGGCAATTTTGCATTAAAAAAACTACCCAACCAAGCGCAGCAAGGCCCGACATTGGACTTTGAACTCATGGATGTCGATAAAGACGGTTATCTGGATGTGGTGGGCATAGGGGCACTCCACGAAACAGAGGTAGAAACTATTCGCTATGATGGCAACCCAGGATACCTGCTTCTAAATAAGGGGGGCACTTTAAAACCCTCTCCAAATCAAGGATTTCATTTAGATACCAATACCAAGGTCCTCAAAAAAATTATGATAAAGGATGAGTCTTACCTGCTAGTTGGAAACAACAATGGCATTTTGCAAGTTTTAAAGGGCACCTTTTAAGTTAATTTCCACTTGCCCCATACATATTCAAAGCTTCGATATCTTCCTGAAATAAGGTTCTTGGGTGATTTTTAAAGGCGATAAAATCATCTTTTACTTGTTGGGAACTTGCGGCGTTTGGAATGAACAGGTTATCCTGACTGTTATCCCATGGAGCATTAAACCAGGCTAGTACCCATGCAATTCTGATGGTCCCTCCCCCCTCTTCGATTGCTGATAATATATTATCGGTCCAAAAATCAGGATTATTGGAAACATATTGCTGCTGACCAGTTTCTGTCAATGCGGCAACTTTTCCGTGTTGCTCGGCAAAATTTGTGAGTTCAACCAGTTGTTGTTTAAGACCCGCTTTGTCAGGGTTATAATAATCCAATCCTACAATGTCTACATAATTATCACCAGGATAGTACGATGTATCCAATGTTCTGTCTGGTGACCAAGCAAAGAGCACATGATTGGTGCGTTCCTTTATATAATCCACTGTAAGCTGATAAAAGTCAACATACAATTCCGGAGAATGGTTAGCTGTTTGTGTTCCCCACCAAAACCAGTTTCCATTCATCTCATGAAACAACCTAAAAACAACAGTAAAGCCCAAATCATTATTAATGATATCCAGAATTTCATCAATTTCCCCAAAATACCATCCCCTTGCATCATTTTGATTGTTCACAATATCGGATACAAGACTTTTATCAGTTTCATCCGTGATTTGGCTATAATAGATTTCTCCGTCTACCCTGCTTCTTTGGTGAAAATCAAATGTCACTATGGAGCCATTTTCATATGCGGCGTTGGCCTCATCAATATGTAGTTGACGCTCCGAAGCACTTTTGTATAGCATATAATGTGGGTCAATCCCAAATACGGCAGGATGATCTCCACTAACATCCTTACAATCGGAAGTTGTCAAATCATAATTAAGAGCATTTAGTTGGAAAGAAAGCGGAAACTCTTGGCCGAATGCAAACATATCACCCATAGCTAAGGCGGCTAAGTTATTGAGTACATTTTTGGTTTGTTGGGATGCATCGGTATCAATCGGCACAAAGGCCACTGATTGTCGAATTTCTACAGTAATATCATCAGAATGAAATGCTCCATTGCTATCCGTAACTTTCAATGTAAGCGTATGAATGCCTAGCCCTAAAGGTATTTCAAGTGTGCTGGAATCAGCCATTAGATTGTTTTCAAGGGTCCATTCATAAGTCATTTCATCATTTTCTGGGTCACTTGATTCACCTCCGTCAAAGGCAACCATCATGGAATTCATACCTTGCGTTAAATACAATACCATATCATCTCCTGCAACTGCAACTGGGGCTTTATTGATATATTGTTGAAGATTCACACTGAAAGTGGAGGTTGTTTCATCTTCCGCCTGAACCGTATAAATCAGTTTATTGCTAAAATTATTTACGGTAGTCCCAGATTGTTGGATTTTACCATCCAAATATACGGTCGCGCCTTTGGACACTTCAAAAATTGCGGTAAGACCACTCACATCCATATTTGTTGTCATTTCAGCACTGAGCTCCCTCTGCGCCAATCCGGAAAAATTCAAATCTGGTAATTCTTTTATGGCAAACGAAAGCAACGACTTGTTGCTACTTAGAAATACCTCCTCTTCTGCAGAGTCTTTGGAACAGGAGAAGCTTAATAACACTAAAAGTAAGGGGCAAATGTACTGTTGACAGCATCTTAACCACATTTGAAAACTAAAATATAATTGTCCCTCCATAGATTAATATGCCGTGTTCTTGTCTCTAATATGGCTCCTAACGATGTTTCCGGAAAGAGTTAGCTCATCCGTTGTCCAACCACCCAAAGCACTTGCACCTGGTTTTAAGGCAGCGGACAGTTCTTCCTTGTCCGCAATGGACCAATTAAGGTGAGATATTTGATGGGTATCCAAAAAACTCCACCATGTTTCCGCCTCCGTTTCATTCAAGGAACCGTCACCTGAGGCTTCACTAATACCGTATTCGGTAACAAAGACTGGGATATTATTATTAAGAGCTACAAGTGCTTTGTCTCTTAGCTCTTGCTTGTGTGTCGCTGCGTAGTAATGAAGTGTGTACATGACATTGGGGTCATCTATTTTTTCAAAAATGACATCATCGACATCTTGAGACCAATTGGGCGTACCACATACTATAATATTATCTGCATCATATTTGCGAATCTCATCTATAACGGCTTCATGATAAGGTTTTAAAACGTTTTTCCAGGATACGTCAAGCGGTTCATTGTAGATTTCATATATAATGTTGGGATAATCCGCATACTTTTCAGCAAGTTCTCCAAAAAAAGCTACGGACTCCTCTAAATGATCTTCCGCATGATGATCATGCCAATCAACAATTACATATAGTCCGTTGGCAATAGCCGCATCAATTACAGCAATAATTTTTTGTTTCTCCGATTCTGGATTTTCAAGGTATCCCTCATGTTCAACAGCCAAGGCTGCTCTTACAACGGTGCTTTGCCAGTCATCCTTTAACCATTTTACCACTTCCGGTGTATAGTATTTTCCAATCCATTGACTCCAGAAAAGAGACATTCCTCGAAGTTGGACAACATCCTCATTTTGACCCACCAATTTATTTCCTTGCACGGATAATTGCCCATATTCTTCCACTACGGAGGAAAATGTACTGGTTCCCCCATCATTTGAATCTTCTGGGTTTTGTCCAGAATCTTCGGTTGGTTCATTTTCTGTTGAAGTTTCGTCCATTGCATCATCCGGACTTTGTTCATCAGAAGAAGAGCATCCAATGCCACATGCGATAAGTATTAGAAAAAACCAACATACTTTCTTCATAGCAAATCGATGTAAGGTTCCCACTTTACACTTTGTGGGAACCTTTTTTGAAATTAAACTAACTCAACTTATTTTTCTTCAAATCTTACATTGTCAATGGCGAAGTTCAGCAATAAATCTGCTCCCTCAAACGCCATTCCAAACTCGTTGTCAACCAAGCTAAAATCTGGTTGGCCCAGTTCTGTCAAAGGGATTTCAATGGTCTCCCAACCATCTGTGTCATATGGTTCTCCAAGATCATTCCAGGGCGCCCAATCATAAAAAGAATCTGCTCCTCCGTTGCCGCCAGAATTGAATCTTATCCTGAACATTCCCGCATTTATCGGTTCCAGGACATTGATATCGAATTTTAATACATAATCGTTCAAATTACTGCCCACGGTGGCTGCACCATTGAACGTACCGGGGTCATTTCGCCAGAACAGGTCTTGCCATCCCGTACCTCCGGTTTGGAAGTTGGCTCTACCGTAGCTGGTCCCATCAAGAGATACAGCGGCATCACTTTCTGGCTGAACATTGCCCCACCATGGATCTTTTCCGTTCCAATCAAAGAATACCAAATCTGGGTCATCTACAGGGTCCGGTCCACCGCATTCGTATCCGGGCACATCGAACCTAACGTTGTCAATTGCAAAATTCAATAGAATGTCAGCACCTTCGAACGCCATTCCAAATTCGTTGTCTACAAGGCTAAAATCTGGTTGGCCTAATTCTGTCAAGGGGATTTCTATTGTCTGCCATCCATTGGTGTCAAATGCTTCTCCCGTATCGTTCCAAGGCGCCCAGTCGTAAAAAGAATCTACTCCTCCATTGCCGCCAGAATTGAATCTTATCCTGAACATTCCTTCATTTATAGGTTCCAGGACATTGATATCAAATTTTAATACATAATCGTTCAAATTGCTGCCCACAGTGGCTGCACCATTGAAGGTACCGGGGTCATTTCGCCAGAACAGGTCTTGCCATCCCGTGCCTCCAGTTTGGAAATTGGCCCTTCCATAACTAGTACCGTCACTAGAAATTGAACCATCATTCTCGGGCTGAACATTACCCCACCAAGGGTCTTTACCATTCCAATCAAAGAATACCAAATTTTCATCGGTAACCGGATGTGGCCCATCGCAATCACCCGCAACTTCTATACCCAGTGCTCCAAGTAGTTCTACTGGAACCAATACCCTATTCAATTCATGTATGATACCGTTTGTAGCACCTATATTGGCACTAACAACTTGCGAAGGAATTGCATCAGTAAAGGATGGGGTTAACCTAATCGCATCGGAAACACTAACACCAAAACTGTCTCCCAGCAAGGTGTTTACATCACTTCCATCGGTCAACTGAGATTCCACAAGAGTACCTGCATAAATATGGTACTCCAAGAGTTTTCTCAGCGCTTCGATTTCCTCAGGAGTATTAAAATCATCCAAAGAACTAAAGTTCTCTATGGTTGCAAAAAGGGCATCAAAAGCTTCATTATTAGGTGCAAAAACAGTCAAATTCTCGGTAGTAAGGCTCTCCGACAGCCCGGCTAGTTCGGCCGCTGCCAACAAAGAAGTAAAACCGCGGTCTTCTGACCTAGCAGCCAGGTCAAGGGTTGCTCCCAATACTTGTTGATAAATGGCATCTGGTAATAATACCTTATCGATACCATGCACTATTCCGTTTGTAGCTTGAACGTCCAACAAGTTGATTTCAGCGTTTGTAGGCGAGGCATCATCGATAGACACACCCTCAACGGAAAAAGATTCCCCCTGCGCTGTCTCAAAGGTTTCACCACCAACATCATCGGAAGTAACATTGCCACCCACAATTACATGATACAACAGTACCTGTGATAATATTTCGTTAGGAACATCGGATAAATTTTCATATCCAAACGCGGCATTTAATTGAGCCATTAGCATTTCAAAGGCAGCGTTATTTGGAGCAAAAATTGTAAAAGGGCCTTGACCTTCAAGGGTTTCCACCAACTCTGCCTGAGCAAGAGCTGCCGCTAAGGATGCATAGTCAGGGTTTGCTTGCGCATGATCCACAACATCCGGGGGCAGCAATACATTGTCCACCATGTGCACAACTCCATTAGTAGCGCCAAGATCAAACATTCCTTCGACCGGAGATGCTACACCATTAAAGGTTATTGGAGTAGCCTTGTTCACGAAAAAACTAAGATTTCTTCCATCTACACCAGTGGCCATTGTCAATCGGTATCCGGTTTGAAGGTTTACCGATAAATCAGCAGTAGAAGTATTCCACACATGGTTCATTAAAGTATTTCTTAAAATACTATCGTTCATAGTGGCTAAATCCACACCGCTAAATGCTTCATTTGTAGGTGCGAATAGTGTAAACGTGGTATTATTAGCAAGTACATCATCCAAATCAAGTTGTTCTAAAGCTCCGAGTAAAGTGGATGCTTGGGAAGCTCCAGCCAATATTTCTGTGATATTCTCTGTTGGCGTTTCGGATTGTGGGAACACTTCCTCATCATCTTCGCAAGAAGCCAATGAAAACATCATCATCCCAACTCCCAATACGGCCGTTATTTTGTTTAAATTAATATATTTCATAATCATCATATTAAAAGTTAGTTGCCCTTATTGAATCAGTCCGAATTGATCTAGATAAAAAAGAAAGGGTGCCGTCCCACCGGAGAATTCTTGGAAATCGATTCTTGTAATGGTTTCAGGGGCCGTGCCAGGAGCATAAAAATCCGTAAGTGGAATACTAAAACTATTCCATTCTCCTGGAACTAAATTCAGAACTACCTGGGTATCAAAATCATTCAAGGCGCAGGCAACTCTCACTGTTTGGGGATTGGCAGGAAAAATCTGGAAATTCAATGCACTAAACTCAGCAATAGTTAATTTTTCCGAAGTATCACTCGCCGAGAATGTAAGTCCTGCCCAATTGTTACTATCTCTTCTGATTGAGGTGGAACCCAACGTAATTTCATCAGAAAGAACCTGAGTGCCGTCCCATCCGCCCAATTGCCAATCATTGATGATTGCATCTGTAAAAATCGGATAATTAAAGCCGTAGGAAGTTGATTGGGCCACAGCACCGTTAACTTCAATCTGTACAAATCCTTGAACAATTCCTCCGGGAATAGCAATTGCCAATTCTTCCTCGGATACATTGATGATTTCGGTTGGAATTTCTTCAAATGGGCCATCCACGCCAACTCCATTTACAAAGGATGCTGAAGATGCACCACTAAAATCACCTCCTTCAAGAATTACTGCACTAACACCATCAATTATTTCTTCTGAAAAGCTATCGATAGTTAGCAGTGAAAAATCGTATTCTGCAACACCATGCAATGTTTCTACTATTAACTTGTTTGAACCAATGACAGGAGCGCCTAGTGGTACATTCAATACGATTACATTTTGCGTTGCAAAGTTAGGGTTGACGGTAGCTTCGAACCCGTTAAATTTAACGGAAACTATATCCTTTAAGTTGGAACCTTTAATGTTCAAGGTATTTCCCAATACACCTGTCTCAACATCAGAACCATTGTTCACATCCCTTACTGAACTAATTGATGGTGGTCCACTGGCAGCTGCATTTATGGCGTCATTTTGATTAAACTCATTACTGCACCCTATACCTATTAGCATCAAAGTAAAGAGGATACCTACTACAGATAATTTTCTAGTTTTCATAATATTTTAATTAAAGTAAGGAACAGGAGGGTCTAAAAGTCCTGGGTTGTTTATAGTCTCATTGGTTGGATACGGAAACAAAAGTTTGTCCGCAGACACATTAATAAACCGATCTGTGGTTCCTCCAGTGGCTCCTCGATCAGTATCATTAAACCAACCTCGTTGTATCGAGGAAAGATAGGCTGTGGCATCTGACCTTCTAATGGCATCGTACCAATGTTCCATTTCAAAGGCAAACTCTAGTTTACGTTCTTTAAAAATGTCTTCAAAAGTTGGGTTCGTAATGGATGGCAGTCCGGCTCGATTTCTTATTTTGTTTACAGATTCCTCCGCCTCGGCCATGGACCCACCCCCGCCTTGTACGATGGCTTCTGCGTGAATTAACAAAACATCCGCATATCTAAGAAGATAGGTATTATTGGCATAGCTGTTTCTAACTCCTCCTCCATTATTAGCCGGAGTTCCAACAACGTATTTTTTAATGGCCACATTAGTTCCCTGTGCATTACAACCTGCAGGACCAGGTGCGGTATAACCTCCATTTAAATCAGGATAAAAGGAGTCTGGATCCATTATGGTGGCTTTATAACGCTGATCTAAAACCTTATCTTCATAAGTTTCTTGGAGATCCAAGGAAGGGCCCACAGCGGACCATCCATCATCAAAACCAGTAATACCGGATAAAGCGTATAGACTTTGAATTCCATTTCCTTCTGCGAAGTTTCCACTACCGTTCCATTGCAACGCAACAATACTTTCTAGGTTATTGTCATTAGCTGTTAGGAACAAATCATTGTAACTTCCTGAAGTGCCATCACCTCCAGTTCCGCCAAGTAATCTAAATTCACCCGAGGCAATTACCTCAGAGGAAAGAGCGTATGACTGGGCATATTCGCCAAGGGTCAAATGTACTTTGGCAAGCATGGACTTAGCTCCATTACTTGAAATTCTGCCCGGTTCGCTAGCCTTTGTATGGGAAATGTTATCCACGGCAAAATTCAAGTCGTTTTTAATAAAAGTATAGATGTCGGATACCACATGACGTGGGATGTATGTATCATCCACCAATTCTACATTATTCTCAATAATCGGTACCGAACCAAAGATTCGCACCAGATAGAAGTAGGATATGGCCCTCATTGCCCTGGCCTCACCAACAGCATTGTTTACCACCGCGGCTGGAACATCCGAATTTGCCCTAGCAGGGACTTCGTTAATTACCGTGTTGGCATGAGCAACTACAGCCCACAAGGAGCCCCAAGCTCTTTGTAAGGTATTTAGGTTACCTGTTACATCGAAAAGCTCAAAACTTTGGTTTCTTGGATCCCAAGTTCTTGCGGTACCACCCGAAACATCACCAATACACCAGGCTGAGTTTGTGACAAAATCGAACCATGGAACATTGTACAATACATTTGTGGAGGTTTGTATTTGAACCTCTGTTTGGAAAAAATCCGCTGAACTAGGTGTGTCCTCTGGTGGACGGTCTAAAAAGTCCTTACTGCACGAAACCAAAAGCGTCGTGGCTAAAAGAAAAACGGATAAAGACTTAAACAAACTGATTTTCATGATTATAGCTATTTTTTATTGTATTAAAAACTTACATCGACGCCAAAAGTGAATGTTCTTGGCAGAGGGTAACGACCATTATCGATACCTGCTAGTATAGGGCTCTGTCCCAATGAACCTATGTCTGGATCATAGCCAGAATAGTTGGTAAACGTGTAGAGGTTTTGTATGGAACCATACACGTTGACACTACTGAAAAAGGTCTTATCTATTAATTTAGATGGGAACGCATAACCCAAGCGAACATTTTGGATTCTTAAATAGGAACCATCCTCAATATATCTGTCAGAAATAAAGATGTTAGGTGTTTGGTTCAATGTATATCTTGGATGCGTGGCATCTGGATTTGCAGGAGTCCAATAATCCAGAACTGAATCCAATTGATTACGGAAAGTTAGATTGGTTCCAGTAAGTGATCTATTGACCGCATTAAAAATATCGTTTCCATATGACCCTTGAAGAAATACCCCAAGACTAAAACCTTTGTATCTGAAATTGTTCTGCAAACTGAAGGTGAAGTCAGGATGAGGATTCCCTATCTGGGTTCTGTCGTTACCATCCACTACTCCATCTCCATTTACATCTTCGAATTTTATATCCCCTAACCAGGTTCTTCCTGCTACAGAGGCATCACCAACGGGCTGACCAAATTGTTGTGGTGCGTTGTTCAGGTCATTCAATGATCTAAAAAGTCCATCAACTTTATACCCATAAAATACACCGATAGGTTCACCGACAATAGTTCTAGTAACCGTTTCGAGGGTATCATCTAAATTGGTGTTTCCGAAGGTGGTTACTCCATTTAAGTCCAAAACTTCATTGCGATAATGTGAAAATGTAATCGCAGAGTTCCATCCAAAATCCTCATTGTTGAAGGCGTCTATATTTAAGGTAACATCGATTCCTTTATTCTCCATTTCTCCCAAATTGACAAAAGGAGGTAATACTGAACCAGCATTTAAAGAGGAGTTTCCGCCCAGAACGAAATCAGTAAGGGCCAATCTGAATAAGAAATCACTGCTCAACTTACGATACACTTCAACAGTCGTATTTATTTTTCCATCCCAAACGGAGAAATCAGCTCCCAGATTAATCTGTTTCGAGGTCTCCCACCGTACATTTGGATTTCCAAAACTTGTCACCCTAAAACCAGTTCCTAAATCGGTGATTGTTGGTCCTAATAGGGACAAATCTGGGTTGTTGGGCAAATCTTGGTTTCCAACTTCTCCATAACCTCCGTATAGTTTAATATTCTGTATGATATCAAAACCTTCCATGAAAGATTCATTGGATAATCTCCATGCTGCAGAAACGGAAGGGAAATAGCCCCACTTGTTACCTTCAGCAAATTTTGATGAACCATCAGCCCTAAATGAAGCTGTTACACTGTACCTATCATCAAATGAATATATAGCCCTTGTGAAATAAGACTCTAAGGCACTACTTCCTTTGAATTGAGTCGAATTGAATGTTTGGGCATTGTTAAGAGTGCTAAATCTTTCATCAACAAAACCGATTCCTAATGCTCTAATACCATCATAGGAACTTCGCTGTGTCTCGTGCCCCCCTAATAAGGTAAGGTTATGCTTGTCGCCAAAAGTCTTATTCAGTGTTAACGTGTTGGTCACAACCGAATATGTATTGTCTACTGTCTGTTCCGTTAATTGTGGATTATTCAAACTTATTGCTCCATAAGAAAAAGAGCTTTGAAATTGTCTGTTTCTTTCTCGATTGAAATTCCCACCAACCTGGATTTTATATGTAAGTCCTTTAATAAACTCCCATTGGGCGTAAGCACTGCCCAATACCACATCTCTCCTTAAATCATTGGCCAAACTACGCTGTTGAGCAATTGGATTTGGCACCGCCAATGAGATTTGTTCTGCAGTCACCGGACCGGCAAAAGAACCATCTGGGTTAAAGACTGCCGTTTCAGGGTTGTTTCGTAAGGCCAAAGCTACAATCCCACGTGAATTTCCATTAGCCACTATATCCTCGTCGGTTCTAGAGGCGGTGATATTCACACCTACTTTTAGATTATCCCGAATCTGTGTATCTAAATTAATCCGCGCGCTTCCTCTTTGAAATCCACTTCCCTGAACAATACCTTCTTGATCAGTCAAGGCTGCAGATAGATAATATTGCGTTTTTTCTGACCCCCCTGAAAAAGAGAGTTGATGATTCTGTAGCACCGCATCAGTAAAGATTTCTTTTTGCCAATTTGTGCCGGGACCCAAAATACTAGGGTCCGCAAACTCCAGTCTTGGTGACTGTTGAAAAACTCTTCGCATTTCATTTTGCAAGGTGGCATATCCTGGCAAATCCAATACGGGTAATATATTAGTTGGTTGTTGAAAAGCAGTATAACCATTATAAGTCAATTTTCCTGTTTCCTTTCTACCAGTTTTTGTAGTGATGATAACAACTCCATTAGAAGCTCTTGAACCATAAATTGCTGTGGCAGATGCATCTTTTAGGATGTCAATGGATTGAATATCATTAGGATTTAAGGAAGATAATGGACCTGAGCTGTTGGCAACACTCCTACCGCTCCCTGAAATATTATTGGCATCGCCTGAAACAGGTACTCCATCAATTATATAAAGTGGTTCTGAAGAAGCATTAACAGAACCCACACCTCTAATACGTACAGATACTGCTCCACCAGGTCTACCACTGTTTTGGGTAATAGCAACACCCGCTGCCCTACCTTGTATTAGCTGATCAATACTTACTTGCGGTATTTTTGTGATTTCGTCAACATCTATCGAAGCCACAGAACCGGAAATCTGTTCCTTACGTTGTGTTCCATAACCTATGACCACAACTTCATCCAATTGAGCTAGGTCCTCTCCCAGCACAATGTTAATAGTGGACTGACCGTCGACTCTTATCTCCCGAGTAACAAAGCCAATATAACTTACAACTAGAATGCCGCCATCGGCCACCTCGATAACAAAATTACCGTCAAAATCTGATACCACCCCGTTAGCGGTGCCCTTTTCAACAATGTTTGCCCCCGGAATAGCCTGGTTGTTCGAGTCAACAACAACTCCACTCACCCTGTTTTGGGCCAGAGTAATCTGGAACAGGAATACAAAAATCATAGGAACACCATACAATCTAATGACCCCCTTCTTCATAAATTTAAAATTTCGCATAATCCTCAAATCAAAAATGTTTTATTTCTAATGGCTGGTGTTGGTAATTATGATATCCATAATTTGACCAACGTTTCAATGAAACAAATTTATCTGAACACTTTGACCTTAAATAATACTATTTGATCATTTTGTAGTATGATTTTTTGTCAGTGAATTACTATGCTAATGCTGGTAGGCTTTAAGCTTGTACTAATTAAATATCTAATTATCAGTATTTTAATAAAATTTCAAAAAGCTATTTCCAATACTTGCATAATGATTTTGGGATAATAAACATGGTCTAGAGCCGCTTATTAGGTCATTAAAACCAATGATTTTTAAGAAATAATAATATCATAGAAATCTGATTGGAGGTTTGTCCCAATTCCATATTAGATAATTATACATTAAACCTTTGATTATCATTGTTTTATATTATAACATTTCTTTTAAAAACGATACTGAGCATATTGTTGCGAAGAATTATCACATCTCAATCTGAAAATATTTTTTCCATTTATGATTAAATAATATTACTATCGATAACCTCTCCTGATTAAATTTGCGCCTTACTAATGCACTTCAAGGCTTAGTTGTAAAACACTTTTAAACTATGTTATCCAACCTAACAATACCCAAAAGACTTTTGCTGCCAATCCTATTGATTGGCTTGGCATCATGCAAGTCTTTATATGACGATAACTATACCAAGCCCGTACTAGTAGATAAAAAACCTACACGTACCCTCAGCGAACTGCATAAAAAACTTTTTATCTCCTCTAAGACGGGGATTCTTTTAGGGCATCAGGACTCTCCTGGATATGGTATTGGATGGAAATACGATAACATGTCTAAAAAATTTGAAAGTGATGTCCAGAAAACAACAGGGGATTTTCCGGGAGTTTATGGTTTTGACCTTGGGCATATTGAACTTGGAAAAGGTCACAATTTAGATACTCTTTCTTTCGCCGTAATTCGCGATATCATAATAGATGTCCACTCAAAGGGTGGTGTTATTACAATGAGCTGGCATTTGGACAATCCGGTATCCAATGGCGATTCTTGGGACACATCCCCTTCGGTTAATTCACTTTTGTACAAAAAAGAATACGTTGAAAAGTATGAGCGCTGGATAGCATTGGTGGCAGACTTTATCACTTCACTAAAATCCAAAAACAAAAAAATTCCAGTAATCCTAAGACCCTTTCATGAAATGAATGGAGATTGGTTTTGGTGGGGGGACGCCAGCTGCTCAACTACTGATTACGTTGCCCTCTGGAAAAAAACCGTGCACTTGTTGAGAGACAAACATAACCTGCGCCAAATCCTCTACGCGTATTCGCCTAATATCGTAGATAGTGAGGAGGAGTATTTAAAGTATTATCCAGGTGACGAATATGTAGACATATTGGGAGTAGATATTTATGACCACAATAATTCAGAAGCCTACGTTGAGAACGTACAAACAAACCTTCATATATTGAAAAAAGTTGCAGTTGAAAAGAACAAACTGTATGCTTTTACAGAAACCGGGTTCGAGAAAATTCCCAATGACATATGGTTTACTGAGCTGCTGTATCCTCAAATCCAATCTTCGGGTATTGCCTGGATATTATTTTGGAGAAACGCCAATAAAACACATCATTATGTGCCCTACCCAGGACATGAGAGTGAGCAAGATTTTGCCCGATTCAGTAATTTCCCAGATATTCTGCTCTTAGAAAACTTACAAGCCATAAATCCCTACTAGCATATGCTTTCAACAAGTGACACCATCATCATAATTGTTTATTTGCTATCTACCATTGTCATCGGATTGGTGGTTAGAAAAAATGCGCAGAAAAGTAAGGAAGCATACCTTTTAGGAGGAAAAAAAATCCCATGGTACATGTTGGGTTTGTCCAATGCTTCCGGAATGTTCGATATCTCTGGAACCATATGGATGGTAACTTTAATGTTTGTTTACGGTGTTAAAAGCGCATGGATTCCATGGCTATGGCCTGTATTCAATCAGATTTTCTTGATGGTATATCTATCCAAATGGCTTCGAAGGTCGAATGTTACTACTGGAGCAGAATGGATAGGAACCCGTTTTGGTTTTGGTAAAGCAGCTCAACGTTCTCACATCATCGTAGTAATCTTTGCGTTGATCATGTGTTTAGGTTTTCTTGCTTATGGTTTTATAGGCCTGGGCAAATTTGTGGAGATTTTTATTCCTTGGGAAACTATTAGCACGTATGTTCCCTTTGATATTCCACCAGCCTTTGTACCTCATTTTTATGGCACCATCTTCACTTTTTTTGCAGTTTTCTATTCACTAATGGGTGGAATGTCTGGTATTGTGGCAGCTGATGTTATTCAATTTGGTATTATGACCATCTCCGGATTAGTTATCGCTTACATTGGTTTTCAAGCGGTAGGAAATCATGAATTAATCGTGCCTGATGGATGGATGAGTCCCTTTTTTGACTGGGAACTCAACTTGGATTGGGCACATATTATTCCCAATGTCAACGAAAAAATAAAATCTGACGGTTTTGGACTCTTTACCATTTTCTTTATGATGATGGTTTTCAAAGGTGTATTGGTCAGTATTGCTGGTCCTGTACCTAACTATGACATGCAAAAAATACTTTCGACAAAGTCACCCGCTGAAGCATCCAAAATGAGTGGTTTCGTATCCGTTATTCTACTTCCTATCCGATACCTCATGATCGCCGGTTTTGCTGCACTGGCATTGATTTACTATGAAAAGTTGGATTTAATGAATGCCGCCGGCAAGATCGACTTCGAACTTATTTTACCCACAGCAATGATTGAGTTTGTGCCTATTGGTCTGTTGGGCCTATTGTTAGCAGGTCTAATTGCGGCCTTTATGTCAACATTTGCTGGTACTTTAAACGCGGCCCAGGCTTATCTTGTCAATGATATCTATTTAAAATATAAGAACCCCAACGCCACTCCAAAGCAGTTACGAAACATGAATTATTTTTCAGGAATCGTTGTGGTATTGGTGAGCATTGTTCTAGGTTTTTTTGCAAAAGATGTCAACTCTGTATTGCAATGGATTGTTTCCGTGCTATATGGTAGTTATGTTGGCTCCAATATTCTAAAGTGGCATTGGTGGCGTTTTAATGGTGAAGGTTTTTTCTGGGGAATGGTTGCAGGCCTTGTGTCAGCAGCTATTATTCCAGAACTGTTTCCCAATGTGCTTGAGCTTTATTTGTTTCCCATATTGTTATTGATTTCTTTATTAGGAAGTATTTTGGGCACATATTCAGCACCTCCTACGGATGATAAAACACTTATCTCCTTTTATAAAAACGTAAGACCATGGGGATTTTGGAAACCCATTCATAAAATGGCATCTGTCCAGTCGCCGGGCATTTCCAAAAACACCGATTTTGGGAGGGATATGTTTAATGTCGTAGTTGGAACAATTGCCCAAATAACATTGGTAATCATCCCCATGTATCTCATTTTCCGAAAAAACATAGAAATGTATATTGCTCTTGGTATTTTCATTGTATGCGCTTTGCTGCTCAAAAAATACTGGTGGAATACACTTAACGAACAACTAGACTAAAAGCTTTTTATGATTGATAATAAGGGCCATTTTAAAAAAATAAAAGAAGAACATTTAAAACTTCTAAGCAGAAAAAACGAACCTGTTCAGAAGTCAAATGGAATCTATCGCAGATATCAATTCCCCATTGTTACTCCAGAACACATCCCCTTACATTGGCGATACGACCTCGATGAAAGGTCCAATCCTTTTATGATGGAACGCATTGGGTTCAACAGTACATTTAATGCTGGAGCAATAAAACGGGAGGGAGTGTATCTTTTGTGTCTAAGAGTTGAGGGAAATGACCGAAAGTCATTCTTTGCCATGGCTGAAAGTCCAAACGGTATTGATAATTTTAAATTTTGGGATAAACCGTTCCTCATACCAGAGATTCCAGGAAATCCGGACACCAATGTCTACGATATGCGCTTAACAGAGCATGAAGACGGGTGGATATACGGTATTTTTTGCACAGAAAGAAAAGACCCCACCGTCTCACCCGAAGATACCAGCTCCGCAATAGCAAATGCTGGAATAGCTCGGACCAAAGACCTAAAAAATTGGGAAAGATTGCCAGATTTAGTATCCAATTCTGGGCAACAACGTAATGTGGTGCTTCACCCCGAATTTGTCAATGGAAAATACGCGTTATATACCCGACCTCAAGATGGTTTTATTAGTGTAGGAAGCGGCGGGGGAATTGGTCTAGGTTATGTAAAGGATATGATAAATCCAGTAGTTGAGGATGAGAAAATCATCAACAATAAGAAGTACCATACGGTTTATGAGCTTAAAAATGGACAAGGACCGGCTCCCATTAAAACATCAAAAGGATGGTTGCACTTGGCCCATGGAGTTAGAAATACGGCAGCAGGATTGCGCTATACTTTGTATATGTTCATGACCGATTTAAACGATATCTCCAAAGTAATTCATCAGCCAGCGGGCCATTTTATGGCGCCTGTGAATGGGGAGCGGACAGGGGATGTGTCCAATGTACTATTTACAAATGGTTGGATAGCCGATGAAGATGGAACAGTATATGTTTATTATGCCTCTTCAGATACTAGAATGCACGTTGCTCTATCCAGCGTGGACAAACTAGTTGATTATGTGCTAAATTCTCCTGAGGATAAGTTTTCCTCTGCGCATTCTGTGAAAAATATCCTTGAGTTGATTGATAAAAACAAAAGCTTTTGCTTAGATGACTGAAGCTTACAAAAAGCTCCAAACCGAAATGGGAAATGAGCTCGAACGTATTCTACAGTATTGGGAAACCAACACCGTTGACCTCAAGTATGGAGGTTTTTTAGGCGGTATTGATCATACAGGAAAGGTACTACCAGATGCACCTAAAGGTATTATCCTTAACACCCGGATTTTATGGTCTTTTAGTGCAGCCTCAAATCATTTGAAAACAGACCGTTACAGGCAGCTTTGTGATAGGGCATACGACTATTTATGCACCTATTTTAAAGACTCTATAAACCAAGGTGTTTTTTGGGAATTGGACCATGCCGGGAACTCCATTAATTCAAGAAAGCAAATCTATGCGCAAGCGTTTGCCATCTATGCGCTTTCAGAGTACTATGTTTACTCAAAAAAGAATGAGGCAAGATTGTGGGCAATCTCCCTTTTCGAAACTATTGAAACAACCGCAAAAGATAGGCTAAAAGGAGGGTATTTTGAGGCATATAACAGAGATTGGTCTCCTATTGAGGACATGCGGTTAAGCGAAAAAGACATGAATGCCTCAAAGACCATGAATACCCACCTTCATATTCTAGAGGCCTATACACGTCTTGCGGATATTTATGAAAACAACGACCTCACCACGTCACTTCATGAACTCGTTCAATTGTTTCAAACTAAGTTTTTGAATAAGGAAAACCATTATGACCTTTTTTTCGATACGGATTGGAATCTACTGAGCAGTGCCATTTCGTACGGTCATGATATAGAAACCTCATGGTTGGTTATCGAAGCTGCAAAACGTTTGGAAAATAAAACAATTCTCAAGAAAGTGGAGCAAACAGCAATCAAGGTAGCAGACACGTTCATTGAGGAAGCAATAGCACTAGATGGTGGTGTTATAAATGAAAAGGATTCCGAATCAGGTCATTTGGACACCGACAGACATTGGTGGCCTCAGGTTGAAGCACTCATTGGTCTAAACTATGCTTACAGACTCACCGAAAACCGAAAACACACAAAATGTTCCTTGTCAATTTGGGAATTTATTAAAACGAATATCCTGGATTATCAAAATGGGGAATGGTATTTTAGAGTGGATGAAAATGGCAAACCCTATGAACAAGAAGATAAAGTAAGTATGTGGAAGGCACCATACCACACAACACGTGCTTGCATTTTATTAAATTCCTCCGCCGTAAAATAGATTAAAGCACCTTTTTTATACCTTCAAATTCCTCCTTGAATTCGCTTGGGGTGCACTTTTTGATCTTTTTGAAAATTCTATTGAAGTTCGCAATATTATTGAATCCGCATTTATAACTTATTTCAGCAATGTTCATGTTGGATTCAATTAACCATCTGGAAGCATAGCTGATTCGGGTTTCATTGGTATACTCAATAAAAGTGCGTCCAGTTCGCTTTTTAATGAACCGGTTAAAGGTAACAGGACTCATATTTACCAATTCTGAAATCTCAGCAAGGGTGATTTTTCGACCAAAATTTTGATGTATAAAATCGTAAACCGTTTTTATTCGATCGCTGTTTTCAAAAACATCATTCATTGAAGAACTATATGTTGACAGCTGCACCTGGTTCCTTGAAGTGGCTAGGTCTTGTAGTAAGGATAGGAGTTCCATAAAATAGTCCATACTGTCTATTTTGGAAAGTGCCATTATCCTAGTCTTAACTTCTTTTGCCGTTTTGGATGAAAAAAGAACACCTCGGTTGGAGCGTTGTAAGAGTTCCTTTATCGACTTAAAGATTCTTCTTGAGAGGAGTTTTTCATCAAACAGATCGTTATGAAATTGGATGGTAATCTCGTAAATCTTTTCATTCTTGCAATTATGAGTTTGCCAACCGTGCTCAAGATTTGGACCAACAAGAACCAACTCAATATTCTCAATCTCCTGCATGCTATCGCCCACAATCCTTCGTACCCCTTTGCCGTTCCAAATAAAGTTAAGTTCATACTCCGGATGAAAATGAATCGGAAAGTCAAAGTGCTTTTTCACCCGATCAAAGACCAAAAAACTATCATCCGTGGATAACGGTGTAATTTCTCTATGGAAATTTTTATTCATAATAGCAATGTAAGGTTTAATGCATTTTTTACAAAGAACTAGTCCTATAAACTGAGGCAATTCCATAAGACTATGTATTACTAAGGCCCCAAAATCCCAAAGTTTTCATAAAACCCAATATATCAAGCATCCTTTGATAAAAAACATCATCTAACCCATAGAACCCCCACCAACCTCTTTGTAGGTTGTGATGCAATGTTCATGTGGTTTAGTTGGTTATTTACGTTGGCGGGGGTTCTTTTTAATTGTTCATCACCTTTTTGCTCATCTCTTCAAAGAAATGGAAAACTAAGTATCAAAAATTATACTTTTGAGGTGCATTGTAATCTTACCTTTAAACAATGCCTCCATTATGAAGGAAACCAGAATCAACAAATACCTTAGTGAGGTAGGTTATTGCTCTCGAAGGGCTGCGGATAAACTTATTGACCAGGGAAGGGTTACCATAAACGGTAAGGTTCCAGAAATGGGGACCAAAGTCACTCCAACTGATGAAGTACGGGTTGACGGAGAGCTGATTTCTGAACCTAAAACCAAACCCGTCTATTTGGCATTCAACAAACCAGTCGGAATTGTGTGTACTACAGACACAAAGGTGGAAAAGGATAATATTATCGATTTCATCAATTATCCAAAACGGATTTTTCCAATAGGCAGACTGGACAAACCAAGTGAAGGTCTCATATTTATGACCAATGATGGGGATATCGTAAACAAGATACTACGAGCCAGAAATCACCATGAAAAGGAATATATTGTCACCGTTAATAAGCCCATTACCCCGGACTTTCTAAAGAAAATGCGTAATGGTGTGCCCATATTGGATACCGTAACCAGGAAATGTGAAGTAGAGCAGTTAGGGACAAATCAATTCAAAATCATTTTGACCCAAGGTTTAAACCGACAAATAAGAAGGATGTGCGAATACTTGGATTATAGGGTCAGGAAACTAAAACGTGTTCGCATTATGAACGTTTCCCTTGATGTGCCCATGGGCAAATGGAGACATCTTACGCCAAAAGAACTTCAGGAAATCAATAGATTAGTGTCTAATTCCGCTAAAACGCATGATTAGGCAGCTTAACTCAAATACCTGTTGCCGGTTTTCTGTTATCGGTCAAAATGCATAAAAACATCGTCAACTGACACAAGCACCCCCTTTAGATGTTAATAGAATAAAAATTATTCGATGAAATACCGTTTTTAATCGATATAATTCAAAAACTATGAAAAATTAATAGGTAATTCTCAAAAAACTTTCTTCAAATTT
Source organism: uncultured Allomuricauda sp. (assembly GCF_947499695.1). Classification (GTDB taxonomy): domain Bacteria; phylum Bacteroidota; class Bacteroidia; order Flavobacteriales; family Flavobacteriaceae; genus Flagellimonas. Next base: position 940,923 of record NZ_CANMPQ010000001.1, read on the forward strand.
GTGATGTATTAACCCCCAAATCTATACATCATGACACGTTCGCTAACTTACATTTTGACTCTATTTATTGGATTGTTTTACACAGCCCAAGCTACTGCTCAAAATCCTATGAAATTTGAAAACAAGGAAGAAACCATTAAGAGTGGCCATCTATCAACTATTGAAGGCTATATCCCTTCAATGTCCGTAACATTGGATGGTAAAACAGCTTATTTCAGTAAATCTAACGATCAAAAGCCCTTGTACGGAGTATTTTCAAAGAAAGAACGTATTTACGAGGTTTACCGAGCTGAAAAAATCAACGGTAAATGGGGTAATGTGACCAAACTAAACGTGTGTCCAAAATATGCTTCTGCCAAGCATCCTACAGTTTCTGAAGATGGTAAACGCCTTTTCTTTGCTTCCAACATGAGGGGAAGCTATGGAAAGTATGACATCTACGTAGCCGATATCAAATCTGACGGAAGTCTGGGTGTTTCCAAAAACCTTGGTCCCAAGGTTAATACCAAAGAAGACGAATTATACCCTAATATTTATAACGGTACCCTATTGTTCTTTGCTTCTGAGGGTCATGAAGGATTCGGAGGCCTAGATCTTTATGCTACCCAGGTAACCCATAACAGACTTACCCCTTCTGTGAACCTTGGAAGTCATATTAACAGCAGTAGAGATGATTATGCCATTCAACTTGATATTGATAAAGGAGAAAGTTATGTGGTTTCCAACAGAGGTCAAAATCATACCATTGAGCACGTAACTGTATCCTATAGAAGACAATCTGTTGATGGCACGGCAATTGCCTACAACGATAAAAACCTTAGTGCAGCATTAAGCGCAAGAACTTCAAACAAGTACACCAGTACATCATATGAAGACTAATGATTTGGAACAAATTGGTCCGCTACCTGAGAATTATCTGATTTTGTCAAATACTGAACATTTTATAGAACTGTGATAAATTAATAAAGGGTAAATACATTTTATCATAGAAAGGGTTGTATTATTTCATCCGGACTGATTTCAAGAATAGGATGCTCCACAAGGGCATCCTATTTTTTTTATGCATTGTTTTTCAGATACTTATAGTCTAAATCATATAATCTTTCGCGAAAATCGGAAAGTGCATTTGAACGAAAAAAACTACAAAAAGCACCTCTGAAAGAAAAAAAAACTTAATTTAATTTTTGAAATAATGCTAAACCCCAAATCTAAAACTCATGAAAAAAGCTACAGTTCTTCGTGTGAGATTCAGTCCCTTTTGTCAATCAAGGGTTCCTTTCTAGCACTCCAGAAACCTTTTCTAAACTATTATTGATTTAATCCTACTAAGGATTGTTATCAGCATGTCCAAATAGGACATCGGTGAAGCTCATCATTGTTCCAAAATATTCTTTTGAAACACACCAGCTTTTCCCTTGTATCTCACTATTTGGATATGGACGACAGGATACGTTTTGCTTTGAACAAAACGAATGAAGGGCGAAAATGACAAAATCAGATAATCCAAATCTAGTAATTATGAAAACTAACCCATTAAAAATTGTAATCATCGACAATGATGAAAATCTACACCCATTTTATCAACTTTATTTTAAGGATGAGCCTTTGTACGAATTGGTAGGCATTCATACCTCTGTGCACAAGTTTATATCCAATTCAAGAAGAACCAATCCAGACATTGTTGTATCTGAGATTAATTTGCCCGGAATTTCTGGGATAGATGGAATTCAATATTTCATCGAACAAAACAAATCACCAAAAGTCTTGATGATCAGTCCGAAATGTAATTTTGAAGTTATAAAAGAAGCCTTTAAAATGGGAGCTGATGGATTTTTGTCCAAACCCTTGAACAAAAACCGATTCTTTCATGCATTGGAGGAACTGCATCAACATGGAGTAGTTTTGGAACATGATGTGGCCAGAAAAATCATCCACTCTTTCCAGATTAAAGCATTTGAAAGGTTTTCAAAAAAAGAAAATCAAATCATAGAACTTTTTACCCAGGGGTATACTTATAAAATGATTGCCAACAAGCTTTGTGTTACCCCAAGTGCGATAAATTTTCACATTCAGAATATTTATGTAAAGCTCAATGTAAATTCCAAATCAGAGGCTTTAAAAAAACTCCAGGAGATGGAAGTACGTCAATTGAATGCCGCGTAAATCAAACATTTGTAAATAAAAAAAAGCCCGCTAGTTGCGGGCTTTTTTTATTATATAAATTCCAGTGATTACTTCACTTCTTCAAAATCTACGTCTTCAACGTTGTCACCTTCGGCAGAATCACTTCCTCCCGCCGCATCTTCCGCACCTGCTGTAGCATCGGTCCCATTGGCTTGTGCGGCATCCGCCTGGGCCTTGTACATCTCCTCAGAAGCTACTTTCCAAGCTTCGTTGATTTTCTCCAAAGCAGGCTCAATAACAACCACGTCCTTAGTTTCATAAGCCTTCTTCAGTTCTTCCAAAGCTTCTTCGATTGGCTTTTTCTTATCATCAGACAACTTATCCCCAAACTCCTTCAATTGTTTTTCTGTTTGGAAGATCATAGCATCTGCCTCATTCAATTTATCAGCAGTTTCCTTAGCTTTTTTATCCGATTCGGCATTTGCTTCAGCTTCTGCTTTCATTTTTTCGATTTCCTCCTCGGTCAAACCTGAAGAAGCTTCGATACGAATATCCTGAGTCTTGTTCGTAGCCTTGTCGGTTGCAGATACTTTAATGATACCATTTGCATCAATATCAAAGGTCACTTCAATTTGAGGTGTTCCTCTTGGCGCAGGTGGAATACCATCTAAATGGAATCTACCAATGGTTTTGTTATCCGCGGCCATAGGACGCTCTCCCTGCAATACATGGATTTCAACCGAAGGCTGATTATCCGCTGCTGTAGAGAAAACCTGTGATTTTTTTGTTGGAATTGTGGTGTTCGCTTCAATTAATTTGGTGAACACACTACCCATAGTCTCGATTCCCAATGAAAGTGGGGTAACATCCAACAACAATACGTCTTTTACATCACCTGTCAATACACCACCTTGAATCGCAGCTCCAACGGCCACAACCTCATCTGGGTTAACTCCCTTGGAAGGCTTCTTTCCGAAAAACTTCTCAACTGCTTCTTGCACAGCTGGAATACGGGTAGAACCACCAACCAAAATAATCTCATCGATATCGCTTTTTGAAAGTCCGGCATTTTTTAGTGCTGTCTCGCAAGGCTCTATAGTTCTTTTTACCAAGTCATCTATCAATTGTTCAAACTTGGCTCTGCTCAAGGTTCTTACCAAGTGCTTAGGACCAGAGGCCGTTGCAGTAACATAAGGCAAGTTGATTTCGGTCTGCGCAGAAGAAGACAATTCAATCTTTGCTTTTTCAGCAGCTTCACGAAGTCTTTGCAATGCCATTGCATCTTCTCTTAGGTCCAGCTGTTCATCATTTTTGAATTCTTCAGCCAACCAATCAATAATTTTTTGATCTACATCGTCACCACCTAAGTGTGTATCTCCATCTGTAGCCAATACTTCAAAAACACCATCGCCCAATTCCAAAATGGAAACATCATGCGTTCCTCCACCAAAATCGAAAACAACAATTTTTTGATCCGTATCTTTTTTGTCCATTCCGTAGGCCAAAGAAGCTGCAGTTGGTTCGTTGATAATTCTTTCAACGGTCAACCCTGCAATCTCTCCGGCTTCTTTTGTAGCCTGACGCTGTGAGTCATTGAAGTACGCAGGAACCGTAATTACAGCTCGTGTAACATCTTGGCCCAAGTAATCCTCCGCCGTTTTCTTCATTTTTTGAAGAATCATTGCTGAAAGTTCTTGAGGTGTATATAAGCGTCCATCTATGTCAACCCTTGGGGTGTCATTGTCACCTTTCTCTACTTTGTAAGGAACGCGATCTGCTTCTTTTTTAGATTCAGAGAATTTATTTCCCATGAATCTTTTAATGGAATAAATGGTTTTATGTGGGTTTGTAACTGCCTGTCTTTTTGCAGGGTCACCTACCTTTATTTCTCCACCCTCCACAAATGCAATTACCGAAGGTGTTGTGCGTTTACCTTCTGCATTCGGTATTACTACGGGCTCGTTACCCTCCATAACGGAGACGCAGGAGTTGGTCGTACCCAAGTCTATGCCTATAATTTTGCTCATCGTATCTAAAGTTATATCTATTGAAAATTCTATTATTAGTGTCGCTCTACCAATGTCAATGATTATGCCATGACAAAGAATATGACAAGGTGTCAGCCAAAATCTGCTAAAAGATTAAATTAGTTTCGGTTTTTTTAGCCAGCTACATTGCCAATTTTATCTATTTTGGCTTTCCAAATTGAAAGGCTAAATCTTATTAATGGAATGTATTAGTGTTTTTGATATGCTCAAAATTGGAGTGGGGCCTTCAAGCTCGCATACCCTGGGGCCTTGGAGAGCTGCTGAACGCTGGATTGGGGAATTGAAAGAACAGAACCTTTTTGATTCCGTTCATAAGATTGACGTGAACTTATATGGTTCGCTATCCTTGACAGGTAAAGGCCATGCTACCGATATTGCTGTGGTCATGGGTCTTTTGGGCACTGATCCTGAAACCGTTCCTACGGAAAATATCGATTCCATTGTTGAACATATTAAATCTACCAAATCCCTTGACTTTGGTGGAATCCATAAAATCCCATTTGGGATGGAGGAAAATATTCAATTCAAAAGAGAATTTCTTCCGTTCCATTCCAATGGCATGGAATTCACTGCTAGTTTCCAGGATGGAAGTTCACAAACGGAAACTTATTATTCCATTGGTGGAGGTTTTGTGGTAAAGGAAGAGCGCACACATTCTGAGGCAAACAAGGCCACATTCAAAACCTTTCCCTATCCAATTAAAACGGGAGAAGAACTACTCTTTTATTGTAATGAGCAAAGCAAGTCCATATCAGAAATAGTTTTAGAAAACGAACGTTCGTTACGTTCGGATATTCAAATTGATTCAGAGCTCAACCGCATTTGGAATACCATGCTGGAATGTATGTATACAGGCTGTCATACTGAAGGTACATTACCTGGTGGTCTAAATGTGAAACGTAGGGCGTTTGACCTGCATGAAAAATTAAAGGGTTCACATCCCTACTCCAACCCACAAGAATGGTTAAGCAGCATTCGGGAAACAGAGGTCAAGTTTCGTCAAATTATCAGGTGGGTAAGTTGCTTTGCGCTATCTGTAAATGAAGTAAATGCAGCCTTGGGCAGAGTGGTTACAGCACCCACAAATGGAAGTGCCGGGGTAATTCCTGCGGTTCTCATGTATTATTTGGTTATTGAAAATCATGATGGTGATTTTGAAGACATAAAACGATTTTTACTTGTTGCCGGAGAAATAGGAAGTATCTTTAAAAAAGGCGCTACAATTTCCGCTGCCATGGGAGGCTGTCAAGCTGAAATCGGAGTATCATCCGCCATGGCAGCGGGGGCGTTGACAGAATTAATGGGTGGAACCCCAGAACAAGTACTCATGGCCGCCGAAATTGCAATGGAGCATCATTTGGGATTGACTTGCGACCCCATTGGAGGATTAGTTCAAGTGCCCTGTATAGAACGAAATGCTATGGGTGCCATAAAAGCGATCAATGCTGCAGAACTAGCTATGGATTCTGACCCTAGTGAGGCGAAGGTTCCGTTGGATAAAGTTGTCAATACCATGTGGGAAACCGCCAAAGACATGAACAGTAAGTACAAAGAAACTTCAGAAGGAGGTCTAGCAGTTGGGGTCTTTTTAAGTGATTGTTAACAAAACTATCAAGTAATTTTATGGCCTCATCTGGTAATCCTAAACAATCGCAACCCAACAATCCATTGCATGGCGTAAAACTGGTTGATATCCTAGAATTACTGCAAGAGCATTATGGATGGGAAGAAATGGCGCAAAGAATCAACATCAACTGTTTTAAAAAAGACCCTTCTATCAAATCTAGTCTTAAGTTTTTAAGAAGAACTCCCTGGGCCAGGGATAAGGTGGAAAAACTTTATCTTCAATTAATGACTGGGAAAGGACGACCGTAATACTTCCCAAAATACATCAAAACAAGCCGCCTATACAATAATCAGATTCAGGTACCCTTTCTTTTAGTACCTTAGCATTTGATTAGCAGCAAATTATCACAAAAGTATTTATTCTAAAATGTTGATGTGAAAATACGTTTTTAAGGCATTGGCCTTTTGAATGATTCTGTTCTCCCACACAAATTTGCCAATCAGCATATAAAAGTAGAAAACCTGACAACTAGAATATTATGAAAACCAAATTAAGCTTGGCCGTTGCGGTTCTAGCGTTATTAACAGCAGTCCACTTTTTGACTAAAAACAAGTCTCAAAGTACATTAAAGAATCAACAACGTGCGTCCTTTAGTTTCATCAAGTGCACACCAACAACTTATTTATTGGAAGTAGTGGACTCCACGCAGCAAATTGCCCCACTTTTTGAGAATTTGGGGAATCTGACTTACGCCATTACAACCAACAACGAAAGAGCACAAATGTTCTTTGACCAGGGCCTGAGACTCACCTATGCGTTTAATCATGCAGAGGCCCATAGGTCTTTTATGGAAGCATCTCGTTTAGACCCTACTTCGGCCATGACTTTTTGGGGCCAGGCTTATGCCCTGGGCCCAAATATAAACGACCCTTTGCCTCCCGAAGATCGCAAAATAAAAACCAATGAGGCCTTGGCGAAAGCCAAAAGTCTTTCTTCAACCGCAACAGCTAAAGAGAAGGCTCTGATTACGGCCTTAACAGCGCGCTATAGTGAAGACCTCACAAAAGACGTTCCAGAACTTAATATGGCCTATATGCATGCAATGGCCAAAGTGTTGGAACAATTTCCAAACGATGCCGATGTACAAATACTGTATGCCGCTTCCGTAATGAACACAGTCCCATGGAATTATTGGGATGAAAATGGAGACCCTTCCCCCAATATTCCAGAAGCTAAAGCCGCGCTTGAAAAAGCAATGGAAATCAATCCAAATAATCCAGGAGCCCATCACTACTATATCCATATGGTAGAGTTGCCTAAACCGGACCTAGGAGTTGCCAGTGCTGATAAATTAGGAACTCTTATGCCAGCAGCAGGACATTTGGTTCATATGCCTTCGCATATCTATATTCGGGTAGGGCGTTATTTAGATGCAGTTAAAGCAAATCAAAATGCAATTTTAGCCGATGAAGACTATATTTCACAATGCTATTCACAAGGCTTATATCCTTTAGGATATTATCCACATAATATTCATTTTCTATGGTCCGCAGCCAGTTTATTGGGAAATAGTGATGTAGCGATTGATGCAGCAAAGAAAACTGCTGAAAAAGTACCTGTGGGTGAGTTTATAACCATGCCTTTTCTCCAAGATTTCGCATCCACTCCAATGTTGGCCTATACCAGATTTGGAAAATGGAATGAAATCTTGACTATCCCTGCTCCCAATAAGGATATCAAACACCTCAACTTAATACGCCATTATGCCAGAGGAATGGCCTTCATCAGAAAAGGAAATGCCAAAGAAGCCCAAGAAGAGTTGGAAGCAATCGAAGCTTTAAAAAATGATCCTGAATTGGAAACTTTGGTCGCAACTGCACAAAATCCATCTATCAATTCGGCGAAAATCGCCTATGAAGTGGTTGCTGGAGAGCTTGCTGCATTGAATGGTAATTCTGCAAAAGCTATTGAACATCTAACCAACGCCGTGACTTATGAAGACGAACTTACTTACACAGAACCAGCAGCATGGCATATCCCAACACGACAAAACCTAGGCGCCGTTTTAATGAAAGCCAAAGAATATGAGGAAGCAGAAAAAGTGTATCGAGAGGATTTGAAGGTATTACGCCAAAATGGATGGTCATTAATGGGATTATATAACAGTTTGAGTGCCCAAGGGAAATCAGATGAAGCCAAAGTTGTAAAAGAGGAATTTGATCAGGCTTGGGAACATGCCGATTTGAATATTACAACATCAGTATTGTAAGATGACCAAAGCTGCTTTGAAAAAATACAAACGGACCAAAGGACTAATGGTTTTGCTGACCATTAGTTTTCTGGTTGCGTTTTATATCATTTATCAAAGTGGCACTAAATTGCCCATTTTGGGGCCTAAAGATTTTAATCCTGAATTGGTCGACAATAGCCTTCAACAAATGGAAAAGCAGCATGTTGTTGCCGACTTTAAGTTAATCAACCATAATGGGGAAACGGTTACGCAATTGGATTATGAGAATAAAATCTATGTAACTGATTTCTTCTTCACGCGTTGCCCAAGTATCTGTCCCATAATGTCCAATAACATGGAAAAATTGCAAGAAGCTTTCTTGAACAATGATGATGTCATGTTTCTTTCTATGTCGGTCACCCCTGAAATGGATAATGTTCCAGTTTTAAAAAAATATGCGGACCGTCACGGTGTAATTGATTCCAAGTGGAACATTACTACTGGCGACAAAAAACATATCTACAATTTAGCACGTAAAAGCTACTTTGCCGCTGTTGATTATGGAGATGGCGGGCTTCAAGATTTTATCCACACACCAAATTTTGTATTGGTCGATAAGGAAAAAAGGATTCGTGGTGTTTATGATGGCACGGTCGACGAAGATATCCTTCGACTAACCAATGATATTAAGGTCTTGGCCAATAAACCATGAATCAATTTTCAAGACAACCTGCTCTTCCCCTAGTATCGATTAAATAGATAATTTTCCATTCCCCATCAAAATTAATCAGCTGAAATGAGTTGATTCCACAATGGCTGAAATTGTCATTGAGCCAAAATTCATAGCCCACCCATGCATTTGCCATTGTACGGTCAACCTGAATTGAAAAAGAAGTCAGTTTTTCCTGAAAACTTATGCTGTCCGGAATACTTGTAATAGAGGTGATCAGTTTGGAGATTTCCTCCGTTCTGAACATTGTTTTACCTTCCTTGTTTCTTCCAGTGGTTTGCAGTACAACCTTATCTGCAAGGGTGGCTTTCATAATCATGGAGTCTTGCTTATGGAATCCATCAAAAAAAGTTTCAATAACTTGTTTTACTTGCTGTTTGTCTTCAATTTCAGTCGGATTGGGACCTTGGGCGTTAATCGTGATTATCCCGAATAACATTGTGCACCAAATGATAGAAGTTTTCATAATCTGAAGTTTTTCGATTGCAGTCCAATTTAAACAAATCTGCTTACATTTATCCACTAAAACATTTCTAATGTCAGTTGCCAAAAAAGAATACAAAAGAGTTACCGTTAAGTCCTTGGTGGAAATGAAGCAGAACGGTGAGAAAATTTCTATGCTTACGGCATATGATTATTCCATGGCGAAAATTGTTGATGCGGCCAATGTGGACGTAATCTTGGTTGGAGATTCCGCCAGTAATGTTATTGCGGGCCATGAGACTACGCTACCAATCACACTAGATCAAATGATCTACCATGCCAGTTCTGTTGTTAGAGCGGCCAAAAGGGCACTTATCATAGTTGATATTCCATTTGGGAGCTACCAGAGTGATTCAAAGGAGGCTTTGCGTTCCGCTATTCGTATAATGAAGGAAAGCGGTGCCCATGCCGTAAAAGTTGAAGGTGGGTCGGAAATAAAGCAATCCGTCTCCCGTATTCTGGAAGCTGGCATTCCAGTGATGGGTCATCTTGGGCTAACTCCGCAATCCATTTATAAATTCGGAACCTACACCGTTCGAGCCAAAGAAGAAGAAGAGGCGGAAAAACTCAAAGAAGATGCCAAAATGCTGGAAGAGCTGGGCTGCTTCGGTATTGTTTTAGAAAAGATTCCAGCCAAATTAGCTAAAGTAGTTGCAGAAAGCGTTTCTATTCCCATAATCGGAATAGGAGCAGGAAATGGAGTTGATGGGCAGGTTTTGGTTGTGCATGATCTTTTGGGCATGACGCATGAATTCAATCCCCGTTTCTTGAGAAGGTACATGAACCTATATGAAGATATGGGCAATGCCATTTCCCAATATGTCGGTGATGTAAAGAGTCGTGACTTTCCAAACGAAAACGAACAATATTAATTCACAATTATCAATTTCCCATTTTCAGACAAATCCAATACATCCAATTTGGATGTGATTTATGAGGACAACCATCTAATTGTTGTCAATAAGCGTTCTGGTGACATAGTTCAAGGGGACAAAACAGGAGACGCTCCTCTGAGTGATGTTGTAAAAGAATATTTAAAACAGAAGTACAGCAAACCTGGTAATGTGTATCTGGGCGTAGTGCACAGACTCGACCGACCTACTTCGGGAATCGTGTTATTTGCAAAAACCTCTAAAGCTCTCCCTCGGTTGAACAAGCTTTTTTCTGAAGGGAAAGCAAAAAAAATCTATTGGGCCGTTGTTAAAAATCCTCCACAACAAGAAAGCGCAATTCTGGAGCACTGGTTGGTGCGAAACCCAAAGCAGAACAAATCGTATGCTCATACCAAAGAGGTTCCAGATAGCAAGAAAGCCAGCTTAAGCTATAGCATTTCCAAAAAGCTGGATTCCTATTCCCTATTGGAAATAAACCTTAAAACCGGACGTCACCACCAAATCAGGGCTCAATTGGCAGCCTTGGGCTGTTTTATTAAAGGTGATTTGAAATATGGAGCGTCAAGAAGCAATAAAAATGGAGGAATACACTTGCATGCCCGCAGTTTAACCTTGGAGCATCCAGTAAAAAAGGAAATACTTACGTTTATTGCAGAACCGCCCGATGATCCTGTCTGGAATGTTTGCTAACGAGTAATTGCCAGCGCTTTTTCCCGGATAATCTGACCAACAGGTTTATTATGCAAGTGACTTTCCAACCAAGATAAAATATCTAAATAAAGGAAAGCTCTTTTTTCATACGGATGATGCTCATATTTTTTGAGCTCGTTATATAGTTTTTGGAATTCGTTTTTCAGCTCGCTCGGATATATATCACCCAAACTTCTTAAGAATTTTATCATCTCTTTTTGAACAGCGTGCAAATCGTTCATTTTCAACAGAAACTTATAGGTGCTTTTAAGCTGAACCTCCAAATGATAGTCCATCCCAGCTTCATAATGCGCCACAAGACTCAATACCCTTGCAAAGCACATTAAATCTTCACGCATTTTCAGATTCTTGTTGGCAATAATTCTTTTCAGATAAACAATGCAATTCTTATGATCGCCATTACCAAAATACAGGCATGCAATTTTGTAATACAGCAACATAATGTGATGTTCATCAATTCTATCCTTATGTTTTTTTATACCGTATTCTATAATATTGATTAGATAAAGTCCCCTATCAAAGGTTCCCTCTAAAAAATGAAGATTGAGCTTATTCGAGTTGATATATAAGAAGGCCAGAGAAGCAATATTGTCATTTTGTGGAAAACTAGAACTATTTACCTGAGCTTCCAGCTTTTCAAGTGTTCCTTTAAACTGAGATCCGTATTTGACAAAAAACAAAGATTCTAACAGATAATGGTTTCCCTTCAAAAAGAACACTGGATTTAAGTTGATCATTTCTTGATGATCGTAGAAAAGATCTACCCATTTGCTTGCGTATTTGTACGAGGAAAGAAAATCCTGAGTCAATAAACTGTACCACAAATGGGCTTTATAAAGCCACAGTTTCTCTCGAAAACCCAGTTCTTCCAACTTATAATCAGGAAGGTGTGTTTCAAAATAATCTTTTACCTCTTGTAAATCTTCATCATTGCGCACATAGCCCACTTTTAACATCATCCCATACAATTGCAACGACAAATTGGAGAGCTTGCTGGTCATGACATTATGCTCGGACAGCTCCTTGGCCTGAATGGTCAATTCTTCTGCCCTATCAGGGATACTACGGGTAATATACTGGGTCTCTATAATTTTTTCCAGTTCAACAATCTCATAGGCCACATTTTTTTCCTCATTCTCAATTGCAAAGTTTTTGGCTTTATCCAAGATCTTCAAACTTTGTTTGTACAACCCTTTTTGATAGAGAATAGTTGCGAAATCCAACTGCTCACGAATCTGCACCCGTATATTCTGATTGACAGGGTTGAGTCTTAAACTCACTAAAATCTGTTTGTACAAATGCGCTTTTAGGTTTGATAGCTGTGCTTTTTTTACAATGCCGCTTTCCAGAATTTGACGCTCATCGTACTTTTTTAGCTTATCCAATAGGTTGAAAAGTGCCAAAAATTTAGCGTCCGTATTCACGCCAAGTCGCCCCACATAAAGCTTAAACTGGCGCTTTTCCGATTTGGAAAGTGATTTAATCAGCACAAACAAAGTATCCTTGTGGGCATTTGTCATCGTAAAAAATATAATTTAACCTTTTGTATGTCAGATACTTACCTTTATTGAAATACCCTTTAACGTTGTAATGGATTTAGGGGTCATCAGCTTCGTGCAAACTGCTACTTTATCTTCGTATAGCTTAGACAAAACAGACTAAAATAATGGCTAAAGATAAGGTACAAATTTTTGATACGACACTGCGCGATGGAGAGCAGGTTCCCGGCTGTAAATTGGACACCGAACAGAAATTGATTATTGCCGAACGTTTGGATGAACTTGGGGTAGATATCATTGAAGCTGGTTTTCCCATTTCGAGCCCAGGAGATTTTAAGTCTGTGCATGAAATTGCCAAATTAGTAAAGAATGCCACGGTCTGTGGGTTAACCAGAGCCGTTAAAAAAGATATTGAAGTTGCAGCCGAAGCAATAAAAATAGCAAAACGACCAAGAATCCATACGGGTATTGGTACTTCAGACTCTCATATCAAACATAAATTTAACTCAACACGAGAAAAGATTATTGAAAGAGCTGTTGATGCCGTTGCTTATGCCAAAACATTTGTTGAAGATGTTGAGTTCTATGCCGAAGATGCAGGTAGAACGGACAATGAGTATTTAGCCCAAGTATGTGAGGCCGTAATCAAAGCAGGTGCTACCGTTTTGAATATACCAGACACAACTGGTTATTGTCTGCCAGAAGAATATGGTGCTAAAATGAAATATCTTAAGGAAAATGTGAAGGGTATTGATAAAGCTATCCTTTCGTGCCACTGCCATAATGATCTTGGGTTGGCAACTGCAAATTCTATCTCAGGAGTGATTAATGGCGCTAGGCAAATAGAATGTACCATCAACGGTATTGGAGAACGTGCTGGAAACACCTCGCTGGAAGAAGTTGTAATGATTTTGCGACAACACCCTTACCTAAACCTAGATACGGATATCAACAGTCAATTATTGCTCGATACGAGTCAGATGGTATCCCAAAAAATGGGAATGCCTGTGCAACCCAATAAGGCTATTGTAGGATCTAATGCGTTTGCTCACAGTTCAGGTATACACCAAGATGGGGTTATCAAACAAAGAGAGACCTACGAAATTATTGATCCAAAAGATGTTGGCGTTAGTGAATCTTCAATTGTTTTGACAGCACGCAGTGGACGGGCGGCATTAGCATACAGAGCGAAGAACGTGGGGTATGAATTGACCAAGTTACAATTGGACGTGGTTTATCAAAATTTCCTGAAGTATGCTGATCGTAAAAAAGAAATCATGGATGATGATATCCATGAAATTATAGAAACCAGTGATATTTCCATGCAGAGTCTTGCCTAGCCAAGTATGCTGGAGCATCAAATTACTTGATTAGATGAATCTTAACATAGCATTGCTGCCAGGTGATGGTGTAGGACCCGAAGTTATAGCGCAAGCAGTCAAATGTTTAGAAGCGGTAGAAGAAACTTTCAACCATAACTTTACGTACAAAGAAGCCCTTGTGGGCGCCATAGCCATTGACCGTAAAGGGAATCCTCTTCCACCGAATACCTTAGCACTCTGTAAGGAAGCCGATGCCGTCCTTTTTGGAGCAATTGGAGACCCCAAATACGATAATAATCCCGATGCCGAAGTGCGACCTGAGCAGGGATTACTAAAACTCAGAAAAGAACTTGGCCTCTTCACCAACATTAGGCCTGTAAAAGTTTTTCCATCATTGATCAAAAATTCCCCCTTAAAAAAGGAAATTATTTCTGGTACAGACTTCACCATTTATCGAGAATTGACCGGAGGAATTTATTTTGGAAAAAAACATTTGAATGAAGAAGGTACCGTGGCATCCGACCTATGTGAATATTCTGAGAAGGAAATATCTAGAATTGCACATTTAGCATTCAAAGCGGCTAAAAATCGTAGCAAAAAGTTGACTTTAGTAGATAAGGCCAACGTGCTTGAATCATCTAGGTTGTGGCGGAAAGTTGTAACCAGAATAGGAGAAAGTTACCCGGATGTAGCCTTAGAATATATGTTTGTGGACAACGCTGCAATGCAGATTATATTGAATCCGAGCCAGTTCGATGTTATTTTGACAGAAAACATGTTTGGTGATATTATTTCGGACGAAGGTAGCGTCATAGGAGGGTCTATTGGTCTGCTGGCTTCCGCCTCTGTAGGGGATGAAAATGCCATGTTTGAGCCCATTCACGGTTCATACCCCCAAGCTAAGGGGAAAGACATTGCCAACCCAATCGCATCCATTTTATCAGCAGCAATGTTATTGGAACACTTTGGACTATTCGAGGAAGCAATGGCTGTTCGAGAGGCTGTGGACAAATCGCTGAAAAAAGGAATTGTCACACAAGATCTCGAAGCGAATAGTCAATACGGAACAAGTCAGGTAGGTGATTTTATAGCTGAGAACATTGTGGACAGTGAAGATGACATCAACATGAATGATGAAAACATCGATTTAGGAAAATCCACCATTATTTAGAATTATCCTCTTCATTGGATACCAACTCCCGGATTGTTTGATCAAACTCTTTTGTGAAATCCTCATACCGCTCTCCTGTTGCGGGTCCATTAAAACCAGTATGTATTTTCTTTACCTCTCCTTCCCTATCAATATAGATTGTTGTTGGGTATGACAACACGTGGTTCAACATTGGTAATTTTTCGTTTGCTTTACTTTTATTTGAAGTCTCGTATTGCGCCAAAAGCACTGGGTACTTTAACTTTTCTCTTTGCACAAGTCTATTAATTCCTTGTTCGGCTTTTTCTTTGGTCTTGGCATACTCAAATGCCAATGCCACTATTTCGACATCTAAATCGGGGTTTTTCTCAAAATAATCCACATAAAAACGGGTCTCATCCAAACAATTGGGACACCATGTGCCCATAATCTGAACTAAAACAGGTTTATTCTTAAATCGGTCGTCCGACATACCGATCATATTGCCTTCGGTATCAGGAAAAGAAAAGTCAAACTTATCATAGCCCTCCTTTAAATATGTCAAAGTATTGGGGTCAGGCAGTTCATAAGCCTCGTTGCGTTTACCCACGAACTTCTCAACGGAATGGTTTCCGGAATAAAAAACTCCTTGAAGGGTACTATCCGTTACCTTTGCGGTGAACAAGAATACATGAGTTCCATCAAAAGTTGAAAGCTTTAAACTATCTCCGTCAACTACTCCATCCAAATACCTGTAATCTCCGGTCAATGTTCGGAATGTGCCCTTTATCGAGTTCCCATTCTGCATAAAAATTCCCATGGCTGGGTATTCTTCATCAGTACCAATATCAAAATGGGTTTCCCATATTCCAGAAATATCTACATTGGGCTCAGCGGTGATTTCAAACCTATCCCTTTTTCCATAAATAGCGGTAAATGGAACAGTTCTATCTAAACTCTCTTTTATAAAACTGCCATGAATTTCTTTTTCTGAAAAAGTTCCTACAACATATCCTTCAAACACAGGCATGTTAATCCGAATTGAATCTCCATTTAACTCGATTTCATCTATCAATATTCTTTCCTCGGCATTGCGCATTTCCATATTGTAATCGCCAACAGAATCTTTAGATAAATAAAAGGTCACCGGTAATGCGTCGGTTGCCGACACATCCATTTTGGCCCACCAATCGCCTTCCGCCAGCACCACAACTTTTTCTTCTTTTTTGCATGAAACCAAGAATAATGATAGAGTAACCGCTAAGAGCCAAATTCTTTTCATAATACAAATAGATTTATCCAATTTGACTAAAATACAACCTAAAACTAATACTATTGCCCGTTGCGCCCATAATTTCGTTGAATCTCTTTACCTATTGTTATATATTTGTCCACTTTAAATTTGGGGTATGAAAATTTCTTACAACTGGTTAAAGCAATTTTTGCAGATTGATTGGGATTCGCAGAAAACCGGGGAATTGTTGACAGATTTGGGCTTGGAAGTTGAAGGTATTTCCCATTTTGAATCAGTTAAAGGAGGACTTAAGGGTGTAGTTGTAGGACATGTGCTCACCTGTGATAAACATCCCAATGCCGATAGATTAAAATTGACCACTGTTGATGTTGGAAGTGAAGCTCCATTACAGATTGTTTGTGGTGCTCCCAATGTGGAGGCCGGCCAAAAAGTTCCAGTTGCAACGGTAGGAACCACATTGTACACTAGCGATGGTGAATCTTGGCAAATAAAAAAAGGAAAGATTCGAGGGGAAGCAAGTCACGGTATGATCTGTGCCGAAGACGAATTGGGTCTAGGTGAAAGTCATGATGGAATAATGGTATTAAGTGAGGCCCTCAAACCTGGCACTCTTTGTTCCGAAGTTTTTGAAATTGAAAATGACGAAGTTTTTGAAATCGGACTCACACCCAATCGAGCCGATGCTATGAGTCATTTTGGTGTTGCAAGAGATTTGAAGGCAGGGTTTGAGCAACTTGAAATTCAAAAAGGTTTGGTTACCCCATCTACCAGTAATTTTTCTATCGATAACAGATCTTTAAAAATAGATGTTGAAGTTGAAGATAGTCACCTAGCACCAAGATATTGCGGGGTTACCATTAGCAATGTTATTGTTCAATCATCTCCGGATTGGTTAAAGAATAGATTAAAAGCGATTGGTTTGTCCCCAATAAATAACATCGTGGACATTACCAACTATGTGCTTCACGAACTAGGCCAACCCCTACATGCATTCGATGCCAACAAAATTAAAGGCAACAAAATTGAAGTAAAAACCCTGCCAGCAGGGACCAAGTTCACCACCTTGGATGATGTTGAACGTGAACTCCATGAAGACGACCTTATGATCTGTGATTCTGAAAAGCCCATGTGTATTGCGGGGGTTTTTGGCGGAAGTTTTTCCGGTGTTACCGAAAACACTACCTCTATTTTCCTGGAAAGTGCCTATTTCAATCCGATATCCGTTCGGAAAACAGCGAAAAGACATGGCTTGAATACCGATGCTTCGTTCCGCTTTGAAAGAGGCATCGATATTGACATGACCGAATACGCTCTGAAAAGGGCTGCAGCTCTAATTCGTGAGATAGCCGGTGGGGATATTAGTTCTGAGGTAGTAGACTTATATCCTAAAAAGTTTGACGAACGTCACGTGTTCCTAACTTTTGACAAAATCAACTCTCTTATAGGGCAAGAGATTCCTAGAGATACTATCAAAAGGATTTTAGCCTCTTTGGAAATCAAAGTAAACAATGTAACCGAATCTGGTTTAGGGCTCACCATACCAAATTACAGAGTGGATGTGGAGCGCGAAGTGGATGTTATTGAAGAAATCCTTAGGGTTTTTGGCTATAATAATATTGACTATAAAGAAAAGCTAACTGCATCCATTGCAAAATCAACAAAGTTTGAGAATCACAATATTCAAAATGTGGTTGGAGATTTGTTGGTGTCGCAAGGATTTTATGAGATAATGACCAATAGTTTGGTTGCGGCTGGGACCCAGAACATCTTGGAATCTGAGAAAAATATGGTCGGCATGATTAACCCTTTAAGTTCTGATTTATCAGTACTTAGAACCTCCATGTTATTTTCCGGTCTTCAGTCTGTGAGTCATAACCATAATCGTCAAAAAACGGATTTGAAACTTTTCGAATTCGGAAAGACCTATCATAAAAAGGGATCAAAAAATGTTGAAAAACAACATCTATCCATATACATCTCTGGCAATCGTAATGACGCCAGTTGGGCTGCTGATTCCTCATCGACCAACTTCTTTTACATAAAAGGAATTGTAAATCATGTACTTCAGCGCTTGGGACTCCAAAATGTTGAAGTTGATCCCTATGAAGGTGCAATTTTTGACGAAGGCTTAAGTCTGAGCTTGAACAAAAAGATGCTTGTATCTTTCGGATTAGTAGCTAAATCATTGTTGAAGGAGTTTGATATTAAACAAGATGTTTTTCATGCTGATTTCGACTGGGACGCCATCCTAGCTAACATCAGCACTCAGAATACCACATTCCAAGAAATTCCTAAATTCCCTGAAGTGACAAGAGATTTAGCGCTTCTAGTAGATGAACACACCGCTTTTAAACAAATAAACGATTTGGCCTGGGGTACTGAAAAGCAACTTTTGAAAAAAGTCAACTTGTTTGATGTTTATACAGGGAAAAATCTTCCTAAAGGAAAAAAATCCTACGCCGTTAGCTTTACATTATCGGATACTAAAAAGACATTGACCGATAAGCAGATTGATAAGATTATGACCAAGTTAACTGGAAGGTTCCAAAAAGAATTAGGAGCGGAACTACGATAAATTACATCTGCGAAGGCTGAATTACGCTATCAATTTCATGAATAATCCCATTTTCCTGAGATACGTCAGCAACCGTAATTCTGGCGGTGTTGCCCATAGGGTCGGTTAAAACAATATTGATACCGTCCATATGTGCCATCAATTTTTTGCCCTGAATGGTAGTAAAGCTGGTTTTTCCATTTCCTTGGCATAGCGCTCGCAAAATTTTGGATGCCGATAATTGTCCTGCAACTATATGATATCCCAACAAAGATTTCAATTCACTCTTGTCTTTGGAATTGATTAATTCTTCCATTTTATCATTAGAAAATCGTTCAAAAGCAGCATCAGAAGGAGCGAAAATTGTGAACGGACCGGATTTATCCAGTATATCTTCAAGTTCAGTTGCTTTTACCGCAGCGAAAAGGACCTTGTATCGTTCCGATTCCGTTACTTCTTGAGAGGCTGACAAGTTAGTCAATGCCACTGATGATTCTTGAGCTGAAACAGTTAGGGTAAAGGCAAAGCAAAGTCCAAGTAGGAGTCGTTTGAATGGGGATTTCATAGTGTTCTTATTCTTTGGGACTTTTGTTGATTAGGGTCTTTTATTGCGTTTTGTACGTTCAAATGCCAAAAACTTCGATAAGATACACTTTTTTTAATATAATAGCGGTTTTATTCGATGAGTCAAATTTCATTTAACATTTAGTTAACATTTGTTGATTTTTATTGGTTTTAATATGGAATTACAATTCCTTAAATTTGAGATAGTTATCCTAAAACCAGAGCATGTTTTGGAACAAAACCAATATTGAGAAAAAACTGCAGATTCTAAAATCCAGAGAGGAAAACGAGCTGGAAATTTTAGAGCAAGTCAAGCGTATTCTCGAACATGAAACATTACGTGAGCAACGTGTTCTAAAAACATTTAAAGAGCAGACAATAAATATTGTAAATACTTTTGATTTTGATTTGCTTGAAACCAGTAAAATCTATCACCTAAATCAAATTAAACAAGTCTGCATTGATTATCGTCTTCGGTTTTTAGATAGTAGATATTTCAAGGGGAAAATTCCTCAAACTGCTATTTCTAAAATCAAGGGATTGGAAAAAGCCCACAAACAAAAGTTAAGTGGGTTTAAAATTATGGCGCCCTCTAAATTATTCAGATTGGAAGCTAAGGACGACCCTCTTCTTTTTGCGCCCATTGGAAACGATTATTACTACCTGATTCACAAATGGGGCAATGACCTTCATCCATTGCGCAAACTTATGGCCTGGCCTTTTAAAGGTATCATAAACCTAACGCTGTTGGTTTTGCTAATTAGCTACGTGGTTACTGGAATGGTCCCGAATGGGCTATTTTCAAAAAATGATTCTTCGGCTGAATTCTGGATAATCTTTTTCTTTATGTTTAAATGTATTGCTTCCGTGGTTATTTTTTACGGATTCGCGCTTGGTAAGAACTTCAACCCGGCCATTTGGAACAATAAGTATAACAAAACCTGAAATTATCCGACAGCGACAGCATACATTTTTTCACGTTGCTCTTTAATCGTCTTGTCTGACATATAATCGTCAAAGGTCAAATAGCGGTCTATACAACCTTTAGGCGTAATTTCAATAATTCTGTTAGCCACGGTATGCACAAACTCATGATCATGGGTTGTAAGTAGAACCGTTCCTTTGAAATTTTTAAGGGAGTTGTTAAACGCAGTGATGCTTTCCAAATCCAAGTGGTTGGTCGGTTCATCCAATAGCAAAACATTGGCACGAAGCATCATCATTCTACTTAGCATACAACGCACTTTCTCTCCACCGGAAAGCACAGTACATTTTTTAAGGGCTTCCTCACCACTAAACAACATTTTACCCAAGAATCCACGAATATATACCTCTTCCCTTTCCTCCTCGGTTTTGGCCCACTGGCGTAACCAATCTACCAAATTGCTGTTTTCTTTAAAATATGAGGAATTATCCGCAGGCAAATAGGATTGTGTTGTGGTTATTCCCCATTGATAGGTTCCCATTCCAGCTTTTGTTTTCCCACTTATTATATCATAAAAAGCCGAAGTAGCCCTGGAATCTTTGGAAATGATAGCAACCTTATCTCCTTTAGCTAAGTTGATATTGACATCTTGAAACAACAAATCCCCATCTTCAGAAGTAGCTGAAAGCTTTTCAACATTCAAAATTTGATCACCTGCTTCACGTTCACGGTCAAAAATAATGGCAGGATATCTTCTGCTTGAGGGTTTGATATCTTCAACCTTCAATTTTTCCAACATCTTCTTTCTCGAAGTTGCCTGTTTACTCTTAGCTACGTTGGCGCTGAAACGCTGAATAAACTCCTGGAGTTCCTTTGCTTTTTCCTCCGATTTTTTGTTTTGTTGCGCGCGCTGACGGGCGGCCAATTGACTGCTTTGATACCAGAATGTATAGTTTCCGGAGAATAGATTGATTTTCCCAAAATCAATATCCGCAATACTGGTACAAACGGCATCCAAAAAGTGTCTATCGTGTGACACCACGATTACGGTATTGTCATAGTTGGCCAAAAAATTCTCTAACCAATTAATGGTTTCATAGTCCAAGTCGTTGGTGGGCTCATCCATAATCAACACATCTGGATTTCCAAAAAGTGCTTGGGCCAAAAGTACCCTTACTTTCAACTTGGAATCCATATCCGCCATATTGGTATAATGCAATTCTTCTGTAATCCCTAAATTGGAAAGCATTGCAGCAGCATCACTGTCGGCGTTCCAGCCGTTCATTTCCTCGAACTGCACTTGAAGCTCCCCTATTTTCTCTGCATTTTCATCCGTATAATCGGCATATAAGGCATCAATTTCCTTCTTTATCTTAAACAAAGGCTTGTTTCCCATCACAACAGTTTCCAAAACTGGAAACTCGTCATGGGCATTGTGGTTTTGTTCTAAAATGGACATTCTTTTTCCCGGTTCAAGATGAACCGCCCCAGAAGTTGCTTCTATTTGCCCCGCTAGAATCTTTAAAAAAGTGGATTTTCCCGCGCCATTCGCCCCAATAATTCCGTAGCAATTACCTTGAGTAAAGGTCACATTAACCTCATCGAACAAGACTCTTTTTCCAAATTGGACCGACAAATTAGATACTGATAACATGCAGCTTTTATTTTTGCGCAAAAATAGCTAAAACCAACGCGTATTTCCAATTTAAACACATATTATTAAACTACACATTAACAAGCTTTTGCAACATTTAACTCGGTATTAACAGGGAAGGTTTTGAGGTATCCTTAATTTTGTTGGTCGAACAAGATGGTTCCCTTTATATGACAAGACTTTTACTCAGCCTCTCCCTTCTTTCAATTTTGGCATGCTCCACGAAGTCTCGTGAGTGTCCTTCCGTGTTTTTTGGAGGAGAGATTGTAAACCCCACGAGTGATTATGTTGTGCTCTATAAGAACGATAATTATATCGATTCTGTAAAGCTTGATCAAGGTAATCGATTTGCATTCAATTTATTGGGGATTGAAGAAGGACTTTACCATTTTGACCACAATCCAGAACTTCAATATCTCTATCTACAGGAAGGTGACAGCATTCTAGTCAGATTGAACACCAAAGAGTTTGATGAATCCCTGGTCTTTTCGGGTCGTGGAAGTGAAATCAATAACTTTTTGATTGAAATGTACTTGGCCCACGAAGAAGAAGAGCCTTTGGTTTATGATTATTATGCACTTGATCCTAAATCCTTCGATGTTAAAATGGACTCTTTACGTGCTCAAAAGATTAAACATTTAAAGGACTTGGAAGTAGATTATCCACTTTCAGAAAAGCTTTCCTCGGTTGCTTTGGCTTCAATAGAGTTTCAGAATTATGCGCACAAGGAAAAATATCCTTTTAAGCATAAATGGAAAAAGGGTACTAAAAGTATTCCTGAATTACCGGATAATTTTTATGACTACAGAAAAAAGGTAAATCTTAATAACGAAGACCTTACCTATTTCAGACCCTATCTAGATTATTTAAAATACCATTTTGGCAATGTAGCCTATGTGTCTTGCATGAAATATTGCAATATGCAAGAGAAGCCCTCATATGACTATCTTCATTTTAACAATCATACGCTAAAATTGGTAGACAGTCTGGTGCAACATGATGAGCTAAGAAACATTCTTTTCAGGAATATTGCGATGGCTTATTTATTGAAAGAACATAGCCCAAGTGAAGATTGTCAATCTTTTATCGATAAGTTTACCACACTTTCTACAAATGATAAGCATGAGAAGGAAATAGAGGAGTTATATGTGGGAATCCATGAACTACAACCCAATAGCGACCTTCCAGACCTTTTTGTCACGAATACGGATAACGAAAAAGTTTCACTAAAGGAAATTAGCAGTAACAAGAAAACAGTCTTCTATTTTTGGTCCGCTTCGCAGAAAAGTCATTTTAAGAATGTACACAAGCGTATTGCTAAACTAAAGGAAAAGTATCCCGATCATAATTTTGTGGGCATCAACTTAAAAACTGGCTTTAAACAATGGCATGGTATGGTGGAAGAACATCGAATGGATAAAGCGAATCAATTCCACAGCGAGAATTTTAAGGAAATCCAAGTTGCCATGATTATTGACAACCTCAACAAATGTGTTATTTCAAAAGACACTGTGGTGGTCGATGCATTTGCCAATCTCTATACTTCTTTATAAAAAAAGCCCCGAACTACATTCAGGGCTTTGACAACTTCAATATTTTTTTGGCTTTAGGAATTTCCCTTGCGATAATCCGCTAAGAATTTTTCCAAACCAATGTCTGTAAGCGGGTGTTTCAATAATCCTGTGATAGAAGATAACGGTCCTGTCATTACATCAGAACCAAGTTTGGCGCAATCGATTACGTGCATGGTATGTCGAATGGAAGCTGCTAATATCTGGGTCTCAAAAGCATAGTTATCATAAATCTGACGGATTTCGGCGATAAGATTCAGACCATCCGTAGAAATATCATCTAATCTGCCTAAAAAAGGAGATACATAGGTTGCTCCGGCCTTTGCAGCCAAAAGCGCTTGTCCTGCTGAAAATACTAAGGTACAATTGGTTCTGATTCCATTATCCGAGAAATGCTTTAAGGCCTTTATCCCATCTTTAATCATAGGAACCTTTACAACAATCTGCTCATGTAACTTTGCTAACTCCTCTCCTTCTTTGACCATGGCCTCAAACTCTGTGGAAACTACTTCTGCAGAAACATCACCTTCAACGATATTACAAATATCTACGTAGTGTTTTAAAATGTTTTCTTTTCCTGTAATGCCCTCTTTGGCCATCAAAGATGGATTGGTGGTAACACCATCCAAAACACCTAGTTGTTGTGCCTCGGCTATTTGGTCAAGATTGGCGGTATCAATAAAAAATTTCATGCTTCTTATGCTGTTTTAAGTTGTAATACAATTCATTGCGAATTTACAACAATAAGAAACCTGTATTGCTATTATCAATTAAAATATCTGGAATGCTATTAATCCAATACTTGAATTGTGAATTCCCTTACAGTAGATTCTCGGCAAGTAGGGCTCCTATCATATCCATTATAATCATAGCCTTCAACAAAAAGTTCCACCCTAAATCTATAGATGCCCGCTTCTTCAGGTCTCCCAAAAAAATCGACAGACCTTCTGTTCACATCATAAAAAATCCCCGGAGGCAATTCTCCAATGATATCAAAGAAATAGTCATAATCATTATCATTGACCTCATTACTAATCTCAGCAGTAATAAAATCCTCATACCTTTCCCCTACTACGCCAATAAGCAATTGCTTTTGATGAATTTCTGGGTTGATATTAAAAACGCATTCGTAAATTTCGTCGCAGCTGCAGAACATAAATGCTAGCGACATTGCTATGCAAACGTTGAATAATCTATTATTTTTCTCCATGTTTTTCTACGAATCAAAAAACATGCCATCACTTTAAAGCTTATAGTGATTCAATAAAAGTTTCTCATAAACCTTACCGGGTAAAATTCGTTTCAACAGTAGTGAAAGTCTTTGCATAAACTCTCCCACAGGCTGGTGAATCTTAGGGTTTTTACTTTGAATTATTTCATGGACCTTTTTCGCTACATCTGCGGGATCCCCTCCAGCATCAACATGTTCGTTCATCAGGTCTAGACTTTTTTGATATACCTTTTCATAAGCCGAACCTTTAACCACCGGAGCATGGTAACGTCCAGCTGCAATATTGGTGGCAAAATCGCCAGGAGCCAAATTGGTAATGGAAATACCAAAACTCTTGGTTTCCATTCGCAAAGCTTCCGTAACAATTCCCAGAGCACCTTTTGATGCAGAATAGTATCCCCGGAATGGTAACCCCATAAAACCGGCAATAGATGTCACATTGATAATCAATCCTCCGCCTTGTTTGCGCATTTGCGGCAAAACGGCTTTCATCATATGAACAGGTCCATTAAAGTTAATGTCAAAGACATTCAAGATTTCTTCATGGGGAGTTTCTTCGATAGGACCGGTTATTCCAACTCCGGCGTTGTTGATCAGTATATCCAACCTGTCCTCTTTGGAAATTACAGATGAAACCGCATTACGAACACTATCCGGTTGTTTAACATCTAGAGGAATCAATTCAAAAGCATCAAAATCCGGGTAATTTTTGGGGTTTCTAGCGGTGCCATAAACTTTAAATCCTTTTGAAGCAAGATAAGTCCCAATGGCCTTACCCAAACCAGAAGAGCCACCAGTGATCAACACAACTTTTTTATCCATGTCCGCGGTTTATTTTACTATCGGAAAGATACATGATTATCAGAATTTTGGGCACAAAAAAAGGCAAGCTACCTACATCGCACCGCTACGACCGCATACCCTTGCTGCGTTCCCACCCTGGGGGATTTTGCAGGAGCTGGTCGTGTAGGACTTGCCAAAGGCAAATATACGACCTTTTAAATTTGCTGCAATCCTATTTCATTCTTAATTTCGATGCAATGTGATAAATGATGAAACACGTACTTAAAACTATGGTCAAGCTATTTTCAACTTTTTGCTTTTTGCTCTTTTTTTTAGGATGCGGAGGTGAAACTGACCCTGCAAAATTCTTTGCTATCCAACTAGAAGGAAAACAAAATAAATTTCAGCAAAACCAAGACGTTGGTGTGGCCATTAAAAACAAAAAAAACGTCGCTATTTCCAATGTCACCTATTCCATGGATGGCAGGCAACTTCCATTGTCAGACGGAAAGCTAACACTAGACCTACCCAAGTTGGGAAACAAAAAATTGATAGCCAAGATCAATTTTGGAGAAGAGTCCGTTGAAATCTCTAAAAATATTAGACTTTTAGCCGCTAACGCTCCGGAAGTATATACCTACGATATCATTAACACCTATCCACATGACCCAAAGGCTTATACACAAGGATTGGAGTTTAGTGATGATGTATTGTTTGAAAGTACCGGTAAAAGAGGAGCATCAACAGTACGAAAAGTTGATTTTAAGACTGGTGAAATCCTCCAAAAAATTGAAATGGACAATAGCGTCTTTGGCGAGGGCATTACGCTGCTCAACAACCAGTTATACCATCTTACATGGCAAAGTGGTTTGGGCTATGTATACAATCCTTCGAATCTAGAAAAGATTAAAAACTTCAGCTACGGAGAAAGTCGCGAAGGTTGGGGCCTTTGCAATGATGGCAGTAAACTGTTTAAGAGTGATGGGACAGAGAAAATCTGGTTTTTGAACCCAACAACTTTGGAAGAAGAAGGATACATTGAAACAGTGACCAATAAATCCATTTTCAATCAAGCCAATGAGTTGGAATATGTAGATGGAAAAATCTATGCGAATGTTTATCAAAAAGAGAGCATGATGATCATCGATGCAAGCTCGGGAGCCATTGAAGGCGTTATCAATTTTGGCGGCCTCAAAAACAAGGTCAAAAAAGGTGCGGAGTGGGACGAAACCAATTCGGTTCTGAACGGAGTGGCGTATCATCCAGAAAGGGAAACCTTTTTTGTAACCGGCAAGAACTGGGATAAACTTTTTGAAGTTACAATCCGCAAAAAATAGGAATGCAAACCTACACAATAGTCTTCCCAGTGAAGGCAAACGACCTTGATGAGCTCAACCATGTAAACAACATCAGATATGTGGAATGGATACAAGAGGTTTCTAAAAAACATTGGCTAAGCGTCACAGATATAAAAACTCGTGAAGGTTTAATTTGGGTAGTAAGAAATCATGAAATCTCCTATCACAAATCGGCACAAATTGGCGATACCATTCAGATAGCAACGCATATCGCTGAAACAAAAGGCCCCATATCAAAAAGAGTGGTAGAAATCAAAAACAATAAAACAGGCGTGCTCCTAGTTAAAGGTATAACAGAGTGGTGCCTTTTGGATGCCGCTACTTTTAGGCCCAAACGTGTGCCCGAAGCTGTACAACAACTATTCAATAACACATGAATTGTTCCCTAATCAAATCCTTAGCCTTGGTTTCCATATTGGTCTTGACCGTTTTGGGAAGTTCATGTAGAGAGGATTTTGATTATGTGGTCAGTTCCGGCAATCTCGAATTCTCAAAGGATACTGTTTTTCTGGATACCATTTTTACCAATATTGGCAGCGCTACATATACCCTAAAAGTATACAACCGTAGCAATGAAGATATCCTTATTCCTTTTGTAGGACTTGAAACAGGTCAGTCCAGCAGTTATCGTCTGAATGTAGACGGACAAGCCGGTAAGGAATTCAATGATGTTCCACTTTTGGCCAAAGACAGTCTTTTCGTGTTTATTGAAACGACTTTCGATGTTTCCCAGACTCCGGAAAACGAGTTTTTGTATACCGAAGGTCTTTTGTTTGAAAATTCAAATGGCCAACAAACGGTGGAATTGGTTACGCTGGTCAAAGATGCTATTTTCTTATACCCCGCTACCCTTTCCGATGGCACCAAAGAAAGTTTGCTTTTGGGCTTGGATGAAGATGGTAATGAAATTCGGGTAGAAGGCTTCTTTCTAGAAATGGACGAATTACGATTCACCAACGAAAAACCGTATGTAATCTATGGCTATGCAGCTGTTCCCGAAGGGAATACTTTGACCATTGATGCTGGCGCAAGAGTTCATTTCCATAATAATTCAGGACTGTTGGTCAATT
Organism: uncultured Allomuricauda sp.; assembly: GCF_947499695.1. Taxonomy (GTDB): domain Bacteria; phylum Bacteroidota; class Bacteroidia; order Flavobacteriales; family Flavobacteriaceae; genus Flagellimonas. Next base: position 968,624 of record NZ_CANMPQ010000001.1, read on the forward strand.
CTGGTGCCTCTTTACACATAAATGGCCTTTTAAGTGACGATCAGGAAGTATTGGAAAACGAAGTTGTATTTGAAGGCGACCGACTTGAACCAGCCTACGCAGACGAACCAGGACAATGGGGTACCATATGGCTCCGAGAAGGTAGCGTCAACAATCAGATTACACATCTAACCCTAAAAAATGCGACCATTGGATTACGGGTCGAAGGTGATGGAGTGCTCTCAAACCCCACGCTGCGTCTAAGAAATTCACAGATTTACAATAGCCTTAACCATAACCTTTGGGGCATCACCTCGTATATAAGTGCACAAAACACAGTCTTGGGAGGTGCTGGCAGTAGTTCCTTTTATGGAAATAACGGCGGAAAGTATGATTTCACCCATTGTACCTTGGCCAATTATTGGAACAATGGTATTCGCAATGCTCCTACCCTTGCGCTGGACAACTTTTCCAATGCGCTTATCACACCATCAAGTTCCAATGCTCTGGAAAATGCAGATTTTATAAATTGTATTATTGATGGAAACATGAGACTAGAGCTTGGCCTATGGGGAAATTCCGATACTGCCTTCAATTTCAATTTTCAAAACTGTCTTTTAAAATTCAATGATTCAGACAATCAGTTCGCTGATAATCCTTTATACAATTTTTCAGATACCAATTTATACGAAAACTTGTTGTTGAATCAAGACGCCAATTTTACAGCTCCCTTCCAAAATCAATTTCAACTTGGCGAAAATTCTGATGCAATTGATGCTGCAAACCCAAGCATTGTTACCCCCCTTCCTTTGGATATATTAGGTGTTGATAGGGGACCAAATCCCGATGTTGGCGCCTATGAATATGTTGTAGAAAACTAATTTTTCTCAAAATTTTATGAGAAAAATCACATAAAACCCCTGATTTTGAGGGAAATCCATAGTTTTTTTAAGGGAAATCTGCAATAGGTTTTTTCATCTCGTTAGTATCTTGCACCCAGTACCTTACCAATGGATTATACATATGCCATAATCGATTCCAGTGCCGCCTCAAAACTTCAACTCCAACTTCATATGCAGGAGTACGAAGATTTGAACTGTGTGGGGTATGCCAGAGATCCACAGGAAGGTTTGAATACGATTCTAAAGTTCACTCCCGATTTGGTGCTGATCAATCTGAACGAAGGTGGCATAGAACTTTTTCAAATGGTTACGGAGCTTAACCAGTACATGCCATCACTTCCGTTGATAATAGGATATTCAAATTCTAAAAAATACGCATACAATGCCATAAAAAGTGGTTTTTTCGATTATTGGATCTTGCCTCATAACGAGTTCGACATCCGTAAGAGCATTATGCGACTGCGAAAGATCTACCCTAAGCAGAACATGCCATCTACGATCTGTTTAAAATCATACAGTGATTATCGCTATTTGGATACCAACGAAATCCTATACTTAAAGTCAGACAACAATGCCACTGACTTTTTTATGACCGACGGTTCAGTGGTTAGTGCATTCAAAACCTTAAAATCATTTGAGGCAGCCTTGCCCAGTGCCTTTATTCGGGTGCACCAGAGCTATATTATAAACAGTAGGTACGTTTCTGGCATCAATTACGGTAAGCATACCTGTACACTTCGCAATGCTAAAGAGGAAGAACTCCCCTTCACTAAAACCTATAAAGAAAAGGTGGATGGACTTAAGGCCATGCTCTCCAAAACGGCCATAAAGACCTTGAATTAGGTCAATTCTTACAGATTCAAGAGAAATTCTAATACAATTCATACGTATACTAAAACTTTTGTGTACGTACCCAGTCCTTTTGATGCTCTAAATATCTTGTTGCCATAAACCCATTTATCTAACTAAAACTTTTAAAGATGAAAAAGACATTAAGCATTTTGGCAATGGCGGTATTTACATTAGGATTGTTCTCATGTGAAGCTGAAACTGATGTTGCAGAAACCGAAACCTTATTTGAAAGCATTGAAGATCAAGATTCTACCACATCAAACTCATCTAATGGTGGTGATGAAAGAGGTTAATCAGACACCTTGAACTTTTTAAGGATGAAAAAAATAACCTCCCTTTCAACCCTATTTATAGTTGGTCTATTCCTATTATCTTGTAACAAAAATGATGTTGGCAAAAACATTTCAACATCAGAAAAACTTACAACAGTAGAACAGGACGCAGTAAACTTAACGAGTAATTTTGCTTCAGGTATTCATTATTCTACCTTGAAATCAATTGCTGAAGACGATAGGGAACTATAGTCCCTATATATTCTAAAAACACTGCCCCTTATCCTATTTGATTTGGGGCTTTTTTTTTACCTTGTAGTAAAAGAAAACAAATAACCGCATACTTTTTTACATAGTAAATTGAAAAACAAGAGTTTAATAGTATTTTTTTTAATTTGCGTTTGCTGTAAACAATACTCTGAAGACAGCCAGTTTGATATCCTTCCTGAGTCTAAAATCATAAATGATTGGATTAATATAGCCAGGGACAGTACGGATTTAACTTTAGATAGCAGAAAACAGTATTTACGTGATGCAGAATCGAAGGCCAATACTATAGGTAATGATACTATTCGGCTGGATCATCTTTCCCGGATTTCTTTAGCTTATAAAAAACTAGAAGACTCAATAGGGTTCAGACAAATGAACTTTAAAGTAAGGCAACTATCTGAAAAAGATGAAATTTTTAAAGCTTTAGGAGAATCCCATTGGGATTTAGCGCATTTTTTTAACTCCTACAGCGTTGTAGATAGCGCCTACTATCATTATGAAAAAGCTTTTAAAAGTTTTAGTCAACTTCCAATAGACTCTACTTCTCTTTCCTTAAGAAATAGGATGCGTTATAGCATGGGGTCCATTCAAAAGCATTTTAAAGATTATCTAGGAGCTGAAACCAATGTTACCGAGTCCCTAAGAGTTTTTAATGATTTAGAGGATTATCTTAGAATATATTATTGCGATAATTTATTAGGCTCTATAGCTAGTGATATGAAAAACTATTCTAAGGCTCTAGAATATTATGAAAAAGCGAGAAATGATTTACACAAAGTCAAAGATCCTAGGCGAAGTAATTTTGTGCGTCAAAATCAAAACAATACAGCCGCTGTATATCTTGAAAGTGGCAAATATGTTAAAGCCGAGAATTCTTATAACGAATTATTAATTAGTAATAATTTCAAATCAGAAGACCCTCAGCTTTATTCAACCGCTTTAGTAAGTTTAGCTTATGCCCTGTCCAATGGAAAAAAAGAACATGAAAAAGCTAAAAACTTGATTAAGGAGGCTATTGACATAAACGACAGCATAGGTTTTTCTATAGATCAAGCTCGCGCCAAGCAATATTTGGCAGAAGTTTTAGCTGCCCAAAAAGACACCCTTAAGGCTATATATATTGCTAAAGAAGCATTGACCTTGGCTAAGGAAACCACAAACAATGACCATCATTTGCTAATACTTAAGCTATTGACCAATTTGGATAGTGAGAAAGCAATGGCATATTCCAACGAATACTATGCGCTAAATGAGCAGATAAAGAACGAAGAACGTATTATCCGGGACAAATTTGCCCGTGTACGTTTGGAGACCGACGAGGTCATTGAACAAAACGAGAAACTGACCCGCCAAAAACAAATATGGATTGGGGCCGTACTAGCGCTGCTTGCACTAGGTATAGCATCTTATATTATAGTTTCTCAACGTGTGAGCAACAATAGGTTAAAATTCCAGCAAAAACAGCAAGAGTCCAACCAAGAAATCTACAACCTTATGCTGTCCCAACAAGGTAAATTCGAGGAGGGCAAACAGTTGGAGAAAAAGCGCATTTCTGAAGAACTCCACGATGGTATATTGGGCGAAATGCTGGGCATTCGGTTAATTCTTAGCGGTTTAAACGATAAAGAGGACGACACCTCCATTGCACAACGGGCAGAACTCATCGAAAAGCTCCGTGAGGTCGAGGAGGAAATTAGAACCATTTCGCACGAACTTAGCGATGCATCTTACCAAAAAATTCATAACTTTATTGTATCCATCGAGGAGTTGATCAATACCACAGGTAAATCCTCTGGCATTGAATGTTCTTTTGAATTTGACAAGGAAGTACCCTGGGACAACCTGGTCGGTGACATAAAGATAAACGCCTATCGGATTGTGCAGGAATCGCTCCAAAATTGCGTAAAGCACGCCCGTTGCCAAAAAGTGGACGTTAGGTTTAATGTTGACAACAATGGTACACTAAAACTAGTGGTTGCAGACAATGGTGTTGGTTTTGATACGGGTAAGGGCAAGCGCGGAATAGGCCTTAGAAATGTGATTTCGAGGGTCGAGAAGTTGAACGGAACTTTGAGTTTCGATAGTAAAAAGGGTGTGGGAACCACGGTAACCGTAACATTTCCCACGCAATATGTGAACTTGGACACCCCTGCCAAGGTTGAGGAATACCGACAGATGTTGAACGTATAAACCAGCAACGTGAAAACAATCAAAATGAAGACACTACGAATTTTAGCAATTGATGATCATGAGATGACAATGCTCGGATACAAGTTTATTCTTGAGCGTATTGTCTTTGATGGCTATAGCATAATTGTTGATACCGCAAACACCTTTGAACTGGGAAAAAGGTTGATTGAGGAATCGGTAGATTCATTTAAATACGATATTCTCTTTTTGGATGTGCAAATGTACCCGCCGAATGAAGACCAACCCCATTCGGGCGAAGAATTAGGGATTTTGGCGCGCCAATTGGTGCCTGATACCAAAATTGTTTTTATGTCTTCGTTTGCTGATAATTTCCGAATCAATAGTATTCTTACTTCGGTAGACCCTGATGGTTATCTGGTAAAGACAGATATCGACCCAAAAACTTTGGAAGAGGCTGTGAAGGTGGTTACTTTGAATCCACCTTATTATTCATCAAAGGCACTGGGAGCTATTCGAAAAAAATTGTCCAACGATATTAATTTGGATGAAAAGGATAAAAAGATTCTGTATCATTTATCCATTGGCACCAAAAACAAAGATCTTGAGAAATTCATACGTCTTTCCCCCTCTTCCATTGAGAACCGAAAGCGACAATTGAAGTCTCTTTTTGGTACAGAAAACGAGAATGATCTTGCCTTGATTTTGGCTGCAAAAAACAGGGGATTTATATAAATTTCTTTTTTTATCGTGAATAAGCCGCATGGGTGAAATATGTCCTTTTTTTTCGTTTTTCTTCAAAAAAGAGCCCAAACACTAGAAAACTCCCAGAATTTTTAAGGATTTCCTTCAATCCCGAAAAAAAGATTCGTTTTAACTTTGGTAGAGAACATTATACCAATACTACCGAATATGCCATTCCAAAAAAAATCCGACTTCAATTTCCCTCTCGATGGAATTAAAAGTTTCATTCTTGCTAGGGGGCTTGAAGAATTCACAAGTGCACTGGAAAAAGTCTTTTTTGCCAAAGCTTCTGTCCAGTGCCGATATAACACCAAACAATTTAGGGCCGATTTGTATGTAGAGCTCAGATGCAATTACGGTCTTACTGAAGGTCTACATTATTGCAATACTGGAAATTGGGGTGGTTTTGCACAAAACGATAGCGGTGAAACAGCTTTGACACCTTTTGATTCATCATACCAAAACCTTTATGACCTTAATAAAGGAGCAATAGATATCGCCGAGATTTCTTTGCATTTCAATGATACCTCATTGATAGTAACCCGAATTTATGCGCAAAGTATTCCGGAACAATTGGGAGCTATAATTTTCAAGGTCAGTGAAAACTTTGTGTATCTCACCAAAGGATTGACTGAAATGCCGTATGAAATCTTCGTTCCTGTTTTTGAAGATGTTCCTGAACCATCCACAGAAAAAGAAAACGTCGATTTAAACTATTACCATCATTGGGGATTATATTTTGACGACGAAGTCAACCACAATGCTATGGTTTATGACCTCAAACGCAAAAAATTGTATAACGAGGATTTTTTCCTGTTGGAATAAGATAATTTGATTTTCCTTGGGCGAAGTCCAAGGAACCCTTTTAGTTAGTTTTAGGTATTGAACAAAGGTCGTGACTGCATAAGCTCATTGACCTTTGCTTTTATATGGGATATGTTCTCAGTATTTTCCGGGTCCATGATTACCGCATCTATAAAATCTACTATTGTTTCCATATCCTCCTCTATCAGACCCCTTGTTGTAATTGCCGGTGTTCCAAACCGTACTCCAGAGGTGATAAAAGGTGATTGGTCATCAAACGGTACCATATTTTTGTTGGCCGTTATGGCAGCAAGTTCCAATGCCTTTTCGGCATCCTTTCCGGTAATATTTTTGTTTCTGAGGTCAATTAACATCATGTGATTGTCTGTCCCTCCAGAAATTACTTTGTAATCGCGCTTCATAAAAGCCTTAGCCATTGCGTCAGCATTCTTCTTTACTTGAAGCATATAATGTAAAAAGTCATCAGAAAGTGCTTCACCAAAAGCAACAGCTTTAGCAGCGATGATATGTTCCAACGGTCCACCTTGATTACCAGGAAAGACAGCAAGATCCAATAAGGCTGACATTTTTCTTAGATTTCCGTTCTTCAAACGAATGCCGAATGGATTCTCAAAGTTCTTGCCCATCAATATTAATCCTCCCCTTGGTCCTCTCAAAGTTTTGTGGGTTGTGGTAGTAACAATATGGCAATGCGGAATAGGGTCGTTCATAATACCCTTTGCTATCAATCCAGCTGGGTGTGAAATATCAGCAAGTAAAATGGCATCAACACTATCCGCAATTTCTCTGAATCGTTTAAAATCCATATCTCTGGAATACGCCGATGCCCCAGCTATGATTAATTTGGGTTTTTCCTTAGTCGCAATTTCCTGGATCTTATCATAATTCAAAGTCCCTGTTTCCTCATCTACACCATAAAAAACTGGATTGTAGAGTTTACCTGAAAAGTTAACGGGTGATCCATGTGTAAGATGCCCTCCGTGCGAAAGGTCAAAACCTAAAATGGTGTCACCTGGCTTCAGGCATGCATGATAAACCGACGCATTGGCCTGTGAACCTGAATGGGGCTGTACATTCGCATATTCCGCCCCAAAAAGTGCCTTGGCACGATCTATAGCCAACTGCTCCACCTCATCTACTACCTCGCAACCACCATAATAACGTTTTCCAGGGTATCCCTCGGCATATTTGTTGGTCAAAACGGATCCTGCCGCTTCCATTACCTGTGGACTCGTGAAATTTTCAGAAGCGATTAGCTCAATTCCTTCAATTTGTCTTTCTCTTTCCTTCTCTATAAGGTCAAAAATCTGGTGGTCTCTTTGCATTTGGTCTTTAAATTAAGAAGTCCCAAAATTACAAATAGAATGGTAAACAGACTCTAAAAAAACAAAGCCTTGGAAGTATTTTATCAAATGGCAATTAACAATATGTTTTTGTAACAGAATTGCCAAAAATCACTTCAATTTTGTGCATTTCATCGATATTATACTACGGTTTGTCCTTTTTCGTTACTAATCTATAGGTTTTTGGCACGGCTGTTGGAAACCAACTAGAAACCAGTAAAATCAAAAAGCCATGAAAAAAACATTACTCATTATCTCAGTTATCATACTTGCTGCCTGTGGAGGGGTCAAAAAAACCCAAGAGGCCCTAAATAGCGGCAACTATGTTTCGGCCATGAATAAGGCCATCAAGAATTTAGCGGAAAACAAAACCAAAAAAGGACATCAAGCCTATGTTTTGCTGTTAGAAGATGCATTCGCAAAGAATGTAGAACGTGAAATGGAGCAAATATCCTTTTTAAAGGGTGATGGAAATCCTGCAAACTTGGAAAGCATCTACAACAAGTATTTGCACCTCAAAGAAATTCAGCAAAGAATTAGACCTTTGATGCCACTTCCTATCTATGATGAGAATAGGAATGCGTCCTTCGACTTTGTAAACTATGATTCAAGAATTGTAGCTACAAAGAATAATCTTTCTGAGTATCTGTACAGCAATGCCAACAGTCTTTTGGCTTCTGCCAAGGAGAAAGCCGATTATAGAGCGGCCTATGGTGAATTAAAGTACCTGCAGGAAATAAACCCAGGTTATAAAGAGACGATTTCTAAAATGGAAGAGGCCTATACCCAAGGGCTTGAATATGTAAGGGTTGAAATCGGTAACGACACGCAACAGATAATCCCGGAAAGATTGGAAGAAGAGCTGTTGGACTTTAATGGATATGGATTGGATAACTTTTGGATGGAATATCATTCAAATCCAATTGCCGATATAAGGTACGACTATGCTTTGAATGTCAATTTCAGGGAAATCAATATTTCACCTGAACAAGTTAACGAGAAGGAGATTATAAAAGAAAAACTCGTTAAGGACGGTTATGACTACGTTTTAGACAATAACGGCAATGTGGCAAAAGACAGTCTTGGAAACGACATAAAAGTTGATAAGTTCAAAAAAGTGAAATGTAGTTTTTACCAGTTTACACAATTCAAGGCCGCCCAAATTGGGGCTAAAGTTAGCATTACGGATTTGGAAAGTGGTCAGGAAATCAACTCTTATCCGTTGAGCAGTGAATTTGTATTTGAGCATGTATATGCCAACTATAGAGGAGACAAAAGAGCTTTGGGCACTGATCTGATATCACTTTTGGATGTTAGAGCTGTACCTTTCCCTACCAACGAACAGATGGTATATGATGCCGGGGAGGACTTAAAGCTAAGATTAAAGTCCATTATTTCGCAGAACCGGATTATTGCCGGGAATCAGTTCAACGACTAAATAAGTTGTTGTATTGAGAGACTTAAAAGGTATTATTTGAACGTATCTATTCAATTGAACAAAAAGTCCCGACCATTGATTTGGTCGGGACTTTTTTATATATATTCTTCCAAATTGATATCTGCTATAGCGCCATGGGATGTATGATAAATCGTTTCTCCATTTTTGATAATTAATAATTGCGGAGACTGGTGCATCACCTGAAATCGGACTGCTACCTCATTAGAAACATTCCTATGCGCATGTAGGTCCAAAAAATAGATATCAATATCCTTCCCCAATGCATATGTTGAGGTAAACATATTTAAAACCATTCGGCTGATTCCACAAGTAGTCGAGTGTTTGAAAATAAGCTGAGTTCTTGATTTTGATTTTTCAGCAATCTCATCCAACTGTTCTTCCGATACCAAAGGTATCCATGGAATTTGCTTTTCCTCCCTCTGTGTTTGCTCTTTATTGCCAAATAGGCCATTAAATATTCCCATGTTGCTAATTTACTAGTTATGTCGAGCTTGTACAAAAAGCTTACAAACTGACGAAATGTCCCTTGTTTACAGGACTTTACCGACATTTTGACTGTTCGTTGCATATGGTAAGGTTGTTGACATTACCCAAATAAACATTGAAAATGAACTTTAATAATTTCACTATAAAATCACAAGAAGCTATTCAGCAGGCCCAACAGCTTGCGCAAGAGCTTGGACATCAACAAATAGAAAATGAGCACATTTTCCAAGCCATTTCAGAGGTGGATGAAAATGTATTACCATTCATTCTAAAAAAGTTGAATGTCAATATATCCATGATCAATCAGATTTTGGAGAAAGAATTGGAAAGTTTTTCCAAAGTATCCGGAGGAGATATTATGATTTCGAGAGAAGCGGGAAAGACTTTAAACGAGGCAAGCATTATTGCTAAAAAACAAGGTGATGAATTTGTCTCCTTAGAACATCTATTCTTAGCAATTTTTAAGTCGAAAAGTAAAATAGCCCAGATACTCAAGGATCAGGGAGTAACCGAAAAAGATTTAAAAGCGGCCATTGAAGAACTTCGTAAAGGTGGTAAGGTTACTTCACAAAGTGCTGAGGACACCTATAACTCCTTAGAAAAATATGCCAAAAACCTGAATCAACTTGCCGATAGTGGCAAACTTGACCCCGTTATCGGCCGGGATGAAGAAATTAGACGTGTGCTCCAAATTCTTTCTCGGCGAACCAAAAACAATCCAATGTTGGTCGGAGAACCTGGTGTTGGTAAAACGGCCATAGCGGAGGGTCTGGCCCACAGGATTGTGCAAGGTGATATTCCTGAAAATCTCAAAGAAAAGATTATTTACTCCCTAGATATGGGAGCGCTTATCGCTGGCGCCAAATACAAAGGCGAATTTGAAGAGCGCTTAAAAGCGGTGATTAAAGAAGTGACCTCATCCGATGGAGACATTGTTCTTTTCATTGATGAAATCCATACGCTTGTAGGTGCTGGAGGTGGTCAAGGAGCTATGGATGCCGCTAATATCCTTAAACCAGCACTGGCTAGGGGTGAACTTAGAGCTATTGGAGCAACAACCCTCGATGAATATCAAAAGTACTTTGAAAAGGACAAGGCTTTGGAGCGCAGATTCCAAAAGGTAATCATTGATGAGCCTGATACTGAAAGTGCTATCTCTATTTTACGTGGGATCAAAGAAAAATATGAAGCACATCATAAAGTGCGCATCAAAGATGAGGCAGTTATCTCGGCAGTGGAACTTTCACAACGTTATATCACCAATCGTTTTCTACCAGACAAAGCAATCGATTTAATAGATGAGGCAGCTTCCAAACTTCGTATGGAAATCAATTCAAAACCGGAGGAATTGGACGTACTTGACCGAAAAATAATGCAATTGGAAATCGAGATTGAAGCCATAAAACGTGAAAATGACAAAGCCAAGCTTCAAACTTTGAATTTAGAACTGGCCAATCTCAAAGAAGAACGCAATGAAATCTTTGCCCAATGGGAAAGTGAAAAAACTGTTGTGGACAATATCCAAAAAACAAAACAGGACATAGAAAACTTCAAACTTGAGGCGGAGCGTGCCGAACGTAATGGAGATTATGGGAAAGTGGCCGAATTACGCTACGGCAAAATAAAGGAATCTCAAGAAAGGTTGGAGAAATTACAAGAAGAGCTCGCACAACAGCAAAGTTCAGGAACCCTTATCAAGGAGGAAGTAACCAACGAAGATATTGCGGAGGTTGTTGCCAAATGGACCGGCATTCCAGTGACCAAAATGATGCAGAGTGAACGTGAAAAGCTTTTGAATTTGGAAGATGTGCTGCACAAGCGGGTTGTAGGTCAAGAAGAAGCCATAGAAGCTGTTTCTGACGCTATTCGAAGAAGCAGAGCAGGACTCCAAGATGAGAAAAAACCTATAGGGTCATTTCTGTTTTTAGGGAATACAGGTGTTGGTAAGACCGAGTTGGCCAAAACATTGGCGGCCTATCTTTTTGATGATGAAAATGCCATTACCCGAATTGATATGAGCGAATATAAAGAACGACACTCCGTAAGTCGATTGGTTGGAGCACCTCCAGGGTATGTAGGTTACGATGAAGGCGGACAATTAACTGAGGCAGTGCGGAGAAAACCCTATTCAGTGGTTTTATTGGATGAGATAGAAAAGGCACATCCTGACACCTTCAATATACTCCTGCAAGTATTGGATGAAGGTCGCTTAACGGATAACAAAGGGCGAGTTGCCGACTTCAAGAATTCTATCATAATCATGACAAGCAATATGGGAAGTCCAATTATTCAAGAGAAGTTTGAAGGTGCTGTTGATTTGGAAAGTGCCGCAAATGCAGCCCGTGTTGAAGTTATGGGATTATTGCGTAAAACCATCCGTCCCGAATTTTTGAATAGGATTGATGACATTATTATGTTCACACCATTGACTCAATCAAATATCAAGGAAATTGTAGGCCTGCAACTGGGGCAGTTAAAAAGAATGGTTTCCAAACAACACATTACATTGGATGCCACCGAAGAAGCCATTTCATATTTGGCCGAAAAAGGATACGATCCGCAATTTGGAGCAAGACCTGTAAAACGTTTAATCCAAAAAGAAGTGTTGAATAACCTGTCTAAGGAGCTCCTCGCAGGAAAGATTAAAGCTGATAGCATTATATTATTGGACTCGTTTGATAACCAATTGGTTTTCAGAAACCAAAATGAATTGGTGAAATAGATAACAATTTTAGAAAAAGAAGGCCCTTATTGTGTTAAAATAAGGGCTTTTGCATTTTTAATATACCATACAGTATCTGTTTTTTATATATTAGCTGAGACCAGCATGCCCAACCGGCCCGAACCACTATGACCAAAAAAGCAGAACGCACCACTGCGTACATTATTGAAACCGTAGCGCCTATCTTTAACAAGTATGGGTATGTGGGTACTAGTATGAGTGACCTCACAGAGGCTACAGGTCTTACCAAAGGGGCTATTTACGGTAATTTTGAAAACAAGGAGGCATTGGCTTTGTCCGCCTTTGAGTATAACCAAAATCACTTGTTGGCAGTAATCGATGAGAAATTGGGTGTTGAAGGTGGAGCCATGGATAAAATAGATTCCCTATTGCGGTTTTACCGCCAATATGATGTTTTCACCCTTCCCTTCGGAGGTTGCCCCATTCTTAATGTTGGCGTAGATGCTCAGAGCAACAATAAATTATTAGTAGCAGCGGTTAAAGAAACCATTAAAGAAATTGAAGGTAAGATTGCTCTTGTTTTAGAAAACGGTGTTAATCAAAGTGAGATTCATTTACCTGTACCTCCCTTACAGTTTGCCAAACAACTCTTCACCATGCTTCAGGGAGCAATTGCGATGTCAACGATGACCCGAGATCGTAAATATCTCATAAATACTATCGCGTATTTGGAGCATTTGGTTCAAAAAGAGATTAAGAACTAGGTTCTATTATCCTATTCTAAAAAAAATCAAGTTTCATTATTGCAATGCGATAAAACCATTGAACTCAAAAAAATTGCTTTTATTTGGTTGCGATGAATACCTATGAATATCTCTTTTCGCTATTTTCTTTTCTAGCCTTTGTTTTGGCTGTACTATTCTTTATAAAAAAAAGGGGTGATAAAATCGCTAACCGATTATTGGGGATATATGTCCTGCTTTTTGGTTACAATATTTTTTACAATGCTCTCTATTGGTCGGGGGAACTGTTTACCCAAAGATGTATAAGTATACTATTCACAAACATGCTTGTATGGGTGCTTTATGGACCAGTTTTATTCTTTTATATTAGAAGAGTGGTCTATAAAGTAAGCTTCAAATGGAAAGATTTGGTCCATATTATACCTTTCCTGATAATTTTGCTCAACTACTCAAGGGTCTATTTAATGACGCCTTCAACGAAAGTTGAGCTTCTCCAAAATCGAAAAATCATCTTTTCCATATATTATTTCAACCAACACCAAACCAAGATAATCATAGCTCTTATGTTCCTATATTTTGGTTTGATTTTTTGGCAATTAATGAAGGGTGTCATAAGTCTAAATAAAGAGGTGTGGTTAAAATTGATATCGTTTTCGTATTTGGGATACGTTATTTCTTTTACTTCATTTTTTGTGCTTAGCGGCTTAGGGATTTTAACCCCCGACCATGACTACCTCATTGGTGCATCAATGATTTTTTTCATTTCAATGTTAGCGTATTTTGGCTTTGTCCAGCCCGAAGTATTTGATGGCAAACCAATGAGCAGCATAATTCCTGTCATTAAATATAGAACAACGGGATTGACTCCAGATTTTTCAGTTGAGCTAAAGGAGGAAATGGAAAAATATATGGAGAGTGACAAACCGTATTTGAACAGCGAATTCAGGTTGGATGACCTTGCGTCTAAACTAGATATTTCGAGACATCATTGCTCACAAGTCATTAATGAACATTTTGATTCCAATTTTTTCAATTTTATCAACTCCTATAGGATAGAAGAAGTCAAAAAAATGCTTCAAAAAAAAACCAAACTTAGCATTACCGATGTGATGTACGCTTGTGGTTTCAATAATCGGGTATCCTTCTATAATGCTTTCAAAAAGTTTACAGGAACAACTCCGAAAATGTACCTCAATTCCGACGGCAAGGAAACTGCCTGATCACTACGCCCCACTTTTAACGAACCAATATCCCCTCCAGATTGTTGTAAATCTTTATAAGGACTAATAATCCTTGTCCTTTTAATCTTTTCATTTGTTATAGCAACCGCTCTAAAATAACAAAGCTCATCATGAAATCTCAAATTGTTTCCCAAATGAAAAAGATAATTTCTATTGTACTGATTTCAATCATTTATGCCTGTAGTTCAAGCGATGATGGCGGAGGAGATGTTCCTAACGAAAATCCTGTGCTTACAAGTATTACGATTAGTTCCTCCAATGGAAGCCAACTTGACCTTTTTGGAACCAACACCACGATACTGACTGCAATTGGAAAAGATCAATTTGGGCAAACCATAGCCATTTCCGGAACAATTAACTGGTCAGCAAGTAATACGAATCTAAGCGTAAATGGCAGTGGGTTAGTAACTGGTTTGCAGGTGGGAAGCTCGGTTGTAACCGCAAGTGTCGGGAGTGTCTCAAGAACGTTCTCCTTTACTATTGTTGATTCTGAACCACAATCTGGAACTTTTATTTACGTAAGCGATGCTGCCCAGTTCGCGACCGGTCCATGGAAAATTGTGCGATATGATGAAAATGGGCAAAATGCAATGACCTTCATTGATGATGATCTAGCATGGCCGCAGGATATCTTATTTCTAGAAGATCAAGGCCAGGTATTGATTTCCAACTTAAGTTCGAATAAAATAAACCGGTATGATGCATCCACAGGTAATTTAATAGGAAGTTTTGCAACCGGTATAAGCGGCCCAACACGCATGAAGATTGGCGCCGATAATTTATTATATGTTTTACAATGGGAAGGAAACGGGCTAGTTCGAAGGTACCAGTTGGATGGTACATTTGTGGATCAGTTTACCTCTGTTGGTGTTTCTAGAAGCATTGGACTGGATTGGGACTCTGATGGTAATCTGTATGTATCATCCTTCGAGGATGCCTCGATAAGGAAATTTGATGCCAATGGTGATGACCTTGGGTTATTCATCTCCTCCGGCATACAAGGACCCACGAACATTTGGTTTGATGCAAATGGAAACCTACTGGTAAATGATTGGACAGGTAATAAAGTGGTTAGATTCGATTCTGATGGCAATTTCATCGGAGATGTAGTAACCTCTGGTTTAAACCAGCCTGAAGGCGTTGACTTTTTTCCCAATGGAGATTTCTTAATTGGTAGCGGCGGTACTTCTGAAGTGAAATTATATGACCGCAGCGGCACCTTTATCAAAAATTTGGTCAGCGCAGGGGAAGGAGGCCTAGTACGTCCTAATGCGGTTCGAATAAGGGAAATTCAATAACCCGCAAAATGAAAGGAACATTAATATTCTTACTGTTTTGTCACACCGTCATCTGTTCTGGGCAAATCAAAATGTTCGAACCGAATGTAATTTCTGATGATCAGTCTTTCGGGGTAAGTGTATCCCCTGACGGTAAAAACCTTCTATTTGTTAAAGCTTATGGAGGAAGAGATTCATTACACCTATACGAATCCCGACACTGGAATGGCAAATGGCAAGACCCAAAAAGAGCGTTTTTCTCCAATAAGGCCTACGATGAAATTGACCCCTCCTTTTCTCCAGATGGGACCGCCATATTGTTCAATTCCCAAATTTCCGAAGATGAAGGTTATGATGTGTTTATATTAAAAAAGACAGATGCTGGTTGGACAAAACCTTCAAGACTAGCAGCGACTATAAACACAGAACGACATGAGTTTTATGCTACCATGTCGCTAAATAAAAACATCTATTTCACCAGAAGAATGGAGAGCAATGATATTTATGTAAGTCATTGGTCTAAGGATGGGTATAAAAAGGCCGTTCCCTTGGAAGGTGGTATCAATACCGATTCCAGTGATTCCAATCCTTACATATCTCCGAAAGAGGATTTTCTGATATTTATCTCAAGCCGGGAAGGAGGGTTTGGAAATGCAGATTTATATGTGAGTTTTAGAAAAAACAACAAGTGGAGCCAACCCATGAACTTAGGAAACAGAATAAATACGGAGGTCAGTGAATTTTGTCCTACTATTGATTTAAAAAACAAAAGGTTCTTTTTTTCCCGAACCATTATTGATAATGAAAGACGAATAGAGAATATATACAGTATGTCGCTGAGAAAACTACGTTTAAAAAAATTAAGAAAACAAGCCAAATGGGATTAGTGGGGTTGTCTTCATTCCCTCCTGACCCTAAAAATCCAGGTTTTGTCGGCATACTTGCCAAAAAACTTGCTGTCCCGTGCATTTCTGGCCTCTTGCATGGTATTATAGCGTTCTAAATACACATAATTGAATTTGTTTTGACTGCGATAGAACGATTTTGGTTCCAGTCCTCTTTTCCTTAAGTTGAGCATGAAACTTTCAAAATAACGTTTGGTTCCGAATACATTCGCAATTAAATAGAATCCTGGTTCCAAACCTGCGGCGTCAGTAACTTCTTGATATTTTTCATTGGGCTTAACCTCAACTTTTTGATTCTGGAGTGCCGCGAGGCTGTCCTTTTTCCGCTGTTCGACAAGCATTATACGTTGCTGTTCGCGGACTGCATCAAGTGAATCTCTCTCTTTTTGTTGGGTTTCTTTAAGTCGTTGTTGCCTTTCACGTTCCAAACGCTCATCCATGGCCAACTTTTGTTCTTCCTCCTTTGCTTTTACCTCAGCTTTCTCAGCATCAAGTAATTTTTGCTCTTCCAAAGCTTCCAGTTTTCTCTCCTCCTCTTCCTCCATCATCCGAGCTAAAGCCAAGGTATCATCTTTTTCAACATCGAATCCCACAACTTTTTTCCTACCGTCACTTTTTCCAAAATGGTACGAAGCAATCAATTCCAATGTGGGTTCTTCATCACTTAAAACATCATCCGTTCCGAATTCAAGCAACCCACCTATAGAAAATTGTTTGGCAAAGGTTACTCCTGCCCCTCCTGATATACCATAAAAATTATTATAGCCTCCCTGAACCCAGAATTTAGAGGTGGAAAGCAGTCCATTTATTCCAAATTGAGTATCAACATCTGAAATGGATTTGACATAAATCAGCGGTCTCACATAACTTTCCCCAAGCGCAGGAAGAATTGTAATCGGGAAATCATAGCTCATAGTTCCGATGAATGCCATGGCATCTGTGTCGTTATCACTGTTGGATAAATTGGAATCTAAAGCGTTCTCTACTGCAAGTCCTAAACCAAATCCATGAGCTTGTAGGCGGATAGCCGGTGAAGCACCAATGATAAAATCGTTGGTATTTTCAGGCTCCACAGAGTTTGGGTCAGGAATCAAAGCATCATCGGCCACTTCCTGTTGGAAACCAAATATGTTAATACCAAAGACCAATTGGATATCATCCAAATGAATCGCGTGAACATAGTTTAAATTTGCCCCAGTATTAAGATAAACTCCCGTATTGTGCTGTAAAAACCCTATTCCAAATGATGAATTTGGATTGATTCCATGCGAATAATTCGCAAATAAAGTAGTTGGGTCACTATCTAAAGTTTGCCATTGCCAACGCGACCAAACGGTCAGTGAGTGCGGGTTGTTCCAATTTAGGCCATAAGTGGCGTTCAACAAACTTGCGTTAAATTGAGTAAGGTTGTGTTGCCGAAAATCTGAAGGTAAAGTAATTTCTTGGGCCCATAAGAGTGAGGTCATCAATAGAAATACAAAAGAAACCTGAGGTTTAGGCATACGAGAAAATCAAAATTAAACGTTACTTTTAAGTGCTTACAATGTAAAAAAGGGGACTTTTAGAATAATAATTATGCGAATTACCAAGCTTATCATTGCGATTGCAATACTTCTAGTTGGAAATACCAGCTGCAATACTTCTACTAAAGATAATGAAATTAGCGATCCAATAATTTCTACATTTTACTTTATTAGACATGCCGAAAAGGACCGAACTGACCCGGAAAACCATGATCCGGAACTTAACCAAGATGGGCTGATGCGGGCAGTTAAATGGGCCGAAGTCTTTGACCAAATAGATATTGACATCATTTACTCTACCAATTATGAGCGCACCTCTATGACTGCAGCTCCTGTATCGGTAAAAAAGAATATCAATGTTAAATATTACGACCCAAGGGACTTGGATATCACGGCTTTTAAACTAGAAAATGAAGGTAAAAACGTGTTAGTGGTTGGTCACAGCAATACCACCCCAACCTTTGTAAACAATATGCTTGGAATTGAAAAATATAATCAGATGGATGATACCGACAACAGTAGTCTTTTTATTGTGAGGATTATCGATGGCGAAGCAACAGATATTCTACTAAAAATGGACTAGTTTTCAGTTACGTGAATTTTCGAAAGCTCTATTTTAGAAAGTAAATCCAATTCATCTTTTTCAAACAATTGTCCTATTTCCATAATGTCTGAACCTTTGGTTTTAGGTTTATAATTGTTGTAGTCCACAAAGCGGATTCCATCCACATAGCGTTCATTATATGCCTCTCTAAAACGCTGACCACCCCCATTCACATGAAAATCATAAGCTAGATAATCCGGTTTATACGTTTCCTTGTTAAACCAATACACATAGGTGTCATCAAAATCGTCTCCTCCGCCTACTTGATCAAACGTCACTTTTACTTTATAATATTCTTTTCCTTTAACAGTTTCTTCTCCAAGCAATTCCTTGTTCACCGCATTATCATTCAAGCCATAAGGCAACCTTGCAAAATAGTGCACAGAATTAACCGAATTCGCATAGCGGGTTGAAATAGAATCCGGCAGATGCACCAGGGTGTCGTTCATAAAACGCTGAAAAGCACTATTGGTTTTGATATCAAGAATGGTCACAGAGTCCATAACCAAGATTCTCTTAAATACCTTCTTCCCGTCAACATTTTGAGATATATATTTTCTATTGCGGAATTCGAATGAGCTCCCCTTGTTCGCATATTGTTTTCCCCCGCTCACTTCTATAGACTTATTTACAATCTCTTGAACGGTAATAACCTCCTTGGCTTTTTCCTTGCAGGATAAAACGGTCAGTGTTAAAATTCCGATTAAAGCTCTTCTCATTGGTCTTGTTTTTCTTTACAATCGCAAAATACACCGTAACATTACAATTTTCTTTACTAAGAGTTTCTATTTTTGCCAACAATGCAGAAAAATATCAACATAAAGAATAAACGCGCTCGATTTGATTATGAAATCCTAGACACCTATGTCGCCGGATTGGTGCTTGGAGGTACAGAGATAAAATCCATTCGGTTGGGCAAGGCATCCATTTCCCAAAGTTTCTGCGAGTTTAATGATTCGGGAGAACTTTATGTCATCAATATGCAGGTAGACGAATACAGTCATGGTGGATATTACAATCATAAACCAAAAGCCGAACGCAAACTGCTTTTAAATAAAAAGGAGTTAAAAAAATTACGCAAAGAAGTAACCACCTCAGGACTTACCATAATCCCCCTCAACTTATTTATCAATGAAAGAGGCTTGGCCAAATTAAACATCGGGCTAGCAAAGGGTAAAAAATTATACGACAAAAGAGAAACTATCAAGGACCGGGACAATAAACGTGACCTATCTCGAATCAAGAAAGATTTTAAGCGCTAGTTCTTATTTTCCAATAAGGGCACAAAGCGAAACGCTCCCAATTCCTGTTTTTCAAATTCTTTCTCAGATTTCCGGGTGAATAATGTCATTACCTGTTCATCTTCTCCGACAGGGATAACAAGTCTCCCTCCTATCTTCAACTGTGACATCAGCGGTTTTGGAACCATAGGTGCGCCTGCAGTTACAATTATTCCATCAAAAGGAGCCTCTTCCGGCAGTCCCTTGTACCCATCACCAAAAATCACCTTTTTAGGTCGGTAGTGCATTTTATTAAAAAAGAGTTTAGTCTTTTTAAAAAGTTCCAACTGCCTTTCTATGGTATAAACTTTGGTTTTTAGATGTAACAAAACGGCGGTTTGATAGCCACTGCCTGTGCCAATCTCCAAAATCTTGTCGTTGGGTTTTATCTGGAGCAATTCAGTCTGAAACGCAACCGTATACGGTTGCGAAATGGTTTGTTCTGCCCCTATTGGAAATGCTTTATCTTGATATGCATGGTCCTCAAAACCACTATCTAAAAACAAATGTCTGGGAATCGTTTTTATGGCATCCAAAACCTTTTTGTCCTGTATCCCCTTGGCAGATAGTACTTCTGCCAATTTATTGCGCATTCCCTTATGCTTCAATGTATCCTTCATGTATTTGGTCTGGTACACGAATTTAAAAAGTTCTGAAGGATTTTATCAATAGAACCACTCTTATTTTTGCTGAAGAATCATCCCATATCCGTATTTTTGACAAAAACAGGAAGTATGTTAAAAGTAGGTGTTCTTGGTGCCGGACATTTAGGGAAAATCCACCTTCGGCTCTTAAACGAATCCAATAAATATGAACTCGTAGGCTTTTATGACCCCGACGAGATCAATGCTAAAAAAGTAGCTGATGAATTTGGCTATTCCTACTTTGAAAATATTAATGCGTTAATGGATGCGGTAGATGTGGTTGACATCGTTACTCCGACCCTTTCCCATTTTGATTGCGCAAAAAAGGCCATTGAAAAAGGCAAACACATCTTTATCGAAAAACCCATTACCAATACTGCCGAAGAGGCTGAAGAGTTATTGAGTTTGTCAAAAAAGCACGGTGTAAAAGGGCAAGTTGGACATGTAGAACGGTTTAATCCAGCATTTCTCTCAGTTAAAGACAAGATTGAAACCCCCATGTTCATCGAAACACATCGCTTGGCAGAATTCAATCCACGTGGCACTGATGTTCCCGTTGTGTTGGACTTGATGATTCACGATATTGATGCAATTTTGAGTGTTGTGAACTCCGATGTAAAGAATATAAATGCCAGCGGTGTCTCTGTTATCAGTAAATCCCCTGATATTGCCAATGCCAGGATTGAATTTGAAAATGGGTGTGTCGCCAACCTTACTTCCAGTAGAATTTCGTTGAAAAACATGCGCAAATCCAGATTCTTTCAACGTGATGCCTATATCTCTGTCGATTTTCTGGAAAAGAAGGTAGAGGTTGTTAAAATGAAAGATGCTCCAGAAAAACCTGGTGATTTTGACATGATTCTTCAAAACGCGGAGGGAGAGAAAAAGCAAATCTATTTTGAGAACCCGGATATAGAAACAAACAATGCCATTCTGGACGAATTGGAAACCTTTGCAGAGGCAATTAATAACAATACAGAACCAGTGGTGACCTTGGAGCAGGGAGCAAAAGCCCTTAAGGTGGCTTTGCAAATCATCGAATCCTTTAAAAATTAAATTGATGAAGACAATTGCTGTAATTGGAGCAGGTACAATGGGTAATGGAATTGCCCACGTTTTTGCCCAAAGTGGATTTCAAGTAAAACTAATCGATATTTCACAAGCGTCTTTGGATAAGGGAATAGCCACTATATCGAAAAATCTGGATAGAATGGTCGCCAAAGGCACCATAGAGGAGAAAGACAAGGAAAATACCCTTGGAAATATCGCAACTTTCACGGAGCTAAAAGAAGGTGTGCAAAAGACCGATTTAGTTGTAGAAGCAGCCACGGAAAACCTAGATATTAAACTACAAATTTTTAAAGATCTGGATGAAATCTGCGATGCAAATACCATATTGGCCACAAACACTTCATCCATTTCAATAACGCAAATAGCGGCAGTTACAAATCGGCCAGATAAGGTCATTGGAATGCATTTTATGAATCCTGTACCCATAATGAAACTTGTTGAAATAATTAGAGGGTATAGCACATCAGATGAAATCACCAAAACCATAATGGAATTGTCCAAACAGTTGGGTAAAACCCCTACAGAAGTTAATGACTATCCTGGTTTTGTCGCCAATAGGATTTTAATGCCCATGATCAATGAGGCCATCGAAACACTTTACAATCAGGTGGCAGGGGTGCACGAAATCGATACGGTAATGAAATTGGGCATGGCTCATCCTATGGGCCCGCTTCAGCTTGCTGATTTTATTGGATTGGATGTATGCCTGTCTATTTTGAATGTCATGTACGATGGGTTCAAAAATCCAAAATATGCCCCATGTCCCCTATTGGTCAACATGGTTATGGCAGGAAAACTAGGTGTAAAATCAGGTGAAGGTTTTTATGACTATTCCGAATCCAGAAAAGCGGAAAAAGTTGCTGCCCAATATAAATAGAGAGCAATGGCCCTAATTCAACCTTTCAAGGCCATTCGCCCTACCCCGGACAAGGCGGCATTTGTTGCTTCGCGCTCTTATGAGGAATATTCAAAGGAAGAACTCAAATCCGTGCTGAAGTACAATCCTTTTTCCTTTCTTCATATCATAAATCCAGGTTTTAAATTCCATAAAAGTATTTCCGGAAAAGAACGGTTTAAACTCGTTCATAATCGATATATGGAGTTTTTGGAAGATAATATTTTCCTGAAAGACAATAAACCTTGCTTTTATCTGTATGAAATCACTAAGGGGGATTTAACAACCCTGGGATTCTTTTGTGCTTGCAGTGTATCGGATTATCGAAAAGATGTTATCAAAAAACATGAAGACACTATTCAAAGAAGGGAAAAGCTTTTTGCAGATTATTTGAACACGGTTGGCTTCAATGCTGAACCTGTGTTGATGACATATTCAGATGATAGCAACGTTAGCTCAATTTTGGAAAAGGAGGCCGTCAAACGGCCTGACTATGATTTTACCACTCCAGATAAGGTAAGTCACAAACTTTGGAAAGTGGAGGACGCAAAAGTTATTGCAAGTCTTCAGCGTTCATTTGATAAAATGGACGCTTTGTATATTGCTGATGGACATCATCGAAGTGCTTCTTCCAACCTTTTGTCTGAAAAAATGAGAACTAAGAATCCATCGCATTCAGGAGATGAATCATACAATTTTTTTATGGCCTATCTGATTCCCGAATCGAATATAAAGATTTATGAGTTCAATCGTATGGTCAAGAATCTTAATGGATATTCAAAAGAAGAATTCCTGATTCAACTTGACACCTATTTCAGAATTGAAAAAAAAGATGATGGCTTATATAAACCTACTCGAAAACATCACTTTAGCATGTATTTGGATGGAGATTTCTATTCCCTTTATTTGAGAAAACGAGTGTATGAGTTTACAGATGCGCTCAGTGAATTAGACACGCAAATTCTATATAAAACCATACTGGAGCCCATTTTGGGGATTTCAGATTTAAGAAATGACAAACGTATTGCCTATGGCTATGGAAAACACAATGTCCTTAAAATGAAGGATGGCATAGACAAAGGAGAATTTGCTGTTGGGTTCAGTTTAGTTCCTATAAATATGAATGAAATTAAAGCTATTGCTGATGCGGGATTGGTAATGCCCCCTAAAAGCACTTATATTGAACCCAAACTGCGAAGCGGTTTAACCATTTATGAGTTATAAATTTTGATTACTAAAAGTATGTCCATAAAAGACAATCTTATCGGGCTAAAAGCAAGGATTTCTGAGGAAACAACTTTGGTAGCTGTCTCCAAAACCAAGCCCAATGAAGCCATTTTGGAAGCCTACGAAGCTGGTCAACGTGTTTTTGGAGAGAACAAAATTCAGGAAATGACCCAAAAGTGGGAAACGTTACCAAAAGATATTGAGTGGCATATGATTGGTCATGTGCAACGTAACAAGGTCAAATATATGGCCGAGTATGTCTCTTTGATTCATGGTGTGGACAGTTTTAGGTTGTTAAAGGAAATAAATAAACAGGCAGAAAAGCATAATCGGGTCATCCAATGCCTGTTTCAAATGCATATTGCTGAAGAAGAGACCAAATTTGGCCTTGATAAAAGGGAATTGGAAGAAATCATAATCTCAGAAGAGTTCAAACATCTCAAGAATATTAAAATTGTTGGGGTGATGGGAATGGCGACCTACACCCAGAATGAGTCCCAAATACGAAAAGAATTTGCCCATTTAAAAACTATATTCCAGTTTTTGAGCACTAAATTATCTGATATCAAGGTGTTGTCTATGGGCATGAGTGGAGACTATAACATTGCCATAGAAGAAGGCAGCACCATGGTACGCATTGGAAGTAGTATCTTTGGTGCACGAAACTATTCATAATATACTACCACATTTCATGTACGCCATACTCGATATTGAAAGCACTGGAGGAAAGTATAATGAAGAGGGCATTATGGAAATCGCTATCCATAAATTTGATGGACATAAGGTTGTAGACAAATTCATGAGTTTGGTGAATCCTGAGCGGGAAATTCAACCTTTTGTGGTAAAACTCACGGGTATCAATAATAAAATGCTGCGGACGGCTCCAAAGTTCCATGAAGTGGCCAAGCGTATTATTGAAATAACCGATGGCACCATACTCGTAGCCCACAACGCGCAATTTGATTATCGAATACTAAGGACAGAGTTCCGACGTCTAGGGTATGATTTCCAAAGAAAAACACTATGTACAGTAGATCTTGCAAAAAAATTGTTGCCAGATGCCGAATCACATAGTTTGGGCAAACTAGTGCGCTCATTAGGTATACCCATGAGTGACCGTCATCGCGCAAATGGCGATGCAATTGCCACCTTAAAGCTTTTTAAATTGTTATTGGATAAAGATTCCCAAAAGACCATAATCAAAGAGGTGCTTCGCGAGGAATCACAAGGCGAATTATCCCCGACTCAATTGGATATCGTTTCCGGACTTCCTTCTGAAACCGGTGTATATTATATGCATGATAAGGATGGAGAAATTATTTTTCTAGGTAAGACCAAAAACGCCAAAAAAAGGGTCAACCAGCATTTTACCAACCTAGGCCAATTGGCCAGAAAGCTTCAGAAAGAAACGAAGAAAGTTTCATTTGAGCCCACGGGTAGTGAATTGCTCGCCATCCTAAAAGAATATGTCGAACTGAAAAAGACAAGACCCAAGCATAATAACATTACCAAAAAAAGTCTTTTTTCACATGTGATTAATTTTTCAAAAAATGGAAGCCCACATATTGAATTGGAAATTGTAAAAAACAAGTTCAAAAAAAGACAGAAAATTGGATTCAACGGAATTCCTTCAGCCAATAGCTTCCTGAAAAAAATTAGTCAAGAGTTTGAGTTATGTCCTTCTTCCCTAGGTCTTGAAGATACCTGTGACCATTCAAAAAATGGATGTTCCGACGGCTGCTCCGATTTGGAAAATGCAATGGAGTTCAACCAGAAAATTGAAGATGCCCTAGATAAATACAGTATTAAAGGTAAGACCATCGTTTTGCTTGACAGGGGTCGGGAACATGGTGAACAAAGTTTTATCTTAGTGAAAAATGGGATATTGAAGGGCTTTGGATATGTACAGCTTAATCATCAAATAAATAATATTCATATCTTAGAATCGATTATCACCCCTATGCCAAGTGACGAAAACACCACTTTTATTGTCGAATCTTATTTGAGAAAAAATAACAATCTCAAAATTTTGGAGTTAACACCCGCCCTTTGAAAAAACAAGAAGTACATTCCGGTTGGAAACATAGGTTACATGAAATTATTTATGAAGCCGATACACCATTAGGAAAATTCTTTGATATTGTTCTTGTTGGATTAATCGTCCTAAGCGTCATTTTGGTGATGCTCGAGAGCATCAAGGAAGTAGACCAGAATTACCATCGGGTTTTGCTCACATTGGAATGGGTAGTTACCATTTTTTTTACGCTGGAATACATCGCCCGACTGATTAGTATCAAAAAGCCTTTGAAGTACGTATTCAGCTTTTATGGGATTATTGATTTTGTTTCTACCATTCCGCTTTACTTATCCTATATTCTGGCAGGCTCTCAAGTCTTATTGGCGGTGAGAGCATTCCGACTATTGCGGATTTTTAGGATTTTAAAACTGGTCAAATTTATGGGTGAGGCCTCCCAGCTGAAAGCTGCATTAAGAGCGAGCAGGGCAAAAATCGCTGTTTTTATCTATGTGGTTCTTATTCTTTCTGTGATTATGGGAACTATCATGTATCTTATTGAAGGTGACGAAGCCGGTTTTACGAGCATTCCCAGAAGTATCTATTGGACCATTGTGACCTTGACCACAGTTGGGTATGGAGATATTGCCCCACAGACTAATCTGGGACAATTTTTGGCTACGGTCATTATGATATTAGGATATGGAATTATTGCGGTTCCAACGGGTATCGTTACCGTTGAATTCTCCAGACATAAAAATGGTGATAAACAGAAGAGTGTAGTGCACACCAACACCCAGGCCTGTCCAACCTGTGCCGCCGAAGGCCATAGAGACGATGCCACTAACTGCTATAAGTGTGGCGAATTGTTATGACTTCCAAAACATTGATTGCAGTTGTTGGCCCCACTGCCATTGGAAAAACCAAGTTGGGAATTCAACTGGCCGAACATTTTAACACCGAAGTTGTTTCGGCAGATTCCCGCCAGTTTTTTAGAGAAATGAATATTGGCACTGCTGTTCCGTCGGAAGAAGAACTAAATACGGTTCCTCATCATTTCATTCAACACAAAAGCATTTTTGAACCCTATTCCGTAGGTGATTTTGAAAAAGATGTTCTCGCAACCCTCGACAAAATCTTTAAAATTAAAGATCATGCCGTTATAGTGGGAGGAAGTGGATTATATGTGGATGCAGTAATCAAGGGACTAGACGAATTTCCCAAAGTTAAACCCCAACTTCGCGAAACCTTGAATCAAAAATTTAAAGAAGAAGGACTACCTTACCTTCAAAAAGAATTATTATCAAAGGACCCTGAATATTATGCAATTGTAGACATTGAAAACCCCCATAGACTAATTCGAGCTTTGGAAATCTGTATGACCACAAACCAACCCTATTCTTCCTTCCTCAATCAAAAAAAGGCAGTAAGAATGTTTGATTCGTTATACGTCGGAATTGATGCAGATAGGGAGGTTATTTATGAACGTATCAATAATCGGGTCGATTTGATGATGGAGGCTGGTTTACTAACCGAAGCTGAAAAATTATATCCCAATCGACACTTAAATGCACTACAGACTGTTGGATATCGCGAGCTTTTTCAATATTTTGACGGTAATTTCACTTTGGACTTCGCAATTTCCGAAATCAAAAAGAATACCCGGCGATTTGCAAAAAGACAGCTCACATGGTTGCGAAAAAACAACTCCATTTTATGGGTGGGATATGACGATGAACCGGAGGCAATTGCATCGAAAATTAAACAGCATCTTTTAAACACGTCAGATGAGTGATTTTGGTAAAGTTTTATTTATCATGGGAGTTTCCGGGACCGGAAAGTCCACCATAGGAACAATGGTTTCCGAATCATTGGGAGTTCCTTTTTATGATGGAGATGATTTCCACCCTGAGGAGAATATAAAAAAGATGAGTGCCGGACTACCTTTGGATGACAATGATAGACAAGGTTGGCTCGAAAAGTTGAATGCCTTGGCAAAAGAACAAAAGTCCAAAGGAGCTGTAATTGCTTGTTCGGCTTTAAAGGAGCGTTATAGAGAGATATTGCGAAACGAAATTGAGGGTTTCGTTCATTTTATTTACCTGGAAGGTTCTTTTGAACTCATAAAATCACGCATGGAGCTTAGAAAAGGGCATTTTATGCCAGCAGAACTGCTAAAATCCCAATTTGAAACTTTGGAACCTCCAACGGATGCTATCAATGTTTCCATATCACATCCTCCTGAAAAAATTGTTCAATTAATTTTAGACCAAACGCAATGGTAGAGACTAATTTGATTTTCGCCGTTTTGGGCGGTATCGCTATACTCTTATTTTTAATCCTGAAGCTGCGAATCCATGCTTTTTTGGCATTACTCATCGGTAGTATAACGGTAGGACTGATTGCCGGTTTAGATGCCAAGGAAATCATCTCTACCGTTCAAGAAGGAATGGGCAATACCCTCGGGTTTGTTGCTACGGTGGTAGGATTGGGAGCTATGTTTGGGGCTATTTTGGAAGCTTCCGGAGGCGCTAAAACCATTGCTGATTTTATGGTCGCAAAATTTGGTTTGAAAAAGGCTCCTTCAGCTATGGTAATTTCTGGTTTTTTAATCGCTATTCCCGTATTTTTTGATGTTGCCTTTATCATTTTGGTTCCGATGATCTATGCTTTGCAACGTAAAACTGGAAAGTCCCTTTTACTCTATGCAATTCCGCTTCTGGCCGGGTTGGCCATAACACATGCCTTTATTCCACCTACCCCAGGACCAATCGCCGTTGCTGATATTATAGGTGCCGACTTGGGATGGGTAATATTGGTAGGGTTTCTAGCGGGGATTCCAACTGCATTAATAGCCGGATTATTATTTGGAAGGCACATCGCGAAGAAAATCTTTGTTGCGGCTCCCGAGCAAATCGAAAATTCCACCCCTTCGGCTTTACCTCCAATAGGTCAAACCTTGTGGATCATTGCTTTTCCGATTGTGTTGATTTTATTGAATACCATCGCTTCTACTGGAGCTTTGGGAATTTCGTCCCCTATCGTATTAAAAACGATTGCGCTCGTTGGACATCCATTTTCTGCTTTAATAATCGCAAATCTATTGGCATGGTACTTCTTTGGATTAAAAAGAGGGTTTACAAAAGCTCAACTTTTCGATATATCCACCAAATCCCTGGCACCGGCAGGAACTATTATTCTTCTTACAGGTGCTGGCGGTGTTTTTAAGCAGGTGTTAACCAACACCGGTGCTGGTGAGCTATTGGCAACTTCCCTTAGCAATGCTGGATTTCCCATTTTGGCCTTTGCTTTTATCAGTGCGGCGATTGTAAGAATTGTCCAAGGTTCCTCAACTGTGGCAATGATAACCGCGGCAGGATTGGTATCTCCCTTGTTGATAAATGCTTCTTTGAGTCCAATAGAATTGGCTTGTATGGTAATTGCCATAGCATCTGGAGCCAGTATTTTTTCGCATGTAAATGATAGTGGGTTCTGGTTGGTGGGCCAATATTTGGGTATTTCGGAAAAACAGACCTTCAAATCCTGGACCATCATGACCACAATTTTGGCATTTACAGGAATGGCAACGGTCTCTGTACTATACTTTTTTGTATAAAAAAACCACCTTTAAAAGGTGGTTGAATTTATAGTTGGGTAAATCTTTATTGATTTTCTGCTTTGACTACTAATCGGAATCCTTCTCCATGGATATTCAAGATTTCAACTACATCATCCTTCTTCAAATATTTTCTGAGTTTGGCAATATAAACGTCCATACTTCTAGACGTAAAATAGTTGTCATCTCTCCATATTTTTGTCAGTGCCAATTCTCGAGGCATTAAATCATTCTCATGCAACGCCAGGAGTCTCAATAATTCGTTTTCCTTTGGTGAAAGCTTTACAGGCTCTTCCTCCATATATTTTAGGAATCGAAGTTTTGAATTCAAATGGAAATTTCCAATTTCAAATTCAAATTGTTTGCTGTCTGCCAATGTGCTAGATGCTTTTCTTTGAAGTATTGCTTTAAGCTTCATGAGCAACACCTCAGAATCGAAGGGCTTGTTCAAATAATCGTCGGCTCCAGCTTTGTAACCTTTTAAAACATCTTCTTTCATGGTCTTGGCCGTCAGGAATATAATTGGAACGTTTTCATTCTTTTCCCTGATTTCCCTAGCTAGTGTAAATCCATCTTTATAAGGCATCATAACATCTAAAATGCAGACGTCATAATTATCTTTTTTGAACTTCTCAAAACCTTCCATACCGTTTTTGGCCAATACAACATCAAAGTCGTTCATGGACAAATAATCCTTCAACACAATCCCAAAATTTGGGTCATCCTCAACCAACAATATTTTCTTCTTCTCTGTTTCCATAATTCTGTTTTTCTATATTAAAGGAAGCTTTATATAAAAAGTACTTCCTTTTCCTTTTTCACTTTCAGCGTATACTTCGCCCTGATGATCTTCAATAATTCGTTTAACATACGCCAGACCCAATCCATGGCCTTTTACGTTGTGAATATCTCCTGTGTGTTCCCTATAAAATTTCTCGAACACCTTTTTTAGAACCACCTTGCTCATTCCAGCTCCTTGGTCCTGTATTTTAATAATTATACTATTCTTCACCATTTCGGTGTACACGTCAATCTTGGGTGGTTCTGGCGAGTACTTAATAGCGTTGTCCAACATGTTAACCACCACATTGGTAAAGTGCATGTCATTTGCCAAAACCTCTGACCTCTCAGCATCTAAATGAGCATTGATATAACCTCCACGGTTCTTCACAATCAGTTCTACATGGGTTATGGCATCTGTAACAATATCATGTGCATCTACCCTATCTTTATTGATATCCAATTGGTTTTTTTCCAATTTGGAAATCCGCAATACATTTTCAACCTGGGCATGCATTCTTTTGTTCTCCTCTCTAATCATCCCCAAATACCGTAGCACCTTTTCTTTATCTTCAATAGACTTTGGATTTCGTATCGCTTCAACCGCCAAGTTTATTGTAGCAATCGGAGTTTTGAACTCGTGTGTCATATTGTTAATGAAGTCTGTTTTTATCTCGGATATCTGTTTTTGTTTTATAAGTTGATAAATAGCGCTTGAGTAAGCAATCACTATAACCAAGGTAAAAATCAAAGACAACAGCGCCATTCCCATTACAGATTCAAATATGAACTTCTTCTCTTTTGGAAAAGTCAGCAACAAAGAGAAGTTTGTATTTCCCTCACTATCTTTAAAAATCGGAGCCTCATACATTCTAGACTTTGAAAACTTGAACTTTTTCGATTTAATTTTTGTTGGATAGCCTTGGCTATATACACCATATTCAAAATCGATACCTATGTTTCTGTTCCGTAGTTCCTGATCCAGGAGTAATTCCAATTCTGTTTTTGAAACTCTTTTATGAATTGGTTGACTCTTGGCGTATTCTGTAAAGACATCTTCCAAAGCAGCTTTATCAATGCTAGAAAGTCCGCCAATCTTCTCTGCTCTCTGAATTGGAGTAAGGCTATAACTCTTTCCGTCCAAACCGTACTCCTCCTTGAACACAGCTCTAGTGCGTTTACTGGTGTAATTTTTTATTATGGTGCTGTCTTCACCACTCGAATTATCAAAGAACGTTGATGTTATATTGTAATCTTCTTCTAATATCCCATGGGAGTAGAAGAGAATTTCGTCAGAGTTCACATCCCTGTCAACGAAAAAAAAGTTCCTGAACTGGGTTGTTTTGGGTTCTCCAACACTGTCCGCCAGTGAAGCTATCCGGTCAAGGTAAAAATTCATTTCACTCTTCTCCACCCTGCTTGCTACCTTGTCCAATATGTCTGTAACCGTTCTTGAGAATTGCTCCTCTTTGTCGTCAACCGATGTTCTTATCCAATACACTTGAACAAAGATTATCCCTGTTAGAGATAAACTCATAAGAATGACGAGAAGAACAAATAGCTTCTTGTTCATCGGGGTAAAATTAGAAATTTAACATTTAGGCTTTCCACCGTTTAACCTAACCTTAACAAAAATGTTAAAATTTTGAATTAGTGTGCGTACACATCTAGCATGCGGTGAAGTTTTTTCACCTCTTTTTGTGTAGTCGTCAAATGGATGTTTTCAATACAAAAATCTGCCAATTCAATTTTGTCCAAATCATCCATTTGGTTCTTCATCCTATCTAGAACCTCTTTTTCGGAAACACTATCTCTATCCATTACGCGTTGAAGCCTAAGTTGAACTGGAGCAGTCACCAACAATACGTAATCATAGTTATCTTGAGCATTATTTTCAAAGATCAATGCGGTTTCTTGAATCACATAGTTTGAGGTCTGAGTATTGGTCCAATTCAAGAAATGCTTTCGAACCTCAGGATGCACAATATCATTTAATTGCTTCAAAAGGCTAGGGTCTTTAAAAACTTTGTTCGCAATAAAACGTCTGTTCAATTTACCTTTGGAATATGCTTTCGTGCCTAGTAGACCCACTATAGACTCTTTTATTACCGGGGATGAAGTCATTAACTCTTTAGCTTCCAAATCAGAGTCATAAACAGGCACATTAAGTTCGCGGAACATATTTGCCACAGTGCTCTTGCCACTTCCTATCCCTCCTGTAAGTCCAACAATAATCATTTTTGCTCTAAAACGAAGTTTACCTTATTCTCCAATAATCGTACCCCATGTGCTTTTGATGGTTCACGGGTTATCTGCAAAAAGAGCACGTTATCTTTGGAGTTTGCCAATTGACCATAATCTCCTTCTACTTCAAAGTCACTGGGTGTTATAACCTTTAGTTGTTCAATTGTGGCTTTGCAAAGCACAGGCACAGTTGCCGGAAAGGTCTTTATTTTATACTCATCTGGTAAGTTCAAGACTTTTACGGGCACCTCATAGACCTTCTCCGAAAACCGAACCACCTTGCCTGATATGTTGACCCGACTAATTGAAAAAATACTATTGGTCATGTTTTTGGGGAACACCAATGGAATGTCTTCAGAAAAATCAGAAGCAATATTGCTCAATTCAATTTTGGTCGTTGTTATTTGTTGTAAAGTATCAATTTCGTTTGGTGGGCCTTTCACCAAAACCGTTTGTGGCTCAATAACTGGCTCGCCTTCCAAAATGTAGTTTTGTTGAAATTGGATGTCCAAGACTGCCTTTACCGGGACCTCTTTGGATGCTACCTGGTACATATCAACAAAAAGTTCATCACGATATAAATCTATTAGTGAAATATTTTGCGAAAGCTGACTTTCAATCTGTTTTTTGAGCGCATCCTCGGTCAACTTGTACCCCTGGTTTTCATAAACAGATTGCGATAAGTCTATATTAATTTTTTTATTGAATATGTTGAAATAAAAATGTCTAAAACCACTTGTCTTGATTTTTGCCTCCATAGACCTGGAAGAATTGTTCCCCAATAGCAGCGTATCAGGTAAATTTTCGTAATAGAGATAAAAATTGGCCCTTGACTCATAGGACTCTGACAAGTTGCTCAAAAACCAAGCTAAAAAAGAGCACAACAAAAAAAGTGAAAACACTTTCACCTTTCTGTTATTGACTCTTGTCAAAAGCTTTTTGAACACCCTATCGTTTTTTAAAAAACAGTTTTGGAAGCAGTTCTTCAGGTTCCTTGCTACTAAAATTAAGCAACATTGTCGATTTGAGAAAACCTATCCCATATCCTGTAAACTGTATTATGGCCGCGAAAATTGCAAGAAAGGCAACTTTTAAATTTTTAGCGCTGGCCAGAGCATCAATAAATAACACAAAAAAATAGGCAGAATATAGGATTATTGGTATAGCAAATCCCATTAGTAACAACACGAGAGACAGACTGAGACCAAGGATAAAAATCGTCGGAAACCAATAAGTTATTTTAGCGGTACCGGGGTGCCATTTATTCAAAATAGGTCTGACCATCCCAAATTTATTGACTTGAATATAGAATTTGTTCCAATCTATTCGTCTTTTATGGAACACAAATGCATTTGGAAATAATCTAGACGTGTAACCCGCTTTCCAAATTCGAAAAGTGAGGTCTGGGTCCTCACCTGGGTGTATTCTTCCAAAACCACCTACCTTTTCATAGGCTTCTTTGGAAATTCCCATGTTAAAACTTCTCGGCTGGAATTTGCCCACCGACTTTTTCCCACCACGAATTCCTCCAGTAGTAAAAAATGAAGTCATTACATAGTTAATCGCCTTCTGTACGATGGTAAAAGATTCATCAGCCGCATCAGGACCTCCAAAACAATGCACAAAGTCCGTTTCAAGTTCCTTATGGACTTCAGCAAGATATTGTTTAGGTAGAATACAGTCTGAATCAAGAATGATAAAATAGTTTCCTTTGGCCTTAGACATTCCAAAATTTCTGGAGTCACCTGGGCCTGAATTTGGTTTGAAGTAATAGGATATCTGCAATCGATTTTGGAATCTCTGCACCACATCTTCTGAACTTTCATTGGATCCGTCTTCAACAATCACAATTTCAAAATCCTTCTGAGTAGTTTGCAAACAAAGACTCTCCAGTAGTTCCCGAATTTCTTCTGGCCTATTGTACACGGGTACTATTATGGATAACTTCAATTCCATAAAAAACAGAAAGCCATCCTTTAAAGGATGGCTTTTGTATTTATATTTTCTGATTATTCGCTAAACTCATCAATCACCTCTTGACTTACACCGGTGTTCGAAAATCCGCCATCGTGAAATAGATTCTGCATGGTAACTTTTCGAGTCAAATCCGAGAAAAGGCTGATAGTATAATCTGCGCAATCCGCAGCAGAGGCGTTTCCTAGCGGTGACATTTTCTCAGCATAACTGATAAATCCACCAAAACCTTTCACACCTTGTCCAGCTGTTGTAGGAGTTGGGGATTGGGAAACCGTATTCACTCGGACCTTCTTTTCTTTTCCGAAGAAATATCCAAAACTACGTGCAACCGATTCCAAATAGGCTTTGTTATCTGCCATATCGTTATAATCAGGGAACGTACGTTGTGCCGCCATATAGGTAAGGGCCACAATACTCCCCCATTCATTCATGGCATCTGCCTTAAAAAGTGTTTGCATCACTTTATGAAACGAAAGTGCGGATACATCCCAACCTTTGGTTGTGAAATCGTATTTCTCATCCGTGTAAGCTCGTCCTTTCCTAACATTGACCGACATTCCGATGGAGTGCAATACAAAATCCAATTTTCCACCAAGAATCTCCATCGACTTCTCGACTAAATTTTGTAAATCTTCTTCGCTGGTAGCATCTGCTGGAATAATTTCAGAGCCCGTTTTCTTAGCGAGTTCATTTATTTGCCCCATCCGCATTGCAATGGGTGCATTGGTGAGCACAAATGTGCCTCCCTCTTCGTGAACACGTTCTGCCGTTTTCCAAGCTATGGAATTTTCATCCAGTGCTCCAAAAATGATTCCCTTTTTACCTTTTAAAAGATTATATGCCATAGTGTATAGATCGTTGGTTTTGCCGACAAAGATATTTATTCTTGACGAATTTTAGGTTTTTGATTTTAACTGTTCAAACTGCAATTAGATTACTGTAACAATTGTTTCGCATGGGCCAATGCAGATTCTGATAAAGTCTTACCTCCAAGCATTTCAGCCAATTCGCTAATTCGCTCTTCTTCATTTAATTTTTTCATTCGAGTTGTGGTACCCAAGGCACTTTCTTCCTTGAAAACTTTAAACTGTTGTTTACCTTTTGATGCAACTTGCGGTAAATGTGTAATCGAAAAAACCTGCATGGTAGCGCTCATTTGCTGCATAATTTCTCCCATTCTATTTGAAATCTCACCTGAGACCCCGGTATCGATTTCATCGAACATCATGGTTGGCAGTTGTTCGTACTTTGCTAGGATGGATTTTATTGTGAGCATGATGCGAGAGAGCTCACCACCAGATGCCACTTTCTTCAATTCTCCATAATCAGAACCTTTGTTAGCGGAAAACAGAAAGCTCAAATCATCATTCCCATTAAGCTTAAAAGTATTCGAGGGGTCCAGTTCGATATTGAACGTTGCTGAAGGCATTCCCAAACTATGCAAACTATCTTGAAGCATTTGCTTTAGTTTTGGAATTACTGAATTTCTTGCTTTTCTGATCTTAGCGGCACAATTTTCAAGTCGGTGTTTGATTTTAGCAACCGCTTCCTCCTTCTCTTCTATTTTGGATTCAATATTTGCAACAGTATCCACCTGGTGGGAAAGCTGAGTTTTTATCTGAATCAGTTCTTCAACAGTTGCAGCCTGATGTTTCTTCTGAAGGTCATAAAGCTGCTGAAGTCTTCCGTTTACCACATTTAATCGCTCAGGGTCCGCTTCAACTCCATCTTTCAGATTTTCCAATTCATTGGAAACGTCATCCATCTCCACCACCACGCTTTGTATGCGCTCATTCAATGCTTCATACTCCTTACCATATTCGGACAAATTCTGGAAAGTCTGCTTAAGTTCTGAGAAACGACCTAACAAACCCATCCGTTCATCGTTCAACAATTGATGTCCTTGAGCGAGCAACTCCAAAATATTCTCCACATTGCTCAATTGTCCGTATTCAACCTCGAGCTCTTCCTGCATTCCTTCCTTTAGAAATGCATCTTCCAATTCTTTCAACAAAAAACTATTGTAATCATGCTCTTTTGCAGAGTTGGATTGAAAATCCAACAATTCTTGCAGTTCGTTGGAAGCGGTTTTAAACTGATCTAAGTTTTCGGAATATTTTTCAAGATTTTCTGCGTTACCTGCTAAAGCATCTACTACTTTCAATTGAAAATCGTTCTCGGTAAGCTGTAGGGTTTGATGTTGGGAGTGCACATCGATTAACTGATTTCCAAGCTGCTTTAAAATGTCCAGATTTACTGGGGAGTCATTTACAAACGCTCTTGATTTTCCACTAGGCAAAATCTCTCTTCGCAGGATGGTAACTTCCTCATAATCCAGATCATATTGATCAAAGAAATTGTTCAGCTTATACATAGAAACTTCAAACTCAGCTTCTATAATGCACTTTTGCTCCTTGTTCTTTAGTGAAGAAAGGTCTGCACGCTTGCCAAGGACCAAAGAGAGTCCACCTAACAAAATTGATTTACCCGCCCCTGTCTCACCAGTAATGGTGGTAAAACCATCTGAAAACGTAACATTCACGTCATCAATTAAGGCATAGTTCCGAATTGAAAGATTTGTAAGCAATGTCGAAGATTTTCCCCGTAAATATAAATCTCTTTGGAGAAATGGGCTAGTATTTTATCTCGTTCCAAGTACTGGAATAGAATGGCGCCACTTTATTAAGGGTTTCCTTGAGCTTTACAACATCGATTTTTGGTCCATCCGAGAAGATATTGCGGATTTCTTCAGATTTTGCATCAAAGAAAGTTTGAATCAAAAAGGCATTGGGTCTTCTTTTAATAAGTGTTTCAAACAAACGCATACTTCCGGCAATAATTTGTTTGCCGGTGCTATTGTTATCTCCTAAAATATCCAATCCCTTCCTGTGGTAATTATACATGGCAATGCGATATTCCCGAAAAGAATTGCTCAATAGGTTGTCTACCAACTCAAAACGACTTCTCTCCCCTGTTTCCTGATTCCAGCCTGATGAGTTCGAACCTTGGGCTTGCGTCACGATGTTTTGTGCTTGTCGGTACATATCGTCCCCTCCTTCTAACGAAAAGGTATCTGCATCCAGACCTAACATAATGTATACGTAATAGGAAATAACTGCAACAAGATTAGATTCAAATGCATTTTCATTGTAGGCCAAGGGTTGAAATTCTTGGTATTGAAAATTAAAGACGTCATCTTTATAATTAAAGATGGGGCTTTCATATGAAGTATTATAAACCGGTCTTGAAGATTGAATTTGGATATTGGCCTCGAAACGGTCAGACTCGTATTGGGTGACCGTAATGAACATTCGGGCATTTACCCTTTCATTCTCGCGATAGGTGCGATTGGTCCATTTATTCTTGTTCACAAAGTCATTGAGTGAACGTTCCAATGTCTTAAAAATCTGTTGGTTGGTTTGACTTACCTGGTCTGAATTTACAGTGATGGTACAATTCATTTCCTGTGCAACGATGGCATAAGAAAATGATAGAAAAAAAGCGACAACTAAAAGATTACGCATGGACTCTGGCAATGATTTCTTCCCAAATATCGGAAGCTACTTCGGGCTTCGTCTTCAAACCAAACGTTTTTATATCCAAATTCTTATCAATAAAGGTGATTTTATTGGTACTTCCTCCAAAGCCAGCGCCATCGTCCTTTAACGAATTAAGGATTATGGCATCAAGATTTTTTCGCTTCAGTTTTCCTTTGGCATTCTCAAGTTCGTTTTCCGTCTCAAGGGCAAAACCAACCAAAAATTGATTTGTCTTTTTCTCACCCAAAGAAAATAGGATATCTGGGTTGCGCTCTAACTCAATGTGCATATCCCCTTCTTTCTTTTTAATTTTTTCAGCTGCAATATGTTTTGGACGGTAATCCGCAACCGCAGCTGCGCAAATTGCAACGTCCATATCGTCATAATATTCATGACAAGCATCAAACATATCTTGTGCGGAGGTTACCCTTACCAAATTTATAGTATTCTCCTCAGTAACACTCAAATTTGTGGGTCCAGAAACCAATACTACATGGGCTCCAAGACTTGCTGCTTGCTTTGCCAATTCAAAACCCATTGTTCCAGAGGAACGATTGCCCAAAAATCGAACTGGGTCGATTGCCTCATGGGTTGGTCCAGCAGTAATCAGGACTTTTTTCCCGCTTAGGGGAAGATTCTTGCTTAAGTCCTGAAGAAGAAAATCAACTATCGTTTCTGGTTCTGCCATGCGTCCTTCACCATGAAGTCCACTGGCCAATTCACCGGATTCTGCCGGAATCATGGTATTGCCAAAAGATTCCAATTTCTCGAAGGATACTTTGGTAGAAGGGTGCTTGTACATATCCAAGTCCATTGCCGGAGCAAAATAAACCGGGCATTTTGCGGATAAATAGGTCGCCATCAACAAATTATCGCAAGTCCCATGTGCCATTTTGGAAAGTGTATTCGCGGTAGCAGGAGCAACAATCATAACATCGGCCCACAAACCAAGTTCTACATGGTTGTTCCATGATAAACTACCATCTTCCTCATTGACAAAATCCATTAGTACTGGATTTTTGGAAAGAGTGGATAATGTAAGGGGGGAAACAAAAGAGCTGGCACTTTGGGTCATTACTACTTTGACCCGAGCACCAGCTTTTATCAAAAGCCTAACAAGAAATGTGGTCTTATACGCGGCGATTCCTCCGGTAATGCCCAAAAGGATGTTTTTACCGCTAAGCATTTCTTAGGCGTCTTTCTCTGTGTTTCTATAATAGATTTTGTCTTCCAACCACTCTAACACTGCTAAAGCATGGGGTTTTGGAAGTTTTTCGTAAAACTTGGAAACTTCAATCTGCTCTTTATTCTCAAAGACCTCTTCCAGACTATCACTGTAGGTAGCGAACTCTTCCAACTTCTCCAACAATTCCTTTTTGATTTCAGAATTGATTTGGATGGCACGTTTGGAAGCTATCGAAATGGCTTCGTAAATATTCTCTGTTTTTTCATCGAACTCATTTCTGTTATGGGTAACAGTAGAAACGGGTGCTTTGGTATTTTTCAAATCTTGCATGGACTGCGTGTTTAAACTATTTATTTGGAATTGGAATATTCTCCCAATTCCTTTTGGATTTTGCTGGACAAATTATCAGCTTTCTTTTTGAATTCTGTTTCTGGATAGTATTTCAAAAGGTTGTCGTAAGAGGCTTGTGCATCTTCCAAACGTTCTTTTCTTCTATCTTCCACACTGTTCATGGCCAAATTCGTTGTGGCCTCTATTCTGTAATACAAGGCTTCCTCTCTGTAAATGGA
Source organism: uncultured Allomuricauda sp. (assembly GCF_947499695.1). GTDB lineage: Bacteria > Bacteroidota > Bacteroidia > Flavobacteriales > Flavobacteriaceae > Flagellimonas. The sequence goes on from NZ_CANMPQ010000001.1 coordinate 1,007,922, forward strand.
ACCAGGATTATCGGAAATAAAATTATCCAGTGCAGTAATGGCGGAAACCAAAATAGGATAATTGAACTGCCCTAACTTGTTAAACTGTTTGGCTATTTCAAGTTGTTTTTTCTCTTTCTTGGCGGTAAGCTCTTTGGCCATTGCGTTGGCTTCATCAAAGAACTCAGATTCTGGGTATGTGTTGATAAAGGATTGTAGTTTCACCAAAGCTTTATCCGTATCCGTTTGGTCCAATGAGTATGCAGGTGAAAGCTCATAGTAGCTTTTCGCTCCTAAAAAGTTCGCTTCCTGAATCTTATCGCTCCTCGGATATGACTTTATAAATCGTTCAAATTGATATCCTGACAGATAATAATCTTCTGTTTTGAAATAGGTGTTGGCGAAAAAGAACATTACACGTTCTCCTTGCGGTTTGCCCACATAGCGTGGCGCAATTTGCTCATAAAGTCTTTTGGCTCTTTTAAAATCTCCTTCATCATAATATTTTTGAGCCAAATCATATTTCGCCTTTACATCCTCATTTTTAAGCACCTTTTGGTACTCGTTACAGGATGAAAAAACAAATGCAAATAAAACTAGCAGGTATACAGGCCTCATTCTCAAAAATATTTTGCAAAATTAGTGATTATCAACGGATATAAAAAATCATATCCTTATCGAAAATAAGAGCAAGATTGTGCATCCGCCAAGGTTTTGGCGAACATTTAACACCTCTTAAGCATAAACCCTGTCAAAGGATTTCAAAAAATTGGCGATCCTGGTCTTCAAATTGGGTGTTGCTTCCACGAGAGGTAACCTTACAACACCTGAACAAATGCCCAAAGTTTCAAATATCGTTTTGATTCCAGCTGGATTTCCTTCTTCAAAAATTAACTGCATTAAGGGCTGAAGGGCATGATGCATTTTATAAGCTTCATCCGAGCCATTATTAATGCCAAGTTCAATCATTTTGGAAAAAGAACCCGGCAGTCCTTGCCCTAAAACTGAAATAACACCGGAACCTCCTGCCAAAACAGTTGGAAGAGCTGTAAAATCATCTCCAGAGATTACCATAAAATCCTCAGGTTTATCTTTAAGAATTTCATCAATTTGAATCATATCACCACAGGCTTCCTTAATAGCAACAATGTTTTCAAAATCCCTAGCTAAACGAAGCGTCGTTTCTGGCAACATATTACTTCCCGTTCGAGCAGGGACATTATACATTATTATAGGTTTAGGGGATGCTTTTGCCACTGCCTTGAAATGCTGATATATTCCTTCTTGGGTAGGTCTATTATAATAGGGCGAAACAGATAAAATTCCATCGAAATCTGATAAATCTGTTTGCGAAACTTCTTCAACAACGGCAGCGGTATTGTTTCCTCCGATTCCCAGTACCAAGGGTAACCTTCCGGCATTTGCACGAACAATAACATCAATAACAAGCTGCTTATCTGCTTTCGATAAAGTTGCCGATTCCGCTGTTGTTCCCAGCGCCACCAAATAATCGATACCTCCTTGCACACAATGTTCCACAATGCGTTCTAAGGCTTTCACATCCACAGAAAAATCTTCGTTAAAAGGTGTTACTAAAGCGACACCAGTGCCTGTAAATTGTTCCATCACAACTCTTTTAAAACTTTCAAATATTTTTTAAGTTCACTTTTAAATATATTAAAATCGGACAGTTTGGTGTTCAGTATTAAATCATTGATTTTTGGATCTAAAGCTCCAAAACCAACCTTCAATCTTGCAGGAGTTCTTACTGACAAGAGTTTCATCATTAAATTATCCTCTTCATAATAGTTGATCAAAATGTCGTACTCTCTTCCTAAAAACTCAAGCACATATCCGTTTTCTATAACACCCTTCCAACCTAAATCTTTGTCAGAAAAAATTTGGATGGCATAGGGTGAATTTTTGTCGTATTCCCGCTTATATCCAATAATCTTTATGGCATTGGGCCTTAATGAATATTCATCTATAAGCTCGTAGAACACCTCTGCATTCTGGAAGTTATCCACATCCACAATGCAACCTATACTGGTAATCCCATGTTCCCTATCTACTGTTTTAGGAGGCTTTTCCATCTCCTCCTTTAAATATTTAAGACCCGATTTAACCTTAAATTTATCTTGGAACCCTTTTAAAAACATATTTTTTATGCATTTTTACAAAGGTAATTATTCCATAAGATTACTTTACAAAGATAAGCACGTGTATATTTTAAAATTAAAACAATTTGTTGCATTCGTAACTTTTTGTTTATTTCTATCCTGTCAGCAAGAGAAAGGGCAGCTTACAAAAGTTCAAGGGAAACAGCTGAAAATTGATACTAGTTTGGCCAGCGTAGATTCGATTTCGGACTATATAGCTCCATTTAAGAGTCGAATTGATCAGGTCTTGGATAGCGCTTTGGCCTATGCTCCCGAAACCATTCCGTTGGATGATGCCCCCCACAATACCTCTTTGGGGAACTTGATGGCCGACATTGTATTTGCCGAGACCAGTCCCCTTTTCAAATCAACTACGGGAAAAGATTTAGACTTTGTTGTTCTAAATAGAGGTGGTATACGTACCATCGTTTCCAAGGGAAATGTTTCAGCACGAAATGCATTCGAAATCATGCCTTTTGAGAATTATATTTCCGTTGTTGAATTGGATGGAGCTGCGGTCAGAGAACTTATCGACTTCTTAGTTAATGCGACCAGGGCACATCCCATTGCAGGTATGCAAATTGTTCTAAATAAAAATGGAGGTCTGGAATCTGTGGATATCCAAGGGAGTCCATTTGACGAAACCAGAAATTACTATGTGGCAACCTCTGATTATCTGGTGCAGGGTGGACCAAGCATCGGCTTTTTTGATGAAATGGTGAATGTAACTGACACTGGTTATCTTTTGCGTAACGCCATTATAGATCATTTAAAAAAAATAGATACCGTAAAAGCTGCGGTGGATGACAGATTTATTCAATTAAAGTAAATGAAGCGTAGGGATTTTTTACGAAACACCGCAGCTACCTCAACCCTTATTGGTTTAGGTGGATTGAGTTTTAATTCGTGTAAAGGATTGGGTTCACGGCAGATTACCATTTTACATACCAATGATGTTCATAGTCATATAGACCCTTTTCCTACCTCCCATTCACAATATGCCAATTTAGGCGGTGTGGCCCGAAGAGCGAGTCTGGTTGAGCAGATTCGAAGCGAAAATCCTAATACGTTACTGCTGGATGCCGGCGATATTTTTCAAGGTACCCCCTACTTCAATTTTTATGGTGGCGAATTGGAATTTAAGCTGATGAGTAAGCTCAAATACGATGCGGCTACCATTGGAAACCATGATTTTGACAATGGAATTGACGGTTTATTAGCCCAAGTTCCCAATGCCACATTCAAACTGCTATCTGCTAATTACGATTTTTCAAACACGGTGATGAACGGTTTTGTAAAACCCTATCAAACATATGTTCTGGACGGAATCAAAGTTGGGGTCTATGGAATAGGAATTAAATTGGATGGTTTGGTCACTAAACGACTTTATAAGGAAACAGAATATCTCAATCCTTTTGAAATTGCCTTGGACACGGAACGTCTTCTAAAAGAAGAAGAAAAATGCGATCTAATTATCTGTCTTTCCCATTTGGGATATGATTATCAAAACCCTGATCGTCCTTCTGACACGCAATTGGCACAACGGACCCATCATACAGATTTGATTATCGGTGGGCACACCCATACTTTTTTAGACAAACCAGACGTTCGAATCAATCAAAAAGGAAACTCTGTGTTAGTAAACCAAGTTGGTGCTTATGGCCTTAATTTAGGGCGCATTGATTTTTACTTTGATGAAGCAAAAAACGCTTCTGCAAATGGAGTCAGCATCTCGGTGTAACTGCACCCTGTGACTGATTCATCCCAGTTGATTCGAAAACCAGACTATACCAGGTTAGATTTTCATTTTCTTGAATGAACCTCCACATTGAATAAAATAGAAATAGGTTTGTTATTTACTTAACATTTCATGTATTTTACCATTGTTTTACAACAAAACGAAATGTACCTTTTAAGCTATAACTCAAATAAACTAAACTGTTAGGGGAATGCCGGGTAAATTACCCGGCATTTTTACGTATTGATAGCAGACTCTACCAACTCTTGCAGTTCTTCTTCAAAAGTAGATTCAGGGAATGACCTACCAGCCTGTCTGTACCAATAACCCGCATTCCAATCATCTCCTTCTTTTCTATGTAAATAGGCATGAATCCAGTTTCCCATAGTACTATTCATGTCTTGGGCAATGTTATGCGATGCATCCCAGTTGCCCTTGGCATCCCACCACAAAGATTGTAGCGCCAAGGACCAAGCAGCAGGTGGTTCCGAGGAGTTCAATGTATCTTGAAAATTATTAAAAGTTTTGGGTATCATTCCATAAATTTAAGGGCGTAGCCACGTATCAGGATTCAAATAGAACATTTTTTTCCAACCTTGGACTGCATCCGAATCTTTCAGATGTAAGTAAGGAAACGGTGTAGTTATGGCATAATGCAAATGATCTGGTTTTCCCACAGCATTCCCGGTATTGCCAACTGTTCCTAAAACAGAGCCTATTTTAACAGGTTTTAAAGGAAAAGTGTCAATAGCATCCAAATGTGCATAGTAATGAAATCGCCACTTTGGACCCAAGACCATAACGGATTTCCCACCCTTGCCCCCTTCATGCGTATAAACCACAATACCATACGTTGATGCGATTACCGGAGTTCCCTTTTCGGCAAAAATATCTATGCCTTTATGAGTGACGGAACTCCCCCAAGGGTATGCCCAAAACGAGTTTTTATCCCAACTATCGGTAGTTGCACCATCAACAGGGATAATTATTTGTTGGGGACATAAAAACCCAATCAAAATTGCAAGAAGGGGTAACCAAAACCACCTTTTAAAGTATCTGTACCGAACCAAAAAAGCAAAACTTGTCAGCAGAAAATACCAAAAACGGCGTGTGGTGTTGGTAATCATGAATCAAGTTTGGATAAAAAATCTTGCTCTGAAATTATGGGCACACCAAGTCCCTCGGCTTTTGTTTTTTTGCTAGGCCCCATATTGGCTCCGGCCACTAAAAAACTAGTTTTGGACGATATGGAAGAAGCTACTTTGCCCCCATTATCCTCAATGAGTTTCTTTAATTCGGTACGACCAATAGATTCAAATACGCCGGAAACCACAAACGTCTGCCCTTTTAAAGTATCTGATTGATTTTCCAATTGCTCCTCCGAAAGTGAAAATTGCAAACCGTACGATTTAAGTCTTCCTACGATTTCTACATTGGTTTGGTTTGCGAAAAATTGCACCACACTTTCCGCTATGCGCTCTCCGATTTCATCGACCGCGACAAGTTCTTCCTGTGATGCTTCTTGCAATGCATCAATATTCTTATATGCTTTGGCCAATTTTTTCGCCACTGTTTCACCAACATATCGAATACCAAGTCCGAAGAGTACTCTCTCGAAGGGAATAGCTTTGGAAGCTTCGACTCCTTTTACCAAGTTTTCGGCAGATTTCTCTGCCATTCGTTCCAAGGGCATCACCTGTTCTTTAGTTAAGGTATACAGGTCTGCATAGTTTGCAATCAGTCCTTCCTTGAACAATAACTCCACCGTTTCACCTCCCATTCCCTCAATATCCATAGCTTTTCTAGATATAAAATGTTGGATACGTCCAGTAATTTGGGTTGGACAACCTGTGTCATTAGGACAAAAATGTTGAGCTTCTCCTTCCTTTCGGATCAATAATGTGTCGCATTCAGGGCAGTTTTCGATATATTTTGTCGGATTTGAATCCGTTGGGCGCTTTGTAAAGTCGACTGCAATTATCTTGGGTATTATCTCACCACCTTTTTCAACAAAAACAGTGTCCCCTTCTCGAATGTCCAACTTCTCAATCTGATCGGCATTGTGCAGTGAAGCTCTTTTAACTGTCGTACCAGCCAACAAAATCGGTTCAAGATTGGCCACCGGTGTAATTGCTCCGGTACGTCCAACCTGATAGGTAATCTCATTCAAAACTGTTGACACCTGTTCCGCCTTAAATTTATAGGCCATGGCCCAACGTGGTGCTTTGGCGGTATAGCCCAGTTCCTCTTGGTAGCGAAGACTGTTCACTTTAATAACAACTCCATCTGTTTCATAAGGTAAGTCATGTCGATGTACATCCCAGTACTCCACAAATTGCATCACCTCGGAAGTTGTTTTGCAATGTTTTGCTACCGTCGGCACTTTAAATCCCCATGAACGAGCCTTGTCCAAAACTTCAAACTGGGAAGTGATGTTGAGATTCTTACCCACAATGCTATATAATAAGCATTCCAAGGGTCGTTCCGCCACCAAAGCACTATCCTGTAGTTTTAAACTTCCAGAAGCAGTGTTCCTCGGATTCATATATGCTTCTTCACCATTGGCAATCCGCTCTTGGTTCATTTTAGCAAACCCTTCCAAGGTCAGGATGATTTCTCCTCGGATATCAAATTTTGGCGGATAGTCTCCTTTCAATTGCAGAGGCACTGACTTAATGGTCTTAATATTGGTGGTTACATCATCTCCTTGGTAGCCATCACCTCGAGTAACCGCCCTGATAAGTTTTCCATCTTCATAGGTAAGACTGATGGATGCTCCATCATATTTTAATTCACAAGTGAACTCCACAGGAACATCGCCGAGAATACGCTGAATGCGCTTTTCCCAATCCTCAAGGTCTTCTTTGGAATATGAGTTATCCAAGGAATACATGCGGTGCTCATGCCGGATGGTTTCAAAATTTTTGGTCACTGCTCCCCCAACACGAAGTGTCGGTGATGTGGCATCATAGAACTCAGGGTGTTCTTCTTCCAGCTTTTGAAGTTCTTTAAGTTTTACATCAAACTCATAATCGGAGATGGTAGGTTTATCCAATACATAATAGCTATAATTATGCCTCCTTAATTCATCTCTAAGAATGGTAATTTTTTCTTTAACGGTCATCTAAGTCTGCTCTTTTGCGATCCACTTTGGAACTGCCGTAGGTTTATATGCCTCCATTTTTGCGATAAGCCTTTCTGGAGTATCATCAATCAACAGCATATCCCGATTTTCTTGTTTTAAAAATCCATTAATCACCATAGTGTCCAAAAACTGAAGCATAGCATCAAAAAAACCTTTTGTATTCAATATTCCAATTGGCTTTTGATGCAGTCCAAGTTGTCCCCAGGTTATGATTTCAAATAATTCTTCCAAAGTACCAAAACCTCCTGGAAGCGCAATAAAACCATTAGACAGTTCGTGCATTTTCAATTTTCTTTCATGCATGGTTTCCACCACAATCAGTTGGGTAATATTTGGATGAAAGATTTCCTTGCGTTTTAAAAAATCAGGAATCACACCAATTGCCTTCCCATTTTTAACCAGAACTCCGTCCGCCACTTGTCCCATTAATCCTACTTTGGCTCCACCATAAACCAAATTGATGCCATTTATCGCCAAATGTTCGCCCAATTGAAAGGCCATTTTTATCACTTCGGGATCATTCCCTGTGCTACTTCCACAAAAAACCGCAATGCTGTCCATATCAATTTAATTTACCTTTTAGCATTCTATCATTTCCGTAGAGGTCTTTTCGAAGTTCAATTTCCAAAAAATTATGTTCTTCTAAAAGCACTTTTGTTTCCTTACCTAAATATTGATTGATCTCGAAGAACAGAATGCCTTTATCTTTTAAATTTTTATCTGCAAATTGAATTATTCTCCTATAAAATAGCAACGCATCATTGTTGGGAACAAATAGTGCCAAGTCTGGTTCATATTCTATGACATTTTTCTTCATTTCGTCCTTTTCCAACTCTCTTACATAGGGTGGGTTGGAAACAATAATGTCAAACCGAAGTTCTAACCCCAATTCAGGGTTAGAATCGAGAATATCTTTTTGAAGAAAGTTGACATCAGCATCATTTAAGACCGCGTTTTGGTTTGCAACCTTCAATGCTTTTTCCGATACATCTATGGCATATACCTTGGCGTTTGAAATGTTCTTGGCTAAAGCTATGGCAATACAACCACTTCCGGTCCCAACATCAAGTATGTTTAGGTCTTGACTGCGTTCGACCTCACAACAATCAACAATCCATTGCACCAATTCTTCCGTTTCTGGTCTTGGAATAAGAACATCTTCATTAACCATAAACTCCATACCCATAAAGTGTGAACTACCTAATATGTATTGTATTGGTTTCTCTTTCTTTAAAGCCGCTAATGTTTCAAATAGTGGAGTTTCTTCTTCTTTGGTCACCACTAAGTTTGGTTGCATTACCAAAATAAATCGTTCCAATTTCAAGAAATGTTCGATAGTCAGATAAAAAAAAGTGTCAACCTCTTCTGGCGGATAAATCCCGTCCAGTTCCAAGTGAAAAATGTTCTTAATTTCCTTGAGTAGCACCTATAATTTTTTAATCATCCAAACTGGACATGCATAATGACCAGTATCCCCAATTCTGGCATCTAGATACTCATAGCCTTGTTGGTTGTAGAGTTTTTGAGCAGCTTCCATATAGGGCATAGTTTCAAGATAACATTGGTCAAATCCGAATTCCTTTGCCTTACCCTCACAAATGGATATTAATTTAGCTCCGATTCCTTTTCCTCTTGCCTTAGGTGACACATACATTTTCTGAAGTTCGCATATGTTGCCCTCATAATTCTCCAGTTGCGCTATTCCTGCGCATCCCATAATCTCCCCAGCCAGCTCCGCCACATAGTAGATTGCCCTTGGAACATCATAGGCGGTATACATATCGTCCAGTGCCTTATCTGCATATGCGGAACCTACTTTGGGCACACCCATTTCTAACAAAACTTCTCGAACCAATGTCGCTACACGCTCATTGTCTTCAGGGGTTATTTCCCGAATAACAACATCATTCATAATGTATTTTATTATCCTATTTTTGCTAGGTGAAGATACATGAAAAATACATGTTGCGGTGCATTGAATTGGGCAAAAAAGGGCTTGGGCGCACCGCACCAAATCCGATGGTTGGAAGTGTTATCGTGTATCAAGAAAAAATTATTGGGGAAGGTTATACCAGCCCATATGGAGGAAATCATGCCGAGGTAAATGCCATTGATTCGGTGGAAGACAAATCACTGCTTCCAAAATCTACTTTATATGTAACTCTGGAGCCTTGTTCCCATCATGGAAAGACACCTCCCTGTGCCAATTTGATTGCCAAACATAAGATTCAACACGTTGTAATTGGACTTCAAGACCCCCATAGCAAAGTTGCCGGAAAAGGAATCCAAAAACTCGAAACTTCAGGATGCAAGGTTATTGTTGGGGTATTAGACGAATTATGTAGAAAGCATCATAGGCGATTTCTAACTTTTCATGAGAGAAAAAGACCCTATATCATTCTTAAATGGGCTGAAACTCAAGATGGATTTATTGCTCCGAATAAATCATTAAGAAAAGACAATCCGCAGCCTTTTTGGATTACAAATCCACACTCGAAACAATTGGTTCATCGGTGGAGAAGCGAGGAACAAGCCATTTTGGTGGGTACCAATACGGTTTTGGAGGACAATCCCAAACTTACTGTCCGGAATTGGCATGGGAAACACCCAATCCGCGTAGTTCTAGACCGTGAACTGAAAATACCCGAAGTATTTCATGTGTTTGACAAAAGTGTAAAAACAATAGTACTAACAGAGACATTCGAGTCATCGCTGTATCTAGAAGGTATTGATTACGAAGTAATCGATTTTACGAAACCTTTAGGTTCAGAGGTTTGCGAAGTGCTGTACAGGCATTCCATTAACAGTGTTTTGATTGAAGGTGGTTCCCAAACACTGGAAACTTTCATTCAAGAAAATCTTTGGGATGAAGCGAGGGTGTTTACAGGAGCATCTCATTTTGGAACAGGGATTAAAGCTCCTGAACTTTCAGGGAAACCCATGGAACTTATCACAATTTTATCAGACACCTTAGCAACTTATACTAATGATTAAGAACATTATTTTTGATTTTGGGGACATTTTCATCGATTTGGATAAACCGGCCACGGGCAAGGCTATGGAGAAATTCGGATTTGAACATCTTACACTAGAACTGGACATCCTTTTTAAGGAATATGAAAAGGGATCGATAAGTTCACCTCAGTTTCTTGAAAAAGTATCCCACCATTTCCCTAGAGCCAGCGAAAAAGAATTGATCGATGCTTGGAATGCCATTCTTAAAAATTTTCCGGATTCGAGGCTGGAATTTGTTGAAAATTTAGCCAAAGAAGGTGATTATCGCCTCTTTCTCCTAAGCAATACCAACGATATTCACATTGAATATGTAAAACAGGAAATGGGAGATGAAAAATTCAACCGGTTTAAAAGCGCTTTTGAAACTTTCCACCTATCCTATGAAATGGGAATGCGCAAACCCGATGCCGAAATTTTTGAGTTTGTGCTCAAAGCCGACAATCTTGTCGCTTCTGAAACCTTATTTATTGATGATACCAAAGAAAATACCGACACGGCTTCAATCTTAGGAATCAATGTATGGAACTTACAAGTTGGAAAAGAAGATATAACCCAGTTAAAGTCCCATTTATAAATGATCTATTTAGTTTTAAGTGTACTGTGTACAAGTTTCTTGTTTGTGATTTTTAAGCTTTTCGATGTATATAAGGTCCAAACATTATATGCCATTGTTGTGAATTATGTGGTGGCATGCACCGTAGGTCTTTTAATTTCGGACAATGAGTTTAATTTTGCGGAAATCACTCAAAAGTCATGGTTTTTGGGTGCCATTGCTTTGGGAATCTTTTTTATCCTAGTATTCAATTTAATGGCCAAAACAGCGCAAGTGGCCGGGGTTTCCGTCGCATCAGTAGCTACAAAAATGTCGTTGGTGATACCTGTTGTTCTAGGAGTAGTCCTCTATCAAGAAAGGCTGTCAGGCTTTCAGATTGCTGGGATATTTCTGGCGTTGGCAGCGGTCTATTTCGCTTCCATGAAAGATGATGGTATGGAAATCTCCAAAAAATCACTGATTTTACCCTTGCTCGTCTTTTTAGGCTCTGGAATTATAGACGCAAGTATTAAATACTTTGAAACCGAGCATTTGGAGCCAGAAGAGGTTTCTATTTTTTCGGCCATGCTTTTCGGGTTTGCCGCAATTTCGGGATTTTGTTTTATTGGGATAAAGGCGGTCAAAACTCCATTGAAGGTAAATTTTAAGAATGTTGTGGGTGGAATTTTATTAGGTGTTCCCAATTTTTTCTCGATTTTCCTGCTGGTAAGAGCTCTTCAACATGGAGGAATGGACAGCGCTGCCATATTCACCTTAAATAATGTGGCAATTGTAATGCTTACAACACTTTTGGGTATTGTGTTATTCAAGGAAAAAATGAGCTCCAAAAACTGGGGAGGTATAGCTCTGGCTGTGGTTAGCATTATACTTGTGGCTCTCTTCTAATGGACAAAGACCGGTACAAAACGCTTTTAAAACCATCTCCTGAAATTCTATTTAAGGATAGAAAGAGTAAATTTTTTGGTTATGCTTTTCCAATTTCCAATGAATTGGAGGTGAAACCTATTATTGAGTCTTTACGAAAAGAACATCATACAGCCAACCATGTCTGCTATGCATGGCAATTGGGCACAAAACAACCCAAGTACAGGGCCAATGATGATGGAGAGCCCAACAATTCTGCTGGAATGCCTATCTATGGACAAATTCAGTCTTTTGAGGTCACCAATGTACTTGTTGCAGTTACCCGAATCTTTGGCGGAACAAAACTCGGAGTAGGTGGTTTGATCCAAGCCTATCGAACCACTGCTCAAATGGCACTTGAAAGTGCTTCAATAATTGAAAAAACCATAGAAGTCCAATTTGAGCTGAGTTTTGATTACCTACAAATGGACAGGGTAATGAGGACAATCAAACAGAAAGGCATAAATCTGGTTTCCCAAAAAATGGAGTTACGATGCGAGTTGATTATTTCGGTCCGTGAAAGTGAAGCAGAACAAACAGCTCAAGTTTTTGATGAAATGCAACATGTCAACATCAAAAAGCTAGTATAAAACCCAAGGTTTTAAGTTCGAAGGCGGAATAAGTGTGGTTTTTGCGGAAAATTAGTTGAAGTCTATTTTTTCCAAAATATGGTCGGGACATTTTATCGGTCTATTTGTTTCCTTGTCCATGAATGCCAAAACGGTCTTTGCAATGGCCAACAGCTCATTTGAGTCATTATATATTTTATAATCAAATTCAATCTTAACTAACGGGGGTTTTTTAATTGTGGTCTCTACTGTAAGTAGGTCGTCGAACAATGCGGATTTTTTATAATCAATTTGTAAGGAAATTACAGGGAGTATGATTCCATTTTCTTCCATCTCTCTATAAGAGGTTCCAATGCTTCTTAACCACTCTATCCTTCCCATTTCTAAATATTGTGCGTAGTTGCCATGGTGCACCACACCCATCTGGTCAGTTTCAGCATATCTAACACGAAAAGAAAAGGAATTTTGGCTCATATAGTTGTCGAAAAATTATATATTTATTGTCTTGGTTATCCTTAAAGAAACATGCGAAAAAAAAACAGAATATTCAACCCTAAAATCATTTTTTTTTTCAAAGATTTGTTCACATATTTGTCGCTGTCAAAAAGCATCTGATTCCCCTCAGATGTTTGAACCAAAAGCTTAAAGCTAACCAACAAAACTAAGGAAAGACTTTTATGAGTGTTACTGCAAATTCCGTATGGAACAACTGTTTGGCTTTTATCCAGGATAATATCCAACCGCAGGCATTCAAAACTTGGTTTGAACCTATCAAGCCTATCAAGTTAACAGACAATGCACTAAGCATTCAAGTTCCCAGTAAGTTTTTTTACGAATGGCTAGAAGAGCATTATGTGAAACTTCTAAAAGTTGCCTTGACCAAAGAGTTGGGCAACAACGCCAAGCTTATCTACATCATTAAGATGGAAAACAAGTATGGTAACAAGGAACCGTTTACAGAACAGATTCCTAGTGCCAACCGAACAGCAGTTGGTCCACAAGAATTGGATGTTCCAATTACATCTAAAAGTCCAGAGCTTAAAAACCCGTTTGTAATTCCGGGTATCCGAAATATAAAGATTGAATCCCAGTTGAATCCAAACTATAATTTTGAGAACTTCTTAGAAGGTGACTCAAACAGATTGGCACGTTCAGCAGGTATGGCAGTAGCCAATAAACCAGGAGGGACTTCCTTCAATCCATTGTTGGTTTTCGGAGGCGTTGGATTGGGAAAAACACATTTGGCTCACGCAATTGGTGTAGAAATCAAGGATAAGTATCCTGAGAAGACTGTACTTTATATTTCTGCGGAGAAATTCACCCAACAATACATTGAATCTGTAAAAAAGAATACTCGAAACGATTTTATCCACTTTTACCAACTTATCGACGTGCTCATTATTGATGATGTGCAATTCTTATCTGGTAAATCCGGAACACAGGACGTATTCTTCCACATCTTTAATCACTTGCATCAAAACGGAAAACAGGTAATCTTGACTTCGGACAAAGCCCCTGTCGATATGCAAGATATTGAGCAACGTTTATTGTCCAGGTTTAAATGGGGATTATCAGCTGAACTGCAAAGTCCAGATTACGAGACTAGGGTTTCCATTTTAAAGAACAAATTGTACCGCGACGGGGTGGAGATGCCAGAGGACATTATTGACCATGTGGCAAAGAACATTAAAACCAATATTCGAGAATTGGAAGGGGCCATAATCTCTTTGATTGCGCAATCTTCTTTCAACAAACGCGAGGTTACCTTGGAGTTGGCTCAGCAGGTGGTCGAAAAATTTGTCAAGAATACCAAGAGGGAAGTTTCTATTGATTACATCCAAAAAGTGGTCTCCGATTATTTTGAAATGGATGTGGCCACCCTTCAATCCAAAACAAGAAAAAGACACATAGTTCAGGCCCGTCAGCTCGCTATGTTCTTCGCTAAAAAATTCACGAAGGCATCTTTGGCAAGCATAGGTTCCCAGATTGGAAAACGAGACCATGCAACCGTATTGCACGCCTGTAAAACCGTGGACAACCTAGCAGAAACCGATAAGCAGTTCAGAAAGTATATTGAAGACCTGAACAAGAAATTCTCCTAATTTTATTTCATGAAAACCAAAGTTTTGATGGTCTGCCTTGGAAACATATGCAGGTCTCCTTTGGCGGAAGGTGTTTTAAAATCCAAAGTTGACCCCAGCCAAGTTTTTGTCGATTCAGCAGGAACCGCGGGCTACCATGTTGGCAATCCTCCTGATGAGAGGTCGATAGCCGTGGCCAACAAGTATGGGATTGATATCAGCGCTCAAAAATGCAGGAGGTTCTCCAAAACGGATTTTCGCGATTTTGATTATATCTATGCCATGGACAAAAGCAATTTCTCCAATATCATTAAGCTTGCCAACGGCAAAGTAGATGAAAGAAAGGTGAAACTATTGTTGGATGAAGTGGATTTGGGATTGAGTGAAGTTCCCGATCCCTACTACGGAGGTGAAGATGGATTTGAAAAAGTCTATCAAATGGTCGACCTTGCATGTCAGGTCATTGCAAAAAGATTGAATTGAATGGAAGAGGTTAAACCAAGTCTTGTTTCTGGAAAAGTTTATTTGATACCTACAGCGTTGGGCGATAATGCCCCTCTGGAAGTGCTGCCCATCTCCATTAAAAGAGCAATTGAAAACATTGACCACTATATTGTGGAAAATGAGAAAACTGCCAGAAGGTTTATCAAAAGAATAAGCCCTAGCAAGGCTCAACCAAGCCTTCATATTGAAACCTTGAACAAATTTACCGACCCAGCAATTATTCCTACTTATTTGGACCCTTGCATATCTGGGCATAATATTGGAATTCTTTCTGAAGCGGGTTGCCCAGGAATTGCCGACCCAGGTGCATCAGTAGTTAAAGTAGCCCATGAAAAAAGGATTCAGGTTGTTCCCTTGATTGGTCCTTCTTCCATTTTAATGGCTATGATGTCTAGTGGAATGAACGGTCAAAATTTTGCCTTCAATGGGTATTTGCCCATTGACACTTCGGAAAGAAAAGCAATGATCAAAAACCTGGAACGACTTTCTAAAGAAAAAGGTCAGTCCCAGATATTTATGGAAACTCCGTACCGAAACGATAAGTTATTGAAAGAGCTTACGAAAACGCTGCATAAAAGCACTCGTCTTTGTATAGCAAGCGATATTACCTTGCCAACGGAATTTATTCAGACTAAAAGTGTGCATGAGTGGAATGAAATTACGCTTGACCTGAACAAGCGACCTACTATTTTTATCATCCAGGCATAAAAAAAGCCCAGAATGAATTCTGGGCCTCTATCCAAATCGAAAATACTTATTTATTAAACTTTAGCGTTTCTTTTTTGTTGAATGCTTGAAATATCAAATCCAGCAAACTTGCCCATGTAGTATGATATGCTACTTCCATAGGCATCAGCCACATCATTCTTTCCGTAAGAACGCAGATATTTCTTTACATTCCCGGCCCCTGCTAAATGTGCAGCAGCCAAAATACCGGATTCTGTAATTACGACACCTCTAATCTTTTTTCCATTAAAACGCTTGATGTCACGTCGCAATATCCACTTGTTTCGTGCAATATTGGTCTCGAATGTTCTTTCCTGAAGTTTGGGGTTGTTCAAAAAAGAGTTGGCATCATACACGCCCATAAGATTTAGAGTACCCAATCCAAATTGGTATTTTCCTAGGTAACCAAATGTGTTGACCACATTGTACCTTCCTTGCGATTCTTTAAACGCAAGAGCTTCTTTAAAACCATTGTACGCATTTCCTAAGTAGGGAGGATTGACCAAGGTACTTTCTGTAACTTCCGCATATGGAAGCACAAAAGCCTCATCATTGGTCGCAGCTTTTAACGAGTCAGGGATTTGGTAATCCACATGCTTCGCTGCGGTGTATGAACCGAAGCTGGTTAAAATCACAATCATGGCAAGATGCAAAACAAAACTTATCCATCTTTTCATAACTCAAATTTTTAATGTCTCATTGCCGAATTACAATGAAATCAAATTTGGCCGGCAAATATAGGGGGAGACATTAGATTAACAAGTTCAAAGCTCCTAAGATTTTCTTAAATACGGTTCGAATTACGTTAAATCGCTGAAAATTAACGCTAAAAGGTATTATCTATATACTTTCTTAGCATTGAGCCATTTGACGTATTGCACCTTATTTCGGTTATGTTGCGCAAGTGTCTTGGCAAAAATGTGGTATCCAAAGTTGGAAACATCAGCTACAAAAAAGAGATAATCGTGCTTTTCCGGGTTTAAAACTGCTTCAATAGACGAAATATCGGGCATGGTTATAGGACCGGGGGGCACTCCTGGATATTTATAGGTATTATAAGGAGATTCCATTTCCAAATCCCTATACAATACACGTTTAATTATGGTATCATAGTTACCTGTTTCTTTTTTAATGGCGTAAATTACCGTTGGGTCAGCTTGAAGGGGAATTCGTTGTCTTACTCTATTAAGATATACACCAGCTACTCTTGGTCTTTCATCTGCCTTAGCCGTTTCCTTTTGGACAACGGCGGCCAAAGACATGACTTCGGTTGGAGAAAGGTTTAGTTTTTCTGCTTTTTCCAGCCTGCTTTCATTCCAATACTTTTTATACTCCTTTAGCATTCTATCTCGAAATTCCTCGGCATTTGTATCCCAGAAAAATTCATAGGTATTAGGGAGATACATACATAATTTGGTATCCGTATCAAATCCGGAAGCTTCTAGAAATGAAGTGTCATTGAAAGCAGTTAACAAGGCAAGGCTGTCAGCCTCAATCTGAAGGGAAATTCTTCCTGCCAAAGTTTCCAAGCGTTCTTGATTATTGAAAGACACTTTTATCGGAATGTTTCCGATGCGAAGTGTATTTATGATATCATTGTTGCTCATGCCCTTTTTAATGGCATACTTCCCACCTTTTATATTATTGGAATATCCTTTACGATCTGCTACAGATTCAAAGGATAAAATATCCTTAAGCAAGGGTTCAAGGCTTTGCTTTACATCTGCAATTGAAGCGCCGGAATTAATATACACGTAGGCTTCATTGTTATTGAACTGGGTGTTGGGACTAAAAATGGCAGAATAGATTTGATAGACCACAAATCCACATATTAAAAGACCTAAAATGGCTACCGCCCAAAGCATTTTCTTAAGATACACTTGAATTAATTTTTTGAAGCAATATTTCGTTCTTGAAACCATTGCTAGTTCTTATCCATTCTTTTTTGAGTCCAATTTTTTCAAAACCCAATTTTTCAAATAAATGGATACTGTTTTCGTTTTCTTCCAGGATATTGGCATACAGTTGGTGCAAATCTAGAATTGTAAAAGCATAATTACACAATAAAGAAAGAGCTTCAGCTCCCCTACCTTTGTTTCTATCCTCTGGTTTTACAATGACAATTCCCATTCCTGCTCTTTTATTTTTAGGGTCAAAATCAAATAGGTCGATAAGGCCTATACAAACATGGTTCATATCACAAATGCACAATCGCAGCTGTTTTACCTCGTAAATATCTCGATGGGCATTCTCCAGATAAAGTCTGAGTACTTTTTTAGAATAAGGTTTTAGAGTTCCACTTATTTCCCAAATAGAGGTATCATTTTCAAGCTGGTACAGAAATTCAAGGTCCTTTGGTTCTAGAGCCCTTAGATAAACATGCTTTCCTTTTAAGTCTACCATGTTACCTCTCCTTTATATACTTGCTTGGCGGGGCCTTTTAAAAAAACATTGGTATACAAACCGTTTTCTTGGTCAAAACTGACCGATAAATTTCCTCCGGGCATATTAATTTTCACCTTGTCAGAAGTAGTCTTTCCCATTTTGTGCATTGCGATAGCTACCGCGGTTACACCCGTGCCACACGAGAGAGTCTCATCTTCAACACCACGCTCATACGTTCGAGCATTAAAGGAACCTTTATCACCTTGCGATACAAAATTGATATTACTTCCTGACTTTCCATACATGCCGTAGCGAAGTTTGGCACCAATCGTTTTAACATCCATCTCCTCCAAATTATCAACCAATTGCACATGATGTGGTGAGCCAGTATCCAAAAAGGTATAGGTTGGTTTTTCCTTTATCTCTGTAACATTTCCCATTTTCAACTTTACCTCATCCCCTTCAATGGTTGCATTATGAAGTCCATCGATTGCGGTAAAAGTGGTTTCCTTGTCTATCATGCCTAGATAGTGTGCAAAGGCAACGGCACATCTTCCGCCGTTACCGCAAAGACTTTGGCTTGCATCGGAATTATAGTAGATCATATTAAAATCTGAATTTTCATCATTTTCTATCAGAATCAACCCGTCCGCTCCTATGCCAAATCTTCGATCACATAGTTTTGTAATCAATTTGGTATCGCTTTTGGAAAATACAAGTTGGCGGTTGTCTATCACAACAAAATCATTGCCTGTTCCCTGATATTTGAAAAATTCTAGTACCATAATTGCTTACAAAGGAACAAATATAGGGTATTCTTTAAGGAAAATTTTGTAGTTAAAAACGAGTTAAACCGACCAAGTAAAAGACGAATACATTTAATTTTGTTTAATCAGAATGTTAAATTATTATTGAAATATGAAGAAAATAGCCAGTTTGTTCCTCGTATCCCTTTTCGCGGGAGCAATAACATTAGGAGCCTATAAATTATTTTTTGAAAAAGATACATACACAGTAGTGGGTAATGCCCAAGAAACTCCATTATTAAGAACCAGTACTGCACCAACTTCTGCACTGGGTGCCGGAATCAATGAAGTGGACTTTACAATTGCTGCAGAGAAAACCGTAAACGCGGTGGTCCATGTTAAAAATTTGAGCATCAGCAAAGGCAGCAATAATCTTGCTGATTTCTTTTATGGTTTTGAACGCAAACAAACCCCGCAAATCGGAACCGGTTCTGGAGTGATCATTTCACCCGATGGGTTTATCGTGACCAACAATCACGTGATTGCCAATGCCAGTCAACTAGAAGTATCCCTGAACAACAAAAAAACATACAAAGCAGAGGTCATTGGAGCTGACGCGGAATCGGACATTGCACTTTTAAAAATTGAAGTAGATAGGCCTCTACCCTATTTGGCCTTTGGTGATTCAGATAACTCAAGAGTTGGGGAATGGGTGCTCGCAGTTGGAAACCCTTTTAGTCTTACTTCTACGGTAACAGCAGGAATTATCAGTGCGAAGGCGCGGTCATTGACCCTAGGCCAGCAATCGTTTATTCAAACAGACGCAGCGGTAAACCCAGGCAATAGCGGCGGTGCATTGGTCAACACCAATGGCGATCTCATTGGGATAAATACTGCAATTACCTCTCAAACTGGGTCTTATGTAGGATATTCTTTTGCAGTACCCAGTAATATTGCCAAAAAAGTTGTTGAAGACATTATGGAGTTTGGCAATGTGCAAAGAGGGTTACTTGGAATTAGAGGCGGTGATTTAAATCCGCAAAGCGCTACCGAGCTTGGACTAAATGAGATTGAAGGTGTCTATATTTCCCAAATTACAGAAGATTCTGGAGCTGAAGCGGCCGGCTTGAAGGAAGGTGATGTGATTAAGCAAGTGGACGACATTAGTGTTCGTAAATTTTCTGAATTAACAGGTTATTTGCGTTCCAAACGACCTGGAGATGTCATTGATGTTACCGTGGAACGGGACGGAAGTAGGTTAACAAGAAAGGTGACTTTGAAAAAAGACCAGACCACAATTCTTCCAGCAACCGGATTTACTGTCAAAAACTTATCAGAAAAGGACAAAAGAACTTATGGTACCAAAAAAGGTGTAAAAATTGTTGATGTACCTCAAGGATATGAAAGATATGGACTTGAAAACAAAATCATAATTGCGGTAGGTGATAATGAAATAGATGACATCGACGATGCCAAAGAGCATTTCGGAGAAATTTCAAAATATGGCAGAACCAGTTTCACCATGATTAATGAAAAGGGAGAAAAAGAACGACTAATTCTCCAATAGCACATAAAAAAATGAGTTAAAAAAAGGCGTCTAATACAGGACGCCTTTTTTATTTAAAATTTCCTTTACGAAAACGTTTGAAATATATAATTTTGCCGAAAATTTAAAAGACAACTTCAACCAAAATCCATGAGTGACATTAAGTCTTACGAAAAGGAACTTGCATTCCAAGCAGACAGAAGAAAAGCTACCACAGAGTTTATTAAAATTATTAGTGACCTATGGTACGATAAGGCCATAGAAGTTGTGCTTTTTAAAAATCAAATAATTGACAAAAATGTCAGTGACATTATCAATTTACATGAATATGCAGGTGAATTTGTACAAAAACCGATCTCCATATTCGATTCTGTTGAGATTCTAAGGGCAATAAACGATATTAACCTTCCTCCCGCCAAACTTGATATTGGTAAGTTGACCTATGAGTATCATTCAGATGATAACAACCATTTAAATGTGAAGGCATTTGTGGTAGAAAAGTTGAAAGATGCAAGCTCCTCCAAAGAGATAAAACCAAAAGATGTTGTCCTTTATGGATTTGGTAGAATCGGGAGATTGGTGGCCCGCGAGTTAATGGCCAAAACCGGAAGAGGAAGTCAGCTCAGGTTAAGGGCTATTGTTGTAAGAGGCGAAGTCAATGAGGAAATCTTGGAAAAACGGGCTGCTTTGCTAAAAACAGATTCTGTTCATGGTCAGTTTTTAGGTACTGTGGATATCGACGTAAAAAACAACGCCCTATTGGTAAACGGCACCACGGTAAGATTCATTACTGCGGACAAACCAGAATCTATTGACTATACCCAATACGGTATATACAATGCATTGATAATTGACAACACGGGAGCGTTTAGAGATAAGACCGCTTTGGAAAGACATCTAGAAGCTAAAGGAGCTAGTAAAGTATTGCTTACGGCCCCAGGTAAGGAAGTTCCAAATATTGTGCATGGTGTAAATCACACCGAGTTTGATCCAGATAAGACCAAAATCTACTCGGCCGCTTCCTGTACCACAAATGCTATTACACCCATTTTAAAGGTAATCGAAGATTCTCTGGGAATAAAAAAGGGGCATTTGGAAACTATACATGCCTATACCAATGACCAAAATCTTGTGGATAACATGCACAAAAAATACCGCAGAGGTCGTGCTGCTGCTCTCAACATGGTTATCACTGAAACTGGAGCTGGGGCCGCAGTAGCCAAAGCTCTTCCTTCACTCAAGGGCAAACTGACTTCAAATGCAATCAGAGTGCCTGTACCAAACGGTTCATTGGTCATTTTGAATCTTGAAGTCAAGAATAAGACCTCAAAGGATAGTATCAATACCATACTTAAAAAGTACGCATTGGAAGGCGACTTGGTTGAACAAATAAAATATTCCTTGAGCAATGAATTGGTTTCCTCTGATATTGTTGGAGCCTCTGCTCCTTCTATTTATGACAGTAAAGCCACTTTAGTTTCTGCAGATGGAAAAAGTATAGTGCTATATATATGGTATGATAATGAATATGGATATTCACATCAAGTCATCAGACTGGCCAAGTATATTGCCAAAGTAAGAAGGTATACCTATTATTAGGATAAAAATTACAGGTGTAACGGCTTAGTATTCATGAATTTCTTTTGATTTTTAGTTTATTGGCGTAATTTCGCCCTACCCTTAATCAAAATAAAACACGCATTGACCATGAAATGTTTACGAATCCTTTTAACCCTAACCCTACTAACCGTATTCTGTAACGTTAACGCACAGCAAGAAACACAATCTGCCAAAGACGAAACCCTGGTAGGTCAATTTCAAGAATTGGAACGAAAGTCCGGTAACTACCGTGCCAATGGCATTCGTTATGAAGTAGTTAAGGTTGGAGATCTTTATAGAATAAAAGGGAATATTTTCGATTCTATAAATACAGCCAATGCTACTATAAAAGACTTGTCCTCTACAATTACAAGCAACAAGGCTGAAATAGAAGATCTAAATTCCAAATTACAGGAAACCACAACTAATCTAAAGAATGTAACCGAGGAAAAAGACAGCATGTCATTTTTTGGTGCATTGGTTAGCAAGGGCACATATAAACTCATTCTTTGGGGCATTATTCTTGGTCTAATGTTGTTCTTGCTCTTTTTCATATACAAATACCGAAACAGTAATTTTCTTACGCATCAAGCGAAGACCGCTCTTGCTGATTTAGAAAAAGAATACGAGCAACATCGAAGACGTTCTTTGGAACGTGAGCAAAAAATCAGCCGTCAATTGCAAGATGAACTGAATAGGCAGAAAAACAAGTAATTAAAGGACCTGGCGAGGATAGTATTTTCCCATTCTCACCTTTAATTATTCTAATGAACTCTGTTGCTTAATTGCAACACCCAAAGTATGGAAATCAAAAAAGCTTCACTGGATGATTTGGAACTCATTGTTCCCCTTTTTGATGCCTACCGCGTATTTTATGAGCAAAATTCAGACTGTGATGCTGCCCGTATTTTCTTAAAAGAGCGATTTCTCCGGAATGAAACATTGCTGCTTTTAGCGATGGATAATGGAAAACCAATAGGGTTTACACAGCTCTACACCACGTTTTCATCAGTATCTATGCAACCCATATACATATTGAATGACCTTTTTGTGATTTCCGAATCAAGAAAAAAAGGAGTTGGAGAAGCATTATTGAATGAGGCCAAAGAATACTGTAAACAAGCTGGGTATAAAGGTCTAGCCTTGGAAACTGCAGTGTCCAACCCCGCTCAAAAACTGTATGAACGATTGGGATGGGTCAAGGATGAATCATATCTTCATTACTTTTGGTCTAATACTTAAGTATTGGAATAAACCTCCTTATTCATGCGGATAGACATTATCACTGTTTTACCTGAACTATTGAAGAGCCCATTTGAAGCATCCATACTCAAACGTGCGATAGAAAAAGGTCTTGTTGAAGTTCATTTTCATAACCTGAGGGATTATTCCAAAGGAAATTACAAACAAGTGGATGATTATCAATTTGGAGGTGGTGCCGGGATGGTGCTTATGATAGAGCCCATCGACAAATGTATCTCACAACTGAAAAAGGAGCGGGAATATGACGAGATTATCTATATGACCCCAGATGGAGATACTTTAAACCAGGCTGCAGCAAATGAGATTTCCCTCAAAAAAAACCTGATTATTCTTTGTGGTCATTACAAAGGGGTAGATCAGCGAGTTCGGGATTTGTTTGTAACGCGTGAAATTTCTATAGGAGATTATGTGCTTTCAGGAGGCGAGCTTGCAGCGGCAGTGTTGTGTGATTCAATAATACGATTGTTACCTGGGGTATTAAATGATGAAACTTCAGCTCTCACAGATACCTTTCAAGACAATTTATTGGCCCCTCCGGTTTATACAAGGCCTTCCGATTATAAGGGCATGGAAGTACCTCCAATCTTGTTGACTGGAGATTTTCCAAAAATTGAAAAATGGCGGGAAGAACAAGCTATAGAAAGGACTATAAAAAGACGACCTGATTTATTGAAATAATATGGACAATTCACAAACATTTATTTATGCTATTGGATCCTTACTGGGAGTATTGGGTCAAATAGTAGTAATTATCGCTTGTATCATCTTGATCAGCAAAAAAAAGAATAGCGCTACGGTGCTTATGCTTATTGCAAGCATTTTAGCCTTAGTAGTAACAATACTCAATTTTTCTGGAAATATTATTGCAGCCCAAGCTGGTGTAGATTCGGTATTAACTTGGAGCAAGATTTTTGCATTAATAGGACCTCTACCCTACGTCTTATTTGCCATTGGACTCATACTCTTCGCTACAAACCATGTCAAAAAGTTGGAAGACTTTCAATAGCAGCTCTAAAAAGTAAAAATTACCTTGTCAATTCTAAATATTGCACTATTTTTGCAATCTCAAAATTAACCTCTGACGAAAACCGTGAAAGTTAATCTTGTAAAAACTTAAAAAACAACACAATGGAATCCTTAATAAAATTTGTCGAAGACGAATTTGTTCCAAAAAAAGAATTTCCAAAGTTTTCATCTGGTGACACAATCACTGTGTACTATGAAATCAAGGAAGGTGAAAAAACTAGAACTCAGTTCTTCAAAGGTGTAGTTATACAACGAAGAGGAACAGGGTCAACTGAAACGTTTACAATTCGTAAAATGTCAGGTACCGTAGGAGTAGAAAGAATTTTTCCAATCAATATGCCGGCACTCCAAAGAGTTGAGGTGAACAAGAAAGGTAAAGTTCGTAGATCTAGAATCTTCTACTTTAGAGGACTTACTGGTAAGAAAGCCCGTATTAAAGAGATTAGAGGATAGTTCTTCGATCCATATTAAAATAAAAAGCACCCTTTGCAGGGTGCTTTTTTTATGAACAATTGTTAATAACCATGGTTCATATCATGTTGATTTTTAATCCCTTACAAAATTTGGAAATCTGGGAGTTTATTATAATTTAGTCAAAGAAATGTAGAGGAGATTATATCAAATTTATGTTTTGAATTTAAAGTTGACGTTCTTTAAACTAATGACTCCCTTTTTAATTGGTAACACTACTAATCACAAAAGGAATTTCGAATCCAGGGAAGTTTCGGCAGAACTGAAGAAGAAATAATGAGTTTTATGTGCGGACGGAAGAGCAATTTTCCGTTTTGATAAAATTCAGGAATTCGTTAGACACTTTACAAGATGTTGTTTAGTTGAAAAATTAAGGACATAGTGTTGAGTAAACGTCAAAGGGGTAACGGACGCAATCAATGGTTGCGATTTTGTGGCAACACAAAATGATGTCTTATAGCCCTTTTCAGAAAGCCATATCAATGTGCAAACATAGATATGGCTTTTGTTTTTGGTATTTCCTCAAAAAACCATCTCTTTTTTTAGCAATATACCCTAGTATCAAAATGGGCATAAGTCGTATATTTGCACCGCTCTAAAAAAATACCTTAATGGCTAAGATTTTTTACACGAAGACCGATGAGGCTCCTGCCTTGGCAACACTTTCCTTTTTGCCTATTGTAAAAGCATTCACCAATACGGCTAATATTGCGATTGAAACAAAAGACATTTCCCTTGCAGCAAGAATACTAGCGGTTTTTCCTGAGTATTTGGAAAAAGAGCAACAAGTATCAGATGATTTGGCCCTACTCGGAGAATTGGCCAAAACTCCAGAGGCAAACATCATCAAACTTCCGAACATAAGCGCTTCAATACCTCAGCTGAAAGAAGCCATTGAAGAATTGCAACAAAAAGGGTTCAATCTGCCTGATTATCCGGATGAACCAAAAAATGAGGAAGAAAAAACCATAAAATCAAAGTACGACAAGATTAAAGGGAGTGCAGTAAACCCAGTTCTTCGTGAAGGGAACTCAGATAGAAGAGCACCCAAAGCCATTAAGAACTATGCCAAAAAGAATCCGCATAGTATGGGAGCATGGAACCCAGATTCCAAAACGCATGTTGCAACGATGTCAAAGGGTGATTTTAGAAGTAACGAATTGTCTACTACTCTTGAAAATGCGGATGACATTCGAATTGAATTAGTGGATGAAAATGGAAACACTACCATTTTAAAAGATAAGGTTGCCCTTCAAAAGGATGAAATTATTGATGCCACCGTAATGAGCAAGCGAGCGCTTGTAGACTTTCTTCAGAGTGAAGTTGCAGATGCCAAAGAGCAAGGTTTATTGCTTTCGCTCCACTTTAAGGCTACAATGATGAAAGTTTCCGACCCTATCATTTTCGGGCACGCTTTACAAGCATATTTTTCAGATTTGTTCAATACTCATGGAGAAACCTTGGAAAAAATAGGCGTCAATGCCAACAATGGACTGGAAACTCTTCTGGATAAATTGGAGGAGTTGCCCGATTCTGAAAAGTCAGAAATCAAAAAGGCCATAGCTCAGGGCATCGAAAATGGACCTGACCTAGCCATGGTAAATTCAGATAAAGGTATTACCAACCTTCACGTTCCCAGTGATGTCATCATAGATGCTTCCATGCCAGCGATGATTAGAAATTCTGGCAAGATGTGGGACAAAAATGGTGAACTTCAAGATACAAAAGCGGTTATTCCTGATAGCAGCTATGCAGGAATTTATCAAGCTACAATCGATTTCTGTAAAGAACATGGTGCTTTCGACCCAACCACGATGGGAACCGTACCTAATGTTGGTCTTATGGCTCAAAAAGCGGAGGAGTATGGCTCGCATGACAAGACTTTTGAGATTTCAAAGGCGGGAAGTGTTCGAGTAGTAAGCAATAGTTCAAACCAAACACTGATTGAGCATAATGTTGAAGAAGGGGATATTTGGAGAATGTGTCAGGTTAAGGATGCTCCTATTCAAGATTGGGTAAAGCTAGCCGTAACACGTGCAAGAGCAACCGACACTCCAGCTGTTTTTTGGTTGAATGAGGAGCGCGCACACGACAGAGAACTGATCGTCAAAGTCACAGAATATTTGAAAGATCACAATACCGAAGGACTCAATATTAGAATCCTATCCCCTATCGAAGCTACTAAGTTTACGTTGGAACGGATAAAGCAAGGAAAGGATACCATTTCAGTTTCAGGTAATGTGCTTCGTGATTACCTAACCGATTTATTTCCGATACTGGAAGTTGGCACTAGTGCTAAAATGTTATCCATTGTTCCTTTAATGAACGGTGGAGGGCTTTTCGAAACCGGTGCTGGAGGGTCTGCTCCAAAACATGTAGAGCAATTTTTGGAAGAAGGACACCTTCGTTGGGATTCGCTGGGTGAATTTTTGGCCCTTGGTGTTTCCTTAGAACATTTTGGGGAGAAAAATCAAAATCAAAAAGCCGCGGTCTTGGCCGATGCATTGGATAAGGCAACTGAAAAGTTCTTGGATAATGACAAGTCACCTTCAAGAAAAGTGAATGAATTAGATACTCGAGGAAGCCATTTTTATCTAGCACTCTATTGGGCAGAGCACCTGGCCCATCAGGATGCAGATACTTCACTCAAATCCATTTTCGGAAAAGTATTTGATGCCCTAAAAGCAAATGAAGAGCAAATTGCCAAAGAGCTTATCGAAGCTCAAGGAAGTTCGGTTGAGATTGGTGGCTACTACCTGCCGGAGGCCTCAAAAGCTTCAAACGCTATGCGTCCTAGTAACACTTTGAATACCATTTTAGAAACAATAGCCTAGGTCTCACTAGTTTAAGAAACTGTTAAACTGTCCCTTTTTTGAAATGATGATTGTCTATTTTAGACTATCATTATTTATAAATCATTAGTTTGAGGCAGTTCCTCTTTGTAATTCTTTTTCTATTGGCGAATATTGGTTGTGAAGACGCAATCAGTTTGGACTTACCCACATCCGATTCCAAATTGGTGATCGACGCCTTAATTGGTTACAATGAAAGCAATGGAAGTCCAATAATCTCAGGACGGGTAAAACTTACCTTGACTGCTCCATTCCTAGCCGAAGAAGTCCCCCCAGCAATTGGTGCTAGTGTAATCATAGTTGACGATGAAACCGGACAATCTTTTAATTTAACGGAAAGTCAACCAGGCGTGTTCGGTGTCAATTTTCCAGAATTCCAATTTAACAGACCATATACCTTGGTGGTCAACTATGATAACCAGGTGTATTCCGCAACACAACAAATGTACCCTTCACCAAAAATCGATAGTGTGGAGCAAGGCGACGGATTTTTGTTTGAAGAGGACGAAACTGAAGTCCTGGTATCCTTTACCGATATCCCTGAAGTGAGAAATCATTACTTATTTTCCTTTGGGTTCAGCAACTTTTTAGTCGTTGACGATGATTTTTTTCAGGATAGCCAACTAACTTTTTCCTATTTCTATGAAGATGTGGTTCCAGGAGATGTACTTGCCATTACCATCTTTGGTATTGATAAAGATTTTGCAAACTATGCCAATTTAGCCTTGGTTCAATCTGGTGAAGACACCGGGGATGGCCCATTCTCAGTACCGCCATCCAACATTCGCGGAAATATTGTGAATATCACAAACCCAGGAGATAATCCATTCGGATACTTTGCAATAGGCGAATTTGACACAAAATTGCTTACTGTCAAATAAGGTTTCTATTTACATTTTTATTTGTCATACCCAATATGTAACTTTAAACAAATAGTTGCTATGTCCAAAAGATTACTCATTGCTCTCCTAATTCTATTTTTAAATCACAGCCTACTTCAAGCACAACAAAAATATACACTGAGCGGAACCATTTCCGAAGCAAGCAGTAACGAAACTTTGATTGGTGTTACCATCGCGTTTCCAAGTTTGCAAACTGGGGTAACTACAAATGAATATGGCTTCTATTCCATCACGCTTCCAAAGGGAACCTATGATGTAACTATTAGTTACTTAGGGTATCAGGACATTAAGGAAACCATCAACCTGAATAGAAATCAAAAAAAAGACTTCAACTTAAATCAGCAAGCTGAAGAATTGGAGGAAGTGGTGGTTACTGATGAGTCAAAACAACTGGACATTAGAAAGCCGCAAATGAGCGTAAACACACTTGCGGTTCAAACCATAAAACAGATTCCCGTAGTGTTGGGCGAGGCTGATGTCATAAAATCCCTCCTGCTCTTACCTGGGGTCACTAGCGCTGGAGAAGCTTCCTCAGGATTCAACGTTCGTGGAGGGTCGGCTGACCAGAATCTGATTTTACTGGATGAAGCCACTATATTTAATTCCTCCCACTTGTTTGGATTCTTCTCCGTGTTCAATCCCGACGCCATTAAGGATGTGAAATTATTCAAAGGAGGTATACCGGCCAGGTATGGCGGAAGGGTTTCCTCTGTCCTAGAGATATTTCAAAAAGAAGGAAACAGCAAGGATTTGAAAGTAAATGGAGGTATTGGAGCTGTTGCAAGTAGAATACTCATTGAAGGACCCATAACCAAGGATAGAACCGCTTTTTTAGTGGGCGGAAGAGCGTCCTATGCGCATTTGTTCTTACCACTCTTCGATGTTGATAATAAGGCCTATTTCTTTGACCTGAATACCAAGTTCAACCATAAAATCAATGATAGAAACAATATCTACGTGTCAGGATACTTTGGAAGGGATTTATTCAGCATCAACGACAGTTTTGTAAATACATACGGTAACGCAGTTGGAAACTTTAGATGGAATCATTTATTTTCAGATAAGTTATTCTCTAATCTGTCACTGATTTACTCCGACTATTTTTATGGCCTGGAATTGGACTTTGTTGGTTTTGAGTGGGATTCAGGAATTCAGAACTTTAACCTCAAGTACGACCTCAAGCACTATATCAACGATAAGTTTCAGGTAAATTATGGGTTAAACAACATCTATTACGTGTTTAATCCAGGGAAAATAAAACCGAATAGTCCAGATTCGGGAATTGTTGAGGAACAGCTAACCAAAAAATATGCTAATGAGGCAGCTGGTTATGTGGACGTTGAACAAAAAATCACAGAAAAACTCAGTGTAAACTATGGTCTAAGAGTCAGTCTTTTCAATCGACTTGGGCAAGATGAACTGTTCGTTTATGAAAATGACCAGCCCGTGGTTTTTGACCCTTTTCAATTGGTATACCAAGAAGCAGTTCCCATTGACACCATTAATCCAGGAAGAGGACAAAACCTCTCAACCTTTGTGAACCTTGAGCCCAGGGTTTCGGTGGCTTACGCAATGAATGAAGATAACTCCATCAAGGCAAGCTACACACGCTTAGCGCAATATTTACATTTGTTATCCAACACAAGCTCTCCCACACCTTTGGATGTATGGACACCAAGTGGTCCTTTTGTGGAGCCACAATTACTCGACCAGTACGCATTGGGATATTTCAGGAACATCAATGATGGAGAATATAGCCTTGAAATTGAAGGGTTCTACAAGGACATTCAAAACAGAATCGATTATATTGATGGAGCCGATTTGATAGCAAATGATGCCATAGAGCAAGTTATTCTAAATGGTGAGGCAAGGGCCTACGGATTAGAATTCTTATTGCGAAAAAATGAAGGACGATTCCAAGGTTGGTTAGCTTATACCCTATCCCGTTCTGAACAACGTACCCCTGGTCGCACCCCAACCTTTGATAATGGGCGATCCAATTTAGAGACTGGTATCAACTTTGGAGAATGGTACAGTACTCCATTTGATAAAACTCATGACATAGCTCTTTACGGCAGTTATGACCTTAACGATAGATGGAATTTCAATGCAAATTTTATCTATCAAACAGGCCAGCCTACCAATTATCCCATCGGCCAATTCGATTTCCAGGGTCTTGTAGTGCCCTTTTTTGGCTTACGGAATCAAACTCGACTACCGGACTACCATCGTTTTGATGTGTCCGCCATACTCAAAAACAAAAAAAGACGAAATGGTAATTTTCAGTCCGAGTGGGTTTTTAGTATTTACAATCTCTACAATAGGCAAAATGCGGCGTCAATCAATTTTAGACAGAATCAAGATACAGGAAGAAACGAGGCTATAAGAACCTCGATATTTGGGATTATTCCGGCGATAACCTATAATTTTAAGTTTTAATATGCGATACAAGTATTTGATCATTGGATTGTTGTTCGCATTATCAGGGTGCGAAGATGTAATTGATGTTGAAGTCCCAACCACGGAAGCACGTTTAATTGTGAACGGGCTTTTAAGAGTTGATGAAAGTCAGCAGTTTGTCCCCGTTGAAATTAGGGTTACAGAAACCAACAATTTTTTTGAGGAAACTCCGGTGACCTCTCTGGAAAGCGCAATAATTATCTATGGCCAGCCAAACCCTGATGCACCAGAGCTTCTAGATAATATAGCCACTTCTTCTTTGGCAGAATCTGCACCGGGTTCAGGCATTTATATTCCTGACCCTACATTTGACGCCGATCAGCGAATCCAGACTTCATCACTTTTACCAGGCACAGTATTTATCCTTATCGTGGAGCATAAAGGAAGACGATTCGTAGCAAGAACGCCATATTCCAAAACAGTTCCTTTTGACAATCTAGTTCAAGGCGATGAAACCCTGTTCGATGAGGATGACACAGAAATCAAAATTACCATTTCGGATGTTGAGGACATTGACAACTATTACGTTTTTGATTTTGGTTTTGGCGAATTTTTGGCGCTGGATGATCAATTTATTGATGGACAAGAATTTGAATTTTCTTATTTCTATCAAAAAGATCTAGAAGCCGGTCAGCAAGTTGAAATCAGTATTTTGGGTGCCGATCAGCAGTTCTTCAACTATATGGATCTGTTGGTGGAGCAAACCCTAAATGACGGAGGTGTGTTCGAAACTCCTGCAGCGACTGTAAGAGGCAATGTTTTCGACGTTACCGGATTGGATAACAATTTGCTTTTTGACAATGTAAACCGTCCCGAAGATTTTCCCTTGGGATATTTTGCTGTAGTCGAAGAATTTAAGCAAACCGTTCAAATTGAATAATCCTAACACCCAAAATTTGAGACCCTTAACAACAAAAATATTGTCCCTTGCCAAATTTGGTCTCTTTCTGCTTATCCTCCAGTCTTGTGAAGATGTCATAGATGTTGAGCTCCCCGAACCAGAACCTAGACTTGTGATAAATGGTATTGTCAAAGTTGACCCAAATCTAGAATTTGTACCTGTTCGGATAAAGGTGACCGAATCTTCTGGTTTTTTTGGCGAAAACACAGTAACACAACTGGAGAGTGCAGTAATACTGGCCGGAGAAGAAGATCCAGACTTTCCAGGGAATTTCAGTTTGGGAACCTCCATTCTTAAAGAATTTGAGCCAGGTACTGGCATATACGAACCAGACACTGTTGGCAACGATGTGGACGAAAGGATTAGAACGGAGTTTTTGAACATAAATACCATTTTTTTCCTAATTGTTCAGCACAAAGGGAAGAGGTATGCAGGTCGAACTATGTATTCACCTACAATTGCCATTGACAATTTGGAGCAAGGGACTGAAACTTTGTTTGATGAAGACGATACGGAAGTAAAAATTACCATTACGGATATCCCAGAAATGGAAAATTATTATGTTTTTGATTTTGGTGATGGAGAATTTCTAACCCTGGATGATCAGTTTTTTGATGGACAGGAATTTGAATTCTCTTATTTTTCTGAAAAGGAATTGGAGCCAGGGGAAGCATTGGAAGTAAGCCTATTGGGCGCTGACCAACAGTTTTTTAACTACATGGACTTACTTATCGAGCAAACGGAAGACGACGGCGGTATTTTTGAAACTCCTGCCGCTACAGTTCGAGGTAACGTCTTCGATGTCACTGGTCTCGATAATATCGAAATTTTTGATAATGTGGAACGACCTGACTCATTTGCTCTGGGTTATTTCGCAATTGTGGAAGAATTCAAGCAAACTTTGATCATTGAATAACTACAACAACGCGTGAAGGACAATAATTACCAATAAACCTGTTAATCCCTGGAAAAAAGTTGCAACGGTATGTCCTCTTAGCGCAGTTTTCATATCCATATTTGAAAACTGGGATACCACCCAAAAATAACTGTCATTAATATGGGAGACGGTCATTGCGCCTGCCCCAACTGCCAATACACTCAAAGCTTTATCAGTCAGAGATTCTAGTCCAAAAGTGCCAAGTAACGGGGCTATTATGGCTGCGGTGGTAATAATGGACACTGTAGATGACCCTTGGGCGGTTTTTAAAACTGCCGCTATGGCGAAACAAATTAACAAACCCGTAGTTCCTGAGGCTTCACCAATATCGAAAATCGACGCAATGTCCATAGTCCGTAAAATAGCACCAAAAGCACCCCCAGCTCCTGTAATCAAAACAATGGCTCCTGCTTGCTTTAAAGCGCTGGAAACCCAAGTATTCCGCTCTTTTGATTCGACACCTCTAGCCAATGGAAAAGCGAAAAAAACGCCTATGAGCAAAGCAATTATGGGACTCCCAATAAACCCAAAAACTTTGAAAATCATTCCATCACCGAACGGGTGTGTGGGATAATCCGCTATCGATTTCAACGCTATTAACAATACGGGGGCCAGCAAGGGCAAAAAAGCAAGGATTGGTTTAATCTTTGGAATTTCTATGTCTTCGTCGGGGACCGTATGCTCCTTTTTTTCTTGTTCTTTCAAAGATTTACCAATGTATCGTGCCCAAAAGTATCCTGCCAAGGAAACAGGTATTGCCGTGGCAAGACCTAGAATCATTACCAATCCCAAATCAGCTTCCAACACGGCTGCCGCTGCCAAAGGTCCTGGCGTGGGGGGAACAAAAACATGGGCCGAGTACAGACCTGTTGCCAATGCGATGGCAAAAACCATCACAGGCACTCCAGATTTCTTGCTCAAAGCTTTATTTAATGAGGATAAAATCACAAAACCAGAATCACAGAACACAGGTATAGAAATTACAAACCCTGCCAAATTTAGAGCCAGGGGAGAACGTTTTAACCCAATAAGTGATAAAATAGAATTGGCAAGTATTTTGGTACCTCCCGTTTTTTCCAAAAACACACCGATTATTGTTCCGAAGGCTATCACTAAACCAATACCGGAAAGTGTTTTTCCAAACCCCTCACCTAGGGTGGAGACAATTTTCGTGGAATCCATACCCAACATAAGTCCAGAAAAAACTGCAGCAAGAGTAAGTGACAGTACAGGATTCATTTTAAACCTAACCGTGGCGATTATGATAAAAAGTATGGCTATAAAAAGTGTGAGCAATTCCATGATGAAATTTAAAGATGCTCTCTAAATATAAAGTATTCTTGCTACTTTTGAAGTCAATGGGAACAGACAAACAACTTTTGGCAAAGGGAATTAAATCTTTTGGCTATACGGCTATTCTTATGTTCTTAAGTCCAGCTATTTTAAGCCAAGCCTTCAAAAATGAAGAAAACCCTTTGTACATTCCCGTGTTAATACTAGGGTCAATATTGGGGCTATTGGCTATTTATATGGGATTCAAATCCGTCAATATTGTAATGGACGCCCTTTTCGGTAAGAAAAACAAAGATTAGTTTTTTTCGGCAGGAGGCTTCTTCCATTTATTGCTCAGTTGGGCATAGTCATAATCCAAAACAGATTCTTGCCGCTGTAGTTTATTGGAGGCGAAAGCGCGCTGTAAAATATCTTCGATGAGATAATCTTCATGAATTCTTTCTGGATGAAATTCTTCTTTAATGCTAATTTTAAAGGCTTTGGCCGTAGTGTTGTACCAAAATGCGCGCCAACCATTCCGAAGTTCCTTGACCAAATCAAAAGCCGTTTTTCCTGTTTGCCGATATATCAACTTTATAAGGATTTGTCCTTCGGTCCTTGTTAGTTTTTTCAGTTCGTCTGAAAATTCTCCTTCAACATATTTTTGAACGGTCTTGGTGTATTTTTTTCGATGACGCCTCTTCTTAATTTTAACAAGGCTATCATTCATCTCCTCCAATCGTTCAGCCGCCAGTTTGGCGTAGGGATAAACCTTTAGGGTTTTACGACGAAGAATATAATATCGGAGCTTCTCCTTTCTATTCTCGAATTCCAGATTGCCAAATAAGTAAACTTCATCCAAGGCAATGGAACTATACAAAATGGAATCGCCTTCGAAGCGAACGTAATAATCCTGCACAGAATCTTTCTCCGTCTCTTGGGAAAACCCACTGACACCTATCAGCATTAAAAACAGCACAGTATAATATCTCAACATTCGGGACACTCTAAAATTTAGCCAAAATTAAGGATAAACCAATAACACTGCTATTAAATAAAAGTGAATATTGTTATGTTTGTGGACTAAATCATTTTCATGGCTGCATCAAAAATCATTACTGCAAAATCGCTTAAATTCTTTGAAAAATATCTAAATAATGCCTCACCAACAGGTTACGAATGGGAAGGTCAGAAGATTTGGATGGAATATCTGAAACCTTATGTAGACGATTTTATTACGGATACTTATGGGACGGCAGTTGCGGTTGTGAATCCAGACGCACCTTACAAAGTTGTTATTGAAGGCCATTCCGATGAAATTTCGTGGTATGTCAACTATATCACTGATAATGGATTACTTTATGTTATTAGAAATGGTGGTAGTGATCATCAAATTGCTCCATCAAAATGGGTGAACATCCATACTAAAAATGGTGTTGTAAAAGGTGTTTTCGGATGGCCTGCTATCCATACCAGAAATAGAGCAAAAGAAGAACCTCCAAAACTTGACAATATTTTTATAGATATAGGAGCTAAGGACAAAGAGGAAGTAGAAAAAATGGGAGTCCATGTGGGCTGTGTAATCACCTACCCCGATGAGTTTCAAGTGTTGAACAAGGACAAGTTTGTTTGTCGCGCTTTGGACAATCGAGCTGGAGGATTTATGATTGCTGAAGTTGCTCGATTGTTACACGAAAACAAGAAAAAATTACCGTTTGGACTATACATTACGAACTCGGTTCAAGAGGAAATTGGCTTGAGAGGAGCCGAAATGATCACCCAGACCATAAAACCGAATGTTGCCATCGTCACGGATGTATGTCATGATACCACCACTCCAATGATCGATAAAAAGAAAGAAGGCGAAACTTCCATTGGCTCAGGACCGGTTATTTCATATGCTCCTGCAGTACAAAACAAACTTCGTGAACGTATCATTGAAACTGCGGAAGCCAAGAAAATACCTTTCCAAAGATTGGCATCATCCAGATATACCGGAACTGATACCGATGCCTTTGCGTACAGTAACGGTGGAGTAGCTTCCGCTTTGATTTCTTTACCGCTACGCTACATGCATACTACCGTTGAAACAGTGCATAGAGATGATGTGGAAAACGTGATTCGATTGATTTACGAAACATTACTTACAATAAAAGCTGGGGAAACCTTCAGTTATTTTGATTAAGGTATAACTTTTATGGATGAGCTAGTCGACATTTTGGATGCATCCGGAAATCCAACAGGTCGTACTTGTTTAAAATCAGAAGCGCATTTCAAAGGACTATTCCATTCAACGGTTCATGTTTGGTTTTACACAGATAAAGAACAGCTTTTGTTTCAGCAGCGGTCAAAGGATAAGGATACTTTTCCATCACTATGGGATGTCTCCGTAGCCGGACATATTGGTGCTGGAGAAGAAATTACCCTAGCAGCGGTTCGAGAAGTTGAAGAAGAAATAGGCCTTTCCGTTAAACCACCCTCTCTGGAAAAAATTGGAATTTTTAAGTCCGTTCACCAGCATTCATCCATCTTAAAGGATTGCGAATTCCATCATACCTATATCTGCGAGTTAAAAACATCAATAGATGGCTTAATTCTTCAAGAAAGCGAAGTCGATAATTTGAAGTTGGTTTCTATAAAGGATTTTAAAGAAAGGGTTGCACAAAACCGAATGGACGGATTTGTTCCACATAAGAAATCCTATTATTTGGAGGTATTGGACGCTATTTCCAAAAAACTAAAGACTTGATACAAACTCTTCAGGCTTATCCAACAAATAGGTTTGCTGTGTTCCGCTAGCCATATTTTTAACCACAAACTCACCTTTTGAAAGTTCTTGGTCACCAATCATTACCACGTAGGGCACCTGGCGATTGTTGGCATATTTCATTTGCTTTTGCATTTTGGAAGCAGAAGGATATACCTCAGCTTTTATACCGTTTTCTCGAAGGTTGCCAACCAATCTGAGGGAAGCTAAGCTTTCTTCCTTCCCAAAGTTGATGCATAGCACATCTATCGATTTATCCAAGGTCTCTGGGAACAATCCAAGCTCCTCTAAAACCAGGTAGATACGGTCCAGTCCAAATGAAATACCCACACCGCTTACATTTGGCAATCCAAAAATACCTGTAAGGTCATCATAGCGACCGCCACCACCAATGGAGCCCATGCTCACTCCCTCTGGAGCACTTACTTCATAAATGGCACCAGTATAATAGTTGAGCCCCCGAGCCAAGGTCACATCTAATTGAAGTGAAGCAGATTTTAAACCCATTGCACCAACTGTCTCGACAATTTCTTGCAATTCGGTTATTCCTTGTATCCCGATTTCAGATTGGGATAAAAGGGATTTTAGTTGTTCAAGTTGATCAGCGGCTGAACCTGACATCGAAAACAAAGGTTCAGCCTTTTTTACAGCTTGTTCGGAAATGCCTTTGGCCATCATCTCTTCTTTTACCTTTTCTGCTCCAATTTTGTCAAGTTTATCGAGCGCTACAGTGAAATCAACCAATAAATGCTTTGCTCCAATCACCTCAGCAATTCCGGATAATACTTTTCTGTTATTCAGTTTTATCGTGGTTCCTTTCAATCCTAAATCGGTAAAAACGGCATCATACAATTGCACAAACTCCACTTCTTGTAACAGTGCGTTCGCCCCCACTACATCCGCATCACATTGGTAGAACTCTCTAAAACGACCTTTTTGCGGACGATCCGCCCTCCAAACAGGTTGTATTTGGTACCGCTTAAAGGGAAAGTCAATCTCATTTTGGTGCATTACCACATAACGAGCAAAAGGAACTGTGAGATCATATCTGAGTGCCTTTTCGGATATTTTTGGAGTTAAGGACGAAGATCTCTTTGAACTATAGGTCACATCATCAACCTTGGAAATAAAATCTCCTGAATTGAGAATCTTAAAAATTAAACGGTCTCCTTCCTCTCCATATTTACCCAATAAAGTGTCCGAATTTTCAAAAGACGGTGTCTCTATCGGTTGAAAACCATAAACCTCAAAATGCTTTTTTATGGTTTGTATGATATAGTTGCGTTTAGCAACTTCAGTTGGTGAAAAATCACGCGTCCCCTTGGGAATGGATGGTTTTTGTGGCATCTAATTCTATTCTGCTGCAAATATAAACTGTTTGGACAGACATCAGATATCGGACTTCTGAATACTGATACTATTCCATTATTTTATCAAACCATTGGTAGAGTTCACCTTTGGTGATGACAGCTCCTTGTTTGATCAAATCGAATTTATCCTTGTTCCTATCGTCAGAATAAGCCTTGGAAGCGGCCAAGTATTCCACAAAATCTGATTGAAAGTTTCGCTTGAACCAACCAAAGCCTTCTTCGGTACGCAAATCGATTTTTGGATTCATAACCTTAACGGAAAATAGTTTCATCTCCTTTTCGGTCAAATGGAACAAGTGCATGTGCAGTTCGGAAATGTTTTCCAAATACTCTACTTTGGAAAGTACCCCTTCCCAAACCAAATTGCTGAACACGTCAATTTCCTCTTCAGCAACTTGTGGTTTCTCTTCTTTAATAGTTGCCCATTCTTCAGCGGTTATGGACTGAGTGGCCAAAAAGTTGATAAACTCCGGATGTAGCTCTTCCAACTGCTGTTGTGTCAACCTTGCGTACTTCATTGGGTCATATTCATTTAATCCGGCAAAAATAAAAAAGGCCACGCATAAGCGTGGCCTTTTTTCATATAAATTATGTACTCTTAGTTGAAAATATAGCGAACTCCAAATTGGGCTTGCCATCTAGACAACAGAC
The DNA here is from genome assembly GCF_947499695.1 of uncultured Allomuricauda sp. Taxonomy (GTDB): domain Bacteria; phylum Bacteroidota; class Bacteroidia; order Flavobacteriales; family Flavobacteriaceae; genus Flagellimonas. Next base: position 1,046,442 of record NZ_CANMPQ010000001.1, read on the forward strand.
TTGTATCCGAGCTAAAGGTTTCAGTCAAACTTTCATCAAAACTAAATGTTGGATTGTTGTTGTCATCAATACTAACCCCTAAAACTTGTTGGTTGGTCGGAATTTCAACAATTCCCCAATCCGAACTGATTAGGTTACCCACATTCAATACATCCAAACTTAATTGAATGGTGTTTTTATTAGCGATTTTAATGTCTTGCAACACTTTAAGGTCCCAACGACCTCTCCAAGGGGCCAGGGCTCCATATCGTTCGGCATAAGACCCTCGGTTATCACTCAAATAATCATCTTGCTGAATAAAGGCTTCAAACGCTGCCGCATCACCTGGCTCAGCAAAATTCATTTGGCCTACCTCTGCAGCAGTTGGGATGTATAATAAGTCGTTGATGCTGGACCCATCTCTATTGATGTCTCCTCCGTATATGTAATTGAATCTTCCTCCTTGGGCATACTCAAAGAATGTAGAAACCGTCGTTCCTGTTTTAAAGACTTTGGAAATCACACCTATAAATCGATGTGTATCCCCATATCGTGAATAAGACAGTACATCGGCGTTGGCATCATTGACGATGGCATTAGCCGCGAATGCATCACTGGTGATTTCCGCCTCGATGGAATTTACATCTTTTGAATTTAAATAGCTATAGGCCAAACTTGCATATAATCCATTATCCCAAGTTTTTTGTCCCTTGAATACAGCATTCCAGATTCTTCCTTCATCTGAATTCGAGAATACATATGCGTTGTTGATTAAATCAGAAGCTGCGTAAACAGGTCTATTATCAACACCCTGTAATGTTTGCGAAGGAGGTAATAAACCCCAGTTTTGTACATGGGGACCATTTATATCCTTAGAATAGGAAAAATCAGCAGTCAAAATCAGCCCGTTTTCCAAACGCTTATCAGCACCCAAACTTGTTCTCCATACTTGTGGCCATTGGAAGTCTGGATCTACGGCGGTAAGGAAAAATACATTTGGGTTGGCTATTTGGTTGCCTAACCATACAAATGGGAAACGGCCCGTAAAAATACCGGAACCACCTCGAATCTGTAGGTCGTTTGCTTCAGCAACATCCCAATTAAAACCAACACGGGGGGAAATCAACCAATCGTTTGTTGGCAACTGGGTATTATCAATTAATACTGTTTCTCCATTGTTAGGGTTTACATAAGGAATATCCGCGACTACAGCCGGTGCTCTATCGATTACGTCCTGTGCTTTTGCAGCGGAATCAAAATATAGAGGGCGGTCTACACGAATACCATAGGTCAACTTAAAGTTTTCGGTTGCATTCCATTCATCCTGAGCATAAAACGCCATCTGGCCCACATTGGTTTCTGCCAATGCCCATCCACCTAGGTTTCCTTGTCCAGCAGCATTTAAAGCATTGTTAGCAGCAATGGCAGCATTAAACTGACCTTGATAAACACCTACGAGGGCAGCTTCACCAGCTGCATCCAGATTTCTAAAGTCAGCAATGGAACCTGATGGGAAGAAAACACCTTGTGCTCCATAAACCCCAAGATTAAAGGAGTTATCAAACTGGAATTTCTCAAAAGAGAATCCTACAGTAAAGGTGTGGTCACCTTTAAAGAAATTAAGATTGTTTGTCAATTGAAAAACCTTCTGGTCTAGATTGTTATTAATGGAAAAAGGCTCGTGCCCTGCAATTATATAGTTGGACGCTCCATTTTCATCCAACAAAGTAATTGTCGGTGCAGGAGTAGAAAGTGGACTCCTAAAATCATCAAAATGGGTATAGCCCACTTGTAATTTGTTTGTGGCTTCATCAGAAAGCGTAGAGTTTAATTCAATTTGTACTGACCGAATCTGATTGTTGATTTCGTATCCAGCATTCTCGAACTGTAAGGTAGATAAATTTGGTCCTCTAAAGCCTAAAGCTGTAGGGTGGGCTGGCAGTTCTTTGGAGGCATTTAAGAAATTGTATATAACAGCCAGTCTGTTGTTGTCATTGATGTTCCAATCTAATTTGAAGATTCCTTTGGTAGATTCTTGGTCATAATTGAAACCTTCGAACCTTCCAGGGTTGTAAAACTCTCCATTTCCGATGGAAACTTGACTTAAGATGTCCGATACCAATTGAAAATCGGAAGCGAGCACTCGTGATTCGTTGACCCCGCCTCCCCCTCTATTGGGGACGAAGCCATTGGACCCCAAATCGGTACGGTCATCTTTTTCAAAGTTCGCAAAGAAGAAAAGTTTATTCTTGATTATTGGACCTCCTATACTTACCCCATATTGAGATTGGCTAAGGTCGGCTTTAAACACGTCTTCACCTTTTACTTTACCACCGGTAAGACTTTCATTTCTGAAAAATCCATAAACTGAAGCATAAAACTCGTTGGTACCACTTTTGGTCACCGCATTTACCGAAGCTCCGGTAAATCCAGATTGAGTAACATCATAAGGTGCTGTTGTTACTTGAATTTGGTCAATTGCATCGATTGAAATCGGATTTGAATTGGTCTGCCCTCCTGGTTGGGCGGCATCCAGCCCAAAGGGGTTGTTAAAAATGGCTCCATCCAATGAAAAGTTATTGAATTGATCATTTCTTCCACCAAAAGATCCAGCGCTAGCCGTGGGTTCCAATCGGGTAAAATCGTTTGTAGACCTGGAAATTGTTGGAAGTCTTGTTAACTCCCTTCTTCCAACACTGGTTTCAGCTCCTGTTCTATCACTACCGAAGGTTCCAGTTTGGTCCGATACCACAACAACCTCATCCAGAGCCTGACTATCTGAAAGTAGACCTACATTATGGTTAAATGTTTTTCCTAAGGATAGAAAAATGTCGTTTTTGACATTATTTTTAAAACCTACGTAAGAAATAGTAACCTCGTAAGGTCCCCCTACTCTTAAATTTAGCAGGTTATACCGTCCTTCTTCATTTGTAATTGCTCCATATCTCGTGCCCGTAGGGGTATGTACCGCTACAACATTAGCTCCCAAAAGTGGGACCTGTTGGTCATCAACAACCGCTCCTCTAATATTGGATGTGGTTACTTGCGCAAAAGTAGATGTGAATACCATCAAGAAAAGTATTCCCAGGGGTAAAAGTTTCTTCATAATGAGTGAGTTAATTTTGTGAGTATCTACAAACATAAACAAAAAAAAGAGCTATGCGTGCATAGCTCTTTACAAGTTATTAACCGATTTTTCCTACTATTTGGACTCGGCAGTTACCTCAAAAGGAAACTCAACAATTACTTCTCTATGAAGTCTGATTGAAGCGTTGTATGGACCAACTCTTTTTATGGTCCCTCCTTTAATATTGATGAATTTTCTTTCGATTTGATGACCAGCTTTATCCAAAGCCGCAGCCAAATCGATGCTGCTCACAGAACCGAACAATTTGTCACCAGTACCAACTTTAGCTGGGATACGGATCTCCAATTGCTTTAACGCTTCAGCCAATTTATTGGCCTCGTCAACAATCTTTTTCTCTTTATGGGCTCTTTGCTTTAAGTTCTCGGCCAACACTTTTTTTGCAGAAGGTGTCGCCAAATCAGCCAATCCTTTAGGAATAAGGTAATTTCTTCCATAACCGTTCTTCACTGTTACGATATCGTCCTTAAATCCTAAATCCTGTATATCTTCTTTTAAAATAAGTTCCATTCTTCAGTATTTTTTATTTCAACATATCGCCAACGTACGGCATTAAGGCTAAGTGACGAGCTCGTTTAACGGCTTGGGCCACTTTTCTTTGATACTTTAATGAGGTTCCGGTAAGTCTTCTTGGAAGCAACTTACCTTGCTCGTTTACCAATTTCATCAAAAAGTCTGGGTCTTTGTAATCAATATACTTGATTCCGGATTTTTTGAACCTGCAATATTTCTTTTGCTTGTTGGTCTCAATGTTCAATGGGGTCAAATACCTGATTTCCCCATCTTTTTTTGATTTTGCTTGTTGCTCTATTGATGACATAGCCCTATGCGTTTGCTTTTAATTTAGTTCTTCTTTTCTCTGCCCAAGCAATTGCATGCTTGTCCAATTTAACGGTCAAAAAACGCATAACACGTTCATCTCTTCTAAATTCCACTTCATAAGGTTCAATAACCTCACCTGGGGTGGTAAATTCAAACAAGTGGTAAAAGCCACTTTTTTTGTGCTGAATGGGATAGGCCAATTTTTTAAGTCCCCAGTTTTCCTTGGAGACCATTTTGCCACCATTCTTAATCAAGAAATCTTCAAACTTCTTGACTGTTTCCTCTATCTGGGTCTCAGATAGAACGGGATTCAAAATGAAAACAGTTTCGTAATGGTTCATACATTATTATTTTAAAGGAGCGCAAAATTAGTGATAAATGTTAACCTCCGCAAGAAAAGACAAAAATCTTCGTTTAAAGCTATGAGTTATTAACATTAGTGAACCTTTTAAACCTACGTATCGTATATGGTAATATACACAACAAAATAGACCATGTTTACATCTTTTGTTGCAGTTAAACGTCATTTTTGTGTAATTTGCCGATGATTTAAAACCCTACAAATCACCCCTTTCTATGAAATTAAAAAGTATAATTGTAGACGACTCCTCAATGCAGCGCATGGCCGTTGCCAAGTTGGTCAACAATCACCCTCATCTTGCCTTGGTAGCAGAGTACAGTAATGCTATTGAAGCCAAAAACGGACTTAAGAACCATGAAATCGATTTGATTTTCTTGGATGTTGAAATGCCAATCATCAGTGGATTTGATCTTTTGGAGGCCCTTGACAACCCTCCACAGGTAATTTTAATCACTGGTAAACCGGATTATGCCCTTAAGGCATTCGATTACGATGTAACAGATTACCTACACAAACCCATTACTTTGGCCCGATTTGAGGCCTCTGTTAAAAGGGCAGTTGCAAAATATGAGCAAATCAATAGGGTTGATGAAGATGAGGAGCACATTTTTGTAAAGAGTAACCTTAAAAAACGTAAGGTTATATTAAACGACATTAAATGGATTGAGGCTTTAGGAGACTATATCAAATTGGTTACTGACGAAGCCAATATTGTTATTCTTTCTACAATGAAAGCTTTTGAAAAGCAACTTCCTGCAGAGAAGTTCTTGCGAATCCATAAATCTTATATTGTGAATCTTGAGAAAATCGAAAAGTTCAACAGTAAAAATGTTGAGGTCAGCGGTAGACAGATTCCATTGAGTAGAAACAAAAAGACTGAGCTGGCCGAAGCGCTAGCAAATGTATAGATAGCATTTATATGTGGTCCACATTGTAGACCAGTCTTACACTTTTATACTTGGAAATAGCATTAAAAGATTTTTCAATTCTTTTAATGCTATTTTTTGTTTGGGCCATAGATTGGTTTCTGGGAATCTTTACTACGATATTCTTCAAATAATCTCTGCGTATTCTCGCCACCGGGGGATACTCCGGCCCCAAAACTTGTTGTTTCAAAACATTTTGAAGTGAACCAGCAAACCATTGGGCTGCTTCATTCAGTTTATTGAAATCTTTATCTTTTAGGGTCAGTTTTATAATTCGAACTACCGGCGGGTACTTGAACTGCTCCCGTTCATACAATTGCTCGTTAAACATTTTATCGTATTCGTTGGTGGTGACCTGCTGCAATATTTGATGATACGGATTGTAGGTCTGTATCAGCACCTTACCTCGTTTCTTAGTCCGGCCTGCTCTACCGGCAACCTGAGTCAACATTTGAAAGCTCCTCTCGTGTGCTCGATAGTCAGGAAAATTTAACAAGGAATCGGCATTCATAATACCTACCAGGCTTACATTCCTGAAATCTAATCCTTTGGTAACCATCTGCGTTCCCACCAAAATATCCATCTCTTGCTGCTCAAAAGCAGTAATAATCTTTTCATAGGCATATTTTCCGCGTGTTGTATCTAAATCCATACGGCCGACTTTGGCTTCTGGGAACAATACCTCCAGTTCCTGCTGAATCTGTTCTGTTCCAAATCCTTTCTTATCCAAAGTAAAGCTTCCGCAAGCACCACAACTGTTTTGTAATGCCATATGATATCCGCAATAATGACATCGCAACTGATTGCTATGCTGATGATATGTAAGACTCACATCACAATTTGGGCATTGGGTAACATTTCCGCATGTGGTACATTCTACAATGGGCGAAAAACCTCTTCGATTTTGAAAAAGAATAACCTGTTCTCTCTCTTCTAAAGTTTCTTCAATAGCTTTGAACAAGGTTTCAGAAAAATGTCCCTTCATTCTTTTTTTTCTCGACGCCTCCTTAATATCCACCAAGTTAATATCGGGTAAGAGCACATTTCCATACCTACTATTGATACTGGCATAGCCGTATTTTCCCTTTCGCACATTGTCCATGCTTTCAATGCTAGGAGTGGCAGAACCCAAAATGCAGTTTGCTTTATGGTATGAAGCAAGTACTATGGCCGCGTCCCGAGCATGGTATCGCGGTGCTGGGTCAAATTGTTTGAATGAGCTTTCATGTTCCTCATCCACAACAATCAATCCTAAATTGGCAAAAGGTAAAAACAGGGAAGATCTCGCTCCAATTACGATTTGCGCCTTTTCCTTTTGATTCAAAACATTGCTCCAAACCTCAACCCGCTCATGAATACTGTATTTGGAATGATAGACGGAGACTTTATTCCCAAAATATTGTCGAAGTCTGCTTATAAGCTGCGAAGTAAGTGCTATTTCAGGCAGTAAATACAATGCTTGTTTTCCCTGGTCAAGGCATTTCTCAATGTGCTTGATATACACTTCGGTCTTTCCTGAAGAGGTAACCCCGTGCAATAAAGCAGTTTTATTATCTGCAAATGTTGTACCGATGGATTCGAAAGCTTCCTGTTGAAGAGGGTTCAGTTGAATATTCTTTTCTACTTGATTCTCATTATGTTCAACACGGTCCTTACGAATGTGGTATTCTTCTAGGATTAATTTATCAATCAAAGTCTTAATAACTGCTTTTGAACTGCCACTTTCTTTCTCTAAATCGGTAATCGCAATTGGTTTTTTCGAGGAAGCCTGTATTTGAAATAGGGCCAAAACCACCTGACTTTGCTTTGGTGCACGAGATAGGTCGTTCAACAATGCTTCCAGTTTGGCCTCATTGTCAAACGCATTTGATAGTTTGACATATCTGACCATTTTAGGTTTATATTGTTCGTAGAGCTCCTCCTTCTGAAGAATTACACCTTTTTGAACCAATCTACTGACTAATGGAAGTACATTTTTCCTATCTACAATACCGCTGATTTCGGCAATTTTCAATGCAGATTGGTGCTGTAAGGCCTCATACACCAAAAACTCGTCATCTTTTAGTTCAAGGTCGTTTACCTCTTTATTTTTATTCAGTAAAATCAAGGTTTCACTCTCTAGCAAAAAGGCACTCGGCAGGGCACTACGGACTACTTCTCCGAGTGTGCACATATAATATTGTGCAATCCACTCCCAATGCTTAAACTGAAAAGGATTCACCAAAGGTTTCTCGTCTAGAACTTGATAAATTTCCTTGGCTTCGTATGCCTCAGGAGCATTTTGGTGGACATCATATGCAAGTGCAGTATATATTTTCGATTTACCAAAGGGTACCGCCACCCGCATACCTTTTTGAATAAATTCTGCTTCTTGTGGACTAATTCTGTAAGTAAAAAGTCTTTCAAGAGGAATAGGAAGTACAATGTCTAAAAAATAGCTCATATCATTACTCCTCTTGCACTCTATGCCAGGTTTGGGTTCTGTAAAGAAAAGCCAAGTAACCTCTAACTTTTAACTTGTTTGGGTCTTCAGGATCCAGCCAAACCTTACCTCTAAAAGTCATTGCCTGTTCGGGGTCAAAAAGTCTATTTCCCTTATATTCTCCTTTATTGTTCATTTTGAAGTCATCCATAATCTTCATCCCATTCACTGGTTTGTCCTTGAGGTCTCCCTTACACTTGACGCATAGGGCATTTTCCTTCCCTTTTTCGACAACTTTGAGAACTTTGGCTTGCAATAGTCCGTTTTCTTCATACACTTCAACAATGGCTTTGGTGATTCCGTTTCGGTCATCTATTGTCTTCCATTTTCCGAACACCGATTGCGACCAAGTAATTTGGGACAACAGCAAGAAAACAATGAGTAGGTATTTATTGATTTTCTCGCTTTTTTTCATGTTTCTTTTTTAAAGAGTTAAGTGTTGCATTAAGTTCAAATCCGAGCAACAGTATATTTGAATTCAACCAAATAAAAACCATTAGGATCAATAAACCTCCCAAAGCTCCGTATAATTCATTATAACGGGCAAACTTTTCGACGTATACCCCAAAAAGATACGAGGTTAAAATGAACAGCAATGTGGTCATCAGGGCTCCTGCAGAAAAGAATCTAGCCTTTCTTCCTTCGGCAGTTCCAAAATAATAAAGAATGGCAGTCGTGAGATAAGAAAGAAGGGTGAAGAATATGATTTTAGTAACCTGGATTCCAACGCTATCGCTCTTTTCCACATCATACCCCAAGGTTTTTCCAAAATACTCGCTGGTATATTCAACAATATAGAATTCAAAATACACAAAGACCACAGCTCCCAAAATCAACAGAATTGACAAAATCAGCCCGACCATTAAAGCATAGGCGTATTGTCTGAAAAAATTTCTGGTGAGTTCTACATGATACGAGTGTTCAAAGCCTCCAAAAATGGCATTTACCCCATTGGCAACAAGAAATATGGAAACCATAAATGCTGATGATAAGATTCCACCGCTTTTCTGATCCTTAATTTGTTGGTATATCTCGGTAAAATAATCGCCAGTTGCTGTGGGTAGGAAAGACTCTAAAAACAGCAGGAATTGGGCATCAAAATTCTCGTTTCCCACGCTTGCGAAGGGAATAATCCAAGGAACCAGAGTTACCAAGAATATCATTAGAGGAAATAATGCCATAAAAAGACTGAAAGCAATGGCACTTGCCCTTGTGGAAACGGCACCTTTTACAATACCGAGAACATACATTTCCAACAGGTCATAAAAGGATAGTCCTTCGAAAGCCTTTAACTTAATATTTTTAAGTAAGCGGACCAACCAATTGACCACTGGGATTTTTTCTAATTTTTCCTCTATCGCTACGGACATTATACTGCTTTTAGACTTAGATCCATGTTGTGGACAGAATGGGTCAAAGCACCTGAAGAAATGTAATCAACTCCGCATTCCGCATAGGCTCGAATTGTATTTTCATTGATTCCTCCAGACGATTCGGTAAGACATTGATTACCTATCATTTTTACAGCTCGTTTTGTGTCATCATAATCAAAGTTATCCAAAAGAATTCGGTACACATTTTCCGATTCCAATATTTCCTCAACCTCCACCAAATTCCTTGCTTCAACAATAATCTTTAAATCTCGGTCTGTATCAACCAAATACTGCTGGGTTTTTTGAATGGCTTTTGTAATTCCACCGGCAAAATCAATATGGTTGTCTTTGAGCATGATCATATCGTAAAGTGCGAACCTATGGTTCTCCCCCCCTCCAATGGTAACAGCCCATTTCTCCAAAGCTCGAATCCCTGGGGTCGTCTTGCGCGTATCCAAAATTTTGGTGTTTGTGCCCTCTAGTAAATCCACATAGCTTTTTGTCTTTGTTGCTATAGCACTCATTCGTTGCATAGCATTCAGCACCAGTCGTTCTGCCTTTAAAATACTCTGTGAACTACCCTCAACATAAAAGACAATATCTCCATACTTTACTTGGGAACCATCTTGTATTAGCACCTCGACCTTTAGCCTGGGGTCAACATAATCAAAAACTTGCTTAGCGAAGGCTATCCCAGCAATAACACCTTCATCTTTAACCAATAATTTCGCTTTCCCGGTTGCTGAACTTGGAATACAGGCCAAAGAACTATGGTCACCATCACCAACATCTTCTCGGATGGCATTGGCAATAATCAAATCTATTTCTTTCTGGAATTGATCTTGGGTAATCATCAAATTGGGGTTTTGACGAAAATAATAAAAACATTGCTCTCGATACATGGTCATATACCTTTGTTTGATTGGAAAAAATTACTTTTGGATATGCAGATTACCATAATAGCCATTGGAAAGACGGATAGTAAAGAACTGGCCCAGCTTATTTCCATTTATGAAAAACGATTGGCACATTATGTAAAGTTCAAATTTGAGGTGATTCCAGATCTTAAAAACAGTAAAAATCTTTCTGAAAAACTTCAAAAAGAGAAAGAGGGGGAGCTTATCTTGAAGCAGGTACATTCTTCAGACATTTTAATAGTGATGGATGAAAACGGGAAGCAGTTGACTTCTTTGGGTTTTTCACAGTTTCTTCAAAAGAAAATGAACAGTGGAATCAAAAATCTTATTTTGGTTATTGGAGGGCCTTATGGCTTTAGTGAGGCCGTTTACAACAGAGCCAATGGACAGCTAAGTCTTTCCAAAATGACATTTTCACATCAAATGGTGCGATTATTTTTGATAGAACAATTATATAGAGGGTTTACGATTCTCAGGAATGAACCTTACCATCATCAATAGTGGTCTTTTGATTGGAAACAAGACCGTACTTTTCTAGAAAATCTTCAACTTTCTTAATGACAACATGATGCGGCTTAGGCTCATCAATGGTTTCTTCAAGAGATTTTTCCATATTGCTGGATACACTTTTAAGATGATCTAACTCTTCCGTGATAAAACCATAAATCTCTTGCTGTCTTTCCGGGTCTTTTTCTACTTTTAAAACGTATTGGAGGTCCGTAATATTCTTCATATGTGAGCTAAACACATGGGATTGATGCCAAGCGATCTCTGTAAGCTTCTTCTTTTGGTCAAGAATTTTGCCGATAATGGGATTTACAATAAAGAATATTTCAAAGATTATAATAACAATTGAGAATATGGCCAATTCAAGCTCTATCACCATCATGGTTTTTAGGTCTTTCTCTGCCTTTTTTTGGAATTTTGTCACAATACCATCCATTATTACCAGAAAACGATCTACCCTAAACCGAACATCATTGAAAGAAACGGTTTTGTACTTTTTATAGTTGTTTAACTCACTATGTAGCCACAGCACATAAGGTTCTAGTCGAGCAAACTCTTTCAAAATCTCCTCATCTTCCAAAGGTTCAATTTTTAGACTTTCATTTCCATGTTGCAGGAAATTGTTCATCTGATATAGTTTGGTCAGTACTAGTTTTAATTCCGCATAATCGCAATTGTGATACCTACAAGAATACAGCTCATTCAAAATACGTTGACTCAACATACGCTGTTTACCGGCCAAGTTTACAATCATGGCTGCATTTCGTTGTTTTCTTAACGAATATTGGGTCATAGACTGAATAGTAATGGTAAGTACAACAATGGAAATGACCAATAAGTAATAGGCTCTGAATCCTTTTTGAAATGGCTTGAACTTTCTGATTTTCATTATAGGCTACAAATGGTAAGAATTAGCCTACAATTTAGTTCAAAAAAATACTAAGGCGTGTAGAAATGTTGTGAAACAAAGTTTTGGAAAGGTGAAATGTCAATTTGCATTCACTCGGATCTGAAGTTTTAATACAATACCCTGAACTTGATAGTGTTTTCGACATTCTTAAGGGCCTTGACCACTTCCTTGTTGTATTCCTTATCCAAATCGGTAATCACATATCCTACTTCGCTATCCGTAGATAGGTATTGCCCAGTAATATTCATTTCATATTTTGCCAAAACCTTGTTGATTTCAGCCATTATCCCGGGAACATTTTTATGGATATGCAAGAATCTATGTGCATTATTCTGTTTCGGAAGTCGGATGTTCGGAAAGTTAACAGCATCCACCGTGTTTCCGGAGTTGATATAGTCCATTATTTTATTAGGAACAAAATCGGCTATGTCACGCTGCGCTTCTTCCGTGCTCCCACCTACATGGGGAGTTAAAATTACATTTGGAATTCCTTGCAAAGAAGTTTCAAAATTTCCGTTACTTCTTGGCTCTGAAGGGTAAACATCTACGGCAGCACCCCCTAATTTCCCGCTATTCAGGGCATTGGTGAGCGATTCAATATCCACTACAAATCCACGGGAAAGGTTAATCAGTATAGCACCATCCCTCATTTGATTGATTTCACGCTCGCCAATAAAATTTCTATTGGCCTTATTGTCATCCACATGAAGTGTAACCACATCAGAAACTGAAAGTAAATCCTCGAGACTGGAACATTTAATGGCATTTCCTAAAGCCAATTTATCAGAAACATCGTAATAATAAACCCGCATGCCCATGGCTTCTGCCAACACAGAAAGTTGTTTTCCGATATTTCCATAGCCAACTATACCCAGGTTTTTACCTCGGACCTCTTTAGAATTAATGGCCGTTTTGTTCCATTCTCCCTTATGGATTTCTGTACTCCGAGTGAACACATTACGCATAAGCATAATAATCTGACCTATGGCCAACTCCACTACCGAACGAGTATTGCTATAAGGTGCATTGAACACCACAACACCCTTCTTTTTGGCTGCTTCGAGATCTATTTGGGTAGTTCCAATGCAAAAAGCTCCCACTACCAGTAGTTTATTGGCCGCATCCAACACTTTTTGTGTCACTTGGGTCTTGGAGCGGATTCCAAGTACATGGACGCCTTTTATTTTTTCAATGAGCTCTTCTTCCGGAAGACTATGCTTTACCAATTCCACGGAAAAACCATCTTCAGACAAATTGTCGAACGCTGCCGGATGCACATTCTCCAACAACAGAATCTTGATTCTGTTTTTTGGGTAAGATATATTTCGAGGTAAATCGTTCACAAATAAAAATTCATCTAAGTTCGGAGTCACATGATCCGCATTGTTGGTGGCTTTTTCACGGTGTACATTTTCAGTATAGGCGAAAAACTTATCGGCGATTCCAGCTTCGCGCATTACATAATCACTGTACCCATCCCCTATGACCTGCACTTCACCGTCCAAATCAAGGTTTTTAAGACATTCTATCTTCCCGTTGTGTGAAGCCAAAACATTTGCTTCATCAAACCCGGTAATATTACCATCGCCATCAAACTTGAAGGTATTGGCATAAACCCTATCGGATGGAATATTATATTCTTCAACTATGGGGTCAATAAACTCTTTGAAACCACATGAAATTACATAAATATCGTCAGAAAATTTCTGAAAGAACTCCTTATTGGATGCTATTGATTTTGAAATCTTTTGACGCAATTCGCTTACCAAGCCATCTAAATCATTCCGATGAGCATTCAAAAGTCGTATTCTTCTTTCCAAAGATTCTGTAAATGAAATGTCTCCATCGATACCAAGATTCGTAATATCCTGGATTTCTTGAATAATCTCCTCTTTGTTGGATTTCCCTTGAAGAGTCATTTCTGCTAAAACATCCAATGCTTCGACCCTAGTAAGGGTGCTATCAAAATCAAAAACGTATTTGCGTCCCACCTCTATCATGAATTGCTTCAAAAATTAAGGCGTAAAATTAAACATAAAATTCATCCAGAGAATTCGATGCACCTAAAATGCACCTATAAATGCGGATATATCAAAAATCGCGTCCAAAATGTTTCAAAATGTTGATTTTTATTCCAAAAACTGCAGAATGGCCTCTGAAAATGGTGCCGTTTTGTACGTCTCGTTATGGTTGCCCGGTACTATTTTCAATGCACTTTTAGGAATCTCATTTTTCAGCTCTTCAGGGTTTCCATTATCTAAATCCTCATCGCCGGCAATCACCAACACCTGAGCAGTAATCTTTTTCAACTGGGACAAACTGGTGACCGGCTGATACTTTTGCAGCAAATGCAATATCCAAAGATTTGCATCTATCGAACTTGCATAATCCACAGCTCCTTTGGTCTCCTCTGTGATTTTGCCATTAAAAGCATTCATAAACATTATCCTTCTATCCCATTGCGAATCAGTGAAGTCAACCCCCATTCCTCCCAAAACTGCTTTTTTAATGCGGTTATCTTGTGACAGAAGTTTGGCGAGAACAATACTACCGCGTGAATACCCCACAGCATGCAATTCCTGAATCTTCAAGTGTTTAATCAATAGGATTAGATCTTGTACTTCTGCATCATTTTGATAGGCCGCTTCAGTTTCTGGTTTATCAGATTTTCCATTTCCCCTTAAATCAGGAACAATTACCCTGTACCCCTGGTTCAACAGCTGTTGTTTCAACAAAGATCTTTCCCACATACCTCCATCGTTGATAAAACCATGCACCAATAAAACTGGAAAACCACTGCCCTCATCAGTAAAGGCAATCTGATTTTCATCAAAAGAAGTCATATAATCAACTTGATCCTGCACTTCGATAAAGGCCAATAACATTAACAAAAAAGAGAAATACTTTATCATCATCTAAATTTAAAACCAGCGTCTTGTGGCTTTGCAATAAACGCTATATTCTTTTCCGAAGAGTATATTCAATGCCTTTTCTTCATGTTTTATCTGAAAATGGTTCATGTAATACACAAAGCCTGCCGCCAGTAGCGTGTTAAAGGCGTTTCCCAATCTCAGTCCAAAGCCCAGCAGAATAAGAAGCATTCCCAAATACATCGGATTTCGAGAATATTTGAAAATACCATTGGTCACTAATTTTTTGGTTTTTGTTAAATCAATAGGATTTGTCGTTGTTTTGGCCCTTCGAAACTGGAATATGCCCAAAAAAACTATTACAACAGCCATTGCAAAGAGTACGGTCGACAGCTCTCTCCTCCCGAAAAAATCGAAAGCTCCAACAGGTAAAAATTTAGCAAGTAAATACATCAAACATCCAAAAACAAGCACGACCAAGGGTGGTAAAATCTTCATGTAAAAACAATATGTTGAGATTCGAAATTACTACTTTTAGCGCTGTATCTAAAAAGCCCATCTTGAAAATCATTTTTGCCACACACAACCAAAATAAATTGAATGAAGTCAGAAATCTATTATCTGAAAATTTCCAGATTCTCTCACTAGAAGATATTGGTTGTGTGGAAGAAATCCCGGAAACAGGGAAGACTCTAGAAGAAAACGCCAAAATAAAAGCTGATCACGTTACCAAAAACTTTGGTTTTGATTGTTTTTCAGATGACACAGGGCTTCTGGTTGATGCTCTTGGTGGTGCCCCAGGTGTATATTCTGCGAGATATGCGGGGAATCAGAAAAATGCCAAAGATAATATGGCCAAGCTTTTGAACGAGCTGAAAGACAAAAGTCAAAGAGATGCCCACTTTAAAACGGTGATTCATCTTAATTTTAATGGCGAAAATCATGTTTTTGAAGGTGTCGTAAATGGTTCCATATTGGAAAAAGAATTCGGCACAGACGGTTTTGGTTATGACCCTATATTTAAGCCTGAAGGGTTTGACCAAACATTTGGAGAACTACCGCTTGAAGTCAAAAATTCAGTTAGTCATCGCGCAAAAGCAGTACAAAAACTTGTCGAATTTCTTAAAGGTCAAATCATTTAATTACAGATCATTAAATAAGTGTACCTTTGCGCCTTTATTAACGCCGCCGGTATGGGCATGGTGTTGCGAGGGGCTCAAAAGGGTATTATACAATCGCTCTATGCAACACAACATATTTGCGATTTAGGTATATACCAAAATGACAAAATTTGAAACCCTGGGGTTAGACAAACCCCTATTGGATGCTATATCCGATCTTGGATTTGAAACTCCATCTGAAGTACAAGAAAAATCAATCCCAATTTTATTGGAAAAGGAGACCGATTTGGTCGCTTTGGCGCAAACAGGAACTGGAAAAACAGCCGCTTTCGGTTTTCCAATGATCCAGAAAATACAGTCAGAAAGTAGAACCACCCAAGGACTAATCCTTTCTCCTACTCGTGAACTTTGTTTACAAATTACCAATGAGCTAAAACTGTATTCCAAATACATCAAAGGTCTAAACACGGTCGCCATTTATGGAGGTGCGAGTATCACGGAGCAAGCCAGACAAATTAAGCGTGGTGCACAAATCGTGGTCGCAACTCCTGGAAGGATGAAGGATATGATCGGACGCGGTATGGTCGACATTTCCAAAATCGATTACTGTGTGTTAGATGAAGCTGATGAAATGTTGAACATGGGCTTTTTTGAGGATATCAAGGATATTCTTTCCAATACGCCAGATGAAAAATTTACATGGTTATTCTCTGCAACCATGCCGAAGGAAGTAGCTTCGATTGCTAAAAAATTCATGCATAAACCTGTTGAAATAACAGTTGGAACAAAGAATGCCGGAGCTTCAACCGTACAACATGAATATTATCAAGTAGGCGGTCGTGACCGATATCCTGCCCTAAAAAGATTGGCAGATGCAAATCCTGGGATTTTCTCCGTTGTTTTCTGCAGAACAAAACGAGATACACAGAGAGTAGCTGAAAAACTTATTGAGGACGGCTACAATGCTGGAGCTTTACATGGTGATTTGAGTCAGAACCAACGTGATTTGGTAATGAATGCTTTCCGAAAAAAGCAAGTTCAGATGCTTGTGGCGACGGATGTTGCTGCACGTGGAATTGACGTGGATGATATTACACACGTTATTAATTATCAGCTACCTGATGAAATTGAAACCTATACCCACAGAAGTGGACGAACTGGTAGAGCGGGTAAATCTGGTATTTCAATGGTCATTGTTACACGTTCCGAAACACGGAAAATAAAAGCCATTGAAAAGAAGATCCAACAGAATTTTATATCAAAAAAGATTCCTACCGGAATTGAGATTTGTGAAATTCAACTGTATCATTTGGCAAACAGAATCAAAGAAACCGAAGTCAATACGGAGATTGACAATTATCTACCTGCCATCAATGATGTGCTCGATGGTTTGGACAGAGAAGAACTAATCAAAAAAATCGTTTCCGTAGAATTTACCCGATTCTACAATTACTATAGTAAAACTAGGGATTTAAACTCCTCTGAAGGAGATAGGGATAGAGGTGAAAGAAGTGATAGAGGTTCAAAAGGTGGTGATGCACCATCAAATGGATCAGTTCGTTACTTTATCAATGTAGGTGAACGTGATGGTTATGACTGGATGTCTTTAAAAGATTTCCTTCGCGATACACTTAACTTGGAAAAAGAAGACATTTTTAATGTCGATACCAAGGATAGTTTTTCATTCTTCAACTCAGACGCTCAACATACCGAGTTCATTCTGCAAACCTTTACTGAATTTAAAGTCAAGGGTCGTTTTATCAATGTGGAAGTTTCCAAAGACCCTGGAGGAGCTAGAAAAGGTAAAAAACGTGATAGAAAGAGAGGACATCGCAAAGGTGGAGATGGCGGATACAGAAAAGGAGGCGATAGTAAATCCTTTAGAGGTGGTAAAAAAGGTGGTTCAGGCCGCAGAGGTGGTAAAAAAAGACCGGGTTTTTATTAGTTAATTCTATATTAAATAGGGGTACATCCATGATTATTTTTGTTTGTTTAGTACTTTTATACCTACAAAGATTGCATGAGAAGAAAGTTACTTATACTATTTACCCTAGTTTCCACCATTGGTTTTTCCCAGGACGACAATGAAACTCTTGTAGAAGGTGAACTGAAGGCAACGGTTGTCAATGCTCAAACCAGTTTTCCTTTGGAAAGTGTGCACATCATCAACCTAAACAAGGTTGTGGGTACGATTACCAACCAAGATGGAAAGTTTAGCATCAATGCAGCTGTAAACGATACCCTATATCTTTCTTATTTAGGTTTTAAATCGCAGAAAGTCCGAGTCACCAATGACATGTTTAAGTTTGAGGGCACCGAAATAGCATTGACAGAACTGGCCTATGCCTTGGAAGAAGTCATTGTAAGACCTTATCGGTTAACGGGTTACCTTGAAATTGATGTAAAAAATCTTCCGATAAACAACGCTTATCAATACAGCATATCTGGACTTTCCAAGAGTTATGAAGCAGGTAATAAAAATCCTAGCGCTGTTACAAAGGTTTTGGGCGCAATACTAAATCCAGCAGATCTATTGCGTAATCTCTTTGGCAAAAAACCAAGACAGATGCGAAAATTGCGGCAGATGAAGGAAGATGACGATATTAGGAACCTCCTGGCTTCCAAATTCGATAGAGAAACCCTTACTGAACTATTACAATTGGAAAAAGTGGATATCCAAGATATCCTTAACAACTGCAACTACTCTAAATCCTTTATCAATACGGCCAATGACCTTCAAATTCTTGATGCAATTTCCAGTTGTTATGAAGAATACAAGGTATTGAACAGGGGTTAAAATCGGGGCTTTCCGGTAAGTATTACTATATTTTGAAAGGGCAAATAAATTTTATATTTCCGTATTCATTTTATAGCTTTAGACAAAATCCCAATAAATGAAAAAACTACTTGCTATAATGTCCCTATTGTCTTTTGTTTTGGGTTGTAAAGAAGTTCAAAAAAAGCCGGAAGTAGATGTACAAGTTGTTGAAAATAATGTCGAAACCAAAGAGGTGCCTTTCGTTTGGGAAGGTGCGAACATTTATTTTCTTTTAACCGATCGCTTCAACAAGGGAACCTCAGAATCCAATATCCATTTTGATAGAAACGAAGAAACTGCTGTCCTACGAGGGTTTGAAGGTGGTGATTTGTCTGGTATCACGCAAAAACTGGAAGAAGGATACTTCACGGACCTTGGGATTAACGCTATATGGTTTACCCCAATTGTTGAACAAGTGCATGGAGCAACCGACGAAGGCACCGGAAACACCTATGGTTATCATGGATATTGGGCAAAGGATTGGACAGCCATTGATCCTAATTTCGGCACTCGGAAAGATTTGGAAAAATTGGTTAAAACCGCGCATTCCAAAGGAATCAGAATCTTGTTGGATGTCGTTTTAAATCATACCGGACCTGTTACGGACCAAGATCCAGTGTGGCCGGAAGAATGGGTAAGAACTGGACCTAAGTGTGAATTTACCACATACGAAAACACTACTGCTTGTACGTTGGTAGAGAACCTCCCTGATATTTTGACTGAATCTGATGAACCTGTTGAGCTACCGGACGCTCTCTTGGCCAAATGGAAAGAAGAGGGGAGATTAAGTCAAGAGCTGGATGAACTCCAGTTATTCTTTGAAAGAACCGGGTATCCAAGGGCTCCACGTTTTTATATCATTAAATGGCTTACCGATTACATCAATGATTTTGGTGTCGATGGTTTTCGTGTGGATACAGTAAAACATGTGAATGAAAATGCTTGGACAGATTTATACGCTGAAGCCACATACGCTTTTAATACCTGGAAGAAAAAAAATCCAGACCATGTATTGGATGACAATGCTTTTTATATGGTCGGTGAAGTTTACAATTACGGGATTTCAGGAGGTCGTGAGTTCGACTTTGGAGATAAAAAGGTAGATTTCTTTGATTACGGCTTTAAAAGTCTAATCAATTTCGATTTAAAAACCGATGCCCATAAAAACTATGAGACCATATTCAAAAAATACAACAAATTACTCAACACCAAGCTAAAAGGAAAGAGTGTACTGAATTACCTTACGTCACATGATGATGGAAGTCCATTTGACAAGGAACGCAAAAAACCTTTTTATACAGCTAATGTATTGTTACTAACCCCGGGAGCTTCACAAGTGTATTATGGAGATGAAACTGCCAGAAGCCTATTAATCGAAGGAACAGAAGGTGATGCCACCTTGCGCTCTTATATGAACTGGGAGGAGTTGGATAGTCTGCCGCGAACCCAAAAAATACACAAACACTGGCAAAAATTAGGGCAATTTAGAAGAAATCACCCTGCCGTTGGAGCTGGACGACACAAGAGATTGGGTAAATCTCCCTATGTGTTTTCAAGAACTTACATGGATGGAGATTATAAGGATAAGGTTGTAATAGGGCTTGACTTACCTAAAGGTAAAAAATCCCTTTGGGTAAAGGGATTCTTTGGTGACGGCACTAAATTGTACGACACTTATTCTGAAACTGAGGTAATGGTAAATAAAGGAAAAGTCATTCTGGAAAATGACTTTGATATCGCCTTATTGGAATTGGTAGAATAATCATTCTCTCGAATGCAGTGCAATCCGGTTGCCTTCAGAATCTGAAAATACACCCATATAACCAATCTCAGGGCTAATTTGTGTTTTAGGTTGAAGTATCTTTCCCCCAGCGCTTTCTATACGGTCTAATTCATTTTGCACATCGGTACTCGCAAAATATATGAGTACGCCGTCTGTGACACTAGGTTTGTAACTCTCTTGTTTGATAAGAGAACCATTAGCACCCGGCTTTCCTTCTGCCCATGGAAACCAACCCATTAAAGTACCTCCAAAATCTTGTACTTGAACTTCTATCTGAAAAACCTCATCATAAAAGGTTTTGGCCCGGTCCATATCCGTCACTGGAATCTCAAACCAGCCTACCATATTTTGTTCCATAGCTATTGCTCTAATACCGCTTTTAAGCTGGCCAATCCTTCTTCAAAATCGCCTCCAACAGCCTTATCCATGTTCATGAACAACATGAAAATACTTGTTGGAAACTTATTTTTTCCCGAGAACCCCCATGTAACTTTTGTATTTCCTGAGCCCGTATCTTCAGTTACCAGATAAGCATCCGAAGTAGATTTCCAGGGCTTTAAGAATCGAAGTTCAGATTCAATACGCTCGCCATCCACAATTTTAGTGAGCTCTTGTTCTCCTTCTCCAACATCTTTGTTTCCGTTCCAATAACTTGTTGCTCCTACTTCACCATCGGTTCCGGTAAATTTCTTTTCCATATTTGGGTCCTTTTTATTCCAAGGGGACCATGCATCCTGATTTTTCAAAAAACGTAGATTCTCAAAAACCTCATTCTTTGGTTTTGCTATTTCTATAGAACGGGATACGTTGTAACTTTTTGGCGCTATCATGGCCAAAATCAGAATCAATAAAACAATTCCTGCTAAAATGTAAAGTAGTGTCATCATTTGATTTAAAAATTGGTTGTCTTCTAATGTACAAAAAACTTCATTTTGAAAGGTATCTCTCGATAATACCTTCCACATTTTTGATGGATTTTTTAGTCCAATCCAGTCGTTTTTCAAGAATTTCAGCCTCAGAAAGTTGCCAAGAGATATTTGACTGTCGAAGTTGTTCCATCAATTGCTGAATAATGATTGCCGCGGAAACAGAAATATTCAAACTTTCAGAAAACCCTATCATAGGTATTTTCAAAAAGCCATCAGCCTGGGCCATAACCTCATCGCTGAGTCCCTCCTTTTCCGTTCCAAAAAAAAGTGCAGTTTTTGATTCTAAATTGAAATCACCCAAGTATTTTGAATCATTGTGGGGTGTTGTGGCAATGATTTGGTAGCCTTTATCTTTTAGATTGTCTAGACAGTCTGAGGTAGTCTGATATCGATTTACATCCACCCATTGCTCAGCTCCCATCGCGATGTTCTTGTCTAAACGTTGACCAAACCGGTCTTCGATTACATGCGCTTCCTGAATGCCAAAAGCGTCACAACTTCGAATTACCGCGCTCGTGTTGTGCAATTGGAATACGTCTTCAATGGCAACCGTAAGAAATTTGGTCCTATTTTGAAGCACTTCCAAAAAACGCCGTCTCCGTTCTTCGGTAAGAAATCCTTCAAGATATGTGAACAATTCATGGTCAAACATACATGCCAAAATAACGAAAATTGAATTTCTTATTTTAGCTTTTATGAGCAAACAAAAAGTTGTTGTACTTACGGGCGCAGGAATGAGTGCCGAAAGTGGACTGAAAACCTTTAGGGATGCCAATGGTCTTTGGGAGGGTCATGATGTTATGGAAGTGGCCTCTCCTCAAGGTTTTGCCAAAAATCCGGAGTTGGTATTGGAATTTTACAATCAGCGAAGAAGACAGTTGCTCGAAGTTTCCCCTAACGAAGGTCATAAGGCTTTAGTTCTTTTGGAGGAACATTTTGATGTAAACATCATTACCCAAAATGTGGATAACTTGCATGAACAAGCAGGAAGCTCACAGGTGGTTCATTTGCATGGTGAATTGTTTAAAGTTCGAAGTATGGCGAACGAAAATCATGTCCTGGAATGGAAAAAAGACCTGTTACTAGGAGATTTCGACGAGAATGGACATCAACTACGACCGCATATTGTTTGGTTTGGCGAGATGGTTCCTCTGTTAGAAACTGCTGCTTACATCACGCAACAAGCCGATATCGTAATTATCATAGGCACTTCAATGCAAGTATATCCCGCAGCAAGTTTAATTCATTATGCACCCCAGGAAACTCCTATTTATTTTATAGACCCCAAACCGAATATAAATCCTTCCGATTACAGCAATATCGAAGTTATTGCTAAAACGGCTTCAGAAGGTGTACCTGCTTTGGTGAATCAACTATTGAGGTTATTTTGACAGCAAAAGAATTACATATCGCCCTAAATTCAGGTCGACTTTCCAAGTCAAAAATCAATCAATTGGTTGATCAATTGAAAGAACTTCCAGAATTGACCGAACGATTACTTCAAGAAGTCTTTGACCAAGACAACACCGATTCTTTTAATGCAAGTTGGGTCTTTGACCATTTGATGCGGAAAAAACTCGAATACCTTCTACCACATTTCGAAAAATTCACTCAAGGTCTTTCCCAGTTAAAATCAGAATCCATTATTCGGCCCATGGCCCATACTTGCGAAATGTGCATGGAAGCCTATTTCAAAACCAAAGACCCTGCTTTTGTCCAAAACATTACTCCAGAACAATTGGAACGCATACTGACAGTCTGTTTTGACTGGCTTATAGGATCTCACAAGGTAGCTTCAAAAGTTTTCGCCATGACCAGTTTGTATTATCTAGGCATGTATTTCGATTGGGTTCATCCAGAACTTAAAATGGTCTTGGAACAGCAGCATCACCGAGACAGCGCCGGATACAAATCCCGCGCATCCAAAACCCTAGCAAAGTTGCGCAAGCTTGGCTTTTAAACTCCTTAACTAATAAGTATCTTTGCGCTTTCATAAAAACCGGTCAATGTCTTTAAACCAATTGAATGCCATCTCGCCCATCGATGGTAGATATAGAAACAAAACTGAAGCCTTAGGAAACTATTTTTCGGAAGAAGCTCTGATCAAGTATCGCGTTCAGGTCGAAATAGAATACTTTATCGCACTTTGTGAGGTTCCGTTACCACAATTGGCAGACTTTGACAACGCCCTATTTTCTGAGCTTCAGAAAATCTATCAGGATTTTTCGGCCGAAGATGCTACAGTCATCAAGGACATTGAGAAAACTACCAATCACGATGTAAAAGCTGTTGAGTACTTTATCAAACAAAAATTTGATGCGCTTGGTTTGGAAAAATACAAGGAGTTTATCCATTTTGGATTGACTTCTCAAGACATTAACAATACCGCCATTCCATTGTCCATCAAAGAGGCCATGAACGATGTTTATGTACCGCTTTACTTTGAGGTTTTTGAAAAACTAAAAACCCTGGCATCCGAATGGGCAGATATTCCTATGTTGGCGCGTACCCACGGCCAACCCGCATCCCCTACTCGATTGGGTAAAGAAATTGATGTTTTCGTGGAACGATTGAAAGAACAGTTCAACTTACTGAATGATATTCCGAGTGCTGCAAAATTTGGTGGAGCAACCGGAAATTACAACGCCCACAAGGTGGCTTATCCATCCATTGATTGGAAAGCCTTTGGGCAGCAATTCGTGCAGGAGAAGTTAGGACTATACCATTCTTTCCCTACCACGCAAATTGAGCATTACGACCACATGGCAGCCTTGTTCGATTGCTTGAAACGCATCAATACCATCTATATCGATTTAAACAGGGATATCTGGACCTATATATCGATGGATTATTTCAAGCAGAAAATCAAAAAAGGTGAAGTTGGGTCTTCAGCCATGCCCCATAAAGTGAATCCTATTGATTTTGAGAATTCCGAAGGGAATTTAGGCTTGGCCAATGCTATTTTCGAACATCTATCAGCGAAACTTCCCGTTTCCAGATTGCAACGAGACCTTACAGATAGTACCGTTCTTAGGAACGTAGGCGTTCCTTTTGGGCATACACAAGTAGCCTTTCTATCAACCCTTAAAGGATTGAATAAATTGGTACTGAATGCGGAAAAGTTTGAACAGGATCTTGAGAATAACTGGGCGGTTGTGGCTGAAGCAATTCAGACAATACTAAGACGCGAAGGCTATCCCAATCCTTATGAAGCCCTAAAGGGTTTGACCCGAACCAACGAAAAGATTACACAAAATTCCATTTCAGACTTTATTGATACCCTTGAGGTTGCAGAAGTCATAAAAGAGGAGCTTAAGAAAATAACTCCAGCAAATTATACTGGAGTTTAACCATTCAATCGAATAGCAGTAATCTGTCTTGTTTGATAGAGTCTTACCTTTCCCAATTTTTAAGGCGGTCAATGTATAGATAGCTTTCCACAAATTCTCTGTGTTCAACACTGGTCATTTTTTCCAACAAATTCAATGCGGAAATATAGCTTGTGAGGTTACCATTGGATGAACTAAACTTCCCATCCTCAACAAAGGTTACCAGACTATCGTTTTGAACTTTTAGATTGGGATAATCTTTCTGCAATTGTTTTCCACCCCCTATATACGTGACGATTTTATGTCCATCTGCAATACCAGATGCCCCAATGAGCTGAGCACCAGCACAATTACTAACAATGTATTTGGTCTCTTCATTTTTCTTTCTGACAAAGTCGACCATTTTTTTATTATGAATTTGTGCGTACATATCGTAACCACTGGGAACAAACAAAGCCGTTAGTTTTGGGCAATTCTCGAAGGTGAAATCGGGAACAAAATGCATTCCCTCTTCTGTAGTGATGGGGTTTAAGGTCTCTGCTATGGTGATGACATTAAAAAGCTGTTCCATGTTTTGGTTTGGCTTCCCAAAAACATCTGACGTTGCCACAACCTCGCCTTGTAAAACACCGCTGAACATTAAAAGTCCTATTGTCGGCAATTCCGGATTAAACGGTTTTAAATGTTTTGTCAACGTATCAGACGCTTTACCAATCTCGTTGACATTCTCCGCCTTAGGTTCGTTTTTTGATTTCTCTGAGTTACAACTTGCGATAAGTGTTGTAAAAAGTATTGCTGCGATTATTTTGACACCATTCATGCTTTTCTCCTATTTATTATTTTACTCCGTTGAGGTGTAATTTCACACCTTTTATTTACCAAAAACAAAGGTAGAAAGCGTCCTTATCAAAAAAATTAAGCTGGTTTAAGAAAACTGTTTTTTCTTGATTTCGCTTAAATATTCGGGAGTTAAACCAAGAAAACTTGCCAAAAGATATTGTGGCACACGCTGCACAAATTCAGGAAAACTATTTTGAAACATGCAAAACATTTCCTCTTTGGAAAGACTGTTCATGAATTTTATACGCATTAGGGCTGCCCCATATGCGGTTTCGTAAATAGTTCGAAAGTATTTTTCCATTTTGGGGTGTTTATCCAAGAGTTCCTGATGTTTGGAAAAGGAAATGGACAAAACCTTAGATTTCTCAACCGTTTCAATATAAAAATTTGATGGTATTTGTTTTTGGAATGCTAAAAAATCAGTCAACCACCAATTCTCCATTGCAAATTGTGTGGTCTTGTGGTTCCCCAAACTATCTGTAAAATACAATTGCAGGCATCCTTTTTCTACAAAAAATAGTTTGTCGCATAGTTTGTCTGCAGGAAGTAAGGTTTCTTTTTTTCTATAGGTGTGAGAATCGAAAAAAACTAGGATTTCAGATGCCTCTTCTTCGGAAAGCACAAGACAGGTTTTTATATGAGCTATTAAAGCACTTTTGCGCATTGGTTTGGGTAGTATGCAATTATGTCCATTTAGTGGGATAATAAGAAATTGTAAATAAGTGAAGTTCGGAAGATTTGGTTTAAAAACCTAAGCTAAAATGGTCGTGCATTTTTGGGATTGCACTTATCGGTTTGTGTATGATTTGTGCGGAATCGTCCACAGGATGATTCCGATGAAAATCATATATAAATTTATGGAGAATGCTTTTTTCTTATCAAAATATCAGCATGAATTATACACTGTGTTAGATGCTGTACCTTAATTATTCTTAAGGTAATCCAGAGCGAGTCTCATCATGGCTTTCATCCCTAATTTCATTCCTGTATCGTCCACATAAAAATCCGGTGTATGATGATCCGCTACCTTTTTGGGGTCTTTATCGGGAGGACACCCGCCAATATCAAAGAATAAACCAGGGATTTCTTTCTGGTAATAGGAGAAATCTTCACCTCCTGTGATCGGCTTCATCACTTCATACCTTCCTTCACCTGCTGCACGCTTGAGGGTGGGGAGCATCTGCTCATACAGCGAAGGATCATTATAGGTGACCGGACTTCCTTTATCGATGGTGATGGTAATCTCAGCATTGTTAGATTCTGCAGTCTTAGTGGCCACCTGTCTTACTCTTTTGTGTACCAGATCCGTCATTTCGGGATCAAGCGTTCTTATGGTACCCAGCATGTAAAGATCCTCAGGAATGATATTGGATCGATTTCCACTGTGAATAGCCCCCACCGTAACAACAGCAGGTGCCGTGATTAAATTGGCATTTCTGCTGACCACTGTCTGGAGGTTGTTGATAATCTGTGCAGCCGTTACGATTGGATCGGTACCAGACCAGGGTGCTGAACCATGGGATTGCTTTCCCTTAATGTCGATGCGAAAAGAATGAGAAGCAGCATAAATCCCTTCAGGGCGAGACCGAAGGGTTCCTACTGGCGTAAAAGCGTCAATGTGCAAGCCAAATATGACATCTACGTCTGGATTCTTGAGCACCAGTTCTTTGATCATGAGCTCCGCACCTCCTTCTTCTCCAGCGGGTGCTCCTTCCTCAGCGGGTTGGAAAATTAACTTAACGGTACCCGGGACTTGATCCTTAATTTCCCATAGCATTTTCGCAACGCCGAGTAAGATGCTCAGGTGCGTATCATGTCCACATGCATGCATGACGGGGACCTGTTCACCGTTATATTCTCCCATTTGCTTGGAAGCCCAAGGGATGTCCACGCGTTCTTTTACAGGTAGTGCGTCTATATCTGCTCGTAGGCCTACGACGGGTCCAGGCTTTCCACCTTTCAACACGGCCACGACACCAGTCTTGGCTACTCCGATCTGCGGTTCGTATCCGATTTCTCGCAGTATTGTCGCGATTCGCTCAGCGGTCTTGAACTCACGGTTGCTTAATTCCGCATTTTCATGAAACCAATGTCTCCAGTCGATAACCTGCTTTTCGTTACCGTTGATCATCTTGTCAATTTGCTTATCAAAAGTTTGGCTAAATGCAAGTAGGGAGCTACTCAGTAGCACTAGGGTTAAAAAGTTTTTCATAAGATTCATATTTATCGGTATGGCATCTAACTAAAAGGATATGAATCGTTTTAATGATTTATATCCAACGATAAGTGAAGTTCGGGAAATTTAGTTTAAGATTCAAGCGGAAATTGATGGGAATCGGCCACGGATTTAAGGGAGCTGTTTCTTGGTTTAAGAATTTTAAAGGTTGATGTTTGTTATATCCGGTACATTTCCGTCATCTTACTTTCCTTCAGTCGATCGTTTTTTTGCCTTGCAAGTCATGGTGAGATTAAACTCGGTTATTGGCATATCGGAAAAGTTAGCAATGTTTCTTTTTTCAAACGCTGTATAGTCTTCATTAAATTGGTAGGTTTCAACCATTTTCTCAATCATTCCATCTTGAACCCCTAGTTCTCCTTCATAATAGAACGTTCTTTTTAAAGGATCAAAAATAAATGTTCCAGTTCCTGTTGCGGGCCAATTGCTAAAAACACCGGTTTTTTCGAATGCGTTTGAGAATTTACTCCATTGAATAACCTCCAGCGTTTCTCTATATCTTCCTTTAAGTCTGCCTTTGTCAGTGTGAAGGCTAAATTTGCAAAAAATAAATTTCTTGGTGCCCCGATAGTCTAAATCATAATAACAAACCATTGTTCCTTTTTCTGAAAACTCCGGCTCGGATCCTGGATTATGAGTATCATACCAATCAAATTCAACTTCCCAAGTTCCAATAAGAAAGTCTAAATCTTGGACAACAGGATTCTTTTTAATGTTATCCTGAGATTGGATATTATTTACCATTAATACGGCGAACAGGATTAAAATAAGTTTTTTCATGTCTTTTCTATAAAAGTTAGTTATTGCTTTTTACTCACTGGAGGACCGAGCATTTTCTATACGCAACTTCCATTTACCCAGTCCAACTAGAATAAATTGTGGTTTAGAGCATCTCCATTGCCGATGCATAGGGCAATTTGGAGAATACTTAAATCACCTATTGAATCTTTTATAAAAAACTATGATTGATTTATAAATTAGAAAGCTTTCGCAAGAAGGTTACGAAAGCTTAATGTTGGTGAATCCTTTTTCAAAAGTCTACTTTGTTCTTCTGCTATTCTTGTAAGGCTTTTTTAAACCTGTAGTATTGTGGATTGATCGTGATGGTACTATCTGATACAATTCGAGCGCAGCCAAGTAAATTGATATCTCGACCGCGCTCGATGTGACATCTTATTCTAAATTATCCTTCTTTGTGGATTTCGACCTGGTGTGGGTATGGAATTTCAATTCCGGCATCATCCAATGCCAGCTTACAATTTTCATAGGTTGCAAAATAGACATCCCAATAATCTTCAGGTTTGCAGAATGGACGCACTGCAAAGTTTACCGAGCTATCCGCCAACTCCATTACATTTACTGAAGGTGCTGGATCCGCCAGCACTTGTGGATTGGAGGTAAGTACATTCATCAGCACATCTTTGGTCTTTTTAATATCCTCACCATAACCTACACCAATAACGGTATCCACACGAATCTTACCCTCGGCAGTATAGTTTACAATATTCCCATTGGCCATGGCTCCGTTGGGGACAATAGCGAGTTTGTTTTCTGGAGTAGTCAGCTTGGTGGTGAAAATCTCAATTTCTTTAACGACACCTAAAACACCCTGGGCTTCTATAAGATCCCCGATGCGATAGGGCTTAAAAATCATCAATAAAACTCCCCCAGCAAAATTTGAAAGGGATCCTTGTAGGGCTAAACCAATAGCCAAACCAGCTGCAGCAATTACGGCGGCAAAAGTGGTAACGTCAACTCCGAGTCTTGATATTACAATAATTATCAGGAATACCTTAAGTGACCAGGTTATCAAGTTGAGTAAAAACCGTTGCAGGGATTCGTCATACTTACTTTTGGACATCACATTGCTTGTGGCCTTTGCGATTTTTTTGATAACCCATGAACCGACAATGTAAATGAGTATTGCGGTGAGTAATTTTGGACCAAATTCTTTGGCAAGATCTAATCCGTAATTCATCCATTCTTGTGCTTTCTCCATAGTTGTATGCTTGTTTTGTTAGTGTTCTTATTGTGAATGAGACACTAAGATAAAAAGAAGGTCACATAAAATCCATTGACGTAAGGTTTTACGCATAAAAAAAGGGTAACTAAAAGTTACCCAGATTCCGTTTTTTGATTTTAATGTTGGTTATCCTTTCAAAAACTCTCCGATTTCTCCAAGTCCTTCACCCTTGTAGTCCGATTTTTGAATGGCTTGCATAAGCTGAACTATATGTGCTGGGTTCATGTCTTTGCCCAAAACCCGAACCAAAGCAAAGCCTTTATCCTTGCTGTCGCCATAGATAATGACCTCATCAATGGCATTCTCATCACCCAGGTACTTAATAACTCCCTTTCCGTAGGAAGAGTTGATTTTCATCAGTTCCACAAACTCGTCATCCTTTAGAATCTCCTTTACCTTTTCCTTTTCAATTTTGTATTCCGCAGCATTGTCGGCATTCTTTTTGAACGCCAAAAGATTGAACTTTCGCAAGGACTCTATAGCCTCTTGCTGTGTGTCTGTCAAATCCGCCCCATCCATTTTTAAGATGCTAGCAGGAACATCTACAACAATAAAATTGGGATTTTCCGAATTGTCCACATAATACTCTTGTAGACTTTGCTGTGATGAGCAGGAGGCCAAAAGTATGGCCCCTGCTATCGTTAACGTTTTAAATATATTTTTCATCTGTGATTTTTTGATTGCTGTTATTTTTTATCCAAGTGATCTAAACCTTTGTGAAGCTTCATCTTTTTGGTCAACGAACCTACTTTGGTCAAGTCAATGTCCCCTGTCATGGTCAACAGAACGGTTTCAAACTTGTGATGTTTGCTCCCATGTTCTTTATCATCAATTCCGGTTACGAACATTAATAACTCTTCTACCCTATCCCCATTTTTCCCATTCTTGATATAAAACTTAAGGTTGGTATCTCCGTCCTTCACTTTCATCAACTCTTCCAATCTTGATGATCTTACATACTGCTTCATGGTTGCGGCCATGTCAGCCGATGCTCCATCATCTTCGGACATAAAAACTTTGATATTATTGATTCCTCTTGCAATTTCGGCAAACTCCCGACTATCTTCGTCATCATCATACTCCATCATTTTAGCAACCAGATTCAACATTCCCTTATTTATGGTAACCGTCCCAATTCTATCGGAGTCCTCAAACTTATCGAATATTGACTGGGAACTTCCTATGAAGGGAAGCATTCCCATCAATACCATTATAACTACTTTTTTCATTTTGATGTTTTTTGATTGATTGATTTAGTTATCAGTTGACAGAACATTTAAGTTCCGCCAACTAACAACCATTTTTTATTGTTTTTTACCTGCCTTGTTCAACTCTTGAGGCAAGTTCATCTTATTGGTCAACGAATTGATCTTGTTCAAATCAATGTCACCAGTAAGTGAAAGCAATACCGTCTCGAATTTTCTACCATCAGCTTCTACTTCTTTCAATCCTGTAACGAACATCAACAACTCGCTAACATGGTCATCGTCCTTACCTTGCTTGATGTAAAACTTCACATTTGCGTCTTTATCCTTTACACGCATTAGCTCTTCCATTGTAGAAGATTTTAGATATCTGTTCACGGATGATTTCATATCATCGCCAATCGCTTTGTTGTCGGTGGTAAATACCTTCAAACTTTTAAGACTGCTGGCAATATCCATAAAGTCCTGTGCCTCTTGGTCATCAACCTCAACATCTATCTTCGCCAACAGGTTGAACATGCTTTTGTTCACCACAACTGAGGTCACGTCATCCAAATCTTCGAACTTATCGAATAGCGATTGTGAAAACCCTGAAAGAGGCAGTACGGCTATTAAAATGATTAAAATATTCCTTTTCATTATTTACGATTTAATTATTGTTATAAATTTTCTGTTTTGCAACTTCGAACTCCTGCAAATAGGCTACTTTTCCTGTGCCCTTCCCAAAATTCTCGGCTAAAAGTTCAAAAGCCTTTTTGGTTTCTTGATAGGCATACTCTGCCTGTCTTTTTTCTTGGTATTCATTACCAAAATAGATGCCAAAGGATAAAACTGCTACGGCCGCAACGGAAATCCACTTGTAATAGTTTTTTCTAGGTTTTAATGGTACCTGCTTGGTATACCGTTCTTCCTTGGCGTTGGAAAAGAAGTTGAACATGGGCTTATATTGCTCTAGATGTGTTGCCACACTTTCTTGGGAAAAATAAGCTTGCAATGTTTTTTCTTCGGCCACCGTAGTGGTTGCCTCAAAATACTTTTCCAATAATTTTTCTATGTTATCCAATTCCATAGCTATGTTTTTTTACTAATTCTTGTCGTACTGTTTTTCTTGCTCTTGACAGTGCTACTCTAACTGCCGTTGGTTTCATATCTAAAAGATCACATATTTCTTCGAACTCATATTGTTCTACATCTCTTAATTGTAAAACCATTTTTTGTTGTTCTGGAAGCTCCTCCATAATCCGTTCCATCCACCGAACACTATCTTCTGCTTCGAGCTGTCCTTGTAATGAAGTGCTTTCATCGCTATAATTGCTGTGCACCAATTTTAGGTTACCCGCCTGCTTGGATTTTAATCGGTCCAAACAGAAATTCTTGGTCATCGTCATCGCAAAGGCCTCAACATTTTTATATTCCTCCATGCTTTCGTTCTTTGACCAGAGTTTTAGCAAAATTTCTTGCGTGGCATCTTCTGCTTCTTCCCTCGAGACCAATAACCGCTTAGCAAGTCGGTATAGCTTGTCCTTAAAGGGCATAACCACATTTAAAAATTCAGCCTGTTTCATTTGGTTGTCTTAGTTGTTATAAGCCTAAATTTCTCCGCTTATATTATCACGACGACACATATCGAATTTTGTTACAAAAAGTTTGTATTCTCCTGATATGTATCTATTTTGTGAGTTCAATTTGTAAGAATTTAGAAAATTATACCACATAAATACTATGTTTTCCTGTTTATATGGAATGATAATTGATGGTTCTTATTAAAATTTAGCTATGAAAAAATTACTTTTCCCCCTTGCTGCCTTGTTATTTATTGCTTGTTCCAGTGATGATGACAATGGCATCCAAAATCCTAATCCAGACCCGCCTACTACCACACTAGAGGAGCTCCAAGCACAAAACTTTATGTGGGGCGCCATGAATCTATGGTATTTTTGGCAGGCTGAGGTTCCGGATTTGGCCGACGACCGATTTGCCAATGATGAAGAATACACCGCTTTTTTGGCCGCAACGGAAAACCCTTCGGACTTCTTTTTTGATGTGCTTTTGTTCAATGAAGATCGTTTTAGTTTTCTAAACGATGACTATACCGAACTGGTCAGCAATTTATCCGGAGTTTCAAAAAGCAACGGCCTCGAATTTGGGCTTGTACAATTTTCTGGAAGCAATGATTTGTTTGGATATGTTCAATATATAGTTCCTAATTCCGATGCATCTACCAAATCTATACAACGTGGAGATATTTTCACCCGGGTAGATGGACAACAATTGACTATTAGCAATTATAGAGATTTATTGTTTGGCAGTAATGATACATATACATTGGGACTGGCTGACATAGCTGGTGGCACCATTACGGATAATAGTACGGAAGTTAGTTTGACAAAGATTGAAAATCAGGTAGAAGATCCAATTCTTGTAGCCGAAACTTTGGAAGTCAACGGGACCAAGATAGCTTACTTGATGTACAACCGCTTTTTAAGAAATTTTGATGAGCAGCTTAACGCCGCTTTCGGTCAATTTGTAGCTGATGGAGCCACAGAATTAGTACTCGACATGAGATACAATCCTGGAGGTTCTGTAAATACTTCTCGCCTTTTGGCAAGTATGGTTCATAGCACTGACACGGATAAGCTTTACATCCGTCAACGTTGGAACAGTAAAATACAGGCTCAGTTGAGCACGGCGCAATTGGAAGACTATTTTGCAAATACCACCGGTACAAGTGCGGTTAATTCTTTGAACTTGAACAAGGTCTACATTCTGGCCACGAATGGTTCGGCTTCTGCCAGCGAATTGGTCATGAATGGTTTAGCTCCTTATGTCGATGTAGTGCACATTGGAGAGACCACACGTGGAAAAAATGAGTTCTCCATCACCTTGGTTGATGATCGAGACAATGGATTTATTTATGATAGTGATCGCGAGGA
Organism: uncultured Allomuricauda sp.; assembly: GCF_947499695.1. GTDB lineage: Bacteria > Bacteroidota > Bacteroidia > Flavobacteriales > Flavobacteriaceae > Flagellimonas. The sequence continues at coordinate 1,079,951 of NZ_CANMPQ010000001.1, forward strand.
TCAAATCAATCCCAATAACAGTTGGGGAATTCAACCTTTGGTAGGAAGAAATGAAAATGCAGATGGATTTTTTGATTATACAGATGGTTTAGCACCGGATATTGTCCTAGAGGAAGATTTGGAAAATTTAGGTATACTTGGTGATGTGAATGAGCCTTTGCTCGCAAGAGCTATTCAAGAAATTACGGGTGTTACCACCAAACAAAGCTTTGCTGTGCAAATGCCCGCTAAAATGTTCACAAGTTCTAGAATTGAGACTTCTACAAAGGATATGATGTATTTGGATAAACCCTTGCGTTTGAACCAATAAAAACAATCCTAAAACAACTATAAAAGCGGCCCAAAAGGTCGCTTTCTTTTTTTGTATTTCTTATGGTTTATCCTTTTACCACTTTGGCCATGTCGACATGTCTATATTTTTTAGATAGCTTTTCCGGAACCTGGAAAACTTCCGGGTGAAAAAGACCTGCTAGCACCTCAATTCCGTTGACTAACGTATTGGCCGAGGATTGTGTAAACATATCAAAGTCAGCTATAAAAACAGCATTATCTTGAACGGCTTTAAGACTGTTCCAACCGACCTTTTCTGTAAGTATATCTAATTCCTCCAAGGTTCGCTCTACGGTAAACCCACAGGGAGCAATCACCAAAACTTCTGGATTGTATTTCACAATTTTTTCCCATTGGGTCACAATACTATCCCCTGAAGGATTGGAAAGCATATCTACACCACCTGCATATGCAATCTGATGGGGAATCCAGTGTCCACAATTAAAAATAGGATCCAGCCATTCCATTAGCATAATACGTTTAGGTAATGCTTTGGCCACTCTTAACTTATCCACAACCGCATCAATCCGTTTATGCAATCTAGTCAAATAAGCATAGGCAACCTCTTCCCTACCCAAAGCTTTGGCAATGGTTACTGCAGATTGAAAAACATCTTCCAAAGATTCAGGACTAATGGAAATCAATTCTGGTTGTTTTTCCAAATTGGCTACTGCAGCGGCAGTGCATGCGGTGTCTATTTGGCAGATATCACACATATCCTGCGTAAAGATGATATCGGGAGCTATTTCTTCCAAAAGCTGTTCATCCACATAGTACAAATCCTTCCCCTGATGTTTACTCGCTGAAAAAAGGGCATCTATCTCAATACTAGATAAGTTTTTACCCTCCAGTACGCAGCGTACTACTGGCTTTTTCTCCCTTAAAGCTTGTTCTGGACATTCAAAAGTGATGCCATGCAAATGCTCTTCGAATCCCATATCGTAGAGCATTTGGGTCACAGCCGGTAAAAATGAACACACCCTTAGCATGGCATCAAGTTATTGAATTATAAGGTCAAACTAAACCCTGCGTTTACATTTCTTCCTTGGGTTGTGAAGCCAATTACTTCAACATATTCTTCATTCAACAGGTTATTGGCATTTAAGAAAACCTTCAACTTGTTAGGTTTCAATTCGTGTTCCACATAGAAATTCACCAATGAAAAGGTATCCAAAGCTACATCGGTAAAGGTGCTAAAATCAGTATCAAATCGTTCACCCGTATAGGCGTAGCTTATTGAAACACCAGTAGTTTCACAGACTTGATAGTTCAATGCTAAATTCATCTTATGTTTTGGGATTCGGATGGCGTTATCGCCTTTACGTTCAGTGAACGTATAATTAGCGTCAACCGTAAAATCTTGTGAAGGTTTCCATGATGCCTCAACTTCCACTCCATTGGCATCTATTTCGTTGGCTACATTTATACTGGTGAAGTTTTGATCAAAACCGATGGTGTTTTTCTCATTTCGGTCAAAGTACAGCGCACTTAAACGGACCTTATCATTCACGAAGTATTCAACACCACCTTCGATAGTTCTGTTTTCCTCAGGTTCCAAATCAGGATTAGCCCCAAAATCACCAAACAATTGAATCAAATTTGGAGTGATATAAGATGTGGCATAAGACCCCAACAACTTTATATACCCATTGTCAGTTGTCAAAGCATAAGACGGGTTAACATTATACACCAAATGATTCCCATATTCTGAATGGGTATTGAATCGAACCCCGGTATTCAAATTGAATCCGAAATCGGATACATACACCACATTGGCGTAAGGATCTAGAATGGTAAAATCAGCTTCACTGCTAAAAACAGCCTCGTCTTTAATATAGTTTACCCCTAAAATGGTGTGCCATTTACCATCAAATACATATTTATTGTAAAAATCAAGAACTAGATTCTTTCCATCGGAAATACTCTCACCAAACGTGCTCTCAGAATCGGTTTCGTAATCGGTATAGGCCGAATTTATATGAATAGAACCCTTGTTATATTTGAAGGATGACGAAATTCCTACTCTATCCTGGCGTACTTTAGCGCGATTGGGAGCTTCTGCCAACGAAGCATCAAATTCAGTGTCATATTTGGTTTGATTCCCAAAAATCGATACTTCAAAATTGTCCGAGAACTGATATCCAAGCTTTAGATTTGTGCTAAAATGTGAAAATGTATCTTCCTCATTTTCTGGTGTAACCGCTGCCGAAAGTCCACTTGAATATCTATTGGAAAAAGCTGCGTTGTACGAGAATTTGTTAAGCGTACCATTTACCGAAACTGCATTGCCGAAACTCGCCAAGTTATAATTTTGGTCATCCGCAGTTTGATTAGTCCCGATTGTTGATTGCACATTCGCCGCGATCTTCTCCCTTGAACTCTTCTTTGTTGTAATGTTGATTACAGCCGTAGCTGCATTGGTTCCGTAAAGTGTACTGGCCGCCCCTTTAATAATTTCAATGGATTCGACATCAGCTGCGGAGAGTAATCTTAAATCATATTCTTGAGAAAATGAAGATGGGTCCGAAACTCGAACCCCGTCAATGATGACCAACGCTTGTCGGCCTCTTCCTCCTCGAACAAAAACACCGAATACTGAGCCATCGCGCCCACGACTACCGGTAATTTCAATACCACTTTTCGTATTGATGATTTCAGTGATAGTCTTTCCTTGATTCCTTTCCAGTTCGTCAGTAGAAATCTTTATAACCGTTTTACCTGAATTTTCCCGTTTCAACTGAAACCGGGAGTCACTCACAACCACTTCTTGCAGTTGCTGCACTTTGACAGAGTCTTGTTGCGATTCCTGCGCAAATAGGCCCTGACCCGCTGCAAGAGCGGCACATAACAATAGATAATTTTTTTTCATTTCGTTTAAGTGAATAAACGGGAGAATAGTATGCTGTCCCATACGTAAACCTTTATCCCGAAAGTTTAACAATGTTTGTTTGAATTTGGCAGGTCTCCTGACTTGCGTCTTGCACACTACCTTCCCGTCCAAAGGACAGTGGTTTTGAAGTTGCGGCAAGCACCTCCTCGTTATCGATATTCCAAAAACATCAACGCCAATTTGGCTCAGCTTACAGTTGCGGGAACAGTTCCGGATTCGCACCGGATTCCCTTTTAATCATGCGAAAAAAGCTTCGCACAAACCAAAATTCGGAACGAAAGTAATCATTCTGTTTAATCTTTTTTTGAAAAAGTTAAATAATCTTACATTTGATGCATGTCAAAAAAAATCCTATCCACCCTTATTTTTGGGGCTTTGTTCCTCGCTTTGCTTTCGTCTTGTGCAGAAAAAAAGAAATCACTCCCGGTTGAACAATCTTCTACACAATCCCACCTAAGCCATGCAACCGGTTTTACTATAGAGCAGAATGGAGATATTACAGTTATCAAAGTTACCTCTCCATGGCCAGGAGCGAAGACCGATTTTACCTATGCGCTGATTCCAAGAAATAAGTTAGCCTCCATAACCATTCCCAGAGATGCTTATGATGCGATTGTAGCGACACCGGTGCAAAATATGGTAATCACTTCGACTACACATATTCCTGCATTGGAATCTTTAGGTGTTCTAAATGTTGTTTCTGGCTTCCCCAATACGGATTTAATTTCATCTCCAGCCACCAGAAAACGTATTCAAGATGGACAAATCAAAGAGTTGGGCACCAATGAGGGCATAAATACTGAAGTAGTTTTGGAATTGAATCCAGAAGTTATCATGGGTTTTGGCATCAACGATACCAATAAGGCCTATGAGACCATAGAACGTTCTGGGATTCCTATTGTTTATAATGGGGATTGGACGGAACAAACTCCTTTAGGTAAGGCAGAATGGATTAAATTTTTTGCCCCTTTCTTTCATAAAGAAGTGAAAGCCGACAGTATTTTCAGGAATATTGAAACTTCCTATAAAGAAGCCAAGCTTTTAACCAAAAAAGTAACCCAAAAACCGACAGTACTTACCGGTGGGTTATATAAAGATGTTTGGTATGTGACCGGTGGAAACAGTTGGATGGCCCAATTTCTAAAAGATGCCAATGCCAATTACTTATGGGCTGATACAGACAATACAGGAAGTATAGGATTGAGTCTGGAAGCCGTTTTAGAAAAAGGTCAGCAAGCTGATTTTTGGTTCAATCCGTCATTGCATTCCAGCTATGAGGAATTGCAACAGGCCAACGCCCATTACGAACAGTTTGAAGCTTTTGCAGCCAAAAAGGTATTCTCCAACGCGGTTAAAAAAGGGGCTACTGGCGGACTGTTGTTTTATGAATTGGCACCACAGCGTCCAGATCTTGTTTTAAAAGACTTGATTTCGATTCTGCATCCAGAGCTTTTGACGGATTACCAACCCCATTTTTACATGCCGCTGCACTAAATGCATTCACTGAAGTCATATCGTATCTCCTTTGCGCTAATCTCATTGGCCTTATGTTTCGCATGGTTACTGAATATTAGTTCTGGGTCGGTTCAAATCCCATTTGATGCCTTGCTCTCTGTTCTACTTGGGTCTACCGCGGAAATAGATTCTTGGAACTACATTATCTGGAATTATCGAATTCCAAAAGCTTTTACGGCTGTTTTGGTCGGAGGCGGACTGTCCATCAGCGGTTTGTTAATGCAAACCTTGTTTCGGAACCCTTTAGCTGGACCTTTTGTGTTGGGAATCAGTTCAGGAGCTAGTTTAGGTGCCGCTTTGATTTTAATGGGAGCTACACTAATTGCAGGAGTTTCATCCTTTACCTTTATCAACGATATCTCCATGGCTGTCGCAGCAAGTTTAGGTAGTTTTTTGGTGTTGATGGTGGTCATGCTTGTCGCAAATAGAGTAAAAGATACCATGGCGTTACTTATTATCGGTTTAATGTTCGGTAGTATCACCGCAGCTCTGGTGAGTGTATTGGCGTATTTTTCCAGTGCGGAGGATTTGCAGCGCTATATTTTTTGGTCATTTGGAAGCGTTGGAAATCTTTCAGGTCAGCAAGTGATGCTGTTAAGCGGGGTTGTTTTGCTTGGATTGCTTTTGAGCGTCCTATCCATTAAAAAATTGAACGCCTTTTTATTAGGAGAAAACTACGCCCAAAGCTTGGGGGTATCCTTAAAAAAATCAAGATTGATTATTATTATCGCAACAGGAATACTTGCTGGAGGGATAACTGCATTTGCAGGACCTATAGCTTTTATTGGCCTAGCGGTGCCACACCTTACCCGACAGATTTTTGATACCATGGAACATCGAGTCCTGATTCCTGCCGTATTCCTCTATGGCTCCATCTTAATGTTGTTGTGTGATACTATAGCCCAATTGCCTAATTCAGCCAATGTGTTGCCAATAAATGCTATTACCTCTTTAGTAGGAGCACCCGTGGTCATTTGGTTGTTGGTCAGAAAACGTAAAATGCTGTTTTAATGTCCGAACTGAAGAAACATAGCATCACTGTTAAAAACCTAATCGTAGGTTATAAAAATAAAACTGTTGCGGACAACATCAACTTCGCTATAGAACCCGGTCAACTATGTGGCATTGTAGGTGTAAATGGAATTGGCAAATCTACACTGCTCCGTACACTTGGTAAACTTCAACCTAAATTGTCCGGTGAAATTGCAATTGAAGGAAAGGCGTTGGAACTAAATTCTTCTTTTGAATTGGCCAAAATCCTGAGTTTTGTACTCACCGAACAGCCAGCTTCCAAAAATTTAACGGTACAGGAATTGATTGCGCTGGGTAGACAGCCATATACCAATTGGATTGGCACTTTGACAAAAGAAGACAAGCAACAGGTTGAAGAAAGTTTGTCATCCTTTTTGTTGAAAGATTTACGAAATAATAAATGCCACGAGTTGAGCGACGGACAATTACAACGGGTATTGATTGCGCGCGCCATGGCCCAGGACACTCCTTTGATTCTCTTGGACGAACCTACAACCCATTTAGATCTTTATCACAAGGTGCAGATTTTGAAATTGCTACAACAGTTGGCGCATGCCAAAAAGAAAACCATCCTTTTCACTACTCATGAAATTGATTTGGCCATTCAACTCTGTGATAAAATTTTAATACTTGATGGCAGGGCAAATCCTATTGGAACACCCAAAGAGTTGATTGAGCAAAATTATTTTGACCAATTGTTCCCTTCTGAAATGGTTCAATTTGATGCCAAAACAGGTTCTTTTAAAGTGAATAAGTAACTTAAAATGTCATTCCTGCGAAAGAAGGAATCCACTATCTTTATCCGAATATTTGAATTTTATGAGTAGCGAATTGACAATTTTGCTTGTTGGGGTTATTACCACAGTCATCGGCTTGTTTTTGGGCATGTATATCCAAAAATTAAAGACGAAATCCAACGAGAGTGTTTGGGAAGAAAGAGAACAACAACTAAATAGCACTGTCAAGTCTCTCAACGATAAATTGCTTTCTGGAGATGAAGAGAAAAAACAATTTCAAATAGAAAAGGAACAACAAAGCAATCAATTAGTGCGCTATCAGGCCGATTTGGAAAACTTGCAACGCGTCAATACCGAACAGAAAGAAGAAGTTGAAAAGCTTCAAGAAAAATTCACGAAAGAATTTGAAAATCTGGCCAATAAAATCCTTGATGAGAAGAGCACCAAGTTCACAGAACAGAATCAGAAGAACATCAAACAAATTTTAACTCCGCTACAGGAGAAGATTCAACTGTTTGAGAAAAAAGTAGAGGCTACGCAAAAAGAAAACATCAGTATACATTCCGCCTTAAAAGAGCAATTACTCAACCTGCAAAACCAAAACTTAAAGATTACCCAAGAGGCCGAAAATCTTACAAAAGCTTTGAAAGGCGATAGTAAAATGCAAGGGAATTGGGGAGAATTGGTCTTAGAACGTGTCCTTGAAAAGTCGGGGTTGGAAAAAGATCGTGAGTATAGTGTACAGCAAAGTTTTACCCTGGAAGATGGGGCTAGGGTGATGCCCGATGTCATCATTCACCTTCCAGACGGTAAAAAGATGGTGGTGGATTCAAAGGTTTCACTAACCGACTATGAGCGATATACGAATGCGGATGAAGAACAAAGGGAAAAGCATCTGAAAGACCATATCAATTCGCTTAAAAAACATGTGGAGCAGCTTTCGGCCAAAAAGTATGAGGATTTGTACGAAATGGAAAGCCCTGACTTTGTACTGTTGTTCGTTCCTATAGAACCAGCATTTGCAGTAGCTATAAATAATGACAATTCACTTTACAATAAGGCCTTTGAGCAAAATATCGTAATTGTTACCCCTTCTACCCTATTGGCAACGCTCCGCACCATTGATACCATGTGGAGCAATGAGAAGCAGCAAAAAAACGCCATCGAAATTGCCCGTCAAGCTGGGGCTTTATACGACAAGTTTGAAGGGTTTGTCACTGATTTGACCAAAGTGGGCAAAAAAATGGACGAAGCAAAAACTGAATATCGTGGTGCTATGAACAAATTGGTAGAAGGTCGTGGCAACATTGTTACAAGTATAGAAAAGCTCAAAAAAATGGGGGCCAAAGCCAAAAAATCAATTCCAGAACCAGTTTTAAAACGAGCACAGGAAGACGATTTTGAAGAACCTAAACTTGAGCTCTAGATGAAAAAGTTCAAAACCTCACGGGAATCCCGCGTTTCGATAACTGAATTGATGCTTCCCTCTCATTCTAATTTCGGAGGTAAGGTACATGGCGGACATATATTGAGTTTGATGGACCAGATTGCATTCGCTTGTGCTTCAAAACACTCGCAAGCATATTGCGTGACCGCTTCGGTGAATCGGGTAGATTTTCTTAATCCTATAGAAGTTGGTGAACTGGTTACGCTAAAAGCATCCATCAATTATACCGGACGTACCTCGATGGTAGTTGGAGTTCGGGTTGAATCTCAAAATGTCACTTCTGGACAAAAAAAACACTGTAATTCTTCTTATTTCACTATGGTTGCCAAAGGCGAAAATGGTAAAAACCTTCCAGTACCTGGTTTGATTTTAAATGACAAGCAGGCGGTCAGGCGTTTTGCACGTAGCGTGGAACGCAAGGCGTCAGCAAGCTCACGTGATACTAAATTTGAAGCTGCGAAATTTAAAGTGGAGGATTATTTGGAAGCTATACAGAATGAAAATGCAAAGCTAGATTTAGGTTAATCTAGGGTTTTCGAGGCTTCTTTATCCATAAACCAAATTAAGTTTCCCGAACTTGGATTTACTAAAGATGCGGGGTAAGCCTTATAACCTTCTGTCTTTTCCTGAATTGTCTTTACTTTTTCTGCTTTACTTTCTCCAGTCACTAATAAAGCTACTTCTTTGGCTGTATTAATGACCTTTCCATTAATCGAAACCCTTTTTTGACCTGATTCAGGATGTGTTGCCACCACGCAATGGTCTTGAGTATCCCAAAGTTCAATTTCATGAGGAAAAATAGAAGCCGTATGTCCATCATCACCCATACCCAAAATGACCAAATCGAATTGCGGAATCCCCTCTACTCTATCCAAATTAATTTCGAGCAGGTTAGCATATCGCATAGCTTCCCTATCAGGTTCCGCTTCACCCAAAACCCGATGAATATTCTCTTCGGGAACGGTTATTTTTGAGAATAGATGCGCTGCGGTCATTTTGTAGTTGCTCTGGTCATCCGTTGGAGGCACACAACGTTCGTCCCCCCAATAAAAATGAATCTTGCCCCAATCAATTTTATTTCCGAAATCTGCAGCCAATACATCAAACACAATTTTAGGGGTGCTTCCACCTGACAAGGCCACATGAAACTCAGATTTGTCTTTGGCGATTTCAGCAAAATAGGCAGAAAACTGCTCGGCTACTTCCTTTTTGTCTTTATATATTCTTAATTCCATATTCTATCTCAAATCTCAGGTTTTCAAATTCCAAGCTTTTACTTTTAGTTTACAATCACTTTCAACCCTTAACCTTTCATCCAACGTTTAACATATCACACAATACCCTGGGTCATCTGCTAAATTCTCCCCTGGATTTCTCCAATATCCCAAATCATCTATGAGTTCATCTGAATTTTCCGGGCCCCAAACTCCTGCTGCGTAACCATACATACGTACATCTTTTCCATTTTTCCAATAATCCAAAATAGGGTCTACAAACTCCCAAGCCGCTTCAACCTCATCCGCTCTTGCATACAAAGTAGCATCACCCTGCATCGCATCGAGCAACAGCCTTTCGTAAGCTTCCATCACATAAGTTTGTGCCAAACTGGAATAGTAAAAATCTAAATTGGCCCGTTCCACCTTAAATCCTTGACCTGGCACTTTTACTCCAAACTTGACGAGGACTCCCTCATCAGGTTGAATACGAATAATCAGTTTGTTGTCTTTGCTATTCACCCCTGAATCCTTAAAAATTTGATGGTGGGGTGTTTTAAAATGTATGATGACCTCGGTAACCTTGGTAGGCATACGCTTAGCAGTTCTCACATAAAATGGTACACCATGCCAGCGCCAATTGTCCACAAAAAATTTCACCGCTGCATAAGTTTCTGTAGTTGAATTTGGGTTAACCCCATCCTCTTCGCGATATCCTTTCACTTTTTCACCATGGATTTCGGAAGCTACATACTGTGCTCGAATAGTATTGTCAAAAAGAGTTTTGTCATCACGCATAATGCGCAAAGATTTCAATGCTTTTACCTTTTCATTTCGAATCTCTTCGGGCTGGTCACCAATTGGCGGCTCCATAACAACCAAAGAGACGATTTGCATTAAATGATTTTGGAACATATCCCGCAAGGCGCCAGATTTATCGTAATATCCCCCGCGTTTTTCCACTCCAACACTTTCCGCATTGGTAATCTCCACATGATGGATGTAATTCCGGTTCCATAGGGGTTCAAAAATACTGTTTGAAAAACGGGTCACTAACAGATTTTGTACGGTTTCTTTTCCTAAATAGTGATCTATTCGGTATATCTGTGGTTCTTTAAAGTATTGTTGAAGTCCATTGTTAAGAGATTTTGCACTATTCAAGCTATAGCCAAAGGGCTTTTCCACAATCAATCTTTTCCAACCTTTATCTTGGCTGTTTAATCCAACATCGGCCAAATTTTTTGCAATTGGTTCGTATAGACTGGGTGGCGTAGAAAAATAGAACATATAATTATTCTCTGTTCCATTTTCTTGGTTCAAGGTTTCAATGCGTTTAGCTAAACCTGAATATTCAGCTGTATAATCACTTCCCAAATCCTCATAAAAAATGCGATCTGTAAAACCCTTGATATAGTTTTCCTTTAAATCCTCCAGTTTTTTCTCCAAATACGGACTTTGGCCCACTACTTTATTCCGAAATTCCTCGTCGGTCATATCGCTCCGACTTGCCCCCAAAACCACAAAATTTTTGGGCAATTGTCTCGCTACATACAAATTGAACAAAGCTGGAATCAGTTTTCTGGCAGTCAGGTCCCCTGAAGCTCCAAAAATAATGAGCATTTGATTATCGGTCTTTTTCATAGTGTTTCGGTAAAACCAGTTTGGATTATTCAGAAAAAAGTCGCCCAAATGTCATTTTTGTGAAAAACCTTTTAGAGCTTCCATTTAGTTTTGAGCATAACGAATATAACGCTATTTTAGGTTCGAAAATGAACATATGGCTTACATTGAACGCAAGCCATAAAAATAAAGAGCATGGCAGATACGTATGATTTTGGTCTTGTGGGACTTGGAGTAATGGGACGTAATTTTATCCTGAACGTTGCAGATAATGGCTTTACCGCCTTTGGTAATGATTTGGATAAGGAAAAAGTAAACGCACTTATTACAGAAGGTGGTGATACCAATCGTGTGAATGCCTCAACCGAAGCAGTTACTTTTGTGAATTCCTTAAGCACACCCCGTAAGATTATGTTGCTTGTTCCAGCCGGAAAGATTGTAGATGCCGTTATTGAAGGTCTGCTTCCTCATTTGGATGAAGGTGACATCATAATAGATGGGGGAAATTCATTCTTTACGGATACCGACCGACGTGAAGCCTATTTAAAGGAGAAGGGCATCAATTTCTTTGGAGCTGGAGTATCAGGAGGTGCCAAAGGCGCCCGAAAAGGTCCGAGTATCATGCCAGGAGGTTCAAGGGATGCCTATCAACATGTTAAACCGGTATTTGAGGCAGTTGCCGCCAAATATAAAGGAGAACCTTGTGTGGCCTACTTAGGCCCAAAATCGGCAGGAAACTACGTGAAAATGGTCCACAATGGCATTGAATATGGGTTAATGCAATTGACTTCGGAAATCTATGACCTTCTGAAAAAGGCCGGTGGACTTACCAATGAAGAGCTTCACAACACCTACGCTAAATGGAATGCTGGTCGATTACAGTCTTTCTTGGTTGAAATTACTTCAGAAATCTTTGCCCAAAAAGATAATTTGGGCGATGGGCATTTGGTGGATAAAATATTAGACAAGGCCAAGCAAAAAGGAACCGGTAAGTGGACTTCCCAAAATGCCATGGATTTGGGAATTCCGGTGCCTACCATTGATATTGCGGTTAGCATGCGTGAAATTTCTGCTTTAAAGGAAGAACGAGTAAAGGCTGATGAGATCTATGACAGACCTACCCCTGAATCCGTAGTGAAAGATTCTTTGGTAAGCAAAGCAGAACAAGCACTTTATTTTTCGTTTATCATCACCTACGCACAGGGAATGCACCAACTGGCAGATGCCTCTAAGGAGTATGGATATGAACTAGAATTGGGGGAAATCGCCAAAATCTGGCGTGCTGGCTGCATTATACGGGCTGCTCTGTTGGCAGACATCACCGAAGCTTTTAATGCGGATAGTACACTTCAAAATCTCCTACTATCGCCTTCTTTTGTTGAAAAAGTTAAGGAGACTGTCGATTCCGCTAGGGAGTTGGTAGCTTATGGAGCCACAAATGGCATTCCATTGCCTGGACTTTCCAACGCCCTAACCTATTTTGATGCATATACGAGCAGCAGATTACCTTTGAATGTAATTCAGGCTCAGCGGGATTATTTCGGTTCACATACCTACGAACGTGTGGATCGTGAAGGTATTTTTCATACAGAGTGGGAAGATTAATAAGTTATTAATCCTGAACTTCGAACTAAAACCCTAAGACAAAATTCTTTCCAGTTAAGCAACCTGTGAAGCTCGCAGGATGCTATCGTTTTCTTAAAAATTTGGAGGTTAAAAATATTTGTTTACATTTGCAGTGTTCTAGTTATCTAATACACTATAAATGTTAACTGTTAAACATTTGAATTTTAATTATCCCAAAAGCCGTTCTGTGCTTCAATCCATAAATCTGGATTTTACCGCAGGAAACATCTACGGACTCTTTGGAAAGAACGGGGAAGGCAAAAGCACTCTACTGAAAATCATGAGCGGATTGTTATTTCCTAAGCATGGTAGTTGTTCGCTTGACGGATATGAGATGAGAAAAAGAGACGTACAGTCACTTCAACATATATTTTTAGTTCCTGAGGATTTTGAGCTTCCTGCTTTATCCATTCGGTCATTTGAAAAAGTGCAATCCTGTTTTTATCCCCTATTTTCCAAAACACAATTTTATCAACTTATAGAGGAGTTTCAGCTTTCTCCCAACAATATCATCTCAAAATTGTCCTTTGGGCAAAAGAAAAAAGTGCTCATTGCCTTTGGAATAGCAACCAATACAAAACTTCTGCTTATGGATGAGCCTACTAATGGCCTGGATATTCCCTCCAAAAGCCAGTTTAGAAAGGTCATGGCCTCAGTAGTTGATGAAAATAAGTGTATTGTAATTTCCACACATCAAGTAAGAGACTTGCACAGTTTAATCAATCATGTTGTGGTTTTGGACAATGGGCGGATTGCTTTTGACCAATCCCTGGACAAAGTCTCTGATGGACTGTGGTTTGGAAAACAACCATCCAACGACACCATGGAGCCTATTTATTCCGAATCTTCTTTTGGAGGAAAGGCAATTGTTCCTCGTTTGGACAAAAATGAAACAGAGGTAGACCTTGAATTGCTGTTTAACGGAATCTTGGGTGCACCCGACAAAATAAAGGAAGTTATGAACCAAACGCAGCAGAATGAAAGAGTTTAGTTTATTAAGAGTTGGACAGTTCATTCGTCGTGACATTACGATATATAAAAGTACGTTCGTGGTTGGACTGCTTGTTGGTGTTGTGTTGGTTTTTCTTTTCTGTGCTTTAAACATGATGTGGGACCAGCAATTGTCAATGGATGAGTTTTTTGGCGTATTCGGGTTAATTTACATTCCCATGGGGGTATTGTTCACCTTTGTAATTTTTAAGGAATTCAACAATACTTCTGCTAACCAATTGTACCTGACGATACCAATATCAATTCCTGAAAGACTAATTGCTAAGTGGCTTACCGTTACAGTCATCTATACAGTAGTATATTCTGTTCTTGCTGTTATGACCGGAATTTTAGCTTTGTTGTTTGGAGTTGTGATTCGGGGCGTGGATTTTGATGTTCCTTCCCTTTTTTCTATTCAATATTGGAATGTATTAAAAGTTTACTTTTTGGTTCAGCCACTTTTTCTGGTAGGTGCTATCGCTTTTAGAAAAAATAGAATTGGAAAAACATTGTTATCCTTAGGCATTTTGGTTTTGGGATTCATGCTTTTCAATTTCTTCCTATTTGGAATATTCAATCATGATTACGGTCTGTTCTCCGGTGACCCAATAGTGTCAGAAGCATTTGATGCCACCTCATTGTATTTTTCAAGTTTAGGAAGATGGTTTTATGGTATACTCCTTGGCCCATTACTATTGATAGTTGCATATTTTAAAATGAAGGAAAAGGAGGTTTAGGATGGAATTTGACAACAGCAAGCCCATTTATTTGCAAATCGTGGACTTTTTCTACGAAAACATCCTAAAAAAACGCTGGGAAGAAGAAGAACGCATTCCCTCTGTACGTGAAGTTGCTGTTATGGTAGAAGTAAATCCGAATACCGCCATCAGGGCTTTTAACCATTTACAGGATCTTGGGGTAATCCATAATAAAAGGGGCATAGGATATTTTGTTTCGAGCGATGGTTATACCAAAGTGCTCAGCATAAAACGAAAAGAATTTATGGAGCAGATGTTGCCCGATGTTTTTAAGAAACTGAGCTTATTGAATATCTCATTTGATGAATTAAAGAACGTATACAACCAACAAAAAAATGAAGAAGAGTAATCTAATACTGCTAGGTGCGTTGGGCATAGCCCTCTTTTTTTCGCTGGTCTTCCAAATAGTCGTCCACAGCAATATAAAAAAAGCTAAGGCCAATGAAATTCCGGTTGAAGTTATTACAGAAACTAGAGTGGTTGCCCCATTTGATGCAATAAACGCTTCAAATCGAATAAGGATAATTTTTCTTCAAAGTGATGAATCAAAAGTAATCGTAAATGCCCCCAACTATATCATCGATTCAATCGGTACAACAGTAGTCAATAGGAAACTGATTATCGAAGCCTCAAAAAAATTAAAGAAGAAAGACAGCATTGTCATCCAAATAAATGCTCCATTACTAACAAGTCTTGAACTAAACAACAAAGTGCATTTTGAAGCCAACACTCCAATAACAGGTGAAAATCTGCATCTGGAATTTAATGACGAAAGTTCGGGGACCTTGAATCTGTCCTATGATTTTGTCAGTTATATCAATAATACGGATGGAGCTGTAACCCTAAAAGGAGAAATTGAAAAAATTGACCATATCTCAAATACAAAACAATGATCAAAAAACGAACTTATGTAGTTAATCAATAACCAATCATCAATCATCAATCAAAAAACGAACAATTATGAAATCTACCGCAATCGATAGTACGCCTCAAAAACCACAAAGACCTCCTAAATTTAGGTTGATACTTATGCGAGCGCTCTATTTGTTAACCTTTGTTGGACTCGCTTTTGAAGCCTGGGAGTATCTTTTATATCCTGAAGAGCCCATCGATTACATTACAGGTGTAACATTTAGCTTTTGGGCCACTTACGCCACCTTAATGGGATTGGGAGTGCGCTATCCCATTAAAATGTTACCCCTTCTTTTTTTGCAGCTCGCATATAAAGCTACTTGGGCCCTAGCTGTATATCTTCCTATGGAAGCAGCAGGAAATGTGACACCGGAAGCCGAATCGTTTTATCAAATCTGCATCATAGCTGTCATTATTGATATTATCGTCATTCCATGGGGATATGTCTTCAACAACTATATCAGAACTTTCTTTCGGTTTAAGACCTCGCCAATCTGACCATTTCATCAATCATCATCAATTAAAAACGAATCATCATGAAATTTAATTTAATCCAGGGTCAAAACGGCTCCATGACCTGGCTGGTCCCAATTATTGGGCTCTTCCTGTTCATATTATTTCTCAATTACAGTCGCAGGCAGCATGAAGAAAAGCAGGCCATACTAGCTTACTATAAAACAAAAAACGCATTGCAACTATTGACAATTAATCTGGATAAAGGAAAATCTGAAATAGCTCACTTATCCCTCTTCGAGGACAGTGTAAGAAAAATATACAATCACTAAAACAGTCATCAATCAAAACAAACAAAATGGAAACAAATCAAAAAACCGGAAGAACCATTGGTTTCTTACTTTTTCTAACGATCTCAGCTGGAATACCTTCTGTAATTCTTAGAGGTTTATCAATCTCTTTGACCAACTCCCCAGATTTCTTATCTCAAATTTTTGAAAATGCTTTGGAAATGCGCGTAGCAATATTATTAGATATTCTAACCAGTGCACTATGGGTGGTTATTGCCACAATAATATTCAAACAAATAAAAAAATTCAATCGCAGGTTGGCCATAGGTTTCTTTGGAATTTGGATTATCTATTCTGCAATTATAATCTTCAGTAACATTAGCCACCTCTCGCTATTATCGCTAAGTCAAGAATTTGTGAATGCTCAGGTTGTCAATGCGGAGTATTTCATGATAGCAGGCAGGCTTAAAGTTGAAGATTATTTTTGGGCGCATTTTTTTGGTATCATGCTCTATGCCACCGCCGCTTTTATCTTCTATTATTTTTTGTTTAAAAATAGACTTGTACCCAGATTCTTATCTGGGTGGGGCATGATTGCAATCTCAATTGTATTTATAGCCTGCTGGCTCAACATCTTTGATTTGAACGTCAGTTTTCACTTTTTCAGTCAGAACGGGATTCATATGATTGTATTAACTGGATGGTTAATTGCCAAAGGTTTTGCCAAAGATCCCATCAATCCTAATCAAAGTATCAAGTAAAAGCATCTTTCATTAATCAAAAAACAAACGTTATGACTTCTAGTTTAAAAACAACTGGGCCTAATCTCTCTAATAAGAACTGGCCCGCCTCGCTTTTAAATTTCTCCGCACAATTCTGGTTTATAATTGGAGTGCTAGGCATGTGGATTTTTGCCTTTTACGTAGCTGCTTTTTACGGTGGAGCGGCAATGGATGGCGATTTTATGAGATGGAACAGGGTACTGCCACATGGATATATTGAGGGAGATTCAATGGGAAACCTAGCGGTTGCCATACATTTGATTTTTGCCGTAATTGTAATGGTCGGCGGACCAATTCAATTTATTCCACAATTACGAAAGTATGCACCGAAATTTCACCGCTGGAATGGTAGATTTTATCTGGGAGCCGCTGTATTAATAAGCATGAGCGGAATTTATATGGTTGTGACCAAAGGGACCATTACGGGTCTTGTTGGGGATATTAGCGTAAGCTTAAACGGGGTCCTTATTTTGTTATTTGCATATTTAGCCCTCAAAAATGCTGTTAAACGCAAGTTTGACGAACATCGGAAATGGGCCCTTCGTCTATTCTTGGTCATGGCAGGCGTTTGGTTTTTTAGGGTAGGGCTTATGTGTTGGCTCTTTATTCATAAAAGTCCTGTAGGTTTTGATCCTGAAACATTCCGTGGTCCTTTTTTGGTTTTTCTAGGGTTTGGTCAATATTTGATTCCCCTTGCTGTTGTTGAATTATATTTCATCGCCCAACGTAAAAAAAAGAGTGTGATAAAAATACTCACAGCCGTAGCCATATTTGCATTCACAGTAATTACAGCTTTAGGTACTTTTGCTGCCACTATGGGAATGTGGTTACCTAGAATTACTTAAAATCTGGCAAAGAACTCATAATTGAATAGCATCTAAAAAAGTCGGTATGTCTTCATATCGACTTTTTGGTTTTCGATAAACGGTATACTTCAGCACCTCCTATTTCGTTATATATCAGAAATTTACCTACTTATGAAAACACTTTTACAACTTATATTCGGTTTGTTGCTCTTTTCCTTTATCACTTGCTCTACAGATGCAGTAGAACCTTTTTTAGATGACGAAGGTGCTGGAGAACAGCCCCAAGAAGATACTGGTTCAGGTGGTGAGGACGCTCCAAGTGATTCCTTTGTCACGGATAGTTTTGACGGTACAGGCCCTTTGGAAGACTTTGTTACCAATAATGAAACTGCATTGCCTCAAGTGGAACGTGAAGGTGGAAGATATAGAGCAGAACTCACCGACAACACCGATAATAAGACTTTACATTTTAATGATGACCAGGGAAGGTTAGATGCAAAATTGCTGACATTCCCCTTTGAGTTCATAGCCAGAAATATTGGAATTGGTACGTTGACAGATTCTCAAACTCCACCAACACCTGAAAATTCACTCTATATATTTTCTGGGGTCCAAATACATGTCCAAAATTTGAACTCCATTAATTCAGCCCACGTTGTTGTTGGTCACAGAGGCAACACCTACTTCACCATTGAAGGTAAAAACACCGTTAATGGTGATTCTTCAGTCAACGATATTGGTGCCAATGTGGTACCCGACGGTCGTGCGGATATCCGTGTGGTTGGAAATCAAGACGAAACAATAACTATATATTGGCAAAATCCCAATTCGGAATATGGGGCAATCGCAGATGAATGGATCTTATACAATGAAACCGGTAATTTGCCAGGTACAGCTCCTGTCTTTGGTTCAAATGTATATGTCGGTTTAATTACCTACGCCTTTGGCACCAATGGTATTCCTTTTGTGGGTACCTGTGATGCCATCCAAATTGCAGATTGAGCAAGGTACTACTTACTCAAATACATTTTTCTACGGGAATATAGGTTATAAAAGTCGTCGTCTTTAAGACTATCGATAAACAAGATACTTTCACCTGTACTCTTCATTTCTGGTCC
Organism: uncultured Allomuricauda sp.; assembly: GCF_947499695.1. Taxonomy (GTDB): domain Bacteria; phylum Bacteroidota; class Bacteroidia; order Flavobacteriales; family Flavobacteriaceae; genus Flagellimonas. The sequence continues at coordinate 1,098,471 of NZ_CANMPQ010000001.1, forward strand.
AAGGTTTTTATTGACATTTGGAAATTTATTGAATGAGAATACCGGTTGTTTTATAGCATATCCATCCAGATGTGGCTTAAAGTCAAAATCCTTGATTTTCTTTTCACCCAACATAACCTTTGTGGCATAATTCACATAAGGTTCTCCATAAGCTTTCGCTATGAATGGAACTGTACGTGAGGCCCTTGGATTGGCTTCTATGATGTATACCGTGTCGTCCTTGATAGCAAACTGTATATTGATTAATCCAACAGTATTTAAGGCCAATGCTATTTTTTTAGTATGATCCTTAATCTGCTGCATTACAAATTCTCCTAAATTGAAGGGTGGTAATGTTGAATTGGAATCCCCGGAATGTATACCACAAGGTTCAATGTGCTCCATGATACCAATGATGTAAATGTCTTCTCCATCACAAATAGCATCTGCTTCTGCTTCAATAGCACCATCGAGATAATTATCCAACAATAATTTGTTGTTTGGAATACTTCTTAGCAAATCCACTACATGAGATTCTAGTTCTTCCTTATTGATGACAATTTTCATTCCTTGCCCCCCTAGTACGTAGGATGGTCTTACCAAAAGTGGAAAGTTAAGCTCATCCGCAAGGGTCAAAGCCTCATCTGCAGTTTCAGCAACGCCAAATCTTGGATAGGGAATGTTATTTTCTTTCAATAATGTTGAGAAACTACCTCGGTCCTCAGCCAAATCCAAAGATTCAAAGCTGGTCCCAATGATATTGATACCGTATTTATCCAATTTCTCTGCCAACTTCAATGCCGTTTGCCCTCCTAACTGAACAATCACCCCTTCTGGCTTTTCATGAAGAATTATATCATAGATATGCTCCCAAAAAACCGGTTCAAAGTAGAGCTTGTCAGCCGTGTCAAAATCTGTGGACACAGTTTCTGGGTTGCAATTGATCATAATAGTCTCGTATCCACATTCTGCAGCTGCTAAAACTCCATGTACGCAGCAATAATCAAATTCTATCCCCTGCCCTATTCTGTTTGGGCCAGATCCCAGTACCACGATTTTCTTCCTATCCGTAACCTCACTATCATTGGCCACAAAGCGTTTTCCATCAGCAGTTTCTATTTCTTCCTCGAAAGTGGAATAATAATATGGTGTCATCGCCTTAAACTCGGCAGCGCATGTATCAACAAGTTTATAGACTCGGTTTATTCCAAGTTCGGTACGTTTGGTATGCACTTCGCTCTCATAGCAATCCAACATATGCGCAATCTGTCTGTCCGCAAACCCTTTCTGTTTAGCTTCAAGCAAGAGTGATTTTGAAAGATTTTCTACCGTATGTTTTGAAATTTCCTGTTCCAAGAAATGCAATTCTTCGTATTGTTTTAAGAACCACATGTCAATTTTGGTAATATCATGAATCGTAGACAATGGTATTCCTAATTGAATGGCATCATAAAGCACAAAAACTCTGTCCCAACTGGGCACTTTTAGTTTTTGGATTATGGTATCATAATCTCTATATCCTTTTCCGTCTGCCCCTAGACCATTTCGCTTAATTTCCAATGATTGCGTGGCTTTATGCAAGGCTTCTTGGAACGATCGTCCAATTCCCATTACTTCACCCACAGATTTCATTTGAAGTCCTAGAGTTCTGTCCGAACCTTCGAATTTGTCAAAATTCCATCTTGGGATTTTTACGATTACGTAATCCAAGGTGGGCTCAAATAGCGCCGAAGTGGATTTTGTAATTTGATTTTCCAATTCATCCAAAGAATAACCAATTGCCAATTTTGCCGCAATTTTTGCAATAGGGTAACCCGTTGCTTTTGAGGCCAACGCGGATGAACGCGAAACCCTTGGGTTTATTTCAATGGCAATAATCTCCTCTTCTTCATCTGGACTAACCGCAAATTGAACATTACAACCTCCCGCAAAATCACCAATACTGCGCATCATATGGATGGCCATGTCCCGCATGCGTTGGTATGTACGGTCTGAAAGCGTCATTGCTGGTGCAACTGTTATGGAATCTCCGGTATGAATACCCATTGGGTCCATATTCTCAATAGCACAAATGATAACAACGTTGTCATTTTTATCGCGAAGCAACTCCAATTCATATTCTTTCCATCCCATGAGCGCCTTATCAATCATCACCTCATGTATTGGAGAAACTTCAAGGCCATGGCTCAATAACCCATCAAAATCCTCGGGGTCATAAACAATTGAAGCCCCAGCCCCGCCAAGTGTAAACGAAGCTCTAATTACCAATGGAAATCCAAATTCTTGGGCAATTTCCTTTCCTTTTAAAAATGAGGTGGCTGTTGCCTGCGGCGCCATTCCCACACCAATCTTAAGCATGAGCTCTCTAAACTTCTCCCTATCCTCGGTAATATTGATAGCATCGATATCAACCCCAATAATTTCCACATCAAAGTCCTCCCAAATTCCTTTTTCATCAGCCTCAATACAAAGGTTCAAAGCAGTTTGTCCTCCCATGGTTGGCAAAACCGCATCTATATTGGGGTGTTTTTTTAAAATCTCAATAATGGATTTTGTTGTGAGTGGCTTAAGATAGATATGATCCGCCATAACAGGATCTGTCATAATTGTGGCGGGGTTACTATTGATCAGAATAGTTTCAATTCCATCCTCACGCAGGGAACGAAGTGCCTGGGAACCGGAATAGTCAAACTCACACGCCTGGCCAATAATAATTGGGCCAGAACCAATAATCAAAATGGATTTAAGATCGTCTCTTTTTGGCATTCTAAATAGGGTTACTCGTTTTCAAATTTTCAAAATTAGGTCAAAAAAAAGGTGCTAAACTTGAAAAAGTAGCACCTTTATTAAAAAGTTATTTACAGTCATTATTTCTTATGACGTGGTTCTGATGAAACTGTTAGTTTTTTTCTTCCCTTTGCTCTCCTTCTCGCAAGAACCTTTCTGCCATTGGCAGTCGCCATGCGCTCTCTAAAACCATGTTTGTTCCTTCTTTTCCTTTTGGACGGCTGATATGTTCTTTTCATTTCTAACGGATTATAAAAAAGTCATGAGGACCTTCTGAAATTCTGGGCGCAAATATACGAAGAGTTTTTACTTTGGCAAATGCAAGAAGAAAATATTTCAAATTGTTTTTAGTACTTTAGCCTCCTCTTAAAATCGACTCAAAATCTTAATGAAATATGTTTCATAAAAATATAAAAATTGTAATCGCTGCCTTAATTCTTGGCTACTCCGGGTATCAGTTTGCCGAAGGTTATATAGGTAACGGCATAGCTCTGATTTTACTTTCCCTTGTATTTATTTTTCTCTATTTCAGAAATGAATTCATTCTAATGGCTTTCCTGCGCATGCGAAAACAAGATATGGAGGGCACCCAAAAATGGCTGGGTAAAATAAAAAATCCTGAAGCTGCTCTAATCAAAAAGCAACAAGGGTATTACAACTATTTACATGGTATCATTTATTCGCAAAAAAACCTCACCCAGGCTGAAAAATACTTTAAAAAAGCACTGAAACTAGGCCTTACCATGGATTATGATGTGGCCATGGCGAAATTAAGCCTTGCAGGTATTGCTATGCAAAAACGCAGAAAGCGCGAAGCCACTACCTTGTTACAAGAGGCAAAAAAGTTGGATAAGAACAACATGCTAACGGAACAAATCAGGATGATGCAGCAGCGGATGAAGAAAATCTAACTGCATGCATCTTCATTAACTTTTGTAAACTACTCCAAACTTATATTGGTTTCTGCTTTGACATCTCTTGATGATACTCCAATTTGGATGCTATAGCTCCCTTTTTCCAAGCTCCAGTCGCTCTTTTCTTCATCCCAAAAGCTCAATTCCTTTATTGGAATTTGGATTGAAATGCTATCCAATGATTCTGGATGTAAAAGCTGAGTTTTGGCAAAGGCCCTTAGTTCTTTGGTAGGGCGGTCAACCCTGGAGTCCTGTTTCCCTGTATAAACCTGCACAACTTCTTTACCAGGAAATGCACCTATATTTTTTATGACAACCGCAACATTGATGGTGTCGTTTTCCAATTCAACTTCTACGTCCCCATATTCGAAATTGGTATAACTCAAACCATAACCAAAAGGGTAGGAAACATCCATGCCTTTTTTATCAAAATAACGGTAGCCTACGTATATCCCTTCGTCGTAATGGGTATAATCTTCATCGCGCACCCATTCCGATTCTGGTTTTTCTTTTGGAGGAAAAATTAAATCTTTCATCATTCCTTGAATGGTCATCATTTCAGGATTTTTAGGGAAATTGGCATTGGAGGCGTGATCCGATAATTTCACTGGAAAGGTCATAGGCAATTTTCCGCTAGGGTTTACCTTTCCACTAAGAATATCCACAACAGAATTTCCGCCTTCCTGTCCACCTTGCCAAGCCAATAAAATGGCATCAGGCTTTGCACTCCAGGAGGCAGTCTCTATTACCCCGCCAATATTGAGAACTACCACAAGCTTTTTACCTGCTTCATTATAGGTTTTGGTAATTAAATCAATCATTTCCTGCTCTGTTTCTGTCAAAAGAAAGTCATCCTTCTCTACCCGGTCCCCTCCTTCACCGGCATTTCTTCCTATGGTGAGAATACCAATATCGGAGGTATTCACTATGTGATCCAGTTGTTCTTTGGAATATTTGAGCTCGGGAGGAGAATATGGACTAAAAACAGCTTCCATCCCTTCAGGTTTTTTAAAACCTTCACTATTGGAGAATTTATGTTCTGCGAACGCTGCTTTTCCATCTTTATTGATGTCAAACCCAGCATTCATCAATCCTTCTTCCAAAGAAACGGTGTAGGCCTCGTTTACATCTCCAGAGCCGGTCCCACCTGCAATAAACTCATAAGATGTAACTCCCAGCAAAGCAACATTTGTAACATTGGTAAGCGGCAACGCACCGTTATTTTTAAGTAAAACCATACCTTCAGATGCTGATTGGCGGGTAATTTGGGCATGGGCTTTTAAATCCGGATTTTCTTGATAATCATAATCCTGCATTTTTCTTGTTTTGAAAATCAATGTCAAAATACGCTCTACTGCCCTATCAATATTGTCCATGGAAAGACTTCCATTTTCCGCTGCTTCTGTTAAAGCCTTCCATTGTCTTTTTGTTCCAGGTTCCAATAAGTCGTTCCCCGCCGTTATCTGGGCCGATGGGTTCTTTCCACCAAACCAGTCCGTCATCACCAAACCTTCAAATCCCCAATCATCACGTAAAACATCGGTCAGTAATTGTTTGCTTTCTGAAGTATATGTTCCGTTCACCTTGTTATACGAAGACATAATGGTCCAAGGCTGCGCTCGTTCCACGACGTGCTGAAAGCTTTTTAAATAAATTTCTCTTAAGGCTCTATCTGAAATAATGACGTCATTAAGAAATCGTTCCGTTTCCTGATTGTTGGCGACGAAATGTTTTACCGAAGTTCCGACACCGTTGCTTTCAATACCGTTAACAATAGCAGCGCCCATATAACCTGAGAGTAAAGGGTCTTCTGAAAAGTATTCAAAATTACGACCGCAAAGTGGGTGGCGATGAATATTGGCGCCAGGCCCCAAGATCACATCAATTCCGTATTCTTGAGCTTCTTTACCCATAGCATTGCCCACCTCATAGATCAAATCTTCATTCCAAGAAGAAGCCAAAAGGGTGGCAATTGGAAAAGCTGTACAATAATATGTTCGGTCTTCACCTTCTCGGGTGGGTAAAATCCGTAGACCAGCAGGCCCATCTGAGAGGTATATCGTGGGAATACCTAGTCGCGGTGTTGGAACAATTGTGCCAACTGCTCCCGGGATGCCTGCGGGTTCACTCTGCCCCATTGCAGATGCGATGCCACTTCCCTTTAATAGGTGGATTTTTTCTTCCAAAGTCATTTTTGAAAGCACATCAGCAACCCTTTCTTTGATTTGTCTTCGGTCGTCCTCATATACATCTAATTCACCGTTATTGTTGCGGTCCAAAAAAGTACGTCCTTCTATAGTCAACTCATTGAACTGGGTATTTTCGGCGTAGTCTTTTTCAAAACTTAGAAATGTTTTGCTGAAATAACGAAACAAGAAAAATGCGGTGAGCGCAATCAAAATAATTATTATGCCCAAAATTTTAAGCGAAAGGAATATTTTTTTCTTCATGACTATATTAATTGTGACTATTTGACACAAAAATAATAATTTAATTTGTGACTTATCGTCTCAAATGATATTTTTGTAGTAATGGAAATTCAAAAACTATTAGAAAACGGTACAGATCATTTTCTTCCCAATTTATCTATTGACCTTGTAATCATCGGATATCAAGAAGGCGAATTAAAATGTTTATTGCTGAAAATAGGACAAAAGTGGACCTTGCCAGGAGGGTATATCAATAAAAAGGAATCTGTTGATGAGGCCGTAATCCGAATTTTAGAAGAGCGAACGGGCCTCAAAGACCCTCATTTTAAATTTTTATCCGTTTTTGGAGCCTCGAATCGTCGATTTGTTCAAGAATTCAAACAGTATTTTGATAAAAATGGTTTACCGTGGCGAGAGGATTATTGGATAAATGATCGTTTTGTGACCTTAGCCTATTATTCTTTAGTAGACATTGACAATACCCATCCGGTACCCGGAGAGTTCGACGAAGCCGCATCCTGGTTTTCGATGGATGATCTCCCGAAATTTTGGATGGACCACAAGGAAATAGTTGATAAAGCCCGGAATCGTTTAAAGGAGGACAGTAAGAACGAACTACACACGCATAACCTTTTGTCTGAGACATTTACTATGCCAGAGCTGCATCATCTTCACCAAGCTATCTTTCGTGAAAAAATAGACCGCAGCCGTTTTCAAAAAAAAATGTTGGCCACCGGTAAATTCGAACGCCTGCCCAAACTGAAAAAAGAAAGTCCTGGAAGTAACCCTTATCAATATAAGCTTAAAAAAACCAACAGTTAACCAGATGTAGAATTGGATCGTTGGCAAATTCATATGTAGTTGAGGAACTGCATCAACCATCTCGGACTCTAAACAAAAAAATGAAGAAACTCCTTTATACCATTAGTTTAGTTACATTATTTACATCCTGCAATAAAAAAAAGGACATGAAAAGTATATATAAAGTGATGGAAGATATTTCAATAATATCACAGATTACCTATAAAACAATAGATTCCTTAGAAAAACAGCTGGACGTCTATTATCCTGCGAAAAAATTGGGCAAGGAACCCTGGGAAGAGCTGTCAGATCAAACTAAACCAACCCTTATTTATTTTCATGGAGGTGGCTGGGTAAGTGGAGATAGAATATCGCGGTCACTAGCGTTTTTACCATATCTTGAAAAAGGTTGGTGTGTTGTAAATGTAGATTACAGATTGCTTCAGGAGACAAATTTAATCGGTTGTGTAAATGACTGTATTGATGCAATAAACTGGGTCAATGAGAATTCCTCGACCTACAAATTCGACACAGATCAAATTTATTTATCAGGAGAATCTGCTGGTGGTCATTTAGCATTACTTGCCGGGATGATCAATGAATTTGAGTTGGACGGACATCATTTAAGCAAGAGAAAGGGCGCGATTAAAGGTATAATTAATTGGTATGGAATTACAGAAACAAAAAGTGCCATAGCATTCTGGAATGATGAAGGATATACAGATCTTATTCTAAAAAAATGGGAAGGCGACAGAAACCGGTACCTAGAGTTTACCTCCCCTATAAATCACATTTCACAACAGAAGACTCCACCAATAATCAGTTTTCATGGAAATAAAGATATCAACGTGGAATACGAACAGGCTACTTTACTCCATGAAAAGTTGGAAGCATCTGGAGTAAAAAATAAACTGGTTACCATAGAGGGCAAAAAACACGGAGACTTTTCGGCAAACGATTTAGAATTCATATTTAACGAGATTTGGGGTTTCCTCAAATAAAACTATTTGCTATTATTGAAATTGCGGAAGTATTCTTTACTGTTCAATTAAGGCCAACTAACCTACAATTGCCCTTTAGGACATAAATTCAAAAATTAACACTAGGTGTGTGGTTAAAATTCCGAACTTCACTTTTCAACATTAAGCTTATGTAGTAGATTCAAGCTTTTGAAAAATCAATAGTTTAAATCTATTAGCGCATTATTAAAAACCGAATTGATGAAATTTTGTTATCAACAAAAACTATTTCTCTTATCATTTATATTGTTGGCCACAGCTGCATGCGGTGATAAACAAACTAAAAAACCAACTGATGTTGCTGAATTGGAAATTAGAAAAATCCATAAAGCTTACGTGAATGGTTGGTTAGCATCCGATGAAGAAGGAATTATGGAGCTTTTGGTAGAAGATTCAAGAATTCAACCTAATACACTTCAACCCATTGAGGGGAAATCAGAAATTAGAAAATTTTGGTTTCCCAATGATAGTTCAAAAACAACCATAAACAATTATGTCACTGAAATAGTCAGCTTGGACGTAATGGATACATTGGCCATTTCAACCCATACATCTCTTTTAGATTGGACATATAAAAAGGATTCCATCAATTTTGGAATGGTTCAAAATGGAATAAGTACAACCATTTATAGAAGACAATCTGATAACTCCTGGAAAATATGGAGATCAATGTGGACAGATATCTATGTTGAAAGAAAGTAAAAAAGCGTCAACCATTTCTACGAACTATTGACAAACTCCTCAGCACTTAAAAGGGGCTGAAAAAGCACCCACCTTTGTAACAACAATAACTATCTTCCGGCACCGGAGTTACGATAATATCCCTTATTCGGAATCTCCACCACATATTTTTTACCTGAACTGTTGTTCAAATGAGGCTCGCGCAACCATGGATTATGTCTTTTTAGAATCTTATAGTTGATTTCATAGAGTTTGGCAAAGTCCGCCCAACTGGCAACTGCCGAATCCACTTCTACCGAAAATGTAGGCACTGCATTATAGAAATCTTCTTTTTCAACATTAAAACCATATTTATCTGGATTAGAGACAATCTCCTTTATTGCCATTATCCGAAAGACATAACGTCCTGTCTCCTCTCCCAACAATAAATCATAGTAATCATCAGCTTTTTGAATATTCATATATTTTCGAATACCTGCAGGACCAGCGTTGTACGCAGCAGCTGTCAAGGTCCAACTGCCAAAACGACTCTTCCACTTTTTAAGGTAATCACAGGCCACTTGCGTTGCCTTCTCAACATGGTAACGTTCATCAACGTTGGAATTTACTTCCAGTCCGTATTCCCTTCCGGTGGTTTTCATGATTTGCCAAAACCCTCTTGCTCCTGCGGGAGAAACCACATTTTGCAATCCACTTTCGGCTACAGCAAGATATTTAAAGTCGTCAGGGACTCCGTTCTTGGCTAAAATGGGCTCAATAACGGGAAAGTATTTATGAGCGCGCTTCATTAACAAAAGAGCATTAGATTGCCAATAGGTGTTCACCAAGAACTCACGATCTACCCTTTCTAATATTTCTGGGTCTTCCAAAGGAACTGCTTCACCTGCAAAATTTAAATCTTGTGGGATTTCTATAGCGCTAATTTGGTAACCTCTGGAAACATTCTTGTCGATAGCTTCTGTATCTGGCTTTTCCGGCTGGTCTATATCGCTTGATTGGACGGCAAAAATTAAGCTACCAATTACCACTGCTAATCCGATACCTGCCAAGATGTTCTTTATATATTTCATGCTGATTTTTTATTTCTTTCGTAAAGATATACTATATACAACTCTCTTCTCCCAAAATAATTGCCGGTAAGCGCTCATTGAACCATTTTGCACGATGTATGATCATGGTATGGGTACCATTTCTGACGGGGATACAATCTTTAATATTTACCATAGGAAAAACGGCATCTTTTTCTCCATGGATATGCACTAGGTTTTCTGGTACAATTGTCTGCTTCCAGTTTACTATTTTGTCCAAGGACCAATCTATATAGCTTTTATCTCGAACGGAAAGATACTTTTCATAAAGCTCTAAACGCTTGGTCACAGTTTCGCCAAAAGCGTATTTGGCCAAAAGTTCAACGTTGTTGACCAAACCAGTTGGCAGCAACTTATGTGCCTTGGTGTACTTGGCAAACAGCATACGCTTGGGAAGTTCAGAACTATGTTTTACGCTAGACACTATAACCACCTTAGATGTTTTAATGTGTCTCGCCATTTCTTGCACTAAAAGGCCTCCAAACGAAACTCCAAGAAGTACAGGGTTTTCGTGGCGTATCTTTGAACACATTTTTTTTGCATAAGCTGATAGGGTCATACCCTTGTCCGGAACAAACCATGCAAGCTTATGGGTTTCAAAATGAGTCGAAGGTAATGCAATCCCATCAAAAATAGAGGGATTGGCAGCCATTCCGGGCATGAGGTAAACATGGGTTTTGTTGTCGGGCATTTCTGACCTAATATCGATTTGGCTAGGAATTTAGCAATTTTTTAAGTAATTTTGTAACCCTTTTTTTATCACCGCCCCAAAATGCATAAGGAAGGTAATCTGTAATTGCAATTATGCAATTTGCACGATGTCAAATAAAAACAAAACTATATGACAGAAATGAAAATCAATGACAATAGTTTCTTGCGTCAGTATGAAACTAAGGTTGATGGGCATTTAGCCAAGATTGAATACTCTTCTCAAGAACGTAAAGTTTTTTTAACCAAATTGGTTATCCCCGAAGAAATTACACAAGACGGTTTTAAAGAAACTTTTATTAAAGCTGTGCTTCACGAGATACAAGAAAAAAACCTAAGGGTTGTTCCTACTAGCCCACACATTGCAGGTTTTCTAAGAAAAAACAGACAATACAAAGAGATGCTTCCCGTTGGGATACGCATCTAATTTATATGTAAGGTGTAAGTTTAAAGACCTCTCTTTCCGAGAGGTTTTTTTATGCCAATATCTTTTCCAATACAAAATTGAAACGGACCAATCCATCCTCATCAATTTCAGTAAGTTCCACTCGATGCAATGTATTCACTAATTTGGGATTCCAAGGAGTTTTAACTTTGACATAATTCTCCGTGAAGCCATGGATATAACCAGATTTGTTTTCTCCTTCGAACAAGACGGTTCTCATACTTCCCAATTGGCTTTCATAAAAAGCCCTTCTCTTTTTAACCGATAATCCTCTTAGCATTTTACTTCGCTTGCTCCTAATGTTTTTGGGAACCGGATTTTCCATTTCGGCAGCCAACGTATTATCTCTTTCCGAATAAGTAAAAACATGCAGATAGGAAATATCCAAATCATTTAAAAAATGATAGGTTTCCAAAAAATGTTCATCAGTCTCGCCAGGAAAGCCAGCAATAACATCTACTCCAATGCAGGCATGAGGCATGACCTCTTTAATCCGTTTTACCCTATCAACATATAGATTGGAAAGATACCTACGTCGCATCAATTTCAGAATCGTATCACTTCCGCTTTGCAAAGGCACATGAAAATGAGGCACGAAGGAATTGCTTTGAGCAACAAAATCAATGGTTTCATTTTTAAGCAGATTGGGCTCGATGGAAGAAATGCGTAATCTATGGATCCCTTCAACCTTGTCTAAAGCTTTGACCAGCTCAAAAAAGGTATGCTCATGCTTTTTATTTCCAAACTCCCCCTTTCCATAATCACCAATATTGACCCCAGTAAGTACAATTTCCTTGATTCCTTTTGATGAAATCTCCGTTGCATTTCGAAGTACATTCTCCAAGGTATCACTTCGGGATATACCTCGAGCCAATGGAATAGTGCAATAGGTACATTTATAGTCGCATCCGTCTTGAACCTTTAAAAAGGCTCGAGTGCGATCTCCAATGGCATAACTTCCAACATAAAAATCGGCCTCTTCAATTTCACAAGAATGCACCTCCCCTTTGTCATTTTTTGTTAAATCATTGAGGTAATCTGTAATCTTAAATTTTTCGGTGGCTCCTAACACCAAGTCAACGCCATCAACAGCGGCCAGTTCTTCAGGTTTTAGCTGAGCATAACAGCCAACCGCAGTTACAAAAGCTTCGGGATTGGCCTTCTGAGCCTGTTTTACAATGGTCTTAAAACGCTTATCCGCGTTCTCTGTGACCGAGCAGGTATTGATTACATAAACATCGGCCTTTTCATCAAAATCAACGCGCTCAAAATCCTCTTTTTCAAAACTTCGTGCTATCGTAGAAGTTTCTGAGAAATTGAGCTTGCAACCCAGTGTATAAAAGGCAACTTTTTTGTGCATTGACCTGCGTTAAATTTTGGGCTGCAAATTTACAAAATTGATTTGAGTAATGGATAGTTGGATAACCTAGCTAAACGCGTATGCCAAAAACAAAACCAACACACGGGCTAATAATTCCGCCACTTTTTAGTCTCTTCAAAAACATGCTCCAGAATCCGGGCCTCTTTTTCATCAAATTCAACACCTCTTCTCGCCATCATCACCTTTGCCGCTTCGAACGCTCGTTTGGGAAGATATTCTGTAAAACCAGATGCCCCACCCCAACTAAAGCTAGGTACAAAATTTCTTGGAAATCCCGGTACATATATGTTTGAGTTAACCCCGATTACTGTTCCCGTATTGAACATTGTATTGATGGCCGTTTTACTATGATCGCCCATCATAAGTCCACAAAACTGTAAGCCAGTATGGTCAAACTTTTCTGTCGCGTAGTTCCAGATACGAACTTTGGCGTAATTATTTTTTAGGTTGGAATTGTTGGAGTCTGCCCCAATATTGCACCACTCTCCCAAAACAGCATTCCCAAGATATCCATCATGCCCCTTGCTCGAGTATCCAAAAATCACCGAATTACTGACTTCTCCGCATATTTTTCCATGCGGCCCAACTGTTGTGGGACCATATATTTTGGCGCCCATTTTCACAACTGCTTTTTCGCAAAGGGCCAGCGCTCCCCGTACCATGCAGCCTTCCCATATTTCAGCGCCTTTATCTAGGTAAATAGGTCCTTCTGTTGCATTCAAAATACTATGTTCAACTACCGCTCCTTCTTCCAAAAAGATATTCTCAGGGCATATCAATTTATTGGTATTTGAAATCGGAGCACTTTTTCGTCCTTGGGTAATCAAATCAAAATCAGCCTGCAAGGCTTCTCCATTTTTTGAAAATATATCCCACGTATAATCCACAGTAAATGGCTCTTTATCCAAGTCGATACGCTCGTATTCGGATAAATCCACCTCTTCTTTAGGACTAGAGCTAAAGTAGGCGACCAACTTATCACCAATGAAGATGGCTTCGTTCTGCTTTAATGCAGTTATTGATTCGACCAGTTCGGCATTTGGCAGAAAAGAAGCAATAATGATAACATTTTCAGTTGCCTCTACAAGAGTATACTTTTCAGATAAATAGTCCTCTGTTTTGAAACTTACCGAAGTATTAAGGTACTTTTCCCATTTTTCTCGAATGGTCAAAATTCCAATTCTAATCTCCGCAACAGGTCTGGTAAATGTAAAAGGCAACAATGCTTTTCTTTGCGATCCGTCAGAAAGGATATAGTTCATGGTCATGTTTTAATGGTGCAAAAATAAAAAACGCCCCTGATTAATAACCAGAGGCGTCAAATATTGTTGTAAAAGAGGCTTATTCCTCTTTCTTCTCTTCTTTACCGAACTTTTTATACTTGTTCTTGAACTTATCAATTCTACCGGCTGTATCAACCAATTTGGTCTTACCAGTATAGTATGGATGTGAAGTTCTTGAAATTTCCAACTTTACCAAAGGATATTCAACACCATCAACTGTAATGGTTTCTTTAGCTTCGGCAGTAGACTTTGTAATAAACACATCGTCGTTGGACATATCTTTAAAAGCTACCAATCTATAATTTTCTGGGTGTATACCTTTTCTCATCGTCTTAAATGCTTGATCTCAGAATTTTCGAGGTGCAAATTTAATGATTTCTTGGATATTGCCAACTTAAAATCAACAAAAAAGAAAAAATCTATTTTTATATGTAACAAATTGATCTGGAACTTAACTAACGAGCTACAATCAACACTAAAAAATAAACAAAATGGAAGAAAATCAACCAAAAATAGGGAAGTTTTCCCTTAACTATGGACTTATTTTAGGTCTAATTTCTATTGTATTCGGGGTAATGCTCTATACCCAAGGCATGCATTATGAAATGAACACTTCGGTAATTGTTATTTCAACAGTACTTACAATTGTGGTTATTGTTTTGGGCACTTTGGCTTACAAAAAAGCAAATGGTGGCTATCTAAAACTTGGAGAAGCCGTAAAGTTGGCCGTCGGGATTGCTTTGGTCTCAACCATTCTGTCTCTTTTGTATCAATATGTTCTTATCAACTTTATCGAACCTGATTTTATGGATAAGGCAATTGCGTTGGCTAAACCCGATGCTTTTGAAAAGAACCCCAGCATGACAGAGGAACAATGGGAACAGGGAGTTGCAATGCAAAAGAAAATGTCATGGTTGCGCTACCCTATAGGTTTAATCATAAGTTGTTTGTTAGGATTGGTAATCGGACTAATAACCGGTCTTATTCTCAAGAAGGATAAACCTGCCTACTAAACCAAAAAATACTATTTTTGAAGGGAATTCCAGAATTGAACAATGCAGATTTCCATTGTAATTCCCTTACTTAACGAACAAGAATCACTAAAAGAACTTCATGATTGGATTGCACAGGTTATGCAGTCCAATCATTTTTTATATGAGATAATTTTTATTGATGACGGCAGTATTGACGGTTCATGGGAAACAATTCAGGAACTTGCAAGCTCCAATAGTCATGTAAAAGGCATTCGGTTTTTAAAGAACTTTGGGAAATCACAAGCCCTTCATGCTGGTTTTAAGGCGGCACAAGGTGACGTAGTGATCACCATGGATGCCGATCTTCAAGATAACCCTGAAGAAATACCCGAATTATACAAGTTAGTCAATGAAGGTGGAAATCATGTGGTTTCCGGATGGAAAAAAAAGCGATATGATTCCATCATCACGAAGAACATTCCATCCAAACTCTTCAATTGGGCGGCACGAAGAACATCTGGGTTAAAACTGCACGACTTTAATTGTGGATTAAAAGCATACAAGAATGATGTTGTAAAAAGCATAGAAGTATCTGGAGATATGCATAGGTATATCCCGGTTTTAGCCAAAAATGCAGGCTTTTCCAAAATCACAGAGAAAGTAGTCCAGCATCAGGCCAGAAAATATGGAAGCACCAAGTTCGGAGCCGAACGTTTTATAAATGGCTTTTTGGATTTGATTACCATATGGTTCGTTTCAAAGTTTGGCCGTCAACCTATGCATTTGTTTGGCGCACTTGGAGTACTCATGTTTATTGTTGGCTTTGGATTCTCTATCTATCTTGGAGTGGATAAACTATATATCAATAAAACAGGAAGGTTAATCACTGATCGCCCCCAATTTTATATAGCGCTAACGGCAATGCTCATTGGGTCGCAATTGTTCCTAGCTGGTTTTTTGGGTGAAATTATTGTTAGGTCACGAAAAAATGACACCCGATATACCATCTCCGATAAAATAAACGTTTAAGCAAATCTTAAATACAGATTCTTTGTAATTTTATTCCTATTAAAACAAAAATATCCATGGATTCCATTACATCAAACGCACATACTTGGCTTACTGATTTTTTTGATGAAGCAACCAAAAAGGAAATTCAACACTTAATCGCCAACGATCCCGAAGAACTTAAAGAACGATTTTATAAGGACTTGGAATTTGGAACTGGGGGAATGCGAGGAGTTATGGGCGTGGGAACCAATAGGATAAATAAATACACACTCGGAAAAAATACACAAGGACTTAGTAACTATTTGAAAAGAACATATTCCGGAGAAGATATTAAGGTCGTAATTGCGTACGATTGCCGCCATAACTCCGATACGCTGGCCAAAACGGTTTCTAATGTTTTTGCCGCAAACGGAATCAAAGTTTTCTTGTTTTCCGAGCTCAGAACAACTCCAGAGTTGTCATTCGCAGTGCGACATTTGAACTGTCATGCAGGAATTGTATTGACTGCATCTCACAATCCACCAGAATACAATGGATATAAGGTATATTGGACCGACGGAGGGCAAATTGTTCCGCCTGAGGATGGCGAGATTATTGCGGAAATCAATTCCCTTTCCTTTGAAGATATTAAGTTTGATGCCGATGAAAGTCTTGTTCAATTGATTGATAAAGACGTGGACGAAGCCTTTTTCGAGGCCTCAGTAAATAAAGGCAGTTTCGGCGCAAAAGGGAAAGATGATTTTAAAATAGTTTTCACCTCATTACACGGTACCTCAATTACGGCAATACCAGAAGTACTAAAGAGAGCAGGCTATAATAATGTTACCATTATAGAAGAGCAGGCAAAACCGGATGGAGCATTTCCCACAGTTGAATCTCCAAATCCAGAAGAACCCGAAGCATTAAAAATCGCCATCAAGAAAGCGGAAGAAATTGGAGCCGATATGGTGGTAGGTACAGACCCCGACAGTGACCGCCTGGGAATAGCTGTGCGGAATTTAGATGGGGAAATGGAATTGTTAAATGGTAACCAAACCATGGTGTTGATGACCAAATTTCTCTTGGATCAGTACAAGAAAAAAGGATTTCAAGGAAACGAATTCATTGCTACCACTATTGTTTCTACCCCAATGGTAGAGCAAATGGCCAAAGCCTATGGTGTGGAATTCAAAACAGCCTTAACAGGATTTAAGTGGATAGGCCAAATGATCAAGGATTTTCCAAATTCAACCTTTATTGGTGGGGGCGAGGAAAGTTTTGGTTATATGGTAGGTGATTTCGTGCGCGATAAAGATGCCGTCACCTCTACCCTATTGGCTTGCGAGGTTGCTGCAGATGCAAAAACCAATGGGAGTTCTTTTTACAAAGAATTAATCGATAGCTACGTAAGCTTTGGCTTTTACAAGGAACATTTGGTTTCATTGACCAAAAAAGGGATTAGCGGCGCCGAGGAAATCAAACAAATGTTAATCGATTTCAAGGAAAACCCCGTAGAATCGGTGCAAGGTTCCAAAGTTGTTTGGATAGAAGATTACAACACTTCCATCTCGAAAAATGTGCAAACGGGTGAAGAAAAAGCGATTGACTTGCCTAAATCCAATGTATTGATCTACGAAACCGAGGATGGTACCCGCATAGCGGCAAGACCAAGCGGAACCGAACCAAAGGTGAAATTTTACATTACCACAAACACCAAATTGGTGAAAGCAGCAGATTTTAAATCCGTAAATTCGCAGCTGGATACCAAGATTAAGGGTATCCTTTCCGAATTGAACTTGTAGCTGAATGAATTACTTTAAAAAGATTCTCCGTTTTGCGGTACCCTATCGTAAATATGGTTTTCTGAATATTCTATTTAATATCCTTTATTCGATTTTCAATGTGTTATCGATAATCATATTTATCCCAACACTTGGAATACTTTTTGGCACCCAAGAAAAGGTTGAAAAAGCTCCGGTTTATGAAGGTATGGGCAACTTAAAAGAATACCTCGAAGGTTCTTTGAACCATTTTCTGACCGTCAAAGTTGAGGGTGACGGACCCTTAGCGGCGCTGGTCTTTATTTGTATAGCAAGTATTGTGATTTTCTTTTTAAAAAACCTGTTTCGCTATGCCGCCATGTATGTTCTGGCTTATCTAAGAACAGGCATGGTCAAGGACATTCAAGACAAATTGTATATAAAGACTCTGGATTTGCCTTTGGGTTACTTTTCTGAAGCTCGAAAAGGAGATTTATTGGCAAGGATGACCTCCGACGTTAAGGAAGTAGAGAATTCGATTATCAATTCACTAGAAGCACTTGCAAGAGAACCAATTACTATTGTAATTGTCTTGATTTCGATGCTAGCCATAAGTGCTCAGTTGACCCTATTTGTATTTATATTTCTTCCCATCGCTGGATTCTTAATTTCTATCGTTGGAAAGAAGCTGAAGTCACAGTCCCTTGAAGCTCAAAAGGAAACAGGAGTTTTTCTATCCTTTATTGAAGAGACATTGGGAGGATTAAAAATTATCAAAGGGTTTAATGCCGAGGACAGGTTAACGGAAAGATTTACCGAATCGACTTCCAGGTTCAAAAAAATTATGATTTCCGTTTTGCAACGCAAAGGTCTTGCCTCTCCTTTCAGCGAATTTTTAGGAGTAACTGTTGTGATTACTGTTCTATGGTATGGAGGAAGTTTGGTTTTGGGAAATCAAAGCACCCTTTCTCCTCAGGAGTTTATGGGTTATATCGGGCTCTTTTATACCATTATCAATCCAGTGAAGGCCATTACCACGGTCAATTATAATATCAAAAAAGGGAATGCATCCGCCGAACGTATTTTTGATGTTTTGGATACGGAAAATCCCATCTCGGACGCCGAAAACGCCATCGAAAAGGGTGATTTATCATCGGATATCTCTATCAAAGATGTTTCTTTTAAATATGAAGATGATTATGTGCTTGAAAATTTCAATTTAGAAGTTAAAAAAGGACATACTGTAGCCTTGGTAGGGCAATCAGGAAGTGGAAAAAGTACTATTGCCAATTTGGTGACCCGCTTTTATGATGTTGATGAAGGTGAAATTTCTATTGATGGCACCAATATCAAAGCTATAAGGAAAAAATCACTTCGTGGTTTAATGGGATTGGTCACCCAAGACTCCATTTTGTTCAACGACACCGTTAAAAACAATATCGGATTAGGAAAGGAAAATGCCACAGATGATGAGATTATTGATGCAGCTAAAGTAGCCAACGCACATGATTTTATCATGGAACTTCCCAAGGGCTATAACACCAATATAGGTGATAGCGGAAATAAACTTAGTGGAGGGCAAAAACAGCGACTTTCCATTGCCAGGGCAGTCCTTAAAAACCCTCCCATAATGATTTTGGACGAAGCCACTTCTGCCTTAGATACCGAAAGTGAACGTTTGGTTCAGGATGCGCTGGAAAAGATGATGCAAAACCGTACCTCCATCGTTATTGCGCATCGTCTGTCCACAATTCAAAATGCCGATTCCATTGTAGTTTTGAATAAAGGGAAGATTGTGGAGCAAGGCACTCATGACGAATTGATGAAATCCAAAAAAGGTTATAAAAAATTGGTCGAAATGCAATCATTGGGTTCTTAACCTATCCCCTATTTCATAAGCACATTAAACCTTTTTCTATTACCTTAGTCATAGCACCAAAATGTAGAAACATTTGATTGCTGAGGAAACCTTAGTCAACGAGCTAAAACAAAAAGAAAGTCAAGCGCGAGCCTTTGAGGTATTGGTCAATACTTACAAAGAGCGTTTGTATTGGCATATTCGAAGAATTGTTTTGAATCATGATGATGCAGATGATGTGCTGCAAAATACTTTTATCAAGGTATACCGCAACATTGAGGGTTTTAAAGGCGATAGTAAGCTATATTCATGGATGTATCGGATAGCCACCAATGAATCACTGACCTTTTTGAAACAAAAATCAAAAAAGTTAGGCATAAGTGATGAGGAACTTAAAACCACAATGATTGAAAATTTGCAATCGGATGTGTATTTTGAAGGAAGCGAAATCCAACTAAAATTGCAACAGGCAATGGCGACACTTCCAGACAAACAAAAATTAGTATTCACTATGAAATATTTTCAGGAAATGAAGTATGACGAAATTTCTGAAGTATTGGAGACATCGGTTGGAGCCCTAAAAGCTTCCTACCATTTGGCAGTAAAGAAAATTGAAACATATCTTAAGGCAGATTAAACCTTTATTGGGTTTGATTGTCTAACCAAAAAAGATGGGAAAGGACAAGGAAAATAATTTTAAGACCCCGGAGGGCTATTTTGATAGTTTTCATGACCGGCTCATGGATAAAATCAAACAGCAAGAAGGTGAAATGGAAGACTCCATAATTCCAAAATCGGATGGTTTTACCACACCCGAAGGGTATTTTGAGCATCTTCCAGAAAAAGTATTGTCCAAGCTTGACTTTAAGGAACCCAAGGTCATTCAACTAAAATCTTATAAAAAATTCTACTACAGCGCAGCTGCAATTGCTGCTGTGTTTCTCCTAATTTTTGGGCTTAACTGGAAAACAACTACCCCCGTAACGTTTGAAGATTTGGCTTCGGCCGAAATAGACGCGTATTTTGAAAATACGGAGCTAGACTTAAGTTCATACGAATTAGCCGAAGTTGTAGTGATTGATGAACTTAGCATAGATGATGTGTTGGAAAATCAATTGGAAGAAGATAACATCTTGGAATATTTAGATGAAAATGTTGAGGATATTGAAGATTTAAATTTAGATTACGATGATTATGAATAAAAAGCTACTCATACTGCTGTTGTGTTTCATGGGGACTTCTTGGTTTTATGCCCAAGGTCCCGCCAGAGATCGCATTAAAACCCTAAAAGTGGCCTTTATTACCGAAAGAGTTGGGCTCACTTCAAAGGAAGCACAAGCTTTTTGGCCCGTTTATAACGAATACGAGGAGGCATTGGAAGCGATTCGACGAAGAGAACGAATAGAACTCAGGTCTCAAATAAGCATGCTACAGGATTTATCCAGTTCGGAATCTTCGACGCTCTTGGATAAGTTCATGGCTATTCAAAAAGAAAAGTATTTAGCACAGCAAGACTTTATTTCCGAGATAAGGACGGTTATTTCACCCAAAAAGACATTATTACTCTTAAAAGCCGAAGAAGACTTTAAAAAGCGGCTATTGCAACAAATGCGCAAACGAAGAGGTGGCGGATAGCCCTTATTTCGACAAAATACACTAAAAGGAGCCAATTGGCTCCTTTTTTCATTAAACCTTAGGGCAAATCCATGGTCAAAGAACTATAAACCATAAAAATCTACGTTATGAAAAATTTAAAAACAATGTTGTTCACCATAGCATTATTGGGAAGTATGTTGGCCGCAAGCGCGCAAAGTACAGTAGTCCGTGTTTATCCAAAACACGGTACCGTGGTCGCCAAGGTCACTAAACCAAAGGTTATCGTCCATAAAAAGACCAATTTCTACTTTGCAGATGGAGTCTGGTATAAGGCCCGAGGAAAAAAATACATTGTATGTGCAGCCCCAAGAGGTGTAAAAGTTAGAAGATTGCCAAGAGCACGAAAAGTGGTTGTAGTCAACGGAAGAAAATTATACAAATACCGAGGTATTTGGTATAAAAAAACCGGCAGACACTATGTGGTAGTGAATGTTTAGTTGGTTTAGGTTAGTTGTTAGTCAAAAAGAGCGGTAAATACCGCTCTTTTTTTATTTTCCTTCGAACTCGGCTTCTAAAGGACTATTCATGAATGAGGCCAGCTTATAATTATCTTCTTTGTTTTCTAGTCGAAATAGTTTCATCATCCTATTCTCAAAAGCTGTTCCAAAATTTGTCCATAAGGTCACCTTTAAATATGTTGGCACTGTTGTCTTGTTTCCAAAATATTTAAGGTTGACCTGCCAATTTCCCTGTAAATCACTGTCCAGAAAAAATTGCTCGGATGAATATCCCCGTAACTTCTCATCTTGTATTCTTTCTTTATCCGAAGTGTTCTCATGGGTCCAGGTAAAGTATCTTTTTTTAGGGTTTACAAACTGTACTTCGAACTCAGCCTCTCCGTGCGACCATTCAAACAGCAGTCGGGTTCCATTTGGCACTTTTCCAATCGTGTTCTTTTGGTTTTCCATCCCAAGTTCGGCAACGTTATTTTTCAATAGTGCATTCAATTCCGTGAGCATTATAAAATCGATACCCTCCCTATTTTCCGAAGTCTCCTTATCAAATCTTGGGAAACCTTCTTTATTCATATAAAATCGCAATGCGGTTTTAGCATCTCCTGTTTGCTGATATGCGTTGGCAACATCTCTATAGGATTGCTCATAATTCGGTCTAATCTTAAATAGCTGTTGATAGACATCCAGAGCGGAATCATATTGCTTAGAATCCTCCAGAACGTAGGCCAGTGACTTCATAATAACCGGATTGTTACCATGTTTGTTCAAAAGCAGTTCTAGAACTTCTTCCTTTGCTGATTGCTGTGGCCATCTCTTTTGGAAATAGGTGTATGCTTGGAGATACGAATACCCTGATGTTTCCGATGAAGACTTTAAAATTTCCAATCTGCTTAAGGCATCTT
Organism: uncultured Allomuricauda sp.; assembly: GCF_947499695.1. Taxonomy (GTDB): domain Bacteria; phylum Bacteroidota; class Bacteroidia; order Flavobacteriales; family Flavobacteriaceae; genus Flagellimonas. The sequence goes on from NZ_CANMPQ010000001.1 coordinate 1,120,581, forward strand.
CCAAAGTGTTTATATTGGTGAATTCTCCAAACAGTTCGGATTCATTGTAGTCCACTACATCGGTATCATTGAATAATCGAATGCCTAATTTGGCAGCAGCAGATTTTTTACGCAGTGCTTCTCCTCTTTTTGTATTTATTACAACTACCCCACCGGCACCTCGGGTTCCGTAACGTAAAGTACCTCCAGTTCCTGAAATCAAAGCAAGTCGATCAATTTCAGTAACCGGTATAAAAGGAAGGTCGGTAGTTGGCACTCCATCAATTTCAAATAAAAGCGGAACATTACCATTTAAAGTTCTGGTCCTATTTAAGTAGGCTTTCCTGAATCCAACCGCTGACGGATCGGATAAAAAGTAAATACCCGGAAGCCTTGCCTGCAGTATGTCCAATACATTGACAAATCCAAGACTAAAGTCATCCCCATTCATAACACGCATAGTAAAACCTACCCTATCCGCATCAAGAATACCGTAATACGTTCGTATCAATTTTTTATTGGAAGCAAATTCTTTTTCTAAATCTTTTTGCGACTTTGTTCCTCGTTTTCTTACTATTACCTCTTCTAAACGTTCTGTTTTGGGTTTCATATCAATATTCAGCAAGGATGTGACATCTTCTGTAATAATCTCAACGGGTTCCATTCCCAAGCGATTAAATACAATGACATCCCCAGGTTGAGCCTGAATATTATATCTTCCTTCCGCATCAGTCTCCGTGCTTTCTGAAGTTCCTTTTACCTGCACACTTACCTCACTTAGTGTTTTTGAACCTTCGCTTATTGTTCCATGGATGTGCAACGGATTTTCCTGTGATAAAGCAAAGAATGGGACAATTAGAAATAGTAGTAGTAAATTTTTCATAACGCAATAGATTGTTTGTTGAACATGCATAAATAGCATCAAAAATCGAGCCATATAAAGCTAGTAATTAAGAGGTTATTCTGGAAACCTAAAAGGTTAATTTTCAGATAAAACTCCATTCTTTTGTATCAGACAGATCGTATTAGAAACCATACCTTTGCAATCCTTAATTTTTTCGAATGCGTTTACATAGAAATCTGGTTTTTGCGGTTATTGATGCACTACATCTTATTTTCAATGAAAAAGAATATGCGGATAAAGTCATTGAAAAAGTACTTCGGTACGATAAACGCTGGGGAGCTCGTGATAGAGGTTTTATCGCGGAAACCACCTATGATATTGTGCGTTGGAAACGCTTGTATGCCGAAATAGCCGAGGTTAACGAACCGTATTCACGACAACATTTGTTTCGCATGTTTGCCGTTTGGTGTGTACTTAGAGGTATCCGATTACCAGATTGGAAGCAATTGGAGGAAACTCCGGAGCGCCGTATCAAAGGAAAGTTTGATGAACTATCAAAAATCAGAAAATTCAGGGAATCTATTCCCGATTGGCTCGACCAACTAGGAGAAAAATCTTTGGGAGATAAACTTTGGACCAAGGAAATTGCTGCATTGAATAAGCAAGCCGAAGTAATTCTGAGGGTCAATACTTTAAAAATCCAAAAAAATCAACTTCAAGCTTTACTTGCCAAGAACGAAATTGAGACTATTGAAGTTGAAGACCATCCTGATGCTTTAAAGTTGAAGGAACGTAAAAATGTTTTCACAACTGAGGCTTTTAAAAATGGTTTTTTTGAGGTACAAGATGCTTCATCACAATTGGTAGCGCCATTTTTGGAAGTAAAACCAGGCCAACGCGTTGTAGATGCCTGCGCCGGTGCAGGGGGAAAAACCTTGCATTTAGCATCCCAAATGAACAATAAAGGACAGCTCATAGCTTTGGACATCTATGAAAGTAAACTAAAGAAGTTAAAGAAGCGAACAAGAAGAAACGGAGTCCATAATGTCGAAACTCGTGTAATCGATTCAACTAAAGTGATCAAAAAATTGCACAATAGTGCTGACCGACTTTTGCTGGATGCCCCATGCTCTGGTTTAGGAGTTATACGAAGAAACCCAGATTCTAAATGGAAATTAGAACCTGAATTTGTGGACCGAATTATGGGCGTACAACAAGATATTCTTCAAAACTATAGCAGAATGGTTAAAAAAGGTGGTCAAATGGTTTATGCCACTTGTTCTATACTGCCCCAAGAAAATTCCGATCAAGTTCACTCCTTTTTAGCATCCGAAAATGGAAAAGACTTTGAGTTTGTTCAGGATCAAAACATTTACGCTTCTAAAAGCGGCTATGACGGGTTTTACATGGCACTTTTAAAAAGAAATAAATAGCCATCTACTTCTTTAAGGTCGGATATTCCACACCTAACTGCTCCAAATACGAATCGTATTTGGTTTCATCATAGTAAAATTTTTCAAGTGCTGTTCTAAACTGGTCTTGTTTGTCTTTGTTCAGATAAATAGGTGGCATGTCGTCTTCAGAAATCATGGGCTCAAACTTGGTTTCCTTCGTCTGCTCATTATTGAAATAATCCCAAGCTTGTTTCAGCAATTCAGGTCTGAGTAAAAAGTCAATAAGCGTCATCGCCTCCGCTTTGGCACCAGCCACCACTCCTTTATGAGCAATTGGTGTAGCCATAGCAATGGCATTACTCCAATGGTGGCCTTGAAGACCTGGAATATTTGATGGAAACCGCATGGTGACAGTGGGAACTTTCCAAGAAATATCACCAATATCGTCAGATCCCCCGCTTATGGGATCCACCACAGGTAAACCAATGGTATCCAACTTAACCGCCAATCCTTCTGTTTTTTTAGAGTTTACTTCGGTTTGCACTGCTTTAGCCAGTGTTTGGTCTGCTTCCGACCATTTGGGAAGTCCTACTTTTTTGATGTTCGCATACATGGTTTCAGCAATTACTTTATTAAAATGTCTTGGCCATGCAGCCCCTAAAACTTTGGATTTCATGGTTGTACCAGTCATCAGCGCTGCTCCTTTCGCCATATCATTGGCAGTAGCATACATTTCCATAATGCCATCGTACTTAATATCCCTGAAGTAAAACCAAATAGAGGCCTTTGAAGGCACCACATTGGGTTGGTCACCTGCATCCGTAAAGATAGAATGGGAACGACGTAAGGGGTGTAAATGTTCTCTCTTATAGTTCCAACCAATATTCATAAGCTCAGCAGCATCCAGAGCACTTCTACCCCGCCACGGAGAACCAGCAGAATGGGCAGCTTCACCTTCAAACGAATATTCAACGGAAATAAGCCCAGTGCCACGCGCAGGTCCGTAGCTTACGCTCAAATTATTACTCACATGTGTGAAAATGCACATATCAATTTTATCAAAAAGACCATCTCGGACATACCAGGCCTTTGCCGCAACCAACTCCTCAGCAATCCCTGGCCAAACAACAAGTGTACCTCCAATTTGTTCACGCTCCATAATTTTTTTCACTGCAAGGACTGCAGAAATGTTCAGAGGAATGCCTGAATTATGTCCTTCACCATGACCAGGTGCGCCATCTACCATTGGTTTATGATAAGCAACTCCAGGATACTGCGATGCTTTTGGTATACAATCTACATCACTCCCAATGGCAATTACAGGACCTTCACCATTGTTCCAAGTCGCGAACCAAGCTGTAGGAATTCCTGAAATCGAATGTTCAATAGTAAATCCATTGTCATTAAGAATACCGGTTAGATATTTAGAACTTTCCACTTCCTGGAAACCTAATTCAGCAAAACTGAATATCTTATCCACCATGACCTGGGCTTGTTTTTTATCCGCTTCCACAAGGGCTGCAACCTCAGCCTTCAATTTGGCGATTTTAGATTTGGAATATTTCTTCTGGGCGTTGACCAATGGTATACACATTGAAAAAAGTAATGCAACAAGTAAACCAGTTCGAATGGAATAATTTCTTTTCATTGGGTTGGATTTTGAATTAGCTAACAATCCTTCTAAAATACTAAATATTGGAAAGGAATCTACAAGGTTCGATTGCTTAATCTGATATAAAAACGAATAGTCATTCTTTCAAAAGATACAAGTGCCTCCAGAAAGGTATTATTTGATTTTCATAAATTTATTGCATGCAAAAGAAAAAGACTCTAGAAAATTTTTATTCAGAATCCGGAAATCAAGTCCCCGAAAGTTTGAAATCGGGAATAGGGCATTTCAATGTATTCAAGTTGGATGAATTTGCTGGCCCTAAGGCAAAACCAATGCCGTTTAATCGGAGGGACTATTTTAAAATTAGTTTAGTTACCGGGAAAAGTAAAGTTCATTATGCGGACAAAATTGTAAATGTGGACAAACATGTCTTAGTATTTTCCAATCCCCAAATACCCTATAATTGGGAGCAAATCGAAGAGCAATTGACTGGTTATTTCTGTGTGTTTACTGAAGCCTTCTTTCACCAATTTGGAAATTTGCAAAGTTACCCGGTTTTTCAACCAGGAGGACGTCCTGTTTTTCGGTTGACTGATGACCAAGTTGATTCCTTTGCGCCAGTTTACAAACGCATGTTCCTTGAAATTGGTTCTGATTATGCCTACAAATATGATATTCTTAGAAATTTGGTTTTTGAATTGATTCATGCTGCGATGAAATTGCAACCGGCCAACCTAGCTTCCAATCTACATTCTAATGCCAGCGAACGAATCTCCTCTTTATTTTCGGAACTATTGGAAAGGCAATTTCCCATAGAAAGTCCAAATCAGCAAATGCAATTACGGTCACCAGCAGATTTTGCACAACAATTGGGTGTTCATATCAACCATTTAAACCGGGCTTTGAAAGATTCCCTGCAAAAAAGTACTTCCACACTCATTGCTGAAAGAATTGTTCAAGAATCAAAAATTCTTGTCCGACATACCCAATGGAACATTTCTGAAATTGGACATTCTCTTGGCTTTGAAGAAACTGCCCATTTTTCAAATTTCTTCAAGAAACACACCTCTCTGTCTCCTCTTACATTCAGAAAAGCAGTAATTGTTTGATTTTTGCAACTAATTCATTGATACTAACAAGTTAATCAGTGTACTAGCAGTGAATTTTGCAGTGTTCATAAATTAAAATCGAAAACACATGAATACTACAAAAATTGCATTAATAACTGGCGGCAGTCGTGGATTGGGTAAAGACATGGCGCTTAGTATTGTAAAAAAGGGATTGAATGTTGTCATCTCCTACAATTCCAACGAGACGGCAGCCTTGGATACCGTAAACCAAATTACAATGTTAGGAGGTAAATGTATCGCACTACACCTAGATACTACGAAAGTAGCCACTTTCAATACTTTTAAAAAGCAACTAACACAAGAGCTCAATGACCAATGGAATACCAACAAAATTGATTACTTGATTAACAATGCCGGTTTCGGGCACAATGCCTCAATTGCGGAAACAACTGAAGATGGTTTTGATGATTTGTTGAATGTACATTTAAAAGGTGTATTTTTTTTAACGCAAACCTTATTGGACACCCTTAACGATGGTGGTGGAATCATAAATATTTCCAGTGGATTAGCACGTTTTTCTTTCCCGGGATATGCTGCCTATGCAGTCATGAAAGGAGCAATAGAAGTTTTTACGCGCTATTTGGCAAAGGAATTGGGTGAACGAAAAATAAAGGCCAATACAATTGCCCCTGGGGCCATAAACACCGATTTCAACAAAGAACGTTTTGAACAGGCCCCGCAAATAGTAGATATGATTGCCTCCCTTACTGCGTTAGGTCGTGTTGGAGAAAGCGATGATATTGGAAGTGTAGTTGCCTTTCTGTGTACTAATGATGCGAGATGGGTAAATGGACAACGAATCGAAGCCTCGGGCGGAATGTTTGTTTAGGATTAAAATAATTTATCTTGAGAAAGTCCCTTTTGGGGCTTTTTTTGTCAATAATTAAACCCAAAACCTCATTTATGAGAGCATAACAAAGGAGGGTCGGTGGATTGATAAACTATCAACACTTTGAAGTTAACAACTCTCATTTTCTATAGACCAAAATTCAAGCTAAACTCGTAAATTTGCATTTTCTTAATCTGTTCAACAATTAAGCTGATATGATTCATTTCTTTGGGGACGTCGCAACAAAAGTGTTTGCTGTCCAAACTGCACAAGAAATTGCTCCAGAAGACATAAAAAAATTGACATGGTTGTTCGGCAACCAACCTAAGATAAACTCGGCGTCTCTTGACGCCTTTTTTATTGGTCCACGCGCCGCCATGGTTACTCCCTGGAGCACCAATGCCACCGAAATTACACAGAATATGGGTGTTGTCGGAATCCTTCGAATAGAAGAATTCCACTCGGTGAATGAGGATTATCAAGACCACGACCCCATGCTTTATCAAAAGTATCCGGGGTTGAACCAAGACATTTTCACTGTCGATATTGTACCTGAACCTATTTTAGAAATAAAAGACATTGCTGCCTATAATCAGCAAGAGGGGCTGGCTCTTAATGCGGATGAGGTTGAATACTTAGAAAGTTTGTCAGAAAAATTAGGAAGAAAACTTACTGATTCTGAGGTTTTTGGTTTCAGTCAAGTAAATTCTGAACATTGCAGGCATAAAATCTTCAATGGCACTTTTGTGATTGATGGGGAAGAGAAGTCCAGTTCGCTGTTTAAATTGATTAAAAAGACGTCGGAAAAAAATCCAAACGATATTGTTTCTGCTTATAAGGACAATGTAGCTTTTATCAAAGGACCCAAAGCAGTACAGTTTGCCCCAAAAAGTGCTGACGTACCTGATTTTTACGAAGAAAAAGATTTTGACTCCGTGCTTTCATTAAAAGCGGAAACACATAATTTCCCAACTACGGTTGAACCTTTTAACGGCGCCGCTACAGGTTCTGGTGGAGAAATCCGTGATAGGTTGGCTGGGGGAAAAGGTTCTTTGCCCCTCGCAGGAACAGCTGTTTATATGACTTCCTATTCTCGCCTAGAGGAAAACCGTCCTTGGGAAAATGGAATGCAGGAACGAGAATGGCTGTATCAAACCCCAATGGATATTTTAATCAAAGCTTCCAATGGAGCTTCTGATTTCGGAAACAAATTTGGACAACCTCTAATTTCTGGCTCAGTACTTACTTTTGAACATCAGGAAGAGGCCCGCCGATTAGGTTTTGATAAGGTAATCATGCTCGCTGGTGGAATAGGCTATGGAAAAGCTGACCAAGCTCTAAAAGATACTCCGAAAAAAGGAGATAAAATTGTCATCTTAGGTGGCGACAACTATAGAATCGGTATGGGAGGTGCTGCAGTTTCTAGCGCGGACACTGGGGAGTTTAGCTCTGCTATTGAGTTGAATGCCGTTCAACGTTCCAATCCAGAAATGCAAAAACGGGCATCCAACGCCATTCGTGGCCTTTTGGAAAGTCATGATAATCCCATCGTTTCTATACATGATCATGGTGCAGGAGGTCATCTAAACTGTTTATCCGAATTGGTGGAAGAAACCGGTGGTGTTATCAACACAGATAAACTTCCTGTTGGAGATCCAACTCTTTCAGCAAAAGAGCTTATTGGTAACGAATCCCAAGAACGTATGGGGTTGGTTATTAGTGAAAAAGACCTGGAACTTCTAGACCGGGTTGCGGCAAGGGAGAGATCTCCAATGTACGACGTGGGTTCTGTAACGGGTGACCATCGATTTACATTCGCTTCTGAAAAAACAGGCGATAAGCCAATGGATTTGGAACTATCCGATATGTTCGGGAGTTCGCCAAAAACGATAATGGAGGATAGCACCGTGACCAGAAATTATGATACGGCGTCCTATTCTTTAGAACACTTTCATGACTACTTGGAACACGTCTTACAATTGGAAGCTGTAGCCTGCAAAGATTGGCTTACCAACAAGGTAGACCGTTGTGTCGGAGGTCATGTAGCCAAACAACAATGTGCAGGTCCACTGCAATTGCCTTTGAACAATTGTGGAGTAATGGCTTTGGATTTTAAAGGAAAAGAGGGTGTCGCCACCAGTATTGGGCACTCTCCTATTTCAGGATTAATAGACCCCTCTGCTGGAAGCAAAAATAGTATTGCTGAAGCACTTACCAACCTTGTATGGGCACCACTTAAGGATGGACTGCACTCCGTTTCCTTATCCGCTAACTGGATGTGGCCTTGCAAAAATGAGGGAGAAGATGCGAGATTATACGAAGCTGTTGAAGCGGTTTCCAACTTCTCCATTGATTTGGGAATCAATGTGCCTACTGGTAAGGACTCGCTTTCCATGAAACAAAAGTACAAGGATGGAGATGTAATCTCTCCTGGAACGGTTATCATATCTGCTGCAGCAAACTGTAATGACATCACCAAGATTGTTGAGCCAGTATTTCAAAAAAATGGAGGCGCAATTTATTACATCAATATTTCAAAGGACGATTTTAAACTAGGCGGTTCCTCGTTTGGTCAGATTTTGAACACAATAGGCCAAGAAGCGCCAACCGTTTCAGATGCCTCATACCTGAAACTGGTTTTTAATAGTATACAAGAACTCATTAGGGATGATATGATTCTTGCTGGACATGATGTGGCCTCTGGCGGACTGATAACAACTTTATTGGAAATGTGCTTTGCGGATAATAACCTAGGGGCCAGTCTCGATTTAAGCTCGTTAAATGAAGCCGATACAATCAAATTGCTATTTTCAGAAAATGCAGGAATCGTTTTCCAATCGCAAGATGACTCCATTGAAAAGGTTTTAACTAATGCTGGAGTTGATTTCAAAAAAATCGGATCTGTTACTACTGAAGGAAATCTCAACATCAAAAACCATGGAATTGAAATTGGATTGAATGTAGCATCACTTCGTGACACTTGGTTTAAGACCTCCTATTTATTGGATCAAAAGCAAACGGCAAACAATCTGGCCAAGGACCGCTACGATAACTATAAAAACCAACCTCTAGCTTATAGTTTTCCTCAAAATTTTACTGGTAAATTGCCATCTAGAGTTCAATTAGAAGGTGAGCGTCCAAAAGCTGCCATCCTAAGAGAAAAAGGCAGCAACTCAGAACGAGAAATGGCGAACGCTATGTATCTGGCCGGTTTTGATGTTAAGGATGTTCATATGACAGACTTAATTTCCGGAAGAGAAACTTTGGAGAACATTCAGTTTTTAGGTGCCGTGGGCGGTTTCTCCAATTCGGATGTTCTAGGAAGTGCAAAAGGTTGGGCCGGTGCCATTAAATACAATGAACGTGCAAACAAAGTCATTAATGACTTCTTTGCAAGGCCCGATACGCTTTCTGTTGGAATTTGTAATGGATGTCAGTTGTTTATGGAGTTGGATTTGATAAATCCAGACCATGAAACCCATGGGAGAATGACTTACAATGATTCTGGAAAACACGAAAGTAATTTCACATCTGTTAAAATAGAAGAAAACAATTCAGTAATGCTTTCCTCCTTGGCAGGTTCAATATTGGGCGTTTGGATTTCACATGGTGAAGGAAAATTTAGCCTTCCGCATGCTGAAAAAGAATATGATATCGTTGCCAAATACGGTTATGATGCATATCCGGCAAATCCGAATGGAAGTGATTACAATACAGCGATGCTTTGTGACAAAACAGGGCGTCATTTGGTGACCATGCCCCATATTGAGCGTTCCACATTCCCTTGGAACTGGGCACACTATCCAGCGGATAGAAATGATGCCGTTTCACCATGGTTAGAAGCTTTTGTTAATGCAAGAAAGTGGGTAGAAAAGAATTCGTAATTTACAGATTCTAATCAACCGTAAACAATCATGGAAAATCAACAAGGAGTAAACAGAAGAAGCTTCATTAAAAAGTCTTCTTTATTAACGATGGGAGCACTGGGAACAACCGGCCTAATGGCAGCGCCACATCTAAAACCATTGCCAAGTTTTACCCATGATAGCGATTTAAACATCTTTGGACCTAAGGAGGGCTATACTCCACAGCTAGGAACTTTGGTTTCCATGATGAATTGGATGCGATTTGTAATCTTAAGACCAGTGCAGGATATGAGCGTATCCGACTTGGATTATTTGGTAGATGATAATGCCAATAGTATTGGTGCCATGTTAATGCATTTGGCTGCTACCGAACGCTTTTATCAAATTCATACATTTGAAGGCAAAACCTGGGGTGATTGGTCAAAAGAAGATTCAGATAAATGGTCTGTAGCATCAGGTTTAGGTGAAAAAGCAAGAAAAGAAATTAAAGGAAAACCTTTGGATTATTATTTAGAAGAAATGACCAAGGTTAGAGAATTCACCTTATCAGAATTTGCCAAGCGTGATGATGATTGGCTCATGGCCGTCGACAACGAATTTCCCTGGGGCCCTACCAATAATTACTGCAAATGGTTTCATGTTTGTGAGCACGAGTCCAACCACAATGGACAATTTAAATTTATAAAATCTAGAATCACTACTTAATCTTGCAAATTCGAAAAGCTAAAAAAGAAGATATTTCCCTAATTGTGCGAATGATTGCCAATGATAAGTTGGGCAAGCTTCGCGAGGATTATAAAGTACCGCTACCGGAAAAATACATTAAAGCTTTTGAAAATATAGATGCTGACCCAAACCAAGAATTGGTGGTAATTGAAGACGAGTCTGGAAAGGTCATCGGAACTTTACAACTAAGCTTTATTCAATACCTGACCTACCAAGGAGGTATTAGAGCTCAAATCGAAGCCGTTCGTGTACATGAGGCGTATCGCGGAAAAGGAATTGGCAAAATTTTATTTCAATGGGCCATTGAGCAATCTAAGTTGAAAGGTGCCCATGTAGTACAATTGACCACAGATAAAAAAAGACCTGAAGCATTGGCTTTTTATCAATCCCTTGGTTTTATTGCTTCACATGAAGGAATGAAGTTACATCTTAATCCAAATTCTTGATTAATGTGTTTTGATACCATTTTGCGAAAAATTTCAAAGCATATTGCATTGACCCCAGAAGAAAAGTAGGCCTTCACCTCTTCTTTGATTGAAAAAAAGTTGGAAAAAGGCCAGGTGCTCTTGCATCAAGATAGTTTTTGTGATGCCATTTACTTTGTAAATGAAGGAATTCTTCGAGCATATTTTTTAACCCCTGAAGGCAAGGAAACCACCATCATGTTTGCGATCAAGGACTGGTGGGTTACTGACATGTATGCTTTTATCAATGTTGATAAAAGTGCTCTGACCATCGAAGCGCTTGAACCAACTACAGTACTGACCTTAACCAGAACCAATTTTGACCGTTTTCTGACTCAGATACCCAAATTTGAACGCTTTTTTAGAATTCTTCTTCAAAATGCATACATCAGAGAGCAACAAAGAGGACTTGAAAACCTCTCTTTGACCGCTCGGGATAAATACCTGCTCTTTATAAAAAAGTACCCTGCGATAGCGGAAAGAGTCAACCAAAAGCAAATCGCATCCTATCTTGGAATCACTCCTGAGTTTTTAAGTATGGTCAAAAACGAAAAGTAAAATTCCTTCACTTAAACTACTTTATTTTTTCTGATTTTGTTTTTGTCTTTCTTTATACAAAACAAGTAACTATGATGATTTTGATTGCAGGACCCTATCGAAGTGGCACCGACAATGACCTAAAACTAATGCAGGAAAATCTGGAACGTTTGGAATCCATGGCACTTCCACTCTTTAGAATGGGGCATATGCCAATAATTGGCGAGTGGCTGGCGCTACCTTTATTAAAACTTGCAGGAGCCAAAGAGCCTGGAGATAAGGTTTGGCAAGAAGTACAATACCCTGCCGCCCATAGGATGCTATTGAAATGCGATGCAGTACTTAGAATAGAGGGAGAATCCAAAGGCGCCGATGAAGATGTTCGAGTTGCGCGAGAAAATGGGTTGAAAATTTATTTTAATTTGGAAGACGTCCCCAAGGCAAATTAGCCTCAGGAACACCTTCCGCCAACCTACTCTAATTGATCAATAAAAGGATTCGAGAATTTATCATCTGTGATAAAAGTCTCATCCGTCAACGTATTCATAAAATCAACCAAGGCTTGTTTATCCGCTTCTGAAAGATTCAACCTCCTAACATTGCCGCCCTGTACTTGAAGTCTATTATCAAGGTTATCACTATTTTGAACACCACTGTTATAGTGTTCAACAACATCCATAAGAGTTTCAAACCTTCCATCATGCATGTAGGGTGCCGTAAGAGCAATATTCCTTAACGACGGTACCTTGAATTCACCATTTTGGTTGTTGTTCCCGGTAACCCCGCCCACGCCTAAATCTGTTAGAGTTGCATCCAAACCATTATTTCTAGCCCTATCCCCTACTTGCACATTGGTATCATGGCATTGGGCACAATTGGTTTGATTGTTCATAAACAATTGTTTTCCCCTGTTTTCTGAAGCTGTAAAATTGGGGAAGTCATTGTTTGGGTTATTCACTTGGGCCAATCCTTCATCAAATCTGGACTGATATGAAACCATAGATCTTACAAATTGGGCCAACGCCAATGAAATGCGATTGCTGGTGATTTCACTATCACCAAAGGCCAATCGAAAAAGAACCTCATAATATGCTTCACTACCAACCTTTGTTTCCAGTTCATCTAGGGTCAGGCCCATCTCAACAGCGTCTTGAATGGGTTGCAAGACTTGTTCTTCCAAACTCGCTGCGCGTTCATCCCAAAAAAACCGTCCATTTTCATAAAACCGGGCATTGCTAAGTCCCATTGAGTTTCTACCGGTAAGACCTCCCTCGAAACCAATACTAAGACGATTGGGGTCGGAAAATCCATTTTGCTGCACATGGCAGGTAGCACATGAGACCGTATTATTCGCAGACAATCGAACATCATAAAACAAAACCCTGCCAAGGGTTGCCCCAGCTTCTGTTACAGGGTTATTGTTTGGGGTATTGTCCTCATCACTCAGTTCATTGTCCAGAAAGAAATTGGGGAGTTCAACATCATAATTGTAGTACGTTGAGGGTATATCAAGAGTCAAATTAAGAATGCTCAGATCCTCTTCGGAAATTGTCCCTACGTTATCTCCCTGGTCATCCGGGTCATTGTCTAAATCATCATTTTGAGAAGTATCCGGTAAATCGACCATTTCTTCTGAATAATCAGTTGAACAGGAAATCTGAATTACCACAAAAGCTAAAATTGTAATATTGAAAATACTTTTCATAGTGGGGGTTTTAAGTTGATACAAAAAGTAGTTTTCTACATAGGTACGGCCAGGATAGTTTTAGATTTAGATGCATGTTTAATTAAAAACTTGTGCTCTTAAAATGTTTTTTTGTCAATTTGCATCGGTCTTTGTTGAATTTTCCATTTTAAAATCCCGCTTCCTTTCCCTATTTTGCAATTACTTTACAGAAACTTACTATGCAAACAGTTACTAGATTATTTGATATTCCATATTATCAACTAGAAAAATTCCCTACAGAAAAAGCACTGGTCACAAAATACGGTGGTCAATGGAGAGCTACCTCCTCCAAGGACTACGTGGATAAGGCCAATGCGCTTAGTCGTGGATTGTTGCGAATGGGAGTAAAACCCAATGATAAAATTGCAATTATATCAATGACGAATAGAACGGAGTGGAATATTTGTGATATTGGCATATTACAGGTTGGAGCGCAAAATGTTCCTATTTATCCAACGATATCAGAAAACGATTATGAATACATACTAAACCATTCCGAGGCCAAATATTGTTTTGTTTCCTGCCAAGAAGTATTGGATAAAGTGCTCTCTATTAGTGGAAAGTTAAAAATGTTGAAAGATGTTTTTTCGTTTGACGAACTTTCTAATTGTACACATTGGTCAACTGTATTGGAAAAAGGTAGCGATGCCTCAAATCAAGAAGAGGTTGAAAAAAGGAAAGAGGATGTAAAACCCGATGACTTGGCAACCTTAATATATACTTCCGGGACCACAGGAAGGCCAAAGGGAGTCATGTTATCCCATAACAATATCGTTTCAAATGTCCTTTCGGCACAAATCAGATTGCCCCTGGAGCCCGGAGAAAGAATTCTAAGTTTTCTCCCCATCTGTCACATTTTTGAACGGACTTTTTCTTACGTTGCCCAATATTTAGGACTTGAAATTCATTTTGCTGAAGGACTTGACAAAATAAGCGACAATGTGAAAGAAGTAAAACCAGCTTTCATGACCGTAGTGCCCAGACTAGCGGAAAAAGTATTTGATGCTATTATCGCAAAAGGAGCCAAACTTACCGGTGTAAAAAAGAAACTTTTCTTTTGGGCCGTGGAAATAGGCGTCAAGTTTGAACCTTATAAAAAGAACGGCTGGTTGTATGAAAAGAAATTAGCCTTGGCGCGTAAGCTCATTTTTAGTAAATGGAAAGAAGGACTAGGAGGCAATTTAAAGTTTATGGCCTCAGGTAGTGCAGCCTTGCAGCCTAGATTAGGTCATGTTTTTGGAGCAGCGGGAATGCCAATAATGGAGTGTTATGGCCTTACAGAAACTTCTCCGGGGATTTCAGTAACTGAAATCGAAAATAAAGGCTGGAAAATTGGAAAAGTAGGCAGAATTATGGATGGTGTTGAGGTAAAAATTGCAGATGATGGAGAAATTTTGTGCAAAGGCCCCAACGTAATGATGGGCTATTACAAAGACCCTGAAAAAACGGCTGAAGTAATCAAGAATGGATATTTCCATACTGGGGATATCGGTGATATTGACGCAGATGGATTTTTACAAATCACGGATCGTAAGAAGGAAATGTTCAAAACCTCTGGAGGAAAGTATGTAGCGCCACAATTACTGGAAAACAAATTCAAGGAGTCCCGTTTCATAGAACAAATTATGGTAGTTGGCGAAGGAGAGAAAATGCCGGCAGCCTTAATTCAACCCAACTTTGAATTCTTGTATGAGTGGGCAGATGCAAACAGCATAAGTACAGGTGAGAATTCTGATATCATATTAAACGAAAAGGTAATATCCAGAATTCAAGAAGAAGTAGATTTGGCCAATGAGGATTTTGCTAAATGGGAAAAAGTAAAACAATTTAGACTTACACCAGATGTTTGGAGCATAGACGATGGGCATATGACACCGACCATGAAACTCCGAAGAAAAATCATTCGGGAAAAATACATTGACCTTTATAATAGCATATATGGTCGCTAATGGAAGTAAACACTTTACAACTTAATTTAAGAGGGTGCGAAAACTTATTTGCACCCTCTTTTTTATAATACTACAATTGTCTATATTTATTATGCATGCATAATAAATTTTTGTATATTTGGTGACCAAACCAGATTTATGAAAGAGTTGACCATCGATTATGCATTAAGGGCCACATGGCAAGCCGTAAGTAAAATGTATAACGAAGAAGCCAAGCATTACGGGCTTACTATGGCCATTGGTTTCACACTCTTGAGTATTGATCCGAAAAAAGGAACGCCCAGTACCGCTTTAGGCCCTAAAATGGGAATGGAGGCGACAAGTTTATCTCGAATTCTAAAAAGCATCGAAGAAAGAGGTTACATCCAAAGAAAACCTAATCCAAAAGATGGAAGGGGTGTACTTATACATTTGACTGCGTTAGGATTGGAAAAAAGAAAAGATTCAAAAGATGTGGTATTAAGGTTCAACGATGTGGTTAAGGAGAATGTAACGGAAGATGACCTGCTAAGTTTTTTTAGAACCGCTGAAATCATCAATAAGCTGATTATTGAAAAGAAAATTTATACAAAAACAACTAATTAATTCTAGTTCATAAATGAAAAGGCATATTAATAAAGTTGCCGTAATAGGTTCTGGTATCATGGGTAGTGGCATAGCATGTCATTTTGCCAATATTGGTGTCGAGGTTTTGCTATTGGACATAGTTCCAAGGGAGCTCAATGACAAGGAAAAAGCAAAAGGGTTGACTTTGGAAAACAAGGTTGTACGAAACCGTTTGGTCAATGACTCCTTGATGGCAGCCCTTAAATCCAAGCCCTCTCCTATCTATCACAAGAAATTTGCAGATAGAATAGTAACAGGTAATCTTGAAGATGACATTTCACAAGTTGGCGATGTAGATTGGATTATTGAGGTCGTGGTAGAACGCCTTGATATCAAGAAGCAGGTTTTCGAAAATTTGGAAAAACACAGGAAACCAGGCACGCTAATTACTTCAAATACTTCTGGAATACCTATCAATTTCATGAGTGAAGGAAGAAGTGACGACTTTCAAAAACATTTCTGTGGCACACACTTTTTTAATCCAGCCCGATACCTAAAACTTTTCGAAATCATTCCTGGACCAAAAACTTCCAACGAAGTTTTGGACTTTTTAAATGGATATGGCGAACAGTTCTTGGGAAAAACCTCAGTTGTTGCAAAAGATACGCCTGCATTCATCGGAAACCGAATTGGTATTTTCAGTATTCAAAGTCTTTTTCACGCAGTGAAGGACTTGGGTATGACCGTTGAGGAAGTGGACAAACTTACGGGTCCTGTTATTGGCCGACCAAAATCTGCAACATTCCGTACTGTGGATGTAGTCGGATTGGATACTTTGGTACATGTAGCCAACGGAATCCATGAAAATTGTAAGGACGATGAACGATTGGAGCTATTCCAATTACCAGATTTCATCAAAACCATGGTAGACAATAAATGGTTGGGCAGTAAATCAGGACAGGGTTTTTACAAAAAAGTTAAGGACGAAAGTGGGAAAAGTGAAATCCTAACCTTGGATTTGGACACTATGGACTATCGCTCAAAAAAGAGCGCCAAGTTTGCCACATTGGAATTGACCAAGACAATTGATAAAGTAGTTGACCGCTTTTCAGTATTAACCGGCGGTAAGGATAAGGCTGGTGAGTTTTATAGAAAAAGCTTCGGAGCTCTTTTCGCATATGTCTCACATCGAATTCCTGAAATTTCAGATGAGCTCTATAAAATAGACGATGCCATGAAAGCTGGTTTCGGGTGGGAACATGGGCCATTCCAAATATGGGATGCGGTTGGATTGGAAAAAGGTCTTGAATTCATCAAAGCAGAAAACTTAGAAGCTGCAGCGTGGGTGACAGAAATGAAAGATGCTGGTATCGACACATTCTATTCCGTTAAAGATGGTGCCACCTATTTCTATGACATTCCAAAGAAAGCCATGGAAAAAGTTCCAGGTCAGGATGCATTTATCATTTTAGACAACATAAGAAAATCGAATGAGGTCTTTAAAAATAGTGGTGTTGTTATTGAGGATTTGGGCGATGGAATCTTAAATGTTGAGTTCCAATCCAAGATGAATACCATTGGAGGAGATGTGTTAGCTGGTTTGAACAAGGCTGTTGACATCGCCGAAAAAGATTTCCAAGGATTGGTCGTTGGTAATCAAGCCGCAAACTTCTCAGTAGGGGCCAATATTGGAATGATCTTTATGATGGCCGTTGAGCAAGAATATGATGAATTGAATATGGCCATCAAGTATTTCCAGGATACCATGATGCGCATGCGCTACTCATCCATTCCAACCATCTCTGCTCCGCATGGGATGTGTTTAGGCGGTGGTTGTGAACTTTCCCTGCACGCTGATAAAATTGTGGCAGCTGCTGAAACTTATATCGGTTTAGTCGAATTTGGAGTCGGAGTTATTCCAGGTGGCGGAGGGTCTAAGGAAATGGCCTTGAGAGCATCAGATACCTTTAGGAAAAACGATGTGGAGCTGAACGTACTACAAGAATATTTCTTAACCATTGGAATGGCGAAAGTGTCAACATCGGCATATGAAGCATATGATTTGGGAATTCTTCAAAAAGGAAAAGATGTAGTGGTTGTCAATAAAGACCGACAAATAGCTACGGCCAAGGCATATGCAAAATTGATGGCCGAAGCAGGATACACCATGCCTCCTAAGCGATCCGATGTAAAAGTGCTTGGAAAACAAGCTTTGGGCATGTTTCTAGTGGGAACAGATTCAATGGAAGCTGGACATTACATTTCCGAACATGACAAGAAAATTGCTGATAAGCTTGCCTACGTTATGGCAGGTGGGGATTTATCCGAAGCCAGTTATGTAAGTGAACAATATCTATTGGATTTGGAACGCGAAGCATTTCTTTCATTATGTACCGAAAGAAAAACTTTAGAACGTATCCAGCACATGTTGAAAACAGGAAAACCTTTAAGAAATTAAGATGAAAACAGCATACATCGTAAAAGCATATAGAACAGCAGTTGGCAAAGCACCTCGAGGCCTATTTCGATTCAAAAGACCCGACGAATTGGCTGCGGAGACCATTGAACATATGATGAAAGAACTCCCCGGTCTTGATAAGAAAAGAATCGATGACGTCATCGTAGGAAATGCAATGCCAGAAGCAGAGCAGGGATTGAACATGGCGCGATTAATTTCCTTAATGGGATTAAATATCGATGATGTCCCAGGAGTCACCGTTAACCGATATTGTGCGTCAGGATTGGAAACTATAGGTATTGCAACGGCAAAAATTCAATCTGGAATGGCTGATTGTATTATCGCCGGTGGTTCTGAGAGCATGAGCTACATCCCTATGGGAGGTTATAAACCCACTCCGGACTATGCAACCGCCAAAGAAGGCAACGAAGATTACTACTGGGGTATGGGTCTTACCGCAGAAGCCGTGGCAAAACAGTTTAATGTATCAAGAGAAGATCAAGACGTATTTGCCTATAGCTCCCACATGAAGGCTTTAAAAGCGCAGGAGGAAAATCGATTCCAAGACCAAATTGTACCCATTGATGTAGAGCACACCTTTGTGAACGAAGCTGGGAAAAAGGAAACCAAGAATTATACAGTAAATAAAGACGAAGGACCTAGAAAAGGAACCAATATTCCTACCTTAAACAAACTCCGCCCCGTTTTTGCAGCAGGTGGAAGTGTAACTGCAGGAAATTCATCCCAAATGAGTGATGGTGCAGCCTTTGTAATGGTTATGAGCGAAGAGATGGTCAAAGAATTGAACCTTGAACCCATAGCACGCCTAGTTAATTACGCTGCTGCTGGAGTAGAACCCCGTATTATGGGAATTGGACCAGTAAAAGCCATTCCAAAAGCATTAAAACAAGCTGGTTTAAAGCAAAATGATGTAGAACTGATAGAATTGAATGAAGCTTTTGCTTCACAATCTTTAGCGGTAATGCGAGAACTGGATTTGAACCCAGATATTATCAACGTAAACGGTGGTGCAATAGCACTAGGACACCCTCTTGGATGTACAGGTGCCAAGTTATCTGTGCAACTTTTTGATGAGATGCGTAAAAGAGAAATGAAGGGTAAATATGGTATGGTAACCATGTGTGTTGGAACCGGCCAAGGAGCCGCAGGTATTTATGAATTTTTGAATTAAGAGAAAGAAACAAATAATAAAGCTATGAGTACTGAGACCCTAAATAAAGAAATCCTACGAGGTGGGCAGTTCTTGGTGAAAGAGACCAAATGTGAAGACGTATTTACTCTGGAAGACCTTTCAGAGGAACAAAAAATGATGCGGGAGAGCACCAAGGAATTTGTTGACAGAGAACTTTGGGCCCATTGGGAACGATTTGAGAAAAAAGATTACGCATACACCGAAGAAACCATGCGAAAAGCTGGTGAACTTGGACTTTTGAGTGTTGCCGTTCCCGAAGCTTATGGAGGTATGGGAATGGGGTTTGTCTCGACCATGTTGGTATGCGATTACATTTCTGGAGCTACCGGTTCTTTCAGTACCGCTTTTGGTGCGCATACAGGTATTGGTACCATGCCGATTACCCTCTATGGAACCGAAGAGCAAAAACAAAAATATGTTCCCAAATTAGCCTCAGGTGAGTGGTTTGGTGCATACTGCTTGACAGAACCCGGTGCTGGTTCCGATGCAAACTCAGGAAAAACCAAAGCTGTCCTATCAAAAGATGGGAAACATTATAGCATCACTGGTCAAAAAATGTGGATTTCCAATGCAGGTTTCTGTAATCTTTTTATCGTTTTCGCACGAATCGAAGATGATAAGAACATAACTGGCTTTATCGTCGAAAATGACCCTGACAATGGGATTACTTTAGGTGATGAGGAAAAGAAATTAGGGATTCACTCCTCCTCTACCCGACAGGTCTTTTTCAATGAAACCAAAGTGCCCGTTGAAAATATGCTATCAGAAAGAGGCAATGGATTCAAAATCGCAATGAACGCCCTTAATGTAGGTCGAATCAAACTGGCGGCGGCTTGTTTAGAAGCGCAAAGACGTGTGCTTTCTGAGGCCACCAAATATGCAAACGAGCGTATTCAGTTTAAGACACCTATCATCAACTTTGGTGCTATCAAGGCGAAAATAGCAGATATGGCAACCAACGCATATGCGGATGAGTCTGCCTGTTACAGAGCTGCAAAAAATATTGAGGATAGGATTGCAATTCGGGAAGCCGATGGCAACTCACATCAAGAGGCAGAACTCAAAGGTGTAGAGGAATATGCAATAGAATGCTCTATTCTTAAAGTCGCAGTTTCTGAACATGTGCAGCATACCACCGATGAGGGAATCCAAATATTTGGAGGAATGGGCTTCAGTGCCGATACTCCAATGGAATCAGCATGGAGAGATGCTCGTATTTCAAGGATTTATGAAGGAACCAATGAAATCAATAGAATGTTGGCCGTTGGCATGCTTGTCAAAAAAGCAATGAAAGGTCATGTTGACCTTTTAGGCCCTGCCACCGCCGTCGGTGAAGAATTGATGGGTATTCCTTCATTCGATACTCCCGATTTTTCTGAGCTCTTCTCTGAAGAAAAGGACCTGGTTTCGAGATTGAAAAAAGTCTTTTTAATGATTGCCGGTAGTGCCGTGCAAAAATTTGGCCCAAGCTTGGAAGAACATCAGATGTTGTTGATGTCTGCTTCAGATATTTTGATACAGGTTTATTTGGCAGAATCTACTATATTGCGCACCGAGAAAAATGCTAAAAGATATGGCGAAGATTCTCAATCCGCTCAAATTGCGATGTCTAAATTATATTTGTACAGAGCGGTTGATATTATCAATCAAAAAGGAAAAGAAGCCATCGTAAGCTTCGCTGAAGGCGATGAACAACGCATGATGCTTATGGGACTAAAACGTTTTACGAAATATACAAATCAACCCAACGTCGTAGCACTTCGTACACAAATTGCGGATACAGTAGCCGCGGATAATGGGTATACCTTTGACTAATTCAAATAATGCTTAAACAAAGCTGATTTTGGAAACCGCTCTGTAAAAGAGCGGTTTTTTTATGCTTTTTTTTAACTTAAGTAATGGAAGGTTCATCTGGAAATCTGAGTAAAAAACAAAGTAACTTTGTATTATGAAGGAATCCGTTTTACAAGAACTCTACAATTCAGAAAATTTTCAAGATAAAAGTGAGCAGTTGCTTGCGTTAGTTACCAAACATCTCGAGGATTCTCTATCCGGAAATAAACAAAAAACCCTAACATGGAACCAACCTGAAAAGGAATTGGCTTTTTGGAAAGATTTTTTGAAAAATGGTAATGAAGAGGACTTCTTTTCTGAGATTTTAAAAAGGACAACCCATACCCACAACCCAAAATATGTGGGCCATCAGGTTGGAGTTACTGCGCCAATCACATTGTTGACTGGTATGCTAAGCAACTTGTTGAACAATGGAATGGCGGTCTACGAAATGGGGATGTCTCCTAATGCTATTGAGCGAATTGTTACGGAAAAACTATGTTCCACTGTCGGATATGGTTCAGATTCCGGAGGCTTTTTAACTTCTGGAGGGACCTTGGCCAATCTGACCGCCTTGCTATCAGCTCGAAAAGCAAAGGTTAAGCAGGATGTCTGGAATGAAGGATATACCAATCCGCTTGGAATAATGGTCTGTGAAGAAGCACATTATTGCGTGGATAGAGCGGCCAAAATCATGGGGTTGGGTGAAAAGGGCATCATTAAAGTTCCTACCACTGCCGACTTCGCAATGGATATCGAAAAACTGGAAGAGTACTATCAAAAAAGTACAGCTAAAGGCATACAAGTTTTTGCCATTGTTGGTAGCGCACCGTCAACTGCCACTGGAGCTTATGACAATTTGGAGGCAATACAAAAATTCGCAGAACGCTATAACCTTTGGTTTCATGTGGATGGTGCCCATGGCGGAGCGGCTATTTTTTCAAAAAAATATACGTATTTACTCAAAGGGGCCGAAAAATCAGATTCCATGGTAATTGATGGGCATAAGATGCTAATGATGCCTACAATCACAACAGCTTTGTTGTTTAAAAACAAAACACATTCCAATCACACCTTTAGTCAAAAAGCCGACTATTTGCTGAATGAAACTGAAGAGGATGAATGGTACAACAGTGGGCGTAGAACTTTTGAATGCACTAAAAATATGATGTGCATGCACTGGTTTATCCTCCTTAAACTATATGGCGAAAAGGCCTTTGATGTCTATGTCACTCGTCAATATGATTTAGCTAAGGAATTCGCCAGCACCCTTAAAAAGAATGATGATTTTGAACTTGCTGTGGAACCCATGTCCAATATTTTGTGCTTCAGGTACGTAATGCCAGGTCTATCCTTGACCGAATCAAATGTTTTAAATCAGACCATCCGACAACAGCTATTGGAAGATGGGGAATTCTATTTGGTTCAGACCAAATTGAATGGCATTCATTATCTAAGAACCACGTTGATGAACCCTTTCACAACAATTGAACACTTAAAAAGTCTCCTGGAAAAAGTCAAAGTTGCTGCTGAAAGACTCCTGTCAAATCAAATCAACTAATTGATTCGAGAATTTTTTCCTCGCTTTTCTTTCGGGAGAAATTAATCGCACACTCAATTAATGCCAAATGTGAATACGCCTGAGGGAAGTTACCCAACAAACGCTTGCTCTTAAAGTCAATGTCTTCACTGAACAGCCCCAAATGGTTACTATACCCCAACAAACGCTCAAAATAAGCTAAAGCTTTATCCTCTTCACCAATTTTGAACAGGCTATTAATGAACCAGAAAGTACATATGGTGAAAGAGGACGAAGGAAGCCCAAAATCATCTTCATTTTTGTATCTGTATAGTAATCCATCATTGTTCAAATCCTCTTCAATCGCCCTAACCGTGCTTACAAACTTGGGGTCTTTGGCATGAATAAACCCGTAAGACTCCATAAGTAAAACAGAAGCATCTAAATGAGTTGACCCATAGGATTGCACAAAAGCATTCACATCAGGATTCCAAGCGTGCTCATGGATATCGTGTTTTATCTCTTGTTCAAGGGTGGTCCATTGTTCAAGTTTACGTTCTTTTCCGAAGATTTTTGCCACTTTAATCGCTCTGTCTATAGCAACCCAGCACAACACCTTGGAAAAGGTAAAATGCCTATCCTCACCTCGGAATTCCCATATTCCTTTATCCGGTTCTCTCCAATGCTTGTTCACAATCCAAACAATTCCCTTGGTGATACTCCAAAGATCTTCTCCATTCTCAATATCATTTTCAAAACGCACCAGTTGTTCGTAGATAACATCCATCAAAATACCATAAATATCATTTTGTTTTTGTTTGTAGGCCGCATTTCCTATTCTGACAGGTTTTGAACCTCTATATCCATCTAAATGTTCCAAGGTCTTTTCCGTAAGCGTTTTTTCACGGTTAATACCATACATTATCTGCAGTTTCTCATCTTTATCCGGCATCAAATCAATAATGAACTGCAAATATCTTCTGGCGGAATTTTTATGTCCCAATTCAGACATTACCTTTATTACCATGGAGGCATCCCTAATCCAGCAAAACCTGTAGTCCCAATTGCGGACCTCACCAATGGTTTCAGGTAAAGATGTGGTTGCAGCGGCCAACACTGCACCCGTTTTATCATAAGTGAGCAACTTAAGCGTAATAGCGCTACGCATTATCTCAGCATTAAACTGCTTATAAGTAGGTGTTCTATCCACCCAATCAAGCCAATAGATTTTCGTACGCTCGAGCTCCAGGGATATTTTTTCCGTAGTCGGTCTAAAGATTTTTTCATTGTAACAAACTGAAAAATACCCGTCCTCTTTTATAGTTATTTCCTCCCCTTCCAAAACCTGTCTTTTATTAAAAGAGGTATACATGAACAGAGTGTCAAACTTTTGTTTGTTCGTTAAACTAACAACAAAATTCTTTTTGATATGATGAGTGGTCTGCCCCTGGGCATACTCAAGTTTAGGATCATACCGAACGCTAAATTTAGGGGCCCCCGAAATATGCTTCACATACCTGACAATCTCTGGTGGAGCATTATATTTCCCGGTGAGCTTATGATACCTTGGCATAAAATCATGAACTTCAAAAGTATTTTCGCCATCTGAATATCTTGTCACCAGAATGGCGGTATTTCTATAATACTGCTGATGTATCTCGTAGTTGTATTTTGTAAGGATTTCAAAACTGCCCCCATTTTTATCATCCAAAATCTTGGCAAAGACGGAGGTTGAATCGAATTGTGGCAAACAGCACCATTCCAAGGAACCAGTATCTGAAATTAATGCAGCACTTCGGCAGTTTCCAATTATTCCGTAATTTAGGTTATCCATAGTAAGGATTTGAATTTCTGTTGGTTATTGTAGGTTTTTACCTTCTTATAAATCGAAAAAATAGGAATTTTATTACATTTTTGTCCTAAAATCACCTTTCATGAGTAAAACTATAATTATTTCCAATAGACTACCAGTACAGTTACAAATAAGTGATGGCGGTCTAAATGCAATTCCAAGTGTTGGAGGGTTAGCTACGGGCATGAAATCCGTTCATAGCGGTGGTGAGAGCCTATGGATTGGGTGGTCTGGTTTGACAGAAGAAGAAACTCCACCTTCTTTGGAAAAGAAAATAGACAAAGCTTTAGAGCAACATGGATGTGCCAAAGTTAAACTTACTACCAAAGAAATGGAGGGGTTTTATTTTGGGTTCAGCAATCGCACAATCTGGCCTCTTTTTCATTATTTTCTGGAATACACAGAGTTTGAGCTTGATTTTTGGAACACCTATAAAGCAGTAAATCAGAAATTTGCCGATGCGATTATCGAACATTCGAATGAAGGTGATACCATATGGGTGCACGATTATCAATTGATGTTGGTGCCCCAAATGGTTCGAGAAAAAAGGCCTAATACTTCAATCGGCTTCTTTTTGCATATCCCTTTTCCTTCCTATGAAATTTTTAGGACATTACCCTGGCGTGAAGAAGTGTTGGAGGGGTTGTTGGGAGCTGACCTGATTGGCTTCCATACCTATGATTACGAACGTCATTTTTTAAGCTCAGTACGAAGACTTTTAGGGCTGGATGTAAGCTTTAATGATATCTACCTAGATCATCGAGTCATTAAAGTCGATTCTTTCCCTATGGGTATTGATTATAAAAAATTTAAGGATGCAGCTGTTGCCAATCAAAAAAACATTAATGAGAAGCGCAGTGACCTCCAAATAAAATTAGATAATCACAAAGCTGCAGCTCCTGACACCAAACTTATTTTATCCATTGATCGACTGGATTATAGCAAAGGCATCGCAAAACGAATTAATGCATTCGAATACTTTTTAAACAAATATCCCGAGTACAAAGAAAAAGTGCGTTTGATCATATTGGCGGTACCGTCCCGCTCCAACGTACCTCAATATCAACTACTTAAAAAGGAGGTTGATGAACTGGTCGGTAGAATCAACGGAGAATTGTCCACGGTTAACTGGACTCCTATTTGGTATTTCTACAGATCACTTCCCTTTGAAAACTTAATTGACCTTTATACCTCTAGTGATATTGCTTGGTTGACACCGCTTAGGGATGGAATGAACCTCGTAGCCAAAGAGTATATTGCTACTCGAATAGACAAAACCGGAGTGTTAATTCTCAGTGAAATGGCGGGCTCAGCTTATGAAATGAATGAGGCCCTTTTAATCAATCCAAACAATTTTGAACAGCAGGCCGATACCTTGAAAAAAGCGATTACCATGCCCAAAGAAGAGCAGGTGGCTCGTAATATGTTTCTTCAAAATCGATTGGAACGCTATAATGTTGAAGTTTGGGCCAATGAATTTATGGGGGCGCTCAATCGAAAAAGTGAGGGAGAATCCACACATAAATCCAAAAAAATGTCGGATTCTATTCTAGATAAAGTGGGTCAAAGCTATACCGATGCTAAAAAAAGGCTATTGTTTTTGGATTATGACGGCACGCTAACTGGATTTCACAAAGACCCACAAAAAGCATCACCTGATGACGAATTGTACCAACTTTTGGACAAGCTTCAAAATCAGAAAAACACCACGCTCTACCTGATCAGTGGTAGGGACAAACAAACATTTACCCGCTGGTTTCTGCATAAAAAGTACAATATGATCGTGGAGCACGGGGTATGGATTTCAAGGGATGGCGCGGAATTCAAGCTTTTGGAAAAAGTTAAGGATGATTGGATGGAAAAAATCAAGCCCGTTCTGGAATCTTTTGTTGATCGTACTCCGGGGTCCTTTATTGAAGAAAAAAATTATTCCTTGGCATGGCATTATCGAAGTACCGATCCGGACTTTGGTCAAAAAAGAGCAACCGAACTCAACACCGTTTTGACAAGCCTCATCGGTAATGATGATATTAGTGTCTTAAACGGGAACAAAGTAGTTGAAATTAAAAGCAGCAATGTGAACAAAGGCAGGGCTTCTGTTCGTATATTAGGTGAGGATGATTACGATTTCGTTCTGGCAATTGGCGATGATTGGACCGATGAATTTATGTTTGAAGAACTACCTGACTCGGCGGTAACAATCAAAGTCGGAATAAAGAAAACCCAGGCGAAGTATCATGTTGAAAATACCAAACGCGTAAGAACACTTTTAAAACGATTAGCAACATAATGAACCCCAAGTTATTGATTGTATTCCTGCTCACTGTTTCAATGTATGGGCAGGTAAACACGGACGTTTATCTGTTCGATTTATCCATGGAATCGGGAAATCCAGTTTTGACCAACCCCAAGAACATTTCGAACAATGAAGGCTATGACAATCAGCCTTCTTTTTTAGATAACAACACAGTTCTTTTCTCTTCTACAAGGGCAGACCAAACTGACATCAGAAGATTCAATATTGAAGCGGGCAGTACTTCATCTTGGATTTCGAACACGCCAACAGGAAGTGAATATTCGCCGCTAAAAATTCCGAGAAAGAATGCAGTTTCTGCCATCCGGCTTGATTTGGACGGACTTCAGCTTCTTTACGAATACGATTTGAAAACCGGTGAGCCTACTCCCATTTTTGATAAGTTAAAGGTCGGTTATCACCTGTGGTACAATGACAGCACCTTAATTTCCTCTGTTCTGGTGAGTGACCGATTGGATTTGGTCATGAGCAATGTTACGAATGGTACTCACCGCACATTACAAAGAAATATTGGACGTTCACTCTCTAAAATTCCAAACACCGAACTCTTAAGCTATGTAAGCAAGTCCACATCGCCTTGGCAAATAAAATCACTTGATCCGAATTCCGGAGTTGTAACACATATAGCTAATATTCCAGACAAGAGTGAAGACATCTGCTGGTTAAACGGCACAACAATTTTGACCGGTGTAGGGAAATCATTAATGAAATTCAATACGGAAAATGGAAATGAATGGACCTCTGTAATGCAATTTCAACAAGAGGAAATCAATAATATCAGTAGGATTGCCGTAAATGAAAATCGAACCAGATTGACCTTTGTAGCCGAGGAATCTATTCGAAAGTTAATTGACAGACAAGTACAAACCTTCAATAATCGGGATTTACTTGGTTTTGTTTCTTGCTACTCTGAAAATGTGGTGGTACAGCGATTTCCTGATGAAATGATGTATACTGGAAGGCAAAAAATGACCGAAAACTACGATCGTTTCTACCAGAACACCAAGGAGGCCAAGGTAGAGGTCGTTAATCGAATTCAGGTCGGAAATACAGTCATAGACGAAGAAATTACGCTGGTAGATGGACGCAAAGGACATCAAGTAGCCATCTATGAGGTTGAAAATGGACTCATAAAATCTATGCGGTTTATTTTTCCTGATAGAGAGACCAAAGATTCCGAATCCGTAGTGAAATCCCAATTGGAAGCCTACAACGCAAGGGATATTGATGCATTTATGGACACCTATTCAGATGATATTCAACTGTTTGAATTTCCAAAAGAACTTTTTCAAAAAGACAGGTCTCGTATGAAAAAATCATATCAAGATTTTTTTGAGTCAACTCCAAATCTCCATTGCGAAATCAAAAATCGCATCGTTATTGGCAATAAGGTGATTGATGAAGAATTTGTTACCATCAATCAGTCAAGTTTAAGCGCTGTTGCCATTTATGAAGTCGAAAATGGTAAAATTGCGAAGGTGACTTTTATTCAATGATACCTCGGTACGATCTATTATAATAAATTCTGAATTGTTAGATAATTTGGTCCTATCCTTTTATCTATTTTTAGTACTTTCATAAACTTCTTTAAAAAAATTTAATTCAAGTTTATGAAGCCATTTTTCACTTTGTTATTAGTGTTATTTTCTGTCACATCTATTTTTTCCCAGGCAGATTCAAGATTATATGAAATCATAGACAATGTTTCTGTGGAACGAATCCAAAATGATGTCACAACTTTGGCAAATTTCGGAACACGACATACATTGAGTGATACCATTTCACAAACTCGAGGAATCGGTGCAGCAAGAAGGTGGATAAAATCAGAATTTGAAAAAACCTCTTCCCAATGTGATGGATGTCTGGAAGTATTTTATCAAAAAAACCTGGTAAAAGAAGGTGAGGGCTCAAGAATTATTAAGGATGTCTGGATAGTGAACGTAGTTGCAATACAAAGGGGAACAAAATTTCCGAACCGTTTTATAATCATGAGCGGGGATATTGATTCTCGAGTAAGCGATCCTAATAATTTTACTTCTGACTCTCCAGGAGCCAACGATAATGCGAGTGGTATGGCCGGTACCATAGAAGCGGCCAGAGTGTTGTCCAAATATCAATTTGAAAACAGTATTATTTATGTTGGTCTCTCAGGTGAAGAACAAGGTCTTTTCGGTGGAAAAGGTTTAGCCGCCCATGCCAAGGAACAAGGTTGGGAGATCATCGGAATACTCAATAATGATATGATTGGGAACATCACCGGGGTAGACGGAGTGGTCAGCAACCGTGATTTTCGAATTTTTTCAGAACCCGTTCCGCCAACAGAAACTGAAGATCAAAGAAGGGCTCGACGTTTCTATGGTGGGGAAGTTGATGGAATTTCTCGTCAATTGGCGAGATATGTTCACAAGACCACCAAAACGTATATGCCGGAAATGAACCCTATGATGATTTACCGTTTGGATCGTTTTGGCAGAGGAGGACATCACCGGCCTTTCAATGATGCTGGCTTTCCAGGAATCAGAATTATGGAGGCTCATGAAAATTATACCCAACAACATCAGGACATCCGGGTAGAAAACGGAATTGCCTATGGCGATGTGCTGGAGCATGTGAATTTTGAATATGCTAAAAAACTGACTGCGGTCAACGCAATCAATCTAGCTTCGATAGCTTGGGCTCCGCCTTCTCCATCCACGGTTGAAATTGGCGGAATTGTTGAACCTTCAGCCAAATTAAAATGGAATAAGGTAGAGGGCGCCGTTGGTTATAAAATTTATTGGCGCGATACCACATCCCCAACCTGGGACAATTCAAAATTAGTGGGAGATGTTTCGGAATTCACTTTAAATGGCATTGTTATTGACAATTTCTTTTTCGGAGTCGCATCCGTCGGAAAAGATGGGCATGAAAGCCCGGTGACCTTTCCGAATAAAATTTTTAGATAAAACGAATTACCTCGAGTAAGGCCTAAAGTTTTGATAGCAACATGAAGCATTACCTCACATTTTTTCTGTTCATATGCGCAGTACATTTTTCCATTGCGCAGAATTTCACTAGACAAGACACCCTTAGGGGCAGTATTACACCTGAACGCTCTTGGTGGGATTTGAACTATTACGATTTAAATATTAAGGTAGACCCTGAAAATGAAACTATTGAGGGCTATAATGTCATTCGATACAAGGTTTTGGAGAAAGCTGACGTACTTCAGGTTGACTTACAAAAACCTTTGCAAATAGCATCTATTTCGCAAGATGGAAAAGAACTCGACTTCACTTCAGAAGGAGCAGCACATTTTGTGAAATTGAAAAAAAAGCAAGTACCAGGTACATACAATCATATTGTTGTCAAGTATTCTGGTAAACCTAAAAGAGCTCTCCGTGCTCCTTGGGACGGCGGTTTTTCTTGGGAAAGGGATAAAAAAGGGAACCCATTTGCGGCAACCTCCTGTCAAGGACTGGGCGCAAGCGTTTGGTGGCCCAATAAAGACCATATGTATGACGAAGTAGACAGTATGCGTATCAGTGTAGCTGTTCCAAAAAGCTTAATGAATGTTTCAAACGGAAGGCTTAGAAGAGTAGATGAAAATAAAGAGGACAAGATATATACATGGTTCGTATCTAACCCCATTAACAACTACTGCGTAAACGTAAATATTGGTGATTACGTTCATTTTGGTGAAAAATTTCAAGGTGAAAAAGGAGAACTAGACCTGGACTATTATGTGCTGCGCAACAATTTAAAAAAGGCCAAAGAGCAATTCAAGCAGACCGCAATGATGTTGGAAGCCTTTGAACATTGGTTTGGCCCCTATCCGTTTTACGAGGATAGTTTCAAGCTGGTAGAAGTGCCTTATTTGGGTATGGAACATCAAAGTTCGGTCACCTATGGAAATCAGTACCGTAATGGCTATTTGGGTAAGGATTTATCCAGATCAGGTTGGGGACTTAAGTTCGATTTCATAATTATACATGAAGGCGGCCATGAATGGTTTGCAAACAATATCACATACAAGGATATCGCAGATATGTGGATACATGAAAGTTTTACGGCATACTCCGAGAATCTTTATCTGGATTATCACTTTGGAAAAAAAGCTTCTGCAGAATACGTCATAGGTACGCGTGATAATATCCAAAACGACCGACCCATAATTGGTCACTATAACGTGAACAAAAAAGGTTCTGGAGATATGTATTATAAAGGTTCAAATATGTTGCATACCCTAAGGCAACTCATTGAAGACGATGAGTTATGGAGGCAGGTGCTCCGGGGGCTGAATACCGAATTTTACCACCAGACGGTTACCACAGAACAAGTTGAAAACTATATCAGTAAAAAAACAGGGAAGGATTTGTCAGCATTTTTCAATCAATATTTGAGAACTACAATGATTCCAAAGTTGGAATATTCGCTTTCTGGCACTACCTTGAAGTATCGATATGTGAATGTTGTGAAAGATTTTGATATGCCTATCCGTGTCTTTGTCAATGAAAAAGAACATTGGATATTCCCTAATTCTGAATGGAAAACCGAAACCATAAATGGCACTAATATGGAATTCGATATCAATTTTTATATAGAAACTCAAAAAATGTAGGTTGGATAAATATCCTGAACATTATTTTAAAAATGATGCCGAATGGAGGGACTGGCTTCATGAAAACCACACAGTTTCGGACGGAATCTATCTTATTTTCTATAAAGTAGATCATGAAATGGACAGTATGCGCTGGGAAGAGGCAGTGCGGGTCGCCTTATGCTACGGATGGATTGATAGCACTGTAAAAAGTCTTGGAGATGGTAAACGAAGACAATACTTCTGTCCTAGAAAACCTAAAAGTGTTTGGAGTAAAGTCAATAAAAACCATATTAAGGAACTTATCAAGAATGGATTGATGCATAAAAGTGGACTTACCATAATCAATGTAGCCAAAAAGAACGGTTCTTGGACTGCTCTGGATCATGTTGAGAACGGTATTGTTCCACAAGACCTCCAAAAAGCATTTGACTCGAACAAGATAGCCCTTATGAACTTTAAAAACTTCACTCATGGGCAACGAAAAAGCTATCTATATTGGTTGCATCAAGCCAAAAGAGAAGAGACCCGTCAGAAAAGGATAAAAGAAATTATTCAGCTATGTGAGGGCAATATCAAATCTAGAAATCCTGGAAGCAGATGAAAGATTACATCAAAATCAGTTATTGTCTAGTAACATCGCTATTATTCTTGGTTGGATGCCAAGATAAAGAATCAAAGCAATCGGTGGATATGCTCATTGCAAATGCCAATGTAATCCACTTAGAGACCGGTGAAATCAAATTACAGGATGTTTATATCAACAAAGGACGGATAAGTTCACTTACAAACACAGGTGAGATCACTAACTATGATGCCAAAAACAAAATAGATGCCACTGGCAAATACCTTCTTCCAGGTTTTTGGGACAATCATATCCATCTGCGTGGAGGAGATTCTCTTATTTCGAACAACAAGAATTTATTAAATCTTTTTATTGCTAACGGAATTACAACGGTAAGGGATGCCGGCGGTGACCTTACTACTTCTGTGTTAGAATGGAAAGAAAAAATTGCCGAGGGAAACCTAGTAGGTCCATCTATATTCTCCTCCGGACCTAAAATAGATGGCCCCAACGCTACTTGGGCTGGTTCTTTAGAAGTAGAAAAGGAAGATGATATTATTAAAGCCTTGGACTCTTTGGAGAAGCTCCAAGTAGATTTTGTAAAACTGTATGATAGTAGAATTTCTGGAGAACATTATTTAAAAACCATAGCAGAAGCAGAGACTAGGGGTTTAATAACATCAGGACATGTTCCTTTTACGATTACACTTGATGAAACCATCGATGCAGGAATAGATGCGGTGGAACATCTGTATTATATTATGAAAGGGTGTGCCACTAATGAAATAGAAATCACTGAAAAACTTAAAGCAAAAGAAATTGGGTTTTGGCAAGCCATGCCCGCACTTTTGGATAATTATGCCGATAGTACCGCCCAAAGAACGTTTCAAAAGTTAAAAGAACAGCAAGTCTTTGTGGTGCCTACCTTACATATCGGCAAGACCTTGAGTTATTTAGATGAAACGGACCACCGCAACGATGCCTATCTAAAATATATGGGAACAGGAATTATCCAGACCTATCAAGGACGAATAGACAGAACTTTAAATGCATCTGAAAAAACAAGGGCAGATCGAAAAAAAATCGATGCCTTTTTTGGTCAACTAACCAAGGCACTTCATGATGCTGATGTAAGCCTTTTAGCAGGATCCGATAGTGGTGCCTATAACTCCTATACTTATCCAGGGATTTCTTTACACGAAGAATTAAAAGAAATGGTCAGAAATGGAATTTCTCCTTTGGATGCCTTACGAACATCAACCCCAAACGGAGCCAAGTTTTTGAAAAAAAGTGATGATTTTGGCAGTATTTCTGAAGGCAAAATAGCCGACCTTGTCTTTTTGGATGCCAATCCGTTGGAAAATATTGAAAACACTCAAAAAATACATGCAGTACTCAAAGGTGGTAAGCTATTTACCAAACAGCAACTCGCTCATCTTTTGAAGGCATCAGAAATACATTAATTATGAAAACTACAATTAAAAAAATTACCCTTTTACTATTTGTTTGTGCATTTGGAAGTTCATGTCAGGAAAAAAAGCAAGCAGAAGAGATTAGTCCTTCACTGATTCTCATTTCCAAAGCCAATATTGTTGATGTTCGCACTGGGCAGGTCAAAATGAGTCAAAACATTTTTATTGATTCCGGGAAAATAAAGAAAATCAATGCATCAAAAATTGATGATCTTTCAAAATATAAAACCGTTATTGATGCTCAGGGAAAATTTGTTATCCCAGGGATGACAGAAATGCATGCCCACATTCCACAACCCCCTACTTCAAATGAGCGACTTGAAGATGTCTTGTTTTTGTATTTGTCCCAAGGTGTCACAACCATTCGTGGAATGCTAGGGCATCCTGACCATTTAGTGCTCAGAAAAAAAGTGCAGGACAGAACAGTTTTAGGGCCTAGAATATTTACCTCAAGTCCCTCGCTAAATGGAAATTCGGTACAAACAGAAGAAGAAGCCATTAACAAGGTTACAGCTTTTCAAAAAGAGGGTTATGATTTTTTAAAAATTCATCCGGGAATTCAGCGGAATGTATTTAATCAATTGGTTAAAACCGCCAATGAAGTTGGAATCCGATTTGCTGGGCATGTGCCTGTGGATGTGGGCATCCGCCATGCGCTTGAGAGTAAATTTGCAACCATAGACCATGTTGATGGTTTTTTGGAGGGATTGGTCCCCGAAGCTGAAAATGTGGACCCAACATCCAATGGCTTTTTTGGTTACAATTTCACCCCTTTGGTGGATACCACGAAAATTGACGAATTGGTACAATTATCAAAAGATAATAAGGTCTGGATAGTCCCCACCCAAAGTCTGTTCGAAAGATGGTTCGCGCCGGTCAATGTCGACAGCCTGTTGGCAGAACCTGAAATGAAATATATGCCAAAATCTACATTGGAGAATTGGAGAAGAGTCAAAATACAGACTTTGGAAAACTCTGGTTTTAGCGTTGCACAATGGGAACAATTTGACTCCATCCGAAAAAATCTCATCAAAAAGCTTCAAGATAATGGCCATGGAATCCTTTTAGGCTCAGATGCTCCGCAACTATTCAACGTCCCAGGATTTTCCATTCAACATGAAATGCAAGGAATGGCAGGGGCAGGTATGCAACCCTTGGAAATCTTACAATCTGCCACCATCAATCCCGCTATCTTTTTTGAGATGGAAAGCACGTTCGGAGAGGTTAAGGAGGGCACCGAAGCAGATTTGGTCCTTCTATCCGGAAATCCATTGGACGACCTAAAAAGTTATACTAAGGTTGATGGGGTTATGGCCCGTGGCTTATGGATTTCTAGTAGCGATATTGAAAAAAGGTTAAAAGTAATTGCAGAAAGAGCAGCCAAAAACTAATGGCAATCCATTAACAACTCCTTAAGAATTCCACTTACCGTTTTTGGTATCTTTAGACGACTAATTCAACTCAAATGAAACATTGCTTTACCCTATTGATGCTATTCGCATCTTTCTTTACTTTTTCACAAGAATTTACAATGGATTTGGTCCAGGATATGAAGCCTCGGAATATAGGCCCTGCGGGCATGAGTGGCCGGGTTACTTCCATAGATGTGGTGCATTCCAACCCTGATATCATGTATGTGGGAACAGCTTCCGGCGGACTTTGGAAATCTACATCCGGAGGCATCAAATGGGAGCCCATTTTTGACAAAGAAGTTACTGCTTCAATAGGTGCAGTTGCCATCCAACAATCTAATCCATCAGTAATTTGGGCCGGAACCGGGGAAGGAAACCCCAGAAACAGTCTCAACGGAGGTTACGGTATCTATAAATCCTTGGATGGTGGAAAAACATGGAAATCTATGGGTCTTGAAAAAACAAGGCATATTCATAGAGTTATCATTGACCCAACAAACCCAGATATTGTTTACGTAGGCGCGATTGGTTCTCCGTGGGGAATCCATCCTGAACGCGGTGTTTATAAAACCACGGATGGCGGAAAAACATGGAATAAGATTCTTTTTGTAAATAATAAGACCGGAATTGCTGATTTAGTAATGGATCCCTCAAATCCCAATAAACTTATTGCTGCTATGTGGGAGCATAAACGTGACCCATGGTTTTTTAAGTCAGGAGGCGCTGGAAGTGGACTGTATATTACACATGACGGTGGAAACAATTGGAAAAAATTATCCGAGGAAGATGGTCTTCCAAAAGGAGAATTGGGTCGTATTGGTGTTACCATCGCCAAAAACAAACCAAATATCATTTATGCACTCATCGAAGCAAAGAAAAACGCTTTATATAAATCGGAAGACGGAGGTTTTAAATGGAAGAAAATCAATGACAAAAATGACATTGGAAATCGTCCATTTTATTATTCGGAAATATATGCTGACCCCGAAAATGAAAATCGTGTCTATTCCATTTTTACGTATGTAAATGTTTCTGAAGATGGAGGAAAGAATTTCACACAATTAATGCCGGCATATCAAGTTGACAATGGCGTACACCCAGATCACCATGCATGGTGGATCCATCCTGAAAATGGCCAGTTTATGATTGATGGAAACGATGGTGGGTTGAACATTACCAAAGATGGAGGGAAAACATGGCGTTTCATAGGTAACCTTCCTGTGGCGCAGTTCTATCATATTAATATTGACAATGAATACCCCTATAACGTTTATGGTGGAATGCAAGATAATGGCTCTTGGAGAGGACCTGCATACGTTTGGCGTGCGCAGGGCATCCGAAACAGTTACTGGCAAGAAATTGCATTTGGGGATGGTTTTGATGTGGTTCCCGATCTGGATAACAATCAATTCGGATATGCAATGAGTCAACAGGGATTTGTGTCTCGATACGATTGGAAAACGGGAAACAACTACATCGTAAGACCTACGCCCCCAGATGAAAAGACCAAACTGCGTTTTAATTGGAATGCAGGCATAGGCCAGGACCCATTCAACAATAGTACCGTTTATTTTGGAAGTCAGTTTGTACATAAGTCAACCAATAAGGGACTTACTTGGGAAGTTATTTCTCCTGATCTAACAACCAACGACAAGGAAAAACAAAAGCAACATGAAAGTGGAGGTCTTACCATGGACGCCACAGGGGCTGAAAACTATTGTACCATTCTGGTCATTGAGCCATCACCGGTTGAAAAAGACATGCTTTGGGTCGGCACAGACGACGGACGTGTCCATATTACCCAAAATGGTGGCGGAAGTTGGACCGAGGTAACCAAAAATCTAAAAGGATTACCCAATGGAAGCTGGATTCCTCAAATAAAAGCTTCTAAAACTAATAAAGGTGAAGCATTATTGGTGGCCAATGATTATCGAAGATTTAATTATGAGCCATACGTTTATCGCACCAAAGATTATGGCAAAACCTGGACAAGAATTGTTGATGCTTCTGATGTCGAAAGCTATGCTTTGTCCATTGTAGAAGATTCTGAAAACCCAAATCTCATGTTTTTGGGAACAGATGATGGGCTTTATCTTTCTTTAAATGCAGGAGGTAAATGGCAAAAATGGACAGAGGGTTTTCCAACCGTTTCAACTAAGGATTTAGCCATTCAAACTCGTGAGAATGACTTGGTCATTGGCACTTTTGGTAGAGCCGCTTGGGTTTTGGATGATATTCGCCCGTTAAGGACTCTAGCTTCAAACCCATCCGTTTTACAGAAAGACATCAGTCTTTTTAATAGTCCAGATGCTTATTTAGCCGCATACCAACAAGCTACTGGCAGTAGGTTTGGAGGTGATGCTTTGTACAATGGGGAAAACAGAAAATCGGGCGCAATGATTACCTATTATCTGAAAGAAGGGAAGGAAGAGGTGAAAACCGAAGATGAGGAAAACAAAGATGAAAAATCTGAGGAAGCAGGGGAAGAAAAAACCAAAGTGACAAAGGATTCCATTTTCTTTACATTCTATGACGGAAATCGACTGATTAGAACTTTAAAACATAAGACCCCTAAAAAACCAGGTTTCCACAGAATCTATTGGGATCTTGATGAGAAAGGTCCGGACACTCCATCAAGGAAAATCAACAAGAGTAAAACCGAATCTGGTGGTATCACTGTGAAACCAGGGACTTACAAAGTCAAGGTTCAATATGGAAAAGCTTTGGATTCAACAAAAGTAACCGTTAAAACAGACCCTCGTATCAATACTTCCGAAGCTTCTTTAAACGAGGTGTATACTGCTGGTAAAAAACTAGAACAATACACCCAAACCGCTGCTGATGCTGTAAAACAACTGGTACAAAGCAAGAATCTGGCAAGTAAGTACCAAAAAGAGCTTAAAGATTTGGACAAAGAAAAATATAAAGAGCAGATTGATGCTTCGAAAGAAATCATCAAACAAATAGATTCGGTTGTTGCACGCTATCTGGGGAAGGAAGATAAAAGACAAGGGATAACCCGTAATCCAGAAATTTCTGTGACGCAACGATTGAACGCAGCGAGGTTTTACGTGGGCACAAGAAAAACCGGTGTGACTGCCACCGAACAAAGATTGATAAAGTTCGCTGGCGAAGAACTCCAATCAGCCTTGGAGGCGACCAACGCATTTTTCACCAAGGACTGGAAGGCTTACCAAGAATCCATCGAAGCTTTGGACGTATCACCATTTAAAGAAATATCAACTTTTACCATAGAGTAATGAAGAAAATATTATTGCTGGGGGTTTTGATGACCTCGATATTAACACTTAATGCTCAACAGCCAGGAGAAGATGAATTTGGTGCTTGGTATATGTATTTCGGAACCAATAAAGTAGCGGAACGCTTTAGTATTCATACCGAAGCGCAGTTTCGATTTTATGAAACCACCTCAAATTTTAATCAATTGTTACTGAGAACGGGGTTAAATTATCATATAAATCCCAATACCATTGCTACTGGGGGTTATGGATATATATCAACAGACACCAGTTTTTTGGAATTTCCGGGGGAGACCAACACCAAGGAACATCGTATTTTTCAGCAATTTATTTTAAAGAATAAAGTTTGGGAATTTCTTTTTGAACATCGCTATCGACTGGAGCAGCGTTTTTTGGATTTTGGGGATAACACAGACACCCAACATCGGGCCCGATACCGTATTCAGGTTACCTTACCGCTAACTGATACTTTTTTCTTGAACTTTTATGACGAGCTTTTTATTAATCTTCAAGACAATTTATTCGGTCAAAATAGATTGTACGCAGCTTTGGGAGTCCACATCACCAATAACAGTAGCGTTCAGTTTGGATATTTGAGAAATCAGTTCAGTAGCGCAGTTTTTGACCGTTTACAGATAGGTTTCTTCTACAATCCCGACCTAAGAGGTGTATTTAAAAAGAAGACCAAAGACCAGTAATTGTCAATTTGGTCAACTACAAACATTTCTAGAAAAATGAGTCTTCAAAAGGTTACCTTCAAGAATGCCCAAGGTCAAGAATTGGTAGGTCGTTTAGAGCTTCCTGCCGATAACTATCCGCATAATTTTGCGGTATTTGCACACTGCTTTACCTGTAATAAAAACCTATTAGCGGTAAAAAACATAAGCAAGGGATTAACCTCGAACGGCTTTGGCGTATTACGATTCGATTTTACCGGGCTCGGTGAAAGTGAAGGTGATTTCGCCGATACCAATTTCTCTGGAAATGTCGAAGATTTAGTAGCTGCGGCGCGATTCCTTTCTGATAATTATACGGCTCCTGCACTAATCATAGGGCATTCCTTGGGTGGATCTGCCTCTATTTTTGCAGCTAGTGAAATTCCTTCAATAAAGGCTGTTGCAACTGTTGGGGCGCCATCAAATCCTGTTCATGTAAAACACCTTTTGAAAAGTGGGATTGAAGAAATTCAATCTGAAGGTAAGGCCGTTATCAATCTTAGCGGAAGGGATTTTACCATAAAAAAACAGTTTTTAGATGACCTTGAAACAAAATCATTGCCTGAAACTGCCAAGGCATTAAGAAAACCGCTATTGATAATGCATTCGCCCCAAGATGATACTGTGGGCATAAGGAATGCTGAGGAAATATATATCGCAGCACATCATCCTAAGAGTTTTGTATCATTGGACGGAGCTGACCATTTACTCTCCAGAAAAGATGATTCAATTTATGTTGGTGAAGTCATTGCAAATTGGGCCAAAAGATATCTGGTTGAAAGTGGAAAAAAAGAAAATCGTTTAAAAACCAAACATCAGGTGGTGGCTAGCTTGGACGGTGCGGACGGATTTACCACCCAAATGAAAGTCGGCAAGCATTACATGATAGCCGATGAACCAGAAAGTTTCGGTGGAAATGACTTTGGGCCCTCACCGTATGAATTGGTTTCGGCTGGTTTATCAGCGTGTACGGTAATGACCATTCAAATGTATGCCAGACGCAAAGGATGGATGGTCGACAATGTTGAAGTACATACTTCATACAGCAAATCCCACATGGAAGACTGTGAAAATTGTGAAAGTGATACTGCCAAAATCGACACCTTTCACCGAGAAATCAAATTAACGGGTAGTTTGGACGAAAAACAGAAAGCGCGGATAATGCAGATTGCGGATAAATGTCCAGTGCATAAAACTTTGCACAGTCAAACCCAAGTCATCACTAAATTATTGGAATAGGAAATATGCGAACTATTGTCGCATATATAAAATATCAAAGTAGCGTAGTTCTAGCTCCAGAGCTGCATTATGAATTTTTCGCAGTGCCCTAACATAGTCGTTATACCCAATTTGCCCGTTTAGCCAAGCTTTTTTCGATTGGTGATACCCTTTACAAAAAGATTTTCTCTTCTTACAATAGATAAGAAAATTTATGTAATCGGTCGGTTGTTGAACCAGGGTACTCACGAACTTCTATGTTTTATTGTTGATTAAAGTGCTTTTGTTATAACGAGATTAACTTAAAAATAGTATTTCATCGGTGTTTATTAACCTTTCATCGATAGAATTCATAGTGCAATTGCAAAACAAAACTATTGCCATGTGCCCAAATATTGAGTAACTTGGACCAAAACCTAAAACAAATACCATGAAAAAAATACATACACTGGCGCTCGCTGTAATTCTATTTGTAGGCTTTAGCTGTAAACAAGCCAAAAAAGAGGCAGATGTGAGTACTGAAGAAGCAGTGGAAGAGGTAAAGGAAGAAATTGTTGCCGTAA
Organism: uncultured Allomuricauda sp.; assembly: GCF_947499695.1. Classification (GTDB taxonomy): domain Bacteria; phylum Bacteroidota; class Bacteroidia; order Flavobacteriales; family Flavobacteriaceae; genus Flagellimonas. The sequence continues at coordinate 1,161,157 of NZ_CANMPQ010000001.1, forward strand.
AGTCCATAAAGTTTGCAATGGAAGCCAAAAGTGATAGTGATGTGGCTGGAGAGGTAACATTTTCCGAAGAAAATGGGAATGTAATTATGAAGGCCAACCTATCTGGTCTTTCTGAAGGAGAACATGCGATTCACATTCATGAGAAAGCCGATTGTTCATCTGCTGATGGAAAATCTACCGGTGGACACTGGAATCCAACTTTTCAGCCTCATGCCAAATGGGGTGACGAGGGAGGTTACCACAAAGGTGATATCGGAAATTTTGTAGCAGACGCCGAAGGAAATGCGGAAGTGGATTTCGCAACTGCAGAGTGGTGCATTGGTTGTGATGATGAAACAAAGAATATTTTGGGCAAAGCTGTTATCGTCCACCAAGGTGTGGATGATTTCACTTCCCAGCCCAGTGGGGCAGCTGGAGCAAGAGTGGCTTGCACCGGGATAATTCAATAAATACGGGGAGCCACCTTTTTAGGTGGCTCTTTTTTTTCATCTTCAAAACTTCGTTTGCAGCTATGAAACTAGGAGCTTTTTCTATCAGTCTTGCAGTAAAGAACCTTGAAACTTCAAAGGCATTCTATGAGAAACTCGGTTTTACCGTATTCGCCGGAAGCCAGAATCACAACTACTTTATTTTAAAGAATGGCAATGCCCTCATTGGAATTTTCCAAGGAATGTTTGAAAACAACATACTTACTTTTAATCCCGGTTGGAATGAAAACGCGGAAGCTTTACCAGAATTTGATGATGTACGAACTATACAAAAGCATTTAAAATCTAGTGGAATTGCGTTGACCTCTGAAACGGATGAAAACGCTTCAGGTCCTGGAAGTTTTACCGTGGTTGACCCTGATGGTAACGTCATTCTTGTTGATCAGCATCTTTAGAACCCTTTACCGTCATATTTCTATATTAAATTTAATATATTTATGTAACTAGTTACATAAATGAATGTGCAAAACGATTTCCTACCAGGATTGAAACATTTGGGGTTTACAGCTCGCATCAAAAGACTGAATGAGAAAATAGTTTCAAGCACCTTTGGACACTATTCAAACCTAAAAATAAAATTAGAGCCAAATTGGCACGTCATTTTTCTTTTGTTGAAGGAAAAAGGTGAGTTGACCGTAACCGAAATAGCCAATGCTTTGGGGTTCTCCCATCCTGCCATAATTAAGATTACCAGAAAAATGAAAGATGAAGGTTATTTGGAAACTTACAAGGACCTACTTGATGGAAGAAAAACGCTGATCAAGATATCGAACAAGGGAGAAAAGGCCCTGCCAGATTTCGAAAAAGAATGGCTCAAAATACAAGAGGTACTTCAAGAGTTTGTAGATGAAGATTTTTTACAAAAGCTTACTGTCTTGGAACAAAAATTGAATGAACAGAGCTTCGCAGCACGTTATCAAAATCGTTATGGACAAATTGACTCTGAACACGCGTTTGTTATTCGCAATGCCAAGCCCACTGAACATAGGTATATCGGGCAACTAATGATAGAGGTATATGCAGGACTTGAAGGATTTCCAAATGAGACTGAACAACCTGCATATTATCAAACCCTTAAAAACATTGGGGACTTCACCAAAAAACCTGAAGTAGAACTTTTGGTTGCCGTAACCGCAAAAGGTGAAATTATAGGAGGAGTACTGTATTTCGGAAATATGAACTACTATGGTTCTGGAGGGGCAGCTCCTTCTGAAAAAAATGCATCTGGTTTTAGGCTTTTGGCTGTTCATCCGAATGGCAGAGGTTTAGGAGTAGGTAAAGCTCTAAGTTTAGCATGTATACAGAAAGCCAAAGAGAAAAAACATAAAAACGTTATAATCCACACCACAGAATTCATGAAAGTGGCCTGGAAAATGTATGAAAGACTGGGCTTCAAAAGAGCTGTGGACCTTGATTTCCTTCAAGGAAAATTAAAAGTTTACGGGTTTCGCTTAAAAGTGAAATCGCCTTTTTAGCTGGAGAGTTTCTAGATATTGATAAAAAAGAACGACCTGGTTACCCAAGTCGCTCCTTTAATCAACTAAAATCAATACTCAAAAATTACAATTTAACCCCTACCCCAAAACCAATAATCCATGGGTTTATATCTACATCTGCTCCGACTGTTGCTCCAAGTGCAGTGGTAGCGTTTACCGTGGCATCTGTGCTAAGAAATAATTTTTTAACATCCGCATTTAAGAACCATTTGTCATTCAACATAAAATCAAACCCGGCCTGCAGAGCATAGCCAACGGAGGTATCGTAGTCCACATCATCTGCAACAGGTCCCTCGTCAACACCATAAAACAATGTTAGGTTAAGTCCTGCTCCCACATATGGAATAAAGTCTCCACCTGTAAAATGGTATTGTCCAGTCAAGGTCGGAGGAAGCAACCATACATGTCCTAGATCAATATCCCCGGCAGATGTTCCCACTGCTTCAACATTATGTTTGGTAGTTGCTAAAATCAGTTCTAAAGACCAATTTTCATCGAAGAAATATGAAATATCAAATTCAGGAACAATGGTTGTTGAAATTGAGGCGTCACCTCCAATTGCTTCAATATCTGCACTCTCATCTGGGGTTACTACTATTCCACGCAGTCTAAACTGCCAAGGACTTTCGTTAGTATCAGCCGATTCCTGGGCCATGATAAAGGTCGACATACCAAAAAGTAGCATGATTGAACAAATAACTAGTTTTTTCATTGTGCTGTGTTTTAAAATTTGTCAAAACTACCTCTAGGGTAATTCAGAGAATATGATCTTTATCATTGTCCTTCTTTTTTGATTCCAAAATTTCATTTACATTGGTTATCATTGGAAATCAGTCCTCTTTTTTCGCTACAACGAGAAATGGGTAATTTGCAAGACCTAAACGAGCATCCATGGTTGATATAATGTCTTTTAAACAGGAAATCTTGATTACCTTAATTCTAACGGTCGTCATTTTTGGTCTTAATTTATTAAGTAAACATGCGATTCGTCGGTTCGGAAGAACTAGTGCAATCGACCTAAATAGCCGAAAGATTATTTTTTATTTAAGTAATCTGTTTTTTTACGGACTCGGTATTATTTTACTTGGTTTCATATGGGGTATCAATCTTCAACAGTTTTCGGTATTCATCTCTTCTGTATTGGCCATAGTTGGGATAGGGTTCGTTGCCCAATGGTCCATTCTCTCTAACTTAACGGCCAGTGTGATTCTATTTTTTAGTCACCCCCTGCGACTTGGAGACCGTATTAGAGTTATGGATAGCGATTTCGACTGGACGGGAAAAGTTGAGGACATTAGTGGTTTTTACCTTTTTATGCGCACAGATGATGGTAGAAGGATTAGCATTCCCACTAACCTTGTAATTCAAAAAGGTATCGAGATTTTACAACCTGATGAAAATGAAGTTACTGCGCCGGAGAAAATAGAATCCTGACAAATACCATTAAATACCTAAGGGAAGTCCTATAATTTGTTTTATTTTGAAACGTAAACATTAACCTAATGAACCCTTCTGCTTCTGGTTGGATCAATAAATTTGGGCATCTTGTAAAAAGTGTACCCGATGCCTTTCCAAATTTTGAAAGCCTTTACCAAGAACTCAAAAGAAACGGGTTTGTTTATGGAATTCATATTGATATCCCGCCATTCATCAGTGTTGAGCATCAATTAACCGAGGATGAAGTAGCAAAAATTAATCTGCTTACCGCTCTATACTATACTTATCAATTCGATAAGCAAGAAAGTGATTTCGAACTTTTTGTAAATACGGTTTTCGGGTATTACCAATCGTTAGAGGTAGGTAAAATTTCGTTTCTCAATAAGATTTTGACGGGGAGTCATACAGAATCCCAACTTGAAAAGCTCATAGATTCTCGAATTTATCTAGGTGGAAACGCGTTCAATCGTGCTTTTGGCAACAGTCTTACCAATTCACTTCTGTATGTTGATGTTCTTATCTTCAGAATTTATCTTTTAGGTCAACGATCTTTGATAGAGCATGCCCAACTTTTGGAATATGTTACCATCAATATTGCATATCAAGCTTTAAATTCCAAAGAAGTCCAAAAAGAAGATGCCAAACTTATTCAGCTTTTGGGTTCGTCACTCACCTATTTAAATTTAGATGATGCAAATTATGAAGGTAATTATCATGATTTGTTGCAATACAATTTCACTGACTGTGAGAAAGATTATTTTTTGGATATGGCATGTTTGACCTTGTGGGAAGACAAGCAAATCGATCACGCAGAATCCGAGTATATTTTTCATCTTGGAAGGGATTTGGAAAGGTCCAAAAAAGAGGTCGATTCGGCCATGGATTTCGTTCAGTTTTTCTTCAAAAAAAACAAGTCGAAAATTGGGTATTTAAATGACAAAAATGTCGCTGTTCAATTCTACGAAGGAATGTCCAAAAATGTTGGAAAATTAATTTTAAGAAACAGCAAAAGATTAAAAAAGGAATTGGCAGAAAGCAAGGAATTAGTTTCACTTTTATCCAAGTCCGCAACCAAGGAATTGAATGCGGATGAAAGGAAAAAAATTCAAAATCAATTGTTGGATATTTTTAAGACCATTCCCTCGTTGGCTATTTTTATGCTTCCAGGTGGAGCTGTATTATTGCCTATTTTCATCAAGTTAATTCCTAAATTGCTACCTTCCGCTTTCGATGATAACAGAGTAGACTAAATTTCTTTGATTTTAGGCTAAAAAGCCACTATAAGAAAAACTTATAATTGATTTGTAATGACTTTATTAAATTGGTATTCAGATTTTTAAATATAATTATTCCAACCATAACTTAAAGTCTTTCACACGCTCCCTACTTACTATGATTTCTTGCTCATTAAAGCGGTTCAGCTTAATTTGAAGTCGGGAATTCGTATACGAAATGATGTCATTGATGTGATTGACGTTCACATAAAACTTTCTGCTTATTCTAAAAAAAGTTTTTGGAGACAACTCCTCCTCCAACTGCTCAAGGGTAGTATCCAACAAATAATTCCTGCCATCCAAAGTTGCTGCATATGTGCCTTTGTTCTCGCTATAAAAACATTCCACATCATCTGCATTTATGATCTTAAGATGCTGCCCCACCTTCACCGTAAATCGTTTTTTGTATTCCCTTTCCAAAGGGTTTACCAACAGCTTTTTTATGTCATTAAAATCGACTGCGATTTTTTGGTTTTCGGGTTTAAAATTTTGATACTTTTTTACTGCTATTTCAAGCTCATCATCATCAATAGGTTTCAACAAATAATCGATGCTATTTAACTTAAAAGCCTGGAGTGCATATTCGTCATAAGCCGTAGTAAAAATGATTGCACTTTTTACCTCGATGATATCGAAAATTTCAAATGAAAGACCATCCGATAATTGGATGTCCAAAAAAATCAAATCGGGATGTTGATTGTTCTGAAACCATTCAATCGATTCTTCAACTGAGTGAAGCATTATTGATACCTCAACATCCAATTCGGAAAGTAACCTGTTCAATCTTCTTGCGGCAGGTTTTTCGTCTTCTATGATTATAGCGTGCATTTGTTAGGTAATTTATTATTATCGGTATTTTTTTTGCTCTTCTTCCTCTTCCTCCATGTATTTCCGAATCTGCCTTTCTTCCCAGTTTTTAAGAAAGGGTACTTTATTTCTGTTAAGAATTAGGGCATGGATTACAATTATTAGTCCCCAAATGGCAAAATTACTGTGGATCCAATCAAAATAATAGGTCTCCTTAGGAAACCATTCTGGCATAAAAGGATGCAACCATCCGCTTTTAAAGAGATAAAATATCCCGTTGATTATAACGAAAATCTTAAGGTGATTGTAGAAGCCCTTTAGCTCTTTGACCCTTTTCTTGGCGCGTTCGTATTTTTGGATATCCATCATGACGGCAGCTTAAATAAACTTACATTAATTCTAACTGTCTTTCTCATTATTTGAACTTGTCCATTTCTTTTTTATCCTTATCGATGTATTTCTGGATTTGTCGCTCCTCCCAACCTCTCCCAAATAAAAGATTAAATCCAAAGACTTTGGATGCATGGAACAACAGCCCTATGCCCCAGCCTACCAATGTTACAAAATGAGGCCACTGCCAAAAATCATCCGTATTTCTATAAATATTAACCAATATAACAGCGTTAATAAGAGTATATATGGATAAGTGGATGTAAAATCCCTTCATTTCCTCAACCTGTTTTTTAGCTCGTTTGTACTTGTCTTTATTAAAATTTTCCATAATTATCTCCATTTTTTTGTGTTCTCATCTTCATTCATCAACTCCTTTATCTTGCGTTCTTCCCAACTCTTTCCAAAAAACGGATTGAGATTGAAGGTGCATAAAGCATGAAATACAATTCCGATACCCCATCCGAAAGCGGCCCATAAAAACCACATGTATCGAAAATCGTTTACAACATAGTTGATAATCGCTAGGGCAGATATCACCATGATATAGGACCATAGGTTGGCATAAAACTTCTTTAACTCATCAACTCTTCCTTTAGCCCTTATATACTTACTTTCTTTTTTTGATTGTTCCATTTTGGTTGGTGTTGCAAATTATTAAATATAAGTAATCGTTAAAATTTATCGTCCTGCATCAATTCTTCAATTTTGCGGGCTTCCCAGTTTTTCCCAAGAATGGGATTATAACCAGTTACGTGCATCCAATGAAGCACCAATCCAAAACCCCAACCCAAAGCAGGGAATATAGCCCAGATAAAACTTGTGGTTTGGTAATTTATGTAGGCTAGAAAGGGAATCACCAAACAATAAGTCACTAAATTATTGTAGAAGCCTTTTAGCTCTTTTACCTTCTCTTTAGCTCTTTCGTATCTGTATTCGTCTTGAGTTTTCATATGTTTTGTTTTTAGATGTATTTATTATTACACCTCAAAATTCCATATAAATAAGGGGTAGTAAAAAAATGGATTCGCGAACTGTTGTTTTACCTGGATGAACTGTATTGAAATGTCAAAATGGCATTAAAAATCATCCTGGTCCATCAGTTCCTGAATCTTACGTTCCTCCCAACGCTTACCCCAAAGTGGGTTGTAACCGAAGGCCTCCATTCCATGGGCGAGTACGCCAAAGCCCCAACCCAAAGTAGGGAAAAAGGCCCATAAAAAATCAGTGGTTCTTAAATTGAGCCACCATAAAAAGGGAATTACAATACAATAGGCTGTTAAATTGGAGTAGAACTCCTTTATACCCTTCACCCTTTCTTTGGCCTTTAAATAACGTTTCTCCTCAATAAAGCTTTGTTGAGTTTCCATTACCGAAATTTGCTCCGTAAGGATGGGAAGCCCCACACTGAATTCAGATTTGGTTTTGGTTATAAAAACTTCACGATCAGTGAGAATACCGTACCGTTGTTTAATGTTTTGAAGTCCAACTCCACTGCTTTTTTTAACGACCTGCTTTTCTTGCAGATTATTGCGCACAATCAACATCCCATCTTGTTCAATGACTTTTAAATGCAGAGGTTTGCCTGCGGTAACGATATTATGCTTTACTGCATTTTCCAATAACAGCTGCAGTGATAATGGGACTATTTTGGCGTCTGGGACACTACAATTATCTGGGATTTCAAAAACAATACTGTCTTCAAATCGCATTTTCAAAAGTCTTACATAGGTACGCGCAAAATTGAGTTCCTCATCAACAGTTACAAGGTCCTTGTTTTTCTGTTCAAGTACGTATCGATATACTTTGGACAATGAGGTAGTGAATTTTTGTGCTTGAGTTGGGTCCTCTTCAATCAAACTGGTCAATACGTTTAGACTGTTGAAGAGAAAATGAGGATCCAGCTGATTTTTTAAAGCATCAAATCTTGCAGAGGCTGTTCCCGCAATAATTTTTTGCTTTTTGACCTCCTTTTTTTGAAGTGCCCGATAAAAATAAAAGGCATGCGTAAAAAGGGAAGCAATGATGGTAATAACAATAGCTATAATGTATGAATCCACCGTTTCTTCTCTTAGGAATTCCGTGATGGACAAACCTTGGTAATAGAAATGAACCAAATAACGCAGTATTCCAAAGGTAATAATGGTAAGAAAAAAGGAACCTATAGCACCTATCCACAGTCGCTTTTTTGGGTCTTTCTCCCAAGAATAACGAATGTCCATCCCATCATAATAGTAAGAGTTGACAACTGTTAAACCAAACGAAAAAATAAAGCTAATGATGATGTCTCTTACAACACTATCAAAAGAATAGTCGCCATCCCCAAAGACAAAAATGCTTAGGATGGCGACAAATGCCGTTATCAATAAAGAAACCTTGACAACCTTGATAAAGTTACGCATACTTATGACTTACATTGTGCTAAGACCTGTTCTGCCCTGTCTTTTCCCCAAGAAGGATAGAACGGAGTATCGTTGTTAAAATTAGCAAAAAGTTCCAAGGCTCTTTCGATATCTTTACAATATGGTGCAATATCATTACCAAAATATCTAGCAGCCCCCATATCCCACTCCGCTTTTGAGAATATCACACGTGGGTTATCTGGAGCTAATTCCAAAGCCTTTTGATACAGTTGGGTGTTTTTGCCGGATAAGGTCATCCCATATGTTGCGCCATCAAAAGCAATCCATGCCGTATTGATCATGGCCTCTTGAACCAGTAATTCAGGATTGTCGGGTGAAATCGCTTTCGCCAAATCAGTAAACTCTTTTGCCTTTTCCAACTGTTTGGAAAGTTGTTCCAAATCGGTTACCCCGAACGAGTAAATCGTGTTTATTTGGGCCACATAATAATGAGGCAACCAATTGTCTTGTTCTGCCATGGCTATGCGTTCAAAGAGGTTTGCCGCTTCCATAGGTTTCTGTTCCCCCCATAGTTGAAAAGCTTTTTCCATGCCCTTGGCATATTTATCCTGGGCGTTAACCGTTCCAACACATGCAATTAAAATAAGAAGAATTAGTTTTTTCATGACTGTTCGTTTTTTAATTATTTATGCAGCAAAAGTGCTTTAGAACAGCATATTTGACCAAAAACTATTACCCAACCGTAGATTTTTACAACTGAACTGTCATATTGAAATAAAAAGTCCGGCAATTCTCTTGAAAAGCCGGACTCCGAAATATATAAATATTGGTTATTGGTTGCTATAATCTTTATAAATCGCCTCTTCAAAAGCCGCCCAATGCGCATCTGTCATTCTTCCCGGTGTAAAAAGGCATATTCCGGTAGCGCCGTTTAACATAGACCCTGCAATGGCTTCCCCAATTTCCTCGGGTAACAATCCATGATTTTCTGGATCTTTCTCATCACCCTTTTTTTCTGGTTTGGGGCAAATGAACAATCCGCTATATACGGGAATTCCATTTTTGATGGCCCCAACTTCTTCTTTAACAATCTCACCCACCCATTCTGGTCCTTCCAAATAAAAGTCATTGTAATTCATGGGATAAACGGCATCCAAATTCCATTTATTCCACTCCTGTCTCACTAATTTTTTGGCGATAGAAGGTCCCGGAAAAACGGCAGCATTAATTTTTTTGCCTTTGGTGTGCGCTACTTCTGCCAATCTACTCACCATATTGGTAATAAGGTCATATCTAAACTGCTTCCATTCGGGTACTTGCGTAGCATCCTCAACTTCTTTGATGTCGATGCCGCTCTTCGCTTTGAAATCGGAAGTACAATCATCACAATAACAGTAGTCATAAGGTGCATATTCTTTGTCCATGACCAGTCCATATTTATCCCATAAACCTCGGGCCAGAATAACATCGGGAAAACGGATATAATCCAAATGAATTCCATCAACTTCCGCAACATCAGCAACGCTTCCGTACAGTTCAGCTAAGAAATTGTATGTTCCTTCTTTGCTTGGGCACAAAAATTTATAGTAGGGAACATAGGCCGGTTTTTCGAAAGCTGATTCCCCATCCCTGTTAACAGCATACCATTCTTTTTCTATTTTAGCATTCTCCCCTTGGACCATGGTAGGAATCCAGGTGTGAAATTCCATTCCAGCAGCTTTCACCAGTTTTCCAACTCGTTTATATGTTTCAGGGTCATGCCCTCCATTATACATAAGTCCATCAATTCCTTTTTTCTTAAAGTCTTCAAATTGCGCAGATAATTCTGCATCTGTTGCCTCACCAGGACCGCCCGTCCAAGCGTATACCGGAATCTTATTCTTTTTCTCAACTGAAGCAGGACTTTCCGAATTTTTGGTCTTGCAGGAAATCAATAGTAAACCGACTCCGGCGAATAGAAGAAATTTGTTCATTTTACTCATTTTTTAGTCTTACGCAAGATCAATTTATGCAAACTTTTCTTGTTCCCTGAGATTCTTAGCTCAATGACGCGTCTGTCAATATGAACACCTATAGTTTGATCACTTTTGAGTTAAGGTCTTGGTCATCAATTCTAATTTTAAGTTAAAAAATCATTCAAACTAGATTTCTTTTTGGTTTGGTGCAACCCTTGTTTTTTTCCCATGTCCTTAGGGAGAATAAAATCAAAAAACGATTACATCTAAACTTAAATCAAAAAACAGATGAAGAAAAACAAAAAAAAGCGTAGTCCCATACGTTTACTCATTGGCCTATGTCTTTTACTGAGTTCAATTACGCTAAGCGCTCAAAACAGCTATACGGTAAGTGGAAATGTGAAGGATCAAATCAATGGTGAAACACTTTTTGGCACTTCCATATTTTTAAAAGGAACCACCATTGGAGCCATAACCAATGAATACGGTTTCTATTCCATAACAGCCCCTGAAGGGTCTTACACCCTTGTCTTTTCACATTTAGGATATAAAGAAATATCGATGCAGCTTGTCCTGGATAAAAATCAAAAAATTGATGTGGAAATTGCAGAATCCTCCACGCAGTTGGATGAAGTTGAGGTTACTGCCGAAGAACCAGAGCGTGCTATTCTGCGAAAACCTGAAATGAGTGTTTCCAAGCTCAACATAAAAACGGTAAAACAGATGCCCGTAGTCTTGGGTGAAGTAGATGTAATTAAGTCACTTCAAATTTTACCAGGGGTCACCAATAATGGCGAAGGATCTAGCGGCTTTCATGTTCGCGGTGGAGCAGTGGACCAAAACCTTGTACTCTTGGATGAGGCCATTATTTATAACACCTCACATATGCTCGGATTCTTTTCGGTTTTCAATGCGGATGCCGTAAAGGACCTAAAATTGTATAAGGGTGGTATTCCAGCAAAATTTGGTGGCAGGGTATCCTCTGTATTGGATGTTAGGCAGAAAGATGGAAACAGTAAGAATTTTGCATTAACAGGCGGTATTGGCGTAATCTCCAGCAGGCTAGCCGCTGAAGGACCCATGTTCAACGACACAGGTTCATTTCTTGTGGCTGGTAGAGGCTCGTATGCCCATCTATTGTTGAAACTAGCCGGGGAAAAGAACAGTGTGAGTTTTTATGACCTCAACCTAAAGACCAATTATCGTTTAAATGACAACAACAAGCTATTTCTTTCTGGATACTTTGGAAGGGATGTTTTTGATTTCGATGGCTCATTTAGCAGCAGCTACGGTAATGCCTCAGGAAATTTAAGGTGGAACCATATTTTCAACGACCGTTTGTTCTCAAACTTATCCCTTATTTACAGTAAATATGATTATGAACTGGGTATAGAGGATTTCGAATTTGACTGGATTTCATCCATCAAAAATTATAATGCCAAATACGATCTGAAATATTACTTCAGTGATGCATTTAAGCTCGATTTTGGTATTAGTACTATAAAATATGAGTTTGACCCAGGGCAAATCAAACCTACTGGTCCTAACTCTTCCATAAACGAACTACAACTTGATAAAAAACGAGCTTTAGAAAGTGCCGCCTACATTAATGCGGAACACAAATTGACCGACAATTTAACCGCACAATATGGACTACGATTTAGCCATTTTAACAGGATGGGAGGACAACCGTTGTCTGAGTACGCGAATGACCAACCGCTAATTTACAATCCTACCCTTCGATTTTATCAACGAACAGACCCCATTGGCGAAACTGTTTATAAGAAAAGTGAGAGCATAGAAACATTCAGCAATTTTGAGCCACGCCTTGCACTAGCCTATCAACTCAACGACTATTCATCCATCAAATTGGGTTATTCCAGAGCTGCGCAATACATTCATTTACTATCCAACACCTCTTCGGTTACTCCTCTAGATGTTTGGACTCCCAGTGGAAAGTATATCAAACCTCAATTGTCCGATCAATATGCATTGGGATATTTCAGAAACTTCAAAGACAAAATGTACTCCATGGAGGTGGAAGCCTATTACAAGACAGTAGATAACAGAATTGATTATATCGATGGTTCGGACCTGATAGGCAACAACAACATTGAGCGAGAGATTTTAAATGGTGAATCCCGAGCATACGGACTTGAACTATTGTTCAGAAAGAATGAAGGCCCTTTCACTGGTTGGATCTCCTATACACTCTCCAAATCAGAACAAAGAACTTTTGGTGGAAATGCCGGTGGCCCAGGAATCAATAATGGTGATTGGTACAATACTCCCCATGATCGCACCCATGACATTTCTGTTACTGGAGCTTATCAATTTAATGACAAATGGAGTTTTGGAGCAAACGCTATTTTCCAAACCGGAAGGCCTGTGACCTATCCCAATGGGCAATATCAATACGAAGGCATATCCATTGCCTCCTATTCTGACCGTAATGCGGACAGGTTGCCCGCTTACCATAGATTAGATATTTCGGCAACTTACAAACCAAATAAAAGACCTGACAAAAAATGGAAAGGTGAATGGGTGTTTGGAATCTATAATGTTTTCAACCGAAAAAATGCCGCCAGTATTTCCTTTGGACAAAATTTTGAAACCGGAGCCAATGAAGCAACCCGAACCGCAATCTTCGGCATTGTTCCATCAATCACCTACAACTTTAAATTTTAAAACAATGAAACACATATATAAAATCTTATTCAGCATCTTATTATCCGGTATAGCTTCTTGCACAGATGTTATTGAAGTCGATGTTCCCGAAGGGCCTATTCGATTAACAATTGAGGCCTCAATTGATTGGGAAAAGGGCACATCCGGAAACCAACAAACCATTTTATTAAGTACTTCTACACCTTTTTTTGAAAGTCAGAACAATTCGGCCGTAACAGGTGCATCCGTCCAAGTTCGAAACAACAATAGTGGTGTCGTTTTTAACTTTCAAGATCAGAACGACGGTCGCTATACCACATCTTCATTCATTCCCGTCATTGGAAATTCGTATACCTTGGAAGTCTTATATGAAGGAGAACAATACACCGCCACGGAGACAATGCTTGCAGTAAGTAATATCTCCAGTATAACACAAACCAGGGAAGATGGTGAGGATGATGAAGCCCTTGAAGTCAATGTTTCCTTTTTAGACCCAGTTGATATTGAGAACTATTATTTTCTCAGATTTCAAAGTAGGGAAGACTTACTACCAGAACTTTTTTACATCAAGGACGAATTTGTAGATGGCAATGAGGTGACATTTTACTACGAAAAACTTGAAGATGAAGAAGAGAACATCAAAGAATTTGAACCTGGTGACACTGTGGATATTGTTTTGTTGGGTATTTCGGAAGATTACCACAATTACCTACGCTTGTTGGTCGAACAGTTTGAAGGTGCGGGAGACCCCTTTAGCGCAACTCCTGTAGCGCTGGTAGGTAATTGTATAAATGTGGATAGTCCTGAGAATACTCCCTATGGCTATTTCAGGGTTTCAGAAAAAGTAGCCAGTAGTTTTACGTTTGAGTAGTTTTTGTTTAGGTTGGTAATCCCAAAGTTCGAATCTTCGGCTTTGGGATTTTTGCATTATAGTTCATAATATCTTGTAGGAATCTAAAATTTGGTAACTGTTTATTGTAGGAAACCATATATAAATCCTTTACTTTTTGAGGCTAAGACTCATTTTGCTTGCCATTTAAACCGTTCATTATCAGTTTTTTATTATATTAGATAACTAGGAATTTAACATTTACCCACCCCAATACTTTCCTGGTTTGTTCCCTCATATAGCACCTTACTAGCTCTCTTGTAGGTTGATTCATGCCGTTTGGAATTGAGCAAGTTTTCGATTGCCAAATTTGTAGACCAATTCACTTAATATCAACCTTTAATTCTAGACTTTATGAAAACGACTAATTCAACAAAACTGAAAAAATTATTGTTAACACTGCTTCTGGTTCCTTTTTTACTATCTGCCCAAGAAGCCAGAGATTATGGGGTATTTACCAACCTAATGCTTACTGCACACCCAAAAAAGATTGCCGAGTTTGAGGCCGGGCTTGCAGCTCACAACAAAAAGTTTCATTCAGATGGAGCTCATCAGGCCAATGTCTTTTTTGTCATGAGTGGTAAAAACTTCGGAAAATACATCTGGAGTATGGGGCCCATTCCATGGAGTGCAATGGACAATGCACCACAAAATGAAAACGGCCATAATGATGATTGGAATGCCAATGTTGCCGCACATGCACTTTCCGAATCCCCAGTCACTTACTGGAGGTTTGACACCAAACGTTCCAATTTCACCAAAGATTTCAAATTAAAAAATCTAGCCGTCTTTATGTTGGACATTAAGCGGTTTAAAGGGCAGGAGTTTATGGGCCTTCTAGACAAAGTTACCAAAGTGTTTAAAACAAAGGATTCGGATGAGCAGTGGGGCATTTATTTCAATGAACTGAACAATATGGATGGACAGGACATGGCCTGGGTCAATTTTTTTGACAGCAGCTCATGGATGTCAGAGGAGGATAAATTTCCGCAATGGTATGAGGAAGTTCATGGTGAAGGGACTTTTATGGAATTCCTAAAGGAGTTTGGAGATACCACCCATGGAGATTTCCAGGAATTATGGGCTTTTAGACCCGACCTTAGCGGAACGGATGGTTCCGTTCAGTCTGCTGCAAGACAATAATTCGCATTTTTTAATATACCAGGGGGCAAAGTTTGTCCCCTGTTTTTATGTCCAATGTCAAAATATCCAAACAAATATGACAGCCACCAATATTTTTAGTCAGTTCAAAAAAAGTTCAATAATCAGAACGATCAAGTTTTAAATATTTTTATTTGAAATTTATCGCAATAAAACTGGTATTGGGTTTTTTGTTCGCGAATAGTATTAAAGCTTCTGACCGTCACTAGATAACAAACTGAAGGTAAAAGCTTACAAATCAGTGCATTTCATCGAAAAACTTGAATTATCAAAGATTTTAAACGCGGAGATTTGCATTTTTGAGGGTAACACTAAACATTAACTTCAAGGGTACTTACCCTGTTTTCAAAAACCTCAAATATGAAAATTAAATTCTTTCTGGGTCTACTCATGGCCTTTGCGCTCACTTTTATAAATTGTTCAGATGATACCAATTCCAATACTGATGGAACGGGTAAACTAACCGTACAATTAACAGATGCTCCTTTTCCATTTGATATGGTAGCGGAGGCCAATGTCACGGTATTTAAGTTAGAAGCCAGAAACAAGGACAGTGAAGATGGTGCTATGGATGAAAACACCGATAGCGATATGGATGATGACGGTGAAGGTTCTCCTTTTATTACCTTGATGGAAGAAGAAATGAATGTAAACCTTTTGGAACTTACAAACGGAGTTACAGAACAGTTGGCAAGCATAGATATTCCTGTGGGCACATATGATCTCTTACGAATCTATGTAAAAGGGGTCAACGTAGTTTTGACGGATGGCCGAACCTTCGACTTAAAAGTTCCAAGTGGAGAACAAACAGGTATTAAAGTATTTATTAAGCCGGGAATCACCGTTGCCGGAGGGTTGTCTGCAGACTTGTTGTTGGACTTTGATGTAAGCCGCTCCTTTGTCGCAAAAGGTAACATAAAGAATATTGATGGTATTAATGGTTTTAACTTCAAACCAGTGATTAAGGTGAGTAACCTTTCAACCGCTGGAAGCCTTACAGGAAACGTTAACACCTTGGAAGAAGAGATGCAGGTTGCTCTTGAAGGTGCCCAGATATCCGTTTTAGCGGCTGACACCCTAAATACATCAGGTTTTAGCGATGCAGATGGCAATTATACCATCATGGGATTGGAAGCCGGTTCTTATAAGGTATTTGCTGAATTGGAGGGCTATATCAAAAGTGATACCGTTGATGTGGAAATAGCGGTGGCCAATAAAACCATTCAAGATTTTCAATTGGTAAAAGAGGTGATAGAATAAAACTTTTGCGAGATTTTTAAAATAACAAGCGGGAATTAAATTCCCGCTTTTTTTTGTTCGCTATTCTAATGAATGGCCAAGTTTTGCTTAATCTCAATTTTGTAACTTTCAAAACATATTTAAAAACTAGTCATGAAATCAATTGGATTAACTTTCCTATTCGTATTGTGTACTATTTCGGGATATTCCCAAAGACCAAGCGCATTGGAAAATGGTAAATTTTTTGATAAAAATGGTGCCAAAATGTTATATGGTGGTGAAAGTGAGGCTGAACATTTTATCATAGATAATCTTGACCTGGAACCTGCACAGTTTCATTATGGCATTGGTCGTGAGCGTTTCCCTGCCTTGCTAAAGCCAGAGTTTCAAACCGTTCAAGAAGCAGATTCGAGCTGGACCCCGGAAAGCCGTTTTTTACTAGCCAAAAAAGGAAATGATATCAAAGCATACTCTGTTGCTGATTTAACTCGCCACGAAGTGGTCAATGATATGTTGGATGGTGAACCTGTGTTCGCTGCCTATTGTATTTTGGCAGACTTGGGAGCTATTTATAAAAGAACCTACGCAGATAAGGTTTTTACTTTCGCACTCAGCGGATATACCTATTTTGACCCACAAGTATGGGATGGATTGGACGGTTTTGTGCTATGGGATAGGGAGACTGAAAGTCTTTGGTGGCCCCTGATTGATAAAGCCGTATCAGGTTCACTTAAAGATGTTAAGCTTCAAAAACTGGAAGACACGTATTGGGAAGATACCACTTGGGGACGGATAAAGGAACAGTACCCAACCGCAAAAGTTATGAAGTCAGGTTTGGACTATGAACGTCCAAAAATGTGGAAAAGATATGATGATGTTTCTGACGTCGTAAAAAAATACGCTAACTGAAAAATTTCACCTTTGTACATTCCACATTACTACAAAAACGAAAATGTTGACGAGGTCAGAACATTTTTAAAAGAAAACAGCTTCGGTATTTTGGTTAATCAGGTTGAGGGCAAACCTTGGGCTACACATATTCCATTAGAGCTTGATGCAGATGGTCAAGGAAAGGATGTTTTAGAAGGACATATCTCCAAGACCAATCCACAGTGGAAAGCATTTGAAACCTCCAAAGAGGTTTTATGCATTTTCAATGGACCTCACGCTTATGTTTCCTCTTCATGGTATCAAGAAGAAGAGGTGCCAACTTGGGACTATATAGCAGTGCATGTGTACGGCAAATTAAAGGTTTTGAGTGAAGAAGAAACGATGGAATCTCTCCATAAATTGGTAAACAAGTATGAGAAAGATTCCAAAAACCCAATATCCCTAAAGGATATGTCACCTAAGACACTTAGACAGGTCAAAGGGGTAGTTGGGTTCAGTATTGAGATTACCGAAATTCAAGCAGCCTATAAACTGTCACAGACCCGACCACAAGATCATGCTAAAATTGTTTCCGAACTCTCGGAACGGAAAGACTCTGGAAGCAAATTAATTGCCAAAAAAATCGAAGGCAATTAATATTAAACAAATTTCCTATTCATTATCCTGAAACTTAGTGTCAGCCCATCCAGAGTATCGGGAATTGTTCACATGCATAATCCAGATTTCATCTTTATAAGAACCCTTCATCTTAGAGCGATAGGCTGCGTAGGCGTCCTCATTTTCCTGGTATTTGGCCAAGTACACATAGTTCAATCCATTATCAGGGTTCTTAAAATATTTCGCGTTAAGGCCCTTGGCTTTCAAATTGGCCATAAAACTCTTTAGGTAACGTTCATTTTTAAAAACGTTGGCTACAATGTAATGACCTTTACTTACACCATCCAGGCTAATGAATTTTTCAACGGGCTTATAGGCGCCGCCGGTAAACGCTCCTTTTTTACTAGCAGCCTTTGTTTTAGGTTTTGCAGCGGTATTGGCAACCACTTGTGATTGCTTCACGGAATTATAACCCTTGAACTCGCTTTTTTTAGCCGGTGTGCTTATTTTAAGTTTTGCTGTCCTGTTGGTTTTAGGTTTTACAGCAGTATTTTCAGCAACTTGGGTTTGGACCGTAGCATTGTAAATAGAATCTAAGTCTGAGGAATTTTTGGCTAAATAAATTTTCTGCGCTTTTTCCTCTAGGTCAGGCCGCCTATTGTCTGTTTGTCTTTTGACCATTCGCATGACCATTTCGAAACGTTTCTCCATTTCCTGATCTTTGGACTTTTCCAAAGAGTCCATTTTAAAGAGCAATTCATCAATAATAGCGTAGCTATCTTCTTGATTCTCCTTCAATTGCTTTACTTGTTCCTCCCAAAAAGCCAAATCTTCCTTATTGGTTGGCCTAAGAGTGGTTTCTGTGTCCAGTTTACTTTTCTTTGACTTTTTCTTCTCTTTTTTGATATCGGCAACAAAAGTACCTTCAATAGGCTTTCTGGTTGAACCTTCTTCATTGGATGCCAAGGTATTCCGTGACATAGTGGGCACAAATGAAAACGCAATAGAAACCTCATGGGTCACTCCTAAATTGGCAAAATTGTTATTGATGTTCTTTTCGAAATTGTAACCGAAGGACAATCTCCTGTTCAAATTGAATCCTGTTCCCGCTGAAGCACCATAGAGCTGATCATACCCCCCTTGAATCCACCCCAGTTTGGGTAAATCAAGAATCAATCCTCCTCCAAATATTGGATCTTGTTCTGCCTGAAAACGAGCTCTTGCCAAAGGCAATAGCCTTCCATCCTGAAAAATACCAGCGCCATTTTTAAATTCGTGGGCAAATTGAACATGGCCAGAAAAAGTTTTCTCATTGAAATCGGTCAAAGACTTACCGGATTTTATATTGTAATCCACCAAATTTTGGGCAAATACACCAAAATCAAACTTCCCAAATGAAACATTCAATCCCGGTTGAAAAGAAATTATGGAGTTTTGGGATGCATCATTTAACAGAGGGTCCTCTTCCAAGGTTACCGCTCTATCCGGGTCAAAACTGCTAACGTAATATGGAATGTTTACACCAAAGCTCAAGCTACTTTTTTGACCTAGTTGAATACCATGGGAATAGTTAGCCATCACCCCCAAATTAGAGATAACACCTTCTTGCTGATTATACAGACTTAAGCCCAGTCCAACGCGATCGTTAATTCTTCCACTATAACTTAAAAAGTAATTCTGGTTGTTATCGTTAAAGTCGGAACCTTGGCTGCGATGAAAGAGATTCACATAGGATTTATCCTCCCTAACGGCAGAAAATGTAGGGTTAATCAGAAACCTATTGAACTTTAATAGATTCTGGAACGGCACATCATAGCTTACATAGGGGTTATCTTCCTGCGCATTCATTGCACCGCAGAAAAGTAATGGTATCATCAATAGAAAGAGCCGTTTATTGCGATCTATAGGGATATTTTTTAAATGCAGGGGTAGTTTTATAGCCATGGCCTGGGGTTCTAAGTAGGTTCATTATCCCGGTTGGGATTTGTTTGGTTTTATTGTCTGGTCTCATTGCAAGATTTGGGAACTTGTAAGAGTTTTATTATTAATTGTTCTTGTAATTATACGTTTTTTGTCGACAAAAAACCAATTTAATCGTTGAACTGCATGGTTATTTGTCGACTGATGCTTATATGTAACGACAAACATTCAATTTTCTTATGTAGCTGATTTTGAGCCTCTTCTAGTTTGCCAAAATTTAAAACCAATTTCCTAGTATTTTTGTATCTGCCTATATCGTGTAAGAATGTTATGAGTGAGCATATAAAAATCGTCAGTTGTTCGGAAAAATACTTCGAGGCTTTCAAAGCGTTGAACGAGGAATGGATTAACCAATATTTTAAAATTGAAGAGATGGATCGTGTCTCTCTTGGCAATCCAAAAGAATACATTTTGGATAAAGGTGGATACATTGCTGTGGCTTTGCTCAATGATGAAGCTGTAGGTGTTTGCGCTCTAATGAAAAGTAGTCTCGAAGGCTTCGATTTTGAACTAGCCAAAATGGGGGTTTCGCCCAGAGTTCAAGGCAAAGGTATTGGCAAGCTTTTGGGTGAACATATTATCCATAAGGCCCAAAGTATGGGCGCCACTAAGTTATATTTGGAAACCAACAGCGTCTTGGGTCCGGCGATTGCGTTGTATAAAAAACTGGGGTTTAAGGAAATAACAGGTGTTACTTCTCCCTATGAGCGAAGCGATATTCAAATGTTGCTTGACCTGAATCATTCTTGAAACTATCTACTAGACACTACATTTCTATCCATCTACCTTGTTCAAATCCTGTACTTTGACTTTCCTATCTCGTTAAAAATGAGTATATTAAAGAATTCACTTTTAAAATTCCAACGTCATGGGAACAGTTAAGAATTTGAACAAATGGGCTAATGCCCATACCTATTATCCATTGGATTTAGTGCGAATTGCCCTTGGAATCTTTCTTTTTTACAAGGGAGTGGAATTTATGACGAATCATGAACAAATGGCCATAATGGTCAGACCCTTTCAAGAGATGCCGGGAGGAATGATTCTTTTGCATTACATAACCCCAGCACATTTTGTCGGCGGTTTTTTGATCGTGGTTGGTTTGCTAACGCGATGGGCAGCAGCGGCCCAGTTACCAATCTTAATCGGTGCGGTATTAACAAATTTCCTAGGGGAAATGAATACCACAAACCTTATTTTGGCAACGCTGACCCTGCTAGCCTGTATATTTTTCCTAGTGTACGGGTCAGGAAAGCATTCTGCCGATTACTATTTGAAAATGCAGCAATAGGAAATCAGTACTATAAGTTATCCAATTGATTGCTCTTGCCATCGTTACTAATGGTCCAAAAGAACCCTACAAAAAAGAAACTATCAGCAGGGGGCGTAATTGCCCTTCTGTCAAAGATTCCATCGACATTCGGTGTGTTTGCGTATTGATAGTCGCTTACATTGTTAAAACTCAATATATTGTTCACCGAAAAGTATAGAATCTTTTGCTGATCAATCAAGTAGGCCCAATTTACACTGAGGTTATTGAAGGATTTGGTCTTTTCTGCCAAAAATTCCGGAGTGTTCGGATTATCATAGGGTCTTCCTGAACCGTAAGAATATGAAACTCCGACCTGCGAACGCAGCTTGTTCACCCAGTATTTGGTCACCAAAGAGAAATTGTGTTTAGGTGCAAAATTAGGTGTTGCACGTTCCATAAAATTCTGATAATCACGTTCCGTGTCCAAGTAGGAATATGAAATCCAATAGTCTAAGTTGTTGATGCTTTTATTGTCTCTCCAAAAAACATCGAACCCAGCCGCATAACCACTCCCTAGATTGGAAAAAGCTGAGTTGAACTGCGGAAGCTGAGTATCGTATTTTACCAGATTGTCATAATCTTTGTAGTACCCTTCTGCTCTAAACGTCTTGCCATCACCTACGTATTGGTAATTTAGAATGTAATGTGAGGTTTTTTCAGATGAAAGAGGTGCTCCAAACTTGGCCACATTAGATATAGGGTTCTGATAAAAATCTCCATAAGCAAGTGAAAATTGACCTTTGTCACCAGGCTTATAGGCAAGCGATACTCGTGGTGAAATCGTAAAATCCTGCATAAAAGAACTGTGTTCTCCCCTAATCCCAAGTTTCATTGCAAACTTATTGCTCAAGAAGATATCCGTCTCCGCAAAACCTGCCCACAGCTGATCATCGTAGTCACTTTCAAAGGTAAAGCCATCATTTGCCGAAAAGGTTTCCTCAAAATTGGTATTGAATAATTCAGAACCAATGGTAAGATTAAATCGATTGCTGAAGTTTTTTCGAACTTTAGCCTTTACGTGGGTTGCTGTCTCTTTAGCTTCTACAACGTCTTGCTGTATACCGACATCGTTCGTATCCCATGAAATGGCAGCTCCGGTGGTTAAGCTCCAATCGTTTCCGAAAAAATATTTATATGAGGAGTTAAAATAAAGGTTGTTATTCTTTAATCTAAACTGTATGAAATCATCAAAATTGATATCCTCTTGAGCAATGTCCAAATCTGCATGATTGAATCCTGTGTAGAGTTTAAACATGCTCTTCTCTCCCTTGCTCCTGAAAACAGCTTCCCCTGAAATAGACTCGTATGGACTATTCCATCTTACACCTTGATCAGAAGGAATCAAAGCTTCGTACGGTGAAAGGTTGATATAGGAAGTGTTCAAACTCAACGATTGATCACCCCATATCTCTGTATGACCCAATCCCCCACCGACAGACATTATAGAAATATCCGTCTTTTCTTGGTCAGGCACGTCGGTTGTATTCAAAAGAAGTACGCTGGATAAGGCCTGTCCGTACTCCGCAGAATATCCCCCCGTACTAAAGGTGATTCCTTTAAAAAGAAATGGAGAAAACCTGCCTCTTGTAGGTGTATTGTTTGCCGATGCGTTAAAGGGTTGAAAAACTCGAAGTCCATCTATGAACACCTGTGTTTCATCGGCCGAACCACCTCTTACAAAAAGTCTTCCGTCTTCATTTACGGTAGTTGTTCCAGGTAAGGTTTGCAGAGCCGCGACAAAATCCCCTGCCGCCCCAGCTGTGGTAACAATATCCAATGGCTTTAAAACTGAAACCTTGGAATTGTCGCCTGCCTCAAAAGTTCCAGCAGTTAAGGTTACGCCTGTCAACGCATTTATCGATTCAACCAGTTGTATCTGAATATCTTTAAAATATGTAACATCTCCTATCTCATAATGGGGGTCATAAGACAACATGGAAATAACCAAGGTTTGGGTACCTGTTTCCGTGGTTTCAAAGTTAAAAGTTCCATTTTCAGTGGTCGAAGCACCGTCATAGGTACCCTCTAAATAGACGTTGGCCCCGCTTATCGGATTGTTTTTGGCATCGGTTACGGTGCCGGATACTGTGGTTTGGGAAGATACTGCCCCTGCGATTAAGATTGTAATAAATAAAAGAATCTGGTTTTTCATGACTGTTCGTTGTTTGATACCCCAAAATTGCCTTAACAGTCTTATGCATACCAATCCGTGATACCCAATTGTAGAATTTTAATGATGAATTGAACCTTGGGTCTTAAATGATAAATCAGCCATCAAATAAGTAGAAGATGGTCCAGGGGAAATCTCTTTTATTTTGTGCTTTACGCTTTAAACATTACATTTAAATAGCCATATCAACCACTTTAAACCAATATCATAAAAACCTCAGTACACACAATTCTACTTGTGTGCTTTTCGATTGTTTCGTTAAAAGCGCAAAACTCTGTAATCGATAGTCTACAGGGTATTTATCCAAGTGCCCAAAGTGATTCTGCCCGAGTTAAGATTTTAAAAGATATTTCTTGGCAATACCTCAATCATCGAAGCAGCGCCGAATTGGCAAAAAAACATATTGACAGCTTCAATTCCATAAGCGAAAGAGCAAATTTACCTTGGGGCATTTCATTAGCCAACTATCAGTATGCCGTATTGGAAAGACAAAAGGGCAACTATGCTGAAGCATTACATTTTATTGACACGTATCTTGACTTCCATCAAACGAAAAAGGAATCCTTTGCCTTGGCCAATGGTCTATATCAAAAAGCCGTCATATTAGATGATCTGGGCAATTTTGATAAAAGTCTGGAAATCTATTATTCAATTCTCAAAATTTATGAAGAACTGGATGATTCATTTAGTGTAGCCACTACCCTGAATGCAATGGGAGAAATCTTAAAGAACAATGGCAAAATGCTAGATGCCATGGATTCCTATAACCGGGCTCTTAAACTCTTCACTGAAATTGGTGATAAAACCGAAATTGCCAATTGCCTTTTTAACATTGGTGACACCCATATGCAAATGGAACAGTATGATTTGGCTTTGGAATATTTGGGTCGTGCATTGGCTCTAGATCAGGAGGCACAGAGCGATTGGGGCATGGCATATGACTACGAAGCGCTTGGAAAAGTATATGGTTTTCAGGAAAAATTTGCAGATGCCTTAGAATACCATAATCAGGCGCTTGTGTTGCGCGAAGAACTTGGGTTAAAACGTGAACTGGCCTTGAGCCATTCACAGATTGGGGTTATTAATCTCAAATTAAAGCAATTTGCAAGAGCAGAAAAGAGCCTTAACAATGCCATTGAGATTGCAGAGGAAATAAAAGCCAAAGCCGTACTTAAAGATAATTATGCTGCGCTTTCACAACTCTACGAGCAAACCGGAGATTATCAGAGATCATTGGAATTCAAAAACAAATTCATTGATGTAAAGGATAGCTTGTTCAATGAATCCAAATCCAAGCAGGTCGAAGAGTTGCAGGTTCGTTTTGAAACTGAAAAAAAACAAAGTGCCATCGCTGCCCTAGAAAAGGATGCTGAAATTACAGGGCTTCGGCTTGAACGGCAGACCACCATTCGCAATATTATCATTGGTGCGGCATTGGTCATTTTGCTGTTTGCTTACTTCGCCTTCAACAGATATCGACACAACCAAAGAGCAAGATATGCCGATGAAGAAAAGAAAAGAATGCTCGCTGAAGAACGAAAACGAACAGAAATTGAAAAACAACGTGTAGTAGAGCTTGAAAAGATAGACAAACTTAAAGATGAATTTCTTGCCAATACCTCCCATGAATTACGAACACCATTGGTAGGAATTATTGGATTAACGGAATCTCTAAAAGATGGAATAGCAGGAAAGCTTCCGAAAGCTGCCATGGAAAATTTGGACATGATTGCCAATAGTGGCATGCGACTTTCCCATCTTGTTAATGACATCTTGGACTTTTCAAAACTTAAGAATAAAGACATTGAACTCTCGATCCGTCCGGTGGATATTCATGCGCTATCCACGATTGTAATGCGCCTATCAAATCCCTTGGTTCAGGATAAAAAATTGAAGCTCATCAATTCAATCCCAAAAGATGTTCCTCTGGTAGATGCCGATGAGAATAGGTTACAGCAAATCATGCATAACTTAATTGGGAATGCTATAAAGTTTACTCAAAAGGGTTATGTAACCTTGTTATCAGAAGTTAAGAACAATATGTTGAGCATTTCTGTTACGGATACAGGTATTGGAATCCCAGAAGGCAAATTCGAAACCATTTTTAATTCATTTGAACAAGCCGATGGTTCTACACAAAGAGAATATGGTGGTACAGGACTTGGTCTTTCAGTGACCAAACAATTGGTCGAACTGCATGGAGGCTCCATTGTGGTGACTTCTGAAAAGGGAAAAGGTTCTATTTTTTCATTTACGCTTCCCTTGAGCAAAACTGATCGCAAAGACTTTGAATCCAAAGGGTTTGTCTCAACAGATTTTGTACAATCTCGGTCAACACCTCAAAAAGATTTGCCATTACCCGGAGTATCCAAGAAACATGGTCAAGAAATACCCAAAATTTTGATTGTGGACGATGAGCCGGTCAACAGAAGGGTGCTTGAAAATCATTTAACGGTTGCAGGTTACGAAATTACCGAAGTCAGTTCTGGGAAAGAAGCCTTAAAGGAATTGGATAGCGAGAATTTATACAATCTGGTATTGCTTGATGTTATGATGCCTGGAATTTCTGGTTATGAAGTTTGTGAGAAAATCAGAGAAAAATATATCGCTAGTGAGCTTCCTGTAATTTTACTGACAGCCAAAAATACCGTAAACGAATTGGTAGTTGGTTTCAATGCAGGTGCCAACGATTATTTGACCAAACCGATTTCCAAGAATGAGTTATTAAGCCGAATCAAAACGCACATCAATTTAAATACCATCCACAGGGCCACTTCTAGATTTGTTCCTTCGGAATTTGTCCAATCCGTAGGCAAGCAATCCATCACAGATGTGAGGTTGGGTGACCACATTGAAAAAAATGTCACCGTATTGTTTTCTGATATACGAGATTACACAACGCTTGCGGAAAGCATGACTCCTGAACAAAATTTCAAATTTGTGAACGCCTATGTGGGTCGTATGGGTCCAATTATCAAGGAAAACCATGGTTTTGTAAATCAATACTTGGGCGATGGAATCATGGCGCTATTTACGCATACTTCAGAAAGTGCTTTGGATGCAGCTATTGAAATGCAACGGACCTTAGCTCTCTATAATAAAAGACGAATCAAGGAAAAAGGGTATGTCCCAATTTCCGTTGGTATGGGACTTCATACCGGCCAGTTAATTATGGGTATTATTGGTGATACCCAAAGAAATGACCCTGCTGTAATATCCGATACGGTAAATAGTGCTTCGCGGGTTGAAGGTGTGACCAAACATTTTGGTGCTAACATCATAATAAGTGAAGACACCCTAAATTCCATGACAGATTCGGATGGTTTTAATTTTAGATTCTTGGGTAAAGTAAGGGTGAAAGGAAAGCAAAAAGCCATCGGCATTTACGAATGCATTGATGGTGATAGCGTAGAAAGTATTACCCTAAAATTGGAAACAAAACCAGATTATGACAAAGGCGTTGATCTATATTTTAATCAAAAATTTACAGAAGCTCTTACCGTCTTTGAAAAAATCTTACTGAAGAACCCTAAAGATACCATCACCCAATATTTTATTTCAAAAGCTAACAAATACCTGTCGGAAGGTGTGCCGGAAAACTGGCTTTCGATGACCGTTATGCACGAAAAATAAACTTTCTATTCCCTTGGAAAAGCTATGGACTTTGTCAAAAACAAACATATGCTCAATTTGATATATAGTCACTGACCAACTTTTCCGATAGTTTTCTTTCTACACCGGTATTGAAGGTTGCGCAACCCATAATTTCGCGCCACTTATAATTTGAATACCGTTGGTTGATATTAGATTGAGCTTGTTCAATAATCTCAGTAAAGGTGTCCATTTCCTTTTCAAAAAGAATTCCAAATCGTTTTTCCATTCTAAAGTATTCCGAAATAGGAAGGGTTGGGCCTTCTGAGTCTAGTTGCAAAGAGTTTAATCCTTTAGCTCTTCGGGACGGATCATTTCTATACAACAACCACTGTCCTGCTGCAACGGCAGCTTTGTGGTACTGCGAAGGATTTTTCATATCAATCCCATGAGCAGGGCTATGACAATACGCTATGATTAAGGATGGTCCATCATGTTTTTCTGCTTCAATAAATGCCTTTAAAGTCTGCTCTCGATCAGCTCCAATAGCTACTGATGCAACGTACACATCATCATAGTTCATTGCTAAAAAGCCTAAATCTTTCTTTTGTTTTTGTTTTCCCTTGGCGGCAAACTTGGCGGAGGCACCAAAAGGTGTTGCCTTGGACATCTGTCCTCCAGTATTGGAATACACCTCATTGTCTAACACCAAAATATTTACATTCTTACCAGAGGCCAATACATGGTCAAGTCCACCGTAACCAATATCATAAGCCCATCCATCTCCCCCAACTATCCATACACTTTTTTTCACCAAACTGTCGAGGTTTTGCTTTAAATTCACAGCTTCTGATGAGTTCAAAGAACCCAGTAGTGTATTCAACTTTTCAATACGAGTTCTTTGCAAAGCAATTTCGGCTTCAGTGTTTTGTTTCGCTTTTACAATGCTCTCAACCAATTCGGCGTCAAGATGATGCTTCATTTTCTTTAGTAAGTTTCTGGTCTGAGCTTCCTGCTGATCTAGCGATAGTCGAAAACCTAAACCGAATTCCGCATTATCTTCAAACAGTGAATTGGACCATGCAGGACCCCTTCCCATTTGGTCATTAGACCATGGTGTGGTTGGTAAGGCTCCGCCAAAAATGGAGCTTGCTCCGGTTGCATTGGCAATTACCATTCTATCTCCGAACAATTGTGATGCTAGTTTTAGGTAAGGGGCCTCTCCACAACCATCAACACCCATGGCATATTTAAAAAGAGGTTCTTGCAATTGTTGCTGACTTATTTGAGTAACATCAATTTTTGTTCTGTCAAACTCAGGAATGGTTTCAAAAAAATCCCAGTTCTCTTTTTCCTGCTCAATTTTCTCTTGGTTATTAGACATTATCAACGCTTTGGCAGGACAGGCATCTACGCAGTTGTTACATGAAGTACAGTGGTCAGGGTTAACTTGAATGGTATAATTAAGTAAATCAAAGCCATCCATATGCGTTGCAAATTCAACAGATTGGAAGTGTTTAGGTGCTTGGCCACTATAGTCATCGGCATATGCTTTTATCCGCAACGTCCCTTGTGGACAGGCCATGCTGCAAGCACCGCATTGCGTGCATAAATCCGTATCCCAAATCGGCAATTCTGAGATCACATCCCTTACATTGAATCTTGATGTATTACTTTGATATGTTCCATCCGAAGGCAATGCACTTACAGGAATTTCATTTCCTTTTTGCGCCAACAATTGCCCCAATAGCGTTTTTGAAAAAGTATCATCTTGCTCCAAAGGCGTTTCCGATGAAAATATTGAAGTATCAACTTTTACAATATGTTTTTTAACGAATTCCAAGTCAGCATTGTCCCATAGTTTGTTAGTCAATGCCAAATGACAAACATGGAACATTGAGATTGAATGTTCTCCTATGTCCATGAATCTGGGTAATTCTTTCAAATTCACCACGAACAACTCCAAATTTTTGGCTTGTATGCTTGTTTGCAGTCCATAAGAAAGTTTCTTCCAGAATTGGTCCGGTGTCAGTTCCGAATTCACCAAAATCTTCCCATGAAGTTTGATGTTTTCCAATACAGAATGTTCATCTAAAAATGATATGGAATCACATACCATAAAATCCGCTTCAGAAATCAAATACGGTGCTTTGATTTTATTTGGTGCCAATCGTAAATGTGCGACACTTTTTGAGTTTGACTTTTTATAATCACATTCGATATAACCTTGAACAAAAATGTCTGATTCACTACCGCACAACCTCAAATACCTACTGAAATGTTTACTGGTCTGCTCAGTTTTTGTCTGGTAAAACGCTGTTTGCTGATATTGATTGTCAATTCGAAATTCTTTGTCATATTTCAGGCTGGTGTGGGTCACATCATCTTCAATTCCTATGGTGAAGTTGTTCTTTGGTGTTGTCGATTGCATATTATCCACGACAGCTTTAACCATTGCAGGTGTGAACTCTTTGGAACTCAACCCATAACGTCCACCAACAACTTTGGGAAGTTTTTCAAATTTATCCGCAGCCTGAAATAAGGCTTGAACCACATCCAAATAAAGTGGTTCTCCTGCCGCCCCTGGCTCCTTGGTTCGGTCCAATACCGCAATGTTCTTACAGGTTGATGGTATGATATTCACCAAATGCTCAATGCTAAACGGTCGAAACAACCTTACCTTGATCAAACCAATACGTTCACCATTGGCATTGAGTTTTTTGATGGTCTCCTCTATAGTTTCCGTAGCTGATGCCATAGCAACGATAATATGCTCTGCATCCGGGTGACCTATATAATCGAAGAGTTTATATTGTCTTCCCGTCAGTTCAAAAAACTTGTCCATATGATTCTGAACAATTACCGGGCAGTTGTTGTAGTATGAATTTACTGCTTCCCTACTCTGAAAAAATACATCTGCTCCTTGTGAAGTACCTCTAATAACAGGTGTGTTTGGGTTAAGGGCTCTTTTTCTGTGAGCGCTAATAAGTTTTTCATCGACCATGGTTCTTATGGCCTGATCGGTAACCACTTCTATTTTGTTTGATTCGTGAGAAGTTCTAAAACCGTCAAAAAAATGTACAAATGGAATTCTGGATTCCAATGAAGCGGTTTGTGAAATCAATGCCATGTCCATGACTTCCTGTACCGAGGAAGATCCTAAAAAGGCATAACCAGTGCTTCGTACCGCCATAATATCGCTGTGGTCTCCGAAAACGGACAAAGCATGGGTTGCAATAGATCTTGTAGCTACATGAATAACGTTGGGCGTCAGTTCGCCAGCTATTTTATACATGTTTGGCATCATCAACAAAAGCCCCTGGGAAGCTGTGAAAGTAGTTGATAAGGCTCCGGTTTGTAATGCTCCGTGCATTGCTCCGGCAACACCGACTTCGCTCTGCATTTCAAATACTTCAGGAACATTACCAAAAATATTTTCTTGTTGCTCAGCACTCCACTCCTCAACCAATTCTGACATTTCAGATGCAGGTGTGATGGGATAAATAGCACACACCTCATTAAGTTTGTAGGCAATATGGGCTGCGGCCTGGTTGCCATTTAATATGTTGTGCTGCTGAGTTTTCATTTTTGGAGGTTTGGAAAATTGAAGGAAGGAAAGAAGGAATAAGCCGCCCTATATAGGGCGGCTTATTTCAAGTTTTACTTTTCGAACTCTATGGAAACTGGAGTTGGATTAGTAAGCATGTCAAATACTGGAGAGAATTGCGATAAAGCTCTCAATTGTTCATCAGAAGCATCAGATTTTACTTTGAACTTCACCTTGATTCCGTCGTACCCTTTTCTTACTTCAGGATCCAAACCAAGGAAACCGTGTAAATCAACACCACCTTCCAAAGAGGCTTCCATACCCTCAATGTCGATTCCATTAGCAGCAGCATGGTATACCATTGCTCCAGTTAAGCAAGAACCTAAGGCATGCAATACAATCTCTCCCGGATTAGGTGCCAAATCTTTACCTAAAAGGGGCTCCACATGGTCAGCTTCCATAGTGAAAGCATCTTTACTTCTTTCCGTGTGCTCAGCACCAACACCATACCAGTCTTTGATACTTGTTACACAGTGACCGCCGTCTATCCAGTTGGTTTTAGCTCTAAATTCAAATTTTGCCAAAGAAGGATCTTCTTGCACGTGATTGATGGTGTCTACCAGTTGATCTACGTTTACTCCGTTTTTAATGTTTGCTGTTGTAATCATTGTTTTAATTTTTAAAAGATTAATTTTTCGTTTTGCCTTTATTAATGCAGTTGGCGTGCCAAAAAACATAACTATTTAAAAATCAATGATTTACATAGTATTTTGAGTGAATTCAGAGTGACGATATTTCGTAATTTAACGAAATGTCGTAAGTGTATTTATGAAATTTCGTGAATTATACAGGACGAACGATGCCAAGTGCCTTAATCTTGGAAGTTAAGGTAGTAGGGCGCAGTTGTAGAAGGGCCGCTGCACCATTTTCCCCGGATATTTTCCATTGGGTTTGCCGCAAAGCCTTTAAAATATTCTCTTTTTCTATCTCAACCATTTCTTTTGAAGTAAGAATACGGTTCGATTCAGTACTTTCTTCTGTAGAGCCACCCGAAGGGGTAAGCGGAATTATGGATTGCCAGTTCACTTTACCGTTTGTAGAAACAATGATTGCGCGTTCAATCAAGTTTTGAAGCTCCCTAACATTCCCTGGCCAATCGTATTCCATGAACAATTGTTTCTGATCTTTGGATAAAGGCTCAATGTATTTGTTCATTTTTTTAGAAAACTGTTTTACCATTCTATCCGCAATTAAGCAAACATCATCTCCCCTATCCTTTAATGCAGGTACAACTATTGGAAATACATTCAATCGGTAATACAAATCTTCCCTAAATTTTCCGGTTTTTGAAAATTCCAACAAATCCCTATGGGTGGCAGCTATAATCCGAACATCAACCTTTAGCGTTTCTGAGCTTCCAACGGGGTCAAACTCTCCTTCCTGAATTATACGGAGTAGCTTAGGTTGTAAATCCAAGGGAAGTTCCCCAATCTCATCCAAAAATATTGTTCCTTTATCCGCCAATAAAAACCTTCCTTTTCTGCTGGTTGTAGCTCCGGTAAATGCCCCTTTTTCATGACCGAACAACTCGCTTTCAATTAAATTCGCCGGAATTGCACCACAATTGATTCGTATTAAAGGTTTTTCACTTCTATCACTTGCATTATGAATTGCCCTGGCCACCAGTTCTTTTCCCGTTCCTGTTTCTCCCTGAATCAAAACTGTAGCCTCTGTACTTGCAACCTGTTCAACCAAATCCAATACTTTGGCCATGGTTCGGTCTTGCGCAATTATTCCGTAATCGTTTGTCAACTGTTTTATTTCTTCCTCCAAATATTTGGTCTGGTTTGTAAGTGAACTGATTTTTCGCTCCGCCAAAACCCTATCATTAATATTTCTTAGAATTAAAGTGTAAAACATATCATTTCCTGTGCCGTAGGTACTTATAGTACCTTCATTCAGGGTTTCTGTTTCGTTGGAACCTATTACCTTTACTTCTGATGGGAGATAGGTGTTCATTCCATCATTTTTACCATCCTGATGTGACCTAACCAAGGTCTCCAATATATCTGCACTTTCTTCATCCAAAAAGAAAAGCACATTACGTTTTATTACATCTTCGTTTTCCAAAATGGCATTTGCCGAAGTGTTGGCCAATACAATTTTAAAGTTGGTGTCAAACATAATGATGGCATCCATTGCTCCATCTATCAAGCCCATCATCTTCGAATTGGACAATTCGATTTGCTTTTTTGAAACCGCTAAACTTTCTTGAATAATATCAAGTTCTCGATGCCTTCTAATCAAAACGGATAGAACGCCTTTTGTGAAACCTCTGTCCACAGCGATAAGGTCAACAAACGATTTAGGTTGAATTTTGAGCACTGATGTATCCTTCAAGGCCGTAACAGAAGCTGACCTTGGTTCTTCATCTATTAAGGCATATTCACCGAAACAATCCTTTGGAACCAAGGTACTATACAAATGGTTTTGGTCATGCACCTTTACTTCGCCGTCCAATATGACATACATACCATCTCCAATGGCTCCCTTTTCGATAATACAATCATTTTTATCGTATTCCTCCGTTTGGGCATCCTTGCACAATTGTAGTAGTGAAGTCTTATCTACTTCGGAAAAAAAAGGGACCTTTTTTAGAAAATCCACTAGATTATTTAGTTCGGTATGGGCCATTGCCAACTTTTGGTAATTCAGTAGAAAATAAATATAAAGATTTGGAAATTAATCGACATACCTTTCTAGAAAGAGTTATGCCGTAAGGTGTTCACAATATTTTGGTCTTTTTCATATCAATCATAAATATAATTGATGGTTTTTTATATTTTTATTTCTCAAACCTATGATTAATGACCATAACCCAATTACAATATGTTTTGGCAGTCGCTGAATACAAAAATTTCACTCTTGCTGCAGAAAAAAGTTTTGTCACCCAACCCACACTTAGCATGCAGGTGCAAAAGCTTGAGGATGAATTGGACATTCTAATCTTTGATCGGAGCAAAAAGCCCATATCCATTACCGAAGTAGGAAAAAAAATTGTAGCCCAGGCCAAAAACATAGTGGCCGAGGCAGAACGTATCAAAGATATTGTGGATCAGGACAAAGGGTACATTGGGGGCGATTACACTATAGGGATTATTCCAACGGTGATGCCAACATTGTTACCCATGTTTTTGGGCGCTTTTATTAAAAAATATCCGAAAGTGAACCTGATCATCAAAGAGCAACCCACCGATGCCTTGATTAGAAATATTTTGGACGGACATTTAGATGCCGGTATAGCGGCAACTCCGCTCGAAATTGAGTTCATTAAAGAACGGCCACTTTATTATGAACCTTTCGTGGGGTATGTTCCGGAAAATCATAGGCTGTCCCCAAAGGAACAGCTCATTACGGAAGACTTGCAGGTTGGTGATATCTTGTTGCTTCAGGATGGGCATTGTTTTAGGGACGGGGTTATTAATCTTTGTCAGTCTCCGCGAAACATGAATCAAGAGCATTTTAAAATTGAAAGTGGAAGCTTCGAAACCTTGGTGAGCCTGTCAGATGAAGGTATGGGAATGACATTATTGCCCTATTTGAACACCTTAGAACTTGACCAGAAGAAAAAACGACATTTAAAAGAGTTTAAAAAACCATCGCCGGCGCGGGAAATAAGTCTTATTTACCATAAAAGCGAACTCAAAATACAGATCACAGAAGCATTAAAAGAGGTAATCTCCAGTATTGTGAGGGGAGCGATTGCATTTCAGGATGTTGAAATAATAAGCCCTCTTGGAAAAAACTAACGGGAACTTTTAAAAAAAAAGCCGCATCAGCGGCTTTCTTTAATTTTTTATTAATAACAAAGTGGGTTGTAATTCTGGTTTGTCAATTATAAATTGTTGCAACCAGATTTTAAGTTCTTCGATTTCATTTGGTAATAACCTTGAAACGGCTTTCTTCAATTCTTTGGTAAAGAGTTTAGCATCAAAACTAACTTTTTGAAGCACAGTTTTGGTGTAATCTAACATTGCTCTCGGCATAGAAATTTGATTATTTTGAATTAAAGGTTGTACAGCAAATTACGAAAAATCGACCTGTGTTTCACCAAAATGGGGTTAAAAATTCAATAATTTCGTGTTAAATTCGACAAACTACAAAATGTACCTAACCTATAATCAAGCAGTTAAGAATCTAACACTCATAATGTTAGGAGGATTTTTCTTTCTTTTTGGTTGTTCTTCTTCCCGCCTTTCCAAATTTGACAAAGAGTTAAGTGGAGACACTTTTCAAAATTCCTTCCATGGAGTTCTCGTGCAGGATGCCAAAACCAATAAAGTTTTATACAGTACCCATAGTGATAGGTATTTTATTCCTGCAAGCAACACGAAAATTGTTACGCTCTTTGCAGGTCTAAAACTCATTCCAGAACGCTTTCCTACCTTAAAATATGCTACAAAAAATGATTCGATTTATATTATCCCCACTGGAGACCCTTCCTGGTTGCATCCATATTTTAAGGATAGTACGGCCATTGATTTTTTAAGGCAAAAAAAGAACATTGCCATTTACCTCAACAATTTTAATGAAGGTAGATTTGGGCCTGGATGGGCTTGGGAGGATTATCCCTATTACTATTCTGCTGAGCGGAGCTCACTTCCCATTTATGGGAATGTGGTTTCTATATCAAATATTGATGGATTAGAAGCATCCCCCCTATTTTTTTTGGATAGCACCTACATAAAGGATTCCGTCACAAGTAGAAATGAATTTGACAATCAATTCTTCATAAGTTCAAAACAAAGGGATACTATTCAGGTTCCCTTTATTGTGCATAAAAAACTGACCCAAGATCTACTAGAGTCCGCTTTGCAAAAAGAGATTACGCTACTCGAAAACGTCCCGGAAATGCCAAATAAGGTGCTCTATGGAATTTCTTCGGATTCAATATATAAACGAATGATGCATGAAAGCGACAACTTTCTTGCGGAACAGATTCTGATGACGGCTTCTTCTACACTTTCCGATACGTTGAGTATTTCAAGGACTATAGATACCATTCTGGAAAATGAGCTTTCTTTTTTAGAACATCCGCCACGGTGGGTTGATGGTTCGGGATTGTCTAGATACAATTTGTTCACCCCAAAGTCCTTCGTGCAAATTTTGCAAAAGTTACATCAAGAGATGGGTACAACGCGATTATTCACGCTATTTCCAAATTGGGATGCTTCTGGAACTGTTTCAGCATGGGAAAACCCAACGACAGAACACTTTATTTTTGCTAAATCGGGTTCATTTGGAAACACTTATAACCTAAGTGGTTACCTAAAAACGAAATCCGGAAAGGTTTTGATTTTCAGTTTTATGAACAATCATTTTCAAATTCCAAGTCGGGATGTCCGACTTCAGATGTACTCCATACTTAAATCGATTCACGAGAAGCACTAATTTTCTCCGTATTTGCCAATTTTCCAAACTTGGTCAATATAGTCTTGAGTTTTGGTGAAATATAGGTTTCACAAAAAGGTTTTTCTGGGTTCTCATAATAGTAGTTATGAAAACGTTCTTCTGAAGGCCTAAATTGATGGAAGTATTCTACCTTAGTTATAATCTGATTTTCAAAATTCGGATTTAGGGCTATCAAAATATTTGATGCGTTTTCAAAATCCTCCTTAGAGTACACATAAATTGCTGAACGATATTTATGTCTAAATGAATGCTCGGAGGTGCTCTTATGGGTATGCAGGTGTACCTCAATCAAATCTTTCATAGAAATTATTGCCGTGTCATACGTAATAACCACTGCTTCTGAAAATGATGCGTCCAAAGCGTGAGGAGATACAAAACCCTGTTCAACTTGGTCGACTCCATTTAAGGATAAAAAAACGGCTTCGGTGCACCAATGACATCCACCTCCCATAGCAATTTTTGCAAAACTCATATGGTATTGGTCGTAAAAACCCTAATCGAATAACTTGTTTATTAAGGCGAATTGTAATAACATAATTGTTTTGGCATCTCGAATTTCTCCGCTATTCATCATTTTAATGGATTCTGTAAAGGGCATTTCCAAAACTTCAATATTTTCAGTTTCCTCAGCAGCTCCACCTCCTTCACTCACCCTCATGTCTTCTTGATAATGGCCAATAAAAAAATACAAGATTTCAGTAACTGACCCTGGGGACATATATGATTCAAATACCTTTACGACTTTATCAATCTTATACCCCGTCTCTTCCTCAACTTCCATTTTGATGGTCTCTTCAGCGTTTCCTTTTTCCAATATTCCAGCGCACGCCTCAATCATCATTCCGTCCCCATTACCATTTAAATAGGTAGGCATTCGAAATTGTCTCGTCAGCACAACAGTTTCCTTTTCTTTATTATAAAGTAAAATAACAGCCCCATTGCCACGGTCATAGGCCTCTCTAGCTTGTTCTTCCCATTCCCCATCTTCTCTTTGGTATTCAAAGGAGACTTTGTTCAGGGAATACCAATTATCCGACAGTAGTTCTTTTCTAATGTTTCTAACGTTTCCGTATTTCATGGTTTATGGTTACTGGTTGATTAAAAAATCGGGTTCGTTTAAATGTCAACTGCTGATAAACTGATTATACCGATGCCGCATTGTTCAAATATTGCCTAAATGGAAGCATTTCCAAATAAACTAGTTTAATCTTTTCCTTAAAATCGGGTTGAAAGACTTCTTTCTTGTCCAATTGGCATTCCACCCCAAAAGTCTTGTTACGAAGTAAGTGAATATGTGGGTGGTCATTGGTGAACCCCTTAGGAGCATTGGTCAATTTTTCATCTTCATAGAGTCCACCAAAGCGTTTTATAAAAGAAGGTTTGTTCAGAATTTCTTGTAACTCTTCGCCATTGTAATCGATACCCTCACGAATGCTACGTAAGATTTTAGGTTCGGGGCGCCAGAAACCACCCGCCAACAGGCATTGTTTTAAACCTATTTCAATATAAAAGTCAGCTGATTTTGGGGCCTTGTCCAAACCAGCTCCAAAATGGTCTTTGTAAATAGGTTTGTTTGGATGGAACATCAGGTTGTTATTAATTCTGTTGATACCCCTTTTACCTGGTGTTGGGTAATAATCCTCATGCAGATTGGCCATAGTCAAGTCCAAATCATCCAACCACAGAATAAATTCCTGTCGAAGTGTCTTATACAACTTTCGATTGGCATCCATCCATTCTTTGTTGTTGTTTTTTTGAAGTTGTGAAAGAAAGTCGAAAAGCTCGTTAAAGTTCATGCTACGAACTTAACAAAAACACCTCTAAAGTCTCCTCAAGGGGATATTTTTTGCATTTAGCACCTGTACTTTTGCCTTAGAATTTATTATCTCCCATGGCGATGTCACCCAAAGTTCCCAAAATGCTGCCCTCTCCTTTATCCTTGCCTCCTCTTGGAGCAGCTGCCAATACTCGGCCTGCCAATCGACTAAAGGGTAATGACTGCACATATACGGTTCCTGGTCCACGAAGTGTTGCAAAAAAGAGTCCTTCACCACCAAATACCGTGTTCTTTATTCCACCTACAAACTCAATATCGTAGTCAACGGTTTGGGAAAAACCGACGATACAACCTGTATCCACTTTTAAAACTTCACCAGGTCCCAATTCCTTTTTTGCCATGGTTCCTCCAGCATGGACAAAAGCCAGCCCGTCTCCTTCTAATTTTTGCATGATAAAGCCTTCACCTCCGAACAAACCTCGTCCTAGGCGTTTAGAAAATTCGATACCAACAGATACTCCTTTGGCAGCGCATAAAAAAGCATCTTTTTGACAAATAAACTTTCCTCCTTTTTCAGAAAGGTCAATAGGTAGTATTTTACCAGGATAAGGCGATGCGAAGCTCGCCTTCTTTTTTCCTTGTCCTACATTAAGGAAAGCGGTCATAAATAAACTCTCACCTGTTAGCAGACGTTTACCTGCTGAGAATAATTTTCCCAAAACACCGGAATCTTGGCCAGAGCCATCGCCAAAAATGGTATCCATTTTAATATCGGTGTCCATCATCATAAAGCTGCCGGCTTCGGCCACAACAGCTTCCTGAGGGTCGAGCTCGATCTCCACATATTGCATCTCTTCCCCGTAAATTTTATAGTCTATTTCGTGTGCGTTCATAAAAGTCTTTGATTTGATTGATTTTGTAGCTTTAATTAATATTAGTACATCTTGTTAGTATCCATTTATATGGGTTTTGTTACAGTCAATTTGTAAAAGAAACTTTATATATGATTTTCATTGGTTTTTTCGATCAAGGTTTTCAAAAGAAAATGGAATTCCTTTAATTTCATGAATTTTGAAACTATGGGAATCGGTTCATCCAAATACTCAAGATGTATGTTTACGGACAGGACAGAATCTGATGTATCTATGCCGAAGTCCTTTATATCCCCATAGTTGATTTCGATTCCGAAAAGGGAAACGCTGGTTTCCTCCAAAATAATCTTATTGTCTTTCAGCCGGTAATACTTGGAAAAGGAATATATCAGATAAGCAGACCATCCTATTAGAGCAATGACTGCTATCGTACATACTTGGTTAATCCATACTTCTTTTATGGTCAATACACCCAGTCTATAGATTACAAATGCACCATATAGTTGGCTTATCCCTATAAAAAGTAAGCTATAAAGCGGTTTGATTTTAATTGTTTTAATCAGATCTGCCATTATCATTTACTATCTTTCCAGTTCTTTTGTTATAAGAATTCTATGGTTGCTTTTTTTGTATTGCTGCTTGTTTTCATTTGGGGATATAAGTTGATGAAAATCACACTGAATTCAAAAGATTTAACAGCATTTGCCAAAGAATTTGATGAACTTTCCAAGAAATACAAATTTTCAGATATTGGGAAATCTGAACATTATAAGGCAGAAGCAAAAAATTACCGGGTACTCAATAAAAAAACAACTATATCAAGTTTGATTTGGTTTTTTATTGAAGTAGGTAGTATAGTAATCCTTTATTTGGTGTTTGTACAGAAGTACTTTTAGTCTAACCGGCTCTAGTTTTTTGATGATACTTGTCAGGAGATTGAGTTAGGTTCTGTTTCAAAATTCAACATAAAAAAAGCGGTCAAATTTGACCGCTTTTTTTGTTATACCTGTATGAGGTTATGCCTTTGCTGTATAGTTAAGAGTTATCCTCTACAGCTGCATCAGGGGCATTCTTTTTTACCGATGCAATACCATTTTCCATGGCTGAAGTGGATGTATACATTTCACTCTTACCAATAACCTGTCCATTAGAAGCTTTTAGGTTGAAGTAAGGGCTACCGTCTTTAGCCGTTTTACGCTCAAAACGATCATCGCTCTGAGAGTTGGTCTTTACGGATTCGATACCATTTTCACATGCAGCTTTGCTATTGTACTGTTCACTGGTTAGAATCACCTGACCATTTCCAGCCTTAAGATTGAACATTGTTTTGCCAGAATTAGTGGTTTTAATTTCAAATTTTCCCATGTGTGTTTAGTTTTCTATTTAATTACTGTTAATGGTGAAATTACTAAAAAATAGTAATTCCCCTAAGATATGAAGTTTACGTCTTATTTGGCAAAGGTTTTAAAAAAAAATAATGACAATTCACTCACTGCTAGTAAAGGATTACTTAATTCTTACCGTCCATTCAAAATTAAAGGTAGAGACTGCAACCCCGTCCTGGTTTACACCTGTGGATTTCATCCAAAAGGTTTGCCCCTCCCCTGTTTCAATCGTTTTTTGAATGGCCTCATTGATCAAATGACCATCTTCACAAGTAAAGGTTATTCTTCCTAGAGCTTTTTTAGTAAATGTAGCATTGTTATTTGCCACGAGCATTGATATTCTTTTGCCGCTATTTTTGATTTGGGTGATGACCATTGCCCCCGTACTTAGCTCTGCTGCCATGCCCTGAACCGCCCAAAACATGGAATTAAATGGGTTCTGATTAAACCATCTATGTTTTACCGTTGTCACTGCTTTTTGAGCATCTATATGTCTTAATCGAACTCCACACCACCAAGCAGCAGGGAGTTTAAAAAAGGTGAATGTATTGAATTTACTGGGTTTGATAGCCATAATGGGTTTTTATCTTTGCTAAAAATACCTAAAATAATTACATTTTCAGAATGTTAAATAAATGTTAATATTTAGTACTTTGTTTTGCATAGTACCATCTTTTGGATATATATTTGCATGGTAAGCTAATAGGTTAACCCTTTTTGCAGTTAAAAATCATCAATTAAAAATGGCAACAACAGTAACCAAACACGAAAGAAATTTGTCTGCGATCATACACGCATCAACCTTTTCAAAATACTTTATTCCTTTTGGGAATTTTATTCTACCGTTGATATTATGGACCGCAAATAAAAAAGAATATCAATTTGTGGATCATAACGGAAAGCAGGCGCTCAATTTTCAAATTAGCCTATTGTTATACTCCATAGTTGTTGGAATAATAAGTGTTCCTTTTTTTGTTGGCTTTTTACCCGATTTGTTTGACTGGGGCTTTTTTAATTTTCACAAGCTAAGCGACCTGAACAATTTGAACATTCACATTAGTAGCGATGATTTCAGGTTTGGACGCTTTTTCTGGCCAGTCGGCATTTCAGGATTGCTTCAGTTTGCACTGGTGGTAATTAACATAGTGTACACCATATTGGCCACAATAAAAACCAATGAAGGGGAAACCTTTAAGTATCCATTCACAATCAAATTCATCAAATAAAATACCTAACGGAGTTTAATCATCAATCAAAAAACGAAGTAGCATCAATCAATCATCAATCAATCAATCAAAAAACCGTTTCCACTCCCCTGCTCATCACAGGGGAGCAAAGGGAAACAAAAACGAACAGTTAATTAAATAGAACTATGCAATTATGAATATAGAAAACACAAAAGCACAAATGCGCAAAGGGGTTCTCGAGTATTGCATTCTTTCCATATTAAAGGATAAGGATAAATACGCCTCAGAGATTCTTGGAGCCCTAAAAGACGCAAAGATGCTTGTAGTGGAAGGTACCATTTACCCTCTGCTTACTAGGCTAAAGAACGCTGGATTACTCAATTACCGTTGGGAAGAGTCCACTTCTGGCCCACCGCGAAAATATTATGCACTTACCGAAACGGGGCGTTTATTCTTAAATGAACTCAACGGCACCTGGGATGAACTAAGAAGCGCAGTTAATCTGGTAACCAACACAAAATAAATCAAGAAATGAACAAGACAGTAAATATAAATTTAGCGAACACGCTCTTCCATATAGACGATATTGCTTTTAACAAGCTTAAACGCTATTTGGAATCCTTAAAACGATCATTTGCCGGCACTCCGGGCAGCGATGAAATCATTGCAGATATCGAAGCTAGGATAGCAGAACTCTTTTTGGAAAAAATGGAGAACGAGCGACAGGTGATTACAGAAAAAGAAGTTGACGAGGTAATCAACGTCATGGGGCAACCAGAAGATTATATGGTTGACGAGGATATCTTCGAAGACGAACCCAGAACGACTCAAACCCGCACCACAAGAAGGTCTAAAAAGTTATACCGCGACATGGACCACAAGTACATTGGCGGCGTAAGTGCAGGGTTAGAACATTATTTAGGACTGGATGCTCTTTGGATTCGATTAATCTTTATCCTATTGGCAGTATTCACCGGTTTCGGACTTATCGCTTACATCCTACTTTGGATTTTAGTGCCCGAAGCTGCAACCACCTCCCAAAAATTGGATATGTCGGGAGAGCCCGTCAACATCAGCAATATAGAACGTAAAGTAAAAGAGGGGTTTGATGATGTTGCAGACAGTATTAAAAGTGTTGACTACGAAAAAGTGGGCAACAAGGTAAAAAGCGGCTCCAAGACCTTTTTTGACACCATTGGTGAAATTATCATGTTCTTATTCAAAATATTTGGCAAGTTCATTGGAATTCTTTTGATCATAATCGGTGCAGCAAGTCTTATTGGCATATTCGTTGCGATGTTCACGGTTGGTCTGTTCGATGCTGTGCATTTCCCTGGTGTTGATTTCTACGAAATTGTAAATACCACCGGAGCACCCGTTTGGCTAGTGTCCATACTTTTATTCTTTGCATTGGGAATTCCATTTTTCTTCCTGCTATACCTAGGTCTGAAAATTTTGGTAACCAACTTGAAATCGATTGGAAATATTGCAAAGTTCTCACTCCTTGGACTATGGTTGATTTCCAATGGGATTTTGTTTGCACTTGGTGTAAGACAAGCAGCTGAGTTTGCCAACGTGGGTAGCGTTAATGTTAAAGATCAAATTGTGATGGCAAATCAATCAGATACCTTGACCATTAAAATGAAAGATTCAGAATACGATTATGGGATGGAAAACATTCATTTTGGAAGAATGACCTACACCTACGATGACAATGATAATCGATTGCTTATCTCGGATGATGTGGATATCAAGATTAGAAAGTCAGATGATGGTTATGTAAAGCTCAACATCCGTAAAGATTCTCATGGAAACACTTCTGCCGCAGCCCGCGAGAGAGCAAAGCAAATAAACTATTATTATGAACTTACTCCTAATGAAGTTATTCTTGACGAATTTTTGACAACTGCCCCGTCAAACAAAGCACGGAATCAAGAGGTAACTACAACCATTTATATTCCAGAAGGAAAGGTAGTATCCTTTGAAGAATCTACAGAAAGTTACATTGGTAGAGGTATACGAAATGACAGAGACCTTTACAGAAGTGGAATCGTCGAATATACTTGGGCAATGGGAGAAGATGGAGAACTGAAATGTCTAGATTGTCCGGAAGAATTGAAATCAGATGAAAGAGATGAAAGAGAAGGACGTGATAGGGTTATCATTGACAAAAATGGTATCAACATCGATGTCGAAGATGGAGCGGACAGTTTCAAAATGAAAATTGATGAAGATGGAATTGAAATAAAATCAGAAGATAATAACAACTGAGCAACGTATTTCGACAGTTCAGAAACCTATACTATATAAAAAACAATTTAAGCACGAATTTTAATCAATCATTAAAACAACAATCATGACAACACTAGCAAGAATAGCAATCGCATTTATTTTGGCCATATTCGCCTCCTCCTGTATTATGGATGTCAATTTTGGCAACGGTAAAAAAGGAAATGGTGAAATAGTAGAAGAAAGCAGAAAGGTTACCGAGGACTTCACTGTAGTTTCAGCTTCCGAAGGTTTAGATGTATTTGTTACTCAAGACACAGAGTTTAAAATTTCGGTTGAAGCCGATGAAAATATCATCGACCTTATCGGAACTGACATCAAAGATGGAAAATTACGTATCCACGCCATCGAAAACATTGGAAGAGCTACCAAAAAGATATTTGTAACTCTTCCTGAGGTAACCGCTCTTAAATGCTCTAGCGGGGCTGACCTTATAGTACAAAATGTTATTGAGGCAGAAAAAATTGAACTTGATGCCAGCAGTGGTTCTGATCTTCAAGTAGAACTTACCGCCTCTGAAATATCTGCAGATGCCAGCAGCGGAGCCAGTATTAAGGTTTCAGGTAAAACCGATATGCTCTATGCCGATGCCAGTAGCGGTGCGGATATTAGAGCTCGTGAGCTGGATACCAAAAAATGTAATGCTGATGCCAGCAGTGGAGCCGATATTTCCGTTAATGTTTCGGACTCCTTGATTGCTGATGCAAGTAGTGGAGCTGACATTCGCTATTCTGGAGAAGCAAGCGTAGAAACAAAAAAGTCGGTTTCTGGAAGCGTTCATAAATACTAGACTAAATAATCAATATATCCCTTTAGGGAAATTAAAAGACCTGGCAACCCCAGGTCTTTTTTTTGCCCAGGTTTAACCATTACCAATTGCGCATTAAAGTATCTGTGAATTAAACATTTAACAAAAAAAATCGTATCTTATTAGTGAAAGAAAACGATAACTCTAAACACATACTACCATGAAAAAACTATTTGGATTGGTCTTGTTGATGCTAATTTTGATCTCTGCCACAAAATTCGCCTCTCCAATGCCAGAATCAATGCACTCAATTGAGGGAACTTGGGAACTACAGAGTTTTTATAATTATGATGACGGTGTCAATATTTCGGACACTGTTCCAACAGTCGAAGGCTATCGACAGGTAAAAATGTACTACAATGGCAAAATCATGTGGAGCAGACATGCCCCCAAAGATTCTTTGGACTGGTTTGGTTATGGAACTTACAGAATTACTGCAGATTCACTTATAGAGACACTGGAATATGGTTCTGCGCCAATGATGTCAGCCCTAGATACGCTAAGGGTCTTCAGGTTCGAATTGGAAATGACCAATGACACCTATAGTCAAATCAGTTTTGATGAAG
The DNA here is from genome assembly GCF_947499695.1 of uncultured Allomuricauda sp. Lineage (GTDB taxonomy): Bacteria > Bacteroidota > Bacteroidia > Flavobacteriales > Flavobacteriaceae > Flagellimonas. The sequence continues at coordinate 1,205,767 of NZ_CANMPQ010000001.1, forward strand.
AGGGTAACCGAACTTTTTCAGAAAATTATAAACGCATAGATTGAATTAGCACTCCATTAAAAAAGGCACCCTATAGGGTGCCTTTTTTAATTTTATATCGCATGGTCTCTTAAGAAACTACAGCTTCTTCACTCTCAACAGAGGCCAAATAACGCTCGGCATCCAATGCAGCCATACAACCGGTGCCAGCAGCTGTAACTGCTTGACGGTATTCTTTATCCTGAACATCTCCGCTTGCAAAAACTCCGGGCTTATTGGTTTTTGTGGATTTTCCCTCAGTGATAACATACCCTGTGTCGTCCATATCCAGTTGTCCTTTGAAAATGTCTGTATTTGGTTTATGTCCAATCGCTATGAAAAGTCCAGTAATGGCAATATCTTCCTTCTCCCCTGTTTGGTTGTTCACCATTCGTAAACCTTCAACAACTTGATCTCCCAATACCTCATCGACCTCGGTATTGTAACGGATTTCAATATTATCCAAACTGTTTACTCTATGTTGCATGGCCTTGGAGGCTCTCATATAATCCTTACGAACCAACATGGTAACTTTTGAACAAATATTGGCTAAATAAGAAGCTTCTTCTGCAGCAGTATCTCCAGCTCCAACTATGGCGACATCCTGGCCTTTATAGAAGAATCCGTCACAAACGGCACAAGCTGAAACTCCACCACCTCTCAAACGCTGCTCACTTGGAATATTAAGATATTTCGCCGTAGCCCCTGTTGATATGATAACCGTTTCTGCTTCAATTTGCTTGCTATCGTCAACGGTGATCTTATGAATACCACCCACCTCATCGCTAAAGTCAACAGCCGTAACCATTCCAATACGGACTTCAGTTCCAAAGCGTTCTGCCTGTTGTTGTAATTGCACCATCATTGTTGGTCCATCAATACCTTCTGGATATCCTGGAAAATTATCGACTTCAGTTGTTGTGGTCAACTGACCCCCAGGTTCCATACCAGTGTACATCACAGGTTTTAAGTCAGCTCTGGACGCATAAATTGCAGCTGTGTATCCCGCTGGGCCTGACCCTATGATCAATGTCTTTATTCTTTCTATCTCTTCTGACATAATAAAAAATCTACGCTTGAATATTAGTTCTACAAAAGTAGGTTTTTTGTGCAGAAACTTACATTTGGGTTATCATCATTTACCAACATCCAAAAAAAAAAAGAGCTATTGGGGAATAGCTCTTTAATTCATTATTGTAGGCCAAGTTAATTTATGCTTATATAAGATATAAAACCGTTACAACCAAGAGGCTCAACCTCAAAACCCCTTGGCGCAACGGAAACCTCTTAAAATTAAGATATACACGGATGAACACTATAAAGCAAATATCCTATCTCGTCTTTTTGGGAGGTTATTTCATGATATGTATCACCTATCAGGAATTCTTCAGTAAACATACAATCGAAATTAACCTTAGGTATGGGTTAATTAATCAATGAGGTATTCTCGACAATGAATGACCCATTTGAATTCACCTCCGAAAATTGTTCTGTCGAAACCGGGATATTTGTCAAAGGGAGTACAGTGTTTTAAGTGATAATTGAATGGGACATCTCTTATTTATATAAGTCAAGAAGTTGAATGCCAAATACCCCTACCCTATGTTTTTCATTTCTTTGCACATTCCCGGACATTGGTCATTCCTTTTGATATAGCCATAAGAGGAATAAAATTGTTCAACACCTTCTGCCGCATCAATCCAGCAAGTGGATTATGTGTTTCTAAGAATTCAAAAAATCATCTTGAAAACCATTTAATCAATGACATTAGATTTTGACTAGCTCCACCAAAGGAGCTATTCATCGACTATTTCGGCACGGTTACTTAAAGAATGATATCAAAGAAAGTTATCCACCTCACCATAGGCTTCAATAACTCTTTTCTCACCTTCTTTACCCTGAACGGAATTTCCATGTTCCATACCAAGAATACCCTTGAAATTTTTACTATGAATAAATTTGAAGACATTCTTATAATTGATCTCGCCTGAAGTGGGCTCATTTCGACCAGGATTGTCTCCTATTTGAAAATAGGCGATTTCATCCCAACAAGCTTCAATGTTTGGAATAAGGTTTCCTTCTTGGATTTGTTGATGATAAATATCAAAAAGTATTTTGCAGGAAGGTGAATCCACCGCTTTGCAAATTTCATAGGCTTGTGGGCTCTCTGCCAGAAAAAGACCGGGGTGATCTCTGAAGTTTAAAGGTTCCAACACCATAACAAGACCATGCGGTTCTAAAATATCGGAAGCTCTTTTTAGAGATTCCACAACATTTGCGGTTTGATAACCCATGTTCAGCCTTAAATCAACATGACCTGGCACAACAGTCATCCATTTGGCGTTTACCCTTTTCGCCACTTCTACCGATTCTTTAATTTGCGTAAGAAACTCATCACGCATCCCTTGGTCTCCACTGGCAAGATTGGGTTTTTGCCAGTATATTTTGTGAGCTACAAACACCCCCATTGAAATGCCTTTCTTTGACATTGTGGAGGCCATTTTTTCCTGAAGATTTAAAGTTCTGTCTTTCATCTCGTTATCTTCAAAAGCAGTAAATCCCTGATCTGCCATAAAGTTTAACTGATCAATGGGATCAGCACCAGCATGGTTTTTAAACATTCCCAAATGTGGGGCATATTTCAGGTTAAAATCTTTATATATGGCTTGATTCTTACTTTGTCCCATCAACATACCTGGAACAATTCCCACAGCGGATGTTGCTGCCATCGCATTCACAAAACTTCTTCGCTTCATTCTTTAAGGTTTTTAATTGCTTAAAAATGAAAGTTAAACAATTTGATCTTTTTGATCTTTTACTTTTGATTATTTCTTTAGCCATTACCATTGAATTGTAACAAAAAACGACTTTTAAAAAACAATCTATATATTGATGGAGTCTATTGGCCAACACCTGTCATATGAATTTAGAACCAGGGCGCTTTGATATACCTGAGACCTATGTTTTGGCATCCAAATACTAATTTTTTCAAAATTTGAAAACACTTTTAAAATTTATAAAGCGAATGTTACTTACCATTTTGGCCCTAATAGGAATATTGGTCATCTTCTATCTCATTTTTGTAAACTTTTATCCCAGCTTTGGCGGAGATATCTCTGAAAAAAGAAAAAACCAATATCTGTCCTCCGAACAATTCTCCGAAGGGATTTTTAAAAATGTGAAGGATGTACCTAAAAACCAAAGTTTCTCCGAAACCCTGAAAATTGCACGAAAATTTTTCTTTGAAAAGGTAGAACAGGGCAGACCCAACAAGGCATTATCGATACATCAGATAGATTCCCTTGAGCTTGCCAATTACATGGGAACCTCAAGACTAATTTGGTTTGGACACTCTGCTTTTTTATTGCAAATGGATGGAAAAAATATTCTGATTGACCCCATGTTCGGGGAAGTCCCGGCACCTCATCCTTTGCTGGGAGCAAATCGATTTTATGAGAATTTACCCATTGCTATTGAAAAATTACCAGAAATAGATGCAGTTCTTATTTCCCATGATCATTATGATCATTTGGATTATGAATCGATTAAAAAGCTAAAAAACAAAGTAAAACTTTTCTATGTGCCTTTAGGTGTTGGGGTACATCTTGAAACATGGGGAGTGGCGAAAGAATCTATCACCGAACTGGACTGGTGGCAAGAGGTTTACTATCAAGACCTTCAATTTATTTGTACTCCAGCCCAACATTTCTCTGGAAGAAAATTGAATAATGGACAGAGTACGTTATGGAGTTCGTGGGTAATCAAATCGAAAACAGAAAATATCTTCTTTAGTGGTGACAGTGGTTATTCAACCCACTTTAAAGAAATTGGCGACACCTATGGTCCTTTTGATTTTGCCATGCTCGAATGCGGGCAATACAATAAAATGTGGCCCGAGATCCATATGTTTCCGGAAGAAACAGTGCAAGCGAGTATTGATTTAAAATCCAAGATTTTTATGCCGATACATTGGGGTGCATTTAAATTGGCGTTACACTCTTGGACCGATCCGATTGAGCGGGCTGCCATAAAGGCCGAAGAACTGCAAGTTCCCATATTAACTCCTGAAATAGGAGAACCTATAATTCTGGAAGAGTTAACCAATGAGGTATCCAACTGGTGGAAAGAGTAAACAAAACCATCCTATATAAAATGGAAATGGGGTGAAATATCACCCCAATCTTCCATTAAGCTCCAAAAAATAAACAATCTAATAAATGGAAATAGTTAGCAACCTTACCATAAGGTTGTTTTAGTCTTTTTAAAATTTTAGTTTTTCATCTTTGTCCCAAAGTCCCCAATAAGCTCCAACATCGCCTTCTGAACCAACTTTCCATGACTCGTCGAAGGAAGAGAAAAAGAATATTTCAATATCCTCTTCTTCAGACCATTTTTGGGTATTCATAAAATATTTCATGAAGTTTTCAAAGGAGGGGAATGCACCCTCCAAATTTGTTCCTTGACTCGGCCAACCTGTTTCAGAAATGATGACTTTTTTACCATTTCCAGCGCGTTGTGCCTGTCGGAACATATCTTTCATATAAAGTAAGGAATAGTCCAAATCGCAACCTTCCCAAAATGGATAACAATTGGCCAAGATAACATCGCAAGCTTCCGTAATACGAGGGCGTTCCCTAAACTCGTAATAAGCGTCCACATATCCCACGGTGGTCTCCGGAATGGCATCCTTTACCAAATGAATAAAATCGAGCAATTCATCTTCTGTAAGATCTCCGCGGTACATCACTTCATTCCCTACAGCAGCGATATCCACATACCCTTCATTGGCCAGTTTGATCAATCCTGCGATTTCCCTTTCATTGATTTCTGGGTTATCCCCCAACCAAGCCCCAACCATAGTCTTGATTCCATACTCTTTGGCTATTCTTGGAATTGCCTCATTCCCATCTGTACATGAAAAAGACCTAATCCATCCGGTATAGGGCTTGATGATTTTCATGCGGCGGTGAATCTGCTCTTCAGAAATCTGGTCTCCTGGTTGTTGCCCTTCCGTATATGGACTGAAACAAAGTCCGTGCATGCCATCCTCAAGAACCTGCTTGCACAACTTCATTAGTTCTTTCTCACTTTTTCCAGCATAATCCAATGAAGCTAGATTAAGAAATCGTTCTGCTTTATATGACATAATTATTCTTCAATTGTTGTTCTTAATTCATTGTTCTGTAATCCACTAAATTTTAAGTGGTTTCATTTCTTCTTTTTTCCAGTTCTACTACCACTGCATTGGCACGTTCTTCCGTAATATCGTATTTACGCATGATTAGCATAGCACCTATAGTTCCAAGTATTGGAAAAAAAGTATAAAATAATCTCATCCCGGTAATAGCACCATCTGGTTGTGTAGGAGCGTCAGGAGTGTATCCTACCCAAGCCATAAACAAACCACTTAAAAGTCCTGCAATGGCAAATCCAAATTTAACCATCCACCAATAAATTGCGCCAAAAATCCCTTCTCTACGTTGCCCTGTATTGAGTTCATCTAGATCAATTACGTCTGCGGTCATTGACATCATCAAAGTAAACAAACCGCCAATACCAAATGAAAAGAAAGGTAAAGCAATCAAAAACATATAAGGTTTACCCGGAATAAATAGGAACCAAAATAAAATATATCCAATTATTGAAATTCCTTGTGATAACATAAATGTTTTTTTCTTACCCATTTTTTTTGAGATAGCATCAATTACTGGAATTACCAAAAATGTGGTTACTAAAGCACCCACACTTCCATGCAAAGTTGGCCATATCCCCGCGGCACCTGCATCTCCGTTGAACATGTAAGAAACAATTATAAAAAACGAAAATGCTGAAATAGTCATGAATGAATTGTAAATTAAAAAGGTAGCCGAACACAAAATTTTAAACTGTGGAATTCGAAAAGCCTCTTTAAAACTTGCTAAAATTTTCTTCAGATTATTGGAAATATTACTTTTATTTATTGGCGTAAAGTCAACTCTATCTAAAGTAGATTCACTCTTAATAAATATTGCTGGCACCAAGGCTAAAACCGTGCAAAACGCGGCGACGTAATAGGATAATTTTCTAGTTGCTGCTGGAACACTTTCAAACATTTCTGGATCATATAAAATAATCCAAAACCAAGGTACTATAACCCAAGCCCACTGACCTATCATCTGTGCTACGGCCATTATGTTTGTCCTCTCATGAAAATCGTCACTCATTTCGTAACCCATAGCAACATAAGGCACGCTAAATATGGTAAGGCCTAAATAGAAAATGAAAGAAAACACCATGAAATAGGTGAAATTATACAGCAAGCCATTTTCAGGATATAATTGCCACATTGCAATAAAGGCTATACCCATAATTATGCTTCCGGCAAAAACGTAGTGTCTTCTCCTGCCCCATTTCGATCTCGTATTATCTGAAATAAAACCCATAATTGGGTCAGTAAAAGCATCAAAAATTCTTGGTGCAAAGAATATTATTCCCCATAGCAAAGGAGGAAAGCCTAAGCCTTTTACCAAAACCATCATGAAAATCTGCAGTGCCGCCGGAAACATCTGGTTTGCTAGCATCCCTACTCCAAAAGCCAACTTTTGGCCAATTGGAACACTTTGCTTGTTGGTTGCTTGAGTCATAAAAAGGTTATTGTATCAATTTAAGTTCCTACTGATGGATATGCATTTTGCCAAAAACTAAAATACTCCTCTACAGTTTTTATTGGTATAAATCACAAGGCGATCCACTTCTGTGGCTCCAGCAGGCATTTCTGCCAACTGTAAGCCGGGATAATCATCATCTTCCTTCCATTTTTCTATTGTTGTGCTAAAAAATGAAGAGGCAGCGGCATCTGCTTCATAAATAATCAAATCATAGGCCTCGCCCTTGTCGCCACCAAAACGGGTAACTACCTGCCATTGACCATCTCTTTTGTAAGATGTGTTTGTATGATCGGATTGTGGATAATATCTATCGTCTGTTGGTCTAATGATTACCCAAATATCTTTTTTATGTGATTCTGGATAAACACCCATGGTCAAAATGCGACAATCCACAGAATCTTTATCGATTGGAGAGACAACTTTTACCGCATCTACAGGACCGTCAATTTTCAACTTTTTACCTATAGAAACTTGTTCCATTTGAGTGTTGTAATTGACCAAATCTGATGAATAACTACCATAAATCATCATTAAAACTCCAAGAATTCCTAAAGGTATTCCAAGCTTGGAACCACCTTTTTTACTTGCAATCAGCGCAATTAAGATAAATAAAACACCTATTATTAGTATTACCAGTTTTGTTGACATCTTATTATTTTTTTAGTTATATATTCACTTAACAATGCAACATTGTTATAATACTCCTCTTCTTTCTTCCAACTGAGCTTTAATATCCTTAGCCCTTTCTTCGGACAAACTATATTTCCACATTACCCAAATAGCCAATGCCGCGGTAACTACAGGGATAACTATATCTGCTATTCTTAACTTGGTCATCGTGTCTACCGTTTGGGTAGCCGCATTACCATCAAATCCAATTACCTTTAAGACCAGGCCTCCCAAAACCAAGGCTAATCCTTGACCTAGTTTTACTACCCACCAATATAATGCTCCAAAAGTACCTTCCTTTCTGGGCATTCCATTAACCAACTCATCTAAATCACAAACATCAGCAGTCATACTCATCATTAATGTGAACAAGCTTCCTAAGCCAAATGACATTAATGGTATTGGAACAAAAGAAAGCCAAATGTTTTCGGGTGTAAATGCCCACCACTTCATAGCATATCCAACAATAGAAAGGGCCGTTGAAATAATAAACGCTTTCTTCTTACCCCATCTGGTGGCCATTTTTGATACAATTGGAATGACTAAAAATGCCGAAACCAATGCTCCAACAGAACTAAACCAAGCCGGCCATGTGGAAGTAGCTTCATAGCTTCCATTAAAAATGTAAAAAACGAAAATAAAGAAACTAAAAGATGCCACTATTTGGTAACCGTTGAATATTAAAAAAGTAGCACCGCATAATTTCATAAAAGGTTTATTCTTAACAGCTTCTTTTATACTTGTAAACAAATCTTTCAAATTACTGAATACTGAGGTAAGAGTTAGTTTTTTTCTATCTCCCATATGAGAAGCATCTATACCTCTACAAAAAATAGCTGGTAAAAGTCCTAGCAGCAAACAAGCGATTCCAACATACATTGCCATTGTCCTTACTCCTTCGGCTTGATTGCTAAAAAAATCTGGATCGGCGATTATTACCCAAAACCACGGCACAATAACCCAAGCTAAGAGTCCAACTGTTTGCGAAAATGCCATTAAACGAGTACGCTCGTTATAATCAGAGGTCATTTCGTATCCTAAACCAACCAAAGGTGTCGCAAACATGGTGTTTCCAATAAGAAAAACCATAGACATAATTAAGAAGTACCAAAAATTATAGTCAGAAGAATTGTTCTCATCCAGTTGCCAAAGTAGAACAAAAGTTATGGCACTTAAAATGCCTCCAACAAAAATGTACGGTCTTCTTCTACCCCATTTTGAACTCGTATTGTCCGAGATAAACCCCATAATAGGGTCGGTAATGGCATCAAAAAAACGTGGTAGTCCACCTAAAAGTCCTGCCAAAAAAGGATCCATGCCAAAAGCAGTAAGCAAGAAGAACATAAAGAATCCCAAAGCTCCTGGATATAGGTTCAAAACCAAATGTCCTGCTCCAAAAGCGGCTTTTTGTCCCAAAGGGACTCTATCTGTTTTGATGGTTTTTACGTTTGACATAATAATTGTTTTAGTTAGTACTAGTTGGTTCTTTTTGCATCTCTACAGGTATTACTAGAGTTTGAACTGCCTGAGCGCTTATCTGAATTCTTTTCGAAAGTGCTCCAAGAGCAATTTTGGTATCTATAGGTTTTTGCGTTTGGTTCAATAGGACAACAGCAATGGACCCATCTGGGTTTTGTGCAGCTGTCACTTGAAGTTCTTCATTAGAGTTTTCAAAACCAATCCTAACCGCACCAGGTCTTATATATTTACTGAAATGGGTCATGGTATAGTAGAGCGGCGTAAAATACACCTCATCCTTTTCAGGGTCCACAATTACCGGAGCAACACACCAGTTTTTAAACCAATTTGGACCACCCTTTGTATCCAACACCATATTCCAATCTATCCAGCCATCTACCCAATTGTTTAAACAGCCAATAATATCTCTCGCATATCGATAGACGGGAACGTATTTTGGGTGCAGGTATTTTTGGTCTTCCGGCGCCCAATCCCATCCCCAATCCGTAGCTTCTTTAGACCAATACCAAGCGTCATCCTTCCATTTTGGCACTTGCGCATCTACGCAAGCTTCGGATTGAATAAGATATTTGTTTGGTGCTTTTTCATGGGCATATTGCAGCGCTTCTGGAAATATTTCAAAGGTGCTTGCGTACCAATGAATAGCAGTTCCGTTAAAGTACTTGGAGCTTGCTTCGTCCTTAAACATTTCGTCAACCCATTCTTGAAGATGTTCTCGGTTTTGATCGTAACCCAGAATTTTGACATCACCTTTACCGTCTTCTTCCAGTTTCGGTCCTAAATGGTTTTGTACGAATTGGGTCATTTCAGCTGGAGAGAAATGCATGCTTTCCCAGTTATTGTCATTGCCCAAAGGTTCGTTCTCTACGGTAAAACCCCAAATATCTATTCCTTCACTCTTGTAGGCATCTATATATTTTGAGAAAAACAAGGCCCAAGTATCATAGAATTCAGGTAAAAGTTTACCCCCTCTCCAATCGTTGTTATCCTTCATCCAAGGTGGGGCTGTCCATGGGGAAGCCAATATTTTAAACCCATCTTTTGAAGTAGCCATTGCCTCTTTTATGAAAGGAATAATATCATCCTGATCTTCTTGGATAGAAAAATGTTCCAAGTTTAGATCCCCTTCAATTGGGGCATAAGAATAGTTACTTAATGAAAAGTCACAGGAATTCATATGTGTGCGGGTCAGGGAATATTGAGCTCCACTCTCGCCGAAATATGCTTCGATGACTTTTGTTCGATTCTCTTTGCCCAATTTGTTCAATAGGGAAGCAGAGGCTTCTGTAAACGAGCCTCCAAACCCGGTGATGCGCTGAAATCTCTGATCGGGTAATAACCTGATTTCGGAAACAACCTCCCCTTTAGGGAAATCGGTCAATGCTGTCAATGAGTTCCCTTCTGCAGAGGTTTCGTAAACCTCCAAAGTCAGCTCTTTTTTTGCGCAGGAACTTAGCATTGTCACAGTTAGTAAGAAGTAAATACTTTTATTGAACATTCTCTATTCTTTTCCCCTTTAATAGGGAATTATCTCGTCGCAGGTCCTAATGTGTTACCACACGTTCTTTTTTTAATGGAGGAGCTAAAACATCTTTCATTAAAGCTTCTTTATCACCATCATAGGTTTTAGTGATTGTGTTTCCATTTCGAGTTAAACCTTTAAAGGTTCCTTGGTCCACCAAATCCCAGAGAGCATACTTTGCCTGTCCGTCCAAAGTGAACAATCCAAAATGATTTTCAGAGCCACTTTGGTTGCGTGCATCTTTCCATTTCTCATTGAAAGCTTCAAAATAAAAACAGGAAATACCAGCACTATTAGTCCATTCGCGTAAATGTTTATGGTACAAAGCCTCTTTATACTCATCGGTAGCTCTGGATCCTTTTGGGCCATAATGACCGCTTGATACGGTTGCCCAACCTGTCTCCCCGATATGTATAGGTTTATCCATGTCCAAACTCTTGACATAGTTTGTTACTGAATCATATTGAGCCATGGCAAAAGCTTTTGACCTTAACATGGCGGCATCAATTTTTTCTATATCTGAAAGTTCTTCTTCTTCATCGGGAACCAACCAAAATTCTGGGTTATAATGGGAATTATGATAAGCATAGGTGTGCATGGAAATGTAATCCACCGCGCTTACCAATTTTTCCAAGTCTTCGGTGTGATAACTGGAATCTCCTCCTCCCCATGAGGAAAAATCGTCAGAGCTGGTAATCCAAAGATCTTTGGACAATTCTCCTTTTTCCTTAAGTTCTTGCAGATGCGTAACCCATTTTAGGATTACTCCAGGCTGCACATAATAGCTTGTAGCCCATCTTACCATAGCTTCATTACCAACAGCCAGAATTTTCACAATTTCAGGATACTGGTTGGCCAAAGCGACCGCCCTAGCAATTTCAGCTTCATTATTTTCACTTTCAATATTGTGATCTGGTTCCAATTCGGTCCATGCATTTTTGCAGTCTATCCAGGCGCCCAGCATAACATACATTTCAAATTCTGGGTCTTCTTGTTGTAACTCTGCAATGGCCTTCAATACATTGGAAGCTTGTTGCAGTTGCACATTATAGGTTCTTACAATTTTAATACCCATGGCCGATAGTATTCTCATATCTTCCTTGAGTTCTTCTAGGGTAGGTTGTATTTCACGGGTAACCTCTCGGTATCCTCCGTAGGAAATAGCCAAATAATCTGGATTGCCTAATATGTCCTTAGCTGTCACTTCTTTTTGTATTTGGGATTTATTTTCTTCACTGTTCTTCTCTTTGTCTTTACAGGAGATGCAAAGGATCAAAACCGTTGCAACCATAGTAAATTTCATAACTGATTTCATAGTGCTCCTTTTTTTTCATCTTAGATTTTTGGTTTTAACATTGACCTGAATATGGCCAATCTCTCCAGTTCTTTTAAATAACTTATCACTAGTTTCTTTGTCTAACCAATGGGAATCAAAGCTGGAAGTAGTATGATTGTTATACATCACTTCTAGCTTTTCTTCTTCCGATAACACATAAACAATAGGTACTTGGCAATAGGTATAACAAAGGGATCCTCGGTTAAGTTCCAGTTGTTTTGCGTTACCTTCCACATCTACAAACTCAAAGGTTTTGGATGCATTCAAAAATTCGTTTTTTCGCAATAGACATGGGTTGAAATGAAGTTTTCCTTCTTTAACAAAGACTCCAAGCTCTCCGAACCGGCTTAGTATGTCTTCTTTAACCTGCCCTGTCATTCCCGGTTGCTGGGCTCCTTTACCTGCTGGGGTATGTGAATAAGGGTCTGTTGGAAATGCTCCATACAAGGATGGCGGTTTGTGAACGCCTATGCCCTCATTGATTTCATAAAAATGTTCCAATAGCCTACCTACAACCTCTTCATTTTCCTTCGTTTCTATTGCCTTTAAACAGCATTCCTCAACAGCAAGCAACAGTTTGGAAACCATATGCCAATATATTGAGCCCAATCCTTCATATCCGTAGAAGGTTCCCGATCTTCCAGTAAAGGATTTATGATTGAAGACATCTTCAAATACTTGAAGAATGTTCTCCTTTTCCGCTATCGCCAATTTTGCATATTGTGTTCGGGACAGCTCTTCCAAAGCCGTTTTAAGGTCGCCGGCATTTTTAAAATTTCCATTGAAATGGTATGCCCCATTGTCATCTTTCTCAATAATTCTTGAATCGCCTTCCGCTAACATTTCCTCAAATAGTTTTAAGGTCACAACAGCTTCCTTGGGCACATTGTTTCGTTCTGAAAATGAAGGCAATTCTTTATTAGGATACAATAAATAACTGTATTGGTCATCTCTAAACAGCTTGCTATTTTTTAATCCATCCAAGGCTTCAAGTGCTTCCAAGGATGATAGATAACCCGAACTCAATACGGCTACCTGACCTTCCAGCATTTCACTGAGATAGGATATGGATACTTCCTTGCTGTTCTCAACGGTCATTAAGTTATATGCGTGGTACAACTGGTCTCCTCTCTTATTGGCTCTTATAGAATGTTCTAAATATTGGATACTGACATCAATAAATTGCTTCAAATCGTTCATTGAAACCGCCTCCTTCTCGCCAGAGAATGCGCTGTCGTAAATCTGTTCTCTAAAAGTGCTTCCAGCACCGCCAAGACCATCCATTATTCGCTTGCGAGATTGGTCATCAATAGAGTTTGACAACAGATTTTTATGCTTATCAAGTGTTTCCCATATCTCATTAAAAAGCTCGGTAGTTTCTTTCGATATCGCAACTTCATTCAATTTAGAAGCATCCAATACTCCTTTGAAAAAATTCAAAAAACGTCTGAGATAATACAGTGTCACCATCGAAACTCCGTTGCCCACAAGTGCATTGTTGGCATCATTCCACTCGGGACGCTGGGTATTCATCCAGATACCACCTTCCGGAATAAAGTTCGATAACTTGGAGAGTACGGTCGCGAGTATTTTCTCCATGAAATTTACTCGGTAAATACTGCCGTTTTTATCTTGAAGTAATCCTCCATCAGCACCAAGTGCATCTCTTCTATCTCGAATCTTTGCATCGAGTTTATGATCAAACTCTATGGTGTCCTTGGGGTTCTTTAACGTATTCTCGTAATTTTTTATACGATAGGGCACATTGGCATAAACATACTGGTCTTGGACGAAATAACGCTCCATTTTTCCTGGATTATGGTCCTGCATAAATTCCAAGAATTTGAGTAAATAGATAATCTGATGATCTCCCCAATAACCAATGTAAGACCAAGGGTCATCCGGTTCAATAATTTCCCAATCGAAACCATCTTTGGTAACCCTATAAGGGTTGTATCCATCAAAAGTTGTGGCATTCAAGAATTTATTGATCATACTCTCGATAAACTGGGGATAAGAATGTGCAAGTGCCTCCCAATTTTGGAAAATATCTCTCCAATTCCCTTCGTAATCCAGAATTTTAGATCCGTCGTTTTCATTTTTTGTGTTGATGGAAAAACGGTTCCATGGTCTACTTGGATCACCGTGCCTTCTACTAAATTTCAAGGGCATATATTCGGAACAGAGACGGCCAAAATCTTTATCTCCACTTTTATCCGCCAATTCCCCTAAATGGGATAATGTAAATGTATTTGGGAGACTTTGAATGTCATCCTTAAACTTTTGAAAAACCTCTTTATTTGCTTTTGAAATATAATTGGAAAAATCCCATTTTTCAACTTCATAATTGTTATCAAAAATTCCTCCACGCATTATATTAAAGAGGGTGTTGGAAAAATGCCGGGTATCACGAAGTCCATCCGCTGTCATTTGTATACCATCGGAGGCTGCTCCCAACTGGATCAGTCGACTGGTTCCTTGTTCAATATCTTCCTCAACTTTTTGTTGAAGTTGCTTATCTTGTTTAATGCCATTCGAGATTCCAACAATGGATGAATGGTTTTGATTGAGGTTGGCCACAAACATCCATTTCTTTTCTTCTTTTGGAGGTATGCCTAAAGCAGCATGTACAAAATATGCTCCTTTTTCAGCCTTGACGTCCATTTCCGGAGTGAGTGGAATTCCTTTTCTGAAATTTGACAATTGTAATGATGACAACAAGTGAACGGCATTTTCAAAACCAAGTGACCATACAATATTGGCCTTAAGGGCTTCACTTGGTTCTGCTTTATCCACGATTATTGCGCTTAGTGCATAAATACCCAAACCGGAGTCTACGTCTAGCTCACTGCGCTTGTATGCGTCGACCAAATTACTCTGTCTGTTTTGAAGGTCACTTCCAACTCCGCAGGGCACAATATTTTGTAGGCCATCTAAAATGGATATGTTTACCTCACTATACCCATTATTGACCAAGGTACAATGTCTAACAAATCCATAAGCATCACTAGAGCTCCATTGATATCGGAATGTCAACTCTAAATGATGGTTGATCTCTTCGAAAATAATCTTATTTCCATGTACATTTTTATACAGATTTCTAGTTACCCAGTATACACCTTGTAGTCTATCAGAAAACGGTTCCCAAAGTTGGGATTTCTCACCTTTACCAACTCTAAACAAGGTTTTACAGCCGGTTGTCTCAATAGACTCGGTAATTTTATCATCGGTGTAGTATGGGAAGAGGGCATATTCAGCATTCTTCCTGCCGGCCGATAGACCACCATTGCTTGAAATGAACATCCAGTGATCTGAGTCACTCACTATACTCATGAAAAATGGGCGAAGATTATCGCTGTTGGAAATTTTAAAATAGTACTCGTTGCCTATTTTAACCTGCTCCATTTCTTTGATATCATTTCCTGAAATTTCCTGCATTATAGATTCTTCAATCATCTTAATTATTATTCTTCAAATATTAAGTCCTAATCAACAATTCTTCTACTTCTTCCAAGGTTTTTCCCTTGGTTTCAATGACGTATCTGTACACAAAAAAGAAAGCCAACAAGGATAGTAGGGCATATATTGCAAATGTTATGGTAGGACCTAAATTGGAAAGTTCCCAAGGGAAAATCTGTGTAACTGAGAAACTCACCAAAGAATTAAAAAAACCGACTACCGATATAGCAATTCCTTTAATTTTGTTAGGGAATATTTCTGAGATTAAAGTCCACATTACTGGCCCTAAGGAAATTGCAAAAGCCGCCACATATAACAAGATAGCGATTAAAACCAACGTTGCCTCTATATCAATAAAGTTAGTTATTTCGTTTCTCTTGAAATTTAAAAATTGCTCTTCATTGAGCACCTCATTTACTTTTAGGAATAAGTCAGACTGACTATTAAAGGATTCACCCTCAATAGTTTTCAATGCTTCATGAGTTTGAGGATCGCTAACTCTTTTCAGAGCATCATCGGTAAAGCTATAGGTGGCATTATTAAATGCCAGCGCAGCCAATAGCAAAGCAATGGTCATAAATCCTGTTCCTAAAAGCAGCAACGGTTTACGACCTAATCTATCTATCAACCAAATAGCTACAAGGGTAAACATCAAGTTTGTAAGTCCTACTACTATTGCCTGTAAAAAGGAAGAATCTGTACTTCCTCCGGCTTGTTCAAAAATTGTTGGGGCATAGTAGAAAATGGCATTTATTCCAGTTATCTGCTGAAAGAAAGCTACACCCAATGCAATAATCATTATGGTGGCATACTTACTTTTGAACAAATCGGAAAACTTCCCTTTTTTTTCCTTTTTCTCTTGACCTCTTTGTATTTCTGCGACAGTTACTTCTGCATACTCTTCTCCTCCTATTTTCTGCAAAATCTTACGAGCGAGCTTTACTTTGTTAAGTTTCAGAATCAACCATCTTGGGCTTCTAGGAACTGTAAAAAGTGACACAAAATAAATTATTGCTGGGATGGCCTCAACACCAAGCATCCATCTCCAGCTTTCTTCTCCATAATTCACTAAAAAATAGTTGGAAAAATAAGCTACAGAAATCCCGATTACAATATTCAATTGATTAAACGAGACTAAGCTTCCCCGTAATTTTGGAGGAGCAATTTCAGCAATGTAAATCGGCGCTATTAAAATGGCGCCTCCAATTCCAATACCGCCAATAATCCTTGCAATTATGAATTCTAAGTATCCCGTTGCAAATGCTGACCAAGTCGCTGAAATGGTGAAAAGCGCTGCAACGACAATTAAAACCTTTTTTCTACCGAATTTATCCGCCAATGGTCCAGCCAATAGATTTCCTGCCATTGCCCCAAATATGACGCAACCAACGGAAAATCCAAGCATGGCATCTGTCATATTAAAATAAAGGGTAATGCCTTTAACGGCCCCGGATATTACGGCGCTGTCAAAACCAAGTAAAAAGCCCCCAAGTGCCACTATCAAACTAATAAGCACTGTGTAAGACTTGTTCATTTTAACTGGTTGTTGGTTGGGTAGCAAAATATGGTTGTTTTTGGGTTTTAATATTTCTGTTTGGTAGGTTGAACAGGCCGAAAATAATTTCTGACCCATTCAACAACCAATTTTCAAAATCTTCTTGAGTATTCAAGAAGCAGTAACTTCCTATTTAGATTTCCGTTACAACAACGTCATCTATAAGAACTTCACCGGCACAGGTACCTGCTCCACCACAAGTGGCTTGTATAAGCAGCGAGATACCTTCTTCTATACTGGCATCTGTAGTAAATGTACCTGTGTACGTTTGCCAAACTCCAGTTGTACTTACATCAGTAGCATTACCTAAGTCATGCGCTACAGCTGGATTTGTAGTAAACTCTGAGAATGCCAATACTTGCAGTATAGCGCCATCCACAAAGGGTGTGTTGATTTTATATCTGAAAGTAACCTGAACTCCTTGATTACCAGCAATACTCATTGCAAATCGTTCTTGTTTCAAGTTTGGAACTTGTGCTGGACCAGTGACCAATCTAGCTGAATATGTTCCCGTGTTGGCATCTGTGTCAATTACTGTAACTGCTCCGCCTCCAGCGTTAAGTTGCCAGCAAGCTGCGTCTCCAGAATTTGCTTCAAATCCACCATTTGATAATAATTCACCCATTGGTGGTGCAGGGCAACTGCCTCCACCTCCACCGCCGGAGCCATCGTTATAGAAATAAATGTTGTCCACGTATACCGTACCTATCACATCCACCACATCCAATATCAATTGGCTGAAATCGGTGGGGGTCGCTGTTAGACCTGCAGACTGAAGGTCCGCAATGGAAACATCTACAGAGGTCCAGGAACCAGCTGCAAGTGTCGTACGCTCGTCACCCCTGGTATCGTTGCCGCTGCCAAAGCCATCGCCGGCAAAGTCAACAACCCCGGTGATGAAATCAAACCCTGTCGCCGTCCATACATCGATATGGAAATTCGTCATCGTTGAGAGATCAACGCTTGTAGCGATGGTCTCGATTCCGGCAAAGTCAAGATCGGTGTATAGTTTAACATCGTCACCGGCTACCTGAACGTCCGTCTGTCCGCCTCCCGCGCTGAAACCAGCATAGAAGGTATCGACAGTGATATCCGTGTAGGCATTACTGAAAAGAGAGATCACGTCACCGGCATCCCTTACAGGTGGTGTCGGTGCAGCCACTGTTGGGGTGTCGCCTCCACCGCCGGAGCCATCGTTATAGAAATAGATGTTGTCCACGTATACCGTGCCTATCACATCCACCACATCCAATATCAATTGGCTGAAATCGGTGGGGGTCGCTGTTAGACCTGCAGACTGAAGGTCCGCAATGGAAACATCTACAGAGGTCCAGGAACCAGCTGCAAGTGTCGTACGCTCGTCACCCCTGGTATCGTTGCCGCTGCCAAAGCCATCGCCGGCAAAGTCAACAACCCCGGTAATGAAATCAAACCCGGTAGCTGTCCATACATCGATATGGAAATTCGTCATCGATGATAGGTCTACACTAGTTGCAATGGTCTCTATACCTGCAAAATCAAGATCGGTGTATAGTTTTGTATCATCTCCAGCTACCTGCACGTCGGTCAGTCCACCGCCCGCGCTGAAACCAGCATAGAAGGTATCGACAGTGATATCCGTATAGGCATTACTGAAAAGAGAGATCACGTCCCCGGCATCCCTTACAGGTGGTGTCGGTGCAGCCACTGTTGGGGTGTCGCCTCCACCGCCGGAGCCATCGTTATAGAAATAGATGTTGTCCACGTATACCGTGCCTATCACATCCACCACATCCAATATCAATTGGCTGAAATCGGTGGGGGTCGCTGTTAGACCTGCAGACTGAAGGTCCGCAATGGAAACATCTACAGAGGTCCAGGAACCAGCTGCAAGTGTCGTACGCTCGTCACCCCTGGTATCGTTGCCGCTGCCAAAACCATCGCCAGCGAAATCTACCACACCAGTAATGAAATCAAACCCTGTCGCCGTCCATACATCAATATGGAAATTCGTCATCGTTGAGAGATCAACGCTTGTTGCAATGGTCTCGATTCCTGTAAAGTCAAGGTCGGTGTATAGTTTTGTATCATCTCCAGCCACCTGCACGTCGGTCAGTCCGTCTCCTGCGCTGAAACCAGCATAGAAGGTATCGACAGTGATATCCGTGTAGGCATTACTGAAAAGAGAGATCACGTCCCCGGCATCCCTTACAGGTGGTGTCGGTGCAGCTTCTGTTGGGGTATCGCCGCCGCCTACTGCTTCTTTATAAAAATAGATATTGTCCACATAAATAGTTCCTACAACGTCAACCACATCCAATATCAATTGGCTGAAATCGGTCGGGGTCGCTGTTAGGCCTGCCGACTGAAGGTCCGTAATGGAAACATCAACAGAGGTCCAGGAACCTGCAGCTAGCGTTGTACGCTCATCACCCCTGGTATCGTTGCCGCTGCCAAAACCATCGCCAGCGAAATCTACCACACCAGTAATCAGGTCAAACTCGGTAGCAGTCCAAACATCGATATGGAAGTTAGTCATCTCAGAGAGATCAACACTTGTGGCAATGGTCTCGATTCCTGCAAAGTCAAGGTCGGTGTATAGTTTTGTATCATCTCCAGCCACCTGCACGTCGGTCAGTCCGCCTCCTGCGCTGAAACCAGCATAGAAGGTATCGACAGTGATATCCGTGTAGGCATTACTGAAAAGAGAGATCACGTCCCCGGCATCCCTTACAGGTGGTGTCGGTGCAGCTTCTGTTGGGGTATCGCCGCCGCCTACTGCTTCTTTATAAAAATAGATGTTGTCCACATAAATAGTTCCTACAACGTCAACCACATCCAATATCAATTGGCTGAAATCGGTCGGGGTTGCTGTTAAGCCTGCTGTTTGAAGATCTGCAATGGAAACATCAACAGAGGTCCATGAACCTGCAGTTAGCGTCGTACGCTCATCACCTCTGGTATCGTTGCCGCTGCCAAAGCCATCGCCAGCAAAATCTACCACACCAGTAATCAGGTCAAACTCGGTAGCAGTCCAAACATCGATATGGAAGTTAGTCATCTCAGAGAGATCAACACTTGTGGCAATAGTCTCGATTCCCGCAAAGTCAAGGTCTGAATAAACTTTCACATCATCACCTGCCACTTGCATATCACTTACTCCACCACCAGCACTGAAGCCAGCATAGAAGGTGTCGACGGTGATATCTGTGTAGGCATTACTGAAAAGAGAGATTACATCCCCAGCATCTCGTGTTGGAGGAGCGGGTGCAGCTTCTGTTGGAGCATCTCCACCACCAGTCATGGTTTCAACCTGCTCAACATCATCCATATAGAACGTGCCTGCGGTAGTTCCAGGACCATCAACAAACATTGTTAATCTTGGGAAGCTATCGGAGGAAGTGAAATCGAATGAAATTAGTTCCCATCCTGTACCTCCATGGCTAGCTACCAACTCAGTATCGGCACCTGTTCCTTCTTCAAGCTTTACCAAAACATCAACTGGGGCATCTGCCCAGAAGTTCATTTGGATAGTCTTGTTCGTTGTTAAATCAATATCTTCTCCCAAATCGAAAAAGATTCCTTCAAATTCAGCTCCACTATTCGTAATAGCACCAACATTTGAAGTTGCATCATTAGAACCTCCTGGAGCAGGATTATCCACTACTTCAAAACTAGTTCCTCCAAATGCATTTGGGCTATAATCAACATTAGCACCATCAAAGGTAATTGGCAACATTACTGCTTCGGGAACCACGATGACCAATTCATCTTCAAAGGTATCGGATGCCCCGGCATCATTTGAGGCCGTAAGGCTTACCGAATAGGTTCCTGTTGCATACATCTTAATCGGGTCGATTTCTGTAGAAGATGTCCCATCCCCAAAATCCCATTCGTATGAATCGGAATTTTCCGAGGTATTGATAAAGGAAACGGTTCCGGTATTCTCGTCAATTAATTGGGTAAACCCAGCTAATACTTCTGGAAGCGCATTTCCCTCGTCATCCTCTTCACATCCTAGATAGGATATTGCCAAAACCATCAAAAAAATGATTTTAGCTCTGTTCAATAATAGTTTCATTTTAGTATAATTTAAAGTAGTTAGTTTATTAGTTTTCATATACCCGAACGTAATCGACAATCATGGTTTGGGGGAATTCTGTTTCGGCATTTGGGCTGCCTACAAAGGTTCCTCCAACAGCAAGATTCATCAGAATGTAAAAAGGTTTATTAAAGACCCAGGTTCCAGTTACGTCTTCTGGGGTAATCTGATTGTACAGTACATCATCCACGTAGTAATTGATGTATTCAGGACCCCATTCGATTCCAAAGACATGGAAACCGGTATCAAATCGATCACCTTCCAAAATATATTCCTTGGAAATGGCTTGGCCGCCAGAATACCCTGGCCCGTGCACACTTCCAATGAGCACTGTTGGATTCTGACCGCGATATTCCATAATGTCAATCTCACCGGCTCCGGGCCACGGATTTTCATCAATATCGGCACCAAGCATCCAAAAGGCAGGCCAAATTCCTTGCCCATAGGGCAAACGAATGCGTGCTTCGAAGCGACCATATTGTTGCTCGAACTTATCCTTTGTCAACAATCGTGAAGAGGTATACTGCGATCCTTCGAATGCCTCTTGCCGAGCTGTTATAAGCAAAACCCCGTTATCCACTTTTACATTCTCAGGACGGTCGGTGTAGTATTGGAGTTCTTGATTTCCCCATCCATTTTCACCTGTTCCTATATCAAATCCCCAAATTTGTCCATCCGGAGCACCTTCGGTATCGAAGTTATCTTCCATGACCAAGTTTGTAAACGTTGCCACTGTCTGAGTCTCGTCAGTGGAACATCCTAAAATGAAACTTATCCATGCAACGACAAGGCATTTCAGAAAAGCTGGTCTCATTATTTTTATGCTTTTAAACTTTATGTTCATAACCCTATTTTTTGCTATTGATTAACACCTGTTTACTCGGTGTAGAAATAAATGTTGTCAAATATGAAATTCGGACCTCCAACTAGGATTAGTGCACCTAGGTTGTTCTTTTGGGTTGCAATATCTCCATCTAGAGGTATTTCAAATGATGTCCATTGTCCCACGGTCAAACCAGTCAGGTCAAATCTTTTGTCTCTGTCATCACCAATTGGAAATCCGGTGTTGACATCTGTTTCTATCTCCTGGTTTGCGCCTACGTCCCTAATTTGAATTCCAACCTCAGTTCCGGCGTCTTGCACATATACATCAACATGCAGGAATGTAAGTCCTGAAGCATCAACGGTGTTATCGAAAATGATTCCAGTGAAATTATTGTTGGCGTATGCCAAAACATTCCCATTTTCAGTTGAAGTCACCGAGGTTTCCGTAGTGGACCCACCGAAGCCAGGTGAGAAATTGCTGCTTGTATCACTCGTATAAGCATCACTGAAAATCGATTTTACATTGGCCGCTGGCCTTGTCGGGGTTGGTGCCGCTTGCAAGGATCCACTTGAGGTCACCTCTATAGACCCTTCCGCCCGAACATTACCTAACAATGCCGTAATGGTTGAAGTACCTGATCCCAATACTGAGATCTGCCCCAATTCGTTTACCACGGCCACTCCAATATCTGATGAAGAAAAGTCGAAGTAAGAGGGTGCGGCGGAAACCGTTTGATTCACGCCATTGTCCAAATTATAGGTTTGGGTAAGCCCTAAAACTGGAATAGTTGATCCGGTAAACGCTTGTACAGTTACATCCACACCATCAAAAATGGCAGGGCTTGGCTGGGCAACAGTGCCCAACTTTTCAAACCTGATTTCATCCAACCATAATACATAACCCCCTTCATCTCCCTCAAAAGATGCTCCTTCAGCCAACCAGAAAAGACCGGTTTCGCTTGTTAGTTTGGAAGGGTCAGGGATTGGAATCACATATTTCTGCCAGCGCGTGCTGACTCCCAAATTGTTAAGTGTCACTTGAAATTGATTACTGGTCTCGGCCGAAATACCAAATCCAATGGCATTAATGCTTGCAGCCTGGGAGGCTTTGGCATAGAACGTAAGTGCATCAAAACCTGAAAGGTCTCTAGTAACCGTCGTGTTGAAGGCAGCACCCACGAAACCGTTTCCAAATGCAGGAACATCGAACCTCATAGAGGCATCCCCAGCAAAAACATCATTGGTTTCAACCGAAAATGCTTCGGGGTCTGCACCGGCATCCACAAAAGGGAAATAATCTAATCCTGCTGAAAAGGCATCTACAAAAACATCGCCATTTGCAGGGAATGTAGCAAATTGTACTTCATCCGAAAAATCTCTTTCACAACTGCTTAATACAATACCTAGGCAGAGAAAAAGTATGGATGGTAAGCTGATTATATTCTTATTTTTCATTTTAATAGTCTTTTTATTTGCCAATATTGATATGTATGTATGTCATAATCTCCCACTCGCTACCATTATCAAATCCAACTGGACTTATAATTGGTTCTGGGGCAAATTCAATAGCCTGATTTGGCAAGTATCTTGGGGAAAATTGATCTAACGACCTCCAGGTACCCCGGATTCCCACCTGAGTACTTGGAAGAATAAACCAATCTGGTTTACCTAAAGTGGTTGATATATCCAACATTAATTGTAATGGATACGTCAGGTTGAAATCCCTGTGGTAATCAAAAGGTCCCCAATCGTTCACTTTGACATGGGTCCGGAATTTCATGTTCTTATAAATGGCTCTAATATCCCCTCCAAAACGTTTGATTAATCTTTCACTATCACCGTTTGCCTGTCCATTTCCATAGTAGAAGCTTCCAATGATTCCCAAGTCTGAATGCACTTTAGAAACCATTCTGGAGTGGATTTCCCACAAATCTTCAGCGGGAATGGAATTTGGGAAAGCAAAGAAGGTCCTGTCAGCGTTAAAACCAATATGCGAATCAATGGTTGTAGGAAGATGACGATACACAAATCCAAGATTCATAGCGAATTTGGCATCCTCCGCCCTGTCGTTGTCCCATTCGTACATCCAAGTACCCGGAGTCGGGTCGAAGGTCAATAGAATCTCACCTGCAGTGGTCTCTCTGTTGCCACGGACAGAAAAGGGATCATCAATATTGTTTCTTAAGCGTCCAGGTGCATTTACATCATTAGGCATTGGGTCTACCAATGGTTTTTGATAGAGAAAGTTGGGCGCAATTTGGAAATTTCCTGCAGCTACGGTAAATCCAGTCAAGAAATTTGCTTGGTTTCCGCTTCCGGTATCTTTTAACTTCCAACCTGTAAATGTCAAGGTCTGGTCCGCGCCGCCATTCGCGACAAGTCCCATAACTGCTCCTTGACCGTACCAATTGAACTTACCACCTTCATACGTAAGCTTTACCTTGCCACCCCAGTTGTCATCTGAGTTTACAACATCTTCAAAAACTACATAGTCACCGGGAGTACCTCTTACATCTTGGAACGTACTTCCATTCAAAGGGTTTCCAGCCCAAATACCGCCGACATGAAGGCCAAATTTGCCAAACTCCCTTTCAATGCCCAAGGTTGCTCTTTCGGTTGGCCAAAAGGGGATCACACCACTTCGTACTTGGTTTGCATCCAGCACCCGTCGTCCACTTTCGTCAAAGACAAGCTCAGTTTTAAAATCACGGTGGTAAATCCCTGTAACGTCAAACTTTCCAATGTGCTTTTTGTATTTAAAGAGCATTGTAGGGTTGGCTCCCCACCACAATTGTGGTCCAATGGCCGCTTGTAATCCTTTTAAGACCCCTTTGCCGTCGATTTCAACTCCAAGAATCTGACCATTGTAGATATCCAAGTTCGGCCCATAGTTGGCTTCTGGATACAATCCAAAGAAATCACCCTCGTAGCCCCAATGGTAGTGACCGGTTCTATAAAAACCTCTAAGGTCAAATTCTTTTGCCTTCCATTCGAATTCGGCTTGGTATACGGCCAACCTATTGTTGTCATCAAGCACAACATCGCCTTGAGGCGAACTTATCGTGATAGGCCTTGCACGATTCTCATAAAAGATTTCATTGATTGGATTCTGAGCAACATTTCCAAGAATATTGAAATTCACCTCTGCGCGCATATTGGGAGCAGGGTTACCTTCAATACCAACAAAATAGGATTGCATATGATCAAACCCTAGTTGGTTTGGAAATGTATTTGGGTCATCTAGATCAGCATTGTCAGGTGTGGTAATTAAACTGCCTCCTGTGCTGAATGTGGAGAACTTTGCCTGAAGATTGCTTATACGCAGTAAGTTACTTTGCTCCCCGCGCAATGCGGCTTTATCGCCACGTGCCTTGAGCACCGCTTCCATTAATTCAATATTGTCGAAATGGTTTTCTACAAAGGCATGGTCGATGCCTTCAGCATATGGGTTGAGTTGATGCGCTTCTTTCAGGGCATAATAGGCGGCTCTTGGATAGAGCTCATAAAGCCCACGTGGGTTTGTTGCCCCTTTGGCACATATTCCAAACCACTCTTCATTCATGTTATTAGCTCCTGGGGAGCCTAAATCTCTCGCATATCCGCCATTTGACCAAGATGCATTATTGTCATGGACATCCGCATTTTTTCGGTCATCAAAGCCAAATTTCCACCAGCCATCACTAAACTGAAATGTAAAACCTCCAATTGAGTTTTCTACTTTTCCCAGTCCTGCCGCATTTTCATAGATTTCCTTCCAGTTACCCACCATATAATAAGCCTGGGAAAATTGGTCTTCCTTGTTTTCAACTGCGTTGAAAGCATCTGCACCAAATTCTGTAAACATCACCGGCTTATTCAGTTTGTCCTTAACCACTTGAAACATATCACCGAAGGATACTCCTCGATAGGTGTTGGTTCCATAGATATCCACGTCTTTACATTCTTCCGCTACAATATCAATGAACAATACATCTCCATTACAAATTGCCACTGGATGGGAAGGGTCCATTGCTTTCATTTTTTTAGCAGCCTCGTTCATTAACCTATACATAGGACGTCCTCGACTCTCACCAATAAATTGAATTCTTCCTTCATCATCTGGGAAATCCTCGGTTTCCGCTCCGGCCCAAAAGAGGCCATAGTTGTTCTCGTTACCCAATAAATACAATAGTAGTCCAGGGGTATTCTTATACCCATTTACCAACTCCTCCATTTCTGACATTAAAAACTCAGCGGTTTTTTCATCATCATAAATGGTTACTGGAGTCCATACACCATCCAATGTCAGCCCATATCGGCCAAAAGAATGGTTGAGCATGGTGTAGATTCCGTAGTTTTCGTAGATATACTGTATCCATTTTGCAGGAACGCCAGTATATTGACGAATAACATTGACTCCCATGTTCTTGAGAAGTGACATCTCATGGTCAAGTCCTGCCTTAATAACATCATCGGACTTTTTCCAAAAATTTGCGTTTACGGTATTGGTTCCAATGGGAATGTAATCCCAGTTCATACCGTTGATCATGAAATCCTCGCCATTGACGACCAATTTCATTCCTTCCTCATTGCTAACAACAGAAACTTTGTCTGCTTGTGCATAAGCACCCACGGCAACCAAGAAAAGTAATAATCTGAATAGATAGTTTTTCATAGTAGAGTTTAGTTTAATTTGATCCGTACCGAAATCGAAAAACATTGAAGCGGTTACGATTTTAGATTTTTCGGATGGTTAAACATATCCTAAAAAAATAGGAAGTCCATAATAAATACCTCAACAAAAAATATACATGGCAATAATTTGATGTATTTTTTGAATTATTCTCAAAATCCCCATTTTTAAAGGGATTGCAAGCCTATGAAGACTTTATGATTTTCTGGAAATTTTCTAGTTGTATAGGTAATGTTGAGGTAAATGGAAAGCAGTGTTGCTTTTTAAAGCTTGAGAATGTAATCTACCAAATTGTCATCGTGGGACAAATTCATTTTTTTTCGCAATCTATAGCGTTTTATCTCTACACTTCGAGGGGAAATATTGAACATTGGAGCTATCTCTTTGGAGGATAAATTAAGGCGGAGGTAAGCACACAGTCTTATATCATTGGGAGATAAACTTGGGTGTGAGTTTTTCAATTTCTTTAAAAACTTTCTGTCTGCATTATTGAATGCTTCTTTAAACAATTCCCAATCATCATTTTGTTTTAAGTTTTTATCAATAATTGTGATTATTGACTTAACCGACTCCTTATTTTCAACACTAGTGGCCAACTGTTCTTTCACTTTTGAGAGCAATTCATTCTTTTTAATGATACTCATGGTAGAGGCTGCCAGTTCATTACTCTTGCTCTTAAATTCTTCTTTTAATTGTTGGTTTTTGAGTTTGATAATCTCCTTCTCATTTTTGGCGTTGGCTAGCGCCATCTCCCGTTGGTTTTTCTCAATAAGTTTTTCTTGGCGTTTATGATAATAACGTCTATATGCAGTATGAATGGTAATTGAACCCAAAATTACCGCTATTAAATAGATGATTAAAAACAGATTGGAACTATACCAAGGCCGTGCAATCTTAAAACTATATGATGCGCTATTATTGGACATATCCTCACCTATCTTAGCCCGTACTCTGAAGGTATAGTCTCCTGGGGGCAGGTTTTCAAAGGTTACCGATGAATTATCGCTCCAATCACTCCAATTGGGATATATGCCTACCATCATATATTGATACTGTGGCTTGATATATTTGTTATACGTAGGCACATAATACGAGAATTCCAGGTTGTTTTCTGAATTTTGAAAGTCCCCTTTCAAGTTTTGTTCGATAAGGCTCTTTTCTGTTTCACTGCGGTCTTTCCCTCCCCCTTTTATATTCGCAATATTGACATTGAACTCATTTTCCTTAAAATCGTGAATATTGATTGTAAGATACCCGGACCGAGCTCCGAATAGGTATCGGTCTTCATCCAGCGCGGTAGCACTTTCATAGCTGATTATGCCGTTTCGCATATCCTCTGTCAGTGGAATTTGCTTTATGCTCGGGGTACTTCCTAAGCCCCCACCGGGGACAAAACCAATACTGGAATTAGAAAATGTCCATAAATGTCCATTCTTTTTGTCCAAAACCATTTTACCTGAAACATATTCGTCCTCCACATATAACTTGCTCAATATGCCATCTTTTATAAACCTTTTTTTGTTCCAATCGTATTTGAATATTCCTTTTCTGTAGGCATATAAAAGGTCCCCTTTATACTTTACAATGCCAGAGTTCGAACCTTTTATCAAGGTATCCATCTCCATCTTTTTCAATTCCAAAAGGTCTTTGCTCAATTGAAGTTTAAACACACCTTTATATTCATGATTTACAAAAACTTCATCTTCAAATACCTCGAAATGCCGCGAGGAGTGTTCAAATCCCTTAATCTTATTTCTTAACTGCCATGAATTATTCGTTCTTTCCAGCACATATAATCCATCATAGTTGCCTTGCAACAACAGATTGGGCTTGTCCGCTATCTCTCCTATCTTCCAAGTTCCCTGAACATCCGAAATTCTATTCAACCGGTCCTTTTCTACCGTATATGTTCCATTGTGGTGGCCACAAAACAAGATTCCGTCAATTACCTCCAGCGACCATACTTGTCCATGCGTACCTTCTATAAACTTAAATTCAGATTGACCTGCTATAGTCTTGTAAAAAAGCCCTTGATTAGTGCCCAAATACAAATTCCCATCTTTTATGGCCGAAGCATAGACGCTTCCCACCAGTCCTCCACTATCTGGATATATGCGAAATGGTGAGCCACTGTTGACGAAACTTATTCCAACATCCAGTCCCATCCAGATATTGCTATCAACATCTTCATATAATGATAGCACTGTATTGTTTTGTAAGCTTTTGGTTTGATCAACATGATCGATTAATGTGCCATCTGCATCAGTAAGCATTAATCCATTGGATATCGTACCCAATGCAAACCCTCCATCGCTTAACTGTAAACCGCTATAAAGACTAATTTCGGAAAGCAAATCATCTACCCCTGTTTCCCATTTAACAGGTCCATTATCATCTATTGAATAAAAGCCATTGTTCTTGGTAAGGACAAGTATTTCTCCATTCTTTTGGAACATATTTATTATCTCGTCATCCTTCAGCTGAGTTGAACCATAAACCAAAACACCCTTTCCGTTCTCGATTTTAAAAATCCCCTGGCCTATTTTTTGAAAATATATGGTTTGACCAACTCTAAATATTTTCGGCAGAAAAGCATCCGATTCAATAATATTTACTGAATTATCTCCAACATTAAACACATAAATACGATTATGTGATTGAAAAACAACATATTCTCCTTGTTCAAGAATTCCCCAAAACTCCTCATCTTGAAGTAGGCCTGCTTTAATTTGTTTAGATAAACTAGTGTATTCCAGAGTTCCTTTATTATCCTGTTTCCAAAAGCCGAACTCCTTGTAACATCCGGTGTAAATTCTTGAACCAATTACCTTTACAGATCTAATAATGGATTCATTTGGTGAAGGATATAAGGTCCACGAAGCGCCATTAAACTCAAGCAGTCCGTTGTTATTGGCTACATAGATTTTTTTGTCGATGCTTTGAGATATCGCCCAGTTTTGACTTTCCGCACCATATTCAGAAGGTGAAAAATTTTGTGTGGGGGGGAGTTCTTGGGTAAACCCTATACTACATAGGGTAAGTGCAATACATAATAGAATGTGCCCTGGTTTAATCACAGAATTTAATTCCAAGTTAGTCGGGGGTCACTTTGTTTAAGCAAATACAAAAAAAAGTGTACTAATAGGTTTGTAGGGTTAAACAAAATCAACTTCCGTACATTTAAAGTACATAAAATCATTTTATGATTACCCGAAGAGTAAATTTATTTATTTAAACAAACTTATCAGTAGTCGTTCTAAAAAACATCAGTTTATGAAAAAGATAACAGCATTGCTTATTTGTACTTTCCTATCGTTCGGAATTAAAGCTCAGAGTATTATCGGCGCCTGGGAGGGCTATTCAACTTCTGAGAATGGGGACAAACTCAAAAACGTGGTTATTTTTGCCGATGGCTATCAAGTAATCAGCATATACAATGCAACATCAGGAAAATTTGTTCATTCCAACGGTGGCACATGGAAATTAGAAGGTGATATGATGACCGAGAAAGTAGAATTTGACACTGATAATCCTTCACGCGTAGATTCTGAAGTAAGTTTCGAGGTAATTATTACTGAAAATACCATTCAGATTGCTGGTTCGGAAATGAAATTAACCAGATTGGATAATGGAACACCTGGTAAATTGCAAGGTGCTTGGTTAATGTCCGGCAGAATTAGAGATGGTAAAACCCAAGTGCGCGATACCAATAGACCAAGAAAAACCATGAAAATTTTATCCGGGACCCGATTTCAATGGATAGCGTACAATACAGAAACAAAACAGTTCATGGGGACCGGAGGGGGAACGTACACCACTTTAAATGGTAAATATGCCGAAAACATCGAATTCTTTTCAAGGGACGATTCAAAAGCTGGATTGAGCTTAGAATTCAATTATGAGTTGATTGATGGAAAATGGCACCACTCTGGTTTATCCAGCAAAGGAGACCCTATTTATGAAATTTGGAGCACTAGGAAGTAATTGTATTTAGCAAGGACAACCCATGGTTAGCAAAAAATGAAAAGTTCCCAAAATCATAATAATGGTACGAATACTATATAGCTGGAAAGTAGCTCCAGAAAAATTGGAGCTTTTTATTGAGACATGGAAAAAAACCACAAATAAGATTCACGAAGAGGTTAAAGGGGCAAGAGGTAGTTTCATGTTACAAAACCATGAAGATTCCACTGCAATAATGACCATTGCTAGATGGGATTCTTTTAATGATTGGAAACAATTTTGGCACGAAGGCAATCATAGTCAAATGGGCTCCATGCATGATTTGGGTGAGCGGGTTTCCGTGGAAATCTATAACGAAGTAGACGATTTTACAAAGTAAGAATCGCTGAGAGCTTAGCGAAATATGACAGGTAATAGAGAAATAACAACAGATTATAAGAATCGTATCAATAGGGTTTTTGAATATATTGATGAAAACCTGCACGGCGATTTATCGTTGAACACTATTTCTGAAGTTGCTTTTTTCTCACCATACCATTTTCATCGTGTGTTCAAATTTATCACCGGTGAAACCTTAAATCAATATGTAACTCGGCGAAGAATAGAGAAATCAGCGTTGGATTTACTTCATAAAACCATCCCTACAACTGAAATAGCGCACAAATTCGGCTTCAGTCAAGTTTCAGCCTATACAAGAGCTTTTAGAAAATATTATAATGTCAGCCCCACGGAGTTTCGAAAACAAAACCCAAATAGGTTTAGCAAGATTCGTCAACTGAATAGCAAGAATGGTCAAAACTATCCCGATAGCGAAAAATACATTTGCATCATCAACAATCTTAAAAACTGGATAGAAATGCATGCAAAAATCGAAATCAAAGAAATCCCTGAATTGAACGCAGCCGGAGTAACCCATATTGGAATGAATGGTGTTGAAACTGCTTTTGAAAAAATTATTCACTGGGCCACACCAAAAGATTTATTACAAGATCCAGAAGCCAGGCTTGGAAGGGTATTCTATGATAGTGCTAAAGTTACTGCTCTGGACAAAGTCCGCATGAGTATATTTTTACTTACGAAAAAGCCTTTTGAAACTGATGGTGAAATCAACCGATTAACCATTAACAAATCCAAATGTATCGTAGGGCGTTTTGAGATAACTCCAAACGAATTTGAAAAAGCATGGACAGGCCTTTTTGTATGGATGAACGAAAATGGATATAAGAAAAGCCCAGAAAATCCCTTTGAAATTTATCACAATGATTTTAGGGAACATCCTGAGAACAAATTCATTGTGGATTTGTATATTCCTGTAGAATAAATCTTTATAACAATGTGAATATCAAACAACTTAAACAATGGAAAATAGCAGCAATTATATCGATGGATTTGTACTTCCCATACCAAAGAATCACCTCAACCAATACAAACAGGCGGCTATAGAGGTTGCAAAGATTTGGAAGGAACATGGCGCACTAGAATACTTTGAATACGTTGGTGACGATTTAAAATTGGAAGGAACACGTTCTTTTCTTCATGCTATTGATGCCAAAAAGGATGAGGTTATCATTTTTGGTTGGGTTGTTTTCGATTCACGGGAAGCTCGAGACCTTGCGAACGAACAGGTCTCTGCAGACCCAAGAATGGTGGACCTAATAGCCCCATTAATAGATTCATCCCAAGTTATTTTTGATGCGACCAGAATGGCGTATGGCGGATTTCAACCGCTCATCTGATTAAATCACCCATTTGCAAAAAACAACCAACTTTTAAACAAAATATTATGATAATTCAAGTAATCAAACTAAAATCTCTGCTGCCGGAAGCAGAATTATTAAAAAGAGCTAAAGAACGAGAACCACAGTTTCAAGCTCTTAAAGGTCTTTTGCAGAAATACTATGTAAAACTTGACCAACCTGGGCAATATGGAGGAATTTATATCTGGGATTCCCAGGAATCGTTAAATGCCTATCGAATATCCGAATTAGCAGCTAGTATTCCGGGAGCTTATGAAATCACTGAAGCTCCAAATATTGAAATTATGGATATTCTTTTCCAACTTAGAAAATAAATTCAAAGACTATCCTAGGTCGAGGTATGTGGTTTTCATATTAAAGCTTTCTAAATGCCTATGCATACTTTGGCCAAAAACCCTACTTTTGGGCAAAATTTGATGGATTGAAGATCGTTTCTTTTTTCATAATTGCCCTGTCCTTTTTTATAACATTTGGGCAAGATGCTCCTGCTCCAACAGAAGGAAGACAGATTAACATTGTGTATGGGGCCAATTTCACCAAAAATGAGGAAAAATATCCAGGAGCTTCCATATTCAGTAAGGACGATGAGCGTCAAGTCCAGTTCGAACACCAGGGTGCCGACCTGTGGTGTGACATTGCCATTTTTTATTCTGCAGAAAATCGTTTAAGAGCCATTGGGAACATTCGCCTGCAGCAAGGGGATTCTATCGAAATGAACAGTGGTAAAATCGATTATGACGGTAATACCAAACTGGCCAAAGCTTGGGAAAACGTCGATCTAACGGATGGACAAATGACCTTGACAACAGACACGTTGTATTTTGATCGGGAAAATCAGTTATCCTATTACCGTTCAGGTGGAAAAGTGGTCGATTCCGCCAATGTCCTTACCAGTATCATCGGTAATTATTTTATGGAACTTAAAAAAGTGCAGTTCCGAAAAAAAGTACATATCGACAATCCCGAGTATATCATAGATTCAGAACAACTCGATTACTATAGGATTTCGAAGAATGCATATATGTACGGACCTTCAACTATAGTTGGTGAGGACTATCAGATTTACTGCGAGCGTGGGTTTTACGATACGAAAATTGAGCAGGGTTATGGGGTTAAAAACACCACCATCAATTATGACAACAAGATTATTGAAGGCGACAGTCTATATTTTGACAAAGTGACCTCTTTCGCTTCCGCTACTAACAACATAAAAATCACCGATACTATCAATAATGGGGTTATAAGGGCACATTATGCTGAAGTTTTCAAAGAAAATGACTCCGTTTTTGCCACAAAAAGAGCAGTTACCATAAGTCTTGTGCAGCAAGATTCGCTCTATATGCATGGAGATACGCTAATGGCCACCGGTAAACCTGAGGAAAGAATAATTAGGGCTTTCCGTA
Organism: uncultured Allomuricauda sp.; assembly: GCF_947499695.1. GTDB lineage: Bacteria > Bacteroidota > Bacteroidia > Flavobacteriales > Flavobacteriaceae > Flagellimonas. The sequence continues at coordinate 1,239,153 of NZ_CANMPQ010000001.1, forward strand.
ATGCAAAATTTTACAAAACGGACCTAAGTGGGAAATGCGATTCCATTCATTTTAGTGAAGCAACCGGTGTTACAGAACTAATTACCGACCCTATCATTTGGAATGTGGAGAACCAGATAACTGGAGATAGTATCCATTTAATATCCGACAAGAAAACGGATAAATTGGACTCTCTAAAAGTGCTTGAAAATGCTTTCATTATTTCATTTGACACCATTGGAAAAAAGGGATATAATCAAGCCAAGGGAAAAGACCTCTTTGGAAAATTCATTGAAAATGAACTTAAAATCATTGATTTAATCAAGAATACAGAGGTAATCTACTATGTATATAATGATGATGATGAGCTGGTAGGAATTGATAAGACGATTTGCAGCAAAATTCGACTGGAAATGGCCAACAACGATATTGAAGATATTACCTTTTTCATCAATCCAGATGGAGATATTTTTCCGGAGACTGACCTTCCGGTAGAAAGTCGAAAGTTAAAAGGCTTCGTATGGCGTGGCGATGAGCGCATTCTTACCAAAGAGGACATTTTTGATGAGGACGACAACAATATCGAATTGGTGAAAATTCGCGGAATTGACAATCCCATTGACATCGATGCTGAAGAACAAGAGCGGCAGAAAAAAGGTGGTGGAACGGTGATTAAAACTCCCAATACCCAAGCTACCAAACCAAAAAAGCCCGAGGTTAAAAAAGTGCAATAACCCTCATGTCAAAAGAAGACTTCCTTAAATATCAAGCTCAGACCACTCTACATCCCCTTGGTTTGGAGATTTCGCATGCAGAAGGAAGTTATATCCATGACACGGAAGGGAACGCTCACCTGGATTTTGTTGCCGGAGTCTCTGCGTGCAGCTTGGGACATGGCCATCCCAAAGTGGTCAATGCCATAAAAGAACAGGCGGAAAAGTATATGCATGTTATGGTATATGGCGAATATATCCAAGGACCAGCCGTGGCCTATACCAAACTACTTGCCTCTCTACTGCCACCAAACTTAGAAACCACCTATTTGGTCAACTCTGGTACCGAAGCCATTGAAGGGGCCATCAAATTGGCTCGCAGAGTAACCGGGCGTTCCCAGTTAATCTCAGCAAACCATGCCTATCACGGGAATACCATGGGCAGTTTGAGTTTGATGGGCTATGAGGAGCGGAAAAGTGCTTTTAGACCATTAATTCCAGATGTGAGCTTTATTCAGTTCAACTTGGCATCTGATCTTGAAAAAATCACTGACAGAACAGCCGCGGTAATTCTTGAAACTATTCAAGGGGGAGCTGGTTTTATTCTTCCTTCAGACGGGTACCTTGAAAAGGTAAGAAAACGCTGCGATGAGGTTGGTGCCCTTCTGATTCTTGATGAGATACAACCGGGTTTTGGAAGAACTGGAAAACTTTTCGCTTTTGAACACTACAATTGTGTCCCAGATATATTGGTCATTGGTAAGGGAATGGCTTCAGGTCTTCCAGTTGGAGCATTCGTTGCTTCCAAGAAAATGATGGATTCCCTTCAAGTAAGTCCAAAACTTGGTCACATCACCACTTTTGGCGGTAATCCAGTAATTGCTGCTGCCAGTTTGGCTACTTTGGAGGAAATCACTGAAAGTCAGATAATTGAACACACCTCTATAAAAGAAAAACTTTTCCGAACCCGTTTGGTACATCCTTTGATTAAGGAAATAAGGGGTAAAGGGTTGATGCTTGCGTTGCTCTTTGAGAAACCGGAAATTGCCAATTATTTGGTACTGGAAGCAGCTAAGGAAAGACTTATACTTTTCTGGTTGCTTTTTGAACCAAAAGCGGTTAGAATATCGCCACCTTTGACAATTTCTGAAAAAGAAATTACTGATGGGTGTGAGCGAATTATCAGTGTTTTAGACGCATACAAGCCTATCCCTGTTAACTAAATTGTTGATAACATACCCCTGACAACGACTTAATGATGCCCACAAACGGCTAATTTTAAGTCCATAGTTAAACCAAACACGTTCCTATGGCGTTAGATTCTAACGAAAATCCTGACAAGTCCATCAGCAAATTTGAGTCCATGCTCAAAACAGATGACGTGTATTTCTTTGACGCGGAGGACTTTGAGGAAATTATTCACCACTATCTTAATAACGGAAAGGTTTCTCTGGGTAAAAAGGCCATCCAAATTGGACTGGAACAACACCCCAACTCTTTGGAATTAAAGTTATTACAGGTCGAAGTAATGGTTTTTGAGGATAAATATGACGAGGCTGAAAAAATGTTGGACCAACTCCAGAACATTGACTCCAACAACGAAGAAATCTATATTCAACGCGCCAATATTCAATCTAAACAAGACAACCATCCTGGTGCTATAAATCTGCTTTTAGAGGCACTGAACCTTGCCGAAGATAGTTTTGATGTTCACTCATTGTTAGGTATGGAGTACCTTTTTATGGATGATTTTGAACTGGCCAAACGCAGTTTTATGAAATGTGTTGAGTTTGACCAAAGTGACTATTCCTCTTTATACAATGTTGTGTATTGTTTTGAATTCTTAGAGGATTTTGACGGCGCCATTCACTATCTCAACGACTATTTGGAAGATAGCCCCTATTGTGAAGTGGCTTGGCATCAGTTAGGCAAAATGTACTACATCATCAACATGTACCAAGAAGCTTTGACCGCTTTTGATTTTGCTATAATTTCCGATGATTCTTTCATCGGCGCCTATTTTGAAAAAGGTAAGGTCCTGGAAAAATTGGGTAGATACAATGAGGCCATCGAAAACTACGAGACCACCATATCTATTGAGGATCCAACATCACACGCCTATTTAAGAATTGGCCGGTGTCATGAAAAATTGGGCAATAATGATTTGGCAAAATATTACTATTACAATACTGTGCACGAAGACCCTCTTTTGGACAAAGGATGGCTAGCTATAACTGATTTCCATTACAAGCTGGGCAACTATGAGAAAGCACTCTATTATATCAATAAGGCCATAAACATAGATGGTGAAAATCCAACCTATTGGAAACGAAGTGCTAAAATTTATGCTGCTCTCAAGAATTTTGACGAGGCTGATTTTGCCTATAAACAAACGGTTGATTTGGGTAACTACGAATTTGACACCTGGAACAACTGGGCCGATGTTCTCAAAAACACAGGAGATTTTAGCTCCTCTATACAGGTTTTAGTTCAAGGGCTGGAGTTTTATCCGGAAAGTGCTGAACTGGTGTTTAAGTTGGCGGGTATGTATCTCAAAAGTGGTGAAGTGCTAAGTGCTAAGGAAAAACTGGCAGAGGCCATGCAACTCGATATTGATAAATTACAAATATTCGAAAATGAATTTCCTGAGTTCAATAAAGTAAAATGGCTGCAAACTTTGGTCTCTGAAATTAAAAAGGCTTCCACTTAAACCCTCTATTCCATTACCCAATTTATGAAAGTACGCCAATTTAAAGATTATGTGCTCATCACACTAAAAGGAATGGCCATGGGTGCAGCAGATGCCGTTCCCGGTGTTTCTGGCGGAACAATTGCACTTGTTTCTGGAATTTACGAAGAGCTTGTTGGAACAATCAGTAACATTAATTTGGAGTTATTTAAGTTGCTTTTTCAAGGAAAGTTTAAAGCTTTTTGGAACAAAGCCAACGCAAATTTTGTTCTAGCACTGGGAATAGGAGTTTTAGCAAGTTATGTCTCCTTCATGAAATTAGCCAAATACTTACTGGAGTATCATCCAATATTGATTTGGTCTTTTTTTCTTGGTCTTATTGTAGCCAGTATTTGGTATATGGGCAAGCAAATTCCTAAATGGACTCCCATTTTGATACTATTTTTAGTTATTGGAATTGGATTTGGATATTTTTTGACCACATTGCCTACGGCAGAAGCAAACGGGAATTTGACTTACTTTTTCTTTTGTGCAGCAATTGCCATATGTGCAATGATTCTTCCCGGAATCTCGGGAACCTTCATTTTAATATTATTAGGTGCATATAGTACTTTAAGTACCGCTATTGCCGATTTTGATGTAAAAAAAGTTCTAATTTTTGTATCTGGAGCTGTAATTGGTTTGCTTAGTTTTTCAAAAATTTTAAAATGGTTGCTCAGTAAATATCACTTCCAGACCTTTGCCGTCCTTACGGGACTAATAATTGGTTCAATTAATCAAGTTTGGCCCTGGAAAAAGGTATTGGAAACCAAAACCTTTGGTGATAAAACCGTAGTTGTCGATGACATAAACGTTTGGCCCTCAGCCTTTGAAGGTGACAATCAATTAATACTTGCCGTAATCTTAGCATTGATAGGTTTTTCGCTTATTTTTATCTTGGAAAAAGTTGCTTCCAAAAAATAAGAACACCCTATTTTCAAATGCATCAGCCTAGAACACTTCTGGATATTTTTTTTTTGGTGATAAAAGGACTTTGTATGGGAGCCGCCAACAAGGTTCCTGGTGTTTCTGGAGGAATCGTTGCTTTTGTGGGTGGGTTTTATGAAGAATTCATTTATTCCCTTCAAAAAATAAATTCCAAAGCCTTTAAGCTCCTTTTTAACGGGAGGTTCAAGAGTTTTTATCGATATACCAATGGGCAATTTTTGCTTCTATTGATTTTTGGTATGCTGGTTAGCTATTTCAGTATATCAAGGGTATTGGATTATTTTCTGGCTCAAAAAGAACTTTTTGTCTGGGCAGGTTTCTTCGGAATGATTTTGGGGTCTATCTACTATATCGCGAAAGACTTTCACCACTGGAATAAAAAAACTGTTCCAGCGGGCATAATCGGGTTAATCATAGGTATTTCCATTAGTTTTTTAAGTCCGGCTACCCAGAACGATAATTTGATATTTATCTTCTTTTGCGGGATTATAAGCGTTTCCGGTATGACCTTACCTGGACTTTCGGGATCATTCATTCTTATCCTTTTAGGAAATTACGTCCTTTTGCTTGTCGATTCGGTAAATGCGCTTTACGATACGCTTTCTGAAGTGTTTGCAGGAGATTTTGGCTTTGTCAACAACGAAAAAAGAATGGAAACCCTTAAAATATTAGCTGTTTTCACATTGGGTTCGGCAACGGGGTTGGTCACCTTTTCACATTTGTTGAGTTATGTACTCAAACACTTTAAAGAAATCTCAACCGCTGTAATTTTAGGTTTTATAACAGGTTCACTAGGCGTCGTTTGGCCTTGGAAAAGGACTATTTTTAAATTGGATGAAGTAGGCACCACTTTGATCGATAGCAATGGAGATAAAATTGTGCTTAACTACGAACGCTATTTTCCAAATTTGGCCATTGCCGAAACTTGGTGGGCGGTACTTTTTGTGGTTCTAGGAATTTTGGTATTATTGGCTTTGGATTGGTATGGAAAAAACAGGAAAGAAAAAAAACAGATTCGGGCTTCTAGGTAAGGAAATTTCATATTCCTTTTCCCAAAGATATTTTACTTCAAAGTTTGAAGAATTAGGTCTTTCGGATTATAGCTACGAAAATTATGATATTCCCGAAATTTCTGACTTAGAAACTATCTTGAAGGAACAAGACCCAAAGGGTTTTAATGTCACAATTCCATATAAGGAAGAAGTAATTCCGTTTTTATCCGCTTTGGACCCCATTGCAAAAGAAATAGGTGCTGTAAACACCGTAAAAATCACCCAAAATGGGCTCATTGGTTACAACACGGATGCTTATGGATTCCAAAAATCATTGGAACCCTTTTTAAAGCCCCATCATACGAAAGCCTTGATTTTAGGAACAGGTGGTGCATCAAAAGCAATACGATTTGTATTAGAGCAACTGGAGATTGACCACACCTATGTTTCAAGAACAAAAAAAGAAAAGCAACTTTCGTATGCAGAGCTTGATGAAAGAATCATCACATCAAATCAACTCATCATTAACTGTACTCCCCTTGGCACACACCCCAATATTAACGAAAAACCACCTATCCCGTATCAATTTTTAAGTAATGAACATCTTTTGTTTGATTTAATCTACAATCCTGAGAAAAGCGCTTTTTTAAAAGAGGGTGAAACAAAAAACACTGCCATTTGTAACGGTTTGGATATGCTCAAATTTCAAGCTGAAAAGGCTTGGCAAATCTGGAATGATTCATAAAAAAACTCCCTTTCCAAGCTGTATCCATTTGATTCATATGTAACAAAACTCCCCCAAAAGAAGAATTAATACCTTTGGTAGTGGATAATATAGTTGTTAACTTGGCTATAATTATCGTCAATCATAGGAAAAGCAACTACTGATGCAGGAAAAGGAGCAAAAACTTCAGGAAACTGAAGGTGGTACTGAGCATATAGCGGATAACGTAGAAACAACAGCGAAAGAAAACCCCAATTCTGAACCAACAACATCCGAAGAGCCAGTAATAACAGATAAGGAAAAAGAGGATTCAAAACCTGAGGCTGACGTCTCTGATGAAACTCAAGAAAGCACTACTTCAAACGAAGAAGAGGAGGCCGATGACCATATAGAGGAAATTGAAGAATCGAATGCGGAGGATGCGGAAGATGTGGAAAATGAAAAGAGACATCATATTCCAATGTTGGATTACCACGCCATGTCAATGGAGAATCTTGTGGGCGAGTTGCAGCGCTTGGTGAAAAATGAAAAGATTCAGGCCATAAGCAAACATGTCAGCTCCATCAAATATGAGTTTGACCAAAAATTTCAAGAATTTTTAGAACATAAAAAGGAAGAATTTGTCGCCAACGGCGGAAATGAAATAGATTTTAGATATAACTCAGTTGCCAAGCGGCAGTTTAACGAGGTTTACTCTGAATTTCGAGAAAAAAGAGATCAATACTACAAGCAACTAGAACAAAACCTCAAGAGCAATCTAGAAAAAAGACTTGATATCATTGAACAGCTCAAGGGGCTTGTGAATGTTGAAGAAGATATCAACACGACATATAAAAATTTTAAAGAACTGCAGGAAAACTGGCGGAATGCCGGTCCTGTTCCTCGAAAAAACTACAATGATGTATGGCGCACTTACCATCATCATATGGAGATTTTCTACGATTTTCTTCACCTAAACAGGGAACTTCGGGATCTTGATTTTAAGCACAACCTAGAAGAAAAGCTGAAATTGGTTGAAAAGGCGGAAGCGCTAGCAAAGGAACCAGATATCAACAAAGCCTTTCGCGAACTCCAAATGTTGCATAAAATTTGGAAAGAGGATATTGGTCCTGTGGGTAAAGAGCAACGGGAAGAAGTATGGGAACGCTTTAGCAATGCCACCAAGGCGATGCACAACCGTAGGCAAGAACATTTTCAGGAATTAGAAAAAGATTACGAGAAAAATCTGGAAAAAAAGCATGAGATTATTGCTTCAATTACCAGCATCGCGGAAAATGTTTCAAGCAACCATAGAGCACTTCAGCAACAGATAAAGGAAATAGAAGTACTTCGAGAAGCATTCTTCAAAGCCGGAAAAGTTCCGCAAAAGGTGAACGAAGAGACGTGGAGTGCCTTTAAAGAAGCGGTCAGAAACTTTAATAGAAACAAGAATTCTTTCTATAAAAACCAGAAAAAGGACCAGCTTGACAATCTTGAAAAGAAAAAAGCGCTTTTGGGTCTTGCAATTGCCCTAAAGGATAGCGAGGATTGGGATATGGCTACCCCTGAGATGAAGCGTATACAAAGCGAATGGAAGAAAATAGGTCATGTGCCTCGCAAATATTCAGATAAAATCTGGAACGAATTCAAAAGTGCATGCAATCATTACTTCGACCGCTTACATTCGGATAAAAATGATTCCCAAAAAGAAGAGTACGAAAATTTAGAAAAGAAAAGCGCCTGTTTGGAGCGTTTGAAAGCCTTTCAGCTAAGCGGGGACCAAGAAAAAGATATTGAGACGTTAAAAAAATTCCTGGAAGAATGGAAACAATATGGTCGTATCCCGTACAGAAAAAAGCATATCAACGGCAAGTTCAACAAGATTGTGGATGCCCTCTTTAAAAAATTAGGAGTAAGCAGACAACAGTCGGAACTTCTAAAGTATGGCGATAAAATGCAACAGCTTGTAAAAGCCGACGATGATTTTGCCATTAATAACGAAAGAGCCTTTATCCGCAAAAAAATAGACGAGAGCAAGTCCGAAATCAGACAGTTGGAAAACAATCTCCAATTTTTCTCCAATGCTTCTGAGGATAATCCTTTAGTAAAGGATGTCGTCAAAAACATTGACCGCCATAGGGAATCATTGGAAACTTGGCAGGCTAAGTTGAAAAAACTCAATATCCTTAAAAACAATCGTAATAAGGAAGAGGAAGCTAAGAGCAACGAAGAAGAGTAAGTCCTTTCTTTATAATAGTTAAGCACTGGCCTTCCTATCGAGCCCAAAGTCAATCAATATTGTTCCAACAAATAATTGATTAAATCTGTTGTTGTTACTATCCCCACCAATTTACCATCTTCTGCAATTGGTAGCGCATGAAATTCTTTTTGAGCAAGAAATTGAGCTACTTCCCTGATTGTGGTTGTTGGTGAAACGCTTATGACATCTCTGGCCATGACTTGAGATATGGTGAACATATTATACACCATAGTATCTACGCTGTCCTCGGTTTCGTCTACTGCGTCAGCAAAGCTGATTCTTAACAAATCCGTTAAACTAAGCATCCCCAAAATGCTATTTCCGGAGACGATGGGGATATGTCTTATTCCATATTGCTTAAAGTACTTTTCAGCCGTCGTAAGATCATCGTTGACGGTCAAAGTGACCAAATCCTTGGTCATTATTTTGGAAACAGGTATGTTCTTTTTCATTTGGATAGGTTTTAATATCTACCCATGAAATTACCTTAGTTCCTCTTAGAAAAATATGATAATTATCAGCGTTACTTTGCCACATTGACGGAACGGGTCTCCCTTATCACCGTTACCCTTACCTGACCTGGATAAGTCATATCAGTTTGGATTTTCTGTGAAATCTCAAATGAAAGTTCAGCCGCTTTGTCATCGCTTACTTTTTCACTTTCAACAATCACACGCAATTCCCTTCCCGCCTGAATGGCATATGCTTTTTGCACACCATTGAAACCAAAAGCGATATCTTCCAAATCTTTCAGTCTTTGGATGTAAGAATCCAACACCTGTCGGCGAGCACCTGGTCGCGCACCACTAATGGCATCGCACACCTGTACAATTGGCGAAATCAAGGTGGTCATTTCTACTTCATCGTGGTGGGCACCAATAGCATTGCACACCTCTTTTTTCTCACCGTATTTTTGAGCCCATTGCATTCCTAAGATGGCATGAGGTGTCTCCACTTCGACTTCGGTCATCGGAACTTTTCCAATATCGTGCAAGAGACCTGCACGTTTTGCCAATTTTGGGTTCAAACCTAGTTCTGCTGCCATAACCCCACAAAGTTTGGCAACTTCTCTGGAATGCTGCAGTAAGTTTTGCCCGTAAGAGGAACGATATTTCATTCGACCCACAGCTTTAATCAATTCTGGGTGAAGTCCATGAATCCCTAGATCGATTACCGTTCTTTTTCCGATTTCAGCAATTTCTTCATTGATTTGCTTTTCAGTCTTCTTAACGATTTCTTCAATACGAGCTGGATGAATTCTTCCATCCGTTACCAATCGATGTAATGACAGTCGGGCAACCTCTCTTCTGACAGAATCAAAACAAGAAAGGATAATCGCCTCCGGTGTATCATCCACGATAATCTCAACTCCTGTAGCCGATTCCAGGGCCCTGATATTTCGTCCTTCCCGACCTATAATTCGTCCTTTTACATCATCAGATTCCAAATTGAATACCGAAACGCAGTTTTCCACTGCTTCCTCCGTACCAATACGTTGAATGGTGTTGATAATAATTTTTCGGGCTTCTTGTTGTGCGGTAAGCTTGGCTTCTTCCAAAGTACTTTGAAGATAAGCCATGGCGTCCGTTTTGGCAGTTTCTTTTAGCGATTCCAACAGTTGACTCTTTGCGTCTTCCGCAGAGAGCCCTGAAATCACCTCAAGCTGTTGCACTTGACTCTTATGTAATTTCTCTAACTCTGACTGTTTTTTCTCAAGAATTTCACTCTTATATGATACTTCCTTGATTCTTCCCTCTAACTGTTCATTCAGTTTTTTTCCTTTAGAAAGTTCGTTGCTGATCTGTGATTCTTTATCTCTTGTTCGTTTCTCAGCTTCCGATATTTTTTTATCCTTGTTGATAATGACTTTTTCGTGCTCGGCCTTGAGCTCCAAAAACTTCTCCTTGGCTTGGAATATTTTATCTTTTTTTATGCTTTCCCCTTCCTTCTTCGCCTCTTTTATGATATCAGTAGCTTCTCTTTTAGCATTGGAAATGGTTTTTGTGGCCTTTCCCTTCTCTAACATTTTAGCAATAGCAAATCCTATTACCAATCCTACGACTGCAGCTACAACAATTATGATAGTGTTATCCATGTTGATTGTGTTTGGTTATAAAAAAAGCCCACATTGGGCGAAGTTTTGTACAAACTCCAAATTACAGGTTTAGGGCTAACAAGCTGCTCAAGGATCCCTATACAGGTAGGGCCTGCTTTTACAACTTAAACTCACCCTTTTCAAATATAATAGTGTTGAGTTTGTCAAAATTTATTACCAATGTGGGCAGTAACAATATTTTATTTAAAAGAACTTATTCTCCCAGTTTGGAATGTACTAAATCATTCAATGCCTTGAGCCGCTCCAGTGCCGCCGTGGTGTTTTCAGACTTATCAATTCCTCCTTGTTCGATTTTGGAGGCAAACTGCAAGGCACACATTGCAAGTACATCTTGCTTGTCCCTTACTGCGTAATTCTGCTCAAATTTTTTGGCCAAATTATCAATATTTTTGGCTGCTTTTCTTAATCCTTCCTCTTGTTTAGGGTCTATTGTTAATGGATATACCCTATCCGCAATGGAAAGCTTTATTTTGAGCTTTTCCTCCATATTTAGTTACAAGCTAATCTGCAAGTTTTGCGATGCAAACGTCAAGTTCGCGAATCAACGTATTTATCTTGAGTTTAGCTTCTGTTTTATTCGTATTACCACCCAGCATCGAGTTTGCCATTTTAAGGGAATTGTATTTTTCTTCCCATTCTGATGCGACGTTCTGTTGCAATTGGTTCTCCTCTTTTGCAAGGTTTACTTCTTCTTTCAACTTAGCATTAGCCTTGTGCAACAATTCTAACTTGTGCAACAATTTGCTTACTTTATTTTCTAAAGAATCTACAATTTCAACCAGTTCGCCCATATGCAAACATCAATGCGTATAACACAAAGTTAACCAACCTTGCCATACCTCGCAATACTTTTAAGATTTATTCTTGAGGTAATTTCTGGCACTTTTATTGCTTTTGACTAATCAAAACATTGGTTACTTTCGTAAGTAATTATAAACCACAGTATGCGCCCATATTTTTTTGGAGTTCTTTCTTTCGTTTCTCTATTCTTAACCGCCCAAGAAAAATACCCTCAAGAAACTTTTCGTTCCCCTATGGAAATTCCATTGGTTTTAGCCGGAACTTTCGGAGAACTTCGATCCAATCATTTTCATGCCGGTATTGACATCAAAACCCAAGGAAGGCAAGGCCTTCCGATAATCGCTATTGCCGATGGTACGGTGTCTAGAATAAAAGTATCTCATTGGGGATATGGCAAAGCACTTTATATCGCGCATCCCAACGGATATACTTCAGTATACGCGCATTTACGCAAATTCGGTCCAGAAATTGAAGACTATATTAAAAAGTTACAGTATAAAAAACAATCATATGAGGTAGAGACATTCCCTGATTTTGGCGAATTGAAGGTTGCGAAAGGTAGCATAATTGCCTATTCCGGAAATACCGGTGGTTCCTCTGGCCCACATCTTCATTTTGAAATTCGAAATAGTGTTACTGAAAAGCCTACAAATCCATTGCTATATGGCTATGAGGTTAGAGACGCCACCGATCCGTCATTGGTTGGATTATTTGCTTATCCGCTCTCTAGTGATGCAGCAATCAATCAAAGCGCTAAAAAGATTCAATTGAACTATACGAAACAACCAGACGGCACCTTCCTAGCAGACAAAATCAAAGCTATCGGTGTTATAGGTTTTGGTTTCAATGGTTTTGATAGGCAAGATATGGCAGCGAATAAAAATGGAGTCTATGCCGTTAAACAAATTGTCAATGGAAAGATTTATTCGGAATATGATTTTGAAACTTTTTCTTTTGGTGAGTCACGATACATTAATACGCTAATTGATTATGCCCATTTTGGAAAATTTAGGCAACGCATCCAAAAATGCTTCAAGGAACCCTACAATAGACTGGGAATTTATAAAACCCTGCACAACAATGGAAAAATTACAGTAAAGGAAGGATTATCCTATAACGTGGAAATTCATATTTCCGATATTAAAGGGAATTTGACAAAACTTGTTATTCCAGTTGAAGGGGTTAGAGAGGAGGTCAAAATAAAAAAGAAAGATAATTCTACCAAAGATTTTGTGATTGCAGATAAACCCAACAACTTTGACTTGGGTGCTGCCAAGGTTTATTTTCCGGCCAACACTTTTTATGAGGATTTCTACATTGACCTAAAAAAAGGGGCTGATACTATTTCCATCCATGATAAAAGTGTAGCTGCCCATCGAAATTTTACCATAAGTTTTGATGTTTCCAAATATTCGTTTGAAGAACGGAAACAACTATTCATTGCCCGTTTGAATGATAAAAAGATGCCCATTCATTCAAGAACCTTTAAAAGGGATGGATCGTTCACTACCCGAACGCGTTCCTTTGGCATGTACACTTTAGCAAAGGACACGGTATCACCAACAGTCAAGGCTAAAAATTTTAAAGAAAAACAATGGCTTAGCAATTATAGCTACCTAAGTTTGGAGATTTCCGATGACTTAAGTGGTATCAGCACCTACAATGCCACTTTGAATGGGGAATGGATTTTGATGGAGTATGAGCCAAAGACCAAGACGATCATTTATAATTTTGACGACAAAATATTAAATGAAACGCAATGCGATCTAAAAGTGGTCGTTACTGATAATGTGGGTAATTCCAGTACCTTTAAGAGTACTTTTTTCAGAAAATGACAATGTGATCCATGTAAAACGTCTTCTTTTTCCACTAGCGATTTTATGGGTTTTTCTTGCCCAAGGTCAAACCGCGACCATGTTGGGTACCGTTCTGGATGAAAACAACAATCCTATTCCGTCGGTAAATATTGTATCAGGAAACACGGGAACCGTTACAGACTCCAACGGATACTACCTTCTTGAACTTATTGCGGACGCCAAAAACAGCATCACTTTTTCACATTTGGGACATGAAAATGTTGTTCTTCAAGACTTAATCTTGAACACAAACGAAACGTTTGAATTCAATCCGGTGATGAAAACGGATGTAATTCAGGTGGCCGGGGTTGAAGTAACACCGACGGGTGACAAAGTTTTAGAAGGCATAACTACGGTAGAACCTGAAATTATACGAAATATTCCTGGAGCTAATGCCGGGGTTGAAAACATACTTAAACTCCTCCCTGGTGTATCATTCAATAACGAACTCAGCACACAATACAATGTTCGCGGTGGTAATTTTGATGAAAATCTGGTCTATGTAAACGGCATTGAGGTATATCGACCGTTCTTGGTGCGTTCCGCACAGCAGGAAGGGCTAAGTTTTCTGAACAGCCATATGATTTCACAAGTAGGTTTTTCATCCGGAGGATTTCAGGCCAAATATGGGGACAAGCTCTCTTCTGTACTTGACATCACTTACAAAACCCCAGTGGATTTTGGTATTCGAATGGAAGGAAGTCTTTTAGGAGCAGGCACGACCCTCGAAACCATTTCAAAAAACAAGAAGTTCAGTAGCATTTCAGGCGTACGTTACCGGAACAATAGTCTTTTGGTAAATAGCCAGCAGACCCAGAGCAACTTCAACCCAAAGTTTGTGGATGCGCAAAGCTATTTGACCTACAGATTTTCCAAAAAATTCCATTTGAGTTTTTTAGGAAACTATGCTATTAACGATTACGAAAACCAACCGTTGACCCGCCAGACCAATTTTGGAACCATAAACAGTCCTAGGGCGCTTTTGGTTTTTTATGAAGGTGAGGAGAATAGCAAGTATGTCAATGCCATGGGCGGCCTCAAAGCCGACTTTTTGGTAAATGATCACCTAAAACTTAATACCACCGCTTCAATTTATCATACCCAAGAAGAAGAATTTTCAGATGTTATCGCTTCCTACGAATTGGCAGAAGTCGACACGAATTTAGGTGGTGACAATCTTGGTGGAGTCACCTCATCGCGTGGGGTGGGTTCGCAATTCAATCGGGCAAGAAATCAATTGGATGCTTTAATCTTTAATCTAGCCCATCGGGGCAAGCTCAAGAAAAATGGAAAATCTTTAGAATGGGGTGTAAAATTTACCCATGAAGATTTTCGAGATCAATTGAGGGAGTCGGAGTTTATAGATTCTGCAGGTTTTTTTATTCGGCCTTCAAGTCCACCCGTAATCAACAACCAGCCAGAAGAGCCTTTTACCGGAGATCTTATTGCTTTCGAAGGAGTGCAAGCAACAAATTTTGCCAAAACCAATCGATTTTCTGGTTTTGCCCAGTACAGTCAACACTCGCAGTGGGGCTACAACGATATTTATGTAAACCTTGGTATCCGTGCACAGCATTGGGTTTTAAGCGGAGCGGGTTTCGACTCTAACGTTCAAACTTTGTTCAGCCCCCGCGCCCAGTTTTCCATTAAACCTAATTGGCAAGAGGATCTTTTATTTCGGTTTGCGGTTGGTAGTTACCAACAACCACCTTTGTATAGAGAATTAAGAGCTATAACAGGTATGATAAATCCAAGTGTCGAGGCTCAAAAATCCATTCATTATGTAATGGGTAGTGAATTCAGCTTCAATTTATGGAATCGTCCTTTTATTTTGACTGGTGAAGCTTACTACAAAGATTTGGACAATGTAAACACCTACACCGTGGAAGATGTTCGTATTCGCTACGCCGCCCAAAATAATGCAATAGCCTATGCTTATGGAATGGATTTTAGATTAACAGGTACATTTGTTCCTGGCGCTGAGTCTTGGGTGAGTCTTGGCTACTTAAAAACAGAGGAAAACATTGCTGACCAAGGGTATATTTCAAGGCCCACGGATCAACGTTTTAAACTAGCAGTGCTATTTCAAGATTATGTGCCGACCATCCCCAATTTAAAGCTCCATCTTAACTTGGTTTATAACACCGGTGTTCCCGGGGGTTCACCAAATAATGCGAATCCTTACGATTTTCAGAATAGATTAAGAGATTATAGAAGGGCAGATATGGGAATTTCCTATATTTTTGCCGACAGCAAAAACAAGCATCCCGAAGGTCACTGGTTACATAGTTTTAAGGAATTCAGTTTTGGTTTTGAGATTTTTAATATGTTCAACAATCAAAATTCCATCACAAATACATGGGTGCGCGATGTAGATACGCAGACGCAGTTTGCAGTTCCCAATTTTCTGACCAGCCGAGTGCTCAATGTAAGATTTGGAATGCGTTTTTAAATGAAATTGATGAGAACACACTTGTTTATTGTAGCGTTTTTGATGTTCACTATCGGAAATGCCCAAAAAAATATCTATGAAAACCGAAGGTTCGATGAGCTTAGCGCCCATCATGAACTGCTGGCCATAGTCCCTTTTATCACCAATTTGGACCTTAAGAAAAATGTAGATCAAAATGAACTAAAGAACTTAGCCCAAAAAGAAGGTTATGCCGTTCAAAATGCTCTTGAGACCTATTTTTCGAAACGAAAGAAAAGAAAAAAGTTCAATGTTGAATTTCAAAATATTGAAGACACAAATGCAATTCTTGCCCAAAATGGAGTTAGTTACGACAACTTGGACATTTATACCATAAAACAGCTTTGCAAAATCCTTAAAGTAGATGGTATAATCAGTGGTAACTTGAACCTAAATATTTTATTATCTAAGGGTGTGCCCACAAATTTTAGTCTTTTGGACTATTTTAGTGGAGATGCCAACTACGGTAGAATTGGAGTAAAGGTCAGTGATGGAGATTCTGGTAAGCTCCTCTGGAAATACGAAAAAAGTATCACCAAAAAAACCGGGAAAAACACCACTGAAATGATTGACAAGATGATGAAATTGGCTTCCCGTAAATTTCCATACGACAAAGAAAAAAAACAGCGTAAGAACAAAAATTAGCTCTCCGCAAATTCTTTGAGCACACCTATCGTGTAATCTATTTCTTCTTTTGTATTATACATGGAAAAGGAAAATCTTAATGAAGGTTTTTCTAACTCTTCACCGTCTAAAATACCATTGAGAACATGCGACCCCATATTGCTTCCTGACTGACAGGCACTGCCTTTGGAGCATGCGATTCCTTTCATATCTAAATGGAAAAGTAGCATCAACGCCTTTTGCTTGTCAAATGGCAAGCGAACATTGACCAAGGTGTATGTACTTTTATCCATATCTCCGGAAAAGCCATTAAAACGTACTTCTGGTATCTCTTTTACTATTTTTTCTATAAAGTGGCGCTTTAAACCTTTTACAAATTCTATTTCTTCGTCTAAATGTTCATATGATTTAATGAAAGCCTCTTCTAATCCAACAATGTTATGAAAAGGTTCGGTCCCAGCTCTATAACCTCGTTCTTGCGAGCCTCCAAAAATCATGGGTTTCAATCCGGAATTCTTTCTGATAAAGGCAAAACCAATACCCTTTGGACCATGAAATTTATGGGCCGCTGCTGTAAAAAAGTCTATAGCCGTATTTTGTACATCCCAAGGATAATGCCCTACTGACTGTACCGTATCAGAATGGAAAAGTGCACCGTTTTCTTTGCATAGTTCTCCAATTGCTTGGATATCAACAATGTTTCCAATCTCATTGTTCACATGCATCAGACTCACAAGTTTTTTTGAATCATCAGCCTTTAATAATTCCTGAAGATGCTCCATTATTGGATTCCCATTGTCATCCAAATCCACAAATCGCAAAGAGATTTTGTATTCTTTCTCCAATTCCTCAGCCGTATGAAGTACAGCGTGATGTTCTATTTTGGATGTTATTATGGTTTTCACCCCAAGGTCACGAACTGCACAACGCAAAATCATATTGTCTGCTTCTGTTCCTCCAGAGGTAAAAATAATCTCTGACGGATGGGCATTTAAGATTTTGGCAATTGTTTTCCTAGCCTGCTCAACGGCAGTCTTTGCAGACCTGCCAAAGCTATGGGTGGATGAAGGGTTTCCGTAATAAAGGGCAAGCGCTTCTTGCATTTTGGCAATTACCTCTTCCCTCACCTGGGTAGTTGCCGCATTGTCCAAATACACTTTTTGCATGACTTAGCTATCATTTTTCAACGTCCAAAAATAGGCCAAATAAAGTTAATTTCTTTTAAAGTATTGTTTGGTTTACTGTATTAAAATGGAATTCCTTTAAATTTGGCAAATGAGAAAATTTTTCATCCCCTTTCTACTGGTTTGTGCCGCACTATCTTGCAGTGATGGAGACCTTCAAGTAGAGACCATTGACTTTAATGAAGCAACACTACAGTTTTGCTCGGACCCTGTCACTGATTCAAACAACATATTGTTCAAAATTAATACAACGGAATCGCTAATCCTGGATTTACAAAGTGGCGCACTGAATAATGGTGTAGTTGGCGAAACCATAACCACGGAAAGCACAATCCCGGGGCAATCCACGCTCATCTATCGTAATTTTTCAGAAAACGTTACAAGTAGTTATTTCTGTGATGATGTACCACCGGCGACTCCTACCGTGGCACAGGAAATAGAAGCTCAGGATGGCGTTGTAACTATTGTTACGGTGGCAGATTCAGATGGCACCAACTTTGTGCACACCATAGTGTTGAGTGGGGTTTCATTCGTGGCAGAAAACGGCGAACGCATTACGAATTTGACCATAGATGAATTTGGTGAGGTAACAACAGTGGTACCTTAACGGAAATCAATTTTTCTGAAAGATATAGACTTCGGTAGCACCTAATCCATATTTTTGATAATCCGCATCATACCATTTTAGATTTTCATATCTATTAAAGAGATAGAGCAGTTCAGTCTTGAGCACTCCTTCACCTACCCCATGGATAAAAACTACTTTCTGAATTCGCTTCTTTATCGCAAAATCCAGTTGTCTTTTGGCTGTTTCCAATTGAAGATTAAGAATATCAAAACTACTAAGTCCCTTAGCGGACTTCACGAGTTGGTTTATATGAAGGTCAACTTCTAATTTGGGTGCGTTTCTTTGTTTTGGCTTTTTTCCAACAGCTATCTTTTTTTTCGGTAGCTCCTTTTCAGATTTTATTTTTGAGACCTCAAAATTGGTTACTTGGATTCGTTGACCCGTCAAAACCAATTCTTCAGAAGTATATTTTAATGGAAATCCCTCTTCGGTCATTATGGTAATCTGATTTCCATCAATAGAATCAATAGAGCCTGAAATAGCCTCATCCAACACTTCTACCCTATCACCAATCTTAAATATTTGCACTTGGGAATCCGTTTTATTTTTTTAAGAAAGTTTTATATGAATCGCAAAAATAGTAGTATTTTTCTCGTCGATAACCACTGCCATGAACCCGCAATTTATTCCTTTTTTACTTGACGCAAAAGAGCTGATGCTCCCATGTTTTAGTAAAAGATTGTTTGGAATGGATTGTCCCGGTTGCGGATTGCAACGCTCGGTACTCTTACTTTTTGAAGGGGATTTTTTGGGAGCATTTAAAATGTACCCTGCAATTTACCCCTTGGTACTGTTATTCCTATTTATACTCGTTAACAATTTTGGAAAGTTTAAATTTGGAAATATTACCATAATAGTTCTTGGTATTTTGAGTGCTTCAACCATTTTGATAAACTATTTTTATAAACTCTTACAATAATTCAACTAACATGGAACAAAAAAAATTACCAAATGGCGTACTCAGTATTGTACTGGGAATTTTTGGATTTCTTTGCTGCTGCACAGGGATTTTTGGAGCCATTTCTTCTGGAGTAGGCTTTTTTCTTGCCAGAAAATCTGAAAAAATATACAAGGAAAATCCAGATGAGTATGATAATTATGGACAAATCAAGACAGGGAAAATCATTTCGTTGATTGCGTTGATCTTGAGCTTGTTGATGGTAATCAGATGGATATACATCATTTTTAACGCTGGTGGATTTTCTGAATTTATCGAGGAATTTAAAGCGGCTTATGCAGAAGCCATGGAGCAATATAATTAACCATCAAAATTTTCTAAATGGAAAACAATTCGAACATGCCACCAAAACCAAATAATCACTTGGTTTTGGCTATATTAAGTACTGTTTTTTGTTGTTTAGCAACAGGAATAGCTAGTATCATTTACGCATCTAAGGTAAACGAGGCATATGCTCGTGGAGAATATGAAGAAGCACAAATAGCATCTAAGAATGCTAAAATGTGGGCACTTATTGGAGCTGGAATAGCCCTAGTTGTGTGGATTGTATACATAGCAATTTTTGGATTTGCATTTTTGGGCGCCATGGCCAATGGAGGCAACTACTAAGAAAAAGTACTTGGTAATAATATTGGGGGTATTGTCATTTTTGGCAATACTCCTTTATTTTTCATTCAATCCAGAAAATGGATTGCTTTTCCCTAAGTGTCCGTTTTACAATTATGCAGGTATTTATTGCTCCGGTTGTGGAACTCAAAGGGCCATTCATGATTTATTGCATCTTCGATTTTTAGAGGCGTTTAGCCATAATGTATTGCTGTTCCCTTCTGTTTTTGTCATTCTACAACATCTAACTGTAAAATCTGGAATCGTCAAAGGACGTAGTCTTTTAAGCTATAGGTATACCCCTATGGTGATTTTGATAATAGTGCTGTTATTCATGCTACTAAGGAATCTTAGGTTTTATCCTTTTGAGTATTTGGCACCTTAATTGGCTACTTCGCTAATAAATTTTAGCCGATAGAGCCGGAGTTCTTCGTCCTCATAATCTCCATCAAATTCATCAATAGCTTCGTCTATAGAGTCCGTTTCTGCTTCTAAAAAGTAATCATGAATTTCCTCTTGTTGATCTTCATCAAGAATTTCATCTATCCAATAGGCTATGTTGAGTTTTGTACCACTGAATACGATTTGTTCCATTTCTTTGATCAAAGCTGAAAGCTCCAATCCTTTTGCAGAGGCAATATCATCTAAAGGCAATTTCCTATCTATATTCTGGATAACGTAAAGTTTTAATCCAGAGTTGGCACCAGTACTTTTAACCACTAGGTCATCTGGTCGTACCACATCATTTTCTTCTACATATTTGGCGATTAGGTCTACAAACGGTTTTCCATACTTTTTGGCCTTCCCTTCTCCAACACCATGTATATTTAGAAGTTCCTCAATTGTAATAGGGTATTTTAACGCCATATCATCCAAAGAAGGGTCCTGAAAAACAACAAAGGGTGGAACCTCCATCTTTTGGGCTTCCCGCTTGCGAAGGTCACGCAACAACTTCAACAAATTATCATCAGCACCTCCTCCGCGTGATTTAGCAGCGGTGACAATGGCATCATCATTCTCTTTGCTATATACATGATCTTTGGTCATTAAAAACGAAACTGGGTTTTCCAAAAACGCTTTTCCAACTTCCGTTACATGCAATATTCCATATTGTTCAATCTCTTTTTTAAGTAATCCTGCTACCAAAACCTGACGAGTTAAAGCCATCCAGTAGGCCTCATCTTTTTCTGAACCAATGCCGAAGAATTCTTTTTCATTGGTTTTATGAGACGAAATCATAGCGTTCACCTGCCCTATCAATACTTTTACAATCTCTTTGGTCTTAAATTTTTCCTTGGTATCTCGAACCACACTCAAAAGTTTTACAACTTGTTCTTGGGCTTCTTCCTTTTGTTTAGGGTTTTTGGTATTATCATCCATGTCGGCTCCTTCACCATTTTCGGCATCAAACTCCTCTCCGAAATAATGTAGAATAAATTTCCTTCTGGATATTGAAGTTTCCGCATAGGCGACAATTTCTTGGAGTAATGCATTTCCAATTTCTAGTTCGGCCACAGGCTTGCCCGACATAAACTTCTCCAGCTTTTCAACATCTTTATAAGAATAAAAGGCCAAGCAATGTCCTTCTCCCCCATCTCTTCCGGCTCGTCCTGTTTCCTGATAATAGCTTTCGATACTTTTAGGAATATCATGATGAATTACGAATCGGACATCCGGCTTATCTATCCCCATTCCAAAAGCGATTGTAGCCACAACAACATCGACCTCTTCCATTAAAAACATGTCCTGGTATTTGGAACGCGTCTTTGCATCAAATCCAGCATGGTACGGAACCGCACTTATTCCATTTACCTGTAATACCTGAGCGAGTTCTTCTACCCGTTTACGGCTAAGGCAATATATGATGCCCGATTTACCCAAATTTTGTTTGATAAATCGGATAATATCGGCATCAACATTTTGGGTTTTGGGCCGTACTTCATAAAAAAGATTCGGTCTGTTAAATGATGCCTTAAAAACCTTTGCCCCTGACATTCCCAGGTTTTTGATAATATCTTCTTGTACTTTTGGAGTGGCTGTCGCGGTAAGTCCGATAATTGGAATATTGTCTCCCAATCTATTGATAATGCTTTTAAGGTTTCGGTATTCTGGTCTAAAATCATGCCCCCATTCCGAAATACAATGCGCTTCATCTACCGCAACGAAAGAAAGTGTCACTCCTTTTAGAAAATCAACATTTTCTTCTTTGGTCAAAGATTCTGGGGCCACGTAGAGTAATTTTGTAACACCGTTTGTAATATCTTCTTTTACTTGCTTGACTTCAGTTTTAGTGAGTGATGAATTCAATACGTGTGCTACACCATGATGTTCCGAAACTCCGCGTATGGCGTCTACTTGATTCTTCATGAGCGCAATCAAAGGCGATACCACAATTGCTGTACCTTCTTTCATGATTGCTGGCAACTGGTAACATAAAGATTTCCCACCTCCAGTGGGCATTATAACAAACGTATCGTTGTCGGCAAGTACATTATGAATTACTTTTTCTTGAAGCCCCTTAAACTGAGAAAAACCAAAGTATTTTTTAAGTGAGGAGTGCAAATCGGTGTTCGTCAAACCCATTTCCGTTTTTTCATTTTAACCTGGCAACCCAAGTAGAAGGTTGCGAAATTTTTAAATTTGAATATCTATTTTATGGAAAATGCTTTCTAACTTCCATAAATGGTTTGTAAGAGATAGTTTGTTTAGTTTTGTAAACTTAAATATAAGACATTCTTTTAGGAATACAACTTAGATAATCCATTAATTACGTTGAGCAATACCCAATCTATTCTATCCATTGCAAAAAGGACCTTGGAAACTGAAAGCAAGGCCATTGAAAATCTAATTGACCAGCTCGATGACCAGTTTGCCGAGGCTGTTCAGTACATTTTAGCATCCAAAGGTCGAGTTGTGGTATCTGGAGTTGGAAAAAGTGCAATAATAGCCTCAAAAATTGTGGCAACATTGAATTCCACAGGAACTCCCGCTGTTTTTATGCATGCTGCGGATGCAATTCACGGTGATCTTGGTACTGTGCAAGAAGATGATGTGGTGGTCTGCATTTCAAAGAGTGGAAATACCCCTGAAATCAAAGCACTCTTGCCTTTAATAAAAATTGGGAAGAACAAGTTAATCGGAATGACAGGAAGTATGGATTCCATATTGGCAAAACAAGCTGATTATGTTTTAAGTACTTATGTTGAAAAAGAGGCCTGTCCAAATAATTTGGCTCCCACAACTAGTACTTCAGCTCAAATGGCTATGGGAGATGCCTTGGCCATTTGCCTCTTGGAACTCAGGGGATTCAGCAGTGCTGACTTTGCAAAATACCACCCAGGTGGTTCGTTGGGTAAAAAATTATACCTGAGAGTTGCAGATATCGTAGTCAACAATCAAAAACCCCAGGTGGCAATAGATTCTGGAGTAAAGGATGTCATTGTTGAAATTTCAGAAAAAATGCTCGGTGTAACCGCAGTCATAGAAAATAACAAAGTGGTAGGAATAGTAACAGATGGTGACATTCGAAGAATGTTGAGCAAATATGATAACATTGGCGATCTAACTGCTAAGGATATCATGACCGAAAACCCAAAATCTGTAACTGCTGATACTTTGGCTGTAAAAGCACTTAAAATATTGCAGGACAATGGCATAACCCAGCTTTTGGCTTTCGATAACGGTTCATATGCAGGAGTTGTCCATATTCATAACCTTATAAACGAGGGTATTTTATAATGGCAAAAACGATTGATAACAACCCTAACGAAATGTCCTTTTTGGACCATTTGGAAGAGCTTCGATGGCATTTGATTAGATCAATAATTGCCATAGTCATAGTCGCCTGCGCAGCTTTTGTGATGAAGGACTTCATTTTTGATACAATCCTTTTTGGCCCCAAAAGGATGGATTTTCCGACCTATCGTTTCTTTTGTAAAATAGCTACTTTCTTTGGCGTCGATTCTGAATTTTGTGCCGATTCCCTACCTTTTACCTTACAAAATAGAACCATGGCCGGACAATTCTCTGCTCATATTTGGACATCCATTTGGGCCGGATTCATTGTCGCATTTCCCTATGTTTTATGGGAATTATGGAAATTTATTAGCCCTGGTCTGCATGAAAAAGAACGAAAACACTCAAGAGGTTTTATTGTTGCTGCCTCATCACTTTTCTTTTTGGGAGTGCTTTTTGGTTATTATGTAGTTGCCCCATTGTCCATTAATTTTTTGGGCACTTATCAAGTGAGCAAGGAAGTCCTCAATGAAATTGACATCGGTTCGTTTATAGCTAACGTTAGAACTTCAGTAATTGCTTGTGGAATCATGTTTGAATTACCTATTATCATTTACTTCTTGACCAAAGTAGGTTTGGTAACACCTGAAATTTTAAAGAAGTACAGAAAAATAGCATTGGTAATCGTTTTGATTTTGTGTGCGGTTATTACCCCACCTGATGTGACGAGTCAAATTCTAGTGGCAATCCCTGTATTGATATTGTACCAAGCCAGTATTTACATTTCTAAAATTGTAGTGAAAAGAGAAGCCAAAAAAGAGAAGGAAAATGCCAAATAAAGTAGAAGAGTTCAATACCTATCGTGCCAAAATGAACGATAAATTATTGGCCGAAAATAACAAGCTCATCAAGCGTATATTTAATCTTGACACCAATGCCTTTATGGAAGGTGCTCTTGATATTAAGACCAAAGAATTACTTGGTCTGGTGGCATCAGCAGTAATGCGATGTGATGACTGTGTAAAATATCACTTGGAAAGCTCAAAGGAACAAGGAGCAACCAAAGAACAAGTCATGGAGACTTTAAGTATTGCCACCCTGATAGGAGGAACAATTGTAATTCCTCACCTGCGCAGAGCTTTTGAGTACTGGGAAGCTTTGGAAGAAAATGAGGCATAAAAAAATCCCAAAGTCAATGACCCAAATTGAGAATATCCGTAGTTTTGGCGAATTCATATGAAGCTTAGAGCTGAAAATATAATGAAGGCCTATAGGGGCCGAAAGGTTGTAAAGGGCATTTCCCTCGAGGTAAACCAAGGAGAAATTGTTGGATTGCTAGGACCCAATGGTGCAGGTAAAACCACTTCTTTTTACATGATTGTGGGCTTAATCAAACCCAATGGCGGCCAAATTTTTCTGGACGACATGGAGATAACAACATTTCCTATGTACAAAAGGGCTCAAAATGGCATTGGATATTTGGCCCAGGAAGCTTCCGTTTTCAGAAAACTTAGTATTGAGAAAAACATTTTAAGTGTGTTACAGCTCACCAACCTGAGCAAAAAAGAACAGCACATGAAAATGGAATCCTTGATTGATGAGTTTGGTCTCGGACATATTCGAAAAAACAGGGGAGATCTGTTATCAGGTGGAGAACGCCGTAGAACTGAAATTGCTCGTGCCTTGGCCACTGACCCTAAATTCATTTTGTTGGATGAACCTTTTGCCGGAGTGGACCCCGTAGCAGTGGAAGATATTCAGCGTATTGTCGCTCAACTCAAAAACAAGAACATCGGTATACTGATTACCGACCACAATGTTCAAGAAACTCTGGCCATCACCGAACGTTCTTACCTAATGTTCGAAGGAGGAATTCTTAAAGCGGGCGTTCCTGAGGAATTAGCACAAGATGAAATGGTTCGAAAAGTATACTTGGGTCAAAACTTTGAACTCCGAAAAAAGAAATTGGACTTCTAGTCCTTTTTAGTGTCAGAAGTAAGCAGTGAACTTACGATATACAGCAACACAATAAGTGGCAAGGCCAAAAATTGGAGGGTACTCAAAAGAACTACACTGCCAATTAAAAAAAGATAGCGAACCGCATTGTCTTTAAAACTCCAGTTATCAAATTTCAAGGCGAAAAGTTCAATTTTGGAATTGAGTAAATAAGCACTCAAAATTGTCATTCCGATTAAAAACCACTCATTCAAAATTAGAGTGTTTAAAGCGTCATTTTGATGAAACAATAAAATCAGAGGCAAGGATAAAATCAAAAGAGCGTTGGCTGGTGTTGGAAGTCCTTTAAAGGATGAAACTTGGTTTTCGTCCACATTAAATTTGGCCAAACGATATGCCGAAGCCAGAGTAATCACAAATCCAAAAAACGGAAGCGCGGTCATATCGGTTTCATGACCGAAAAAACCTAAATTCCAACCTCCAGATTCCGACATATTCAATAATTGAAACATTACAATCCCCGGTACCAGTCCGCTAGTAACCATATCAGCCAAAGAATCAAGCTGAACACCTATTTCGCTTTTCACCTTCAGTAAGCGCGCAGCAAATCCATCCAAAAAATCAAAAAATATTCCGATACACACAAAAAGTGCGGCCAGTTCCAATTTGTTCAATACAGCAAATACGACTGCAATGCATCCACTAAAAAGATTTAAAAGGGTAATAAAATTCGGAATATGTCGCTTCATGCGTTCAGGTTTTGGTAAAAATAAGCGAAAAAACAAAGTGTTTTATTTTCATCCTTCATCATGTGCGATTTATTCTGATATTTGCCCAGATAAAATCAAAAATGAGGTATAGGGTTTTCTTTTGCGTTCTGCTCCTTGCGTTTGCTCAACAAGCTATATCGCAAACTCCACAGCTTAGCGAAAAATCCCAAATAAGTTTCCTTACCTGTGCCAGGGGTGATAATTTACTTACTGCCTTCGGCCACAGCTCCTTTCGTGTTCAAGACTCCACGTTGGGCATTGACGTTGTTTATAATTATGGCACTTATGACTTCAACAGGCCCAATTTCATCTTGAATTTTGTTAAGGGTAGGCTG
This sequence comes from uncultured Allomuricauda sp., assembly GCF_947499695.1. GTDB lineage: Bacteria > Bacteroidota > Bacteroidia > Flavobacteriales > Flavobacteriaceae > Flagellimonas. The sequence continues at coordinate 1,265,515 of NZ_CANMPQ010000001.1, forward strand.
ATTTATTCATTGTCAAGAAGCAGGTTCGACAGATTTCTTTTTGCCTACGAAATGGAAAGAAGGTGGGTAAAAGAACAAATCCTGAATTTAAACTTGGAGGAGAAAAACAAGTTATTTGCTTTTTTAGAGCATAACTATTTGCCTCAAAATAGGGATTATCTATACGACCCATTGCTTAATAATTGCTCTAGCATCGCCGGAGATATATTAAAACAGCAGTTTGGTGATGAGATTGTTTTTGACGGTTCGTACTTGGACAAACAATATACTTTCAGGGAATTGGTACGCCAAAACTTGAAAACCAATTCTTGGTCATCTTTTGGGATTGATGTCGCCTTTGGGTCAGTGGTTGATAGAAAGGCAACAGTAAAAGAGCATACATTTCTGCCGTATTATGCCATGCGACAATTGAACCATACTACCAAAAATGGGAAACCTTTGGTACAAAGGGAACGGACAATATTGGATTATGAAGAGTTTGATGTGAACAGTTTTTTTCCTCTTTCCCCACTATTTTGGTTCACACTACTGTTTTTGTTCACTGCCACAATTACCTATCTGGATTATAAACATGGCTCGCGAAGCAGGTGGTTGGATTTTTCCCTCTTTTTTATCACTGGTTTTATTGGGGTTGTACTAGCACTGATTTGGTTTGGGGCCGATCACACCTCAACACCCAACAATTTTAACCTCTTGTGGGCTTTTCCGTTCAATTTTGCAATCGCCTTCATTTATATATTCCAAAGTAAGTTGCCCGATTGGTTCACTAAATACCTTTGGATAGCTATCGGCCTGCTCTTGTTGACATTGATAGTATGGATTTTCAATATTCAAAGCTTTTCCCCACTTTTGATACTCCTATTGCTTACGTTGGCCCTTAGATATGTTTTTTTACTAAAATTTGCCAAGGTCTAGACCTGGGTAGTAACTTGTCCCTATGAATCTGTTGACCGTTGAAAACATCTCAAAATCGTACGGAGAGCTGGTACTTTTTTCCAATATCTCTTTTGGAATCAATAAGGACCAAAAGATAGCTCTTGTTGCTAAAAACGGTAGTGGAAAAACCTCTATTCTTAACATTATTTCGGGTAAAGACACCTCTGAAACAGGTCAAATAACCAGTCGCAAAGGCATTCAAATTGCCTTTTTGGAACAAGAACCCAACTTGAACCCAAATTTGACGGTGGAGGAGACTATTTTCAGTTCAGAAAATGCCATTTTAAAAGTTATCTCCGATTACGAAAAAGCGGTTCTAAATCCAGATGAATCGGAGCAATACCAAAAGGCATTTGAAGCTATGGAACGCCACAATGCCTGGGATTTTGAAACACAGTACAAACAAATCCTGTTCAAACTACATCTGGATCAATTGGATTTGAAAGTGGGCAAGCTTTCTGGCGGACAAAAAAAACGGTTGGCATTGGCCAATGCCTTATTGAACAAACCCGACTTGCTCATTTTGGATGAGCCGACCAACCATTTGGACCTTGAAATGATAGAATGGCTCGAAGCCTACTTTGCCAAAGAAAACATTACACTTTTCATGGTCACCCACGATCGTTATTTTCTAGAAAGGGTTTGTAATGAGATTATTGAACTCGACAATAACCAATTATATAGCTACAAGGGCAACTATTCATATTATCTAAGGGAAAAGGACGCCAGAATGGAGCGTGAGGAAGTGGAACAACATAAATCCAAACTTCTTTTTAAAAAGGAATTGGATTGGATGCGAAGACAACCCAAGGCCAGAACAACCAAATCCAAGTCTCGAATCGATGATTTCAATGAAATCAAGAAAAAGGCGCATCAAAGAAGGTCTGATCATCAGATTCAACTCGAATTGAACATGGAACGTTTGGGGAGTAAAATTTTAGAACTTCACAACGTTTCAAAATCTTATGGGGATAAAATAATTTTAGAAAAATTCGATTACAACTTCACCAAAGGTGAGCGTGCAGGTATTATAGGGCAAAACGGCACTGGAAAGTCTACCTTTCTTAATATCATCACACAAAAAGAATCTATAGATGGCGGTAAAGTAGTTATAGGGGACACTTTAAAGTTTGGATATTATACCCAAAAAGGAATCCCGGTTAAAGAAGGGCAAAAGGTTATTGAGGTCATTCGGGAATATGGCGATTACATTCCATTGAAAAAGGGAAAGCAAATATCTGCCCAACAACTGTTGGAACGATTTCTATTTGACCGAAAAAAGCAGTACGATTTTGTAGAAAAACTAAGCGGAGGAGAGCGAAAACGACTGTATTTGTGCACGGTTCTTATCCAGAATCCCAATTTTCTGATATTGGATGAGCCAACAAACGATCTCGATATTGTCACTTTAAATGTTTTGGAAAGTTTTTTACTTGATTTTCCTGGATGCTTAATAGTAGTGTCCCACGATCGTTATTTTATGGACAAAATTGTGGATCACCTATTTGTTTTTAAAGGAAATGGAGTAGTTGACAACTTTCCGGGAAATTATTCCGATTATCGTGCATATGAGGATAGCAGGGTAATTGCCGAACGTGAAGCCAAAAGCAACTCGGAAAAAGTTGTAAAAAGCAATTGGAAAGAAAAAGACGATTCTAGAAAGTTGTCCTATGCAGAACAAAAGGAACATAACAAGCTTGAGAAGGAAATACAAAAATTAGAGCAGCAGAAAGAAGCGCTCCAAAACAAATTCACCGATGCCGATCTATCCGGGGAAGAAATCAACCAATTATCCATTGAACTCAAAGAGATTTCCAACACCTTGGAAGAAAAGACGGAACGTTGGTTTGAATTATCGGCTATATTGGAAGGTTAACAAAATGTCCGCGTCAAGACTTTAGGAGTATTTCATGTTCTTCAAATTAAAATCATATTTCAATTTTCTTTTAAAATCTACCAATCAACATGGGGTGCACTCCCCGTTTGTGTTTTCTTTTGTCACCAAATGCCTTTACACCAAGAAAAGATTACATGCACAAAAAACCATCAACGTACTCCTAAAAAGCATCGATTATTTTGATTTTAGGCACCTCCAGATTTATGACAATCCTAAATTGAAAAGCACCATCTTAAACAGTTATCCCAAATTGAAATTCAATGAGCAGACAACGGATCTATTATTCATAAATGACTTAGATCAAAATGCCGTCCGTCATGTTCTTTCAATCAAAACGCTGCATAACAACAGTATGTTACTTGTGGATGGCATCCATTCCAACCAAGAAAAAGAGAACATATGGAAACGCTTGATTCGTATTCCCAACATAACGGTTAGCCTTGATATGTATCACTGTGGAGTACTTTTTTTACGTAAAGAACAAGAAAAAGAACATTTTACCATCCGGATTTAAAAAGGTAATTTTAGACAAAGAATTCGTGTATGCAAGGCAATGTAATCTATTATCTTCTCGGGATTTTGGCCATTATTTACTTGGCAGTACTTTTCAAGAACAAGCGAGGCAGACGGGAACGAAAGTCCCGAAAATTTATGGATGGCAAAAGAAAACATGAAAATAACCAATGATCAGTGCGTATCTGCAATTGCCAATTCACAAGTTGATTCCTAGAGAAGTATGAAAATCTACACCAAAACAGGGGATAAAGGGACCACGGCATTATTTACGGGAAAGAGAGTCGCCAAACACCACATCCGTATAGAAAGCTATGGTACTATTGATGAGCTCAACTCTTTTTTAGGTTTAATACGAGACCAAGAGATAGATGAGCACTCAAAAGAGACATTGGCTCTTATCCAAAACAAATTGTTCACCGTGGGTGCTATTTTAGCTACTGAACCAAAAAAAGAAAATCGATTAAAGATTCCCAGAATTTCTGATGATGACATTACTTTGTTGGAGAACGAAATGGACCAAATGAATGAAGAACTCCCCGAAATGACCCATTTTATTCTTCCAGGTGGACACACCACAGTGTCATACTGTCATATTGCCCGAACTGTTTGTCGCAGAGCAGAACGCATGGCATCATACCTCAACGAAAATGAGCCCCTGCCAAACAATCTACTTTCCTATATAAATAGACTTTCCGACTACCTTTTTGTATTGGCACGAAAGTTGTCAAAGGATTTGCGGGCCCAAGAAGTGAAATGGATTCCTGAAAAATTAGACTAATAAATTGCTTTTTTCTGCGTTACAGAGTAACATGCAGAAAATATTTTTCAAATAATTCCGATTTTGCTTGACAAATTGGGTTTAAAAATTATTTTTGCAAAAAATTTAAAATCAAACCGTTACTATGTACTGGACATTAGAATTAGCTTCATATTTAAGTGATGCGCCTTGGCCAGCCACCAAAGACGAATTAATAGATTATGCCATCCGTACTGGAGCTCCTTTGGAAGTTGTAGAAAATTTACAATCCATGGAAGAGGAAGGTGGCGAAATTTACGAGTCCATCGAGGAAATATGGCCCGACTATCCCACCGAGGAAGATTACCTCTGGAATGAGGACGAGTATTAGATATACAAAAACACAAACACTTATTAAAAGTCTCATTTGAGGCTTTTTTTTATGTAATTTTGGCAGCCTAGCAAAAGGATTTCGACCACTCTTTACAATGGAACGGCTTTTGCAATCCAAAAGAAAAATTATTCATGAGCTTTATTAATTCCGTACTAAAGGTTTTTGTAGGTGATAAATCTGAAAAAGACGTAAAGGCATTACAACCTTTGGTAAATGAAATAAAATCCTTTGAACAACAGCTTGAAGGACTCACCAATGACGAACTAAGACAGAAAACAGTTGCTTTTAAGGCGAAGATCCAAGAGGATTGTCAGGAGATCAACGACCAAATAGCCAAGCTTCAGGAAGAAATCCAAAATTCGACAGATATAGATCGAAATGAGGAGATCTATACCGAAATTGATAAGCTCAATGAAGAAGCATATAAAATTTCCGAAAATACGTTAAACACAATCCTTCCGGAAGCCTTCGCGGTGGTAAAGGAAACAGCAAAACGATTTACCGAGAATGAGACCCTTTCTGTTACTGCAACGGAATTTGACCGTTCGCTTTCGGGTTCAAAAGATTATGTGACCTTGGAAGGTGATAGTGCCGTATGGAAGAATTCTTGGGACGCCGCGGGAAAGGAAGTTACTTGGGATATGATCCATTACGATGTACAATTAATCGGTGGAATCACACTGCATCAAGGTAAGATAGCCGAAATGCACACAGGAGAAGGAAAGACCTTGGTAGCCACACTCCCACTCTATCTTAACGCATTGCCAGGAAAAGGAGCCCATTTGGTTACGGTAAACGACTATTTGGCCAAAAGGGATAGTGCTTGGATGGCGCCTATTTTTGAATTCCATGGACTTTCTGTAGACTGTATTGATAAGCATCAGCCTAATTCAGATGGAAGAAGAGCTGCTTACAATGCTGATATCACCTACGGAACCAACAACGAATTTGGTTTTGATTATCTGCGGGATAATATGGCACATACTCCAGGTGATTTGGTACAGCCACCACATCATTATGCCATTGTAGATGAGGTCGATTCTGTACTTATTGATGATGCACGAACGCCTTTAATCATATCAGGACCAGTTCCTGAAGGAGATAGACACGAATTCAACGAATTAAAACCCAAAGTTGGTGACATCGTTCAAAAACAACGTCAACATTTGACTGGGGTTTTGGCAGAAGCTAAAAAGCTGATTAAAGAAGGAGATACCAAAGAAGGCGGTTTCCTTTTATTACGTGTACACAGAGGTTTGCCCAAAAACAAGGCCTTAATCAAGTTTTTAAGTGAAGAAGGCGTAAAACAGCTGCTTCAAAAAACGGAGAACTTCTATATGCAAGACAATAATCGGGAGATGCCCAAGGTAGATGCCGACCTATTGTTTACCATTGATGAAAAAAACAATCAGATTGAATTGACTGACAAAGGAGTCGATTACATTTCTGGTGACCAGGATAAGGATTTCTTTGTGATGCCCGACATTGGCGGTGAAATTGCAAAGATTGAAGAGCAAGAACTGGAAATCGAAAAAGAAGCTGAACTCAAGGAAGAACTTTTTAAAGATTTCGCTGTAAAAAGTGAACGCATCCATACCATGAGCCAGTTGCTTAAAGCCTATACACTGTTTGAAAAGGATGTGGAATATGTGGTGATGGACAACAAAGTAATGATTGTTGATGAGCAAACTGGTCGTATCATGGACGGACGTCGCTATTCGGACGGATTGCACCAGGCCATTGAGGCGAAGGAAAATGTGAAGATTGAGGCCATGACTCAAACCTTTGCTACCATTACCCTTCAGAATTACTTTAGAATGTATAACAAGTTGGCTGGGATGACCGGTACAGCGGTTACTGAAGCTGGCGAATTCTGGGAAATTTATAAGCTGGATGTGATGGAAATTCCAACCAACCGTCCAATCGCAAGAGATGACCGTCATGATTTGATATACAAGACCAAGCGGGAAAAATATAACGCAATTATTGAAGAAGTTACAGAGCTTTCCAACGCAGGCAGACCGGTTCTAATAGGTACCACCTCAGTGGAAATATCAGAATTGCTTTCAAAATTGCTTAGCGTTCGTAAAGTTCCACATAACGTATTGAACGCCAAATTGCATAAAAAAGAGGCTGACATCGTGGCTGAAGCCGGTAAAGGCGGCATTGTTACCATTGCTACCAACATGGCAGGTCGTGGAACAGATATTAAATTAAGTGATGAAGTAAAAGCTGCTGGCGGTCTAGCTATTGTAGGAACTGAGAGGCACGATTCAAGACGCGTTGACAGGCAGCTACGTGGACGTTCTGGACGTCAGGGAGATGTAGGAAGCTCCCAGTTCTATGTTTCTTTAGAAGATAACCTAATGCGTTTGTTCGGATCTGACCGTGTGGCCAAAATGATGGACCGTATGGGACTTGAAGAAGGTGAAGTCATTCAGCATTCGATGATGACAAAATCCATTGAGCGTGCCCAAAAGAAAGTAGAGGAAAACAACTTTGGCATTCGTAAGCGTCTGTTGGAATATGATGATGTCATGAACGCCCAGCGCGAGGTGGTATACAAAAGGAGACGTCACGCCTTACAAGGTGAGCGTTTGAAGGTGGATGTTGCCAATATGATCTACGATACTTGTGAAGTCATTGCAGAGACTAATAAAATGGCAGATGATTTCAAAAACTTCGAGTTTGAACTCATTAAATATTTCTCGATAACCTCTCCGGTCAATGAGGAAGAGTTTAAAAGGTTGAGTTTTCAAGAAATTGCTAATACAGTTTACAAAGGAGCATACGATTTCTATCAGCAAAAAATGGAGCGGAGTGCCACCGTGGCCTTCCCTGTCATCAAAAAAGTATACGAAGATCAATCCAATAAATTCGAACGTATTGTAGTTCCCTTTACGGATGGAATCAAAACCCTAAATGTCGTTACCAACTTGGAGGCTGCATACAGCAGTAATGGAACACAATTAATTACCGATTTTGAGAAAAATATTTCCTTAGCCATCATAGATGATTCGTGGAAGACGCATCTGCGAAAAATGGATGAATTGAAACAATCGGTGCAATTGGCGGTACATGAGCAAAAGGACCCGCTTTTGATCTATAAGTTCGAAGCCTTTGAATTATTCAAGGAAATGATCGATAAGGTAAACAAGGAAATCATTTCATTCCTGTTTAAAGGAGAATTACCTTCCGAGAATACCAATCCTATTCAAGAAGCGGGGAACGTTCGAAGACCAAAGGAAAATTTGCAGACTTCTAAGGAAGAAATTCCAAATAGTGATGAATTGGCCGCTCAAAACAGGGCCGTAGGTCAGACCCAAGGAAGAAGGCCTCAGGTAACCGAAACCATAGTTCGTGAAAAACCGAAAATTGGTAGGAATGACAGGGTTACCATAAAAAATATCATGTCAGGCGAAAGCAAAACTGTTAAATACAAACAAGCCGAACCACTTATTGATAAAGGCGAGTGGGTGCTTGTAGAGGAGTAATTTGCTTTATGGCAGACAACCTAAGTGACAGTTATTTATAGCTGTCACTTTTTTTATATAAAAAACATAATTAGATTTACAGCACAAACACCCCATATTAATTACTTGTGCTACACAATTTTCAACCTTTTTCTTGTAGCAGAGAAGCACAACATCAGAGCGCAGTTCATGAAAATGCCTTATAACGACAAATATCGTTTACAACAAAAATTAGATCTGGTGCTCAAAGTAAATTACAGCTCGGCCATTTTTGCTATTTTGTTTGGGTTGGTATGCCATTTTTTTCTTGATATAAAAGGTATAATTCCATATGCTTTCTTTGGATATGCAATTATTAATATTACTAACACTTTCCTATATACCAAACATAAAAACATAGCACTTACCTATAACTTTACTTCAATTATTTCTATGGTTGGAGCCATCATAGTAACAGTGTATAGTGGCGGTATTCAAAGTCCGTTCATTTTTATTTTGGCCATTGTTGTTTTTACGGGTTATGTCACCACCATGGTATATGGTCAAATTTATCTTATTCTAAATCTGGCTGTTATTGCCATGCTGTTTTTATATGACCTTGGGGATTTTAGAATATCAGAAAATACAGTTCCAGAAGCATCTAGAAGTTGGTTTGCTTTTTTAAGTACCGTTTTCGCCGTTTACTTGTTAGGAGGGGTCGTGGGAAAAAATTTATTGCAAGCGCATATGCGATTGTATAAATCCCGAAACGAAATACAAGAACGCATAGGGGAAAAAGAAACCCTATTAAAAGAAGTTCATCATAGGGTAAAAAACAATTTACAAACAGTATCCAGTTTATTGAGTCTTCAATCTAGGACAATCGAAGATGAAAAGATAAGCGGTATCATCAGAAGTAGCCAAAACAGGGTGGTTTCCATGGCAATGGTTCATGAAATGTTGTACAAAAGAGATGATTATTTGTCCAAAATAGAACTTAAACCCTATGTAAAAGAACTCATAGAATATTTACTACGATCAGTGAAAGGTACTGGTAGTAACGTCAAGGTTGATTTGAACATTGAAGAAAATAAGCTTAGTATCGATACGGTTATCCCGCTAGGCTTAATTATTAATGAAACGATTACCAATGCTCTTAAGTATGGTATAATGGACGACCAAGGGGGTATAATCTCCTTATCCCTTAAAAAATTATCCAACAACCGTTACGAATTATATCTTGGCGATAACGGTGTAGGTTATTCCGAAAATTTTGATCCAAAAAACGCAAAATCCCTAGGACTTAAGCTTATTTATAATCTTACACGTCAGCTAAAAGGAACTTTAGCGAGGGACCTTTCTAAAAAAGGAACCTATTATCGCATAGAATTTGAAGAAATTGTAGATGATTTCAATACAATCGGCTAAAGCTTTTCCTATCTTTAACCGACTAACAAATTCTTCATCAAATGCTCAAAAAACTGCTTTTGGCAGCACTGATTATAAGTGCTCCCGTTTCCGCACAAGACTATTTCTTTAAAAAATTTCACCCTTTTAATACCAGTATCCCATCGCCCCAAGAGTTTTTGGGCCATGGTATAGGTGATAAGCATACACGTCATGATCTGATTGTAAGTTATCTCACCAAACTTTCTGAACTTTCAGATAGAGCCAGCATACATGAATACGGACAAACACATGAAGGAAGAAAATTGGTCATTCTTACCATCACCACTCCCGAAAACCTTAAGAATCTGGACCAGTTAAAAGCCGAGCATCTGAAATTCACAGATCCCTCACAAAATCCAACCAATTATGATGAAATTCCCATATTTATCAATTTGGGATATAATGTTCATGGTAATGAACCTTCCAGTTCAGAGGCGGCATTGCTCACAGCATACACCTTGACCGCATCCAACCATCCTGAAATCCTGAATTATTTGAACAAGGGTGTCATTTTTATTGATCCCACCATTAATCCAGATGGCAGGGACAGACACACCCATTGGGCAAATATGTACCAAGGAAACCCGTTGGTAGCGGATCCGCAAGATGCCGAACATAATGAATATTGGCCACGAGGAAGAACCAACCATTACTGGTTTGACCTTAATCGGGATTGGCTTTTGGCAATAAATCCGGAAAGTCGTGGCAAACTTAGCTGGTATCACGATTGGTATCCAAACGTGGTGACGGACTTTCATGAAATGGGCTCACAAAGCTCCTATTTCTTTGAACCCATGAAAGACAATGGGTCATTGAATCCTATAATGCCAAAGGAGAACTATATTGATTTGAACAATTTATTTGGAGATTACTTTTCGAAAGCCCTGGACAGCATTGGTTCGTTTTATTTTACCAAAGAGGTGTTTGATGGCACATATCCTGGTTATGGATCCTCCTACCCAGATTTACAAGGAGGTTTGGGGCTATTGTTTGAGCAGGCAAGTTCGCGAGGTCATAAACAGACCACCGAATTTGGGGAAATCACCTTTCCTTTCACTATTCGAAATCAATATTTATCAAGTATCACCACTGTTAAGGCTGCCATTGAAAATAAGGCGCTGTTGAGAAAATATCAGCAAGATTTCTTTAAAAGTGCCTTGGGAAATGCTTCCAAAAGTAGAATCAGAGGTTATTCCTTTAAAGATGATCACGACCCCAATCGTGTAAAAGCGTTTATCGACAAATTGTTATTGCACAAAATTGAAGTATTTAAATCCGGAAACGGTTTTGTTGTACCCACAAGACAACCACAGTACCGGATGGTTCAGACCATGTTCGAGACCTATGAAAAATTCAGGGACAGTGTCTATTATGATGCCTCAGCTTGGTCCGTGGCCAATTTCTATAATATGAAATACAGACCGGTCACCTCGTTGAATCTTGGAGAGAAAATCACAACGGTCAAGAATCTAGCGAATCCTGAAACGGTTCTGAAATCAAACTATGCATACATTATCGATTATGACGATTACAATGCGGTTGCCACTTTAAACTATTTACAATCCAAAGGACTGGTCGTTTCAAGCTCTTTTAAGCCCTTTACGGCCAAAACCAACGCTGGGAATAAAAGTTTCAACTATGGAGCCCTAGTAGTTCCTGTTAGTCTTCAAAAGAAGAGTCCCGACGAGATATATAAAAGAATTCAAGAAGCTCAACAAAAATTCCAGGTGCCTATTTATGCGACCAACTCTGGCTATAGTATTAAAGGTATCGATTTGGGAAGCAGGTATGTTTCTCCAATTAAAAAGCCTAAAGCGGCCATGATTATTGGGAATGGTGTTCGTTCTTATGAAGCTGGGGAAGTTTGGCATTTGTTGGATACACGAGTGCATATGCCCATTACCAAAATTCCAATGAGAAATCTAAGCAGGGCCAATCTGGATAAATACAACACATTGGTAATGGTTTCTGGGAGTTATGACTTCAACAAAAAACAGCAAGAAAAAATTAAATCTTGGGTGAGTAAAGGCAACACTTTGATTACCATAGGAACGGCATCTAAATGGGCTATCGATAAAAAATTGGTCAAGGAAAAGTTGACCAAAAAAGAAAAGGATTCTACAGAAATCACCCAAAGAAAACCTTATGTTGATGCCTCGGAGAATTTGGGCAAGGAAAGAGTTGGCGGTGTTATTCTTGAAGTTGATTTAGATGTCACTCATCCCCTAGCCTTTGGATATCATGATACTTCCATTCCAGTATACAAAAACAACACAGTATGGCTTGCTCCAAGTAAAAATGCCTATGCCACAGTAGCCAAGTATTCCAAAGACCCACATATTGATGGCTTTGTTACCAAAAAGAACATGGAAGAAAACCTGAAACTCTCTGCGTCGTTGATTGTTAGCAAACTAGGAGGTGGTCGAGTAGTGCTTTTTGCAGATAATCCCAATTTTAGAGGGTCGTGGTATGGAACCAACAGGTTATTCCTGAACGCTCTGTTTTTAGGAGATAAAATTAGAATTCCAGAATAACAACTATTATGAAAAAACTGTTTTTACTTGTTGCCCTGTTCCAATTAGGTTCTGGCTTGGCACAAGAAAATCTTAGCGAAGGGCCATTTTCCCAACTTATAATTAGAGGAGTGACACTGATCAACGGAAATGGCGCCCCTCCAAGAGGCCCCGTTGACATCGTTGTGGAGGACAACAAAATCACAAAGATTCAAGTGGTAGGCTATCCTGGGGTCAAAATTGATGAGTCTAAAAGACCTCAACTCAAGCCTGGAGGCAAAGAATTGAACTGCGAGGGTATGTATCTTCTGCCGGGCTTTGTGGATATGCATGGCCATATCGGCGGTATTGCGCAAGGCGCGGATTACGACTATGTCTTCAAACTATGGATGGCCCATGGAATTACCACTGTCAGAGAACCTGCCGGACGTGGCGTGGACTGGACGTTAGATTTAAAACAAAAAAGTTCCAAAAATGAAATTGTTGCGCCAAGAATATTGGCCTATACTGCCTTCGGGCAAAAGTCAAGCGGGTTTAATCCGTTGAACGATGCTCCAATCAGCACTCCCGAACAAGCAAGGAAATGGGTGCGAGCCAATGCAGAACGGGGAGCAGATGGTATAAAGTTCTTTGGGGCAGCCCCCGAAATTATGGCAGCGGCTTTGGAAGAGAACAAAAAACTCGGACTACGTTCCGCCTGTCATCACGCCCAATTGGATGTTGCACGTTGGAACGTCTTACATTCAGCACGAGCTGGGTTGACCAGCATGGAACACTGGTATGGGCTTCCTGAAGCTTTATTTGAAGACAAAACAGTTCAAGACTATCCCTTGGATTACAACTATCAAAATGAGCAACATCGCTTTGAAGAAGCGGGTAAACTATGGAAACAAGCCGCCAAACCTTATTCTGAGCATTGGAACAAGGTGATGGATGAACTGATTAGTCTTGACTTCACCTTAGACCCCACTTTGAATATTTATGAAGCAAGTCGGGATTTACACAGAGCTCGAAGAGCCGAATGGCATGAGGACTATACCTTGCCTTCTTTATGGGATTTCTATCAGCCTAGTAAAATCTCACATGGATCCTACTGGCATGATTGGGGCACCGAGCAGGAAGTAGCCTGGCGAGAAAATTATAAACTATGGATGACTTTTGTAAATGAATACAAGAACAGAGGAGGCAGAGTTACCACAGGGTCAGATTCTGGATTTATATTCCAGTTGTATGGTTTTGCCTATATCCGTGAAATGGAGTTACTGCGTGAAGCAGGTTTTCATCCCCTGGAAATAATCCGTTCTGCTACCTTAAATGGTGCTGAGGCCTTAGGTATGGATGATAAAATTGGTACAGTAGCCGTAGGTAAGCTTGCCGATTTTGTTGTCGTATCCGAAAATCCGTTAAAAAACCTTAAGGTACTTTACGGCACCGGAGCCATCAAACTAACCGAAGATAATGAAGTTGTTCGCGTTGGTGGTGTTACCTATACCATTAAAGATGGGATTATTTACGACGCGAAGGCACTTTTGCAAGATGTAAAGAAAACAGTACAGCAACAGAAACAAAAATTAAACTACAAAATAAAGCAACCGGGATTAGAATAGTTTGCATAGTGTAAAAGGTTTGGGGTTAAGTTAAGGTTTGGGATGTAAAAACAATATTGTCCGAAAATCTTGTATCAATCTCTTGGATTTCGTCTCTTACGCATTGAGAAAGCAATCGATGCGATAACAAAAGCCGTGCTAAAGAATAATGCAAGTGGTATGGCAATTCCCAATATCATTATTATGCCAATTTAGATTTGTTTCTTTTAGTTCTGAAAGAAAGTTCTTTTTTAACTCGAGAGTTTTTAAATCTGTACAGTCTAGCAACCTTAGTTTCTTTTTCAGTCTCTTCTTGGATGGTAATATCCAATTCAACACCAACAGTTGTAGTTTCAATTTTCACTTCTTTAGAAGCGTCTTGCGCCATTGCTAAAGTTCCGAAGAAGATTACTGCGATAAGGGTTAAAATTGCTTTCATGACTTGGGTTGTTTTTACATTGTAAATCTACTTTCACATGACCCCTGACCCGGATTTATCTCGCTTAACGCCCATTTTTTTTCGGTGTCGGAACTTTTTTCGGCTGAAGTGTATTTTATCCTCGATAAACGTTTTGAGCAGAAAAAACACGCTATCGATTCCATGTGCATTTCGTCGATACTCTCAGTAATAACAGAGGATACAGTACATGCATTTGGTCCGATTTTTTGATAAGGACGTCGACACTGTTAATGACCAAACACCACTGGGTTTTTATATTTTTACGTCAAATAGGATGAAAATTGATGCTGAAAATCATGACACGCAAAAATTGCAAGCCCTAAAAACATATCTACACTTCGTAATAGATTATATTAGGGTACGACAAAGTCTAAAAACATATCTGTGAGAACCTTATTTATACTTTTGATTCTATCGTCATCTTTAGGATGTCAGTCCAAGACTCCAAATAAAAATCAGCCAACGATAGCGGAGCACAAAACCGTTGAAAAAGTTGTTATTTCCCCTGAAAAACTTCAGGAATATGAAACTGCTTATTTTGCCAGTGGGTGTTTCTGGTGTGTTGAGGCAATCTTTGAAAGTGTCAAAGGGGTTAAAGAAGTATACTCTGGTTATTCCGGAGGGCCTGAAAAGAACCCTACATATGAACAAGTAGCTTATGGAAAAACAGGACATGCAGAAGCTGTCGAGGTCTTTTATGACCCTGAAGTAATTTCTTTTACACAATTGGTTCAAGTATTCTTTGGCTCCCATGACCCTACTTCCTTAAATAGACAAGGCCCTGACCGTGGCGCACAATATCGCTCCATTGCTTTTTACAAAAACGATGCTGAAGAGAAAACCATAACGGATTATATTGCTCTTTTAGAGTCTCAAAATGTATACGGAAGGCCTATAGTAACCCAAGTTGTGGAATTCGATGTTTTTTATCAGGCCGAGGACTATCACCAAGATTATGAACGAAGAAATCCTAATAATTCCTATATCAGAAATGTTTCAATCCCGAGATTGAATCGGTTTAAGGCAAATTTCAAATCATATTTAAAAGAAGAATCACGCTAAAGTGTGATGGACGTTTGCTGAAGACTTTTTGCTAAGCGTAGGCTGGTGAAGAAGAATCAAGGAAAGAATATTATCACACTATTCTTTTAATGCGACCTCACTATACTTTGAGTTTATATTGACGGTCTTCCCATTCTTATTATTGATATGATAGCCTTTATGTACGCTGGTATTGTAATTTTTAGATGATCCAATAGCAAGAACCTTAGGAAAGGTAACATCAGAACTGGTTTCCTTTACATAAATAGAGAACGGTACGGAAGGTATAGCAAAATCTACTTCGCCATTCTCCACAGTAATATCCACATCAGAAAATGTATTGGACACTGAGTTTATTTCTAGTGCTCCCAGATTGTTTGTTACATAAATCTTATCCCTCAAATGATCTATGGTAACATTCGAGGAAACAGAGTGCAACGTAAGTACACCGACTTCATTTAATTTTACGTGATCGGAATAATCAGTTTTCAATTGTCCATAGTTCCAGTTTTGTACTACAACCGGAGAATATGAAGCTCGGATATCAGTTCTATCCCCATCAATGGTGGAAGCAAGCAAGCTTGCATAAGACAAGCTTGCTTTAATGTTGTTGGCGTTGGATGCCAATTTTACCTCTCCGTGTCTAACATTCATTTTTAGTTTAACGGATTTTGGCATTTTAATCTTAATATATTTTTTAACCTTATACTTTTTTCCTTCCCCATCAGAAGAAAAGTAAAAAATATTGGAATCATCACCACTTTGTAGTCTGAAAACTCTTTCTGCTCTGTACTTCCCTCGTTCCCTATTTCTTTCATTTCGAAGTTCATTGCGCTGTGCACGGGCTTTATCCCTCATGGCTCTAGCTTCATCTCTTACAGCACGGGCTTCCTCCCTCATCTTTTCGCGTTGTTCCAAAAGTTTTTCTCTTTGCTCCCTGCGTTCTTCGGTCATCTTTTCCATTTTTTCACTCCACTCTTCAAAGCGCTCTTTATAATCTTCATCAAACTTTTTATCAAAGTCTTTTTTCCACTCCTTCATGTATTTATCGCCATCTTTTTTATACGCCTCATAATCAAAGTTTAGATGCGGAATAGGTGGTAATGCGGGCATTTCGGGAATTACAATCACTTCGGGCATTTCTGGAAGCTCTGGAATTTCGAAACTCTCCAATAGCGGTTCAACAAAGGAAACATCGGGGACCACGAAATCAAAATCGTGGTCAAAGGAATTGCCAGAAAGTACGCTAAAACTGTTGCCGATGGTTTTAATATCAATTTCCTTGCTGTTTCCTAAAATCCTGATAACATCTTTTTCAAAATAAGTCTTGGCTTCCTCTTCAGAGGCACCTTCGAGTTCTACCACAGCGGTAATTTCCACTTGGTTTTTGTCCCAGGTCTCAAATTCAATATCAGCATGA
This sequence comes from uncultured Allomuricauda sp., assembly GCF_947499695.1. Taxonomy (GTDB): domain Bacteria; phylum Bacteroidota; class Bacteroidia; order Flavobacteriales; family Flavobacteriaceae; genus Flagellimonas. The sequence continues at coordinate 1,281,915 of NZ_CANMPQ010000001.1, forward strand.
CTGGTATCAATATTCAAAACCGTTTCCGAGTCAACATTAAATGTCTCTTTGTACGTTTTTGATTTTTCCTGGGCCTGACATATGACTCCCATTAGGCCAAATAGGAAAACGTTAAACAATATTTGCGGGTTCCTGTTCATTTTTTGATGATTTTAATTGATTCAACTTTGATTTTAATTTTTGTAATAATTGCAATCGCAACTGCAGGTTTTGGATCAGGGCATTTATGGTATCATCATTGGGTCCAATATCATTGAGTTCCACTGTCAGCTTGTTATACTCTTTATCCAATTCGGAAAGTCTCAACATATAGCTATCAATAATAGCCTTGTTTTCTCCGGTAAATTCTAAATCTGAAAGCTCCAGGTTAATATTGGTTACATAATAGCTCTCTACTTTTTTCAAATCGGGTGAAAGGTCTCCCAACGAAATACCATTGCGTTGCACTTGTGTGTTCTCAGTATCAGCAATAGTGGTTTTGCGCTCCTCGACGGCCTCCTTACTAGAGAAGAAATAAATTGCCAAACCCAATAGCACGACTACCGACGCTGCAACCCTTAGCCAGAAGAACGAGCTAGATTTTCTTTTAGATTGAAGTGGTGATTCAACCACTGCTTCTGCATTTGGTAAATCTTCCTCCAATCTGGATAAAAATCGAGCTTCATGACCGTCCTTCATCTTATCTTTTCGGAGCTCCCTTTCTTTAGCGAACAATTCTCTAAGATCCTGTGCCATATGTCCTATCCTTTAATGTTTCTTTTAACTTCGTTTTACCTCTCAACAATCTGGTTCTTGATGCGGTCTCCGAAATCTCCAATATTCCTGAAATTTCATTATGATCATACCCCTCCATCAAAAACAACTGTACTACATATCTATATTTTTCCGGGAGGTTTTCAACAGCATTCTTAATTTCCTCAATTGAAATCCCATCCTCAACCGTCCAATCGTCATCATCTACAAGGTGAATATGCCCCTCATTCAATTCAACTGTCTTTTGATGTTTCGACTTTAAAAAATCGATACTTCCATTGATGACAATTCTTTTTAACCAAGCACCAAACGTAACCTCACCTTTAAATTGGTCTATTCGCTGAAAAGCTTTAATAAAAGCTTCTTGCAGTACATCTTCTGCATCATCCGGATTTTTCAGAAAACGGATGGCCACACCATACATACCATCGCAATATTGCCTGTAAAGCTTTAATTGCGCTTGGCGGTCGTTGACTTTGCATTTTTCTACCAGTTCAATCTGAAACATGGTCGGTTTTGGTGTTTGGTATTATAGTTGTTCAAGTTAAGGACGATATAAAAAAGTGCGTGTTGCAAAATTGTTTCAATTTGAGCCTTTTTTAACATCTTACGATGAAAACTTTATACCTTAGTGGTTATCATAGCAGTACCACCTTGGCAAAAGAGCAACATATTTCTTCCCATATTTCTAAAATAAAAAAGATTCGAAAGCAGGATATCTCTGCTGAGCAATTGTTACAAGGAATTTTTGAAGGAGACAAAGCGCATCTGGCCAAAGCAATAACCCTTTTGGAAAGTTCAAAACCTGAACATTTTCAAAAAGCCAACATCTTGATTGAGCAATGTCTTTCCAAAAAGAACAATAGCATACGAATTGGAATTACGGGGGTTCCTGGAGTAGGGAAAAGCTCATTTATCGAAGTCTTCGGTTCTACATTGACCCAATTGGGGGAAAAAGTGGCTGTCCTGGCGGTTGACCCTACGAGCACCTTAAGTAAAGGGAGCATTTTAGGGGATAAAACTCGAATGCAAATGCTAGCCAAAGACCCTAATGCATTTATACGACCTTCCCCTTCGGGAGATTCGTTGGGTGGTGTAGCCCGAAAGACGCGGGAGAGCATAATTCTATGTGAAGCTGCTGGTTATAATGTTATCTTAGTTGAAACTGTAGGCGTGGGTCAAAGTGAAACCATGGTCCATAGTATGGTCGATTTTTTTCTACTACTTAAGCTCTCTGGCGCAGGAGATGAGCTGCAAGGCATCAAAAGAGGCATCATGGAAATGGCCGATGCTATTGCCATAAACAAAGCCGATGGCGGCAACATTGAAAAAGCCAAATTAGCAGAGGTCGAGTTTTCAAGGGCTCTGCATTTGTATCCTCCCAAAGAAAATGGCTGGTCGCCCAAAGTACTTCGATGTTCTGCTTTAGAGCAGACCGGTATTGTTGAAATCTGGCAAATGATTGAAGGATTTGTTGATCAAGTGAAAACGAACGGATATTTTGATGACAACCGAAAAAATCAAAACAAAAATTGGTTTCTTCAAACAGTGGATGAGCTGTTAAAACTACATTTTCATCAGAAAAAGGCATTCGAAAAAATCCAGGCCGAAATGTTGAAAGCAGTGGAACAGCAAAAAATATCCCCATTCTATGCTGCAAAAAAACTGTTGGAAAGCCTAACCGGGGAACTTAAATAAAAGAACTAAATTTGCCCAGATTATAAGCCAACACATGAGCACTGTCACCGATTCCCTGCTATCCATTGTGGTTCCATTGTACAACGAAGAGGACAATGTGGTCTTGTTGACCGAAAAAATCCATGAGAATTTAAAGGGTTACGACTATCAAATTATTTATGTAGATGATTTTTCTACGGACAAGACCAGAACAGTGGTCAAGGACATGGATGATCACAAAGTTCATTTGATAGAACTTAAAAAGAACTACGGTCAAAGTTTGGCTTTGGCGGCTGGAATCGACTATGCAGAAGGGGAATACATTATCACCATGGATGGTGATTTGCAAAACGACCCTTCAGATATTCCTCAAATGTTGCAACATGCGGTGACCGACGACTATGATGTAGTTACAGGAATTCGACAAAAGCGTAAAGATTCTTTGGTCAAAAAAATACCATCGAAAATTGCAAATTTCTTAGTTCGCAGGGTCACCAAATTGGATATCAAAGACAATGGTTGTGCCCTAAAAGTTTTTACAAAGGATATCGCCAAAGGATTAAATCTTTATGGCGAAATGCACCGTTTTATTACGCTTCTGGCCTATTTGGAAGGTGGACAGATAAAACAGGTGCCAGTAAAACACCATGCACGTCATGCAGGGGTTTCCAAATATGGTTTGGAACGGGTTTTTAAAGTGGTGGCCGATATGATGCTCTTGCTTTTTATTCGTAAGTATTTTCAAAGACCAATTCACCTTTTTGGAATTTTTGGAGTGCTTTTGATCATACTCGGTTTCTTCATCAATATTTATCTGCTCATTGTAAAGCTAGGTTTTGGAGAAGATATTGGTACCCGACCACTACTGATTTTTGGTATGATGTTCATTTTAGGAGGAATCCAGTTGTTCACTATCGGAATTGTGATGGAACTGCTTATTCGAACCTACTATGAGTCTCAACAAAAAAGGCCTTATCGTGTCAAAAAAATAACCATCGGTGACGGAAAAGCTGCGTAAAAAACTCATTACAGCACTCAAGATTGTTGTTAGTGTAGCGCTGATTTACTTCATTTTTACGAAAATTCAATTTGAGGATGTTGTCAAAACACTCAAGGACAGCAATCCATTATATCTCATTCTTGGAATATTATTGGTGGTCCTTTCAAAAGTTTTGGCCGCATTTCGACTCAATCTTTACTTTCATCAAATTGAGGTCAGAATCACCCAACTAAGCAACTTAAAATTGTACCTGCTAGGTATGTTCTACAACCTTTTTTTACCTGGAGGAATTGGAGGTGATGCTTACAAAGGTTATGTAATTCAAAAAAAATACAAGTCAGGCACCAAAAAAGTTGTTTCCGTTTTGCTTCTGGACCGGCTGAGTGGTATGTTGTTGATTTTTATTTACATCTGTGTTTTAGCCCTGTTGCTTGATTATCCCATTTTTGCCACCCACAGATGGATTTTTGCAACCGGAATTCCACTTAGCATAATCGTATTTTTGGGGCTTAACAAACAATTTTTTCCTTACGCTTTGCCGGTTTATTGGAAATCTTTAGGGTACTCTGCGTTTGTTCAATTGTCCCAACTCGTTTGCATTTTGTGCATATTAAAGTCACTATCTATTGAACTACAGACTGTTGAATATTTGTTTACCTTTTTAATCTCATCGATTGTTTCGGTTATACCTTTGACTATTGGTGGATTTGGAAGTCGTGAAATCACCTTTCTCTATGGAGCTGAATGGCTAGGTCTGACTGAGAGTACTTCAGTAGCAATCAGTCTCACCTTTTTCTCAATAACCGCGTTAATCTCCCTTTTCGGGATATTTTATCACTTCAAAAAACCAAAATTGGAAACTTTGGATTAGTCCAAATGTACCAAGTGCATTTTGTTGAGTTTATCTCTGCGAGTGAGTGGGTTTAGAAATTTCAACTGCAACCTTGTGATTCGAAACTGATCCACCGTTATTTCATCATGCCAATGGTAGCCAGCATTCTTTAATTTTTGCAGCTCATCGGGGGTAACATACACCCAGGCTTTGGGTACTTTTTCCAAGTCAGAAATCGAAACGATATTGACCGGGTCCTGGTTATAAAAATCAAGCGCCCATGTATGCCTTTCAGAAATCTTGTAAATATTATCTACGGGAACATTGTGCTCTTGAACTTTTTCAGCCATGGTTGATCCACCTTGATATGCCAAAAGCGAAGGATAAAAGTGTATGTTCAACACGATGTTCAATAGTATTGAACTAAAGGCAGATAACGTAATGGTTCGTTTAAAATAATCTTCACGTTTAAGGCAGAAATAACCGATAAGAACAAACAAGAAAAGTAAAATGAGGTAATATTGGATCCCATTAAAATCAAAAACATAAAAGCACGATAGCATTGTAAATATGAATACCAGACTCAGGATAAAATACTGTATTCCAAGAAGTACCTTTATGGTCTTTTTTTTCGATTTTTCATACACTTTTATAAGGTAAGCCGCCGTTAGCACTGAATATAGCGGGATAAGAATATTTATGTAGTGCGGAAGCTTAAACTGGGCAAGACTGATAAGGAAAAATAAGATCGTAATTGAGCCCACGGTTAAAAACTCCAACTTGGGTTTATATGCAAATTTTGTTTTCCAAAAGGTTTTGACCTGCGTCCAGTAAGCCAGCAAGGCAATTACGGTCCATGGAAGAAAAACCCATAAAAAGGTATGAAAAAAGAAAAAGAAATCGCTACTGTTCTTCCCAACTCCCTGGCCACTCATTCGTTCAAAACTTTGTTCCCAGAGAATGAAAAATACTCCGCTCCTATTGTCTCTTCCTCTTATAATTTTTTCGGGGTGGAGGTCAAATTGCAGATAATAGGCGTATAGCATTGGGGCAATGGTCAATCCGAAAACCAGAATTGCCAAAATCAACTTCCAACTCAAAACAGTTTTCCACTTTTTAGTATATGCAAGATGACATAAAATTGAAATACCAATTACAACCAGCGCAATCTGCCCTTTGGTTGAAAATGCCAGCCCTGCTCCAAAAGCGCCCCATAATATGTTCTTTAGTTTGGCTTTTTCAATATATAGGGCCAATTGCCAAATAGAAAATATGGTGAATCCGGTTAAAACGGCATCTGTTCTTACGTCAATAGTACTAAGAACAATGGTCTGGGCAGTCATAAAAACAAGGGCTGCCAACTTGCCGACGTTGTTATTATAAAGCAGTTTTCCAAGCCCAAAACAACTCCATGCTCCCAAAAGGGTAACCAAAATCCCTGGGATTCGATATGCCCAATCATGAATGCCAAAAATTTTATAGGAAAGTGCTGCTAGCCAATAGTGCATATGTGGCTTGTCCAAATATTCCTCGGTACCTTTGATCAAGGTAAAAAAGTCGTTCTCTTGGACCATTCGCATGGCCATGACAGCAAATTGGGCCGAATCATTCTCGAAAAGTGTAACAAACATTCCGGCTATATGCACCAGAACTACAAGGGAAAGTAAAAACCAATACCTGGCGGATGATATCATGCTCCCAATTTTTGGAATGCAAATATAGCCAACTTGGCAAATACCCAGCCGAACAAAGCACCAAACAAAATTCCGGTCACCACATCCAATGGATAATGTACCCCAATATATATTCTGCTATAGGCAACTATAAAGGCCCACAGAATGAGAATATCTCCAATGTATTTTACTTTTTTGTAAAATAAGATGGAAAAAAAGGTAGCTGGTGCGAAGGAATTGGCCGCATGTGCGGAGAAATAACCATATTGTCCTCCGCAATAGCTTTTGACCAAACGCATGATCCCGCTTACTTCCGGGTCATGGCATGGCCGTAACCTACCTAAACCGTATTTAAAAAAATTGGATAGTTGATCCGTACAGGTAATCAATAAGGCTATGCTTACCAAAACAACTGCGGTTCCCTTCATTCCAAAACTTTTATAGGAGAAGTATAAAAGTACTAGGTACAATGGAGCTGAATTTCTGGTTTTGGTCATAAACATCCAAAATCCATCCCAAGTTTCTGTACCCAGCCCGTTTAAAAATAAAAAGGCTTCTTTATCCCAAAGTAATAGTTCTTCAAGCATTAGCTATCGTATCGTGAAACTTCCCTATCATAGAATGCCGTTGCCGCTTCGATTAAGTTTTCTGCTTCATCCGCCAAATCAGCTTCATCTTCTTTGGAAAATTCTTCCAACCATTCTACTTCATCATTTTCAAGGTTGATGATGAACCTAGGGTATTCAGTATGGACAATGAATATTGAACTTGGATGATCTGTGTTGTCGCCTAAAAGAAACTTCGGTAATTCCATTTTTAATCTATTCGATTCCTTCGGAATCCTGTTTGCTTTGTATTAATTTCTTGGTCAAATAATTAAATCGAATATACAACATTACGGCTGATGCCGTAAGTCCCAATAGAAGTCCCATCCATATACCCGTACTCTTGAAATCGGTGAACAACCCAAAATAGTAACTGACCGGAAAACCAATCAACCAATAGGCAATAAAGGTTATGAATGTTGGTATTTTTACGTCTTGGAGGCCTCTTAAAGCACCTAAAACCACCACTTGGATTCCATCTGAAATCTGAAAAAAGGCCGCCACCAATAGCAATTTAGCCGCAATAACAATTACTTCAGTATTGTCCATTTGGTTCACAATATCATCCACATCCAAATATATAGTGGGTAGCCAATGACGTCCTAAAAGAAAGATAGCAGCAAACACTATTTCCAACAACAGCGTGAGAAAAAAGATGGACTCGGCAATTCTTCTTAAATCCTTGAAATTCTGTAACCCTTTTTGGTTCCCAACCCTTATCATTGCCGCAACACTCAACCCCATGCCCACCATGAAGGTCATACTACTAAGGTTTAAAGCTATCTGGTTGGCAGCCTGTGCATTCTTCCCTAATACCCCACTCAACCAAATGGCTGCGGTAAAGATGGCCACTTCGAAAAACATTTGAAGGGCCGATGGAAAACCCAAACTAATGATTTTTTGCATCACCTTTTTCTCTATGCGTCTAAAATTGAATTTGGTTATATAGGGTTGAAACTTTTCCTTTCCTTTTAATAAATACCAGATATGAGCGACCATCACAAATCGTGAAACCAAGGTTCCAATAGCAGCTCCAACAATCCCCAATTTTGGAAATCCGAATGAACCGAAAATCAACAGGTAGTTGATTACAATATTCAGGACATTGGATAACACCGTGGCATACATCGGATATTTGGTCTGGGAAAGCCCTTCTGAGAACTGTTTAAATGCTTGAAAGATAATAAGAGGCACTAATGAGAAAGCTACCAAATCTAGATAGGGAATAGCCAATTCCACCACCTCTATTGGCTGCTCCATATGAAACATCAAGGGCTTGCACAATAAAATGATTCCGAAGAGGGAAATCCCAAGTATGGTGCATAGCACCAATCCATGCTTTAATGCGCTCTTGCCATTGGCAATGCTTCCAGCTCCATCAGCCTCAGCTACCAAGGGTGTTATAGCAGTAGAAAACCCAATACCCAATGACATTGCTATAAAAACAAAACTGTTTCCCAAAGAAACAGCGGCTAGTTCTGCGGTACCCAACTGCCCTACCATAATGTTGTCGGCAAATGCCACAAAAGTGTGGCCCAGCATACCCAGAATCACAGGATAAGCCAGTCTTAGGTTATATGAAAATTCTTTGGTGTACCTGCTGAACAAAGCTAAAATTTAAGAAGCGTAAAGATAGCTGGAATGGATAGATTTAAAGATTGTTTTTTCGCTTCTTTTTAAAAAGACATTGAAGACTTGTAGACATAAATTCGTAAACTATCTGCATCAATTCACCCTTGAATCTTAAATTAAAATTCCCGAACTTCACTTATCGGTCGATATCTTTAACGTTGGCAATAAGTATCGAAAATACTTAGTAAACCACTAACTAAATCAAACTAGACCTGAATTGAACTACAAAGAATCACATATTTTAATCCTAAGCAATGTGGCTAGGTTCATTGATTTAACTGAGTTGGAAAAGCAAAAATACCTCTCATTACTTACTGAAATAAAAGTCAAAAAAAAATCATTTTTGATGCAAGCAGGTGATGTCACTAAGTATGAGTACTATATAACAAAAGGATGTTTAAAAGTTTATACCATAGATGAAGATGGTGCACCTCATATATCCATGTTTGCGGTAGAGGATTATTGGACTGGTGATATCGCGAGCTTTACGACTAAAAAACCTACACGTTATTTCATTAAGGCTACAGAGGATTCAGAATTATTAGGTATTTCTAGGGTTAATTATGACTTACTATTTCAAGAAATACCAAAATTTGAAAGGTTTTATCGTATACTTTATCAAAGGTCGCTTGTAAGTTATATAAAGCGTTCTAATCATGGAATATCCTTATCTGCTGAGGAACGATATATCGAATTCAAAAAGAAATATCCCAAAGTGGTTAATAGAATTACTCAAAAAGACCTAGCGGGTTATATTGGCATTACGCCAGAATTTATGAGTAAGATTATTACAAAAGTCAACCGAAAGTAAAAGTCTTGAACTAGTTCATTTTTTTTCATGCGTTCCTCTCGGAATTTTGAAGCATGAAAAAAATCACAATTATCACTTCTCTTATAATCATTGGGTTTTCGTATCCTTTGCAAGCACAATTTACGCAAATAGAGCTGTTTTCAGGATTTGATAAAACAGATTTTACATTATTCTCAGGTTATTCTATCAATAAAAGTCAGACGTTGAGTTTAAATACGCTGGCCTTCTTCCAAAAGTTCAAAACTCAAAATCAAGAATTTGATGAGGTTGGAGTACAACCAACATTGTTTTGGAATATTACCAAAAGCTTTGCTCTAGGACCTTCCATATATTACAACAGCTTTGCTGGCTATTCGGAACGATTATCAGCAAAGTTCACATTCAAAGATTCTCGTGGATTATTTGTATTGATACCAACAGTCGCGCATTCGGAACAAACCAATGCTAGCTATGCAGAAGTATTTTTACAAATTCAGTACAACAAACCTCTAAATGACAATTTATCACTATGGTTAAACGGTCAGTTCTTGACGATTTGGGATTCATTCAAGATGCATTCAAGAAGCTACCAACAGTTCAGAATTGGTTTGTCATTTTATGATCATCAGGTTGGTATAGGTTTAGATTTTGACCAATATGGATTAAAACCTATAGAAAAAACATCTTTCGGTATGTACTACCGAATAACCATTTAAACATTTTTAAATCTTAAACCTTATGAAAAATTTAGTGAAACAACTTTTAAAGACAAATCCAAACATAGGATTTAGTATCGCACGGTGGACTCTTGGATTGGTTATATTCCCTCATGGCGCACAAAAATTAATAGGAATCTTTGGCGGACATGGCTATTCCACAACAATGGAATCATTAACCACACAAATGGGTTTGCCCAATTTGGTAGCCTTCTCAGTTATAATGATTGAGTTTTTTGGTTCCATTTCATTAGTTCTTGGACTCTTCTCAAGATTTTGGGCATTATCACTTGCTGGTATGTTTACAGGTATCATCCTTACTACTCAACTAGAACACGGTTTTTTTATGAATTGGTTTGGTAATCAAGCAGGAGAAGGATATGAATATTCGCTTCTAATTATAGGTCTTGCTTTAGGAGTAATAGTTAACGGAAGTGGGAAATGGTCTATAGATGCCTCAATTTCAAATAATGAAAAAAAATGAAAAAAATAATCACAATAGCAGGAAGTAACAGTCAGAACTCTATCAACAAAAGTTTGCTCTCCTATACATCTGGTTTGCTGAAAAATGTAGACATTATTTCTATTGACTTAAACGATTGTGTTCTACCCATTTATGGAGTTGATTTTGAAGATGAAAATGGTATCCCTGCGGCAATTAAAAGACTAAGTGAATTATTTGATAAAGCTGATGGATTTATAATAGCTCTGGCAGAACACAATGGAACATATACAGCAGCATTTAAAAACACTTTAGACTGGTTATCGCGTGTAAATATCAAAATATGGAGAGATAAACCGATGCTTTTGATAGCGACTTCACCTGGTGCAAGAGGTGGTACTTCCGTATTACAGGCTGCAGTGACCTATTTCCCATACTTAGGTGGTCATGTAGTAGCTGATTTTTCCTTGCCTAATTTCCATGATAATTTTTCGCGAGATAAAATTTCTGATGATGAATCAAATGAAGAATTAAGCAAAAAAATAATGCTCTTTGAACGGCATTTAAATAATTAAAAAACTATTGTCACCAACGTATATAAGTAATAGCGATTTGAATCTTAATTCAAATCGCTATTCTTTTTATTTTGTAATTCATCTACCTAAATGTATCGCATATAAATTCGCTACTACTCATATACAAGTGCGATAAGCGCAACTTTAAAATTTAGATTTTATTACTATTGCATTTTAGCTTCTTCCCAAAACACATCCATTTCGGCCAAGCTCATTTCTTTTAAGGTTTTTCCGGCTTCTTTTGCCTTTCCTTCGAGATACTGAAACCGCTTAATGAACTTTTTATTGGTACGTTCGAGTGCATTTTCTGGATTCACATCTAAAAAACGTGCATAATTGACCATCGAGAATAGCACATCCCCAAATTCCGATTCCATTTTATCTTGATCTCCAAGCGCAATTTCAGTTTGCAACTCTGCAAGTTCTTCTTTGACCTTTTCAAAAACCTGTTCGGGTTGTTCCCAATCAAAACCTACCCCCGATACCTTTTCCTGGATTCTATTTGCCTTAACAAGGGCCGGAAGACTGTTAGGAACACCTTGAAGCACGCTCTTTTTACCTTCCTTGAGTTTAATATTCTCCCAATTTTGTTTTACCTGTTCTTCGTTCTCAACTTTGACATCACCATAGATATGAGGATGTCTATTGATTAATTTCTCGCAGATATCATTAGCCACATCCGCAATATCAAAATGCTTCGTTTCCGACCCGATTTTGGCATAAAACACAATATGTAGCAACAAATCTCCCAGCTCTTTTTTGACCTCTTCAAGGTCATTGTCCAAAATAGCATCACCCAACTCGTAGGTTTCTTCAATAGTCAAATGCCGGAGTGACTCCATGGTCTGTTTTTTGTCCCATGGGCATTTTTCGCGAAGCTCATCCATGATGCTCAGCAGGCGATCAAAAGCTTTCAGTTGCTCCTGTCTTACGTTCATCTAAAAAATTTTATCTAAAAGTACAAAGACCGTAATTTAGGTCATCATAGTTTTTGGTGTTATTTTTAAAACCCTATTAACTATTTTTTCAACAGCTAGATGCGATATGTACTACTTTTTCTTCTGACTGCAATAAGCTTGAATGCTCAGAACGAAATACCCTTTAAGGACGAGGTAAAAGAAATTCAGGAAAAGGTGAACACCACTTGGGATTCAGAAAAACCCACCATAGTGTTTACGGGGAGTTCAAGTGTACGAATGTGGGAAGACCTTCAGGAAAGGTTTCCCAGCAAACAAATACTGAATACCGGGTTCGGTGGTTCACAGTCGGTGGATCTTGAGCGTTTTCTGGATGAGTTGATTCTGAACTATGACCCGAAACAGGTGTTCATTTACGAAGGAGACAACGATATCAGTAGTAAAAGAAAACCAAAAGCCATTGAAGGAACTATACATGATATTGTTGAAGAACTACAGCGTCGAAGTCCGGAAATGGAAATTGTTCTCATCTCGGCAAAACCGAGTATCTCAAGGTGGCATCTGAAAAGAAAGTACAAAAGACTGAACAAGAAGCTGAGCAAATTGGCTGCAGAAATGAAAAACGTACGCTATGCCGATGTCTGGTCGATTATGCTGAATAAACGAAAATTAAAGACCCATCTTTTTATTGAAGATGGATTGCACATGAATCGCCAAGGCTACGACCTTTGGTACGCTGTGCTAAAAGATTATATAAACTAAACACCCAACGAAATGTTATCAAGAGCTGTCCTAATTTTAGCAGTGGTTATTTCACTTACTGCATGTCAATCCAAGAAAAAGGAAATCAATTTTCCCAAAACCGATCTTTCGGCAGTTGCTTTGATTCCTAAGCCTGTAAAAACCGTATCTACGCATAGTGCGTTTGCCCTAGATTCAAACACTGTGATATTTACGTCTTTGGCTGATCCAAAATTTGAAAAGGCTGGACAATTTCTTGCGGAAAAGGTTAATGCGAGGCTTGGGTTCGATTTATCGGTCAACACTACTTCGGAAGAAAAGGATATCGAACGTGTAATCTACATCAACCAATCAGACAGCATAAGCCTTAAAACTCCAGAATCTTATCAGCTCTACATTAAAAAGGACTCCATTTACCTCAATGCGAAGACAGCAGCAGGTGCTTTTAGAGGAATTCAAACTTTGAGACAACTTATTCCGGAACAGAGCAATGATACTTTGACCAATCATCCACTATGGTTAATTCCCACGGGGAAAGTCTTTGATGAACCTCAATTTGAATATCGAGGGGCCATGTTGGATGTAGCACGACATTTTTTCACCATAGAAGAAGTAAAAAAGTTTATAGATCTTCTCGCCTATTATAAATACAATGCCTTGCATTTACATCTTACTGATGATCAAGGTTGGCGATTGGAAATAAAATCCTGGCCCAAACTAACTGAAATAGGGGGTCAAAGTGAAGTTGGTGGCGGTGAAGGTGGATTCTTTACGCAAGAAGATTATAAGGGTTTGGTACAGTATGCCGCTGACAGGCACATGATCATTATCCCAGAGATTGATATGCCCGGACATACCAATGCAGCATCATTAAGTTATCCTTTTTTACATGCGGGAGGAAAAGCGGATAAACCTCGAGTAAGAACCGACATGAAAGTAGGCTACAGCTCATTTCATGCACGAAAAGACACGGTATATGCATTTTTGGATGATGTCATTGGCGAACTTGCCGAATTAACTCCAGGCCCATATATCCACATTGGTGGCGATGAGAGCCATGTCACCAAGAAAAGTGATTATCTCTATTTTGTTGAAAAAGTGGAGAAAATTGTATTGAAACATGGAAAAAAGGCAATTGGTTGGAACGAGATTGCACAGGCCAAACTTGACCCATCTACCATTGCGCAGCTTTGGAACGAGCCTCATAATGCCATGAAAGCAGCTTCGGGCGGTTCCAAAATTATCATATCGCCAGCAAAAAAGGCCTATCTGGACATGAAATATGATTCCCTTTCTGAATATGGGCTTACATGGGCTGGTATGATTCCGGTGGATGTGGGCTATAATTGGAGTCCCGAGGATTATGTAGAAGGATTGCCCAAAAATCAGATTTTAGGTATAGAAGCCCCACTTTGGTCAGAAACGATTTCAAACAGTGATGAATTGGAATATTTAGCCTTTCCAAGAGCTATCGGCTATAGTGAATTGGGCTGGTCCAACCCGGAAAACAGAAATTGGGAGGATTATAAGCAAAGGTTGGCCAAACAAGTTCCTTTCTTAAATCGAATGAAGGTCAATTATTATCCCTCTAAACAAATAGATTGGGTTGAGTAGAACAGCTACTCTTCTTCATCTGATTTGGAAGATTGAGCATCTTCCGAATCAGGTGCTGAGAAGTCAGTAAGATCATTTTCAACTAAAATATTATACCACTGTACAATCTTTTTGATATCACTGGCATACACTCTATCCTCATCGTAATTGGGTAGAATTTCAAAGAAATATTCTTCCAGCTGTATTTTTTCAGCTTTATGGCTAACAGCGGTCTTCTTTCCGCTTTCTTTTTCCTTGATTTTTTGGAATACTTCCCTTAACGGAACCTCTTCCTCTAGCGTATAAATGGCAATCTCGGATAATACACTGACATTATTACGAAGTCCGACGGTGACCCTCTTCCCATCCAACAAGGATTCTCCAACAAAACCACCTCTTGTCTGTGTCAAAAGTTTGAAAAGTCCGGGTTTTCCACCCACTGATAAAATCTTGTCCAATGCCATTTTTACAATTTATGCGCGCAAAATTATACTTTTAATTGAAACTCAATTTTTTTTAACGTGCTTTTTTGATATTGGGAAATCTCATTTTATAATCAACGCTGATTTTTCCTTTGGAAATCTTGTCCAACCTGCTTTTCAAAAGCCTCTTTTTTAAAGAAGAAAGTTTATCCGTGAAAAGCACACCTTGAATATGATCATACTCGTGCTGAATCACACGAGCCAAAAGACCATCAAATGTTTCTGTGTGTTCTTTGAAGTTTTCGTCGAAATAGTTTATGGTGACCTCAGGCTTTCGTTTGACATCTTCCCGGATATCAGGAATACTTAAGCATCCTTCATTGAAATCCCATTCGTTTCCGTTTTCTTCCTCGATTTTGGCATTAATGAATACCTTTTTAAATCCTTTAAGCTGATTTTGTTCTTCCTCCGTCAGCTCTTCATCATCGGCAAAAGGTGAGGTATCCACCAAGAACAAACGAATGGCCAAACCGATTTGGGGTGCGGCCAAACCAACTCCATGGGCATTGTACATCGTATCCCACATATTGGAGATAAGCTCTTCCAGTTTTGGGTACTCCGAAGTAATATCTTTTGCTACCTTCCTTAAAACGGGGTCTCCGTATGCAACAATGGGTATAATCATAGGTTAAATACTATTTAGGTGCGCCTGTAAAATCAGAGTGGCACTAATTTCATCAACCAATGCCTTATTCTGTCTTTTTTTCTTTTTCATTCCACTATCCAACATGGATTGAAATGCCATTTTGGACGTAAAACGCTCATCTTGTCTTTCAATTGGAATTCCAGGAAACTTGGCTGAGAGCTTTGTCAAAAAAGGCTGAATCAATACTTCTGATTCTGAAGGTGAATTGTCCATCTGCTTTGGAAGTCCAACAACAAATTTTTCCACCTGTTCTTGGTCCAGATAATCAACCAGAAAGGAAATCAAGTTTTTGGTCTCAACTGTAGTCAAACCGGAGGCAATTAATTGAAGTTCATCGGTAACCGCAATCCCAGTCCTCACTTTTCCATAATCCAATGCCAAAATTCTTGCCAATCCAAAATTTTTGGCAAAAATAACCTTAAAAATGTTATGCTTTTAAAATAAGGGGCAATATTATAATCTGCCGACTATCTTTGCCAAAATTTTAATAGAATGACAGCATTAAGAGCACTTATTGAAAAAGCTTGGGACAACAGAGAATTGTTGAAGGAAGAAGGAACCCAAAATGCAATTAGGGAGGTAATAAATCTTATTGATATTGGAGAATTGCGATGCGCTGAGCCTTCTGAAGATGGTTGGCAAATCAACGAATGGGTCAAAAAGGCGGTGGTGCTCTATTTCCCTATTCAAAAAATGGAAGTTCTGGAAGCGGGGATTTTTGAATATCATGACAAGATTCCGTTGAAAAGAGGATATAAAGAAAAAGGTGTTCGAGTAGTGCCACACGCTGTCGCCAGACATGGTGCATATATCTCTCCCGGGACTATTTTGATGCCCAGTTATGTGAATATTGGAGCCTACGTTGATGAAGGCACAATGGTAGATACTTGGGCAACCGTGGGCAGCTGTGCCCAGATTGGCAAAAATGTGCATCTAAGTGGTGGTGTTGGTATTGGTGGTGTTTTAGAACCCTTGCAGGCAGCACCAGTAATCATCGAAGATAATGCGTTTATAGGGTCGCGTTGCATTGTTGTTGAGGGAGTAAGAGTTGAAAAAGAAGCGGTACTAGGGGCAAATGTGGTGCTTACGGCATCAACCAAAATTATTGATGTTACAGGAGAGTCTCCTATCGAGCTTAAAGGTAGGGTACCTGCTAGATCTGTTGTCATTCCTGGAAGTTATACCAAAAAATTCTCTGCCGGGGAATATCAAGTACCGTGCGCGCTCATCATTGGAAAAAGAAAGGAAAGTACGGACAAAAAGACTTCTTTGAACAATGCGCTTCGTGAACATGATGTGGCGGTTTAAATATTAATCCTAAGAGCCCGGTTGTCTCAAAATCATATCAGTTTTCGGCAATTCATAGAATTTATTAAGTATTGGAAGCAACCATCTTCATCTTTCTTATCTATTAAGTAGGTTGATTAAAAACTGTTAAAATTTTATGGAAAAGTAGGGTATTTCTGTTTTAAATTGTTTTGTAAGAAAATAACCTCACGGACAATTTTTACCCCGTTTTTTTGTTATAGTTTTGTAATCGCCAAACCCTATACCAATAATTATGGCTGTTTTGAGCACCCCAAAGCAAAAAATATCAGCGTTGATCATCACCTACAATGAGATAGGTTATATTGAAAAATGTATCGAATCTATTTCATTTGCAGATGAAATTCTTGTTGTCGATTCGTATAGCACAGATGGAACTTTTGAATATTTAAAGGAACATCCAAAAGTCAACGTAATACAAAACCCTTTTGAGAACTTTACGGCGCAAAAGAACTTTGCATTGAGACAGTCAGCAAATGATTGGACCTTATTTGTTGACGCTGACGAAGTTGTAAGTAAAAAGCTTGAGGAAGAAATTATTGACACTGTCAATAAGCCCAATGCTTGCGAGGCGTATTGGTTCTATCGGAATTTCATGTTTCAAAACCAGCGACTATATTTCAGTGGATGGCAAACCGATAAAAATCACAGACTTTTTAGAAAGAGTAAGGTAAAGTTCACGGACAAAAAATTGGTTCATGAAACTTTGGAAGTTGATGGTTCTTCTTGTATTTTAAATGAGAGACTTACGCATTATTGCTACAAAAACTACGAGGATTATAAGGGTAAAATGCTTAAGTACGGGCAATTAAAGGCCAAGGAGTCTTTTTACAAGGAAAAGCAGTTCAACTATGCCCTAATGATTATAAAGCCATTTTGGAAGTTTTTCAATCACTACATCATTCGACTGGGCTTTTTAGATGGAAAAAAAGGTATTATCATCTCTTATTTGAATGCCTTAAGTGTGCTGGAAAGGTATCGTGAATTGAAGCGGTTGGAAAAGAAAAACGAGCTTACCTACTATTTGGTAATGCCGTAATGACTCCACACCAATTTTTGATTTCTTGTTTCCTTACGAATTGATTGGTTTTTTGCAATGGACTCAGGTGTTTTGTAACCTCTTTTGTGGTCCAAATGCACGCAAACTGCACTATAGCGCAATTGCTTTGATTTTATCCCAAAGTTGAACAATCGTTCACCCAATTCCCGATCTTGTCCTCCATATTGCATACGCTCGTCAAAACCATTCACATTGACGATATCCTTTTTCCAACCGGATGAATTATGACCGTTCCAACTGGCATTGGTAGGGGTGAATGTATTCAAAATCTTGGAAATAAATCCGCTTGCTGTAAGCTTGTTGTTCTTAAATGTTTTGGGTACCCCTTGCTCCTTCAACCAATGGATTTTAAAACAATTTTGCAGCTCAATATCCTTAAGTGTAATCAGCTTTGAAATATTCATAGGGAGCATGTAATATCCACCAGAAATAAAAAAGCCTTCTTCTTTGTTGATATAATGCACTTCAACAAAATCCTCTCGCGGGATACAATCACCGTCGGTCATTATAATATAATCTGCGCTACAAGCCGTTACAGCTTTATTTAGGATTCTCGATTTTTGAAAACCGTCATCTTCCTGCCATACATGCACAATTTTGTAAAAGACTTCTTTCGACATGGATTCCAATAGTTCCCGAGTTTTGGGTCCAGAACCATCATCTGCAACAACAACCTCAAAGTCCTTAAAAATCTGACAATTAAAGCCCCATAGTACCTTTTTCAACCATTCTTCCGAGTTGTAGGTGCTTACTATAACCGATATTTTTGGAGCGTCTTTTTCTGCTGACTTCATCTTGGCAAAAATAGAATATAAAATATTATCTCATATGCTTAATTTTGAGGTTTCAAAACAATTCGATGAAAGTAAAAGAAATACCAACCTCCCTTTACACACAAATTATACTTTCATCAACCTCTACAGAAAAATTGGTCAAAAAAAAAGAGCGTTTACCGATTATTGCATCTGTGGCTTCGATACCATCTCGATTAAACATAGTCCATCTAACCATTAAAAGTATTTTAAATCAAGATGTTCTCCCGAAAAAAATAATCCTGTGGCTGCATAAAGACTTGGAGAAAAAAATTCCAAGGAAGCTTTCATTGCTTGAAGGCGAAATTTTCAGCATAAAGTATTCAGAAACATACAGTTCGCATAGAAAACTGGTTGAAACACTAAAGGTTTTTGCTAATGACCCTATCGTAACTTTTGACGACGATATGATGTATCGAAAAAATTGGTTGTCAAAACTCTATAAAGTACATCAAGAAAATCCAAAAAAAATTATTGCCAACCAGTCAAGATTTATTACCCGGAACGAAGCTGGGGATTTGCTATCCTACAAAGATTGGGTATCTGGAAAAATAGCATGTAAAAATGCTGACGCACTACTACCGATAGGAGCTGGTGGTACATTATACCCTTCCAATTCATTGGATTCCCAGGTCTTTGATGAAAAGTTATATATGGATTTAGCTCCAAAAGCTGATGATCTATGGTTTAAAGCCATGGCTCTTTTAAAAGGAACACAGTCAATACAAGCCAAAAATAGTGGTAAAGAACCTATCCCGATATGGGGATCTCAAAAAGTCTCTTTAAAAAAGACCAACATTTCTGAAGACAAAAATCGGACGCAATGGCTAGCTTTGGCCAATCATTTCAATCTAAAAGTTTAGAAAGTTGACTCAAGAAATTAATACGTGCATAAAAGAACTTCAAGAGGGTAATTTAATTCTATACCCCACGGATACGGTATGGGGAATAGGATGTGATGCAACCAATCCAGAAGCGGTCAAAAAAGTCTATCAACTAAAAAACAGGCAGGATAGTAAAGCACTAATCTGTTTGGTAGCCCACCAAGCCATGCTTGAACGTCATATAGAAGAGGTTCCGGATGTGGCATACGATCTTATTGATTTGGCCGAAAAACCAATTACCATCGTTTTTGACCAACCTAAAGGCATAGCCAAAAATCTCATTGCCGAAGATAACACCCTTGCCATTAGGGTGGCTTCAGATAAATTTTGCCAATACCTGATCAACAAATTTGGAAAACCCATTGTTTCTACCTCCGCGAATGTTTCCGGAATGCCAACACCAAAACAATTTAAAGAGATCGCTCCGGAAATTTTAAAAGGAGTGGACTATGTGGTAAATTTGCCCGACGAGAACAAAAACCCTTCCCCATCATCCATAATTAAATTAGGAAATGATGGACAAGTGAAGGTAATTCGAGAATAAAGCACCACTAAACAAGCCTCGGACTAAAATAACTCTCGATTATCGAGCACAATGACGCAGGAAATCCATAAAAAAGTACTACAACATCCCATATTCAATCTTATAGGAGATAATGCAGATGAGCTAGGCATAGATTGCTATGTGATAGGTGGATTTGTGCGAGACTACTTCTTAGATCGAGGCACACCGAAAGATATTGATGTTGTTGCCATTGGAAGTGGAATTGAGCTGGCCACAAAGGTGGCTTCCAAACTAAAAGGAAACCCTCAAGTTTCTGTTTTTAAGAATTTTGGCACAGCCATGATCAAACACGAAGATTTGGAATTGGAGTTTGTTGGTGCCAGAAAAGAAAGCTACCAGCGCAACAGCAGAAAACCCATTGTTGAAGATGGAACCTTACAAGACGACCAAAACCGTCGTGATTTTACCATCAATGCCATGGCCTTGGCCTTGAATTCATCCAACTTTGGACAATTGTTAGATCCCTTCGGCGGAAGAAAGGATTTAGCTCTGAAGACTATCCGCACTCCGTTGGACCCGAATGTGACTTATTCAGATGACCCACTTCGAATGATGAGAGCCATTCGATTTGCTGCCCAATTGAAGTTCGAAATAGAACCACACTCTCATCAAGCAATAATAGAAAACAAGGAACGCATCAAAATTGTTTCCAAAGAACGAATTGTAGATGAGTTGCATAAAATTTTAATGAGTGAGAAACCTTCTGTAGGTCTCAAATTGATGCATCAAACTGGTTTGTTGCCCTTAATTCTTCCCGAACTTACCGCACTCCAAGGGATAGAGGAAATCGAAGGGCAAAGACACAAGGATAATTTTTGGCATACCCTCGAGGTAGTTGATAATATTTCGGAAAACACCGATAATCTTTGGTTAAGATGGGCCGCTTTGCTTCACGATATTGGCAAGGCGCCTACCAAACGCTTTCATAAAAAACTTGGCTGGACATTCCATGCGCACGAATTTGTAGGTGCTAAAATGGTTTACAAACTCTTCAAGAGATTGCGAATGCCATTGAATGATAAAATGAAATTCGTTCAAAAAATGGTCCTGATGAGTTCAAGACCCATTGTACTGTCTGAAGAATTTGTTACCGATTCAGCTGTTCGTCGACTGGTGTTTGATGCCGGTGATTATGTGGACGATTTGATGACCCTTTGTGAAGCCGACATCACTACTAAAAATCCAAATAAGCAACGGAAATACAAGAACAACTTTAAGATTGTTAGACAAAAAATCATTGAAGTTGAAGAAAAAGATCAGGTGCGTAATTTTCAACCTCCGGTATCGGGAGAGGAAATCATGAAAACCTTCAATTTAACACCCTCCAAAGAAATCGGAATCATTAAAGATGCCATAAAGGAAGCTATTTTAGAAGGAGAAATCCCAAATGAATATGAAGCAGCTTATAATTTTATGCTTCAAAAAGGTAAAGAAATGAACCTAAATCAAATATCGGATGAAAAGTAACAAATATGTCATCTATTGGCTATTGACCGGATGTGCTCTTATTTTCATTATGGTTGTGGTTGGGGGAATCACCAGATTGACGCATTCAGGGCTTTCCATTTCTGATTACAAACTGATTACCGGAACATTGCCTCCAATGAATCAACAGCAATGGGAAGACGCTTTTGAGCTTTACAAACAATATCCTGAGTATCAAAAACTGAATTACCACTTCACGATCGAGGATTTTAAAAGCATCTATTTTTGGGAATGGTTACACCGTGTTATTGGGCGGTTGATAGGCGTTGTTTTTATAATCCCCTTTCTTTTCTTTTTGGTTCGTAAAAAGTTGGACAAATCCACGATAAAAAAATGTCTTGTATTACTTTTTTTAGGTGGATTTCAGGGGTTTTTAGGTTGGTATATGGTAAAAAGTGGACTTGTTGACCGTCCAGATGTTTCCCATTATAGGTTAGCTGCACATCTGACTACCGCTTTTCTAACCTTTGCCTACAGCTTGTGGGTAGCGCTCGATTTAAGGTATCCCTCAAGAAAAGAAGTTCAGGTAAAAATCAGAAATTTGATCCGAGTTACATGGGTAGTTTTGGTACTTCAAATTATTTGGGGGGCCTTCGTAGCTGGACTAGATGCCGGATTCATTCATAACCACTGGCCGATGATGAGCGAAGGAAAATTGATACACCAAACCGTTTATATAGAACAACAGCCGGTAATCAGAAACTTTTTTGAGGGAAAAAGCGGAGTGCAATTCGTGCACCGTTATATGGCCTATATCGTAGTCGGTCTAATCGTTTTCCTTTGGTATCGTACCAAAAAAATGAACTTGACTCCATTGCAAAGCAAGGGAATACTATCATTGCTGATTCTGGTAGGGCTGCAATTTTTGTTAGGTGTACTGACCTTGATTTATGCCGTTCCCCTTTGGTTGGGTGTTGCCCATCAAGTATTAGCATTTTTTTTACTGGCCGCCATGACTTTTACCTTGCATAGATTCACCAAATGAAAAAGTATTTGTCTTAACTTTGTCCTCCACTTTAATTTTTAGTGAATGATTTATAAAATCAGGATAATTCTTGATACTGAGGAAGATATCTTTAGAGATATCGAAATAGAAGCTTCCAATACCCTGGAAGAGTTCCACGATGCCATTACCCAGGCTTTCGGATTTGGTGGCAGTGAAATGGCTTCTTTTTATACCTGTGATGAAGAATGGACCCAGGATGAGGAAATTGCACTTTTTGATATGAGCGATACGGGGTCGAATGTTAGGTTAATGAACGAGACCTCTTTGGAGGATGTGCTGACCGAGCAAACTCCAAAATTGATTTATGTATATGACTTTTTAAGCATGTGGACCTTTTTTGTGGAACTGGCCGATATTGTTGAAAAGGAAAACGGAAGGTCATACCCTAACCTTTTGTTTAGTTTTGGTGAACTTCCTGATTCTCCTCCAGAAAAAAAATTCGAATCCCAGTCCGAAGTGGACTTTGGTGATTCCCTGGATAGTTACGATGATTTGGATTTTGATGAAAATTGGAACTAAAAAACTCAAAGAAAAATCCAAAGCATTTCCTAACCCTTACTTTGCAACCTAAATTTCATAAACCCTTTACCAAAAGATGTTAAATCTATATTCTGCCCAAATCGAAAGTGTATCCCTTCATCGTGTGGGAAACAAAAGCAAGAACGAACCCATTTTTCTATCCTCCGAACCTTTTTCATTGAATGATGAGATGGCCGGGTTGCTCAAGGAGTATTTTTTTAAACCATTTCGCGAGAAGGAAGAAAACTATTTCAAGTTTGCACATGAAGTGGATTTAGAGTTCAATGAGATTTTTGCATCGGTGTCCGAATTATTTACAGATAATTCTAAGGCCCATGATGTTTCGAAGAAAATTACCACTAAACTCTATGAGCAGTCCAATCATCCTCATATTAAAAGCGGTGAAGTCTATATTGTCCATTTTTCCGATATGGTCATTGACAATCAAAAAACAGATGCGGTTGGAATTTTCAAAAGTGAACTGAAACATGATTTTCTTCAATTTGAAGAACAAGGGCAAAACCTTGAAATTTTAATTCAACAGGGAATCAACATCAACAAACTGGATAAAGGATGCATTGTTTTCAATGTGGAAAAAGAAGAGGGATACAAGGTACTTTCCGTTGATAGCAATCGATACGATGCTAAATATTGGCTTGAGAACTTTTTGGAGATTGCTCCATTGACTGATGAGAATTTCTACACCAAAAATTATTTAAAGTTCTGTCAGAATTTTGCCAAAGACGTTGTTTTACCTGCGGAAGACAAGCAACAGGAGGTGCTGTTCATGAACCGTGCGGTAAATCATTTCGCTAAAAATGATGCGTTTGAGGAAACTTCGTTTTTAAATGAAGTAATGGAAAACCCAGAGCTTATACCAGAGTTTAAGCATTATAAGGTTGAAAAAGGGCCAAAATTTAGTATTGAAGACGTTTCCAACTTCGATATTGCAAACAAGGCCGTATCAGATGCTAGAAAAAAAATAAAGAATGTCATCAATTTGGATACTAATATCCAGATTAAAATGGATTTTATAAATCCTGAATCCGCACAAAAATTTGTAGAAAAAGGCTGGGATGAAGAGCGCCAGATGTATTATTATTTGGTGTATTTCAACAAAGAGCAGAAAAGCTAGGATTTACCATCCAAGATTTGCCTCATGCTTACATCCTGGTAATTGCGCTTTACAAAATCAAGGGCCAGAGATAATACTTCGCCCATGGTGGTACTCTTTTTAAAATCCATATCCTTGGTCAGGTCATAAATCTCAAGCTTCAGTTTGGTAATATTTTCATCTAGTGAAATCTCATCGTCCAAACAGGCATCCAAGAGTCGTTCAATCCGATCTCCGGAACTCATAATCCGTTTGGCTACGATAGAACGCTCTTCAATTTTGTATTGGTCAACCGAGTGTTTTTGCAGTTTTCCCCGAACCAGTTCAACCATTTGAAAGTTTTCTTTAAAGAACTGAGGACGATAAACCTTGAGTTTCCCTTCAAAACATTGTTGATCAAAGTCTATTGCACGTATCTTATAAACCACATGGTCAAAGTCGTGTGTGGGCACAATCACATAATTGTAAGAACGCATATCGCCCAGTAACCGAATCATGCAGCGTTCATTGAACTTTACAAACTCTTTGGCCAATTGCGCTTTTTCAGGTTCCGTGCATTTGGGCAGCATATCTTCAATAAAGACATCTCCAGGAATTCCGGCAATATGTTCCTCAATCAGCGTATCTCCGTAAACCAAGAAGTTAAGGTTATATGGTGACAACATATGTTCCAATTCAAGCCCATAGACCCTTGATGCATCCGCTTTTTTTACATAGAAATAAGTGTAGTTATCATTGAGAATGTTCCTTACCTTGATTCGGAAAGGTTTGGAATTTCCAAAGGTGCAATAATCAACAGCATCAATGTTCAAGTATTCCAAAATGCGATTACCCCCATCAGAATGTAAAATGGAATAGACTTTTTTTAAACTCAAATCGATTTCCTCTCGATCAAAATCGGAATAGTAAGCCCGAACCCAAAGCGTGTCATCGCCTTCAGCATCATATACGACAACAGAACCCGCAAAACGAAGCAAATCATCGTAAAAAATAGGAATCTCAATTTTTCGATTGTATCGCTCCAGATATCCATCCAATTTTTTATTGACTGGATATGCCGGTTTTTTCTTTGACATCAACTTTTCATCAGACATTCTTTCCCTATTTTGTAACAAATTCTAGAATACCTCGTCAAGTTACTATAAACAAATCAAAAAACGATTCCAGCTTGGAAACTATACTGACCGTAAGCAATCTGACAAAAAAGTTTGGTTATCTCACCGCCGTAAAGGATTTATCCTTCACTATTGAAAAAGGAAATGTCTATGGCATTTTAGGCCCCAATGGAAGTGGTAAATCCACCACTTTGGGCATTATCTTAAATGTGGTTAACAGAACCGCAGGAGAATTTAGTTGGTTCAATGGAACCACTACCACGCACGATGCACTAAAAAAGGTTGGAGCCATTATTGAAAGGCCCAATTTTTATCCGTACATGACCGCAATCCAAAACTTGAAACTGGTCTGTAAAATCAAGGAGGTCCCTTCTGAAAAGATTGAAGAGAAACTTGAACTTGTTGGTTTATGGGACAGGCGAAACAGCAAATTCAGAACCTATTCCTTGGGGATGAAACAACGTTTGGCAATAGCTTCAGCACTGCTCAATGACCCTGAAATTTTGATTTTGGATGAACCCACCAATGGTCTAGACCCGCAAGGAATTCATCAGATTAGACAAATCATCAAAAAAATTGCCGGTCACGGTACCACTATTCTTCTTGCATCACACCTGTTGGACGAGGTAGAAAAAGTCTGCTCTCATGTAGTTATTCTTAGAAAAGGCGAAAAACTATACTCTGGTCCTGTGGACGAAATGTTGTCAAGCCATGGTTTTTTCGAGTTGCGAACTTCCGATATGGAAAAGTTGCACAAGCTTCTTGAGAAGAATGCAAGTTTTGGAAAAATAACTCAAGAGAATGGCACTATGACTGCCTTTTTGAAAGAGGAAATGAATGCGGAGGAGTTAAACAAAATGCTGTTTGATAAGGGGATGGTGCTGTCACACCTTGTAAAACGCAAAGAAAGTCTTGAAGAACAATTTTTAACCTTGACCAAGAACAACTAAGAAATGGTACGCTTACTACAAATAGAATTTATAAAACTTTGGAATAACAGAGCAAGTAAAATATTGATCAGCTCGTATTTTATTTTGTTGACATCTATCGCTTTGGTCGCTGCCATTAAGTTTGATATTGGCCCGGTACAATTCCATCTCGCCGATCAAGGAATCTTTAATTTTCCTTATATCTGGCACTTCAACACCTTTATGACCGCGATTTTCAAGCTTTTTCTAGCCATTGTAATCGTTTCTATGATGGCCAACGAATACAGCAATAAAACCATCAAACAAAACCTAATCGATGGGCTCTCCAAAAAGGAATTCATCCTTTCCAAATTTTTGACCGTCATCTCGTTTGCGTTGATTTCCACCGTGTTCGTTTTTTTGGTGTCCATGATTTTGGGGTTAATCTATTCAGACTATAATGAATTGTCAATCATATTTTCCGATATGGAATTTTTGTTGGCCTTTTTTATAAAATTGGTTGGATTCTTTTCTTTTTGTCTCTTTCTTGGAATTTTGGTCAAAAGATCGGCTTTCGCTCTTGGCTTTCTTATTATATGGGCCGTTTTGGAACAACTTATTTTTGGTTTATTGGGTTGGAAAATAATGAGCTGGGACAATGCCAAGTTGGTTAAGGATTTCTTTCCCCTTCAGTCCATGACCAATTTAATAAAGGAACCTTTCACAAGACTTTCTGCGGTTCAAAATATTGGAGAGCAAATAGGGGAAAACATGAAATTTGATTACCATGTATACTGGTACGAGTTTTTAATCGTGTTCTTCTGGACGGCACTTTTTGTCTATTTATCCTATGCATTATTGAAAAAGCGCGATTTGTAGTATCTTGTGAGGTGCTGTAAATCGCAGAATGCTATATAGAAATTGCTTCATATTAATTCTTTGCTTGTCTTCCTATACCCTTTTTGGTCAAGGACAGACCGCTAATTGGTACTTTGGAAATGGTGCCGGTGTCAGTTTTAATAACGATGGTACCGTGACAGCTCTGAACAATGGACGAATCAGCACCTTTGAAGGTTGTGCTTCTATTTCCGATGCAGCTGGTAATCTTATCCTATATACGGACGGAATTCGTGTTTTTGATAGGAACCATAACATCATGCAAAATGGTGGTGGTTTGTTTGGGGACCCATCCAGTACCCAATCAGCCATAATTGTAGAAAAACCTAACGATCCAGACATTCTTTACATTTTCACAGTTGATACTTCGACATTTGAGGGAGACCCAGACAGAGGGTTGAATTATTCAACCGTAGATCTCACCATGAATAATGGCGATGGAGCTATTATTGAAAAGAATGTCAACCTTTTAAGAGATTGCTCGGAAAAAATAGCAGCTGTGGTAAAGGATTGCTTTGATAAATCCATTTGGGTAGTAGCCTTGGGAAAAGAAAATAATGCTGATGACCGTTTTGACACTTATTATGCTTTTGAAATAACAGCAACTGGAGTAAACACAGCTCCAGTGGCAAGTACATTTAACACTCTCAATGTTCAGGACCCAAGGGGATATCTTAAGTTTTCTGCCGATGCGAGTACTTTAGCAAGTGCCAACTCCTCCTCTGGTCTATACTTATATGATTTTGATGTCAACACCGGTATGTTGTCCAATCAAGAACGTATTTTGGTAAATGCTCCCAACAAATTCCCCTATGGAATTGAATTTTCTTCCAATCTGCGGTTCTTATATGCGCATACTTCCAATAATGCCCCCGCTGGTCAAGAAGGAGGACATTCATCTTCATTGGTGCAATACGATTTAACCGCTGCAGATATAGCAGCTTCAGAAATTGAAATAGACAGACGATCGATATACCGAGGAGCCCTTCAGATGGCACAAAATGGAAAGATTTACAGAACCATAGCAGAAAATTATCTCAGGGGAACTCCTTTTTTAGGGGTCATAGAAAGTCCGAATGAATTAGGCGCTGCAGCCAATTACATTCACAATGCAGTTTCTTTGAACGGAAGGAATGCCACTCAAGGCCTTCCTCCTTTTATCCAATCATTTTTTGACCGGGTGGATATTATACAAAATGCCGATGGATCAAGTGGTTCGTCTTTAAGTATATGTGAAGGAGAACAATTCACGCTGGCCGCAGAAAGTATTCCAAATGCCACTTACAATTGGGAAAAAGATGGTAACCCTATTGCCAATTCGACCAATACACTTATCGTGGATCCAGCTGGAGTTGCGGATTCAGGTCGGTATAGTTTAGAGGTGATTCTAGCAGACCCTGGGGAATGTCCCATAATTGGGGAGGCTTTTATCTCGGTCAATCCCCTACCTCAAGCATCTCCGGAGGTATTGATACAATGTGACGCTTCTTCTACCAACTCAACCGATGGTATAGCACCGTTCAATCTGGAACAAGCAATAACATCAGAAGACTATACCTATTCTTTCTATGAAACGGCTGCCGATCTAAATTCTGACAATCCGATTAGCGATCCAATAGGTTTTATCAATACAAATCCGTTTAATCAGACCATCTATTATAAAATTGTCGATGACAATGGTTGTGAAGATTCATCTACTTTGGAATTGCAAGTAAGGTCTGTTGTGTTCAGCCCCAACGACGAGCGAAATTATTACGTCTGTAATGAGGACCCAGAGGACTTGTTATTGGATGGAACTTTTGACCTTGATGCATTATTAAATCAAGAGTATCCGAACACTGATGTAGTTCTTTACACCTCATTGGAAGATGCTTCATTGGAGCAACTGCCTATAAGTGGAAATTATAGAACTGAATCCACATCGATATACGCACGAATAGAAAATTCTAACGTTTGTGAGGATATTGATGTCATAAACCTTATTGTCAATCCAACACCATTGTTCACTTTTGAGGAGGAAGTTCTCTGGTGTACAGATGGACCCCCTATTTTTTTGGAAGCACCAGCTGGTTTTGACTTGTATAGATGGTATAAAAACGATGGTGGTAGCAGGCAAGAGGTGAGCACACAGCAAACCACGGAAATTTCTGAAATTGGTGATTATGTTCTTGAAGCTGGATATAGATATGTAACCAATGAAGGCACTTTTGATTGTATGAATGAGGTTAGTTTTATCGTGAATCCTTCAAACAGAGCCATGATAGAAGATGTTTTGGTTGAAGACATATCGGACAACAACAAACTTGAGATTTTAGTCTCCGGGGATGGTAATTACGAGTACGCCATAAACGATGAGTTCAGTTATCAAGATTCGCCAATGTTTGAAAATGTCGACCCTGGATTTGTAACCGTCTTTGTTCGAGATAAAAATGGATGTGGAGTGTCCCAGGAAATTGTTTCCGTGATTGGTTATCCTAAATTTTTTACGCCTAATGGCGACAATGTCAACGATACATGGCAAATTATTGGTATCGATACACAATTTCAATCTGAAAGTATTATTTCCATTTACAATAGATATGGAAGATTAATGGCCCAAATAAGTCCTAGAACAGGTGGATGGAATGGAACATATAACAATAGTATCCTTCCCGCTGCCGATTATTGGTTTAAAGTGGCTTTGGAAGATGGACGAATTTTTAAAGGTCATTTTGCCTTAAAACGATAATACAATAAAAAAAATTACTAACTTAAAATGTTTGATTCTGATCAAATGTTAAAAAAATTGCTTCTCATAACCGTCCTCTGCGTTACCGCCGTTGGAACTGCGCAGCAATGTCCAGACTTATTAAGTCCTTTGGATGGGGCTACTAATGTGCCGGTTGAAACTATGATTGCGTGGGAATCGGTTCCGGGAGTTCCTGCCTATCGCATACGGTTAGGGCTTACTCCTGGAGGAGCGGAAATTCTTGACCGTTCAGTTGGGAATTCCACATCCTTTACACCACCTTTGGGATTGCCAGAGAACACACAAATTCACGTTACTATTATTCTGGATTTTCTTTTTGATAGTAATCCCGACATTATCTGCTCAAACCAATCCTTTACCACGGAAGATGTGACAAGTCCACCGAACTGCACTTCCATAAGAACCCCAGTTGATGGTGCCACCAATGTTAGCGTGTTTTCAAACCTCGTTTGGAATTATGCTCCAAAAGCTACCGGGTATTCCGTCCAATTAGGAACAACTCCGGGGGGCAGTGACATCCTTCCATTGACTCCAGTAGGAAATGTACTATCTTATAATCCTCCGGGTGAATTTCCTGCAAATACACTGATTTACGTCTCCATATTTCCGACGAATGAAAATGGGTCTGCATCGGGCTGCATGGAAACCAGTTTTACTACTGGTGCATTGGCGACCATACCTGGATGCACAAACCTTATGAGTCCATCAAATGGTGATACAAATGTGCCTCTTACCCCATTGCTTGAGTGGTTCCCAGTACCAGGAGCCACAGGATATCGGGTAACCATTGGATCATCTCCAGGCGTAGCCGATGTCTTGGATAACACCTCTTTTCCAACAAATTCTACATTCGTTTTGGAATTTGAGCCCAACAGAACATTTTTTATTACCATTGTCCCTTTCAACTCGGCCGGGGATGCAATTGGATGCGGACAAGAAAGTTTTTCAACCTTATTGGGTTGTGGACCATATTTGGACACAACAACGGGAGAATTTGTATCCTTGAACCCCGAAATCACTTTCCCAGATACCATTTCATTATGTTCAAATCAAGTCCCGCAAACCTTTACTTCAACAGATGTAGCAGATGGATATCGGTGGTATCAAATTGATCCATTTGGGAATGAGAGTTTAATCTCATCCACCGCCGATGTTGACCTCAGTGAAAATGGCATGTACCGATATGAGGCTTATACAAATGTCGCCCAATCCGGACAACTCATTGAATGCCCATCAACCAAGCTGTTCGAAGTAGTTTCTTCGGAAGTTGCTACCATAAATAGTCTAGATAGTCAAGATTCCGGACAGAATATACGGGTGACCGTCAATCCCTCCGGAGGAGGGGATTACGAATATGCCGTGGATGACATCAATGGGCCATATCAAAATAGCAATGTATTCAATGTAACACCTGGAACTCATACCTTTTATGTTAGGGATAAAAATGGTTGCGGTATCGTTGAAGAAACTTTTTCCCAAGACCTGACAGTTGAGGGGTTCCCAAAATTCTTTACCCCCAACGGAGACAGTGTCAACGATTTTTGGCAATTTATTCAACCTAGAGGTTCAGAAACCATTGTTTTCCAATCTATTCGAATCTTCAATCGATATGGTATGTTTCTTCAAGAAATCTCTCAAAATTCCCTAGGATGGGATGGAAATTTTGGTGGCCGTCCTTTACCTTCAGGGAGTTACTGGTTCAGGGCTGTTGACAATACAAATCGAGAAATACAAGGGTACTTCGCGCTTAAAAGATAATACCACGTTTTGCTTCATTTTGGTGTATCCCTTTAGTATTTTTATGGGATGAAATTTCAAGTTGTTTCAGATTTTAAACCAACGGGCGATCAACCCCAGGCTATTGCAGAATTAGTCAAGGGCCTCCATGAAAATGAACCGCACCAAACACTTCTTGGCGTAACGGGATCAGGAAAAACATTTACGGTTGCCAATGTGGTGGAAAGCGTACAGCGGCCCACCTTGGTTTTGGCTCACAATAAAACCTTGGCGGCACAGCTTTACTCTGAATTCAAACAGTTCTTTCCCAACAATGCGGTTGAATACTTTGTATCCTATTACGATTATTACCAGCCTGAAGCCTATATTCCTACCAGCGGACTTTATATTGAGAAAGATTTATCCATTAATGAGGATATCGAAAAGCTCCGTTTAAGCACAACCTCTTCCCTACTCTCTGGACGCAGGGATGTTATCGTAGTAGCCTCTGTATCTTGTTTATACGGAATTGGAAATCCCATTGAATTTCAAAAAAATGTCATTTCCATTAGAAGGGATCAGGTGATATCAAGAACAAAATTTCTGAAACAGTTGGTACAAAGTCTCTAT
The DNA here is from genome assembly GCF_947499695.1 of uncultured Allomuricauda sp. Taxonomy (GTDB): domain Bacteria; phylum Bacteroidota; class Bacteroidia; order Flavobacteriales; family Flavobacteriaceae; genus Flagellimonas. The sequence continues at coordinate 1,313,775 of NZ_CANMPQ010000001.1, forward strand.
TCCAGAACCACCGCAGATTTTAGAAACGGAAATTTTAGGGTGAAAGGAGATGTAGTCGATGTATTTCCTGGCTATGCTGACCATGCATTTAGAATTCATTTTTTTGGGGATGAGATAGAGGAAATTGAGGCCTTGGATCCTTTCAACAATAAGGTCATTGAGATTTATGATGCCTTAAATATCTATCCTGCGAACATGTTCGTGACCTCTCCTGATGTTCTTCAAAACGCAATTCACCTCATTCAGGATGATTTAGTCAAACAAATCGCTTATTTCAAGGAAATCGGAAGGCCCTTAGAAGCAAAGCGACTAGAGGAACGCACGAATTTTGACCTGGAAATGATTCGAGAACTCGGCTACTGTTCCGGAATCGAAAATTACTCACGCTATTTGGATGGCAGGGAACCCGGAACACGTCCTTTCTGTCTTTTGGATTACTTTCCAGACGACTATTTAATGGTGATTGATGAAAGTCATGTGACGATTCCTCAGGTACATGCCATGTACGGTGGTGACCGTTCAAGAAAGGAGAACTTGGTGGATTATGGATTTCGACTCCCGGCAGCAATGGACAATAGACCGCTAAAGTTTGAAGAATTTGAAGCTTTGCAGAACCAAGTGCTTTATGTAAGTGCCACCCCAGCAGATTACGAATTGCAGCTGAGTCAAGGTGTTTATGTAGAACAGGTCATCAGACCTACGGGATTGTTGGACCCTATTATTGAAGTACGTCCCAGCTTGAACCAAATTGATGATTTAGTAGAAGAAATTCAGCAACGAGTGGAATTGGATGAAAGGACATTAGTTACGACCTTGACCAAACGTATGGCCGAAGAATTAACTAAATATCTGTCTAGAATCAATGTACGTTGCAGGTATATCCATAGTGATGTGGACACTCTGGAACGGGTAGAAATCATGCAAGATTTGAGAAAGGGTTTGTTTGATGTTTTGATTGGGGTTAATTTACTTCGTGAAGGCCTTGATCTTCCAGAAGTTTCCCTTGTTGCCATTTTGGATGCTGACAAGGAAGGTTTTTTACGCAGTAACCGTTCACTGACCCAAACAGTTGGAAGGGCAGCCCGAAATCTAAATGGTAAAGCAATAATGTATGCGGATACCATTACGGACAGCATGCAGAAAACGATTGATGAAACGAATTACAGAAGAGAAAAGCAAATCATCTATAACAAGGAAAACAATATTGTACCAAAAGCTTTGAAAAAAAATCTGGATAGCGCGTTGGCTAAAAATTCTGTTTCCACCTATCATTTCCAAAAAGAAGAATTGCGAGCAGCTGAGCCGGATTTGGAATATCTGACCCAAGATCAAAAGGAGAAATTGATTCGGGAAAAGCGGAAAGCCATGGAAAAAGCGGCCAAAGAATTGAATTTCATGGAGGCCGCAAAACTAAGGGACGAAATAAAAATGCTACAGGAACAAGAGTAGAAGAAAGCCCCACCAAAAGGCAGGGCTTTCCTCAACTAACCAACTAAACCAACCATCATGAAACACCTAGACAGGTGTTCTCCTAAAAGTTATACTATCCGATTGTAATCAATCTTTTGGGTTCTGGCAGTGCTTCTTCCTTTTTGGGAAGGGCCACTTTTAAAATCCCATCTTCGTATTTAGCATCAATCTTGGAACCGTCTACGGTTTCGGGCAAGGTAAAAGCCCTTTTAAAAGATGCATACGTAAATTCTTTTCTTGTGTAATTTTCCTTGGTTTCTGTATCCTTGGATTTTACTTCGCTTGAAATTGTCAGGATATCGTTTTCCACTTCAATTTTAAAATCTTTTTTCTTTCCTCCCGGGACGGCTAATTCAAGTTCAAAACCTTCGGTATTGTCCTTAATGTTAACTGCAGGAGCAGAAGTTTTCCAATTATCAACTCCTCCAAACCAATCGGGATTTAAAAATTCGTCCATAATGGATGGAAAAAACAAGTTATTTCTTTTGACTAGACTCATGTGATCAAATTTTATATTAAACATGTAAATCACCCTGATATAGACAAAGGTTATACCAATAGAAATATTATGTCATTTTGACATTTTTTTAACAAAATTAACTGTCAATATGACACTAATTGTAATGTGCTTTGAAGATATTGATCAACACTTCTGCCGGAACTACCTTGTCTGGGTACTTATGCATCACCTCTAACACTTGTCCTATTGCTGACGGAGGAAGTCCCATGGTCAGTCCAATATTATACAATGTATTGATCTCTTTTTGATGTTGTTCTTGGTCAACATTCATTAAAAGTAAAAGTCTATGAAATTGCACTATACGCTCAGCTTGTGACTTCAAAGTCACCTTGGGAGATTTTTGATTCAATAGCTTTTCGAAGGTCATTTCATCAATTCCAAGGTTTGATGCCACTCCACGCAAAAACTGATATTCAGAATCCTTTAAGGTATAGTCTACCCGTGCAAAAGCAATCATTTCGGAAAGTATACTTAATTTTTCCTTGTAGGTTCCCATATCGGTTGGAGCTGATTCTTAATTAGATAACTCCAAAACATGACCTTTTAGTGTGCAGACCGGCTAGGTTATGTCATTAAACAAAAAAAAAGCAACGTTGAATAACGTTGCTTTTTTGTATCATTTAAGAAGAATGTTTAGTTCAATACTTCTTTTACCTTGTCTGCTGCCTCTTGGAATTGAACTGCTGAGTGAACCGCTAAACCGGAATTGTCAATAATTTCTTTGGCCAATTCGGCATTTGTTCCTTGTAACCTAACAATAATAGGGACCTGAATCGCGTCTCCCATATTTTTGTACGCATCAACAACACCTTGGGCCACACGGTCACAACGCACGATTCCTCCAAAAATATTAATTAAAATAGCCTTCACGTTCGGGTCTTTCAAAATAATCCTGAAAGCTTCTTCAACACGTTTTGCATCTGCCGTTCCACCTACATCCAAAAAGTTGGCTGGTTCTCCACCCGCCATTTTTATCAAATCCATGGTCGCCATCGCAAGTCCTGCTCCATTAACCATACAACCTACATTTCCATCTAGGTCAACATAGTTAAGACCCACCTCACGTGCTTCTACCTCAATGGCATTTTCCTCACGTAAATCCCTCATTTCAGCATATGCCTTTCTCCTATACAGGGCATTATCGTCAATGGATACTTTAGCATCTACTGCCATTATCTTATCATCTGATGTCTTCAAAACTGGGTTGATTTCAAACATACTTGAATCACTTTCAACATATGCCTTATAAAGTGATGAAACAAACTTTGTCATTTCTTTGAAAGCCATACCGGACAATCCAAGATTAAAAGCAATCTTTCGTGCTTGAAAAGGCATTAATCCCGTTGCTGGATCAATCTCTTCGGTAAAAATTAAATGTGGGGTTTTTTCCGCAACCTCTTCTATGTCCATTCCTCCTTCGGTGGAATACATTACCATATTTCTACCAGAAGACCTATTCAATAAGACCGACATGTAAAACTCATTGGTCTCACTATCGCCTGGATAATAAACATCTTCGGCAACAAGCACCTGATGTACTTTTTTACCTTCTGCAGATGTTTGTGGCGTAATCAAATTCATCCCGATAATGCTACCAGCAATTTCTTCAACTTCTTTCAAGTTTTTGGCCAACTTTACACCACCACCTTTTCCACGTCCACCGGCATGCACCTGTGCTTTAATAACGTGCCATCCTGTACCCGTTTCTTGGGTAAGTCTTTTGGCAGCATCAACGGCTTCTTTGGCATTACGCGCAACAATACCGCGTTGGATTCTTACTCCAAAACTGGATAAAATTTCTTTTCCTTGATATTCGTGAAGATTCATTTGTGAATTGACTTTTAATTGGGGACAAAAATAGAAAACGACTTTGACAAATTGAAGATGAATATGGATTAATTAAGCTCGAACATAAACTATCATCTAACAGAGGTGATGGAATAATCAACTACAGTATGCACTACATTCTGAAATCCTCGAAATCCAATGGATCAAAATTCTTGAAGTGACCGTTCATTTCAATTATGTCCTTTGTTCGATTGACTTCACTCAGCACTGTCGATGTAGTTTCTAAATGTTTTTTAATAAACAACAATCTTTCTGTTTCACTGGGTATTTGAAGCAATTGGTACTCTTGCTCGAAGGAGAGTCCCATTTTATGGGCAAGAGTATAACTATTGAATTGTTTTTCAGGGATTTTTGTGAAAGGAACATCCATCAGCTCATATAAGTTTTCAACCTTTTGCAAGACCTCAAGCTTTATCTCTTCATCATTATCGTTTTCCGAATCCAAAAATTCAACCTCCCCTCCAGCGTATAACTTTCCATCCATCTGATTTTCAAAAGACAGAATTTTAAACACCTGTCGAGCCACACATACCACATCCATTTCGCCATTTTCATATGTAGTAACCACCTCAGCCAACTGTACTTCAGTACCATAGGCAATGGTATTGTCGATAAAGACAGGTATCCCAAATGTAATCGCCTCTTGCCTACAATCACGAATCAATTGCTTATACCGCTCTTCAAAAATGTGGAGCGGTACAGTCTCTCCGGGAAAGAAAACCGTCTGAAGCGGAAATAGGGGTAATTTCATGCTGCGAATTTCGCCTAAATGTACGATGCGCACTTTAAAAGAACAAGCAGGCGAAAATGTTAAATGTTGTTTTTAAAACAATTTGTTATATTAATATGATTTAGTGTCATATTCTTGTCAAACTTACCAGCAAGTTTTAGATTTGCTTTAAACAAAGATAGCATATGAACTCTCAAAATTTATTGAAGCTAGCCACCCAATTTGGTGCTCCTCTATATGTATATGATGCTGAAAAGATTTCATCTCAATTTCAGCGTTTGACCAAAGCTTTTACTGGTGTTGAAAGTCTTAGGTTAAACTATGCCGCCAAAGCACTTTCAAATATTTCTATTTTGAGATTAATGAATAGCCTTGGAAGTGGATTGGACACCGTTTCTATTCAAGAAGTTAAGCTTGGGCTTATGGCCGGTTTTAAGCCTGAATCTATCATATTTACCCCCAATGGAGTTTCCTTGGAGGAAATAGAAGAAGCATCCGCCCTGGGTGTTCAAATTAATATTGATAACCTTTCCATATTGGAACAATTTGGGAGCAAACACCCGGATGTTCCTGTGTGTATTCGAATAAATCCACATGTGATGGCCGGTGGAAATTCGAAAATATCTGTGGGTCATATCGATTCCAAGTTTGGAATCAGCATCCATCAAATACCACATTTATTGCGAATCGTGGAACTCACCAAAATGAACATCAACGGTATCCATATGCATACGGGGAGTGATATTTTGGATATTGATGTATTCCTATATGCTTCGGAAATCTTGTTTGAAACCGCTAAAAATTTCAAAAACCTAGAGTTTATCGATTTTGGTAGCGGGTTTAAGGTTCCTTATAAAGCTGGAGATGTTGAAACTAACATTGAAGAATTGGGCAAAAAACTAACCAGTAAATTCAATGAATTTTGCAAAGAGTATGGAAAAGATTTGACACTAGCCTTTGAACCTGGTAAGTTTTTGGTCAGCGAGGCTGGTCACTTTTTAGCAAAAGTGAACGTCGTGAAACAAACCACTTCTACAGTGTTTGCCAGTGTGGATTCAGGTTTCAATCATCTTATTCGTCCAATGCTTTATGGGTCTTCTCATGAAATCGTTAATCTATCAAACCCGAAGGGCAAAGAACGTTATTACTCCGTTGTTGGTTATATTTGTGAAACGGATACTTTTGGTAGTAACCGGAGAATCAACGAGATTTCGGAAGGCGATGTCCTCTGCTTTAAAAATGCCGGGGCCTATTGTTTTACCATGTCGAGCAATTACAACTCCAGATATAGGCCCGCGGAGGTGCTTTGGAGCAAAGGAAAAGCTCATCTTATTCGTCAAAGGGAAACATTTGATGACATTCTAAAAAATCAAGTTGATATAAAAGATTTGTTCGAGAAACCTAAGGCAGCTGCTATAAAATAACATGGATGTATTGGCCATACTAATTTCAATTGTTCTAATTGTTCTGGCAATACTTCATTTTTTTTGGGCATTATTTGGCATCAAAGAGCCTGAAGCTGTAGTTCCAACTTCTATAGGCAGCAATCAGGTAAAAACTCCAAATAAAATCATGGCTGTTCTTGTTGGGTTGATTTTACTTGGTTTCGCTTTCGTATTTATAAACAAAATCAGCAATTACGTCGATTACGCCTGGCTACGATATGTTTCTATAGGTATAGGCGTGATTTTTATTATACGCGCCTTTGGTGACTTCAAATATGTTGGATTCTTTAAAACTGCGAAGAACAGTAAATTTTCAGCGCTTGACACCAAGTACTACTCCCCACTATGCTTGCTCATGGGTGTTCTTGTCCTTATTCTCGAGTTTATTGGCTAAACACTATTTTGGCATAATTTTCGTTAGTTTTGATATAGTCTGCGGACTAAACCCTCAAAATTCGGAACGATGCGTGCAGTTTTTACCTACTTAACTAAGATCAGTCTTTTCACACTACTTTTTATTGGATTTCAATCCCATGCGCAAAATGTAAAATGGCTCAGCTGGAATGAAGCGGTCGCATTATCCCAAACTGATACCAATCCCAAAAAAATATTTGTTGATGTATATACAGATTGGTGCGGATGGTGCAAAAAAATGGACAAGGATACTTTCCAAAAACCAGAAGTGGCCAAGTACATGCAAGAAAATTTTTATATGGTGAAGTTGGATGCCGAAGGAAAAGACCCTATTGAATTTAAGGGAAACACTTTTAAGTTTGTTCCTTCAGGAAGAAGAGGTTACCACGAATTTGCGGCAGCTTTGTTGCAAGGAAAAATGAGCTATCCAACAGTAGTTTTTCTTGATGAAAAATTGAATATGTTATCCCCTGTTCCAGGATATCAGAAAGTGAAACCTTTTATGGAAATTGCCCGTTACTTTGGAGATGATATCTACAAAACCAAAGATTGGCAAGCTTACGCTGGCAAGTAAATCTTTATCTACTATAGTTTGGACTTTCCTTGGTGATCGTCACATCATGTGGGTGACTTTCATTGATTCCACTTGCGGTTATCTTAACAAACCTGCCCGAATCTTTTAGGGTTTCAATGTCTTTGGCGCCACAATAGCCCATACCAGCACGCAGTCCTCCAACAAATTGATGTATGCTTTCATACAATTCTCCTTTATACGGCACGCGACCAACAATACCTTCAGGGACCAATTTTTTAATGTCATCTTCCACATCTTGGAAATAGCGGTCCTTACTTCCTTCTTTCATGGCTTCAACTGACCCCATTCCGCGATACGACTTGAACTTTCGTCCTTCATAAATAATCGTCTCACCTGGAGATTCTTTGGTTCCTGCAAGCAAAGAACCCAACATAACAGTATCAGCACCGGCCGCAATGGCCTTTGGAATATCTCCTGTATAGCGAATACCTCCATCAGCAATGACAGGAACTCCACTACCTTTTATTGCGGCAGCTACTTCCAATACCGCCGAAAACTGCGGAAACCCAACTCCAGCGACCACACGTGTCGTACAAATTGAACCTGGACCTATACCAACTTTAACGGCATCCGCTCCAGCTTCCACCAAATACTTGGCTGCCTCTCCGGTGGCGATATTTCCAACAATGACCTCCAATTCAGGATAATTGGCTTTTACTTCTTTAAGCACGCTTACAACACCTTTGGTATGTCCATGAGCCGTGTCAATAACAATAGCATCCACTCCGGCATTGACCAAAGCTCCTGCCCTATCCACTGCATCTTGGGTCACTCCAATTGCGGCCGCAACTCTTAATCTACCGTAGTGGTCTTTGTTAGCTATGGGTTTTTGGGTCAATTTGGTGATATCCCTAAAAGTGATAAGTCCCACCAGTTCGTCATTTTGGTTAACTACGGGAAGCTTTTCGATTTTATTTTCTTGGAGAATTACCTCGGCTTGTTCCAGGGAGGTTCCTTCACCAACAGTTACCAAGTTTTCGGAGGTCATTACCTCACTTATTGGCCTACTGTTGTTTTTTTCAAACCTTAAATCACGATTGGTGACAATCCCAATAAGCTTGTTACTTTCATTGACAATGGGAATACCCCCAATACTATGTTCTCTCATACTTGCCTTGGCGTCCATCACCAAAGCATCCTGCGTTAACGTAACAGGATCCAGAATCATACCACTTTCCGCTCGCTTCACCTTTCTTACCTTAATGGCTTGCTGCTCAATGGTCATATTCTTGTGTAACACTCCAATGCCTCCTTCACGAGCCATGGCAATGGCCATTTGTGACTCAGTAACGGTATCCATAGCCGCGGATACTATAGGAACATTAATGGTGATGTTTCTGGTAAACTTTGTTTGAATATTGACCTCTCGGGGAAGTACTTCGGAATATGCCGGCACAAGTAGGACATCATCATAAGTTAGTCCTTCGCCAACAATTTTGTTTAGGTGGGCTTCCATTGCAATTACGGATTAATTGCGTGCAAATATACCACTTTTAATTCAAGTATAAATCTTATTGGTTTTTTGGTAAATTTTAATTTATTTTTATTTAGACTTATTATAAATAATAAATATATTTACATGATAAAACAGCAGAGAATTATGTGCGAGTCCCAAAAAATCCTTAGTCAAACTAAAAATGGAACATTGACCTTTTGTGATAAAAGCAAGCTTTTTCAAATGGTCTATAACAATCTATGCTTTGAGTTATACGAATGGGAATTGGATTCATTTAAATCCTATATCTCCCAACTGGATATCTCTTATTGGGAAAACGAGTTTAAAAATTGGATCCATGAACGTAAAATACCAATCTCTGTGGGTCAAAAGCACTTTATTATTTTAGTAAGCAAATGTGAAATTCTGGAGATTAAACGCCTGTTGTCTATTAACCTCAACCAGCTGAAGCTTCTCGCTTATAAAGAAATAAACTACACCTTTATTGAGAATTGAGGTCTTTACCTTTTTTACTACTTCCCACGCACTGTAAAAAGACTAGTGCAGCGGAAAAAGTAAAGGTAAGCGTCATAAGAGTACCTGAAAAAATAACGATGTATTTCATCCATGATATACCTTTCCACATAAGATATATGCCCCCAAAGGTCAACAGAACTGAAAGAAAAGGTTCTATGGTCAAAAACAGCTTCCAGTTCTTGGGAAACTTGGCAATCCAAACCAATCCACCTAACAAGAAGAAAATAAACGACATGGATAAGATATGGGTATGGACAATGGTAAGCATCTCCCGCTCCCCTTTTCGAAACTTCATGACCGTCGCACTCTCATCCTCTTCATTGCCCAAATAATTCTCCTCTAAACCAGCTGGTGTTGTGGCCTCTGTCTGCCCTATAAACAAAAGCCCTGTAAAAAAGCCTATGGAAAGTACTATAACAAATACCGCAATAAAAAGTCGGAGTTCTTTCGGGAAATTAGTCAGAAGACCGTTATATTCCATTATAACTGTTCTTTTTCCTGAAGAATCCCAATAGTTTGTAAAAGATTATCCATGGATTTTGTCATGGAACGGACGGAGATGGTAGCTCCGGAAATAGCATCAATATTAGTTTCATCACTTACCCGGTCACCGCCAGTTTTCCCAACAAATTGCTTAAGCCATCTTTTACTGCCTATTTCCCCGCCATATTCTTCACGATATATAAGCACTTTGGAATTCAAGACTTTTAAATCACCATCAAAAACTACCAAATAATCAAATTTGGCCGTTTTGCTCGGTGCCTGATCGACAAAAGCATAACCCAATATCGAATCTTGAAGGTCAATCTTGTAGAAATTATCCCCAGAAATTTTGGTGGGAAGTGCTTCATTAATTTCCTGGGTAACCGTAACTGGAGTCAAACTGAAGTCGGAGACCTCAAAAGTCTTCTCAACTTCCTTTATAACCCTTTTATGGACTCCTTTTGGAATACCAAATCCAAAGAAAAGTAACAAAACAAAAAGTGTTGCAAATGGTTTGACAATTTTCATGCCTCAAATATATTAATTTAGACTTATTATGAATAAAAATAAGCCGAATAATCTTTCAACAGCACGAAAAAAAAGGTGTGGTTAAAACCACACCCCTATTCCAAAATTAAGTCTGTCGGTAACATCGTCACCGTCCAAAGCGTTGCTCCTGAACTGATAATCTCCTTTGATTACCACGCCAGGGGCGATATGATAGGTAAGTCCTGTTGTTACATCTGTACGGTCGTACGCTTCATTTTCTACCAAAGCACCATCGGTATTGGCATGGGTGTCATATTTTTCGTAGCGTGCGAAAGCGAATAGTTTTTGTCTTTTACCTGACGGGAGTAGATTATAAGCACCCTCAACATACCATCCTTGTAGGGCACTACCCAAATCTCTTCCTGTTAGATTGTTATAGGCTTCAGTATCTGACAAAGAAGCATGGATAAATTGTCCACGTGCGGTAAAACGTTGATAAGCGTATCTTGCATCAAGTCCAAACATTGCCATTCCAATGTCGGAACCATCAAATTGTTCTACATCATCGGCTGCTTGTGTACGTCCAAAATAAGTTGAAAACCCAAGACGCAAACCACGAATTCCATAATAGTCCAACTTGGTGGACAGATTTGGACTATCAATAGTTGAGCGAATACCTTTCTGTCTTCCGCTTCTTAATCCATTCGAGCCTCTTAAAATTCCAGAAACTCCTCCTTCGCCATCTGCTTCTGAGGATTTAAAACCGTTAAATAGATACGCTTGATAGCCAAGAGAAATAGAATTGAATCTGCCTGTTACCCCTACTCCAAGTTCTCTCCAGGTTGTGGGTACAATTACATTATCTACCATAGGTCTTTCTGTTCCGTTGAAGGTTGTAGGTTCGTGAAATTCATTCACAATACCCATAGGAACAAGCATTAAACCCCCTCTAATATTTAAGTTAGGTGCCGCATTATAGTTTACAAATGCCTGCTCAACAAAAACTTCTTCTACGTGCTCAAACTCAATTTCTGTTACAAACTGGGTACGGTCATCAAAACGATATCCAAAGAGTATTACCAGACGTTGCACATCTATTTCACCATTTTGACCATTTGGCTGATTGTACAACATCTCCCCATAAGCCCCAACTGTAACCGCCGAAGCATAATTTCCCGAAAGAAGTCGTTGCGCCGCATTGATTTGTTTTTGAGGATCCAAGGTAATGGAATCGGTTTGCGTCTGCGCAAAAATTGATGTTGAAACTAGCAATGCTAAAAGAAGGGTGTACTTCCTCATTTGTTTGTTATTATTATTTAGATTGATTTTAAATAAATTGATGGCAGCAAATATATTTCGACCGTTGGAATGGACCAAATTTATTTAGACTTAATTTAAATAAATTTTAATATTTAACATTTTGGTGACTTAGGAAGCAACCTGTAGTCAATTAATGATAGGCCGAAAAAAGTTCAGTGGCCTTGTTGTAAGCGGCTTCAAAAACCATCCAATTAACCCCTGTCTCTGCCTTTTGTGAAGTAAAATACGAGAGCATTTTCTCGGTTGGCATATTTCCGGTAAGTTCATCTTTAGCCATGGGACATCCTCCAAAACCTTGGACCGCTCCATCGAAACGTCGACATCCAGCTTGGTAAGCTGCATCCACTTTCTCATGCCATTTTGTAGGTGTGGTATGTAAGTGAGCACCAAATTCAATATCCGGATATTTTGGAATCAGGTTGGAAAATAAATAGTCGATAACTTCTGGAGTAGAACTACCAATGGTATCGGAAAGCGATAAAATTCTGGCTCCCATAGTCGCTAATTTTTCCGTCCATTCCCCTACAATTTCCACATTCCAAGGGTCCCCATAGGGATTGCCAAATCCCATAGAAATATAAGTGACTACTTCCTTATCATTGGTGTTGGCAATTTCTAAAATACCTTTAAGCGTTTCCACAGATTGGTCAATGGTCTTATGGGTATTCCGCATCTGAAAGTTCTCCGAAATGGAAAAAGGATACCCCAAGTAGTCAATAGCCTGATGCTGTGCAGCATCATTGGCTCCCCTCGTATTGGCCACAATGGCCAACAACTTACTTTTTGTTTTCGAAAGATCAAGTTGTTCCAAAACTTTTGCAGTATCCACCATTTGAGGAATAGCTTTGGGAGAGACAAAAGATCCGAAATCGATGGTGTCAAACCCGCACCCCAATAGTGATTGAATGTACCGCACCTTTTCCTCAGTGGGAATAAAGGTTTTGATTCCTTGCATGGCGTCCCGTGGACATTCTATTAACTTTACCTCTGCCATTGTCTGCATAAAATTACCACTATTTATCAGATAAGATCAAATAGATAGCTATTCCAACAAAAACAAAAATCTGCATCCATTTTAAGTAAAATCCCGTTTTTGAATTTCTCTTGAGATAGTTGGAAATAGCTCCGGCCAAAACGGCAATTGTTCCAAAAATGACAAAGGCAATCAGCATAAAAAGCAAGCCAAGAACATAAAATTGAATAACCGGATGAAGTTCTGTACTGAACAAAAATCCTGGAAAAAATGCCAGGAAAAAAATGGTCACCTTTGGGTTCAACACATTCATGGTAAATCCTTTCCAAAACAATTGGCCCAATCCTCTTGAAGAAACCCCTTTCTTATCCAAAGAAATTGTAGCATCACTCCGATATACCATCACAGCCAAGTAGAGTAGATAAGCTGCTCCAAACAATTTGATTCCCCAAAACAAGGTATCACTTCTTTTGATGACTTCAGAAATGCCAAAGGCCAATAAAGTTGTATGTACCAAACATCCGCTTACTAAACCTGCAACTGTGGCCAGTCCAGATTTCACCCCATTGGAAATACTTTGACTAAGAACAAAAATGTTATCAGGGCCCGGAGCAATCGCCAATATGGCGGCAGCCATGCAAAATCCTATTAAAATTTCATAATTCAAGATAGAAGTGTTTCAGTTGGAAATGTACAAAAATAATGCAGTCTGGCTTGTTGTTTTTGACTTGTTCAAACTTGATATGTATCGCCGTAATGTCAAGAATTTCGGCAATCCGCTAAACTTTTTCACACAAATCAGCTCTTTAAATAATATCCATTATATTTATCCTTGCCCTTTTATTTGGGTATACGATTAGATAGCTAGCTCAACGTGTTGTGAAAAAAACCTCAGTACTATATTTACTGTTCTGTTGCATTTGTGCACCCTGTTTTGGACAAATCCTTGTTGATCCTAACTATACAGTGGAGCGTTTGGTAAATGAGGTTCTTGTAAACAGCAGCTGCGCAGAAACTTCCAATTACAGGTCCTCTACTGGTACTAATTTTGGTGTAAATGGGATTGGTTATTTTGAATCCAATGGAAGTAAGTTTCCCTATCGAGAAGGTATTGTAATCTCCACAGGCAATGCGATAGATGCGATGGGACCAAATATTGATATTAAAACCGCTGGGGACGAGGCTTGGTTGGGCGATAATGATTTGTCGGCTGCAACCGGTGTCTCAAGTCTTTTTAATGCGTCGTATATCGAATTTGACTTTGTTCCCAAAACCAACAATATAAGTTTCAATTTTCTTTTTGCATCCGAAGAATATTCGGAAGCCTACCAGTGTACCTATTCCGATGTTTTTGCATTCATCTTAACAGACTCAAGTGGTATTTCCACCAATCTTGCCCTTGTTCCAGAATCAGAGGATCGAGTTTCGGCAACAAGTATTAGGCCTGGGGTTCCGAATACTTGCGAAGCAAGCAACAATAAATACTTTGGAGGTATCAATGGAGACGGTTCTGCTATTTCCATGACGGGAAAAACAAAAAGTTTAGTAGCTGAATCCTTAGTGAACCCTGGAGAAACTTATACCATAAAACTTGTCATAGCGGATAACTTGGATACTGCGTTGGATTCCGCCGTCTTTTTGGACGGAGGGAGTTTTTCCATCGATGTTTCCCTAGGTGAAAATAGAACCGTAAGAACTGGAAATCCGCTTTGTGATGGAGAAATTTTTGAAATGGATGCCACTGCATCAGGAGCGGCACATTATAGATGGTTCCGAGATGGTGCTCGGCTGCACCATTTTGATGATTTACCTATAGTATCGGTAACAGAGGATGGCACCTATGAGGTGGAAGTTGAGTTTTCTGCCACATGTGTTTCTGAGGGAAGAGTAGAAATTGAGTTTATAGCTCCTCCACAGGTTGCAGAGCCACCCATAGATTTAAACGTATGTGATTTTGAAAGTGAAGGTCAAGGACTAGTTGACCTTTCTGAAAATACTCCTCGAATTGTTGGAGGTCAAGACTCGAGTATTTATCGAGTATACTATTATAGGTCCATGGAAGATGCCGAAAACTTCGAAAATGTAATTGGTGTTCCCGGAAGATATTTAATGAGTCAACCCACTGAAACCATTTATGCACGAATTTCTTCAGGAAGAAGCTGCCACGAGATAGCCTCTTTTACCATCAATCTGCGTCAGTTAGATTTTTCATCGACTTTGCAGGAAGAATATATTTTATGTTTAGATGGTGAAGGGAGTCCTATTGAACCGCGACCGCAAATGGATACAGGGCTTTCCTTAACGGATTACTCTTTTACTTGGTATCATAATTCGATAAGTGCAGGGAATTTAATTACAAATGAAAACCAACCTTTCCTTATTCCTTCCGAATCTGGAATTTACCATGTTGTGGCTCAAAATCTCCTGTACAATTGCGAAATATCTCTATCAACAAGTGTAATCACATCGGAACCTCCAACGCTTTTTGAGGTGAATATTTTGAGTGACCTGTTTGCGGATAACCATTCTATTTCTATTGATGTTGAAGGGCCTAGTGAGTATATGTTCAGTTTGGACGGATTTACCTTTAGTGAAAACAACGTTTTTTCCAATCTGAATCCAGGAGGTCATATTGCATATGTTCAAGATTCAAATGAGTGCAGTATCCTATCCAAAAAATTCTTTATTGTGGATTATCCTCGATTTTTCACTCCTAACGGTGATGGCATAAATGATACTTGGAAAATTGTAAGTCTATTTGAAATTGAGAATCCTGAAATAATCATTTTTGACCGATATGGTGTGATTCAACATCAATTTAACAATGAAATGGGATGGGATGGTACCACTAGAGGGAATAAAGCTCCCTCAACAGATTATTGGTTCAGTCTCACCTACGATACCAAAGAAGGAACTAGAAAAGTGTTTAAAAGTCACTTCACCCTAAAGCGATAGCAAAATGTGCTATTATGACTTTGCTAGAATGGCTTGATTGATGCTCTTTACCAAAGCAGGGCCTTCATATACAAAACCGGTATAAAGCTGAATTAAATCTGCACCGGCATCCAATTTTTCCAGCGCATCTTCGGCAGTGTGTATCCCCCCTACTCCAATAATAGGAAAAGCTTTATTGCTTTTTTCGGCCAAGAATCGAATTACTTCAGTGCTCCTATTGGCCAATGGTTTTCCGCTAAGTCCTCCTTTTTCCTCGGTCAAAATGAGATGTGATTTCAGTCCTTTGCGTGAAATAGTCGTATTCGTTGCAATTATTCCATCAATCTTAGTGTCCTTTACGATTAAAATAATGTCCATTAATTGGTCATCACTTAAATCAGGAGCAATTTTTAAAAGAATCGGTTTTTCCTTTTGATCTCCCTTTTTGGCTTGTTTCGCGTTTTCCCGTTTTAATTTTTTTAGCAGGTTGGTCAATGGTTCTTTGTCTTGCAACTCACGCAATCCAGGAGTATTCGGAGAACTTACATTAACCACAAAATAGTCCACATGATCAAAAAGGGCCTCAAAACAAATCAGGTAATCCTTTATGGCATTTTTATTGGCCGTTACTTTATTCTTACCAATGTTTCCGCCAATCAACACGCGATGATTTTTTTTCAGCTGTTCTACTGCTTCAAAAACACCTTTGTTGTTGAATCCCATCCGGTTGATGATTCCTTGATCATCCAACAAACGGAATAATCGTTTTTTAGGGTTTCCTTCTTGTGGTTTTGGCGTTAACGTGCCAATTTCAACAAAGCCGAAGCCAAAATCGGATAATTCGTTATAAAGACGGGCATCTTTGTCAAAACCTGCCGCAAGACCAACAGGGTTTTTAAATTTCAGTCCAAAAACCTCTCTTTCCAGTCGTGGGTCGTTTACAGCCCATATCTTTCGGAAAAGGCGGTTAAATCCAAACTTGGAAAGCGTCCGAATGGCCCAAAAAGAAAAATGGTGTGCAGTCTCAGCATCGAGCAAGAAAAGCAGAGGACGTATAAGGAGCTTGTACATTTAAAAAATTTTGAACAAAAATATAAACTCTAAATTCACATTTTAAGAAATTGGTTATTTTTCGTTAACTGACCTATCCAAATGTATAGGTTGTAACATCATTTGTCCGCACAACTCCATATAAAGGTTGTATTGTTTGTCATTGAAAATAGAAAGCAGTCTTTTGTCCAGCATTCGCACATTTTGCTTCATGCTATCTAAAAGGCCGCGATATTTATAGGATAGGGATAGCAACGCTTCGGGAGAGCTTTCTGCATTACGCTTTAGAAGAAATTTTGCTTGATCCTTCAAAAGCTCATTTCTATACCTTAATTCAGCACTCCAGTTTTTCAGTTTTTCCAATTGCGACTCGTTCAATTGAAAAACTTCCGCAATAGAATCATCGTTTCCTCCTCCTATTCCCAACGCACATTCTTGTTGGGCTGAGCAGAAAATCCCAGACATCAATATAATAGACAAAAAAGTCTTTCTCAACTTGGTGGTTATTCAGAAATGGGAAGATACCTTTTAGAGCATCTTTTTTCTTAAAATCACGATTGAATAAACGTTATTTTTGATGAAATGCACATTATGGAAAAATTATTACCCCGATTTCTTGAATATGTGTCCATAGACACCCAAAGTGACCCCTACTCAAAATCCACCCCCAGTACAGAAAAGCAATGGAATTTGGCCAAAAAACTGGTTATGGAACTCCACCAGATTGGAATGCAAGAGGTTTCCATAGACGAACATGCCTACATCATGGCGACGTTGCCCAGCAACATCGAAAAACCAGTTCCGACTATAGGCTTTATCTCGCATTTTGACACCACGCCGGATTTTAGTGGAAAAAATGTAAAACCTCAGATCATACAAGATTATGACGGTTCGGACATCATTCTAAATAAAAAGAAGAATATTGTGCTTTCTCCGGATTACTTCGAGGATCTTTTACAATATGGAGGGCAAACATTGATCACCACAGACGGAACAACGCTTCTTGGTGCTGATGACAAGGCAGGAATCGCAGAGATTATTACCGCCATGGAGTATTTGATAAAGCACCCAGAAATCAAACATGGAAAAATTAGAATTGGATTTACTCCAGATGAAGAAATAGGGCGTGGAGCCCATAAGTTTGATGTTGAAAAGTTTGGTGCGGATTGGGCCTACACCATGGATGGAAGCCAGGTTGGTGAGTTGGAGTTCGAGAATTTTAATGCCGCAAGTGCCAAAATAGTTATCACAGGAAAAAGCGTTCATCCAGGCTACGCTAAAGGAAAAATGGTAAATGCCATTGGTGTCGCCAATGAGTTTTTAGGATTGCTTCCTTTAAGGGAAGTCCCAGAACATACTACCGATAGAGAAGGTTTCTTCCATGTACACAAAGTCAATGGTGAAATTGAAAACGCGGAAATTAATCTAATCATTCGTGACCATGACAAAGAACATTTTGAAGCTCGAAAAGAATTATTGCAAGACATTGCAAACAAGCTGTTGAAGAAATATGGTGATGATTGTATTCAATTACAAATTGAAGATCAATACCGAAACATGCGCGAGAAGGTAGAACCGGTATTTCATATTGTAGAAATCGCAAAAGAGGCTATGGAATCTTTGGGCATAGAACCTATTATCAAGCCCATCCGAGGCGGTACCGACGGTTCCCAGCTGAGTTTTATGGGTCTACCCTGCCCTAATATTTTTGCTGGAGGACATAACTTTCATGGGAAATACGAATACGTTCCTTTGGAAAGTATGGAAAAGGCAGTGCAAGTAATCGTGAAAATCTGTGAGCTTACAGCTGAACAAATAAGGTGATATGGAAAAGACTCAAAAACTAGAGGCGTATTACCAAACCGAGCATCATTTTAAAGCAGAAATCAATGCATTGAGAAAATTGGCGCAGCAAACAGAAGCCATTGAAGCCTATAAATGGAACTTTCCCGTGTATACCGTAAATAACAAAAATGTATTCGGCATCTGTAAGTTCAAAAACCATTTTGGGGTTTGGTTTTTTAATGGAGCTTTCCTAGGCGACCCCAAAAAAGTATTAAGCAATGCCCAAGAAGGAAAAACCAAAGGCATGCGACACTGGAAGTTTGAATCAATGGATGCCATTGATACGAAAGAAGTCCTTAACTATCTGAATGAGGCCATAGAAAATCAGAAAAAAGGACTTTCCATTGTTCCCAAAAAAGCTTCAAAAGCACTGAAGATTCCAATTCTTTTAGAAAAAGCTCTAACAGAAAATCACACTTTTAAAACCGCCTTTGAAAACTTTTCGCCTTACAAGCAAAAAGAATTTTGCGAATATATCACTGAGGCCAAACAAGAAAAGACCAAAGTCCGAAGATTGGAAAAAATTTTACCAATGATTGAAAAGGGAATAGGCTTGAATGATGCTTATCGCTAGGGGATTTAAAATCTATTATCTCACTTGTTATTTGCGTACATAGGCTATCATCTGGATTTTAATTTAAAATTTCCGAACTTCACTTGCCCAAGGATTTAAATCCTTGGGTTATGTCAAATTACCAAGAAATGAACTTCCTTAAAAACTACGGTGTCCTTTTAATTCTAACCTTATTTTTTTTATATGGTTGTAACGATGAGAAATCAACTAAGGAAGAAGGATCATCTGACCTAAAAGTAAAAATAGATTCCATCGGGGAAAGGTACATCCATGATGGTAAAGTAATGGGCTTGTCAATTGCCGTCGTAAAAGCCGACAGTATATTATACAATAACAGCTTTGGGTATGTTGACTCTTTGAAATCCGTTTCCACTACAAATGACCATTATTTTTTAATGGCATCTATTTCAAAATTAGTGGGCTCTACGATAGTCATGAAATTGGTTGAAGAGGGCGTCCTGGATCTTGATGATAAACTATCTGATTTATTGCCAGATTATCCAAATAAAAAACAAGCGGAAAAAATAAAACTACGGCATTTAATTTCAATGACCTCCGGTCTCAAAGAATACGCAACTACGATAGATAGTATTTATATCGCGACCGGCAAAAGTCCATCAAAGCAAGACTACTATAGATTCTTAAACTCACACGAATTGGAGTTTGAGCCCGGTTCTCACTACAAGTATGTTAATTCCGGTTTTGTTCTTATGGCAATGATAGTAGAAAGAGCTACTAAAAAGTCATTTCAGAGCAATATTGATCGAATTATTAATGAGCCCACAGGTTTTAATATTGAATTGATTTCGGAACGATTGAAAAATCCTATGATGAGTCAATATTTTCAATTAAATAAAGGAAAAATCTCAAAAAGGAAACACTGGCCTTGGATAAAAGGGGATGGAGGCATGACCAATACCGCATTGCAACTGGCTAAATATCCAACTAAATGGATGGATGGAACAATCATAACTCCGAAATCTTTCGAACAAATGATATCAGATACATACCTTAGTTCGGGTTATTCATCAGAATATGGGCTCGGTGTTAAAAATGGTAGTTTTGAAGGAGAACCCATGTTTGGACATTCAGGAGGTGATGCTACGACATATAGCATGATGTTTCATTTTCCAAAAAAATCGACGACAATAGTTGCCATGATCAACACCAACAATACTCCCGCAAATGCTAGGCAAATATTTTCGGAAACTGCCTTGATAGTGCTGGATAAAGGCAGACCTGATTTTAGTAAAAATGAACGTACCAATGAAAATCTTATTGATTTTCTTGGTGCATATCTCAGTCCTGGAGATCCAGAAAATGGTACGGCATTTATAGTAGAAAACAATCAAAATGGACACTTGTATTACACTTTTGATAAAAATCCTGATAATGGCCAAAGAATGTATAGTTTGGGCAATGGTATGTTCTGGATTAAAAAATGGCCTTATGATCGGATTCAGTTTGTTAGAGATAATTCGAATAACGTAGTGGCTCTAAAAGAGTTTTATGGAGGATACATGTCAAAAATTAGACCCAAGATAGCAGCGCATAACGACCAAAAAGAATAACCAGTATTTATAGCTAACCGAACTCAAATTCCTGCGATTGAATTAATCCCAACCTTAATGAAATACAGCAGTATAAAAACTTGCTATTTTGTCGGCAACTTCCAGCCGTTATGATATGTTGTATTAAGCAACTCATCAGCCTTGTTATCATTAAAGCTTGATTTCTCATTATCCCAGAACAATCTTTCTCCTGTTTTGTAGGCAATGTTACCCATATGGCAAACTTTGGCCGCATCGTAACCCACTTTTATCGGAGCCCTTAATATGGTCTTATCCCGATTTTTAACTGCCTCCACAAAGTTAGCCGTATGCAAATCCAATCCGTTTCCAGTATTTGGCTGTAATGGAATCGGTTCAATTTTGGGTCCGAGGTCCTCACTCCAATTGGGTCGGTTTCTCTCTGGAATAACCTCCCAGCCACCACGATCTAACACCAAGGTTCCATTATTACCAATAAATGCGATTCCATGGTTGCGTCCATAATTACCCCCATCAATTCCGGTAGCATGCTCCCATAACAAGGTGAAATCGTCAAACTCATAGACCGTTTGCAACGTATCTGGAGTTTCTGAGGCATCATTTGGATAGGCAAATTTTCCACCCAAAGCCATAACAGACTTAGGTGTCGATGCTTTCATTCCATACAGGGCATAATCGATAAGATGAACCCCCCAGTCGGTCATTAATCCGCCAGCATAATCCCAAAACCATCGAAAATTAAAATGAAATCTATTTTGATTGAACGGACGATTCTGAGCCGGCCCAAGCCACATTTTATAATCCACACCATTCGGAACAGTACTATTTTCATACACAGGTACAGGTTGCATCCAACCTTGGAATGCCCAAGCTTTGGTCATCCGTATTTTGCCCAAAGCTCCCGAGTGCACATAATTTATGGCATCTACGAAGTGAGGCTGACTACGCTGCCATTGTCCTATTTGAACCATTCGGTCACTTGCGTTAACCCGATTCAACATGGCATCACATTCAGTAATCGAATTTGCAATGGGTTTTTCACAATACACATCCATACCTGCATCTATAGCATCAACCAATTGAAGGCAATGCCAATGGTCGGGCGTGCCGATAATCACAACATCCAAATCCTTGTTTTCCAAAAGCTTTCGATAGTCTTTATATAGCTTTGGTTTTTTGATACCTGCCTTTTCCAAATCTGCAACACGTTGTTTTAGCACACTTTCATCAACATCGCATAGCCCTAAAACATTGATTTCAGACATTTTTAGCATGGAGGTCAAGTTGGAAAAGCCCATGCCTTTGCATCCTATTAAGCCCACATTGATTCTATCGTTAGCTCCAACGGGTTTTCGAATGGTTCCCAAAAGCTCTAACGGGAACAGCATTGAGGTCGCAACTCCACCAATGAACAAAGTGTTTCGTTTAATAAAATTCCTGCGGTTTTCCATGATAAAATTGATATTCAACAAGTTATCACTTTTTATGGTCTTGACCCAAAACAAAAAAGCACCCTAAAGGGTGCTTTTTCATCAATTATTGATTTCTTTTTACTTTTTTGGCGGAGCGTTCAATTTTTTGCTCATCTCCATGGAAATTGCAGAGCGATCAAATTTTAATCGGCCTGCCATGGTTTCAATGACGCAAGAAAAATCTTTGTCATTCAATTCAGTTATTTTTCCATGCAGCCCGCTTTTTGTGATAACCTTATCACCTTTTTTGAGCTCCGAAGTAAATTTTTTCTCATCCTTCTGACGTTTTATTTGTGGGCGAATCATAAAAAAATACGCCACTACAAAAATCAATATCAGTGGGAAAAACTGTCCTAGGTTGTCCATCTAAATTTTAACTCTTATTTAACAGGACCAGCCTGCTGAGCTGCATCTTTTGGGTTAACAAATGCCTTTATTCTTAACAATTCGGTTCCTTTCTCCGTATTGGCGGTAACCGTAATTGTTTTGGTAACTTGATTTTGTCCAGAACCATTAAATTTCACCAAAAGTTCTCCTGTTGCACCTGGCGCAATTGGAGTGTTTTTTGGGTAATCTGGAACTGTACAACCACAGCTACTTTTTGCATCTGTAATAATCAATGGTGCGCTACCTGTATTCGTGAATTTAAATACGGTCTCCTGCGGTGTTCCTTGGGCTATAGAGCCAAAATCATGCTCAGATTTTTCAAAACTCATAATAGGAAGCTGCTTTTGCGCTTCGTCTCTATCCGTAGCATTTTCAACGTTGTCTGCAACTATTTTGTTCGAGGCCTTGTCTTTGCAGGATACGCTTACTAGCGCCATTGCCATAATCAAACTTAAAATTGTTGTTATTTTCTTCATGATAAAATTTAATTTTTTCAAAAATAAAGAAATATTGTTTATTGAAGTCCTCTTCCCATTTTTTGCAACCTTCCAGTTGACTTATATTCCTTTGCCAATTTATCTAAGACTCCATTGATAAAAATGCTGCTTTTGGGGGTGGAGTATTCTTTGGCAATTTCCAGATATTCATTTAAGGTAACCCGCTCCGGAATGGATGAAAAATTAAGCAATTCACAAATGGCCATCTTTAAGACAATCGAGTCTATCTCTGCGATACGGTCATTGTCCCAATTAGGGGTTTTGCCTTCGATTTCCTTTTCCCATTGTTCGTCGTTCAACAGGGTTTTGGTCAATAGCTTATTGGCATATTCCATGTCTTGCTCATCTTTGAGCAAAGAAGGCAAAAAGAAACTTTCATTGGATGTCGCTTTGGCTTTACGAAGTCTTTTTACCAAAAACGTATTTACGATAGGTACATCATCCACCCATGTAAGCTTGTCATCTTCAAAATATTCATAGATCTTATCGTTGGGAGCAATGATCTCTTTATAGAGTTGTAGTATGGTTTCTTTGTCATGCTCATAATCGGTTTTTCCATCGAACATGTACTTTTTGTAGATATCA
The DNA here is from genome assembly GCF_947499695.1 of uncultured Allomuricauda sp. Classification (GTDB taxonomy): domain Bacteria; phylum Bacteroidota; class Bacteroidia; order Flavobacteriales; family Flavobacteriaceae; genus Flagellimonas. The sequence goes on from NZ_CANMPQ010000001.1 coordinate 1,336,928, forward strand.
CTTGCAACTACCTCTTTGTAGATGATTTTCACATACTCTTCATTAAGGTACCAGTTGTTGAGCTTTCTTTTGGAAAGCTCTTTTTGTAACAATTGGTTGTTTGAAATTTGAATGAGGAGTTGATTGTTGATGAATTTGCTTGGATCTGGGAAATTGTCTTCCTCGGTGGCCAGGTATTTTTTTGAAGCATGCTTAGCATGCTTTTCGGCAAGTTTATGAAGTTCTGCCAGTAAACTCAAAACAAGCAGATACAACACATACATATTGTCTATACTGACCTTTAGAAATTTCTGTTGTTTTTCCAAAGAATCATCTTTGGATTGGACCAATGCATAAATACACTGCATCACTTTTACTCGGATATGCCTTCTGGTTAGCATTTTTAAAGAACTTTTAAAGTCAATGATTGGCTTTCACTGCGCAAAAGTAATCTTATATTTCAATCCAACCTACCAAAGTTGCTTTCTTATCAGTTTTATAACATTTACTTTGTAAACGATGGTATATATTTGCTGAATTGTCGTTACAAAACCACACCTAAAACACGTCAATTCTTTCCATGAAGGAACTTAAACATCTCAATAAATATTTCAAAAAATACTGGGTTAAACTAGTCATAGGAATTTTAATCACTGTAATTGCCCGAGTTTTTTCGTTGGTAATGCCTTCCTATGTGAGCAAGTCCATAAAAACAGCTGAGGATGCATTCGCGAATATTATTTCGGGCTCGGAAGCCAAGCAACTACTGTTTGAATATATACTGATTATTTTAGGTGCAGCACTGTTGTCGGCCCTCTTTACTTTTTTAATGCGCCAGACAATAATCAATGTATCGCGCTACATCGAATTTGATCTAAAAAATGAAGTCTTTGACCACTATCAACGACTCAGTTTGGCCTTCTATAAAAAGAATCGAATAGGAGACCTTATGAATCGTATAAGTGAAGACATCAACCAGGTAAGGATGTATGTCGGGCCTGCCATTATGTACGGCATGAACACCTTGACCATGTTTGTTTGTATTATTCCGCTAATGTTCATAAAAGCGCCAAGTCTTGCTGCTTATGCCCTGATCCCATTGCCGATATTGTCTGTTTTGATTTATCAAATCAGTAAAATCATACATAAACGGAGTACCAAGGTCCAAGAGTTTTTATCGACCCTCTCCACGTTTACGCAAGAATCATTTTCAGGGGTTGCGGTCATTAAAGCGTATACGCTTGAACCCAAAATAAACCGGGAACTTGAAGATTTGGCGGTTGAAGGAAAAGACACGAGTATGGACCTTGCCAAGGTCAATGCCTGGTTTTTTCCACTCATGATTTTATTGATCGGAATCAGTAACATTTTCGTAATCTATATAGGTGGAAAACAGTATATCGATGGTGAAATAGCCTCAATTGGTATAATCGCAGAATTCATCCTTTACGTAAACATGCTAACATGGCCCGTTGCTATTGTTGGCTGGCTTACTTCCATTATCCAACGAGCCGAAGCTTCCCAAAAGCGAATAAATGAGTTTTTAAGGGAAGAACCCGCTATTAAAAATGAAATCGTCGAGGCTACTCCAATTACAGGTAATATCGAATTTAAAGATGTGACTTTTACCTATGACGATACCAATATCACCGCATTGAAAAACCTGTCTTTTACCATAAATGCGGGAGAGACTGTTGCCTTTTTGGGAAAAACCGGGTCTGGTAAATCCACTATTTTGGATTTGGTCGCAAGATTATATGATGTGACCTCCGGTCAGGTTCTTGTAGACGGAACGCCGGTTCAAAAGTTGAACCTAGATAGTCTTCGAAGTTCTATTGGTGCTGTTCCCCAAGATGCATTTCTTTTTTCCGATACCATTGAAAACAACATCCGTTTTGGTAATGAAAATGCTTCGATTGAGGAGATTACGACGGTAGCCAAAAAGGCTGTGGTCCATGAGAACATCGAAGGATTTGCAAAAAAATATGACACGGTTCTTGGCGAAAGAGGCATTACCCTAAGTGGGGGTCAAAAGCAAAGAGTTTCCATTGCCAGAGCTCTATTGAAGAATCCTAGGATATATCTTTTTGATGATTGTTTATCAGCTGTAGATACCGAAACGGAAGAAGAGATATTGAATAATCTAAAGCGAGTTTCAGAGAACAGAACAACCTTGATAGTAAGCCACAGAGTATCTTCTGCCAAGAATGCAGATAAGATAATTGTTTTGGAAAATGGAGAAATAATTCAGGAGGGAACTCACGAACAGTTAAATAATATGGAAGGTTACTATAAAGAACTTTACTTGAACCAACTCTCTGAGAAAGAATAGGAAAAAAGTTGCTGGATTAGCATTTTTTTTACATTTTTGGTAGAATTATATACCGTTGTACTAAACAGATACACTAGACCATATGAGCGAAAAAGATATAATGGATCAAGAAGAGATTTACTCCAAAGTCTTAAGAGCCGGAAGAAGAACCTACTTTTTTGATGTTAGAAGTACAAAAGCTGGAGATTATTATTTGACCATCACAGAAAGCAAAAAATTCACTCATGACGATGGTTCTTTTCATTACAAAAAACATAAAATCTACTTGTATAAAGAAGATTTCAGTTCCTTTAGAGATATTATGGAGGAGATGATGGATTATATCATTGACGAAAAAGGACATGAGGTAATTTCTGAACGCCATCAAAAAGATTTTAAAAAGGACGAAGAAACCAAACCAAGTGAAAATGGCTCTACAACAGAGAATTTCACAGATGTGGATTTTGACGATATTTAAACCTGAATCATTAAAAAAATGATAAAACGGCCTGCTTTGAGCAGGCCGTTTTTTATTTTTAACCTAACTAATTCTTTCAAATCAATCACATGAAGCAACTCAGCTTGTTATTGCTGGCCTTTTTGGGTTTCAGCCTGTCCGCACAAAATGTAAAACTAGATTACTACTTGCCAGACGATGTAACCTATGATTCTACAATACCAAAACCCTCCGATGTCATTGGTCACGAAGTAGGTGAATGGCATGTAACTCATGACAAACTTGTTTATTATATGCAGCAGCTCGCTACTTCCAGTGATAGAATAACTATTGAGGACAGGGGAAAAACCTACGAGGGAAGACCTATTCTTTTACTTACCGTCACCACCCCAGAAAACCATCAAAACATTACATCTATTCGAGAACAACATTTCGCACTATCCGAAGAAAACAATTCTTTGAATACCTCCGATATACCCATAGTTGTCTATCAAGGATTCTCAATTCATGGGAATGAAGCCAGTGGATCTAATGCTGCTTTGGCCTATGCATATTATTTGGCTGCAGCCCAAGGTCCACAAATTGAAGAGATGTTGGATAATATGGTCATTCTTTTAGATCCCAGTTTCAATCCAGATGGCTTACAACGTTTTGCCTATTGGGCGAATGTTAACAGGAGTCAAAATCTTAATCCGGATAAAAATGAACGTGAATATCATGAAGTATGGCCCGGAGGTAGAACCAACCACTATTGGTTTGATATGAATCGAGATTGGCTTCCTGTGCAATTGCCGGAAAGCCGCGCCAGAATAGCCACGTTCCATAAATGGTTACCTAATATTCTTACGGACCATCATGAAATGGGAACCAATTCCACATTTTTCTTTCAACCTGGCGAACCTTCAAGAGTTAATCCACTAACACCAGCCATAAATCAAGAATTGACGCGAGAAATTGGCACCTATCATGCCAAGGCATTGGATAAAATCGGGTCGTTGTATTATTCAGAAGAGAATTATGATGATTATTATTATGGAAAGGGGTCAACCTTCCCAGATGTTAATGGAAGCATCGGTATTCTTTTTGAACAAGGAAGTTCTCGTGGACATATTCAAGAAAGCGAAAACGGTGTTTTAACATTTCCGTTTACCATACGAAATCAGTTCACCACCGCTTTGTCGACAATTGAAGCTGCTAAGAATATGCGCACCAAAATTTTGGACTATCAACGAAAATTCTATTCCGATATGCGCGCTGAAGGGGCACGAAATAAATCAAAGGCCATAATTTTTGGCGATTCCAAAGATGCATCCAAAACATGGCATCTGGCAGAAATACTGCATCGACATCAGATTAAATTCCATGAACTTGCTTCAGATGTTTCCGTTTCCGGGAAAACGTTCAAAAAAGGACATGGTTATATCGTACCATTGAATCAGAAAAATCCAAGACTCATCAACGCCATGTTCGAGAAAAGAACCACGTTTAAGGATAGTCTTTTTTACGATGTTTCCGCTTGGACATTTCCCTTGGCCTTTAATTTAGATTACGCCAACTTAAGTTCCATGTCAAATGCCGGATCTCAGGTTACCGATTTTGCGCCAAACAAGGGCAATGTTGACAAGAAAAGTAACTATGCTTATTTATTTGAATGGCATGAGTATTATACTCCAAAGGCCTTGAACAAGATTTTGGAAAAAGGATTACGGGCCAAAACAGCTAAATCTACATTTACCCTTGAGGGAAAGAAATATGATTACGGAACCATTATGATTCCAGTACAAAATCAACGCTTAGCCCCAGAAAAACTTCATGATTTCCTGAATCAAGTAGCCAAAGAAAGTGGAATTCAGATAACCGGCGTGTCTACAGGGCTTACTCAAGGAATCGACCTCGGAAGCAACGATTTTGACCCCGTTAAAAAACAAAAAGTTGCCATCTTGGTGGGAGACGGAGTACGTTCCTATGATGCAGGGGAAATTTGGCACCTGTTTGACACACGCTATGGAATGAAAATCACAAAGTTGGATACCAAATATTTTAAATCCGTTGATTTAGACAGATATACAGACTTGATTTTACCAAGCGGTTGGGGCAGCAACATTTTAGATAAGAAAGGAGCTGAAAAGATAAAAGATTGGGTTAAAAAAGGTGGTACTGTGATTGGATATCGAACAGTGGCCAATTGGTTTAAAACAAACGAGTTGATGCCATTAGAACTAAAAGTAGATACTTTAGTGGCCAAAAACATTGCTTTCGACCAGAAGAATAGTTTCAGTGGTGCACAAGTAACCGGAGGTGCAATTTTTGAAACCAAACTGGACCGTTCACATCCTATCAATTACGGGTACAAAAATGACAAACTAGCTTTGTTCAGAAACACAAATATTTACCTAAAACCGGAAAAGAACAGCTATGACAATCCCATTCAATACACCAATAATCCTTTGTTAAGCGGTTATATTTCAGAAGAGAATGCGGAGTTAATTAAAAACAGCGTTCCCTTCAAGGTCAATAGAATGGGTAAAGGAAGGGTTATCCTATTTACCGACAACACCAATTTTCGAGCCTTTTGGTATGGAACCAACAAACTCTTAATGAATGCTATTTTCTTCGGTCAGATGATGTAGTCCATACCCGAAATAAACATTATAAACAAATCAAAAAAGATGGCAAGAACCCCCAGCAATATGCTTCCCCTTAACACTGCTGCACCAGATTTTGACTTGATTGACACTATAACCGACAAGCAACTAACCTTAGGGGATATTGCAGGTGAAAAGGGCACGGTAATCATGTTTATCTGCAACCATTGTCCTTTTGTTATTCATGTCAATCCCGAGATTGTTAAAATGGCACAGGAATATCAACCTAAGGGTATTGGTTTTGTTGCAGTTTCCAGTAACGACATCATCAACTATCCCCAAGATGCTCCTCATTTAATGAAGCAAAAGGCCGCGGAAGAAGGTTACACTTTTCCTTATCTCTTTGATGAAACCCAGGAGGTAGCCAGGGCTTATGATGCTGCTTGCACGCCGGATTTCTATTTGTTTGATTCCGACCTTAAGCTTGCTTACAGGGGGCAATTGGATGATTCAAGACCCGGTAACGGAGTTCCTTTAACCGGTTCGGATTTGAGAAATGCGATGGAAGCGCTTTTAAAGGGTGATGCCATCGATTCTAACCAAAAACCAAGTATTGGTTGTAACATAAAATGGACTGCCGATTAACCAAGATGCTAATCAATGAAATTCAACTTAGAAGAAAGTATTCAAATACTGGCCAAAACGCCTCTTATTATTTCAAATTTGCTTAAAGGATTACCTGAAGCATGGGTAATGACCAATGAAGGGGGAGATACATGGAGCCCATTTGACGTGGTCGGACACTTAATCCATGGTGAAAAAACGGACTGGATTCCCAGAACCTTAATAATTCTTAGCGAAACTGAAAACAAGGCATTTGAGGCTTTTGACAGGTTCGCCCAGTTCAAAAATAGCAAGGGGAAAAACCTCGAACAATTGTTATTGGAGTTTAGCGAACTGCGCATTGAAAATCTCAAAAAGTTGAAAGCTTTACCTATCGACGAGATGACCTTAGTGAAAACAGGAGTTCACCCGGAGTTTGGGCCTGTAACGCTCAAACAATTGTTGGCTGCTTGGGTGGTTCACGATTTGGGACATATTAATCAGATTTCCCGTGTATTGGCAAAAAACTACAAGGTTGAAAGTGGTCCATGGCCTAAATACCTTGCGATACTCCAAGAGAAAAAATAAAAGTCAGTTTGATGAGATAAAATCGAAGTGTTAAATGAAAATAAATGCCCAAAATGCCTTGAAAAAATTGGCAACTCATGATTCACCGTTCCTAACATTATTTGAACATGGAACCTTAGCTGTGGAAATCTATAAACCTGAAAAGGTAGATCTTCAACAGCCACACACCAGAGACGAAGTATATGTGGTGGTCTCAGGCACGGGTGAATTTATAAATGGTGATACACGAACGACATTTGAGCCAGGAGATTTTCTCTTTGTCCCGGCTGGAGTAGAGCATCGTTTTGAAAACTTTACAGACGATTTTTCAACATGGGTATTGTTTTATGGACCAGAAGGAGGAGAAAAAGAATAAAATGGACGAGAAAATTACTTTAGAAGAGGTAAGTGCCTCAACAATCTCCACCTACATTGCCGTTGGTAAAAAATCCTACTGTCAACACTATTTGCATTTATGGGAAAACGAAAATCCCGACCCTTACATCAACAATAGTTTTACGGTTCCAATTCTGGAAAAAGAGCTACTAGATTCAAACTGTGTCAACTTTTTGGTCAAATCAAATGGCAATACTATTGGCATTGTAAAGCTGAAAATAGATGCTGGTATTGATGAGCATCCATCAAACACATCACTTTTAGCCGAAAAAATATACTTGCTCAAGGAATTTTCAGGCAAGGGTTTTGGAAAAAAAATCCTTTTTGAAATTGAGAATTATGCCAAAGGATTGGGCAAGCAAATCTTATGGCTGGATACCATGCAGAAAGGGAATCCCATCAATTTTTATTTGAAGTCCGGTTTCACCATTAAAAAGGAAAGCACTTTAAAGTTACCCCGAGCTAAGTCTTCCGAAAAGGCCATGTGGGTTCTTACAAAAGCACTTTAAATTACCAACCTTTACGTTTTATCAGGTTTTCAATATGTGCAAAATGATGACTGCCATGCCACGCATAACGACCAACGTTCTCTGCTAATGTGGTTTCTTCATTTCCATCTGGATGGGTGAATTTCCGCTGCAAATCATCATTGGAAAGTCCTTTCAGCAGATGTACCAATTTAGCATGTACCGCTTTTAGATGGTCAATTGACATTTGAATGGGAGCCGACTGCGCATCAAACAATTTGGACCATTCTTTTTCAAAATAAGGTTTAATAACTGGATTATCCTCCGTTAAACCCCATTTAAAACGGGTATAACTATGGTGATGACTGTCCGAAATATGGTGAACCAACTGTCTCACGGTCCATCCTTCTGGACGATACGGGGTTTCCAGTTGTTCGTCAGAAAGAGGACTGACCATATCTTCCAATCGTTGTGGCAAATGCTCCAAAATATCAATCCATTGGTCCAGATGTTCCTGGGTAATAGTTTCTGGGATTCTGTAGGTTCCAATCGGATATTGAAGTTGTTGTAAAGTATCTTTTTCCATACCCTAAAAGTAGTAAACTTTGACATTCATTTATTCCGAAACCTGATCAAAATCATTGTCCAAAAAGAAAGTTTAATAGAGTTTTAACTTCTCTAAAATTATACACATAAAATATCTACTAATTTTATAGGAATTTAAATTTCAACAATCTAAAAAAATAACATTATGGCTATACGTTTAGGAGATGTAGCTCCTGACTTTACCGCTGAAACCTCGCAAGGAACATTGAACTTTCATGATTACCTCGGGGATGGATGGGGAATCCTTTTCTCACATCCAGCTGATTTTACTCCAGTTTGCACAACTGAATTGGGTACCGCTGCAAAATTTAAGGCAGAATTTGAAAAACGGAACGTAAAAATGATAGCATTGAGTGTGGACGGTACAGCCTCCCATGCTGAATGGATAAAAGACATTAATGAGACCCAGAACACTGTAGTCAACTTCCCTATTATTGCCGACGAGGACAGGAAAGTCTCAGATCTTTATGATATGATTCATCCCAATGCCAATGATACGTTAACTGTGCGCTCTGTATTTATCGTTGGACCTGATAAAAAAGTAAAGCTTACACTTACATACCCAGCATCAACCGGACGAAATTTTTATGAGCTCTTGAGGGTTGTGGATTCCCTTCAACTTACGGCAAACCATAAGGTAGCAACACCAGCCAATTGGGAACATGGTGAAAAGGTAGTGGTAAGTCCTGCTATACCTACAGTTGAGGCCAAAGAAATTTTCTCCCGTGGTGTTGAAGAAATAAAGCCTTATTTAAGATTGACTCCAGATCCAACAACGTAATTTTAATTTTTTTTGAAGAAAAAGTACAAAAATGCTAATTCACCACAATTAAATCTTATCTTCGCGATCTATTTAATTTTTTAATATTTAATAATGAGTAAAGGAACAGTAAAATTCTTCAATGATTCAAAAGGCTACGGCTTTATCACAGAAGACGGTTCAAACACAGATCACTTCGTACATGTTTCAGGTTTAATCGATGAAATTAGAGAAGGTGACGTTGTAGAATTCGAACTACAACAAGGTAAAAAAGGATTGAACGCCGTAAATGTACAAGTTACAGATTAAGTCAACAACACACTTTTTTATAAGACCAACCCGGATGTAACCATCCGGGTTTTTTTGTTTATTATTTTAAATGGTTTTCGCGCAACCTATTTAATATTTGCAATCTTCTTTATGAACTTTAAACACATATTTGTCAATTCAAATATGCCAATTGTTGATTAAGTGACTCGATTTGAATCATTTAATTCTAATTTGTTAAGGTTCCCCCGACAACCAATAAACAAACTTGTACTATGAGTACCTTTTTTGCAATTCTCTCTGTTTTGCTTGTCATTAATTTAGTGTTGCTACTATTGAGTGTAAACAGTACCAAAAAATGAATTTAAAGCTATAGTGCTCTATTTCAATGATTTTGTAGTCATTGTAGACAATAAGTAGGGTTTTTCTGCGTTGGGTTGTTAATAAACAAAAGACACTAGCTAAATTTCTATAACCATGAGTACTTTTTTTACTGTTTTACTTTTATTACTCGCTCTAAATCTTTGCTTGCTTTTAGTAAGTGTAAATAGATCAAAATAAAAAGCCCCTCTTAAAGGGGCTTTCTTTTTTTCAAAAATGGATGAAATAATTTATTTCACATCCATTAGTTCAACATCAAAAACCAAAGTTGCATCTGGAGGAATAACTCCACCGGCGCCGGCGCTTCCATAAGCCAAATCAGATGGAATTACAAAGCGTGCCTTATCACCAACTTTTAGCAACCCTATACCTTCATCCCAACCCGGGATTACTTGACCAATACCCAAAGTAAAATCAATGGGTTGATTTCTACTATAGGATGAATCAAAAACTTGTCCATTGGTCAAACTGCCTTCGTAATGCACGGAAACGGTTTTCCCTTTTTCTGCTTTAGCACCACTCCCATGTTGTATCATTTTATATTTGAGACCACTTTCTGTTGTATCAAAGCCTGCTGCCAATTTCTCCATTTCAGCCTCTGCCTTTGCTTTGGCCTCTGCAATTCTTTTTTCGCGGGCTCCTTCAAAAGTTCTGAAAGCTTCAACGGCATTCCAAGTCTGCGCATCATCACCTACCCTTACAATTTCTAAACTATCTACAGCGTCGCCCTGTGCAATAGCGTCCACAACTTCCTGCCCGTGTTCTACATGACCAAAGACGGTGTGTTTATTGTCCAACCAGGGAGTAGCTACGTGAGTAATGAAAAATTGGCTTCCGTTTGTTCCAGGACCTGCATTAGCCATAGAAAGTACACCTGGGCCTTCATGCGTTAATTCTGGGTGAAATTCATCATCAAATTTATATCCTGGATCTCCAGTTCCCGTACCTTGGGGACATCCACCCTGAATCATAAAATCAGGAATTACCCTATGGAATTTAAGTCCATCATAATATGGGTTTCCTTGTGGTTTGGCTGTATTTTCTAAATTCCCTTCGGCCAAGGCCACAAAATTTCCCACGGTGCCAGGTGTTTTATCATGGGTTAATTTCACCAATATCTCCCCTTTTGTTGTATTGAATTTTGCGTAGATTCCGTCTTGCATGGTATCTGTATAATTAAAATTTTAGGCCGCAAAGATAGCGGTTTTAATTGGTTGAACTTGACCAACATGCCATTCTAATTTGTCAGTCACTATCTAACCGTCTATAATCGCCGATTTCTGTGGAATTAGTTATTCACTTTCTTTATTAAACAAATCCAATCTTGCGGAATTGAATTATCGTCCTTTGAAGGTGGGTTACCCAATCGCGACACTTGTCCTCCATTAATTTTCTCAATAGACCCCGTTTGCAAAGCACCTCCATTTAACGGATTGTACCATTTCACTATAAAATCGCCTTGAACATTGGTCAAATCAATCGTGTTACGACTTGATCTAGGTAAGTAAATTGCATAAATCTCTCCAGTCTTTCTAAGGCAATATGCATCTTTAGAGTTGATCAATTTATGTTCTGGTTCCATTTCCCAGTAAGGCAGATTCTCTTCAAAAAAGATTATTGCATTATTAGTTAACTCCCAAAGACGATCTCTTTGCCGCCAATCCTCGGAAGTCAAGTCATTATGTGGATGTTTAGCTCCAAAATACCATTCAACTCCCGCCCCTCCAGACAACATGGTTCCCCAAAGTGCGTATTGCCGAAGGGTATTGTGGTTTGTATCTTGGACGTCGGGCAATGCAGCCGTATGCCACATTCCAATTTCATCCATTGTAATCAACCATTCATGTCCGGATTCTTTGGCCTTGGACCTCCAAGTTTCCACAACTTCAGCTGCCATTTCCCTTTTTTCTTGTTGAAGGGATAGTCCATCCAAATATGGGTATCCGATTATCGAATCCAAAATTGAACTTCGCAAGGGATCATGGGAATGTGTATGCAACAATACTGGGTGATTATTGGGGTCCGTTTCTTTTAGAAATTTTGCCATGGCTTTTCGTTGAGCATCGTTCTGACCAACCGGAGACCATGAAGCCGGTCCGTTTTCTTCACCCAAATTCCAGTTTAATGCCAAATGATGTCCAAAACGAGCTATCATTTCCCTGAAGTATAGTTGCCGCATTGGTCCTGTGTCACCATCGTCCAACATGGTTTCATTTTCTGTTTCTTGCAATACAAAATGAAGTAATATCCCTTTGGACTGCATATGCCGAAAAACGATTTCCCATTGTTCCAATTTACTTACATCAAAACGCGTAACATCATCTGGATTCGAATAAGGCCAAACGTCCTTTCCGTCACCTAGTATATTCATTGTCAGGAAGTAGGAAGAATTCATACCCTTTGAAGCTAAATAGTTTACTGCTCCAATCAACGATTTACCTTTTCCGTTTTTCCAACTGGGATCACCCGTTTTCCAATCTTTTAAATGAGGTTTGTAGGCATGTAATTCCATAGTGGTACTTGCTTCACCATCATTATTTGAGGCCTGAATACGATAAGTGTCGTCAAAGTCTTTGTACCCCAACAAATTCTCTGGACTATTGGCTCCACCCTTAATCCAATACTTGTCAGAGCCCTTGAATTTGTAATACCCCTTATATGCTTCAAGTCTTCCATAGGCTCGAAAATCAGTTCCCTCTTTATCTGATTCGGCTACAACGAATTTTCCGTTGGCATTTGATATTGAAGTGACCTTCCCGTTGATTGAAGCCGCTTTAAGTGCAAGACTATCTCCATATTGCAATTCAGCGGAATAGGTCCATTCACCAATGTGTTCTGGAGTAAATCTTACTTTCCAGATATTTCCTGCTTTGGCGCTTGTTTGGGCAGCGTTCCCATCAGCAGCATAAAAACCTCTAATAGTATATTCTTTTTCAGCATGTTTAAAAATAACGGCTAAGCGATAATTCAAAAAGGGATTATTTTGATCAGTCTCGGAAGTCGCAGGTCCCTCGAAAGCAATCTCGACTGTATGCCATTGTTTATGAACTAAAGTCTTGTCTACGCTCTTACTTTTATTCGCCGTGTCTCCTTTGGGTAATTTCAAGCGTTCTATGGTTGTAAGTTCTGGACCTCCACCGCGATTGCCGCTTCCGGAAGCGATGTAGACGTAGTCTCCGACTATTCCATAGCCTGAACCATGCCGCCCTTCTATCATAGATGGCCATTTTTGCCAAGTTCCAGTTTTACTATTAAATGCTTCCACTTCATTATGTGCAACTTCGTGTGCCAAACTCTCACCTCCACCTATTATAATTTCATTATTCCATACAAAAGCAGCATTTCCTGCTCGTTGGGTTGGTATTTCCAAATTGTTAGTTACTGGCATCCATGTACCACTAGCGAAATCATAAACATTCCCATGATTGCTGGTCAGCGCCATATCTTGATTTGTAATCGTTGAAGTACGTCTGCCTGCAAAAACAAATAATTGATTGTTACATACCATTGCTTGAAAGTGATCTCGGGCATCAGGAGCGTTAGGTAGTACCTTCCAATCCCCTGTTTTTGGATCATATTCGTCCAACCATGGTTGGTAACCGTTCATATGCCCTTTGGTGATACCTCCAACCAAATAGATTTTATCGTTGTAATAAACAACTCCTGCGCCACCTCGTCGTCTGTTTTCTGGAATGGTGTGCCCGAATTCGTAGAGGTCTTCTTTGGGATAGTATTTTATTACTCTATCTAGTGGTTTTTCATTTGGCCATTTTCCCGTCATGGCACCAATCAAATAAATGGTGTCCTCTACAACCACAGGTTGAAAATGGTGCAATTCGATGGGAGTTGCTGATTTTTGAGTCCAAGTATTTGTTTTTGTATCAAAAAAATCTGTTGGATTGATTCTTCTACCTCCCATTAAAATGAGTTTGTCCTTATAAGCTACAAATCCAGCTTCATGGCGTGCTGTAGGAACTCCATTAGCTTCAACCGTCTCCCATTTCCAATTTGAAGGGATTTTGGTGTTGCAAGCGAATAGCAATACGCTGCTTACCACAAGCATCTTGATTCTTAATAATGGAAACCCATTTTTCATTTTTACTATTTTTTGATTACTCATATTGATCATTTACTTGAAACAATGGATATCAATTCCTTGTTTTCTTCAATGCTTGATAAATTTAGGCAATGATATTTTTTTGCAACTCAAAATTGTCAAATTGTCAAAATAATATTTGTATTAGGGAATTCCCCAATCGTGATTTCATATATTTCATAAATGATTTGGGGCAGTAAGAGTGCTGATTACATCGAAACTGCCATTTACATTTAACCTCCATCAGCAGTGTCTACAGCAAAAAAGTAAAATGAAAGCAATAGTTTTTGAAGAGTTTCAAGGTGTTCTTACACTTAAAGACGTTCCAGAACCTACTCCCAGCGACGATGGAGTTGTCATAAAAGTCAACGCAACCGGACTTTGTCGAAGTGATTGGCATGGTTGGATGGGGCACGATCCTGATATTAAATTGCCGCATGTTCCTGGCCATGAGCTAGCTGGAACGATTGCCGCAATTGGAAAAAGTGTACAAAATGTTAGCATTGGTGATAGGGTGACCGTTCCTTTTGTATGTGGCTGCGGAAGCTGTGGCCAATGCAGGTCGGGCAACCATCAAGTATGTGATAACCAAACACAACCAGGCTTTACGCATTGGGGTTCTTTTGCGGAATATGTGGCCATTGAAAACGCAGACATAAACGTCGTGAAAATCCCAGATGAAATTTCCCATATTGAGGCTTCAATTTTAGGGTGTCGTTTTATTACTTCATATCGGGCTGTTGTAGATCAGGGAAAAATTAAAAGTGGACAGTATGTGGTTGTTCATGGCTGCGGAGGTGTGGGGCTTTCCACCATTATGATTGCAAATGCTAAAGGAGCTCAGGTGATTGCCGTGGACATCCATGATGACACATTGGATTTCGCTCGCGAAATGGGTGCCGTATCAACCATAAATGCATCCAAAACTCCAGACCTTGTATCCGAAGTCAAAGCACTGACCCACGGAGGCGCACATATTTCATTGGATGCCCTTGGAAGTCAGACCACTTGCTTCAATTCTATTGCCAATTTAAGAAAACGAGGAAAACATATTCAGGTAGGTCTAATGACCGGAAGTCATCAACATCCAAAAGTCCCTATGGGCTTGGTTCTCGCCAACGAGCTGGAAATTATAGGAAGTCACGGAATGCAAGCCCATAGATATCCAGAACTTTTAGAACTTATTCGCATTGGTAAACTCAACCCAATAAAACTTATCGATCGGACCATCTCTTTGGAAGAAGTTTCAGTAGCATTGCCACAAATGGACAAATTTGAAAATAAAGGAGTAACAGTTATTGACACATTTTAAACCAAAATCAACTATAACTAATGGACTTGCAAAGAAACAAGGAAAACGCAATAGCATTTTATAAAATGGCCTATGAAGGAAACCCGAAAAAGGCTGTGCAGCTATATATCGGAAAAGAATACATTCAGCATAATCCTGATGTTGCCGATGGCACACAAGGATTTATCAGCTATTTTGAGCGAATGCAGAAAGAATATCCCAACAAAGACATTGAATTTGTAAGATGTATAGCCGAAGGTAATTTAGTAGCGCTCCATACACACCAAACTTGGCCTGGAAACGACCAATATGTTACCATGGATTTTTTTCGATTTGATGAAACAGGAAAAATCCGTGAGCATTGGGATGCTATTCAACAGATTCCAAAGAAATCTGCAAACCCAAACACCATGTACTGAAGATTCTTCTTCATATCTTTTAAATTGTTAAAGTTTCAACCAAGTTTTATATATTGAAAGTCCAACCTAACTTTCAACATATGAATAAGCTAATCACCCTGATACTTATTACACTGAGCATCTCTGCCTGCTCAAACGATCAAGAAACCGCAGAGATAGACGAAAATATAGGTATTCTGTTTATTGGAAATAGCCTTACCTATTTCAACGACCTGCCTGTTCTTGTAAGGGAAAGAGTCCAAGCTCAGGGAAAAGAAGTGACAGTTAGAATGGTGGCTTATCCTAACTACGCGATAGTGGACCACTGGGCTGATGGAGAGGTTCAACAACTCATTTCGAGCCAAGATTATGACTATGTAATTATACAACAAGGTCCATCATCTCAAAGTGATGGAAGGCAAATGCTTATCGAATCCGGAAAACTATATAGCGACTTATGCGAACAAAACAATGCCAAGCTGTGTTATTTTATGGTTTGGCCATCAATCAACAACTATAGCACTTTTGACGGTGTTATTAAAAATTATACGGATGCAGCGGCAATGAACAATGCAATCTTACTTCCCGTAGGTGAAATTTGGAAAGCATATATTGACAATACAAACAATTACGAATACTATGGCCCAGACGGATTTCATCCCTCAGAGAAGGGAAGCGAAGTAGCTGCGGACATTATTGTTGAGCGATTGTTTAACTAAACTGCCCTTTTTAGCAAGTTTATCCCTTAATTTTCTTCGTAGGAATTGTGCCGTATTTGTCTATTAAATAGACTAAACTGGTCATAGTTGCTGCCCCAAGTTCCAATTCCCGTTTGTTCACATGTTCAAAGGTGTCATTTTCGGCATGGTGATGGTCAAAATATCTTTGCGAATCTGGTCGTAAACCTGCCAATACCAAATCTTGATCTAGTAGCGGCCTAATATCGGCTCCACTATATCCTTTAACAAACATATGTATCAAATAGGGTTCAAATAAACTCTTCCAGCTCTGAATCTGTGCCAAGTTTTCATCGGAACAATTGAAAGAAAAGCCTCGAGGTGTAAAACCCCCTGAATCGCTTTCAAGGGCAAAAACATGTTTTTCATTCCTATTTCGGGCAACCTCTGCGTATTTATTTCCTCCTCTTAACCCATTTTCTTCATTCATGAACAACACAACTCGCAAAGTGCGCTTGGGTCTATATCCTGTTTCTTTTAATAATCGAAGTACATCCATACTTTGTACACAACCAGCTCCATCATCATGAGAACCATCTCCTAAATCCCAGGAATCCAAATGTCCACCAACGACCATTATTTCGTTGGGATAGGTAGACCCTCGAATTTCCCCAATGACATTATAAGATTCAACATCATCAAATTGCTTGCAATTTTGTCGAAAGTAGAATTTGATGTCTGGATTAAGCTTCAACGTTGTGCTCAATAATTCTGCTCCTTTAGTGCTAATCGCCGCGGCCGGAATCCTATCTGAAACAGGTGTGTCTCCATAGCTCATCGACCCCGTATGCGGGTAATTATCCAAGCGCAGCGTCATAGAACGCACAATTATGCCGGCAGCACCATATTTGCCTGCTTCTGCCGCCCCAGAATACCTTTGGTCCACACAACCCGAGTATGACTCAAAAGTGCTAATAAGTTTGGGGTCCATCGGCCTGTTGTAAAAAACAATTTTCCCCTCAATCTTTTCTCTTCCTAGTTTTTCAAGGTCTTCAATTCCGCTTACCTCAACAATATTGGTTTTTAATCCTCCATCAGGAGTGGCAACAGATCCCCCAAGAGCACAAATGGGCACATTAGTGGTAAGCCCCGGTTTAGTTTCAAAATAGGCGAATTCGGGAGTACCTCTTACCCATTTTGGCACCATAACTGGTTGCAGCCAAACTCTATCAAGACCTAGAGAATCTAATTGACCTTTTGTATAGTCTATGGCCTGCTGCGCCTGAACTGATCCAGAAAGTCGACCTCCAATTTGATTCGAAAGGTGGTTAAGCCAATCATGGGCCTTACCATTGGTCAGTGCTTGATCATAGATCGCCCTGATTTGTTTTTCATCATCTGATTGTGCTAACAAAGATGTGGATGCCAATAAAAAGGTGAAAAGTAGGATTGTTCTCATTCAGATTCTTTTTCCAGTTCTTGTTTATAGTTTTCTAAGTTACTTTTTATTTTATCACTCAACTCGGGTTCCTCTATATCTTTATATTTTTTTAACGATTCCAGTAGAATTGACGCTACAATTACTCTAGCAGCCTTCTTATTATCTGCTGGAATCACAAACCAAGGAGCGTATTCTTTCGACGTTTTATTTATGGCCTCTTGGTAACAATCTTGATAGTCATCCCAAAGCTTTCTTTCCTTGAGGTCTCCTGCAGAAAATTTCCAATTTTTTTCCTTTAATCTTAGCCTTCTTAACAAACGTTGGCGTTGCTCTTCTTTGGACAAATGCAGGAAAAATTTGAATATTAAGGTGCCGTTTTCGGCTATATGCTTTTCAAAATCGTTGATTTGGCGGTATCGATGCTCCCAAAAAGTAGCATTGATGTCTTCAACCGAGTCAATTCCAGGGATATTTTCACCGAGAATATATTCGGGATGCACCTTAGTAACCAGTACATTTTCGTAGTGAGTGCGGTTGAATACACCGAACTTTCCCCTTGCTGGTAAAGCAATATAGTGCCTCCACAGGTAATCATGTTTCAATTCCAGTTCGGTTGGAACCTTAAAACTATGTACTTCCACTCCTCTAACATTGAAATCCTTGAAAACCTCTCGAATTAAACTATCCTTTCCTGAGGTATCCATCCCTTGAAGACATACCAAAACCCCATATTTGCTATGAGCATATAAAATATCCTGAAATTTTCCGAGCTTCTCCCTGATATCCTCCAATTCCCTCTTTAATTCCTTGTCCGAAGTTCCAAAATCGGCCAAAGTGGCTTTTTCCGAGAGTTTTATGGCGTTTTTGACCTTATAATCTGCTATATCTACTTTTTCCATAGGTCTGAATATAGTTTTTTTTTGTCATTCCTTCAACCATCGCTCAAAAACTACCATTCAACGATCCTTTTTACGTTTCATAGTTTTAGACCGTTTTTTATCGATTTTTTTAGTCTCTCGCCCAATTCCCAATGTAACTTAGAGTCAATCAAAGACGCAAAGTCCCAAATCTAGCGTTATGAAAACAAGAAAGATTATCCTACTTATAGTCTTTATAATAGGCGTTCTGAGTCTATTATTGATGGCTTCCTTTACGTATCGAAATGCTTGCGAATATGCCAGTTCCAATATAGAATATATTAAGGGTGAACTGCAAAGCGCAATAGTTTCCGATGAATTCGAAATGAGTAAATACCATGCTTTCAAAGCTTTGAATGGCATTGAAAAGACTCGTCTGAACTTTCTGGATTGTGGTTGCTCGGCAGCAATAGAAAGCTTGGAAAAGACTTCTTCATACCTTAAAAGTGCTACTGCCACCAAATCATTTGACGATTCTAAGGAATGGTTGCATTTGGCACTGGAAAACACAATTATTGGCATTAAAGTTCTACGAGTTTTTGAGCAGGAAACTTCAAGCGCTTACGGCAATGATATTTTGATATTGAATACCACAGGCGCTGAGGAACATGAAATCGGAACCCTTCTACCTCAAGGGGATTTGAAAAAAATGGTTCACAATTGCCTCTTGGGTTTCGAATCCTCATTGGACAAAGTAGTAACTGAAGTAGAATGTGAAGAAGCCAACAGATTTATCTCCAAAATCCATGAGGAAGCACAGTCAACTTTGCTTAGAACGGAGCTTACGACTGCAAAAAAGGAATATCACCATCGCGTAAAGACCATTGCCAAAGAAGCTCTAGATCGTTTGGGCGAATGCCCTGAGGAATAGGTTATTTACTCGCAAACAGTTTTACATCATTCTCAGATATTTCTGGACTTCCAAGGATTATTAATCGCTCAACCACATTGCGAAGTTCCCTTACGTTACCGGTCCAATCATAACCTTTTAAAAGGTCGATGGCCTTCTTAGAGAAGCCTTTTTGGGCCGTACCTTGTTCTGATGCTATTTTCTTTGCGAAATGGTCAATCAAAATAGGAATATCATCTCTCCTATCGTTTAATGCCGGTACCTTGATTAAAATTACGGCTAACCTGTGGTACAAATCCTCTCTGAACTTGCCATCGGCTATTTCCTTTTTAAGGTCTTTGTTGGTCGCAGCCAACACCCTGACATCTACTTTAATATCCCTGTCTGTGCCAACCCTTGAAATCTTGTTTTCCTGAAGGGCACGAAGCACCTTCGCTTGGGCTGATAAGCTCATATCGCCTATTTCGTCTAAAAAAATGGTGCCTTTGTTGGCTGCCTCAAATTTTCCTGCTCTGTCCTTCACTGCAGAAGTAAATGCTCCTTTTACATGCCCAAAAAGCTCACTTTCAATCAATTCTGATGGAATTGCAGCACAATTCACTTCAATAAATGGTGCGGAAGACCTTTGACTTTTTTCGTGCAACCAATGAGCTACCAGTTCCTTTCCTGTTCCATTCGAGCCGGTAATCAACACTCTGGCGTCGGTAGGGGCCACCTTCTCAATCATATCTTTTATAACACCAATCTCCTCGCTATCCCCAACCATCTCATAGTTCTTGGAGACTTTCTTTTTAAGAATCTTATTCTCCACTACCAGTTCCTTGCGGTCCAGAGCATTCCTAACTGTTGTCAGAAGACGGTTTAAATCTGGCGGCTTGGAAATGTAATCAAACGCTCCTAATCGCATAGTGTTCACAGCAGTATCAAGATCGCCATGACCAGAAATCATAATGAATGGAACTTCGGGTTTAATTTTTTTAGCCGCCTCCAAGACCTCAACACCATCCATTTTAGGCATTTTTATATCGCAAAGCACTAAGTCAAAATCGTCTTTTTTAATGGCTTCAATACCTTTCAGTCCATCTTCGGCCTCATGCACATCATAAGCATCGCTTTCCTCGCCCAATATTTTGACCAATACTCTTCTGATGGCTGATTCATCTTCTATCACCAATATTTTTGACATAGTTTGTTATTTAAAAGATTCCTATTTTGAACCCAGTCCTAATATAAAGATTTGATTCATCATTCAATAAAAAAACATCTCCTCGTTCATCATTCCTTAACTTACCCTCTTGTTCAAACGTACGGCCAAAAAATGCATAGAGAGCCATACGTTTTGAAATGTTGTACTGATATCCCACTGCTCCTACTAAGGCTGATAACGAAATTTTGGATGCCAACTGATTCATGGGTAATGCAATATTATCTTGAATGTTCAAAAAATACCCATCCAAGAATAATGCCATTTCGAATGTATGGTTTTTGGTCACATGATGTTTAAAGTTAGAACGGGGTATTCCCAGGGTAAAGGACCATTTTGGATGGAACTTTCTGTAATAGCTTACCAAAGGTAGGGGTACCGGTAACCCTGTGGTACTATTGTAGGAAAGCCCTAGAACTATTCGATAAGGTTTATCGGCTTTGGCATTTTCCTTCCATAAGGTTGCCGTAGCATTCATAAAGAAATCTTCGGTCATAATGCCGTCGGTAAAATTCGAAGCCAGTCGAGGAGTTAGAATGGTGACCAAATTCCAATTTTCATTCCATTTAGTAATATAACCTATATTCAAATCGACTACATGAAATCGAATCAGGTCTCTTTTATCAAATGGAAATTCACGCGAATACCCTATATCGAACCTATTGTATTCCAGACCCGTTATGAGGTAGTCTTTCTTTTCATTTAGTTTGATCGGCAGATTGAACAAAAACTTATACCGCTGTGTTTTGATTCCGGTATCATTTTCTGGAATATTTAGATAATCAACCTTAAAAATGTCCGTACTCTGGGCTTGCATTTCGGCAGCATAAAAGAATCCTGCGGAAGCCAAGAGCATCCTAAAAACAATATGGTATTTTGCTGTTTTTATACTATTGAGGTTTTTGAGGTGGAATTAAATGAACATCCCTTTGAGGGAATGGAATACTAACACCATTTTCCCTAAATTTAGTATTGATATTGTAACGAATGTCACTTTTTATTTTGGGGTCCCCAAAACTATCGTTTGTAAAATAATGCAGTGAAAATAAGAGCGCCGAATCACCAAAATCATCGAAAAGCACAAACGGCTTTGGGTTTTTCAATACTCTTTTTTGTTCTTCAGCCACTTGTTCCAAAAGTTGGGTAACCAACTCCACGTCACTGCCATAAGCCACTCCAACGTTTACACGTTCTCTTGTGGTTTTATGGTTTTGGGTATAGTTGAAAACGATATCGCTAATGAATTTGTGATTTGGAATTATAATAACCTTATCATCCCTGGTTATGGCCCGCGTGGTACGAAGTTTAATCTCGAAAACCTTACCGACCTTGCCATCAACCTCAACGATATCACCTACTTGAAGGGATTTATCTATGATAATGAAAATACCACCAAGAATATCCTGGAACAACTCTTGCAAGGCTAGCCCCAAACCCACAAAAAGTGCTGCCGAAGCGGTAATTATTATGGTAATATTGATGCCCGCAGCGCTAAGGGTTACTAGCACTACAATAACATAAATGACATAATTGGTAAACTTAAAAACGCTTGTGAATTTTTGCTTGTCCTCAGTTTCCATTTTCCGAGTAAGCAGGTGTTTAAGCCATTTTAAAAGAAATTTGGTCACAATAAATGCAACTACCAAGAGTAACAGCAGGCCAACAGTAAAATGAATAGATTTGTCACCTTCTCCTAAATGGATTCCCCAATTAAGAAATTCTTTTATAGAACCCCAGATGTCCTCTTGAATGATCTCCTTTATTTCGCTGTTATTATTGTCTTGCATCGCTAATTAATACCTTAACCATTTGAACAGTTCTTTGTAGGTTGGCCTTTTGCCATACATCAAAATTCCGATTCGATAAATTTTTGCTGCCAAGGAAACAATTCCTAAAAAAGTGATTATCAAAAAGGTAATGGACAGCAATAATTGCCACAAAGGTACACCACCTTCTCCAATACCTCCAGGTAGGCGCATGAGCATAACAATCGGCGACGTAAGAGGAAACAGGGAAAACCCAACAGCTATTGGTCCGTGAGGATTACTGAACACCGAGAAAAATCCAACATAGATGGCCAACATCAAGGGCAAAATTATCGGAAATATGAATTGTTGGGTGTCGGTTTCATTGTCCACCGCAGCACCAATGGCCGCATATATTGAGCTGTAAATTAAATAACCCAATATAAAGTACACCAAAAAAGAACCTATTAAAAGTGTCCAGGGAATATCTATTATTTCTTTGGCATATAACATCATTTCACTATCAAGTTGCGGCATACCCTGCAATCCTGGAGTAGCCAAGTTTGCTTCATTCGATAATGCACTTAAATCGATTTTGAAAACCAACATTGAAATAAAAAGGAGCAACGATGCAGAAACTATCCATATGGCGAACTGCGTTATACCCGCTAAAGAAGTTCCAATTATCTTCCCCAACATCAATTGAAACGGCTTAACCGAAGCAATGATAACCTCAATGATTCTGCTGGTTTTTTCTTCTATTACGCTTCGCATTACAAACCCTCCGTAAATGATAATGAACATCATAATGGCATAGCCAAAAACACCACCAATAAAAGCCTTAATCTCGTTGATTCCTTTTACACTTTTCTCTCCATCAAAACTGGCCAGATTGAGTGCGAATGGTTTTTCAATACTTGAAAATTCCTTTGAAGAAACACCAAGGCCCTCCAATCGCTTTTGTCGTAGTTTTCTTTGGAAGATATTTTCAAGACTCCCTATTACATTGGTATTTGGATTGTCTTGTGTGAACAGATATGCCCTAGAGGCTGTCTTTTCTAAATTTTCAGATGAGGGAACGTGAATCAGCCCATAGTAGCCCAGTGCAATGGTTGAATCTTTTGCTTCGTCCAAAGAAAGGTCTTGAAACTGAACATAAGAGGTGTTTTTTGTTGCCGTAAACTCATTTTGAAAAAAATCACTTTGATTCAGCACCGAAATCACCCGTTTCTCATTGTCATTGATATCGGTTAAAAATGCGATCAATACGATCATACCAACAATCAAGATGGGACTCAAAATCGTCATTACAATAAAGGACTTGTTGCGCACTTTAGCCAGATATTCCCGCTTTATGATCAACCTCAACTTATCTATCATTGTCCTTCTGGTTTACGGTTTGAATAAAAATGTCATTTGCGGATGGAATAGTTTCCTCAAAACGATTGATGTTTGCATTTTTTGATAGTTCCGCAATTATATCTGACGTCTTATTCGATGACAATTGCATTGTGAAATCCAGTTGATTTTCGTTGGCATCAAAATCAGAGGAAAGTATATTGAATTTATCTTCCAAAGTTTTTAAAAATCCTGCACCGTCTTGTTGAATTTCCAATCCCACATTAAAAATATTGTTTTTGTAGGCTTTTTTTATTTCTGACAACCTGCCGTCCAGTATTTTCTCTGATTTATGGATAAGTGCAATATACTCGCAAAGTTCTTCCACAGATTCCATGCGATGTGTCGAAAATATAATGGAAGTTCCCTTTTCCTTTAATTGAAGAATTTCATCTTTGATGATATTGGCGTTGATTGGGTCAAATCCGCTAAATGGCTCATCAAAAATCAATAATTTTGGTTCGTGCAGTACCGTTACAATAAACTGTATTTTTTGGGCCATCCCCTTGGAAAGTTCTTGTATTTTCTTGTTCCACCAGTCACCAATTTGAAGACGGTCGAACCAGTACTCAAGCCTTTTTTTTGCCTCAGCTTTAGAAAGTCCTTTTAATTGTGCCAAATACAATGCCTGCTCACCAACCTTCATACTTTTATAAAGCCCTCTTTCCTCAGGCAAATAACCAATGTGGGCAATATGTTCAGGCGCCAACGGTTGACCATCAAAAATCACTTCCCCTGCATCTTGATATATAATCTGATTAATTATGCGGATAAAAGAGGTTTTTCCGGCGCCATTTGGACCTAAAAGTCCATAAATGCAGTTTTTCGGTATTTTGAGGGAGATATTATTGAGTGCCGTATAGTCTCCGTAGGCCTTGGAAACGTTTTTGGCAACAAGGATGTCATCCATTTAAGCTGTTTTTTCAAAGATATGTATTTGCCCAAAAAAAAGGGCTTCCCAATAAAAACAAAACCCACCCTCAAAAAAATCAAGGATGGGAAAAAAATTGCTATGAAAAAGAAAATTAGATATTGGTTTCCCAACATCTAAGTCAAATATACGTTTTTTATTTAAACAGTAAACTTTTGGGCTAAGAGAACATGTCTTTTACCTTTTCAAAAAAAGATTTGTCCGATTTTTCCGGTTTTGGAACAAAATTTTCATCGTTCTGCATCCGCTCAAAAAATTCTTTTTGTTCCTTATTTAACTCCTTCGGTGTCCACACATTGACATGCACCAACAAATCGCCACTTCCATATCCATTAATGCTGGAAATACCTTTGCCCCGCAATCTCAAAATCTTTCCTGATTGTATCCCTGGTTCTAGTTTAATACGAACTTTGCCACCTACGGTGTCAATTTCTTTTGAACCTCCTAGAACTGCTTCTGAAAGACTAATATATAAGTCGTAATGCAGGTTATCACCCTCTCTTTTAAGCGTATCATGTTCCACAGTCTCTATTGCAACCAACAAATCACCTGAAATTCCATTCCCTGGTGCTTCATTACCCTTACCGGATACCTTAAGTTGCATACCCTCCTCAACTCCTGGTGGAATCTTGATGGAAACCGTTTCTTCGTCAACAACCAATCCCTGGGCATCTGCTCCGCTAGGCCTGTTATCAATGCTCTGACCGGCACCTCCACAAGTGTTACAAGTGGCGGCTGTTTGCATTCTTCCCAAAATGGTATTGGTAATCTTGGTTACCTGACCACTTCCGTTACAGGTTGGGCATGTTTTATAGGTTACTCCTTCGGCTTGCTTTTTTCTTCGAACCTTGACTTTTTTCTCAACCCCTTCGGCAACTTCTTCTAAGGTGAGTTTAACACGGATACGAAGGTTACTTCCTTTTACACGACGTTGGCCTCCACCGAAGCCCCCGAAGCCGCCAAAACCGCCTCCGCCAAAAGCACTACCGAAAATATCTCCAAATTGGCTGAAGATATCATCCATGTTCATACCTCCTCCGCCAAAACCAGCTCCTCCTTCAAAGGCAGCATGACCGAATTGGTCGTACTTGGCTTTCTTGTCAGGATCGCTCAGTACTTCATAGGCTTCCGCAGCTTTCTTGAACATTTCTTCAGCCTTTGAATCACCGGGGTTTTTATCCGGATGGAATTCAATGGCCTTTTTTCTATACGCCTTTTTTATCTCGGCTGCCGAAGCACCTTTGGAAACACCTAATATGTCGTAATAATCCTCCTTCATGTGCTTTTAGTTACCGACAACCACTTTAGGATGTCTTATAATGCGGTCTCCAAGTTTAAATCCCTTCTCGACAACATCTATTATTTTTCCTTTCAATTTTTTATTCGGAGCCGGTATTTGGGTAATGGCATCATGAACTTCAGCATCAAAAACATCACCTTCCTTGACTTTTATTTGCTCCAACCCCTTGCCTTTTAAGGTCTCTTTTAATTTATTGTTGATAAGCTCCACTCCTTTGAACATTTCTTTATCCTCTGATTTTGATATTTCTTTTAAAGCTCTTTCAAAATCATCCATAACAGGAAGCAATGAGACGATTACCTCTTGTCCTGCCGTTTTAAAAAGATCCATGCGTTCTTTGGAGGTTCTTTTCTTAAAATTCTCGAATTCAGCAAAAAGTCTAAGGAATTTATCTTTTTCCTTGGCCAGGTCTTCACGCAATTGATCCTCCACAGAAATTTCTTCCTGAGCATCAACCGCTGATTCATTAGCCGTATTTTCGTCGTTCAGCTCAGGATTTTCTACTGTTTGGGAATCATTAAGTTCCCCATTCATTTCCTCAACCTTACTTTTCTTGCTCATATACTCTTGATTTTATCTTTTTTCAAGTGGCAAAAGTACTGCCAATTGTCTAAAAATGTCAAAATGTCACTACAAAACATAAAAAAATCCGCCCTTGGCGGATATAATATTTCACAATGTATATCACTCTAAACAAACTTCTTGTCCAACGATTCAATCTTGGATTCACCATTCCCGCTATTTGGCTCATAAATTTGTTCCAATGCAGGTCCAATGTTAGGATATTGAAATTGAAATCCCTTTTTCTCGATTCGTTTGCTACTCACCCGTTGCGACGCAAAAAGTAAATATGCCATTTCACCCAATAGCAATTGCATTACAAATTTTGGTATGTTGGGCAAAATCAAAGGTCTTTCCAGAACTCTTGCCAATTCTTTGGTCATTTTAGCATGGGTAACCGGATTTGGTGCTACTCCATTAAATGTTCCTTTAAGACTATTTTCAACCACATAAACAAACATTTGTGCCAAATCTGTAATATGTATCCAAGATTGCCACTGTGCTCCACTACCGAAAATAGAACCAACAAAATTACGGATTGGACCTGCCATCTTTGGTAATGCTCCACCTAATCCAGATAGCACAATTCCTATTCGTATTTTGGATACATTCAATCCAAAGTCCTCAAAAGTGCTTATTTCCTTTTCCCATTTTTTCACAACATCTCCCAAAAAACTATCGTCTACCTCAGCCGTTTCTTCGTCATAAAAATTAGACACCGAATTTGGGTAAATTCCAATAGCGGAAGCAGATACAAAGGTGTCAATACTAGACGCATCTATTTTCTTCATAGCTCCATGGAGCGTCCGAATACTCTGCACCCTACTGTCCATTATTCTTTTCTTGTTAGTTGCTGACCACCTTGTGGCAATACTCGCCCCTGCCAAATTGATAATGGCACTAACATCTTCAAAGCATTCCAAATCTATCTCGCCCTTGGAAGGGTTCCAATAAAATCCTTGGCAATTCTCCGTCGTGGTAATTTTCTTTTTGCGAGTGGATAAATAATTGACAGCAATCCCTTTTTCCGTCAAAATTTCAACAATTGCCTTGCCAACCAATCCAGTTGCACCTGTCACCAACACCTTCATACTATCATTTTAGGTTAAAATTAATGGTTTAAATTACTGTATTCCAGTCATTAATTTAGGTTTAACATTAATGTTTAAACTTTAGTTTAATTTATCATAATATTTAGATACTCTTTAACATGATATTTGCAAAAACTAATTTTTAGTGCCTCGCAACATTTCCCGCTTTCCTGGAGGTCCCGGAAGACGTTCTACATTAAATCCAACAGCCTGCAAGGCTCTGCGAACACTTCCTTTGGCAGCATAGGTGACCAGCACTCCTTTATGCACCAGTGCATTATACATTATTGAGAATATTTCTTCCGTCCAGAGTTCTGGTTGCACACGAGCTCCAAAAGCATCAAAATAAATGAGGTTAAACAAATTGATGTCATTTATCGATTTAAAATCCTTTAACTGCTTCTTTAAACTAAAACCTTCGCTGATTACCGATTGTACTTCCCATGGTGTGTTGTGCATCTTCATAAAGGTTTCGTGATAATTTGGCACGTTCAATTGGTCACAATAATCCAACATTTTTACCTCCTCCATTGATACTGGAAACGCTTCAACCCCAACATAGTCAATCTGTAAACCTTGTTTTTCTTTTTCCAAAATTGTAACCAGTGCATTTAATCCAGTCCCGAAACCTATTTCCAAAATCTTGATATCGGTATCACGGAACAATCGAAGTCCATGGTCTATAAAAACATGATACGCCTCTTGAACAGCTCCATGCTTGGAATGGTATTGTTCGTCCCAATCTTCAATTTGGATGGTTTTGGAACCATCGCCTGTAGTAATAATTCTTCTTTTCACAATAGTTTGGACGGATTTGACTGATAATCAAGCATTCATTCTTCTTTTCCGTTAGACAAGCTTCACCAAAAATGTTAAATACTTTGGAGAATGAAAAAATCCTAAAATTTCAGCACAAAACTGTTTAATTTTAGTTTAAAAGTAAGCAATGCTATAGCTTATTGTTTAATTTTACCGGTTCAAATCTTTTCAATATGGAAACAATGACAAAATCTTTGGTTATAGAAAAGGCAAAAAGCTCCAAAATTCACGATGTAGATTTTAATAATCTAGCTTTTGGTAGTACATACACCGACCATATGCTGGTCTGCGATTATGTTGATGGGCAATGGCAGGCACCAAAGGTTGTTCCATATCAGCCTATTACCCTTGAGCCTTCAGCCAAGATATTTCATTATGGACAATCCATTTTTGAAGGGATGAAAGCCTACAAAGATGAATCGGGTGATGCTTGGTTGTTCAGACCTATCGAAAACTTTAAGCGATTAAATAAATCTGCAAAAAGATTAGCGATACCTGAACTTCCCGAAGCCTTTTTTATGGAGGGGTTGACTACACTTTTACAAGTAGAACGTGATTGGATTCCTCAAACACCTGGAAGTTCTTTATATATAAGACCTTTTATTCTAGCTTCAGGTACTGGATTTCACGCTTCACCAGCAGATGAGTACAAATTCATTATTGCATGTGCTCCTTCTGGTGCTTACTTTTCAGGAAAGGTAAAAGTATTGATTGAAGAGAATTATTCTAGAGCTGCTAATGGCGGTGTGGGCTATGCAAAGGCCGGAGGAAATTATGCCGGGCAGTTTTATCCAACCCAATTAGCGGTTGAAAAGGGTTACCAGCAAGTAATATGGACTGATGATAATAACCATGAATTCATTGAAGAAGCCGGCGCAATGAACATATTTGTTCGCATTAATGATACATTAATTACTGGGCCTACCAGTGATCGTATTCTTGATGGTATTACAAGAAAGAGCATTTTGGAAATCGCCAAAGATGAGGGCATTTCCGCCGAGGTTCGTAAAATTAGCGTAAATGAGGTGGTTGAAGCAGCTAAGAACGGTTCGCTAAAAGAAATGTTTGGCGCTGGAACCGCCGCTGTGGTTTCACCCATCGCAGCTTTCGGTTATAAGGATACTGATTATGACCTTCAAGAGTTGGAAAACAGTTATGCATCCTTGCTCAAAAAACGGATTACAGATATTCAATATAATCGTGCCGAAGATAAATTCGGTTGGCGTTATAAAGTATAGGAATAGAAAAAGGGCTCGTTTGAGCCCTTTTTTATTTGTCTAAAATTGCCTGAATATCTGGCTTAAAATAGTTTGGCCCTTTGAGCACTTTTCCGTCTTCCCTATAAATAGGTTTACCGTCCTTTCCAAGTTTGCTCATATTGCTACGTTGAATCTCATCAAACACTTCTTCAATCTTATACTGCATTCCATGCTCCAAAATGGTCCCGCACAAAATATAAAGCATGTCTCCCAATGCATCTGCCACCTCCACTAAATCATTATCGTTGGCAGCCTCCAGGTATTCTTTGTTCTCCTCATCCATTAGATTGAACCGTAGACGATTTGTTTGTTCGCCCAAATTGGCCTTTGGTTTATGCGAAACTCCCAGTCCAAAAGAATTATGGAATAGTTCAACTGCTTTTATTTTGCTTTTCATTACCCTCGAATTGATTTAGTTTTGCATAAAAATATGAAATATGTTCAGCACAGGACAACTAATTTTTGCCACTCTTTTTGCCATCTGTTTTATAGGAGTAATCATTTTTTCATACCGCAAGGACAAAAGACTTCACAGAAAGAACTATAAGGGGGTATTATGGATTCTGATTTCCTTTGTCACATTCATAATCATTTTGTTTTTGATTAAACATTTTCTTAAAAATTGAACAAGAACTTTGCGTTCACCACAAAAATTGACTGCTTTACAACTTTAATAAAGAAGTATCACGTATACTATAGGAAAAGACGTACTTTTGAACCATTAAAGTTTGGTAAGCAATGACAACCTTTTTCAGTATTCTTTTTATTTTGCTTGTGATTAACGCGGTATTATTGATTTTTAGCGTTAATGGAGCCGGTAAGAAGTTTAAAAAACCTGTTATTAAAATATCGGAGACCACGATTACCAAAATTTCCCCTGATTTAAGCTCCGGTACTGAATACAAAAAAGCCGTATAGTTTGTACTTTTAGGGTATGAAGCAAGTACTTCTTGTATTTTTGGGCGGCGGTTTAGGCAGTGCCCTAAGATTTATTATCTCTAGACCTCTCAACACGGTTTTACAAAATTTCTTTTTAGGTACCTTTCTTGTCAATATTATAGGTTGCCTCCTTATTGGTGTTATCCTTGGTCTTTCAGTACGAAATAATTTACTCGCCTCCAACACCACTCTTTTCCTTGCAACGGGTTTTTGTGGAGGATTCACCACATTTTCAGCCTTCGCATTTGAAAAGCATAGCTTGCTTAAAAGCAGTGAGCTTTTCCACTTTTCCGTATATACAATTACAAGTATCGTAGTGGGAATTATTGCCATTGCAATCGGCCTTTGGATTTCTAGACTGGGCGATTAGTTACATTTTTTCTTCTCGGGTAGAGTTTTTGTTGGTTTCTAAACAATTAGTTAAGAAATGGCGTCTTCTTTTGCCATAAACACAACTTCTTGACCCCGACAACTCCAAAAATTCACCAAAAACATAAAAAAATAATATTCAATATATCATACCCCTAAAAAAATAGGGGGTATTTTCATATAAACACAAAAATTCTTCATCGCCCCCTTAAATTTATATAGTATACATTCAATTAATATATATTTGGCGAATCAATTAACTACTTATTATGAAAAAAGTTGAGGCAATTATTAGAAAATCCAAGTTTGATGAAGTCAAAAAGGCACTTCATGAAATTGAGGTCAACTTCTTTAGTTACTGGGATGTAACAGGAGTTGGAAATGAAAAACAAGGACATGTATATCGAGGTATCTCTTATAGTACTTCAGACATACAGCGCCGGTATTTGGTGATTGTAGTATCCGACAGCTTCTTGGAGCGTACGGTAAACACATTATTGGAAGCAGCTTCCACAGGCAATGTGGGTGATGGTAAAATATTCGTTTCCGATGTTATCGAGGCCTACAGAATCAGAACCAAGGAAAGCGGAAGCGCCGGAATTAATTAACCAACTAACAACTACAATATTTAAAGATTATGGACGCAGGATTATTTACAGCGAATAACGTTTGGATGATGATATGTACCGCTCTAGTGTTCTTTATGCACTTGGGATTCTCCTTTTTGGAAATAGGTCTTACCAGACAAAAGAATACAGTGAACATTCTTTTCAAGAATGTATTTATTATATGTGTTGGACTCCTATTATATTATGTAGGTGGGTTCAATTTGATGTATCCAGGATTTGAGGACGGCGATGCCGGTTTCCTCAAGTTTGCCGGATTTGGAATTGCAGCTCCAGAGAACGGAATGACTCCTGAGTACGCCGATGGAGGATATACTTGGTGGACGGACTTCTTGTTCCAAGGAATGTTTGCAGCAACAGCAGCAACAATTGTTTCGGGAGCTGTTGCAGAACGTGTAAAACTTAAAAGCTTTATGCTTTTCACGGTTATTTATGTAGGATTGGTCTACCCTATCGTAGGTTCATGGCAATGGGGTGGTGGTTTCCTTTCTTCTCTTTCTTTTGGAGAAGCCGAAGGGTTCTACGATTTTGCAGGTTCAACTTTGGTACACTCCGTTGGAGGATGGGGAGCTCTGATTGCCATCTATTTGCTAGGTTCTAGAATCGGTAAATTTGGTGATGATGGAAAACCGAAAGCGATTCCAGGTCACAATCTACCACTGGCCGCAGCCGGTGTCTTGATTCTTTGGCTAGGATGGTTTGGATTCAACGGAGGATCGGTACTTTCAGCCGACCCAGAATTGACTTCTTTGGTTTTAGTAACCACTTCTTTGGCCGCTGCCGCAGGTGGGGTATCAGCCTTTTTGACTTCGTTGTTTGCCTATAAAAACTACGATCTTACCATGTTCTTAAACGGAATCTTAGGAGGTTTAGTAGGCATTACTGCTGGAGCGGACCAAATGTCCCCCAACGAAGCAGTTATCATTGGTTTGATTGCAGGAGTTGTGATTGTTGCCGGTGTCGCATTGATAGATAAATTGAAATTGGACGATCCCGTTGGAGCAGTTGCTGTTCACTTGATCTGTGGAATGTGGGGAACTCTAGCGGTTGGTATTTTCGGAGAGCTTGCCGGATTTGACCAATTCTTGGTTCAGTTGGCCGGTGTTGGTGCAGCGGCTACTTTCTGCACGTTGACTGCATTCATAATTCTATTCACCATTAAAAAGGTGGGTGGTCTACGTGTAGACGAGCAAGAAGAACTTCAAGGCCTGGATATCCACGAACATGGAATGGATGCCTATGCCGATTTTAGAATGAATCAACATTAATATATTAAAAAAGGAAACGGAGCGTTTGGCAGAACGCTCCGTTAAATAACCTTTTTCACTGTACAAATCTCTATTTAAAACAAGTAAATGCTTCATAATGAAGCACCTAAATGATTAAGATTATGAAAACGATTATAAACACAAAATACATAAAAAATTTAGCTTTTGCCGCCCTAGCATTGGTATCAGTAACCACTTTTGCTCAGGAAGAGGAAGAAGAAAAGAAAAAATTTGAATTTAGTGGAACGGTAGATGCTTATTACCGAACCAATCTGACAGCACCAAACGGTGAAGACGCCATTGCACCAGGTTCTTCTTTTGCAAATTTAGATGGATTCTCATTGGGCATGGCTAACCTTATTGCAAGTTATGAAGGTGAAAAAGTAGGTTTTGTGGCCGATTTGGTATTTGGTCCAAGAGGAACGGATGCAATTTTTGCATCACCAATGTACTCCGCTACTGGCGATATTGTCAATCAGTTATATGTGTATTGGAATGTAAGTGATGCCGTAACCTTGACTTTTGGTAACTTCAATACCTTTTTAGGGTATGAGGTTATTTCACCGGCCGCCAACTTCAACTACAGCACATCCTATTTATTTTCCTACGGACCTTTCAGCCATACTGGTTTAAAAGCCGATTTTGACTTAGGAAATGAGTGGAGCGCTATGTTAGCCGTTATGAATCCAACCGATTTAACTGAACTTAATGGAACTGGTGATTACGCTGTTGGTGCACAATTGGGCTATTCAGGTCAGTTCTTGAACTTACTTTATAGTCAAGGTGGATTTGAGATTGATTACACAGGTGGATTTGATGTAACTGAGGATTTCTTTTTGGGAATCAACGCAGCACACTTTAGCCAAGAAGATGATGGCGGTAGTTTTACCGGCGTTGCCCTTTACCCTCAATTGGCTACATCCGATAACTTCACTTTAGGATTAAGAGGAGAGTATTTTATGACTGGAGATTTCTTTGGCAATGGTGCAGGAATAGGATCAGATATCGATGGTGATGCCAGTGTTTTAGCTTTGACACTTACAGGAAGTGCTACTATCGGAGACCTCATCTTAAAACCTGAGATTAGATTGGACAGCTCTTCAGAAGATGCTTTCATAGATAATGATGCTGATCCATCGGCAAGCTTGGCTTCCGTATTATTTGCGGCTATTTACTCGTTCTAACTCAACTACTACAGAACTGATAAAAGCCCTGTTCAAAAGAATGGGGCTTTTATGGCTTTAAAAAGTTTTTCACTCCTGCTCTCACGGTAGTTCTCAAATAATTTTGCCTTGGCACTAGAGGGCAGGAGTACTTTTTATTATACACACAATAAGGATTGTAAGCTTTATTGAAATCAATTAAAATAGTACTCCCTTCTGGAATAGTTAAGTCTATATAACGGCCACCACCATAAGTTTCACTCCCATTAGTTTCGTCCAAAAATGGTAAAAACAGGTAATCTCTATACTTCTCTTGTGTAAGTAATGCAGGTGTCTGATAAATTTCCAGTTGATGTTGTTTTCCATTCAACTCGAAATGGGCGATTCCAAACAACACTTCTTCGGTTTTTTCACCAGTTGTGGTATTCAATAGAAATGGGACAGCATTCGGAGTCCTTTCAAAACGGGCCAGAACCTGGTAGGTGGTATCTGGTTTAAAAAAATCCAGTCCATTGAAATCCTTTCGATATCTATCGGGCAAAGGTGATGTTTTGGGGTTTTTAAAAGTTGTATTCAAGTCTTTTTGAAAATCCAATATTTCTTCAACTTTAGAAGACTCAACTTGAATGGTTTCATCTGAAGCATGGTATTTTTTTTCTGATTTACAACCCACCAATAAAAGCAAAATCAAAAGGACAGAACGCATCATTTTCTAAAAATTAATTGGACATAAAAGTAAAGGAAATCATTCTTAATAGTACCTTAGTGCATCTTCTTTTAACTTTCTATACGTATGAAAAACTTTGTTCCTTTATTGGTTTTGGTATTTGCCGTTTCCTGTATTTCCAAGACGGAAAGTACACCAATCAAGTCAGAAGAAAGGGTATTCCCAAAGCTAGCTTCAGATAGATATAATGTGGCATTTTTAATTATGGATGGTGTTTACAATACCGAGTTTACAGCACCTTTCGATATTTTTCAACACACCCAGTATCGGGAGAATATTAAGGCAATGAACACATTTACCGTGGCCAATACCCTAAACCCCATAACTTCCTTTGAAGGGGTTCGTATCCTACCCGATTTTGACTATACCCAAGATTCAATTCCAAAAATTGATATCCTGGTAGTACCCAGTGCCGAACATCATTTGGATACTGATCTTGAAGACACTGTAATGCTCAATTTTGTAAAGCGGGTCAGCGAAAATGCCTTGTTCGTCACCTCTCATTGTGATGGAGCGTTTGTTTTGGCCAAAACAGGAATATTGGACGAAGTAGCTTCCACAACATTTCCAAGTGACATTCCAAAATACAAAACCATGTTTCCTCACTTGAATGTAAAGGACAGTGTTTTGTTTGTGCATGATGGAAAGTTTATTACCTCCGCTGGTGGAGCTAAAAGCTTTGAGGCCGCGCTTTATCTATGTGAGTATTTATATGGGAAAGAAATTGCTCAGTCCCTTGCAGGTGGACTTGTAATTGACTGGAATCTTGAGGAAGTCCCAAGATTTATTCCTCATTGATTTCGTACCGAGCATCGTTCAAATATTTGAAAACTACTTCGTTGAATTTAGGGTCAATTCGAAGCAGGCCCGTATCCTTCAAAGTATACAGTTTATCCCTATCCTTGAATCCTTTTTTCAAAACCTCCTCTAGATAAAACAAGGCTGTTCCATAATCCTCATTTTTAGCGCTTAGGGATATAATCTGAAGATAAAAATCAAAATTCTTTGGTTCTAGAACGGTTTTCAACATATATAAAAATGCAAGAGCATCCTCGTCGATGAGTTCCTCTGATTGGATGATATCAATGTTGTCCTCTGCCAATGCGTTGACATAACCAACCAAGCGGTTTCCCATTTCCTTTTCATAGGGATTGGTGCCATTGACAAACTTTTCCAATTCGGTCATTTGATAGTTCCACCATCCCAAGTTGTTGAAGTTATGGGTGATTACATCCTCTTCTATATAATATTGATAATCTTCTTTGAGTAATGACTCTTTCAACATGGCAGCGTTTTCACCTCGTTTCATTGCCTTATAAATACGGTCTTTGCGAATTTCTTTTTGTACTATTCTAAGGGAGTCAAGGTTCTTAAATGCTCCATATATGGATGTCATCTCAACAATATGTTGCTCAGCCAGCAAGAACTTTTTTAAGCTTTTTAATTCGTTAATTTTATCAAGATCATCCCTAAAATTTTTTTGAACGTAGGATGAATCCATCGGAACAATGTTCCCGCGCATTGCTTGTAGTTTAAAATATTGAAGGGCCTTGGACAAATACTCTGTCCCTGGCCATTCTCCTGACAGCGGATATAATAATAGTTGATTCGGAAACCTAAATCTATCGAGCACTTTTTTCATTGCCCGCATTGAGGTATAGTTATAGTTGTTCTTGTTGCTTATTCCAATAAAATGAAAAGGCCTTTTCGGACTTAATAATTCAATATTGGCGATAGAAGCTCCTATGGACAGAGCTCCTTTTACATCTTTGGCAAAGAGAGGGACTAAATTGGCGAAACGACCGCCCGAGCCAGCGCCTGCAGCATAAATCCTGGATTTACCAATTGGAAGCATATTCAAGACTTTATCTAGGGTCATTCCGGTAACCAACATGTTGCTGGAAAGTGAAATACTATCTGAAAGTTTTGGAGCAGCCAGAACATAGCCTTCATTCTCTGCCGCATGTAAAAACATGGACATGGTCTGTTTTTCTTTCCCTTCCAAATCGAAGACCATTAGCAAGGGCCATTTTTTTTCAGTTGTAAAATTCGTGGGTAGGTACAACGAAAACGTATCGGGTACAGAATCGTTAATAGGTAACGCTTGCAAAATCGTGCCTTTCTTCAGCACTATTTGCTGTGCCAGTATAGGTTGCATAACAACCATAGCAAGGAATAGCAATCCGTATTTTTTATTCATATCTCTTTCACCGCAAAAATCCGGCCAAAAAGAATATCTCTTTGTCCGACTTAAAATTAATCAAAAATTATGCTTAATCTCTAATATCTGTAATCGGAGCATTGGCGACAACATTGGAAAGCACAATATGCGTGCGACATTCACCATAGGTAATTAGTTCATCAATAAATTTTTCCAAGTGAGCCTGATCTTTAAGCACTACTTCCATGATAATGTTTTCGTTTCCCGTGATTCTGTAACAATTGACCACTTCCTTATAGGTTCCTACCTTGTTTAAAAATGGTTTCAGCTTACCCATAAACGCCCTCAACATAATTATGGCTTTTAACTGATGTCCCGCCATCGCATATGAAACATTGGTGTTATAGCCCTCGATAACCCCCAAATCCTCCATCTTTTTTACTCTTTCAGCTACAGCGGGTGGCGTAAGGCCTACCTTCCTGCCTATATTGGCAAAAGATTCCCTTGCATTCTGTTGAAGACATGTTAAAATTTCCCAATTCAGTTCATCAATTTTCATAACAAGAAATATTTGCTTTAAAATTTTGTAATTTAAAGTAAAATAGCGTTTTTGCTTTACAAAGAAAAGTCAAATTATCCAATTCCTACGTAATTTTAGGGTAGAAAATTGCTAGAAAAAAATGGAGAGAAATTCCTTAAATTCTCTTGGAGTTTACCGTAAATCACTGGCCTTGCGAGACCTTAGCGAAGCTGTGGGTTTTTATTTCACTTACAATAGAGATAGATTGTCTTTGCGAAAAATAGATAATTTTCGAAACGACCTTTCCAATTCTTTAATGACTGATGCTTCCCTAATTACCAAAGAAGTGGAAATGGCCGCATTGAGCAATTCCTATTCGGTTCGAATGAAAAGCTTGACATTGATCAATATCATGACACGCAATATTTTAGCCTATTGCAATGGGTTGGAGCGTGATGGTGTTAAGGAAAAAGAATATTTGAATCTTCTTAGGCGTGAAATCAAAACGTTTAGAGTTTCCTTTAAGAAATGGAGAAAATCGTTTAATACTGGGAATGATTAATCCCTAAAATCAATCTGCCCCTACATATTTCTCCGATACTGTCCCCCTACTTCAAAAAGTGCGTTTGTAATTTGCCCTAGCGAACAATACTTCGCAACCTCCATAAGTTTTTCAAAGAGGTTTTCATTTTTAATTGCGGCTTGCTTTAGTTCACTTAATTGATTTTCTGCTTCCGAGGTATTTCTTTGTTGCAAGTTTTGCAAAGTGTCTATCTGATTTTGTTTTTCTTCTTCCGTTGCCCTGATTACTTCCGCAGGCAAAATGGTGGGTGATCCCTTCGAGCTTAAAAAAGTATTCACTCCAATGATGGGATAAGCACCTGAATGTTTCAATGTCTCATAGTGTAGACTTTCTTCTTGAATCTTTGAACGTTGGTACATGGTTTCCATGGCGCCCAAAACACCACCACGTTCTGTAATACGATCAAATTCCAATAAAACAGCTTCTTCGACAAGATCGGTAAGCTCTTCAGTTATGAAAGACCCCTGCATTGGGTTCTCATTTTTGGCCAAGCCCAATTCCTTATTAATAATCAGCTGGATAGCCATTGCCCTCCTCACCGATTCTTCCGTAGGCGTGGTGATAGCCTCATCATAAGCATTGGTATGCAATGAGTTGCAGTTGTCGTAAATGGCATACAACGCTTGCAACGTTGTTCGGATATCATTGAAGTCAATTTCCTGTGCGTGCAAACTTCTCCCAGATGTCTGAATATGGTATTTGAGCATTTGCGCCCTTGGGTCAGCACCATACTTTTCTTTTAGTGCTTTCGCCCATATTCTTCGAGCTACCCTTCCGATTACAGCGTATTCAGGATCCACCCCATTTGAAAAAAAGAAAGAAAGATTGGGACCAAATTTATCAATGTCCATTCCGCGACTCAGGTAATATTCAACATAAGTGAATCCGTTGGAAAGAGTGAAGGCCAATTGTGTAATGGGGTTCGCTCCGGCTTCAGCAATATGGTATCCTGAGATGGACACCGAATAAAAATTACGGACTTGATGTTCAATGAAATATTCTTGTACATCACCCATTAGACGTAGTGCAAATTCCGTGGAAAAAATACACGTATTCTGTGCTTGATCCTCTTTTAGTATATCGGCCTGGACAGTTCCGCGAACCTGGTTTAAGGTTTCTTTTTTTATTTTTTCATAGACCTCTAATGGTAAAACTTGATCTCCGGTGACCCCCAAAAGTATCAAACCTAACCCATTGTTTCCTTCGGGAAGTTCTCCAGTGTAATTTGGTTTTTTAACCTTCTTCGTTTTGAAAATCTTTTCAATTTTCTTAGCCACCTCTTTTTCCAAACCATGCTCTTCGATATATTTTTCACAGTTTTGATCTATGGCCGCATTCATAAAAAAAGCCAATAGCATTGGTGCCGGACCATTGATGGTCATACTTACCGAGGTCATAGGGTTGCTTAGATCGAACCCTGAGTATAACTTTTTAGCATCGTCCAAACAGCAAATAGACACTCCCGCATTACCGATTTTTCCGTAAATATCGGGTCTATGGTCAGGGTCATTTCCATACAAGGTAACAGAATCAAAGGCCGTTGATAGACGCTTTGCCGGCATATCCAAACTCACATAGTGAAATCGTCTATTGGTGCGTTCCGGTCCACCTTCTCCAGCAAACATTCTTGTTGGGTCCTCACCTACCCTTTTAAAAGGATAAAGTCCAGAAGTATAAGGAAATTCACCAGGAACGTTTTCCTGCAGACTCCATTTAAGCACATCACCCCATGCTTCATACTTGGGTAAGGCCACTTTCGGAATTTGACTGTGAGAAAGGGATTCGGTATGTGTTTCTATATTTACATCTTTTCCTCTTACTTTAAAGGTGTAGATATCGGCTTTATAACGTTCTTTCTTTTCCCTCCATTTCAGAATTGTTTCCCAATTGTGAGGGTCAAGGTTCATCTTTAATTTATCGAATTCTTTTGTTAGCAGAGCGAGCAGCTCTTTATCCTCCTTGTTTTTTAATTGACCATGAAGTTCTTCCTCATTCAATCCTGCTTTGGAAAGGAATAATGTTTCGGAATGGGATGCATCAACATCCAACACTGAGCAGACCGTTAAAAAAATGCCGTAAAGTTTCTGTGCAATTTTACTTTGATCGGCTACACGATGATCATAGGAGCGATTGCTTTCTGCTATTTCCGAGAGGTAACGGGTGCGCGCTGGGGGAATTACAAATATTTTTTCGGATGTCTCATTAGAAATTGTATACTTTGAAGTCAGTGAGGCATTTGCTTTTGAGACCAAAGTTTCCATCACCACACCATACAACCTGTTCATTCCGGGGTCATTGAACTGCGAGGCAATAGTACCAAAAATTGGCAAATCATCTTGGTCAGTGTCCCAGAGTCCGTGGTTGCGCATATATTGTTTTTTTACATCGCGTAACGCATCTAGAGCACCTCTTTTATCAAACTTATTGATAGCCACAACATCGGCAAAATCCAACATATCGATTTTCTCCAATTGGGTAGCTGCACCAAATTCTGGAGTCATTACATATAAAGAAACATCACTATGCTCTAAAATTTCAGTATCTGATTGACCTATACCAGAAGTTTCTAGAATTATCAAGTCAAAATTGGCTGCTTTTAGTACCTGAACCGCCTCAGCTACATGTTTGGACAATGCCAAGTTAGATTGTCTTGTCGCTAACGACCTCATATAAACCCGTTCATTGTTGATAGCATTCATACGAATACGATCACCCAATAAAGCTCCACCAGTTTTTCGTTTGGAAGGATCTACCGAAATGATACCGATATTTTTATCTGGAAAATCTCCTAAAAACCTTCTAACCAGTTCATCTACCAAACTGGATTTACCCGCTCCTCCAGTTCCAGTAATACCAAGTAC
This sequence comes from uncultured Allomuricauda sp., assembly GCF_947499695.1. Lineage (GTDB taxonomy): Bacteria > Bacteroidota > Bacteroidia > Flavobacteriales > Flavobacteriaceae > Flagellimonas. The sequence goes on from NZ_CANMPQ010000001.1 coordinate 1,377,502, forward strand.
CGGTACGGTGTCGTTTTTTTCTATGAACTTTTGGTAAGATTCAAAGATGTCATGTCTATTTTCGGCTAATGAAATTAAACGTGCTAAGACGTTTACATTTTTTTCTTTTAGAAGGGAATCTAAAGTTTTATTCTTCGGAGTTTCTAAATCCGAAACGGGTTCGTCACAACGTTTAACTAAATCATTGATCATACCCTGTAATCCCATTTCGCGTCCGTCATCCGGGGAGTAAATACGTTCAATTCCATAGTCCATCAAATCCTTGATTTCTTGCGGAAGTATAACTCCTCCCCCTCCTCCGAATATTTTAATATGGCCGGCTCCCTTTTCTTGGAGTAAATCGAACATATACCTAAAATATTCATTGTGGCCTCCCTGATATGAGGTCATTGCGATTGCGTTGGCATCTTCTTGAATAGCACAATCTACCACTTCCAACACACTCCTGTCATGTCCCAAATGAATTACTTCCACCCCAGTGGCCTGAATAATTCTTCGCATAATATTGATAGCAGCATCATGTCCATCAAAAAGGGAGGCAGCTGTTACAATTCGAATCTTATTTTTGGGTATGTAGGCTTTAATTTGCTCCATTGACAATAAACAGTGTGATTTTGAGGTGCAATTTACGAAAAGCGCAATGAAATTTCCATTTTAGTTAGGATATTATAAAAATAAACAGCTCTTTCAGTTGCTTTTTGGATTATCCTAATTTTATTGCCAGAAAAACACCCTATGGAATTAACGTTGCTAATCCATTGCAAAGATCAACCCGGAATCATAAGCTCGGTCACTCAGTTTATTCATTCTGAGAAAGGCAATATTGTTTATCTGGACCAGCATGTAGATAAAGAGGCAGGTGTTTTTTTCATGCGGTTAACCAGTGAATTTTCGAATACCGTTTCCCATTCAGAATTTAAGCAAGCTTTTGAAGAGACCCTTGCCAAAAAATATCAGATGAACTGGGATATTCACTTAGACACAAAAAAACCCAAAATGGCAGTCTTTGTTTCAAAATACAATCATTGCCTCTATGATCTTTTAAGCCGTTTTAACTCTGGTGAATTGTCCGTGGAAATTCCTTTTATCCTAAGCAATCATCCTGATTTAAAATATATCGCCGATCAATTCCAAATTCCTTATTACCATATTCCAGTGTCCAAAAACACCAAAAAGGATGCTGAGCAAAAGCAATTGGAGTTACTTAAAGAGCATCAAGTCGATTTTATTGTTCTTGCACGTTATATGCAAATTATTTCTCCAGAGGTAATTGATGTGTATCCCCAGAAAATAATTAACATACACCACTCATTCCTGCCTGCGTTTGCAGGAGCCAAACCTTATCATGCTGCATTTGAAAGAGGAGTGAAAATTATTGGTGCCACCAGCCACTACGTTACGGCCGAATTGGATGCCGGTCCGATAATCGAGCAAGATGTGACCACTGTTTCACATTCACATGCCATAAAGGATTTTATCGCCAAGGGCAGAGATCTGGAAAAAATTGTGCTTTCAAGAGCTGTTCAACTTCATGTAGATCGAAAGACCATCGTCTATAACAATAAGACCGTTATTTTCTCCTAAATATCAATTCGGTTTCCTTTTTGTGATCGATAAACGTTAAATTCACAGGAACAGTAAAATAAACCCCTTATGAAACGTATACTACTTTGTCTTTTGGTTTTTCAATTTTTTGGGTGTGCTGAACTCCAGCAAGTTGTTAACCAATTACCCCAGGGAACACCTGGAATCGGAAATGCAGAAATTGCCCAAGGTTTGAGAGAAGCACTCAATTTTGGAATAGAGAAGCAAGTGAACAAACTCACTGCCAAAGATGGGTTTTTCAAAAATGATTTGGTCAAAATTCTATTGCCCGATGAACTAAAGAAAGTGGACAACACATTGCGAGATATCGGTTTAGGAAAACTTGCAGATGAGGGACTCCGCATATTGAACAGAGCTGCTGAGGATGCCGTAAAAGAAGCTACTCCAATCTTTATTGATGCTGTAAAGGGAATTACCTTCAATGATGCAAAACAAATATTATTGGGGAATGACGGAGCTGCAACATCTTACCTAGAAGGAAGTACACGAAGTAAGCTCAATGCCAAGTTTACCCCTATTATTAAAAATTCTTTTAGCAAGGTTGGTGCAGATAAAATTTGGGAAAACATCATTACCAAATACAACAACTTACCATTAACTAATGATGTAAACCCCGATTTGACAAATTATACTACAGAAGAAGCTCTGGATGGTGTCTTTACAATGATCGCTGTTGAAGAAAAAGAAATCAGAACCAAAATCTCATCAAGAACAACAGATTTGTTAAAAAAAGTATTTGCTTTGCAAGATTAATTATAATTTTTTCCTAATTACGCAATAAGTTCAAAGAATCATCGTTATTATCACAATAAAACAAGGCAATTTTAACAAATTCCTAAAGTTATATTTACCTTGAACTGTAAATAATAAAGGAGTTTTGTAGTAAATTATCTGAGTTAGCATTTTTTTGAGTTAGTTAGTTTAAACCGGTGCGTGCACCGGTTTTTTGCTTTTCTACAATTAACTGAAATACAATCAATTATAAACTCCCATTTCTAGATTTCGCAGCGGACTCTAAAGGTAAACTATTATCGGGAGTTACTTATTTTAAGATTTTCTTAACATTTCGAAATGTTAATATTCTTAATTTCAGAGAAGGCTAATTCAATCAAAAACATGGGACGGTCATGTTATCTGATATTTTTATGCACACTTATTTGTGTGTCTGGTTTTTCCGCTGTGAATAAAGACAGCTGGGATACCTTATATGAATTTCCTAATATAGCCCTTAAAGATTCCCTAGAGTGGGCTGATTATTACTACAATATCGGGGAATTCGGCAAAGCACTTTCCATCTATCAAAAACAATTGGACCAAAAGGACAGCCAGAATGCTTATGTCCTTAAGAAATTATCACTATGTTCAGCTGCGATGTATAACCCTGCTGCTGCCACTGACCATGCACTCAGCTATCTTCAATCAGATTTTAAACCTGCCTTTTTATTGAATGAAGGTTTTGACCCTATTCGTGAAACCGAGCAGTTCAAAAGAGTTTCTGGCAGAATAATCCCATATGTAACTCCTTGGATTTTAATATACCTCTTTGTAGCTATTGTGGGTTTCTATGTAGTTTTTGTAATCTCAATAAACAAACAAATACACTTGGGGTCAAGATTGTTAATCGCCTCCTTTATTTTTATTCATTCCCTTTTCATACTAAATCTTAGCATAAACAATTCAAATTACATTTTCGAATTTCCACATACCTACCTTATGTCTACATGGGGTATCTTTTTATATGGGCCATTGTTATACTTTTATTTTAAAAGCACGACACAGAAGTACCAGTTTAAAAAATTAGATCTTTTGCATGCTGTTCCTACTTTGGCAATTTTGTTGTACCTCGTTTTTGACGTGTATTTGCTTTCGTCCGAAGACAAAATCCATGCTATGTTGAGTAGAATTCAAGATGGGTTGAACCCACAAGATTCCACTGTATTAATACTACTAGTTGTCTTAAAAATAGTATCTCTAACCGTTTATGGCTTTTTTATACGAAAAGTATATCGAAGAAGTGCAAAAGAAAAGTTACTCGATTCAAGAAAGCTTATTTGGCAAAGAAATGTCTACCAAATCCATATACTTTATGTAATAACATATACAGCTTACGGGTTTCTTGTGGTGAATCTAATAAACTCGGGGGTCATTTATGAGATTTCCACAGCGGCGATGGCGTTAATGGTAATTTATGTAGGTTATTCTGCCAATATTCAACCTGATGTATTTAGTGGTGTATATGCCTACAGGAATCGTCTGTTTCCCAAATATGAAAAATCCGGTCTTACTCCCAGCTTATCATATGAATTAAAAGAGGCCCTACTTGAGCTTTTTACTGAGGAAAAGATTTATAAAGAAAGTAATATTAATTTGGATATGGTTGCCCAAAAATTGAATACAACCAGACACAATGCATCCCAAATTATTAATGAGCATTTTAATGTGAGTTTCCACGAGTTTGTAAATATGTATAGGATTCAGGAAGCCAAAGAATTATTATTGGAAGATAAATTTCGAAAACTGAGCATTATAAACATTGCCTATGAAGTAGGCTACAACAATAAAGTAACTTTCAACAAAGCTTTCAAAAAGGATACACAACTAACTCCCTCAGAGTATCAAAAAAGCACATTAAGGGTTTAGACCTAGAAGTATTTCTGCATCGGCAAGGTAAAGGTTGATAAGTATTAGCCTCCACAAACCCTACTTTTCATTATTTTATTTTAGAAACGGCCCATGGGGACACATTTATAAAATATCTTAAGTCTCATTAGGTAAATATTTGAATTAGTCAATCAATATCACCTTTGGGCCGTTTTTTATTTTTCCTCTAAACCCCTCCTTCAATTTTTGAATAAATCGCAATAGGTATTAGCGTCAAAACCCTGCCACCGGTCATTGTTAAAATTTCATCAAATTATCCCAAAATCAGTTATGTTACATAGCATATTTGTTAATTTTTAGATAAAGTACCTGATTTCTAGATGAATACGCCTATTCCTCGTAATCTAAAAGACAGCTTTCGACGTATCTTTGGTATAACAAATCTTATAAAATGAAAAATCAATATTGCAAGGTTGGAGCAGTGACTCCAATCACTAGCGGAAATCAGGCAGTAGCCATTTTGGAATTTAGGCACAGAGATTTTATTGAGAAGGCAGCGGACGCTGCTTACATTGACACAAATCTTGGTGAATTCTTTAAAAGAAAAGCAAGGAACTTTAAAAAGATATTGGAAGAGTTAGGCTAAAATACTAATTCAACCGAGCTAATTCTTGCTCCATTTCTTCCTGTATCACTTTGGCCTTTTCAGCAGCTTTAGTTGCAAAGTCAACTCCTTGGGAAGCATATAGAATTCCCCGTGAGGAATTTACCAATAGTCCTATATCTTTGGTAAGTCCATATTTACAGACTTCTTGCAAATTACCTCCTTGCGCCCCAACTCCTGGAACCAACAGAAAACTATTAGGAACGATAGCTCTAATGTCCTTTAGAAAAGTGGCTTTGGTAGCCCCAACAACATACATTAAATTATGGTGGTTCTTATAAGTTTTTGAAACCTCCAACACCTCTTTATACAATTCTTTTCCGTCGACCTTCTTAGTTTGAAAATCAAATGCACCCAAATTTGAAGTCAAAGCCAACATTATGGTATGCTTGTTTTCAAAATCCAAAAAAGGTTCTACGGAATCTTTACCCATATAGGGTGCTATTGTTATAGAATCAAAATTCAGAGTTTCGAAAAACGCCTTTGCGTAGCGCGTGGAGGTATTGCCAATGTCCCCTCTTTTGGCATCTGCTATAGTGAATATTTCTGGGTAGTTGGTATTCAAATATTCCATGGTACGCTCCAAAGACCTCCATCCATTTAAACCATAGGCTTCGTAAAAAGCGATATTAGGTTTGTATGCCACGCATAATTCATGCGTAGCATCTATAATGGCCTTATTGAATGCAAAAATTGGGTCATCTTCTTTAAGAAGGTGTTTGGGAATTTTATCTAAATCGGTGTCCAGACCAACGCACAGAAAAGATTTTTTACGTCTGATTTGAGATACTAATTCTTCTATTTTCATAATGCTGTTCCCAGGATATTCCTAGCTGTTCGGTTAAAAAATCTCAGAGGCTTCCTTTAATTTCTCAGTATTCTCAACCAACATTAACTCATCAACAATTTTTTGAATATCTCCATTGATGATATTTTGCAGGTCATAAAGAGTCAATCCAATTCTGTGATCTGTCACCCTACCTTGAGGATAATTATATGTTCTAATTTTTGCGGAACGATCTCCACTGCTCACCTGCGAATTCCGTTTGGCCGCATCCTCCTCTTGTTTCTTAGCCAATTCCAAATCATAAAGTCTTGAACGAAGTACTTTAAAAGCCTTTTCCTTGTTCTTATGCTGCGATTTCTGATCTTGACACTGGGCCACTAATCCAGTAGGAACGTGGGTCAAACGAACGGCGGAATACGTCGTATTTACAGACTGTCCTCCAGGACCCGAAGAACAGAAATAATCTATTCGCACATCTTTTGGGTCGATTTGCACATCAAAATCTTCGGCTTCAGGAATAACCATAACCGTAGCGGCACTGGTATGAACCCTACCCTGTGTTTCTGTCTGCGGAACACGTTGCACACGATGCACTCCGGCCTCAAACTTCAAGGTACCGTACACATCTTCACCAGAAACCTCAAAATGGATTTCCTTATATCCCCCGCTTGTTCCTTCATTCAAATCGATAATATTGGTTCTCCAACCTTTCGATTCGCAATATTTGGCATACATACGATACAAGTCACCAGCAAAAATACTGGCCTCATCACCTCCAGTTCCGGCCCTGATTTCCATCACGACATCCTTTTCATCTTCAGGGTCCTTTGGTATCAATAATAATTTGATTTCTTCTTCAAGCTTAGGAAGTGCCCCCTTGGCTTCATCCAATTGCATTTTGGCCATCTCCAACATCTCGGCGTCGCTACCGTCTGAAATAATTTCTTCAGCCTCTGCAATATTATTGGAAAGCGTAATGTATTCCTCTCTCCTATCAACAAGCACTTTTAGGTCTTTGTATTCTTTATTGAGTTTTACATACCGCTTTTGGTCAGAAATAATATCAGGTTGAATGATCAGGTCTGAAACCTCATCAAAACGTTGTTTTACAATGTTAAGTTTATCAAGCATGGATCCATCCGCGTTAAGCTGCGAATTTACAATTTTTGATTGGATTGAAAACTCTCGTATTTCTGTCTAATTCCCGATAAAAGTAGTCCCTAAAGTAATAATGGAAGCATTGAGACCATCACTGCGGTCATATTGACTAAACCTAAGATCTATGGTTTTTAAACCGAAGGATAAAATCTTGGTTCCTGTAAAAATGTCTTTATATTGGATTCCAAAGCCATACTGGTGCGCATCGTATTTTGAAAGGTCATAGTCTGAAGTATAAAATTCAAAAGTGGACAATGCCTCCTCCTTGGGATAAAAATAATCCGCCGCCGATTGGGTGTAATATCTATAGGTAGGGTATAGCGTAAACTTGTCTGAAATTTTAAGCGGTGTTTCTATGCTAGCTGTATGAGAGTTTATACCCCAATCATCCCAATAAAAGCGGTAATAAGAACGTAAGATTAAAAAGTCGGTGGCATAAAAGTTCAATCGCCCACCAAATGGCACTTTCAATCTAGAATTGGGTAATTGTTCCACATTATCTGCAAGTTGAAAATCATCGATAAAAAAGTCATTGATATCACCAAAATATACGCGCTGAAATGGCGTGCTCAACAATCCGTTTTGAGAAACCAAATCAAGAAATAAGGCCCCTTGTAATTTTTTGCTTAAAATCTGTGAAAAACTAAGTGAAGCAGCGTATGAGTTCCTATTCTCCTTTTCGAAGGCTGTGAATATGGGATTATAAGTTCCGGTCCCAGAAACTCTATCATCAAAAAAACCAGACCTTAGTTCGATAGGATAGATAGCATTCCATTTGTCCAAAAAGACATTTGCACCTAAGGTGAGTTCGGTATTTTTTTCATTGAAAAGTTTCGTATAGCTTCCACCAAAACCTATTGAGAAATAATCGTATTCCGCAGAGAAATAGGCATTAGCACTCCAAATGTCATTGCGATCCTCGGAACTGTGCTGGTAACTCGGATTGATATAGGCCAAAAGGTCTTTTCGTGATTCCCCAGAAGAGGCATCAAAAGGTGTCGCGTTGATATTGCTTCCGTCCAATGGATTTACGTTACTGGAAGATGCAGAGGTATAAGCGGAAAGGCCAACATCCACCGTAAGAATATCATTCTCATTCATGGGCATACGCAAAACTATCGTTGAAGTGGCATCGGTAAGTTCTTCAGTACCCTCTCCCCCAGTTACAGCTGCATTTTGCCCATCTTGACTATAATAGCTGAATAATAGGTCAATCTCACTGGTTTCAAGCACCTTTTTGGTATATGATGTATTTGTTTGCTGTGACCAACCGATAGCACATGAGAAGCTAAAAATTAAAAACAGTTGAATTCTTCTGGATTCAAGACTGATCATAACTTGCTGGATTTTTTTAATTACATCCACAGCCACCTCCCGTTTTTCCTCCATTTGCACCTGCCGAAGCTTCTCGATATATGTGGAAATTGGTCTCAAAACGTTCACAAGCCCTTGCGCCCAATTGCATTTCAACATCGTTGACATATGCTTTGTCATATTCCCGAACAACCACGCAAGAACTGCTAAAAAGCAATACTACAGCCAAAAAAATGAGTTTCCGCATCTTTAAAATTATTGATTTTTATCAAATACAATTCCTGAACTTTTATGGACCTTGTTTTCAGCATCCACGACAACTACCTCCACTCCATCAATTTGATTAATTAAGTGAATCCCACTATCTCTACCCATTATAAAAACTGCGGTTGCCAAAGCATCACATAGCTCCGCATTCTTCGCGAATACAGATACACTGTTGATTCCAGATGTTGGATAACCCGTTCTTGGGTCAATGATATGGGAGTATTTTGTACCGTTAATGATGATAAACTTCTCATAGTTTCCCGAAGTGGCCACCGACGATTCTACAACGGGCAACCAGCTAAACACTTTTTCCTTACTCAAAGGATTTGCTATTCCCACCAGCCATTTCTCACCGGTGACTTTGGTTCCCCAAGTGGTAAGATCACCTGATGCATTTATTATACCTGCTTTGACCTGCTTGGAGACCATAAGTTCTTTTGCACGATCGGCGGCATATCCTTTGCCTATGGCACCAAAACCTATTTTCATACCTGGTTCGGTCAAATAAACGGTCTGTTCTTCGGTATCAAGGATTATTTTTTTATGATCTATTTTGTCAATGGACTGCCTTATGGCTGCTTCTGAAGGTAGTCCTTTCATGGTGCCATCGAATTTCCAAATATTGTCTACAGAGGCGTAGGAGATATCAAAGGCTCCATCGGTGATCTCGGATATTTTTTTTGCTCGTTCTACTAAACCAAAAAGTTCTGCACTGACCGCAACAGGCTTAATCCCTGCATTTTTATTGATCAGTGAAGTTTCTGAATTTTCATCCCAAGAAGAAATGATTTTTTCGATGCGTCGTATTTCTGAGGCGGCTTCGTCAATATTTATGTAACCAATATCTTCATTGGGAGCAACAACGGTTATTTCAAACCGGGTTCCCATTAATTTCATTGTTCTTCTCACTGTGACGTCCTTTTGCTGTCCGCTTATCGGAAGCAAAAAAAATAGCGTCAAGATCAGTGAAAATAACCTCATTTCACAAAGCTGTTCAAAAGTGAAATGAACTCTTTGGGAGAATTACGTCTGTCAAAACCTGTCCTACCTAAAATGGATTTGTCCTTGTCCAAAACAACAACTAGCGGAAAATAACCACTTGGGTTGAATTCTGCTGCTAAGGATTTATTTGAATTTGAAAGTTCCACCGGAAGTTCATTTTTCTTTTTCCTTGGGAAATCGGCATTATATAGAACATAATTGGATTTAGAATAGTTCATAAACTCTTCGGAATCAAGAATACTACGTTTGAATCGTATGCATGGTCCACACCAATCCGAACCAGAAAACACCAAAACAATAGGTTTATTCTCTTTATCTGCCTCTTTAAGGGCCATATCAAAGTTAGACTGCCACTGCGCTTGGAGTGTGCTAAAAAAAAGACAGGATGCTAATAGCAACAAGGATTTCATAGTTCAAACAAGGTTTAGATAGAAATTATTCAAATACCCTCAGCGTAGTCCCATTAAGTTCGGTATTGAACACTTTAAGTGGGTTATTGGTAACCGAGTTCAAAGGTGTTCCGCTCTGATCAAATCGAGACCCATGGGTTGAACATCTAAAAATTCCACCATCCTCAGAAATAAATCGAACTTCCTCAGTTTGCTGATGACTACATATTTGACTCGCGGCAATTAAATCTCCAGCTAAGTTTCTAGCCACTACAATATCAGTATAATTGAAACTTGGATTGGATTTAACCAGAATAAAACCACCATTGTTGGCCAAAGGTGCCGAATCGGCTGCATTAAGGTCTACTGTAAAATCAACTCCATCCGGTTCTGGAAACTGCTCAAAATCTTCAGCGTCGCTTGAGCATCCATGTAGACAGGGAAAAGTAAGGGCAAATGCTGCACTGGCCCCCATACTTCTTAAAAACTCTTTTCTTTCCATAGCTTGTGGTTTATAGAAAGAACGTTAATTTAAAGTGATTCGTATACTAATACTCGAACTTCCCAAACTCGCTTTCAATGGTCAATTTTTTACCGTTATGACCTTCCACTCTTCCAATAATCCGCGCATCAACATTGAAGCTCTCCGAAATGGATACAATATCGGCGGCAATCGACTCATTTACATACAGTTCCATACGATGACCACAATTGAAGACTTGATACATCTCTTTCCAGTCGGTACCAGATTGCTCTTGAATTAATTTAAAAAGAGGTGGAATTGGAAACATATTATTTTTAATAATATGCAGGTCATCTATAAAATGAAGAATTTTGGTCTGTGCGCCCCCACTGCAATGGACCATACCGTGAATCTCTTCCGAAGTATATTTCTCCAATATCTTTTTAATAATTGGGGCGTATGTGCGAGTTGGTGATAATACCAGTTTGCCCGCATCCAAAGAGGAATTTTCTACGGTATCAGTCAACTTCATTTTCCCAGAATACACCAATTCTTCAGGTACAGAAGCGTCAAAACTTTCAGGATAGTTTTCTGCCAAATATTTTGAGAATACATCATGACGGGCAGAGGTCAAACCATTACTGCCCATTCCACCGTTATATTCCGTTTCATAAGTTGCCTGCCCATAGGAGGCCAATGCCACAATAACATCTCCAGCCTTTATGTTGGCATTGTCAATGACTTTGTTTTTTTCAATTCGCGCAGTTACTGTCGAATCAACAATTATAGTACGAACCAAATCCCCTACATCAGCGGTTTCTCCTCCAGTTGAGCGAATAGTAATGCCATGTTTTTTCAAATCGGCAATTAATTCTTCTGTACCATTGATTATCGCAGAAATTACCTCTCCCGGAATAAGGTTTTTGTTTCGACCTATGGTAGAGGAAAGCATGATGTTGTCTGTCGCACCCACACAAATCAAATCATCCACATTCATAATAAGGGCGTCTTGGGCTATCCCCTTCCAAACCGAAATATCTCCGGTTTCTTTCCAGTACATATAAGCCAATGAGGATTTTGTGCCTGCGCCATCGGCATGCATCACCAGACAATGATCCTCACTACCGGTTAAATAATCGGGTACGATTTTACAAAACGCCTTGGGAAAAAGACCTTTATCAATGTTCTTTATGGCATTGTGAACATCTTCCTTGGAAGCTGAAACTCCTCTTTGGGCATATCTTTTACTGGTGTCTGAGGACATTTACATAGATTTTGCGCAAAAATAGCTGTTACTTGGCAAATAGCAACTCCCTGTACTTGGTTAAAGGCCATAAATCGTCCGAAATCAATTTTTCCAACTTATCGGATTGCTCCCTAATGGTCTCAAAATAGGGTTTTACATTATCGCAATATGATTGTGCTTTCTTGTTAATGGTGGATAAACCATTCGCTCGTCTCCGTACCGTTGTCATTTCATCGGTCAACTTTTTAATGGCAACAATATGTTCCCCTATTTGCTCCAGGATATTAAGTTGGCTTTCGGCAAACTTTTTATGTGCGGCTCCATACACTTCACGTAACCCATTAATATTTTCCAAGAGTAAATTTTGGTATGAAATTGCAGAGGGAATAATATGGCCATACACCATTTCTTCCAAAATACGACCTTCTATTTGAAGGTGTAAAATATAGGCTTCCAATTCTACCTCTTGATGCGCCTTGAGCTCCACTTCACTCATGACTTCCATATCCTTAAAAAGGGCAATACTATCTTTGGAAGTAAGTACCTGAAGTGCTTCAGGGGTATTTTTGTTATTACTCAGTTTGCGTTTTCTGGCCTCATCTTTCCATTCTTGTCCATAGCCATCTCCGTCAAAACGAATCCGTTTAGAGGTTTTGATGTATTCCCGGAGTACGTTGAACACAGCTTCATCTTTCTTAAGGCTCTTCTTGTCAATAAGGGCATCAACTTCTTTTTTGAAATCGGTAAGCTGTTTGGCCACAATGGTATTCAACATGGTCATGGGCTTAGCACAATTGGTTTTGGAACCAACTCCCCTCATTTCAAATTTATTCCCGGTAAAGGCAAAAGGTGACGTTCTGTTTCTATCGGTATTGTCCAATAAAATTTCAGGAATTTTTCCAACTACATTGAGCTTAAGCTCTGTCTTTTCTTCAGGAGACAGTTTTCCTTTTGAAACGCCTTCCAACTCATCCAATACATCACTTAGTTGTTTTCCTATAAATATGGAAATAATGGACGGAGGTGCCTCATTAGCTCCCAATCGGTGATCGTTGCTGGCAGAAGCGATAGAAGAACGTAGTAATTCTTCATAGGTATCCACCGCTTTTATGGTGTTTACAAAAAAGGTTAAGAACTGAAGGTTTTTCATTGGCGTAGATCCAGGACTCAACAAATTCACACCAGTATCTGTTTCCAAAGACCAGTTATTATGCTTTCCGGAGCCATTTACCCCGGCAAAGGGTTTTTCATGAAAAAGAACCATAAAATTATGTCTGTCGGCTATTTCTTCCATAACATCCATCAACAACAAATTGTGATCTACGGAAAGATTGGCCTCTTCATATACTGGTGCTAATTCAAACTGATTCGGAGCGACTTCATTGTGACGGGTCTTTACAGGAATTCCCAATTTTGTACACTGTTTTTCCAAATCACTCATAAAGGCAAGTACTCTACTTGGAATAACCCCAAAGTAATGGTCATCCAATTGCTGCCCTTTTGCCGCCGCTGCCCCAACAAGGGTGCGACCTGTCATAACAATGTCCAACCGCGATTTGGCCAAAGCTTTATCTACTAAAAAGTATTCTTGCTCCCATCCAAGCGTTGCATAAACCTTTCTTACATTCTTATCAAAATATTGGGCGACCCCGGTTGCCGCCTCATCAATGGCATGGAGCGCTCTTAGTAAAGGTGCCTTGTTATCCAATGCTTCACCCGTGTATGCAACAAATATGGTTGGAATACATAGGGTAGTCTTATATACAAAAGCTGGTGACGTAGGGTCCCATGCTGTGTATCCTCTTGCTTCAAAAGTATTTCTGATTCCGCCACTAGGGAAACTGGAAGCATCCGGTTCTTGTTGCACGAGTTGTGCGCCCCCAAATTTCTCCATAGCCCTTCCATCGGGCAAAATATCAAAAAAGGCATCATGTTTTTCCGCCGTAGACCCTGTTAAAGGTTGAAACCAGTGAGTATAATGGGTAGCGCCCATGGACAGTGCCCAAGCCTTCATTCCCTCTGCTACTTGATCAGCAATTTTTCGGTCAATCTTAGTACCTTGAAAAATAGCTGATTTTACTTTTTCAAATGCCTCTTTGGTCAAAAATTGAAGCATCCGATCTTCATTGAAAACATTTTTTCCGAACATTTCTGATCGTCTTCCAGTCTCTTCCGTCACTACATGAATTCTTTTACCGCTATCCTTTAATGCTTGAAATCTCATTATGACACCTCTTTTTAAGATTAAAACACAAAACTACAATTAACAATTTAATAATATATCCTTGAAAAATTACTTTTTTTTCATTTCACCCCTTAAAAAATAGGGGTTATCAAAATAATATCAAGATCATGGTCATTTTAACCCTTTAAAACACCTATTATTAAATGAAAAACTTATTTTTGTTCCTTGAAATTTTGAGAACAAATAACTACCGGAATTATGAGCAAATCTAAATTAGAGTACATCTGGTTGGATGGATATAAGCCAACTGCGAACTTGAGAAGCAAAACTAAAATCGAAGATGATTTTAGTGGTAAATTGGAAGACTGCCCAATGTGGTCTTTTGACGGAAGTTCAACACAACAAGCTGAAGGCGGTTCTTCGGATTGCCTTTTAAAACCTGTTGCGATTTATCCTGACCCTGCAAGAATCAACGGATACTTGGTGATGACCGAAGTTTTAAATGCCGATGGCACTTCACACGAATCCAATTCCAGAGCAACTATTGATGATGCAGATGCAGATTTCTGGTTTGGTTTTGAACAGGAATACTTTATTATGGATGTTGAGACCCAGTTACCACTAGGATTTCCTATTGGCGGATACCCTGGTCCTCAAGGTTTATATTATTGTTCTGTAGGTGGAAAAAATACCTGGGGTAGAGATTTAGTGGAAGAACATGCAAACCAGTGTATTGAAGCTGGATTAAATTTTGAAGGCATCAACCAAGAAGTTGCTGCTGGACAATGGGAATTTCAATTGTTTGCCAAAGGAGCTCAGAAAGCTGGTGACGAAATTTGGATAGCAAGATACCTTCTAGATCGTTTGACCGAGTCTTACGGTTATTATATTGAGTACCATCCAAAACCTGTAAAAGGTGACTGGAACGGTTCTGGTATGCACGCCAACTTCTCCAATACTACTTTAAGAACTTGTGGCGATAAAGCCACCTATGAGAAAATTTGTGAGGCATTCAGACCTGTTGCTGCTGAACACATTGCTGTTTATGGAGAGTTTAACGACCAGCGTTTAACAGGATTGCACGAAACTGCTTCCATTCATGATTTCAGCTATGGTGTATCAGATAGAGGAGCTTCTATCCGTATTCCTATTATGACAGTGGAAAAAGGATGGAAAGGTTGGTTAGAAGATAGAAGACCAGCATCTAACGGTGACCCATATAAAATTGCAGCACGAATCATTAAAACGGTTAAGTCTGCTGATGTTTAGTGAATAAATTAATTGTTGATAGTGTTTAGAGACCGCCCTTTCGAGGGCGGTTTTTAGTTTAGGGTCAGGTATACAAATAGTACATAGAAAAACATCAAAATTATGCCATCTCTCCAACCCAAACGTAATCCTTTCGGGAAAAACACCAAGGGTAGTAGCAAAAAAGAAATCCCTAACATCCAAAAAATATCATTGGAAAGTAGTTCTTGATCAACCACTCTGATGGGTGTTATGATTGACGTAATTCCTAAAACTGCCAACAAATTGAAGATATTTGAGCCTATCAAATTCCCTAAAGAAATTGCCTTTTCCTTTTTAAGGACAGCAATGACCGATGCCGCTAATTCCGGAATACTTGTCCCAACGGAAACGACAGTAACCCCAATTACACGATCACTAACTCCAAAAGAAGATGCCATTCCTACTGCCCCATCAATCAATAATTCTGAACCGCCCCAAAGTGCCGTTCCTCCTATCCCTAAAAACAACACCGTTTTGTGCAGTGCCAGTAATTCATCATCTTCGGGCATTTCGTCCACCACGGCTGTCTTCTGAAATCGAAGTAAAAACACTAAGAATAAGAACAGGAATACAACCAAAATAATACCTTCATATTGCTGTAATTCTCCATCGAAATATATAAAGCCAACAAAAAGTAAAGAGGCCAACATCATTACTGGCCAATCGGTGGTATAAAAACTACGGCGTACATCAATACTTCCCATCAACACAGTTATGGCCAATACCATACCCAAATTCGCAATATTGGAGCCCACCACGTTTCCCAAAGCCAAATCTGGAAAACCATCCAAAGCTGCCTTTATACTAACAATAAGTTCTGGGGCAGAGGTTGCAAAAGAAACGACTGTCATACCAATAACAATTTTTGGTATGGCCAACCTAAGCGACAATGCAACCGCAGCCTTCAATAACCAATTTCCTCCTAAAATCAGTAGCGTAAGACCAAGAAGAATAAAAAGTAGATTTCCCAAGTAGTTAATTTTGGCGTAAATATAGATGAAGATTTAATCAATCTGTGCTGGAGTAAATAAAATTTAAAACTAAGTGAATAGTTAAATAACTATAAATATAGTTGTTTAACTAAAAATATAATTATATGTTTGATTTAAATATCAATCATATGCGTTTTTTCATTTTAATCCTTGCTATGCTAACCATTAAAGTAAGTTTAGGTCAATCGGAGGATCAAAAAAATCTAATTACTGAACCGGCACAAAACAAACTTGAAAACATTCTAACAAAACTTGAAAACAAAGGATTCTCGGGTTCAATTTTAATTGCGCATGGAGATCGAATAATTCACTCAAAAGGTTATGGGTTTAGTGACTTAAATATTAATCAAAGGAATTCTTCGACAACCGTATTTGATATTGGTTCTTTGGCAAAGCAGTTTACGGCAGCAGCCATCTTAAAATTGGAAGTGCAGGGCAGGTTAAACGTAAATGATAAAATATCTGAATATTTCAAAGGGCTCCCCGCTGATTTACAGGAAATTCAAATACATCACCTACTAACCCATTCAGCTGGATTCCAAGGAGCGATTGGCAATGATTATGACAAGATTTCAAAAGCTGAATTCATCACCCAAGCATTTGAAACAGCTAATAGAATTGATCCTGGTTCTATTCATGAATACTCAAATGTAGGATATAGCCTTCTATCTCTAATAATCGAACAAGTATCTGGGGGCACATACGAAGCTTACTTAAAGCAATACCTTTTTGATCCGGCTGGTATGAAAAACACAGGTTACGTGCTTCCTAAATGGGAACCCAATACAATTGCGAATGGTTATTCCAAAAACAAAGAATGGGGTAAACCCAATGAGAAACCTTGGGATTCTGACGGACCTTATCTACATTTAAAGGGAAATGGAGGTATATTATCAACCGTGGAAGATTTGTTTTCATGGCATTTGGCCCTTCTAGGTGAAGAAATTCTGTCCGAAGATGCCAAATCCAAGTATTATGGAAAGCATATCGAAGAACAGCCAGGTGATCCCGCGTTTTACGGCTATGGTTGGGTCATAATTCCATCTAGAAGAGGAACGGACATTATTACCCACAATGGCGGAAACGGTATATTCTTTGCCGATTTTTGGCGCCTTCTTGATGAGGAGTTAACCATAATACTTCTGAGCAATAATGCAAGTAGATGCCCTGAGGATTTAGCTGTTAAGCTTGCCAGAACTATATTAAATTAAAAAATATACAAACGTTTATCATGCAAAAGTTAACAAACAAGGAAGAAGAAGTAATGAAAATCCTCTGGAGGTTAAAAAAGGCCTTTGTCAAGGAAGTACTAAAAGAAATGAAGGGAGATAAACCACATTACAACACCTTGTCAACCATTGTAAGAAATCTGCAGGAGAAAAAATACGTGGGACATGAGGCATTTGGCAATACCCATCGCTACTATCCGCTTGTTACCAAAGAAGCATATCGAAAAAAATTCGTCAACTCCACAATAGCGGATTACTACGATAATTCTTATAAGAGTTTAGTTTCCTTTTTTGCCAAGGAAGAAAAGATATCAGTAGAGGAATTAAAGGAAATAATTGATCTTATTGAAAACAAAAAGTGATGGAAGTATTGTTAATTCATCTTTTAAAATCGTCTGGGATAATACTACTCTTTTTGGGTTGCTACTATATTTTTTTAAGAAAAGAAACCTTTTTTAAAGGCAATCGCTGGTTTTTATTCTTCGGATTGTTGATTTCGTTGACTATTCCTTTTATAACCATCACCAAGACGGTTATGATCGGAGCTTTATCTATTTCCGAAGTACAGGCGGCACAGCCCATTTCTTCAGGTAACCAGCAGTATAACCATTCATTATCAAATCTATGGTTGATTGTATCCGTAATTTATTTGATGGGCGTGATTTATATGGGAATACGCTTGGCAATGCAATTTTATTCCATAAAAAGGTTGCTATCCAGTTCAAAATTGCTGAAGGACCATCCTTTTTGTCATGTACAAACGGAACAAAGTATTTCTCCTTTCTCATTTTTCAGATACATTTTTTATAACAAACAAGATTTTGACCGAAGGGAGTTGGAATCGGTGATAGCGCATGAAAAAGTTCATGCAAGAGAAAATCACTCTTTGGATATTCTGCTTATGGAACTTTCTCTTATTATTCTTTGGTTTAATCCAGTCATTTGGTTTTATCGAAATTCTTTAAAGCAAAATTTAGAATTCTTGGCGGACGCCCAATGCTGCGGTAAAGGAGAAGAAAAGAAAACGTATCAATATCTAATGCTCAAACAAACCATTGGTGCTCACAATTTATTCATTGCAAATCCATTTTACAATTCATTAATCAAAAAACGAATCGTCATGTTAAATCAAAATCAATCCAAGAAAACAAACATGTTAAAGATGTGTTTTGTCTTACCAGCCATCGCTCTATTCTTAGTGGGTTTCAACACCAAAACCGAATTTATCCACCACAATGACCAGTTCAATGGTACCGAAAAATTAGATGAAAAAGCCATTAAGCTTACAATAGACAAGGACACTTCTGATGAAGAATTACTGAAAATCAAAACCAAACTTGAGAAGGACGGCATCGATTTCTCTTACACAGTCGTGCATAATGGCAATAACGAAATTATTGATGTTTCACTCCAATTAAGCGGGAAAAATAGCGACGGAGAAACTTTCAGTGGCAACTACAACTCCAGTTCAGATGGACCAATAAAGCCCATTTTAATTTATTACAACGATGCCACCAACACAATTTCCTTCGGAAACTCAGAATACAATTCCATAAGCATCCATTCTGACGAAGACGACCAAGTATGGGTCAAGTCTGATAACAAAAATCATCAAAACATCACTATTATTGAAAAAGATGGGCAAAAGAAAATAATGCTGAATGGTAAAGAAATTAGTGAAGACGAACTAAAAGACATGAATATCAACATTCATGACGACCATCAGAATGATGATGTGCAAATCCATGTTGATTCTGACAATG
Organism: uncultured Allomuricauda sp.; assembly: GCF_947499695.1. Classification (GTDB taxonomy): domain Bacteria; phylum Bacteroidota; class Bacteroidia; order Flavobacteriales; family Flavobacteriaceae; genus Flagellimonas. The sequence continues at coordinate 1,396,457 of NZ_CANMPQ010000001.1, forward strand.
CAGTAGATATTGACAAACACATATCCATAGATGAACACGTTCATGAAGAGGTAAATATCATGAAGGAAACTGAAGTTCACAATGATTCAGATGCTATCCCAGGCAGTAATGGATTGTTATTTCGAAGCAGTGATTCGAACGAAAAACCAATCTATTACGTGGATGGAAAAAAAGCCAAAGAAAAAGATGTTGAAAAACTGTCTCCAGATGATATTGACACTATTACTGTCCTCAAGGGGAATGGAGCTATAAAAAAGTATGGCAAAAAAGCTAAAAATGGGGTTGTGGAAATTATCACCAAGGAGGAAAAGTAGCTCTTTAAAGACATAAAACTCATATTATAAACCGGCCTTTGAAAGGTCGGTTTTTTATTTCCATCGCAAACGAAATCACCAAAAATCGCTGTTTTTTGAACAAAATCTCCCTTGGTTTTAAAAAATTAAGCAAAAACACCCCTACAAAAGCTTCAGTTCATAATACATATAAGTATTTAATATTACATTTTAAAACTTTATTGAAGAAGGTCACATGATTTTCACAGTCAATCTCATTTATTTACTTACATATCTGTATTCAATTGTATTGATTTCCTTGTAAAAACTTGCAAACATGATTGTTGTCATTTTATCTTAAAAAAACGTAACCGGTTCACAACAATTTTTCAACCATTAAAATCAATCCACACGATGATCACAATTGTTAAGTTTTTAGTGATGTTGCTCATTCAGCTCATCGCTCTAATTTTTGTCTAACCTTTAAAACCAATCGCTATGCTTACATTATTTGGAATGCTTATCATACTATTCGGAATTGTTACTCTGGTTACTAAACCACTCTTTAAAACCAGTGCACTTTTACAATGGTTTACCACAAGACGAAGTTTACAAATCATACTGGTAGGAATTGTAATGAGCATTGTTACCGGAACATTCTTTTATGCTGAACCTGGTACTGCCTATGCAGTGCAATACCCTTGGGGAGGTCAAAAAGCTGTTTTTAGACAGGGAATACATACCAAAATGTGGGGAAGACTTATTCCTTTACAATTTGAACTACCCATAAAATATGTGATTCCAAGCCAAGAACATGGTTTGGGAGAGCAAAGCGAATACGCCAACGTGGATGAAGCCAAATACTGGGCTTTCAGTGATGCGGTAAAAGCTAGGATTGCCACCTCAGTAGTAATTAGTATCAATACAGAAGATGAAATGCAATTCCTGTCGGTTGCCGACCGTAACAAAACAGAAAAAAATCTCATTCGTTCGCGTATCATCCCTAACATTGATCAATCCATTAAGAACACCTGTAAACTTATGGATGCACAGGATTATATTTCAGGTCAAGCGTCTGACTTTGACCGCTTTTTTAAAGATCAACTCGAAAATGGCATGTACGTGTTGGAAGAGTACGTGCACAGTGAGCAAAAGGACATTATCGGTGATAGTAGCACAGTCCGTACTGTTGTCAACAAAGAGTCAAAACAGAAACGCTTTCGGATCAAAATCAAAGATGGGAAGCCGATTCGTGAAGCTGGCAACTCTTTAAAAGCGTACGGATTAACAGTTGTACAAGCTGTAGTTACGGAAATTGATTGGGAGACCACGTTCGACAAGCGTCTACAACTTCAGAAAGAAGAAGTGGCTCAAACCCAATTAGAAAAGCAACAAGCTGAGCGTGAGTTCTACCGAGCGCAAAAAGAAAAGGCTCGTGGTGAAGCTGAAAAAGCAGCCGAACGCGCCCGACTTGAAAAGGAGCAAATTCAAAAGACCATTGCGGCCGAAACCGAAGCCAAGGTAGCCGAGTTCAACTTGGTAAAAGAGAAAAAGCAGTTTGAAGTGGAAAAATTCAAAGCTCAGAGTAAAAAGGTTGCTGCTGATGCTGAAGCCTATCAGAACGCCAAACTGGTAAGTGCAGGACTGACTCCACAAGAACGTGCTGAATGGGATTATAAAACCTCGGTAGGTGTCGCAAGAGAACTTAAAGAGTTAAGATTGCCTGAAATATTCATTGAAGGTTCTGACTCCAAAAACAGCGATAATACATTACTAGAATCATTGATTGGTGCAGAACTTGCCAAAACAATGATTGAAAAAAGCACTGAAAAATAGTATGAAGAAAACCCGGTCTAAGACCGGGTTTTCTATTGCATAAGTAACTTTTATTCTTCCTCCCCCATTTTTTGCAGAAAAGTAATGTCTTCTTCAACCGTCAACAGAAGTAAGCTCGTAGCCGTACAAAAAACAGGACTGGTTATGCAATGATGACCATTCCAACTACCGTCCTCATTTTGAATTTTCAAAATACGTCCGCTCATATTGTCATACCATTCTTTCCAATCTTCGTCTTTACTGACCAATAAGGATTCCCCGGTTTGTAGGTAACTTAAAAATTCTTCTCCCCCATTATTGCCAAAACCATCCAACACTTCATCCTTTTGGGCCGTTTCTTTGGCAGATTCATATACTTTGTAAGCCGTTCCATATTTCTGGGCATCACCCGCGGCATATCCTATTTCTTCAAGAATTTCAGCATTTATCTCAGCATCCGAAGCTATTTTGCCTTCGGCTTTTGCTTTGCTAATATCTGCTTTGACTTTTCTGGCTTCTTTGGCACTTGCCCTAACACTTCCACTTACGGAGTATAGTATGATTCCAGCCCCATCATCCGTTTTGACCGAACCGTCTTCCTCATTGTAGTTTCCTTTTTGGTACTTTCTTGATCTTTCAAAAACTTCTTCGTTTACCACAGCTCCTACTACCTGTGCTGCCTCTAAGGCACTATTGGCCATTCCACTCTGCAATACACCTGCCCAACCAGCACCTCTCTGTTTACCGTGTTCGTCCGTTCCTTGTTGAATACGGGCCACGCAAATGTCCAAGCAACGGATAATTCGTTTTTTGTCTATCCCGTTCAAATCCCTGTCCAAAACACTGGAAAGGAACTGGGCGGCCAAAACAGCATCAATATTTGCGCCCAATTTTGACTGTATCTGGGTATTTCTAACTTCCGTGATATATGGCTGGTCGTTTTCAGTACTTTCTATGGTTTCCAGCAGATAGTCCAATGCTTTTTTGAGATTTTGGGCATGAGTTCCCTTTTTTAAGGTTGTACCACTCCTAAGTATAGCCATCCCCACCATAGCGGTGGTTGCGGGATCTGCTTTTACCGCATGTGGATCCCTGATATGCTGTGCGGAATGACTACCAGCCCCATACCCTCCGTTGGGCAATTGTGCTTTCGAGAGCCATTGAAGTCCATCCCGTACCGCAAATTGAATATTCTCATCTGATTTATATCGATCAAATCCTTCTGACGATTGTTCGCCCATTACAGTCATAAATACGCAACCTTTTTCTGGTTGTAAAGTTCTTTTTGGGCCTGAAGCCGTTAATGTGGTGTAAAGCATTCCACCTATCAATACTATAGCGGGTGCCAACAGTAATTGCAATTTTGTCCTCATCATTAAAAGTTTTAATTTTTAGTGAAACTAGACAACGCGTAGCATCAAAAAAATGGGCATTTAGTATAGCGTACCGTCCAATGAGTATCCTTGCACTTTTGTTGAGGCAAGAAAACCATCCACCATAATAACTATCTTTTTTATAAAAACTTTAGCAATTCACTTAAGCTTGGTCTTCCTTGATTTGATTATTTTACATTTTTGTAACAAATCAAACCTAAAAAAGTGAAAAAAATAACAATTTTATTAGTTTCCCTAGTTTGCTTACAAGCCTGCAAACAAGAACCAAAAAAAGAAAAAACCCCTAACCTTAGTGAAGAATTTGGTGTTGTCTTAGAGAGTTATTATGAAGATGGACTAAAGTTGAATCCTATAAATGCAACCACTGCAGGTGATCATCGTTATGATGATGTTTTTACCAATCAGTTATCCGATGAGCATATTGCGAAAGTGAAAGCCCATTTTCAAGGTTATAAAAACAAGTTGAACGATTTCCCTGATGAAAGTCTTACAGAAAACGAGCGAATGAGCAAGGCTATTTTGGAGTGGCAATGCGATATCAATTTGAATGAATTCAACCATAATGCAAACCTTACTCCCATAGATCAAATGTGGTCCCCCAACCTATTTATGGGACAATTGGCCAGTGGCTCTAGTGCTCAGCCCTTCAATACGGTCGAAGATTACCAAAAATGGATGAAGCGTGTCAATGGATATCTAAATTGGCTTTCAAGTACCGAAGTCAAGATGAGAGAAGGTATGGAAAAAGGGCATGTACTACCTAAATCATTAATTAAAAAAGTACTGCCACAACTTGAATCGTTAACGGTTAAAGACCTGGACAAGCACCTTTTCTTCACTCCAATAAAAAATATGCCTGATAGTTTTTCAGATGAGGAGAAGGAGCAGCTTACAGCCGCTTATCAAATTATGGTGACCGATCAAATAATCCCGGCTTATGAAAGACTGCACGCTTTCATGTCTTCCGAATATATGGATGCCGGCCGCGAATCAAGTGGAATTCAAGGTGAGCCCAATGGTGATGCTTATTATGCGCATCAAATAAAAAAGTACACCACCACGAACATGACTGCTTCAGAAATCCATGAATTGGGATTGAATGAGGTAGCCCGGATTCGTTCCGAAATGGAAAAAATTAAAGAACAGGTTGGTTTTGACGGAGATTTAAAAGCTTTCTTTGATTATGTTCGAAGTAATAAGGAGCTCATGCCATTTACTGATCCTCAACAGGTCATTGATAATTTCAATGTTATACATGATCGCATGAAGCCTCAAATTGAAAAACTTTTTGATGTAAAACCAAAAACTCCCTTTGAGGTACGACAGACAGAGGCGTTTCGTGAAAAATCCGCCAGTGCTGAATACAATCCTGGTTCTTTGGATGGTACTCGCCCTGGAATTTTTTACACCCCGATTCCGGAAGTAACCAAGTATAACACCTATTCAGACGAATCGCTGTTCCTTCATGAAGCTATCCCTGGGCACCATTATCAAATATCCCTGACTCAAGAGAGCGAGGATCTACCTAAATTCAGAAAGACCTTGTGGTATAGTGGATACGGAGAAGGTTGGGCCCTGTATAGTGAGTCTTTGGGAACGGAACTGGGATTATACACCGATCCATATCAATTATTTGGAATGCTAGGAGCAGAAATGCACAGAGCAGTTAGATTAGTGGTTGACACAGGTCTTCATTCCAAAGGTTGGACCAGAGAACAAGCCATTCAATACTCATTGGACAATGAAGCGGAATCAGAAGCTTCCATTATTTCGGAGATTGAGCGCTATATGGCTAATCCCGGGCAAGCCTTATCCTATAAAATTGGACAACTTAAGATTCGAGAGCTGCGTAAAAAAGCGGAAGACGCCATGGGTGATAAGTTTGATATCAGACAATTTCACAATCAAGTGCTAGAAACCGGTTGCGTTCCTTTAGCGCTGCTGGAAAATAAAATTGACAACTGGATAAAAGAAAATAGTTAACTATAGAATGGGCCGCCTAAAGCGGCCCATCATTTTATATAGCTAAGCTAAAACTTTGATTATCTTTGCATTGACCAACCAATACAGTTATGCTTTACAAATTCTTGGCAAAAGTTAATAAGGTTATTCTTCCTTCGTACACCAAGCGCCAATTGGACCTTTCCAAGGCGTCCAAATTACAGTTGGCTATTATTGGTTGGCGCTACTATGTTACTACTCGGGCCTTAGATTAGTATTTGATAAGAGATTTAATATCATATCCATTGAGCTTTTCAGCTCCGTTCAAAAAACTCAGCTGAATCAAAAAGTTGCACTGAACAACCTCGCCGCCTAATTTTTCAACCAATTTACAGACCGCTTGGGCAGTTCCACCAGTGGCTAGCACATCATCATGGACCAAAACCTTTTCCCCAGGTGAAATGGCATCCGTATGAATTTCCAAAACATCTTCGCCATACTCTAAAGAGTATGATTCAGCTATCGTTTTGTATGGTAATTTCCCTTTTTTACGTACAGGAACAAAACCGGCTTTGAGTTTTGAAGCAAGCATTGGGGCAAAAATAAAACCCCTGCTATCCACTCCCACTACCTTATCAATGTCTTGTTTGCCAGCCATTTCACAAAGCACGTCACAAGCATTGTTCAACACCTCAGGGTCCTTTAAGAGTGGTGTAATATCCTTGAAGGTTACTCCAGCTTTCGGAAAGTCTGCTATATCACGAATGTAGGGTTCAAAATCCATTATTTTTGATTAGGAGGTTTTGTCGTAAATTTAAAAAGAAATATATTTGCACCCCATTAAAAAGGCCTCGTGGCGCAACTGAATAGCGCATCTGATTACGGCTCAGAAGGTTACAGGTTTGAATCCTGTCGAGGTCACTAAAAATAAAGGAGTTAGAGAAGAAAATTCATTAGCTCCTTTTTTATTTGCCCAATTTTTGCCCAAACTTTCAATAATTTGAACAAATCAATAATTATTGGCAATGAGTTTTGTTTTCAAAGAATTAGTTTTTCCAAGGAACTTGATAAGCCTTGTGGTCACATCGATTTTGGAACCTAGTGTTACCATAATTCAAGATTTTTAACAATGCCAGTTCGCCGTAAAAGATTGCCAATTGGAGTGCTTGCATTCTTGCCACACCTCCTATTTTTTTTATCTTTTCTCGATTCGTTTGTCTTGCATGTACTAAGGCATTTCTAACATGAACAATCGCTTCAGGTCCATCACTACTAGATTGACCTTTCATCACAGCTTTTAATTCCTTGAAGTTCTCCGGAATATCTCTACTCATAGAACAAGATGACAGAATTAACCTTATTTTGTTTGAAGCATCAAGAAATTTAGCATCCTTACCTTGAATTAATCCGGCTGTTTCTACCAACCACCAATTAAAAACCAATTCTAGTATCGATTGCGCCATTATCAATCGAGTATCGGATGATAATTCTGGAGAATTTGCTTCGCAATACCACTTTATATAAAAAACAAGGAAATCCTTGGAATTATCGTCCTCCCATAGTTTTGAGAACCTGTCCCACATATGATCAAATTCCATTTTTGCCATAAAACCCAGTGACCAACTGTTTACCCCTTGGAATGCTTCATTAATAGCCCTTGGGTAATAATTCCATACCAATGAACCTTTCTTGTAACCATGCAAAAAAATCGGGTGTACTCTTCTCCCATTTATAAAAGAAAGAAACATACCAAGAGCAAAACATAAATCATTTACTTCGTCCTTAGAATGAGCTTTTTTTAACTGAATTTCACCGTTATATAGGACAAAAAAGCCGCCTGTTGACTGAAGAGTTTCATTCTGTTTTTTGAAATCATTCCTTTTATCTATTGTTATTTTATATTCGGCACAATCGAGCTCAATTCTATTTTGACCAGTCCTAACTCTTCCATCAACTTTTTGTTTGGCCAATACAGTACCGAACGATTTTAGATTGTGTAAACAAAATTTAACAGTATCGACTTGCTGCTGCTCATCCTCCTTACAAGGTGTGCCGGCAAATAAACCCTCAACATCACAAATTCCCGGTTCATTAGCTTCCTCAAGGACGGTTACTATAATTTCACCTAAATTATAATCTCCAATGAGCAAATAAGTTTGGAAATCTTTCTCCATGACTTCCCATAAAAATTTTGCTGGCAGAGCGCCTTTCGCTTTAAAGCGGATATCGGGAGAAGGAAGCCATCTATAAAATATCGAACCCTCTAGAATGACCTTTTTTCCTTCATATTTTAGGTAAAAAGGCCCTTCATGTATTATGATCGGAGAATTTGGTTTATCCATAACCAATAAGTCTTCCATAACCATTGGAATGTCATCTCTGAAATAATCTTCTTCCCTATTCATGTTATAAAAAATAATCGTTCACCTTGAATTAATATATAAAACAATAGTCATCACATAAAACTACTAAATCATATTAGGAAGTATCACAACAATTTATGTGTCTCACATTGAATTCCTGGTGGGCAATGAAAAGTGACTATAAATTTAAGTTAACGCCTGTCTTGTGGGAAAAGCCCAAAAAAACTATGGTTTTCATGCAATCTACTTTACCGCTAAAACATTATCTTACTTTACTTCCCAAAATGTACTTAATCTATTTAAAAACACATAGAAAGCTAAACCCTTCCAACGTGTCATTCTAAGGCAGGAATAAATTGTAAATCTTTACTAAGAGAAAGACAAAGTTTAACTAAAAGTACGCTTAAAATGAAAAAATTAAAACTAACCATTACCACCATTTCCATTTGCATGATATCACAGTGTGGCTTCGGTCAATTTTGGAAAGATGCTGTGAAAACGATTACAGCACCGATTACAGCACCTACACAGACAACAATAGATATTCTAAAAGGTGACGACCCAAAAAAAGCAATAGTTAGTCCATGGAACCCGGCAGGAAGAGTGATTGAAAAAACATCAAATACTTTTCAACATGCCCAAGATGTATTCAACAATGTTTCAGGAAATGCCATTGACAATACTCTCGGCTCCGATTGGAGAAAAGCTTACGAGACTTTAACCGCGAGCCAAAGGGTCCAATTTGAACTTACAACAACATCCGGAAGATTTCTTGGCAAGTGTTTACAAGGCCAACCCTGCGGGATCAATGAACTTGTCGCTGGCCCATTCGCAGCGGCAATGCGTGACGCTTATAAGGTTTATTACAACTATTCATATCCTTTACCACCACAAGTAGTTAATGTTCTTTCTCAAGTAATTCCAAATGACATTGCTAGAAGTATTAGATGGGCTGTAGGAAACACACCAAATTTTACAGTTCCTGGTTTTCTTAATTATGGTAACTCAGTTGGCGGTACTGGACATGCTGTAACATTAGGTAATGTTATAATTTTCTCACAATGGCCAAATTTAAACACAATACAAGGTTGGAAGTGGTTACTTCATGAAATACATCACTACGAACAGTATATGCAATATAATCGTGCAAATGCATTTGAAGCAATAGATGGGTTCGCAGTTGACTATATAAGACATTACAACAGCATGGAAAGGGCAGCAGAGAATAGTGCACAACAAAGGGTAAGGCTTTTAAGATAATATTTCCTAAATCAAGTCCTTATTAAAGAGTATGCAATTAGCAAAAATTAAAGTTTCGGTATATCAATCATAAAACGGAACCTGAAGTTGTCTTGAAGAGTTCAATATACTAGCAGTCAAAAAAACAGGAATTGTAACAATAGTAAATTCAGCTAATTAACATGAAATGTATCTGGTGTTTAAAATCCGAGCCTACAGTTGCTTTTTCTAAGAAAGCCCATACAATACCTAAATCCCTAGGTGGACAAAATTACAACAGAAATGTTTGTGACCATTGTAATGAATACTTTGGCAATAAACAGGAATTGAATTATTCAATAGAGGAGGCCCTAAAAGAAACGTTCAACATTACCAGGCAAAGACTTCTTATTAGGTCAAAAACCAAAAGAAAAGTAGGGCGTTTTAAATCTAGGTTCTTCGAGATAAAGGAAAGAAAGGGTCATTCAAGACTAGTAATAAAAACCAGCTTTAGATTTGACTCAAAGTTTCAAAGGGAACTATGTCAACAATTCAAGAGAGGTCTATATAAAATGTTTCTAGAAGAATTCAATAGACAAACCGAAAAGGGATTTGAACCTAAATACGATGTCATTAGAAACTTTGCAAGATATGGACTAGGAAAAGGTACGGTAATATATTTTTATCGCGCTGTTGGCATTTTAATTACAATGAAAAACGAACCCGAGACACCTGTACTATTCTTTGACAGGATGAATTACTTATACTCCAATGATAAATTTATTGAAATTGAGTTCCTTGGACACGTTTTTGGATTTCCTATTGCAATTTTTAATGAATCAGATTTTAAATCTTACTTAAAAAGATCAATTGAATTAAAGAAAGATCATTTCAAAAGTGCTAAAATAATTGATAGGTTATTGGACATAGACTTTACGCTAAGTATCATGGATAAATAGAAATAAGGAACTTTTAAAATTAATTAGAACCATCATTAACAATTATGAATTAAAATATGAAAAAGTACTGGAGATATTTAATATCAGTTAGAACAGAACTAATTGTTTTGTTCATAGTAGCTTTACTGACAATCATACTAATAGAATTTTGGTTAATTGAGATTCCTGAAAAATTTAATGGTGGAGCAAAATTTGGGGTAATAGTTAATAGATTATGTATTTCATATATATCAGCATTCATTTTCTATTTCCTAGTTGTTCACTTAAAAACTCAGAAGGATAAGGAAAACTTATATTCATACATTTCGGGAAAAGTACGTGGTATTTTAAATTGTTCTGAGCAACTGATTGATAAAATGATTGATCATAGTAAAACCAAAATTAAAGGCAAGTATCCTACTGATTCAGAATTAAAAGATATCTGTCGTTCCATAAACCCACATTCTAATGCTCCTCTGATATTAGGAAAAGCATCAAACTATGCCAATTGGATACAACTAATGCTTTACTATAAACAGCGTAGTAACAAAGCAACAGAAAAGGTTTTCCTAAAAATAAATTTTCTTGATTCTGATTTGGTAATCCTATTAGCAAAAATTGACGACTGCTCTCACTTCCAATCAATTGAATTCTTCTCGAAAAACATGCCATTGGGTAATACGGATTTTTTGGCTTTTCAACCTGATATGCTGAAATATTTTGAATTGATTAATGAACTGAACATATACTACCAAAGGAGGCTTATTAACTATGGCAATCTGAGCTAATAATTCTAGTGTTATTTTAAATATCCAAACTTTGATTAGACCATTATTAAACTGATAAAGGATACTTCCTTACTATGCAACCTCTTTCAAATTAGTATAATATTCTCTTATCGTAACTAACCAATCGACATAGATTAACCGTGCCAGTTCATGGGTTTTGAGGGAACTTTCCAATTTTTCATAGAAGATATTGGATAGCTTACCGCAAATTTTATCATCTTTAAAAATTCCAATAAGCTCAAATGCATTGTAAATGCCATTAAAGTGATTGTCAACCTCGAATTCATTATTATCATTTACCAAGTCAAAAGCATTAAGAATTTTATGCATGCCATTCCCAATTCTGTACCATAAAATATGGTCGTTGATTATCCCGATAATGGCCTCTTCCTTCTGTTTGTTCTCTATTTTCATAATTATAGTTTTAGTTTAATAATTTTACATGAATATAAGATTAACTTTAATTAAATACAAATAAAACTTTAATTTTAAATATTTTATTATAGATTTACTATAATTTCATTCTTGTAAAATTCAAAAAATGACAGTGTTAAGACTAAAAGAGGTACTCTCCGAAAAAGATATGACAGGAAAAGATTTGGCAGCAGCTGTTGGGGTTACCCCTGTTAGCATTTCAAATATTGTCCAGGGCAATAGCTTTCCTAAACCTGATTTGCTGCTAAAAATTTGTAGTGAACTGGATGTCGATATAAGGGAACTTTTTCATCCCACAAAGGGGGGTGCACTGCTAAATGGGTTTGTTGAATATCAAGGAAAGGTGCACTCTATTAAGAGCTTGGGTGAACTGGAAAAGTTACTTGAAATTGTAAAGAATAAAAACCACTAAGGCCTACATTCTTCCTTAATTGGTTTTACAAGCGTTTATTTAGTCTTGCTTTTCCAAAGCGACAAAATGGAAGTGTTTCTTCACTTCACTGCGTGTTTATGTATATAAAATAGCACTTCCCGGTTATTTGTTAGTTGGCAGGTGGCTTCGAATTTTGCAGAATTAGTACTATCAATATAACTTCTATTCATAACTTGTAAAAAAAACCAACTCTCTTTATGAAGAATAGCACTACGAACAAGGAAGTTCCGAGCAATCAGTCAGATCCAATAGCACAGTTTAATATTAACCAACTGCTGACCAATTTAAATGATAAGTTGGACTCAATTGATAAAAGAGTGGGTGCATTGGAATCTCCAAATTCGAGTCTAAGAAAAATTCTCATGGATCTTTTGAAAACTCTTGTAGGTGGATGGCCGGCTTTCGGGTTGGTATTCCTAATTCTTTTCTACTCTCCGTTAAAAGAAGCATTGAATTCAATCCCAGATAAAGTAAGGGATGCTAGCGAGATTAGTGTTGGAGGCGTATCCTTGAAGACAACGATAAAAGAGGTTGCAAATACAAAAGGGCTTGATGAACTGGGGGTTGTTATACCCCAATTGTCAAAATCAGCCCTAGAACAATTGATTAAGGCGCCTGAACACCCGGAAAGTCTTCTATCATATGCAAATGATGTTAATCCTTCGGAATACAAGGGGTTTTATTTTCCTAATCCAGCTTACGTGGAGGTATTGGATGAACTCGAGGCAAATGGGCTTATAAGGATAATGGGGTCCCAAAATATGTCCTTAGGCAACAATGTGGAAATGGATGGAAATGCTGTAAAGGAGATGCTGCGCAGAGTCAAGATTGATTTTCCCGGTTTTGTTGACAAAGCCTATAAGCCAAATGAAATTGTTTGGAAGTTCAATGTCCCAATACAACGTACTTCTAGGGTTCCTTCATTGAACTGGTCTTTATCCGAAGATGGAAAAAAAGCAGTTTCTGTGGTTGTTGAATCCGTATCGAGGCAACTTTCCCAAACCGCGAACATGGATTAGAACATTTGTTTTTAAAAATGTTTTTATGGTATAAAATTATTTAGCAAATCTATGTAAATGACTTTTAGCCCAACTAAACCCATATTCCATTTTCACCTCATCCCACCAGAACCCAAATAGGTATCCCTTATGGGAGAAACTAACCCTATCGCACTCCAATACACAAGCAACATATTTGGAATTGATTGAAAGACAACAACGTTCGATGAGGTCATCGTTCCATTCATGACCAGCCTCTTTGACCGATTGCTTGACCTTGTCAAGAATCTCATCCGGGACATACTTTTTTATTTGAAGACCCTTTATGTAGGTTATCGCTGCTTTATTCTCACCCATCCTGTCTCCGGTAGTTCAAATTCATCCACTTTCATTACAGTTTTCTCCCCATTCTGGTACTTGTACTTGAGTAACGTACAATCATCGTTCTGCTCAAGGTGGAACAGTCTGACCCTTTTTGGCAAGGGAAGTCTCTTCTGTTGGCATTCCTTGTTCAAACGGTGCTGTCCTATCTCCATAAGCAGCCGTTTGATGGCAAATTTGTCCATATGTTTGAATACGGTTCTTCTCATATTGGATTATTTCCATAAATATGGATTTATTCCAATCAAATATATTTAATTCTTTGATCGATAAATGTTAAATTGAGAGGAAAATAATTGAATGTGCTACGGTACTAGGGTTGTAAGGGAGGCCGAGGAACTTGAGGCCTTTTATAACGTCACAAAACTACTTGGAGAGGACCAGTTGGAACTTGAATTGAAATACTATCACGCCAATGGCTGGAGCCATCCCCTCATGTGGGTCATACCACAAGAGGAACCAGGGCGAATTACTCCTGCTATGTGGGGCATAATGCCCTCAAAGAACAACGGGGCGGATTATAAAGAGTATTTCAAAAACTATAAGACCTTTGGCGGCCTTAACGCCAAATCAGAGAAACTGTTCGACCATTTTCTATACAGGTATTCATGGGAGCATAAACGATGTATAGTACCGGTAGATGGCTTCTTTGAGCCCCATAGGATAAAACCGGAAAAAGGCAAGCCATACTCCATTCCGTTTTACTTTAAAAAGAAGAACAACGACCCCATAAACTTGGCTGGGATCTATACCACCACCAAGGATGGGTGGAACACCTTTGCAGTACTTACCAAAGATGCGACACCTATGTTCGAGGAAATCCATAATGAAAAGAAAAGACGCCCAGTGATAATTGCAGATGAGGATGTGGATTCCTGGCTCCATAATGACAACGATGAAGACGACGTACAACAGATAATCGATGATGATATGTGGGAAGGCGAACTTGAGGCATACCCCATTACCAGGGAACTTTATTCAAGGTCAGTGGATTCCAATAGGGATGAGATAATTGATAAAATAGGCTACGACGAATTAAGCATCACATGGGAATAGGCAGAAGGAACTTTTTGCAACTTTCAACAACCGCATTGGCGGGATTCGCGGTCAACCCTCTCCAGGCTGTTGTCACAAATAAGGACTTTTATCTTAATCAGAAGTTGGGACTCGCCTTCTATAAACCAAATGGATGGCAATTTTTAAGTATTCAGGATATGGGAGAGATCAAGAGTCAGATAAAACTGGCCGATGAATGGAAAGGACTGGAGGATATTGTATGGGAATATTCAGGCGAACCAATTTGTGTGATGACCAAATATGACCAAAACAATCCTGTCAATCTTGGAGTCTATTCACCTAGTATTACCGTATGGGCAGAGCCAAAATCAGCATACATGGAGGATGAAATATTTACCTTGGATGAATTTGCTGAAAGTTGGACCATGCAGAGGTTGGGGTATGTGTTAGAACCTACTGTGGTTGAAAGGAGTGATACTTATAAAATATCTGGAATGGACGCGTGTCATTATCTGTGCGAATTCACTTTGGAGAACAATGATTTGCCCGAGCCATTAAAAGCAGAAGTTCAAATGATGTACGTGGAACACGACCAATTCTTTTATTGTTTCGATTTCACGGACAGCATCGAAGCAAATGAACAAGTTCCTGAACGGTTCAAGGAATTCAGAGGTCGAATATGCATCATTTAATCATAAAGTAAGCAATTCGCATACGCGCGAGGAGACAACAACATTAAATCAACCTCAATGATAACCCCTCTAAGACTTGCCAGTAAAATTTACCATGCCCATGATTTCAAAGAAGTTATTTGGTCCAACTACCTAGAGTATAGCAATGGCATCACAATGAAGGAATACGCAATAAATGAAAAGGCAATACTTTTATTGGGAAACTATGGAGTAGAGGAGTTTCATCAATCGGTTAATCAATATTTCAAATTCCTTAATCGGTTGATAGGGTAGTCAAAAAAAGAATAAAAGAAAGTAGCATACATCGATAATATTACAATTTGGTTGCATAGTGATGTATTTTACATCTCTGTAAACAAGTTGTAGCAAATTAAAACAAAGAATGATTCCAAGTCATTTATACCATTACACTTCATTTGAAACATTAAAACTGATTTTACAAAATCAAACTTTTAGATTTTCGCGTTTAGATGAAATGAATGACCCACTTGAAGGGTATTATGATGAGGATTCCGATTATAGAAATCTTGTTTTTTCTTCTTCTTGGACAGCAGAACATAGAGACGAACTACCAATGTGGAAGATTTATACGGATTTGAAAGGCGTTAGAATTAAGCTCCCTATTGATTTATTTTCGACTACTAATATGGAAGTAAAAAAACTCAGTGATTCTAATTTTCAAATTACATCTAAATTAAAAAGCAAATACCAAATAGAACTAGATGTAAACCTGCCTTACGATGATGATAGTCCAATGAAGGAATCATACATTGATACAGTTTATGGGCCTACAAAGGTTGAATATCATGAAAGCTTCAGTAAATTAAAAAATGGAATAATAACAATTGATAATAAAACTAAAAACTTTCTTAATGTCAATCTCAATATTATTGGTCAACGGAAAATAGACTCGTGGTCATTTGAAAAGGAATACAGATATAGGTTGTTTTATAGTAATGCTATCAAATTAATTGCTCACAAAGATTTAATAGAAAGCAAAGCAGGTCCAAAAATTAGTACAAGATATTTGGATATAAAATTTAAGAAAGAAAGTCTTGAAAATATAGAAATATTATTTGGACCAAAAACGGACAAAAAAAATATGATAGAATTAACCGCTTTATTTAAAAAAATGGGAGTTGCATCTTTTGAAGTAACTAAAAGTAAAATTAGAATAAACTGAAAACAACTTGCTACAACAATGGCTATAAGTAATTGCTTGGTCTCGCCTACTTCTGAACATTCTCGCGGATTTTCAGTTTGGTGTGTACTTGCAAAGTTAAGTGCTAAACCACACAGCTACTAATAGCCCAGACCGTTATGTGCAAGCTGAAAATACAACCCAAATTTGAAAGAAGAAGTAATATATAAACTTGACAGAATAGCGAACATATGGAATCACTTCATTTGGGAATATGATTTTTGTAAAAGAAAAATAAAGTTTACAACTGAAGTAAACACTAACTATTTTGGCGATATTTTAGGTTACTTCCAAGATACTTTTGACATAATATTTAACATCGGAGAATCTAATTCATACTCCAGTAGGTTTTCTAACCAAATTAGTCTCTTACAAAGCATTTACGTACAGCAAGATTTTATAGAAGAATTGTTGCTAATATTCAAATGTGGAATTGAAAAAGGAAATTTAAAAAAAGATTCTAACTATTCAATAAACAGGGAGATTAGGAATGAGTTAGTTGGTCACCCAATAAGAAAACTCAATGGACAATTCATTTCTTCTTGCTTATTTGGTTACAATGGGGGAAATGATAAAATCGTGTATTTGAGATATCACAAGGACAATGATTACAAGTTTGAATCAATGGAATATCCAGTACCTGAAATAATTGAAAGACATAAAGTATTTTTAAACACATATTTCGATAAAATTCTTAACAAATTAAAGCGAATATTATCTGATTTTGTCAAAGAAATTGAAAATTTAGAAAGCCTAATTGACAAAAAAAGCTTTGAAGAAATTCTAAAAATTTCAGCTATTTTTTATGAATCAATTTTTAAAGATGATTTTATTTATGACCAAGAATCATTAAAAAAAATTTATGCTAGAAAAGACGAGAATAGAAGATATCAAAATTTTATAGATAAATTTAAATACGACTTAAAAAGCAGCTTAAAAGAGAAAAAAGAATACGTTTCTGAACTTTTTGAACCAAGAAAAGAAATCAAGGAAAATAACATAGAAAAACCACTTTTCGATATTATCAAATTTGTTGATGGAAGTAAAATAGAAACTAATGAAAAAGAAAGACCTGTTACCTACCATTATGAGCTTGGAAAAATTGCCACAAAACGAAATCCAATGGATTTTCAATTTTTTGGGGGTACGTTAAAAAGAAAATGTGCGGATAATGAGTTAGTAATACAGGAGTTAAATCACATGGAATCTAATATTTATAATGACATTGAATATTTTACTGCATTTAGATTAATTTGTACGGAACTTAAAGAGGACTAAAAAGCTAGCACATAACAATGGCTATAATTAATACGGGTTTTAGGGTTTTACACCAAGGTCTGTATATATTTAGAATGTCCGCCAACTCTTAGGAATTTTGCTTTTTAAGGGGACAAAAAAAGAAATCAAAAGGTTTCGCTATGTGTGTGGCGGAAAGCAAACGCTGGATTGCTCCCGTATTGTTCATTGCCCAGACCGTTGGCAGCAATTAACATAAATAACCATGAATGAATGAAAAAAATTCAAAATCCTTTTTCACCTCAAATGGTTGAGCAAATCAAAGCTGGTTTGGAAAGATATGATTCACTTCAAAAAAAGGATGGATTCATTAAACTCGCAGAATTAGGTTGGTATATTAACGGAAGTATGACATTGGCACATTCTGCATGGTTAATGGACATGGCCATTGAAAATGAAATTGAAAAAATCAATAGAGACCTCTTATCACATTACAAAGAAGAAATGCTTAACAGAGTTAAATTTCTTGCAAAAAGTAAGTCAAAAAGGTATTTGATTATAAAAGAGGCCATCGAATGCCATTTATTAGGGAAATACCACGCCTCGGTGGCACTTTTTCTTTCCCAAGCAGATGGACTTAGCAATGGATTATTATTCATAACAAGGAACAACAAAAAGGACCTTAAAAAATTTGTTGCAGAAGAAAAGGGAAATAAATTTTTTGGAGATATTTTGGATGCAATCCTGAGAATTAATAAAATCGACGAGTATTTTTCCAAAGAATTGCACGGTTCAACTGAATTAAATCGACATGCGGTTTTACATGGATATGATACCGATTTTGGAACAGAATTGAATAGCTTAAAAGCTTACTCTCTTCTACTTTTTGTTGATGATTTCTTAGAAAATCCAAAAATGTAGCCAACAAGGGGCATATTTGATAGCGGTTTGGGTGTCTGCCTGAACCTTTTTTTATTTAAATTATATCTTATTCAGATGAATGCTAGTGGGCTGGAATCCGCTACTTCGGATACACTAAACCATTAGATGCGATACAACATCTAGTTGATAACAATGATTTTATGAAAGGGTTCTCCTATATGATTTTCATTAGCGAAATAGTTTTGCAGGTAAAAATTGCGGAACAAGCGGAAAAACGCTTGCCTATCGATCCTGGCAATTTTAATCATATAGAAGTTTGGTGCTCAATTCAGTCAATTCTTGGAGCAGCAGGAAATGTCTCAAAAATACTTTGGCCACAATTAAAAGAAAGCAAAGAACGCGGGGCACAACTAAGGGAGTTATTAGGTATAGATAAAAACAATATAATAGCAGACCGTAAATTCAGAAATCATTTTGAACATTATGATGATAGAATTGAAAAATGGTTTGATATTCAATCAACTGGTCCTTATATAGATCTTGCCTTCAATCCTTTTAAGCCCACTCCTTGGGAAATACCAAAATTTTATCACAGAGCATACAATCAGGTTGATAGAATTTTGACGTTTCGAAACGAATCTCTTGATTTAAAGGAAGTCCTTAAAAATCTTCATGAAATAAAAATGAAGTGTAGTGCTTATACTATACTTTAAACTATTAAAAAGTGCGGTATATAACGACGCCTATAGCTCATAGTGGAAGAATTCCCTCTCCGAATTCATTGCAATCTGATATAATTCAGCAACGGCGGAGAAGTCCAAGGACGCCTTCCGTAAAGAGCCACATAGAATAATGTTGGCGGTAATTAGAGAAATGTACATAGATTAAAAAAATGAATCAAAATTGGAATAATAACACCTTTTGTTTCCATATAACGCGTCATCAAATTTTGTAGATACTAGAAATGCTCGCAATCAGTGTCAATCCCAGTTTTTAATATCTCGAAATAATTAGTTAACTTACATCTTCCGAAATGTTTCCCTACATTAAATCTCGATTAGATGAGCGTTCAAATAAATGGATGGGAACTATACCCGCACGAAACCCGAGATGCCCTTAAGGCAGAGGTTAGAAAAAAGGCTACCGTTTTTCAAATTGCTACTGCGGTATTAACTGGAGAAATCGAGGTTGACATGAACTTCACCCCAATTCCCGATGATTGTCAAAAACTACTTTGGTTTTCGCGAATGCTGGCAAAGGCACTAAAAAAAGCCGAAGCTGAAGAGGCTGCAAAACATTTCGAACATTGGATGAGCGGTAAAGGAAATGTTGATGCCCCTCAGCTCACCGAAGAAATCATCAAAAGTACAAGTTGTTATCCAACTTTGATAAATGAATTAAGGACGCATTGTTGTGACCCAAATGGAGGTACCGCAAAAGAAGGCCAACAGTCCTGCTCTGAGTATGGGAATAATTGGCGATTGCATGTATTGCTCGGAGGTTATCTAATCCATTATAAAATGGCTGCAAAAGGGGCAGATGAATGTTGCGAAGTAACAATAGACATTGATGACCCTTATGATTTCCATTTCGGAGAAAGTGCCACCTTCCAAGATGAAAAGAAGACTATAATCAAAAAGGCGGGCGTCGAACATGAAATCACGGTGAAATTTACATTTAGAGTTCCCGATGAGGTGCTAACGAAATTAAAAGAATGTGAAGTAGGAACCGAAAATGACCCTAAAAAACCAACCGATTTTGACAGAAAATTGACATTTAAAGAAAGAATTTGCTGCAACGAGGCACCAAATGGAAATGATGGTGAAGAGCATGGCGGGTCCGGAAAAGGCAATTGAGCATATTTACGTAATCTAAAGACAAACTCTTTATGGAAATAGAAGTTTACCAGCAAAAAAGAGAAAGTACCAACATCCTGGTTACTTTTGATGTGGACGATCAACTATTCAACACCCTGAATATTTCAAAATCCGAACTTTCATTGGGGTTATATATTTACATTGAGGAAATCACCTCAGGTATTGCAAGAGCTATTTATAGTGGAGATGAACCTGAATACGGAATTCAGACCCCTTATAGTTTTGGAGAGATCCTTATTAAGTGTAAAAAACTGGTAGAATCCAGAATTAAGGTAAATGAGTATGAACTACATTTGGACGGAACCAAGACTCTAATTGACACCTATAATTTTACTCCACAATAGCAGTTGAGAATAATTAAGATGGTTCTGTAAAAGGTTTGTTTTAAAGAACTACTCCAGCTTAATTTATGACTCGTCAAAAAAACCTATAACGAGAATTGGTTAAAAAAGTTCGATGATTTTATCGGCGGTAGCGTTTAACTTTTGGTGCACTTCCGGTCCCGATACATTTGTAATGATAAAAACCCCCAATTCTGATTCCGGCACCAATGTAATCCAACTTGATGTTCCAAAAGCCCCTCCATTTTGAAATACCTTATCGGGTTTTGGGCCGTTCTTGATGATTTGCCAAAAAAGACCGTTCTCGAAATCTCCATATTTCCCGTTCAACAATTCCTGATGTGAAATCCGTATTATAGCATTGTCGTTCTGTAAATGAAATTGTATGTATTTCATCATATCATCAAGGCTAGAAACAATACCTCCCTCGGCATTGAGTTCTTTCCTTACTCTAATGGGCATCTCAAGTCCATTTGAATTCAACCCTTTGGCAACTGACTTGGATTTACTATCGGAAACACCAACATAGGTGTTATTCATTCTTAAGGGTTGAAGAATAAAAGCTTTTATTAAATCCTTGTAGGACTTATTATATATTTTCTCAAGACAATAGCCAAGTAAATTCGCGCCAGCGTTGGAATAGCTAAGTTTAAACCCGGGAACCGTATCCAATTTAATACCCTGCAATGCTTCCAAAAATTGCGATCTGGTATAACCCTCTTGTAATTTGTTGATTTTAAAAGGAAGTTCGTTCCAATCAGGTTTATCAAATATTTCAGGTATGTTGGGGAACATGTTCGGCAAACCACTGGTGTGCGTTACCAAATGTCTAAAGGATATCGGCTTTCCATCGAACTCTAAATTCGGCAAGCTATCCGGTAAATATTTTCTTATATCTTCATCAAGACCGACCTTTTTATCCAAAATCGCTTTTGCAAGTAATGTTCCTGTAAAGGTTTTTGTTAAAGAAGCCATTTCATAAAGGGTATTGTCACCAGGGCTTTTTCTATTGATAAGCCTACCCTTATGAAACTTGTAAATTTTATCGCTTTTTATAACTCCTACGGATAATGATCGGATTTCCTTTTTTGCCAGTAAAGAATCACATAGAGTGCTAATTACTTTACTTAAATCGTCCTTTTCCTGGCCATTTGCAATGAAAATTCCAGCAATTGAAAGTAATGCTAAAAGTGTTTTTTGTATCATAAGTATTTGTGCTTTTAGTAAGTACTGCCCGAAAAATGAAAAGTTACAAGATTCGTAACTCTATTTGTTCATACTGGATAGTAATAAATGAGCGCTATGGGAGGTTGTCAAAGGCAGCCGGAGGTCCATTTTGGAACATCCAGTGAAGCAAAAGAAATGTTCTAATAAACGTTCCTTTTAAAAAGCTAGTGTCATTAAATCGTTAAAAAAATAATTATACATAAGCTTAACTAATTATGAAGATTCATCCTTTATTTGAACTTTATATAAAAAGAATATGACTTTTCATAGAACGTCTAGTTGCTCGACGTTTTTTGTTTTTTAACGTAATTTCTAACCATTACTGTAATTGGGATTGTTAATCCATAAGCAATTAAAACATTACTCCAATTTATCTCTTTTCCCATCCACAGATAAGCTACCAGCATTAGAATTGATATTACAAGCATGAATAATAGCCAAGCGTAGAAATAAACAATTAATTTTTTCATTCTAAGATTTATTGACTTTTTTATGTTTTAAGATTATTCAGGAACTTAACTATTTATCGTTCGTTTCCAATCGTTTATTTGAACTTTTATTTTGAGCATATTTGTTTTAATTCATCTTTTGACTCCTTCCAGCCTAAATCAGCAGATCTTTAAAAATATTGACAGGCTTGAATGGAGTCAGTTAATCCCATAGATGAATAACCCATCCAATAATAACATTCTGCCTCTTTGTAATTTGTGCTTAAAACATTATTGAAATCATCAATTGCCTTTTCAAATTCACCATTCTTTGCAAAGGAGCACCCTCTTTCAAAACGAATTTCGTTTTCGTATAGTAAATAATTTGAATCATTGTCCACATCGCTCAACAATTGTAATTCAATTTGTACAGTGTCATTTGAATTAGAACCCACTGTTTGCATCGCCATGCTAAAATATTGTATTGATTTTGCATATTCTGACAAATTGTAATAACAAATTCCTAGATTAAAAAGGGTCAAAGTATTACCTGGGTCAAAAGTTAATATAGTATCGAAGTCTTTAATCGCATCAAGGTCTTGTTGCATTTCCATTTTACAAAAACCTCTTTGTAATAATCCTGGTCGAAATTCAGGTCGTTTTTGAATGGCTTTGTCCAAAAGGTCAATTGCCTCACTACAATTTCCAATCGCTATTTTGTCGTATGCTAAATCATAATATTCTTCCGGTGTTCTAAAGTCACAAGAAATGAGGAGTTGAATTAAAATGAGAATGATTATTGTACTTCTTTGCATTATATACAACTTGTCTGTAAGGCGTGGTTATCGTTTTATTGAACTTTTTAATAAATCGTTCTGGTATTACCACTTTTCAAGATCCACTGTTCCGTAACCCCATAAGCCTCAAACAAGACCTTGGTAAGATTGGAGTCTCTACTTGTTCTTTTCCATTTTTTATTCTTTTTCCCACTCTTATTATTGGATGCCCTAACTTTCAAACGTCTCCATTTGAGAGTTTCAATCCAAATTTGATAACTATTCCCAGCATCGTCCACCACTTTCATGGAACGAACCTTGTCATCTTTATATTCATATTGCGGATGAAGCCCAACCTTTTTTGACCAATCCACCACAACTCGATCTATTCTGGAATGTCTTCTTTTCTTAGAATTGGAACCAAGCAGGAATAAATCCAAAACAGAAATTAGAATTTCAGCAATACCTTCGAGCATATATTTTATTGTTTTTTCGAACCTTCAATTTTCATTATGCAAAGTAATCGTTGTATGTATATAAAGAAAGTAATCCAATCAGGGCAATTATTCTTAGAATAGCATTGAAGTTCTTTTTGTCTTTTAAAAATAGGTTAAGATTATATGCTATTCCAAGTACCCCAACAATTAATACTATAACAAAGCCCATCTATTTAATTTAATCGTTTTTCATATTTTCAATTTATCATCTTCCTTGTGAATATGGTTTGTCTGTCAAAACAAGTAATATGAAAATACTCAAGAAAACTATGAACAGTATTTTAGATAGCAATCTAGAATTTAGGTTTTTGCTAGAAAGATATTTCATAATAACCTTTGTCAACCAAGTTAAAAAAAGAGTGAGGAGAATTGAAACGACTGTATAAAACAGAATCACTCTAATTGTTAGGTTTTCATAATGTATTTCAATAATCATCTCTATTTGGAAAATCTACCATATCGTTTTTTTGAATTTTTTGTTATTACCTCGATTCTAGAACGATGTATCAATATAATACATCAGTAAAACTAAAAGTGTAAGTAGCACCATACCAATGTAAATTGGAATACTATCCTTGTGGTGTTTCCAAATCAACTTTCTTAATTTTTCATTATCGAACCACATGGAATCGTTTATTTGAACTTTAATCATTTTATAAATTCAACTGGGAAGTATACCTGGGAATCCACCTGTTGTCCATTTATAATCCCAGGTTGGAATTGAAAGCCACAGTTTTGTATAATGTCGGAGGCTACCAAATAGAACCCAGAGTCATCTTTTTCGTATGGCTCAATATATCCAATTGTTCCATCCTTTTGAAGCAAAAAACTCATGTAACATATGTACTTTTCACCATCTTTATTAGAGGCCTTTGAGACTTTCTCTTGATAGCATTGTATCTGCTCAGGAGTTGGTTGAATCATCTCAACTCGACTATCCAATGCAGAGAAAGCAGCCGCTACTGGTTTGTTGGGAAGTTCAAAATCATTATCATCAACATTTCGTTCCATTATTTTAACTGCTTCCTGTATCTCGAAGTATGTATCGTGTTCTGTAATGGTCTTAAGGGTTATTGCTCCATTTACTTCTTTGAGTTTATTGTACCAATTTCCAACTTGGTGCCCTTCAAAGTCAGAATAATTAACACGGATGTCATCTGAATAATATGTTCGGGAGGTGCCATACTCAGACTTTGTGACTACCATGTAGCAATCATGCCCTAGAACATTGATGATGCTGTCTTTATATACATTTGAGCCAAAGTATTCAAAGTTTCCTTTTTGGGAATCCCTAAATGTCACGTATGGTTTGTCACTATAATCATCATACATTCTTTTGGTTTTATCATCATAGGTATATGAATAATTATATTCGTTGTTTTTAAAGTATGTTGATTTATATTTCTTGGAAGTAATAACATATTTAGCTTGAGTGCCATGCTTCATATCAATGATGTCTTTTACATCAACTGTATCCGATTTGGGCAATATTTCAATTTGATAAGTGATTTCCCCACTGAAATATTGGGAATAGCATATGACTGGAAAGATTATTAAAAGTAATACTAATTTCTTCATTTATTAATCGTTGATTTACTGTTTTAAGCTATCAAAATTAAGCTACTGTCTATGTTGACCTATTTATCGTTTTTGTAAACTTTTGGTTTTCAGTTCTTGTTCAGCCATTTAATTTTCCAACCTGATTCTGAGATAAAGCCATCTACGTCATTTTCATTTTCAAGCCAAGTATCAAAACCTTCATTATCATCCGGTTCCTTAAATTCATAGATGTAAATACCACCTGAGCTCGCTCTGTCATCAATAAGTTTCACATACCATCCTGCGTTCCTTCCTGATATGATTTCTCCTAGTGTGTTATACTTTAAATTCAATCAAATTTTGATTTTGGATGAATCGTTTATTTGAACTTTAATCACCAAATACTTCGCTGGTGTTGCCATACGCATAATCATGCAATTGAAAATCGTCGTCTGAATTGTATTTCAATTCTCCATCAGGATTTTCAAAACAAATTACTGGTCTCAGCTCTTCACCATCAACCTTTATTTCTCCCTGATCTTGAAGCATTGCAAGGTCAAAGGAAAACTCACCACAGATATCTTTAAGTTTTGCCTTATCAACCCCATACTTTGCTAGAGTATCTTTTAACATAGAAATCATTTGATATTGCCATTCGGCAGCAGCTGATTCATATGATTCATCGTTTATGATTTTCATTGGTTTTGTTTTATCGTTTATTTGAACTTTAGGTTAACTCAGTTTTTTGTTATCCAATGTTTATTTACACCCTCTTTTAGTCCTTCGATTTTTAAATTCTTTCCAAAACTCTTTTTGATTTTCGAAATCTATTTTTTCAGTAACACGCATTAAATTAATTGTAAATTCATTCTCATTCTCTAGAATCCGTAGTCCTAAATTATTTTTTGAAATGTGGTCAACTCTTGCTTTTAAATCCTCCTTCCATTCTCCAAATGATTCAAAATAGAGAGTGTCATCAATGATTTCAATTTTTCTCCATTCCGAAAGTCCCACCATCTCGTTTTCCGAAGCTACTCTCATTGAGTCTTTTTTGAAATATATCTCTAAGTATTGACTTTTTTCACAGATTGAAAAATTTCCATCTAATTTTTTTGCGGTGTCACAACTCGATATGAATAGTATTATTGAAATTAATGTCGGGAATTTTATTTTCATTTAAGGTTGGCTAACGGTCTCCTTTGTTTTGAATTGACAACTAAGTTATGATTCATCCTTTAATTGAACTTAGTGTTCGTTTTCTTTAATCGATTTCAAAGTGTATTGATTATAGGCCATTATGTCAAAGACTTTTGATTGCCCTGTTTTCAACCATCTTTTATAGATGAGTTTTCCGTTCATGAAAACATAAAGCTCATCATTCTCTATTTCCTTTGTAAATGCCATTCAATCGTTTATTTGAACTCTAAATTATGGTTATTTATCAATAACGGATGAGGAAAATTAAGAGTCCAAAAAATCACTTTTGTTCTCGTACCTAAAAATTTTGATCAGCAATCCAACAATTGATAAAAATGCAATAATATCAACTCCACCTCCGATTAAACCAAAATTGAATGGGTCAATTTTTGTATGCTGAGCTAAATATGGAATCGACAACCTTATGCCTATTTTAATCACTAAGCTTACAATTACAAGATAGACTAGGTATTTTGATTTCATAGATTGCTTATCCTTATTTGAACTTTTAATACAAAATCTATGGGTTAAGGGTTAAATTTCCTTGTACCATTCTTTAAACCACTTCTGTTCCATTTCAATCTGCTCCTGCATGCTTGTCTTAAATCGATTTCTTACTTCCTCATTAAGACCAAGTATATTTAATTTATACGCAAAATTCAATCCTTCTAAGTGTTTTTTGTTGATATTGGGTCGACTTATTTCCTCAGAGGCCCATTTATCAGGAGAGTTTGATGGAGTAACCTTGTTCTGATTATTTCCTAGCTCTGACCAAAAGTTCCAGCCAACCGAAACATTCTTAACCTTGATTCCATCGAGGACTTGTTGGGATTTTGGTTGTTGTTGCCACCTCCAAGTGTTAGGACTGTTTTTAGTTCTTTCAGTTACCCCAACTATCCTAATTTTTGATTTTATACTTTGCCAATCATTTTTTTCAGTAATCGACCAATGCTTAATTATTTCAATCAAGTTTAGCATTGTTGCACCTGAAGAATAATCGTAAGTTCATAAAGCTAATGGAAACTTAGGTCTTGGAATTCCACTATTTCCTCAACGGAATATTTCATCAATTCTTTGGTCAAACTACTTGTAACTTGTTGAAAACAATAGCGAAAAAGTTATCCCTAGTGTTGAAACAACTATTCCTTTTGAGAAGAAGTGAGCTTTTTTGGAACAGCACTTCCGACTCACGCCCATAATCGATATAGAATCCCTTTATTGGATTATTCGCAAAAGAAGAAAATTTATTCATTTTCCGAAAAATGAAAGAAAAAAACCTATAAATAAATGATAACAGCCTTTTGGAGAGTAAAGCAAACAAAACAGACAGCATCAGATGTAATTTTGATTCCAATCGATTGAGAGAACATAGAAGCTCTAGACTTAAAAACACGCATCTATCATTTTTCAATCTTAAACTTTTGTCATGAGAACTAAATGCCTACTTGTTTTTTCTCTGCTTTGGATTTTTGGCTTTACCACAATTCAAGCTCAATGTGATGCAAATAATTTTACTGTAACCGTCTCCCCAAGCAGCTGCCCAGGGGATGGGAATATCGAGGTACTTCTCCCAGGCGGGCCACCTTGTACAGGATGGCAAGTCATTCTTACAAACCCGGGTGGCGTAGAGACCATAAGAAACATCCCTGCCGATGGAGGCCCCATTGATTTTAATTCCTTGGCGATTGGAGACTATTCAATACGATTGGTCAATGGTACAACAGAATTATTCTACACAAACAACCCGGTACAGGTTACCACTACATACCAGGTTATGCAGATTTCTGGTAGCAGCCAAGCCCCATCTTGTTCTAATGGCGCAACCCAATATACACCAGATGGAACATTGGACATCACTATTGACAATGGCGGTAATGGCCCGTTTCTTTATGAGGTAACTTCACAATTCGGACTTCAAAGTTTTGGCCCGACAGCAGATACCTCACATACTTTTGGGAACATGGAAGGTGGGGAAGCAGTTTCCTTTACCGTGACTGACATGGGATGCGGCGTCTCACAGACACAGAACCCTGTCATATCCACTAATAATACCCGGGTTTCTGAATATTTTGCTGCAAATTATAGCAGAAGGTGTTTACCTGAATGTGATAGATTTGATGTGACCTTTAACATATTTGTCTATTCCCAAAATGGACAAAACAATGTACAGCTTCCGGGTAATGCCACAATCGTAGTTAATGGTGGAACACCCCAAAACTTATCGTTCATAAATGTCAACGGAAATACTGTAAACTTTAGTTATCCCTCCGGATTGGTTGAAAATGATTCCTATGAGCTATTATTCAACGATGGTTGTGACATTTTTGGCACAACGGATACTGCCCCACCTATGGACAATGACTTTCTTTTGGTTGATCCTGATTTGTTCTATGATTCAGCGACCTGTTCTTTTTCGCATTTAGTAAACATTACCGGGGCAGGTTTTACTGGATCTGGCGGTATAGACAACATATCCTTTTTTTGTAGTGATAATGCTTCAAATAGCATAACGATAGAGCAAGAAATTTCACCTGGAACATGGACCACAATTCTATCGACCAGCTCCCTAAACATAAACAATAGAATTTCTCAACCCTTACCAGGGCCTGGACATTATAGGGTAACTGGCTCTGACCCCTGTCATTCCGTAAGCAAGGAATTTGACACCCTTGTTGGATTTAATCCATTGAATGAAATGACCATAAACGAATCAAGCTCTATTTTGGAAGGAACGGGTGCTTTGGTAATTGACAGGGTACCGACAATGGGTTCTTCCGCAACCATTCCTGCGACTACTTATGAGATAAGTCCTGTACCATTTGTCCCTAGCCTGACCATAAATCCGGGTCATCCTTTTAGCCTTGCAGGTTCCTACACTATTAATTTTCCGGTGACCTATACCACTACCATAAATCGTTCCTTTATAGGGGACTTGCCGCCGGGTGATTATGAAATCAATATAACCGATGTCTGCAATAATCAAGCACAGAGATTGCACACAGTTTCAACCTTGGCCCAATATAATCCTTCGATTCAAGTAATCAATGGATGTTTCAATTCTTCGAGAATCGTTTATGATATGAATCCCGCAAACGTGGCCAGCACTTTAAATCCAAGAGCAGAAGTTGAGCTGTGGACCGATAACGGAAATGGCGAATTGGGCACCTTGGTGCAAGGAGATATTCCTCCAGACTTCCTTTCCGGGTCTTTTGATAATGTTATGTCCGGAGATTACATTTTAAGGTTTGTCAATATCAATTTTAGGTCAAGCAATCTCAATGAAAACTTTTCGGTTGTTACACTCAATAATAATGATAGGGAATATAGAACATCTGTGACCGTGGCCTCTTTTCAAAGTATCACGGTGAGCACCTCCGGTTCGTTCTGTGATTTAAATGATACTTCTTCAGGTTTTATATACGCAGAAATAACAGGTGGCACCCCTACTTACCCAATGACCTATGAGCTATTCGATGTTTCCAATCCTTCGATTGCAATTCAGACGCATACAGAGACGGACATATCGGTGACCAACCATCTGTTTCAAAACGTATCCGATGGTAGTTATCAAGTTCGTATAAGTACCCCATGTGATGGCCTGGATTCTAACATCGACCTTATACCGGCACCAATACAGCCATCCATCTCTGCCAACAACAATGGCGTAATATGTGCCCCTGGAGGAGATGTCGACCTATCCATAAACCTACCAGAAACTCTTTTTGATATTGTTTGGACAGACAATCAGGGTAATACCGTTGGTATTGGATCAGCAATCACTGCTTCGGTCACTGCTCCAACCCTATTTACTGCTACGTATGAATTCAATCCCCAGTTCTGCACATCATCTGTGATAAATTCAAATTCCGTACAGGTACAGATAGATTTTCTCCCAGAACTTGCCCAAATAGGTGTCGAAAGTACCACTTGTGACGTTTCAGGAGCTAATTATACGCTAACGGTAGAGCTTACTGGCACTTCACCTTACATGGTTATGGGCATTGGTGCACCAGGAGCGTTTAATGGTAATGTCTGGACTTCTGACCCTATTCCTGCCGGTACCGATTACAACGTGGATTTTGTGGATGTAAATACCTGTTCCACATTGACAGTGTCAGATGTTGCCCCCAACTGCTGTGTGTTTCAAGTCAATTGTCCCATATTTCCTCCCATGACCGTGGAATGTTACGATGACATACCAACGGCTACAAGTCTTACCGAAGTAGAGTTTGAAACTTTGGGAAATGGAAATGGTTCAATTGGGGATTTTCCCTGCGGAATCATTGAAATAACTGCCGCCAACAGTCCAGATACGGGTAACTGTGGTACAACCACCATTATCAGAACCTATACCGTTACCGAATATGAAGACACCAACGATAATGGCATTAGGGACCCAGGTGAAGTTACGGTATTGAATACTCTGAGCTGTCAACAGAACATCATGGTAATAGATACACAAGCTCCAGTGTTTATGGAAAGTTTGCCCGCTGATATTACCGCCATTTGCAATGATATACCAATGGTAGTCACATTGACCGCTATTGACAATTGCGACTCCAATGTGCAAGTGGTATTTGATGAAGCCATTACCAATGACCTCAATTGTGCCAACGGTTATAGCATTACAAGAACTTGGACCGCAACGGACTGTACTGGCAACCCAAACACGCATACCCAAATTATTACGATTCCACCTACAGGGCCTATTATGACGGATTATGATGAAGAAATCACCGTTATCTGCGGGAAAGAAATCCCACCTGTTCCGAATCTTGTCTTTACTGGGGGATGCGGGGACTATATGGTCAATTTTACGGAAGAGACCCTACTATCAAGCAATACGGACGACTTTATCATAGAACGTCTTTGGGAAGTCACCGACTCTTGTGGTAATATTGAACTGTTCCAACAAATCATTACTGTAGTGCAACCTGATAGGGAATCGGTAACCATCGACATCTGCATCATGGATGACAGTATCGATTTAATCAGTTATTTGCCTTCCTCTTTTGACGCTAACGGTACATTTGAGAATGTATCAGGAAATGAAACTTTAAATGGAAGTATTTTCAATCCTTCCCATTTTGGAGTCAGAGAGCACCATATCTCTTATAGCTCTACTGATGGTACCTGTAAATACTTTGTCGACTTCTTTATTCGCATCAATACCGATTGTGTTCCTTGCAATACCTCTGAAATCCTTGCTTCCAATACGGTCACGGCCAACTCGGATGGGATCAATGACTTCTTCGAGATCCAGGGAGGCGAATACTGCGACTATGTTTTTGGGTTACAGATTTTTAATCGATGGGGACAGATCATATACGAATCGGACAATTATAGGAATGATTGGAGTGGATTTTCCCCAAATAATGCCTTCGGTAGTTCGCGCACTTTGCCCTCTGGCACATACTATTACATCATATCGGTCCAAAACCAAGAGGTCGAACCCATCAATGGATTCATCTATCTAGGTGCGGATTAAGATGACAAATAACAATACTATGAACCCCAAATTAATATACTATCGATTACAGATAGTAAAACTAAACCATGGAAAGCATGAAAACCATAGATAAATATCTAATTGCAGTCATAACACTGTACGGCTTGGCGGTAAGTGGGCAACAATTGCCACAGTTCACGCAATACATGTTCAATACGATTTCTGTTAACCCTGCCTATGCAGGAAGCAGGGAAGGAATCAATGTAACGGCCTTGCACCGTAACCAGTGGGCAGGTCTTAACGGAAACCCGACCACCAGTACCTTTTCGTTCCATACCCCTTTGAACAACGAACGTGTGGGCCTGGGTCTATCCTATATTTCCGACCAATTGGGTTTTGAGAGTACCAACTATGTATATGGTGATTTTTCATATACCGTTCCCGTGACTGAGGAAGCGAAGCTCTCATTTGGACTTAAGGCAGGGCTCACCAATTATAAATTGGAAAACCCTGATCTAAGCGACCCTTTCTTTAGCAGCAATTTCAACAGCTGGAAACCAAATTTTGGCGCGGGCGCCTACTTAAGTAGTAATAGATGGTATGTTGGCTTCTCATCACCAAGGATATTGAACACCGATCTGAACGAGGGAGAATTCCAAGCTTTGGAAAGGAACAATTACTATGCGATTGGAGGGCTCGTCCTTGATCTTTCCGCTGACATTAAATTCCGTCCCGCTTTTATTACAAAGTTCACCAGCGGGGCACCTTCGACCTACGATATTACATCCAGCTTTTTATTTAATGAAAAACTATGGGTCGGTGCCTCCTACAGGTTCAATGATGCTTCCAATTTCGGGGCTTTCGTGGATTTTCAAATCTCCAATACCATACGATTGGGCTACGCCTATGACCTGCCAACTTCCATTATCAGACCTTATTCTGGCGGGACGCATGAGGCCATTCTAATTTTTGAACCAAGATTGCCCAAAAAGACCCGTTTGTATAGATCCCCCAGATACTTTTAAACCTATATATCATGAAACATTATAGCACCACTTCTGTTTTTATGTTACTTGCTCTTTTTGGGGCACTGTCACTGAATGCACAATCCATTATCCAAAAAAGAGCAGATCAGTTATTCTACAAATTCGCCTACGCCAAGGCAATCCCTGAATACGAAAAAATGACTGATGGGAAAAATGCACTGCACGCTCATCAACGTTTGGCGGAATGTCATTTATTCTTACGGGACTTTGAAAAAGCCTTGCCCCATTTTGAGCAGTTCATCCATGAACCAGATACGCCAACCAATTATTATTTCGAGTATGCCATGGCGTTGAAAAGTTCCGGGCAAGAAAAAGCAGCATTGAAATGGTTGAAACGCTACGGGAAATTACATAGGAAAGACACCAGGGTCAAACAGTTTTTAAAGGATGGTAATTTGGCCTCTGTAGTTTTCAATAGCAAAGAACAATATGACCTCGAACCCGTTCATTTCAACACCGAGTATAGCGAGTTTGGGGCTTTCGTCCATGATGGCCAACTTTATTTCAGCTCCAGTCGTAGGGAAAAGTCCTTCAAAAATAACTATAGTTGGAACGACGAACCCTGGTTGGATATTTTTCAAATCACTGAAGGTAGCACAACGGAAGTACCTCGTAGGTTTGAAGGAGAAATCAATTCCAGGTTCCATGAAAGCTCTATGGTCTTTTCCACAGATTATAAGAATGATACCATTATTTACTTCACTCGAAGTAATTATTTCAACAATAAGGAGAGTTTTTCCACGAGAAGAACGGAGGATAGAAACATAGAAAAACGAAATAATCTGAAAATCTTCAGAGCAGATAAAGTCGATGGCCATTGGAAGGTCATCCGAGGCTTAAAAACCAACGCTGACCATTATTCCAATGGACACCCATCGGTAAACTCCAGTAGAACTCTATTATATTTTGCTTCGGACCAACCTGGTGGATATGGGGGAACGGACATTTACTATTGTAAGATCCATCCAAGGGGAGGTGTGGGACATCCTATAAACGCAGGACCGATTGTAAACACCTCAGGTAACGAAATGTTTCCTTATGTAAACAATGAGGGGCAACTTTTCTTCTCTTCTGATGGCCACGTGGGCTATGGACAATTGGATGTCTTTGCCACAGTAGCCGATGAAAATGGAATTATCAAAGAAGTCGTGAACTTGGGAAAACCTATGAACAGTGAAAAAGATGATTTTGGGTACTATGCTCTGGACAATGGAATTGATGGCTACGTAAGTTCCAATAGAAAGGGAGGTGAGGGGAGTGATGATATTTACAAATTTAGGCTTACCCCGCCATTGGACATTGAAGGAACAGTAACTGACGCCATAAATCTAAGAGTATTGGATAGTGTGCAGATATCGCTATATGATCAGAGCACTGGTGATTTGATCCATAAGGTCATCACCGATGAAAATGGGAGGTATAAAATGCCACTTGATAGGCATAGGGTATACATGATAGAGGCCGTACGCAAAACACATCCCCATGAGCATGTGTACTTTAATACTTCAATAACGCCAAGGGCTACAGAGCGTATTTACAAGGATATCCCGTTGGAGCCCGTGTTGGATTTGAAGATCCTGGCTGACCTTAACAAAATATACTTTGATTTTGACAAAAGTAACATTAGGCCAGATGCGGCCATGGAACTTGACAAAGTAATCAAATTAATGACAGAAATCTATCCTGAAATGACCATACGTCTAGAATCCCATACTGATCCTGTGGGCAGCCATACCTACAATGATAACTTGTCAGAAGCCCGTGCCAAATCAACGTATGAATATTTGATAGCCAACGGGGTCCCTAAAAACCAAATCCTATCCTATAAAGGCTATGGAAAGCGCCAACCGATTAATGATTGCATGGGAATTGGGAATTGTTCTGCAGAAGAATTGGAGCTTAATAGAAGAACGGAATTTCCAATCATTCAAATAAGTAAAGGCCAACCTACCAGCTTGCTGACCAAAGAGAGGTAGTTTTTCCATAAAATGGACAAAGCAAAACGATAGATGAATCAAAAAGCCCTTTTATCAAACGATAAATTGAGAAAAACCATCAGTGGGATATTTTTGGACCAAAAACCATATGTAAGAAATACCTTTAATAGCACAAAGGAATTTAATCGGATGTCTCCGACCAAGCCCTCAAATACTTCTCAAGAAGCGCATAAAACCCTTTTACCCAAACCATTTACTATGCAGGAAACCATAGATTTTATAATATATGACAGGCAGGGGCCTATGAGCAACGCAATCAAGCATGTATTAAAAAACACCAAAATCCGCATACATCGTTTAAAAAAGGTCAATGAAATAAAAAATACGCTTCAGATAATGGCAACTACGGATTTTATTTTTATCCTGTTCGTCTTTAATGAAGTCTTTGAATTTATTGATTATTTGGAGTTGGAAAAGCTTGATGTTCCAATTGTTTTTGCACCTACAAATAAGCGTTGCTATGAAAGGCTCTGTGAAATTGAGGGAATCTGGATTATGGACGTATCCAGAAACAAGCAAGAATATATTCAGCAAATAACTGATTTTTTAAGGATATTGCAACATAATTAAATGACCCTCTACAGATTACCAGGAAAATTCCAGTTATAATTAACATATAATACAGCTTAAAAATGACATTTGCAATTATTGACGATACGGTTTCAGATATAGAATATTGCAAAGAGCTTTTGGCAAAAAACTTTGATAACTTTGAGCTTTTAGAATGTTTCTCAGACCCAATAGCTGGACTTGATTATGTCAATGAGCACAAACCAGATGTATTGATCTTAGATATGGAAATGCCCGACTTAAGTGGCTTAGACCTCATAAAACAACTTAAATCACCCAACACAGAGGTGGTTTTTTACACGTCCCACTCGGATTTTGCTCTTGATGCCTATCGGAGTTTTGCTCTTGGCTTTTTATTGAAACCTATCAATGAGGCTGAATTTGTAGGTATCATCACGAAAGCTATGCAGAGAATGGAAAGCAGTAAAAAATGGCCCAAAGAAAAAGATAATTTAAAAATCGAGCTCCAAGCATTGGAAAATAAAAAAGTGGCTATACCCACCATGGGATGTACTTACTTTCCAAAGATTATGGACATTGTGCGTTTAGAGAGCGTGGACAGCTATGCCAAAATACATTTGGCGGATGGCAATATCCATTTGAGTTCTTATGGCATCAAACATTTTGAAAAGTCCTTGACCGCTCCGTTATTTTTTAGAGTTCATAAATCTCATTTGGTCAATTTAAAGAGAGTGGACAGATTTTTTCCAGATGGCACATTGATCATGGATACAGGGGATAGAATTCCTGTGGCCAGAAGAAGAAGGGCAGAGCTTTTAGAACTTTTCTAACCTCCATGATTTATTAATTAAAAAACTCATATTCTGGTGTATGGAATTCTGACAATCACCCTTGTTCCCGACTTTTGTCCGTCGGTAAGATCTTGAAACCTAATTTCGTATTCCCCATTCCTTTGATTTATTTGGTTCATAAGGTTTAACCGTTCTTTCAATATTTGAGATGCATACGATTGGTGCTGATCGCCATTCATCTCTTTTGTTGTCATAATTCCCAATCCATTATCTTCGACACTAAAAATCAATTGCTGGGAAAGGCTCGATTTTTTAATTTTTAAGACAATTTTTTTTTCTGTCTGATTTTCAGTAAAACCGTGTATTATTGAATTCTCAATGATAGGTTGCAAAATCATAGGAGGGATTACAAGGTCATCCAAATCAATATCAGCCTCACATTTCACTATTAAAGTAACATCAATAGCATTGTCAATGTTACTCAAAGTAACATAACTTTTGATAAAGTCAATTTCCTTGGAGAGCTGTATGCGCTCATTTCTGGTAACGTCTAATGTAAGTCTAGTGAGTTTGGAAAAAAGGGTCACATAATGTTCCAATCCCTTTGTTCTGTCATTTCTTAATCTATTTCGTATCTCGTTCAAAGCATTGAATATGAAATGGGGATTCATTTGGGATATCAATGTTTTCCTTTCCAATTCAATCAATGCCAGGTTTAGGGCATATTTTTTTTTCACTTTGTTGCCATAACTCAGCACTAAAAAAAGTAATAGCCCCACTAAGAGAAATCCACTTAAAATTAAAAACCAAGATTGCTTATAAAAAACTTCCGCTATATTCAAATCATAAACCAGTTCGTCAATCGATTCGACACCAGTTGAATTCAACCCTTTAATCCTTAAAACATGATTACCTGGGGGTATGGACAACAGCTTCAGAGTAGTCTGGCTTCCCAGATTCACCCAATCATCGGTGACTCCGTCCAATCTATAAGCATATTTGTTGGCATCTGTATTATAACAGTCGTTAATGGTATAGGATATTGAAAATGAACTTTTATCATAGGGAAGATTAAAGCTGTGAGTATCCTTGTCAATAACATCAAGCTTCATTTCTTTCTCCTCCTGGGCATCATAATATTCGAATTTGGTGGGGAATATTCTGATTTCCTGGGATTGAACAGTCTCAGCAACGCTGTCAAAAGTGATTAATCCGTTAATCCCTCCAAAGAATAAATTGCCTGATGAAGACCGGTAATATGAACTTGGATTAAAATCATTAAAAGGTAGTCCATCTTCCACGTAAAATGAGGTGATCTTTTTTAAATCTTTCTCATACTGGTAAAGCCCGTTACGAGTACTGAACCATAAATTTCCATCGATATCCTCCAAAATTCCCAACACATTTAGATTGGTAAGACCATGAGCTTCGTTTATCACTGTCAATTCTTTCAAATTCTTGTCTATGTGCACTGCTCCTTTGTCTGTACCTAGCCAAATATTTTCTTGCCTATCAACAAAAATCAAATTTACCTTGTTAGATGGAAGAGCCAGTTTACCTTCAGTAGAATCGTTGTTTAACTGTAAAAAAGTATCAGAATCAATATATTTTATAATGAGTCCGTTCGCATCAGTACCAATAAAGAGTCTGTTTTTGGCCCTATGAAGGTCCCAAATAAAAAGTTCCCTATTGTTCTCAACGATCGGAATGGGTAGCTCCCGGAATTTGTTTTGTTCCGTGTTGAATTCGTGAAGGCCATAATGACTGGAAAGCAATAAGGTAGAGTCCGAAGATTGCAGGAGATCATAGTAATGCAAACTTGGCAACCTCCAGTGCGAGTTAAATAAGTGAACCTCCTCAATCTTATTTTTAATGTAATTTATTTTGACAAGCTTATTACTCTCCCCTAGGCACCAGGCTGTGGAATCACTGACTTTTAAAAAAGATTTCTGGTAACCCAGCTCCATCCTATCAAAAACCTTTGCTGTTTCATAAGGGCTTTTGTTATAAGGATCATCGGAAGGGGTAAGCTTAAACACCCCTTCATCAGTGGCTGCAAGGATTTCTTTATTGGGAAGCTCCAAAAAACCCCTTACATCAATCCTTTGACCCTCATTGTAATTAAGTATCCTACTAAAATTATTCTTGCTGAACTTTATTTTGCTTATGTGGTCATCGCTACTGACATAAATGATACCGTTTTTATCGATTTCAATATCATCGATTAAATTGGGAAATGGAATCTCATATGTTTTTTTTAGATGAAGACTCCCGTTCATTTCCATCATTTTGAATAGTGATAATTTTTTTCCCAAGTCTTCGATACCAATGAGGTCGGCATGATTTTTTAGTACAGGGTTATCCTCTTCCTTGATGAGAATCATCTCTTGAATAGGTAAGCTAAGTACTTGAATATCCAAATCTTTTATGAAATGGGTTTTAAAAATACTTCCCTCATAGCTATACTGCGTTTCAATAGATTCCGAGAGGAAGTCACCATTGTCCGTAATCAATAGGCCATCACCTCCATTATGTTGCCATTCAGGATGCAAATAACCACCATGAAAATAGTTAAGTGTCGAAGTGAAATCAGCAATTAACGTGGCCTTCCCTTTGTCCAGGACAAATAGCTTACGTCCCTGTCTAATTAGAAATTTATCACAATCGATCATTCTTTCAAACTGCAGAAAATTCCTTAAAAAATATGCATCGTCTGCATATCTTGGTTCAATTCCAGGAACCTTATATTCAGTGACTACCAAAGAGGAATCAACTTTTAAAATAATATTATCCACCCGGGCGCCAGCAGCAATCCATAGGTTTCCATCGCAATCTTCGATAAAGGAGTTTGCCTGCAGTTCTAACCCTTTTAAAAAAAGTTTGAATTCTATTCGATTAGAACTAACATCTAAAGTTTCGCTGGATACAAAGATTCCCGTAGTTCCCGATACCCATACTCTCCGCTTGCTATCAATAAAAAAATCATGTATAAGTTTGGGTAGGTTATCCGTGTTTTTATCTATAAAAGGGCTGATAACATTATAGGAGCCGAAGTCCTTTACAAAACCATTAAAAGTAGAATACCATAGAAATCCATCATCATCCATCTGCATGAAATTCTTGTACTTATGGGATTCCCCGTTTGGATTAATTTTAATATCCCTTATCGTATAATCCTGTGCTCGGGCAACACCCAAAATCAAAAAAAAGCTAAATAGAATAATATGTCTGTATGGTATCCTCAAGTTGTTTAAATGGTTGGTAAATGACCCAAAAGTTTGGATTGTAGCAAATCTCAACAAACCATATGTTTGCATGAAATTACCTCGTCTTACTAATATACGGTCAATTAAGCATTTTAGGATTAGTCGTTAACGTTTTCAAGCCCTTAACAATTTATTCATATTGACGGATCAATGGAAAAATTATAATCAATTAAGGCAACAGCTGTTTTTAAGGATTTAACAGAAATTCTGCTTTCCCTATCTCCAATAAAATTGGTCAATGAATCTAAAAATTCAAAATCAAGTGGGTATTTCACTGATTATTGACCCATGGTAGAGTTTCATTATTTTGAAATTCAATTTCCGTTTAAGGCATTGGGTCCACCGTTTAGGGTTTTTTGAATTTAGATTTATAAGAAAAAAAATATTTTTACGTAAGAAAAATAGTAAGTATTGAATTTGCAATATTTTTTTAGAACATATCTGATATGCAATCACTAATATCTAATACAATAAATTACAAACTTTGTTTGAATGATGAAGCTAAAAGTTTATTTACGAGTTCCCTGCAAGAACTTGTAAAATCTAATTGTTCTGACTTTATGGTGTATAGAGTAGTTAATGGTAATATAAAAAATTTACCAGATTATGATTATTGGCAAGAAGCCTTGGAAATTGATGAAGATATTTTTGGAGAACTCCATTTGAATCTTTGCCAAAAGATAGGTAAGATTGTACGGAGAAGGAATATATAAAAGGTATTGGTCAATTCTTTTTCACCCTAAAGGTGATACCTCTATTGGCAATAACCGAGGTAGGGCAACCCAGACGTATGGTAAAGTCCTTTGATGAACCAACTCCTTGTCCGGCAGCCACTGCCAAGGGTACTCCATAAGTTTGGCTTGAGGGTACAGTATCAACAGCCCCATTAAATCTGTTGCTTGCATCTAAGTTATTTCTGGTAAAAGCGCCATCACCTTCTAGGGCATCCGGACAATTATCACCATCACTATCGGTGTCAACATAATCAATTATGCCATCACCATCCGTATCTAAAGAGCAATCGGAAACATCACCAGCTAATCGTTGGGCATATAGACTTATTCCATCAATTGCCATATACTCATTTACCATTCCAGTACCATCACTATCTGCTCGGAATTCCAACCATTTTGTAGGTGAGGTGGCAGTAAATGTCATTTCTTGTTGTATCCAAATTTGGTTGCCCGCCCCCTTAAAGTCCATAGCGGTACTAAAAGAAATTGGTGCACCCAAAAAATCTCCGATTCTCCAACGTGCTTTCAGGGTGGGATCAATGGGGGTGATTCCTTCAATGCCTGCATTGGCTTGATAAAATTTTAACACGTAGGTTCTTCCTACGTCCAAATTGTCCAATCGAACAAAAAACGATTCACCGAAATTGTTCCTAACATTCGCACCTATAAAAACTCCGCCATCGGGCGAGGGAGGCATCCCATTAGCAACCCCACTACCAGTTGGAGGCACAGGAGCAATCCATGAATCCGGAGAGCCATTCCCTTGAGCCCATCCGGCACCAGGGGTAAATAATCCATTAAATAATGGAACACCTACTACACCATTAGGTATATCGTAACTTGCAACACCGAAAAGGGATTCAAAAGTACCATCCGCATTTTGGGCACTTAGAACTTCTACAGGAGGGCATTCCACTTCATCAAGAATCCCGTCGTTGTCATCATCCAAATCCTGGCAATTTGCTATACCGTCTCCATCGGTATCCAAACCAGAATTAAAGGGTGCCAGGCACTGTCCATAACCAACTGTACAATTGGAAATGAGAAAAAGCAGGGGAACAAGTCGCTTTTTTTTAAAAAAATGGTGCTTTGTGCTCATTGATTGGCTATTAAGGATTTCAATAAGTCTTTCAAACATCTTTCTTATGGGTGTCTTAGTGAAAATCTATATCATCGAATGTAAGTTCATTGAAAAAATGACAGTCTGTATTTGCTGTTCAGTGAACGGCGATTTATATCAATTTATCGGAATTGGTCAATCAGAGATGTCGGTATAATCTGTTCACTCTTATAAAAAGTAAAAAAGAGGTCTGTTCAAAAAAATCTTAGTGAGTAAAAGTGTTTTTTGAAATTGTTTTTTAGCTAAGGAAGTATGACAAAATATGGTTTTGGGTGCATTAGATTTGGACCGGAAGACTTTAACATTATTATTAATAATTGATGAGTCCTACAATTTTGTCAATAGTTTTTCAGGTGTCTTATAAAAATAACGTTTCTAGTGGCAATTAACCTTTTATGCGAAATAATTGGCCCCAGGTTTTTCTAGACTTTAATAGCTTATTTTAAAAGTTCAATTCCCCATACCTATTTCTAAACTTGTCCAGAACACCTTAAAAGGACTCTGACAATAACACAAAACGGTCGTTTATTGGCACCGTTATTAACACATAACTATTCAATATTTTTAATTGCCCGTATTGAATAGAAAATCATTACTTGCTAATAATATGACTAAATCTCATAAATTTTACATCGAATTAATTCGTTTTGATTTCGTATATTGAAGTCTGACGAATGTGCAAATCTAGTAAACCGCAGTTCGTCAACATAAAATCTAAGCTTTGCGTAAACCCTATAAATAAAGGGATAGCCGGATAAGGTTTGAATCCTGTCGAGGTCACGGAAAAATAGTCCGATAAGAAAAAACGCCAAGTTTACTTGAGCGTTTTTTTGTTTGGGATATTTTCTTGCTGGAACCCTTTTAATTTGCAATCGTATCTCGATTAATCATGGCAACAACTAGTCATCACCCCTAATCAATTCGGCGGACGCACTCTTGAAGGAAACTAAAGAACCCTCAAGGTCTGGGTATTTCTTTCTTAAAGCATCATACTCAGGGTTCACCGCATGCTCCCCCCAGATGCCTAACATCAATTTCAAATTCTCTTCGCCTTCTGGATATTGCCCTTTGTCATCGGTTTCTTGAATCCAATCATTCAAAACAGTGGAATACTCCAGCAATACTTTGGTATATTTAGTTTCTTTTGAAAGATTGTTCAATTCAAAAGGGTCGCTTGGTAAATGATACAATTCCTCTTCTGGTCGTTCATCTGACATAAATCTGTCTTGTATTGAATCTAATTTTTCGTCAGCATGTAATTGATGCATCACCTTTACGAATTCAATGTCATCAAAATCCATGTAGGTAGGTTGCGTATATGGTCTGTCTGTCTTAAAATTTCGAATGTATTTATACGTTTTTGAGCGTACGGAACGAATCCTGTCAATAGTAAAATCGCAACGATCTCTGGTGGAAATAACGTAACTTCTTTTATATGCATCATCAAACATGTTCTGACCTTCCATATAACTTGGTATATCAATCCCAGCCAGAGCCAGAGACCCAGTACCTATATCTAATCCGCTTATTAAATCTTCATTTATAGTGCCAGGTTCTAA
The DNA here is from genome assembly GCF_947499695.1 of uncultured Allomuricauda sp. Taxonomy (GTDB): domain Bacteria; phylum Bacteroidota; class Bacteroidia; order Flavobacteriales; family Flavobacteriaceae; genus Flagellimonas. The sequence goes on from NZ_CANMPQ010000001.1 coordinate 1,438,836, forward strand.
ACCACCAACACGTTTGGTGAAATCAGCAATGACCAAAGGAACCTGCAACCCTCCATCATATAAGAACTGTTTGTTTCTGGTCATTCTCATTCCATGGTCTGAAAAAAAGAACACCACGGTGTTTTCCAACAAACCATTATCTGTTAGGGCTTTGATAATCTCTCCGACTTTTTCATCAGTAATTTGAATGGCATCGAGGTGATTGGCATACTCTTCAACAATTGCAGGATGGTTTGGCAGGTACGGTGGCAGTATTATCTTCGAACGGTCAACAGGTGTCTTTATAGTATTCTTAAAGGTCTTGGAAAAAATTTCTTTCCCTCCTTTTAACTGTATTTGCCCAAAGAAGGGTTGTTGATTTTTAAGCGTATCCAAATTTACGTGTACTCCGCTTTTTCCATACAATGGATGCAACTTATAGTCCTGTGTATATAAGTTCCGTCTATCATACATAAAGTTATAGTCATCCTTGCCATTGTTAAAAGTGAAATAACCCGCATGCTTAAAAAGTTCCGGAATCGTTTTTAAACTATCTGGTAAATAGATTGCAGATTCTTCTGTTCTAGAACTATGATGATTGTGCGTCCCGGTAGTGGTTGACATCACTCCTGTAATTATACTGGAGCGACTGGCCGAACATACCGGTGCAGGCATAAAAACATTAGTATATAGAACTCCTTGTTTTGCAAGACTATCAATATTTGGAGTTGAAATAAGGGTTGTACCATAAGCACCTAGCAAGGGAGCGGTATCCTCAAGGAAAATCCATAAAATATTAGGTGAGGGGTCGGACTCTTTTGGTTGTTTTGGTTGTTTTGGTTGGGTACAGGAACTACACAGTATGATTAGCAGCACCACTGGCAGGAATCTTATATGCCATGTATTATTAGCCTTCATCGTCATTATTTCAATCAATTGCTTTAAAATAATAAACACCTTTGGATAATTCCATACTTCCTTTTTTTTATTTCTGAACCGAGGCAATTCAGTATGGCATACCCAACCTCTTTAACCCTCCACTTATCACCCCCAATATTCTGGTTGCTGTTGTGGCTTTGAAAATATCAAAACAAATATATCAAAAATGTGTTATCGTACACATTATTCCTGTTTTGTATGACTTTTTTACTACTTTTGACTTCATTAGGGCTACGATATGTGATTGAAAACCTATTGTTAAAAAAGGTATTTCACTAGGAAAAGTTGTTACCAATTTTGGTGTTGTCAACTCGGAAAATGCCAAAAGCTATATAGCACAGTCATCAGTCTAATACAGATTGAGTTCTTAATAGAAAAACACTTTAGTGTATAATGCATTAACCATCTAAAAACATCAATAAGCCATGAATTCAAGAAGAAAGTTTATAAAAAGCAGTTCCATTTTAGGAGCAGGGGCTATTCTTGCCCCAAATATTGCTTCAGGTTTCGTATCCAACACGTTTGAAGATACATTGAAGGTTGGTTTTATTGGTGTTGGTTTAAGGGGTACAAACCATCTTACCAATATTTTACTAAGAAAAGATGTAGAGGTAACCGCTATCTGCGATATCGACCCAGTCAGAATCGATTTGGCTAAGGAAATGATTAAAACTGCAGGTGGCAAATCACCTCAAATTTTTGGAAAAAATGATTATGATTATCGAAACCTCTTGGAATTAAAAGATGTGGATGCTGTAATCATCTCAACCCCTTGGCTGTGGCATGTTCGCATGACTGTAGATGCGATGAAAGCAGGAAAGTACGCAGGTGTAGAAGTGTCGGCAGCAAATACATTGGAAGAATGTTGGGATTTGGTCAATGTCCATGAACAAACGGGCACACATATGATGATTTTGGAAAACGTTAACTATAGAAGGGACGTAATGGCTGTTCTCAATATGGTAAAACAGAACATTTTCGGTGAAACGGTTCATTTTAGATGTGGTTACCAACACGATTTAAGGCAGGTCAAATTCAACAATGGCCAACAACCTTACGGCGGCGGCGTAGAGTTTGGTGAGAAAGCTATTTCCGAAGCAAAATGGAGAACCGAGCATTCTGTAAAACGCAATGGAGATGTGTATCCTACCCATGGTTTGGGACCCATAGCGGCTATGGCTGATATCAACAGAGGGAATCGATTTGTTTCCATGAGTTCATACGCTTCAAAAGCGATTGGATTACACAATTACGTACTAAAACATGGTGGGGAAAGTCACCCAAATGCCAAGGTGAAATTTAAACAGGGTGACGTAATCACTTCAACCATTGAAACGGCCAGAGGAGAAACAATAATAATCACCCATGATTGTAATTTGCCACGCCCCTATTCCCTAGGGTTTCGTGTGCAAGGGGCAAATGGACTATGGGAGGTAGATGGAAATAGAATTTATGTAGAAGGCAAATCGGAACCCCATGCATGGGATGAGGCTACCTCATGGTTAAAAGAATATGACCATCCTTTATGGAAAAAATATGGAGCATATGCCGAAGGTTCTGGACATGGAGGTATGGACTTTTTTGTAATGAATGCTTTTGTGGAATCAGCCAAGCAAAATATTGCCCCACCTATGGATGCTTATGATGCTGCTGCTTGGAGCGCGGTAACACCTTTATCTGAAGTGTCTATTGAAAATAATGGAGAACCTCAGAATTTTCCTGATTTTACCAGAGGTCTTTGGATAAAGAGAAAGCCCTATAATTGGATGAAGGATAGTTTTTAGACTACCCTTCAATCAAGATGCTGTATTGGTATTGCCCTATCAATTTATAGTACAATAGATTTTCCAGGTGTCGGTATGGGATAAGAACCATCTTCATTGGGCATTACTGGTGGATTTGCATCCCATGAAAGCTCTTCTGGCACCAAACTTAACTCTGATTTCATCGCTTCTTCCCAAGTAATCACTTTTCCACTGTATGTGGCCATTCTCCCCAATATGGCAGTCATTGTACTCTTAGCTCCATACTCTCCATTATTGATGACTTCATTATTTCTAATAGAGGCAAAAAGTCTGTTATGTTCTTCTTGGTACGGGTTATGCCCCTCACTATTTGAAATCGAGTGCAGTTCCTTACCATTGATATCGTAAATCTTGGCGGTACCTCCATCATTGGTCACAACGGTTCCTTTTGTGCCTTGAAATGCTTCACCTACCCTATACATGGTGTTAGGCTGATGCCTACATTGGCTAGCCACTACAGCACCACTTGGATACGTAAATTCAACAAAATGATGGTCGAAAATTTCCCCATACTCCTTGCCTGTACGAACCAGCCTACCTCCCATGCCCTGGGCTGAAACTGGATACTCCCCTATAAACCAATTGGCCACATCAATATTGTGAATGTGCTGCTCTAAAATATGATCACCGCATAACCAATTGAAATAATACCAATTGCGCATTTGGTATTCCATCTCGGTATATTCCGGTTTTCTGGGTTTCACCCAAACCCCTGCACTATTCCAATAGACCTGACCTGAAACAATCTTACCGATTGTATCATTTTCAAGTAAGTCTAATGTCTGTAGATAATTTTCTTGATAGTGCCGCTGTAACCCAACTACAACATTCAATTTCTTCGACTTTGCCACCTCAGCCATTTCTAAAACTTTCCGAATGCCAGGAACATCGGTTGCTAAAGGTTTTTCCATGAATACATGCTTGTCATTTTCAATAGCATATGCAAAATGCTGTGGTCTAAAGCCAGGTGGGGTGGCCAAAATGACCACATCGGCCAAATCAATCGCTTTTTTATAGGCATCAAAACCTACAAAACGATTTTTCTCTTTCACGTTAATCTTCTCCGTCCCTGCATATTTCTCACTCAAATTATTAAAGCTGCTTGTGAGTCTGTCTTCAAAAGCATCTGCCATGGCCACCATTTCAACATTATCATCGGCTTGTAGTGCTTGATCAGCCGCACCGGAACCTCGTCCACCGCAACCTACCAATGCCAATTTCAAGGTTTTGTTTTCAAATACATTGGCCATCGCTCCAACATCTAATGTTGGCAATAACATCCCCGCCGATAAGAGGGTAGTGTTTTTAACAAAATCCCTTCTTGTGTTTTGTCTTTTTGATGTTTTGTCTTTTTTCATCTTCTTAATGTTTTCAAATTAGTATCGTTATTCTTCAAGCCAGTAACTATGCTGTGATTCTATGTTCGGTGTCTTATACGGCCGTACAATTCTAAAGCCCACGAACGGAGCATCTGTATGCCACCATTTACTTTTTGGAAACTGGGGGTCTCTCTGTTTCCAAACAGGTTTGGAAAATGTTCTTGATGCACTGCGCAGCATTTCTGGACCATCTTTATATGATCCTCCCCGAATTACTACAGGATATTCTTTTTCAACCCAAATAAAAGTAGTGGTACTTTCGGCATACGTATTGGCATCATATTGATCCAAAGTCCATTCCGCAACATTGCCATACATATCGTAAAGTCCCCAGGGGTTCGGTTTTTTTTGACCAATTTCATGATAGGTTTCACCACTATTATCCGAAAACCAAGCGTATTCTTCCAAAGTATCATTTCCCTCAAAAAAATGAGCCCCCTCAGTTTTGGCCCTTGCAGCATACTCCCACTCCGCTTCTGTGGGCAATCGATAAAAATTCCCGGTAATCGCTGAAAGCCACTCACAAAATTTTGAAGCCCCTAATTGCGTTACATTACCAATGGGAATATTTTCTCCAGTGCCCATCCCTAAGCTCATATCCACATAGGGTATTGTTGCGCCGGCAACCGCATCTACTTCTTTTATTACTTCATTTCCTTTATCTATAAACTCAGCTTTATCCAATTCGCGTTGCAAAAACAGGCTATAGAGTTTCCAAGTGATTTCATAGCTGGACATCCAAAATCCTTCAATAGGCATTTTTCGTTGTGGCCCTTCATCCTCATCTCTTCCTTTCTCGCTGTTTGGGCTTCCCATAATGAAAGAACCACTGGGAATAGCAACCATATTGATTTCTAGTGAGGTATCAGGTAATTCCTGTACATAACCCTGTTTTTGCTGGGCGTATATTGAGGCCATATGCGCTATGAACATAGCCCATAGGAAAAAGAATTTTTGCGATTTTAAAATAATCATTCGTTGATCTTAGTATAAATCGATGTTTTATAACAATTAATTATTCCGATAGCGCAGCTATCGATGTAATGTTTACTTTACGAAATTCCACTTCCGAGCCTTCTGCTTGCAGCGCTATTTGACCGCTGGTCACCGTTGCATTATATCCATGGTTGACAAGGTCCCCGTTTACCCACACTTTTATTTCATCTTTTAGACATTCGATAATCATATTGTTCCATTCTTTTAAGGGTTTCTCAGATCCATCAGTAAGGTTAACTATTCTGCGTTTTTTACCTTCCGTAATTCCCCATTCCGATTTTGGTCCTCTCCGTTCTACCATATTGTCCACTTCAATATCTTCAACAATGACCCAAAAATCACCAGCATCCTCATGTTGCATTTGCACTTCTATAGACTTCGGAAACATTTTATACAGTGCTCTTGGAGTTGATGCATGTACCAAAACTCCGCAGTTTCCTGGTTCTCCAGGAAAACGATACTCCACTTCCAATCTATAATCTTTGTAAATGTCATCCGTGATTAGATGACCTCTTGGGGTACCCAAGCTCACCAACATCCCATCTCTAATGATAAATGGGTTTATGGTATTTGGAATAGTGTCCATTTCAGGAACATCAACGTGCCAACCACTTAAATCCTTTCCATTAAAAAGACTTGATGATGTTTCCTCTTTGCATGAGAAAAACATTATGGAGATAGATAGAACTGCTATAAAATACTTCATTTAAATAGATTTTAATTTTCCTTAATCGTGTTTGAATAAGTTCGGGCTTACTCTTCCACTACACTTTAAAATAGACCTTCTTTTTATCCAAGAAATAGGTCAGGTACCAAAAAATCAAAAGCACAAAAAGTGAATTGATAACCATGATGCCATGTTCCCCCATTCCCAAAGGATGAAGAATTCCGTGCGTAAAGATCTTGCCAAAACCTCTAAACCATTGTATGCCTACGGTTTCCGCCAATAGATATATAAAAATGGAATTAGTACCTACTACAGAGAAAAACCGCATCCATTTTTTTGCATTTCCCTTCAAATCAATGTGCCAGTAAAACAGGGCAAGCACTAAAACCGCTATTCCGCCTGAAAGCAAGGTAAAAGAGGTAGTGGCCAGTCTTTTTATAACGGGTGTAATGTTTAAAACATCCAATGCTATTCCTAAAACTATGGCTATACTTCCCCAAAGCGCAAATGCTTTTAATTTTTGTGCAGCATTACCTTTAGTTAAAAGAAGTCGGCCGCAAACTACACCCCAAATGGTATGTGCCGCTGTAGGAATAAAATTGATGGTTACCCAACCATCACCGTTGATTTTTCCCATAAAAATGCGATCCATAAAAGAGCCAAAACTAGCTCCATTGTTAAAGGGGTCTGCGGGGTTATAAAGTCTATAAAGGAATTCTGTAAGAACCAAAAGACCTATCGAAATTAGGAGTTGATTTCGGTTCGACAAATTCATAATTGCATAAGCAATTAGTATCGTAAATGCGAGTTGTACCAGCACGTTCCAAAGCTCCCAAACCAATGCATGACTATACACGCAATGTAGCAATACCCCAAAGGAAAACAGCAGGAAACAACGTTGAAGAATATGACGTGTCACAGCCTTTTTGGCACCTGTTTTCAAACGCTTTCCTATGGAGAATGGCATAGCCACTCCCACTATAAACATGAAAAAGGGTTGAATTAAGTCCCAAAAACGAAACCCATGCCAAGGATGATGGTGCAATTGCTCCCCTAAACCAGAAAGAAACGGAATATCCTTGACCAAATCGTAAAAAGAATGATGAAAACCGGCAGCCTCTGCAATCAGCAAGAACATGGTCATTCCTCGGAACACATCCAAGGAAAATAAGCGTTTTGAAGGTGTCGGTTCCATAATTGAAGGTTTAATTGGTTGGGTATTTTATTGGTTGTAATATGACTACATATCAGTTCAAATCTATTTTTTCATTTACATATGCGCCTACGGCTTTGCCTTGTTGAACTCCTAGTTCTATAGCCGGACGATAATGGATTCCTCCATAAAGTCTACTGATGGCCGCTTCTTCGGATGCTTCAAAGAATGAATTGAATTTTCTTGGTGGCAATCCATAGGGTACCTCTGTTGAGTCGATAAAAGCATAATTATCGCCTATCAACTTGGTCAAAACCGTTGCAGCAGCGGACGAAGCTACACTGTGCCCAGAGGTATGCTCAGGAAAAGCAGGGGTCTGTAAAATAGGCTTCCAGTCCGAATCCACATGTTCATTGATAAAGGTTTCGGGGCGGGTTAGACTGCTCTTATATTTTTGGTCCCAACAACTAATAAAGGCATCTGCTATGGCAATACTTGTCTGTGCGAGTATCGCCGATGCATTTACTGGGTTTTCTTTTTTCTCCTCCAATACCTGAGCAGCAATGTGTACCCAGTGTCCACCTGGCGAAATTTGCTGTTGAAAATACATCACATGACCCTTGGTGGTTGAAATATTTGGGTTACAATCCCAAAACTTTGCAATTTCCAATTGGGTTTCATCAACGTTCTTTACCGTTTGGTATACTTCCTGAGCTTCTTTGTAAAATTGGGAGGTATTGGAAACATCAAAACTGGTAGGTAAGCCTGGGTCAAACTGACCTGCGGAATCCAACACAAAGGGTTTAATAGTATTCCAATGAGGCTCGATAGCTTCCATATAATCAGGAGGGGTAGGCTTCCATCGGCCAGGATCTTTGTTTACACTATAACGGGGTAGCGCCGTACGACGTAAATAACCATCAGTACTTGCTCGTTCAATGATATCCGACGAAATAGCATCTCCTAAAGCGATGGAATTTTCATAAATCTCTTTGTCAATTCCTATTTCTTGGACATCCTTCAAAAGGTCTTTACGCAAATTGTCCACTCTTTCTATATCAAAAACCAAGACTTTAGCCACATTAAGAAATGCAACCATAGAGGTTAGCGGATAGTAATATTCTTTATTGGGCTCGGGTCTAGCGGTAAGGTCCAAATCGTTTAATTGCACTCCAAGCGAGATTTTTGTGGAATCCATAAATCGAATGCCTTCGTACGCTGCAATGTTCGAATAGGCATAAATTCTACTTGCCACTGGGGGTGTGAAAATATCCGCTACAATAACATCTGTAAGCTTTCGATTATATATGGTGACACTATTCTCAAAATAGGCATCCAATTCTTCCGGTTTATGTGTTTCACCACAAGAAACTATTACCATCGTAGTTACTAAACCCAGCATAACCCATGATTTAATCATTTTCATAAACTGTTTTTGTGTTCCCCTTAAAGTTAGTGATGTCAATTTGCTTTATTTTACCATGTATTGCAATTCTTCTAGACTGTTGCGACAGATATCCTGATCCATATTGAAACTCTCTTTTCTGTTTTTCTCCATTGGTAAAAGTGACAATGGCAAACATGCTCTCATCGGCCACATCATGGAATTCCAATTTTTTATCCTTGAATTGAGATTCAAATACTTTTAGTGGCCCGCTGTTATTTCCAATGATGATAAGCGATTTGCCCTCCTTGTTTTTAAGTTGGGCAAGACCGCTGGTATCATACTTATTTACAAGTCCACTTTCTGCTATTTGGATATAATCAAACGTTCCGTCTCCTCTTCCTTTTAAGACAGTGCCCAATTGTGCATCGTATCGTCCATTGGAGACTTCTGTCACATATGAATTTCCGGTCAATAAAAGATCTAAATTTCCATCTTGGTCGAAATCTTCAACAATTATCCCTTCTGTCGGAGCTACTTGGGCACTTAAAGGAAGTGTGGTCAATTGGAATTTTCCTTGACCAAGGTTTTCCACATAGGAACTTTCAAATACATGACTTTTTACTACATAGGCATCCTCCAATTCTTCCGGCAAGAAAGATTCTTCAAAGGTTTTCTCGGCATAGGACTGATACGTTTTAAAGCGCCCTCTCATAGCATTAACCTGTTCTATTAGTTTATCCCGAGTATGGGAAATGTAATTTTCACCATCATTGTAATAACACATAATTGGATCTACTCTGCCGTCCTTGTCGTAATCCTTAGCATAAATACATAGCGGCTCATCTTTGGAAGCTTTGTATTTGGTATTCAAGCCCAAATTTCCAACTATGTAATCCATATCTCCGTCGTTGTCAAAATCACCACTTGAGATACTGTTCCACCAACCCTCCGATTTTTCAAGTCCGGTGGGGCTTTCCACAAGCTTTAATGTCCCTCTATCGTTATGGAATATAGTTATAGGCATAAATTCGCCAACTACAATCAAATCCGACCATCCATCATTATCATAATCTGACCATATAGCGGAAGTCACCATGGTCAATTTTTCCCAATTTTCGATGTTTTTTCCTATTTCCCTAAATTTAGGTTCACCTTCAGTAGATATATTCTCATATAACTGACTGGTCGTCGGCATGGGGTAATTACCAGGGTCGACCCTGCCTCCCACAAATAAGTCCAAATCCCCATCGTTATCATAATCAGAAGCTGTAACGCATGAACCACTGATATCATTAACTGGTAGTGCATTGGTGAGTGAAAAATTTCCTTTTCCATCATTTGCATACAGTCTATCTTGATAGACATCCTCTTTGTATGAAGTGGGAATACCGCCACTTACCACATATAAATCTTGATCCCCATCTCCATCGGCATCAAAGAACAGCATACCCATATCTTCTCTTAAACTTTCCTCATATCCCACAAAACTGTTTTTAAAACCGTCTTCTTGTTGCAGGTAGATTTGTCCTGTTGAACCTGCCGCACCACCTACATAAAAATCTTCCATTCCGTTGGAGTCAACATCACCAATGGCTATACCAGGTCCACCTCGAGAATGCATATGTGGTAGAATCGGTTGAATGCGAAAGTCAACTATAGGGTCTTCTTTTTGAATGTAATCGATACCCAGGGAATCAGTGATCTCTGCAAACCATTTTTTTGTTTCAACAGGTGAAATCTGGTTTTGAACTTCGGCCTTTTTCGATTCGGATTGTCTTATTATTAGCTTTTGGTTTGATTTTACATTCGCTATTTTTTGATAAGAATCATCCGGCCACCATATCTCTACCGTTGCGACAATTGTATCAGTGCCAAGCCCAAAATGAATGGTAGGGTCAACACTAGACTCATACCCCCTACTTAAATAATGTTGATAATGTTGGGTGGTGTTTCTAGAATTTATCTTAATCCGCGAACCGATTCCTTCGAGATTTCCTTTATCTCCTTTTAATTTCAGTTGTAGAAAATTACTCCCTTTTGTTTCATTGGTATTTTCATAAACAAAAGCATTTTGGTTTACGTTGTTGATAACCAAATCCAAATCGCCATCATTATCTAAGTCAGCAAAGGCAGCACCATTGGAACAACTCTTATCGCTTATGCCCCATCCTTCGGACATATTTTCGAAAGTAGTGTTGCCGTTATTTTTAAAGGCGTAATTGACCAGTTCAGCTCTTGGCAAATTATGAATGGAATTTAATTTCTCCTTAATTTTTGTTTCCCTATCACCCATAGGACTATTGCTCCTATTTTGATAATGAATGTAATCCAAGTTCCCTAAATCTCTTAAAAATCCATTGGTAACATATAGGTCTCTTAATCCATCATTGTCATAATCGGCCAAGAGTGCGCTCCAGCTCCAGTCCGTACTACTTACTCCTGCCAAATAACCAATTTCACTAAAGCTTCCTTCACCTTGATTCAGTTGAAGTGTATTTCTGGTGTATTGTGGAGAATAGCCGGCATCCAACATAAAATTAAACCGATCATAGCCCGTAGAGGAAATAATCAATTTTTGTCGAAAATTATCTTCAGGGTGCATATCCAAAACCATAATATCCGGGCTTCCATTATTATCAATGTCTGCTATATCGTTCCCCATACCTGCATAGGAAGTATGTTTTAGATAGGTGTCCAATTCGTCTTTAAATGTTCCATCCTTTTGGTTGATATATAAAATATCATTCCCCACAAAATCATTGGAAATGTATATATCAGGCCACGAATCATTATTAATATCCGATATGCCCACACCCAAACCGTAGCCTTCTACAAGAATACCCGATGTTAAGGAAACATCTGTGAACTTCCCATTACCCTCATTTCTATACAGGCGGTCATTGCTTACGGATGAGCCATCTAATTTTCGAGGGTTGCTTACGTTTACATTGTATTCATATGCAGCGGGATTGACCAAAAGGTACATATCTAGGTTATTATCCTTATCATAGTCAAAAAAGGCCGCATGCATGGATTGTCGTGTATCATCCAAACCATATTCTGCAGCTCGCTCGGTAAATGTATTGTTCCCGTTGTTGATATAAAGCATGTTTGCCCGTTCTTCAAGTTTGGCACTGCCAGAAACACATACATAGATATCCAAAAAACCATCTTGATTGATATCAACCATTGCAGCTCCAGTACCCCAACGATTGTTTATCAGGCCAGATTTTTCCGTGATATCCTCAAATTTCATGTTTCCTTTATTGAGATAAAGTCTACCGGAAACCATATTACCGCTAAAATAGACGTCTACCAGTCCGTCATTGTTGATATCACCAACGGCGGTACCTGCACCGGTATAAATATTCATGAAATTGAATACATTGATACTGTCATTTTCAACAATCTTATTGTTGAAGTCAATACCCGATTCTGATGGGCTTAGTAATTGAAACCTAGGATAGTTGCCCCTGTCGCAAGAAATGGTGACCAAAAGCACGCTGCAAACCAAAACAAGTATGGACGTCTTTTTCATTTTCTTACATCAGTTTTTATTTCCTCTCCTTTGAAATTCTTTACCATAATGTATTTGGCTTTTTTAGGGATGATTTGCCTACGACTCCCTTGCGATAAATACCCAGAACCATAATACAATTCCCTCTTTTGTACAGAACCATCTTCAAAGTGGATTGTTATGGAAGCATCTTGGGGACTTGGATTGTACACAAACGCATTTTCCAGATTTCTGGAATGAATTTTTAATTCCCCATTATTGATTCCAGAAAGTATTAATTCAGAATCGTCTGTAAATAAATTTACCTGACTTTTTGCGTCTCCCTTTACAAAGAATCCACTTTCATCTACTTTCAATGCTTCAAAGTCTCCTTTACCATCTCCAGTCATAAGCCATCCAATAGATGCATCATAACGACCGTTAAATACTTCTCCACTATAAAAATTCCCTACGGCCAACACATCTAGGTGACTATCATGGTTATAATCGCCAATACTTATACCATACAAAGGAGCCGTTTGCATAGAAATAGGTAAGGGTTTTAACGCAAACCTTCCACTTCCTAAGTTTTCAAGATAGCTACTGGCAAAGGTTTCACTTTTAACGATATGGGCATCTGCAAGTTCTCCCTCCGTAAATGATTCTTCAAAAGTGGCTTCTGCGTATTCAGAATAGGTTCTAAACCTCACCCGCATGGCATTGATTTGGTCAATAAGATCGTTTCTAGAATGTGCTATGTAATTTTTTCCATCTATGTAATGGCACATTACTGGGTCTATTTGACCATTCTTATCATAATCTTTGGCATAAATGCAAAGTGGTTCGGTTACGCTCGCTTTATAGCGACTGTTCAGGCCAAAATTTCCAAGGATGTAATCACTATCCCCATCGTTATCAAAATCACCAGATGCTATACTGTTCCACCAACCATTGGTTCCCTTTAGCGCAATCTGTTCCGTAATTTCTTGAAGATTACCTTCACTATTTTTAAAAAATCGTATGGGCATGAACTCACCAACAACGATCAAATCAATCCAAGAATCGTTATCAAAATCGGTCCATAGCGCAGCGGTGACCATTCCTAGCTCCCCTGAATTATTTAAAAAACTGTGGTCATCATTAAACTTGATATTCCCAATGGAACTTTCATTTTTAAGTAAGGAGCTTTTTGGGGACATGGGATATTCTCCTGGTTGCACTCTACCCCCCACAAAAAGATCTATATCCCCATCTTTGTCATAATCTACTCCAGCTACCACAGACCCACTTACCAGGGATTCGGATAAAGCATCTACTAATGTATATGTTCCTGTACCGTCATTTTCATAAATACGGTCCTGATATGCTATACTTCCTTTTGCTGCGGATGACCCACCGCTTACCACGTACAAATCTTGATCACCATCTGAATCCGCATCAAAAAACAAAGCGCCCATATCCTCGGAATCTGAATCTTGAAAAACAATTTCTGAAAAGGAGCTTCTATCTTTACTTTGTATTTTTAATGTTCCAGGCTGCCCCATTGCCCCAGCGATATAGACATCTTCAAGTCCGTCTCCGTTAGCATCACCTACAGCCATTCCGGGACCATTTTTGGAAAGCATATGAGGTAGGAGCGGTTGTATCTTATAATCCACGAAGTCATTCTCCTTGTGGGTAAATTCCAATCCGATACTATCGCTTTTTTTAAATAGCCCAACCGTTTTCTTTACATTATTCTTTTTAAAGGTCTGCGCATTATTTTGATGCAGAACCAATTCTTGATTGACAGGAATATTCTTTAATACTTCCTGCATTTTATTTGGCCAAGTAACTATAGCGCTATCAATTTTCTTAATATCCCCTAGGCCAAAGTGAAGACTTGACTCTACAGATGAAAGATATCCTCTGTAGGGCGTAAAATATTGTTTTTGAAGTTGCCCTTGATAGTGAATCTCAACTTGGCTTCCTATTCCTTCCAAATTCGGGGCAACACCTTTAAATCGGAATTTCAAATAGGACTGTGTGCTATCTACTTCGGTATTATTTCTTAAGATGCTTGCTGGGTCATCTATATTATTGATTACTAGGTCAAAATCCCCATCATTATCAAAATCTGCGTAAGCCGCACCATTTGAAAAAGTGGGTTTTGTAATTCCAGCTTCCTTTGATATGTCTTTAAATTGCAGTTCCCCCTCATTCTTGAACAAATAATTTGACCGTTTTATTCCCGGTAGTTTGTTCAGAGCTTCTAGACGTTTCTCTCTATTGGCTTGTTCAGAACCCATGGACAAAATGGTATTGCCATACACCATAAAATCTAAATTGGTAATATCTTGGCGATATCCATTGGTAACAAATAGGTCTTTTTTCCCATCATGGTCATAGTCAGAAAGCAAAGCACTCCAGCTCCATTCGGTAGCCGATATTCCTGCAATTTGACCAACTTCGCTGAATGAGCCATTTCCATTATTTATTTGCAAGGTATTTCTAATATATTGGGGTTGGTATCCGTTGGAAAGGGCATTATGGTGTTCATCATAGTTATTGCCCATCATGGTCAACTTCCATCTTTTGTTATCCGGAGGCAGCATATCTAAAACTACCACATCCATTAAACCATCATTATTGATATCTGCGATATCATTGCCCATTCCATTGAAAGTAAGATGGCCCATGTATTCGGAAATCTCATTTTTAAAGGTTCCATCCTTTTGATTGATATAGAGAAAGTCATCGGTTAAAAAATCATTGGACACATAAATATCCACCCATCCATCTTCATTGAAATCATATACCTCTACCCCCAGACCAAACCCTTCCATAAGTATTTTGGCTTCCTTGGATACATCCGTAAAAGTGGCGTCTCCATTATTCCTAAACAGTTTATCTACTGAAGGGGCCTTACCGGACCAGTCTTTGGGGCGAGATGTGTTTCTGTTGTAATCGACCAAAGCGTTGCTAAGAAGATACATATCCAAATCCCCGTCACCATCATAATCAAAAAAATTGGCTTGAACAGAATAACTACTATCAGCTATACCCCATTTACTTGCTTCTTCGGTAAAGGATAATTTCCCATCCTCCATTCCATTGTTCACAAATAGCAGATTGGCACGATCTTCATCTGAAGAACCCCTTGGCCCTCCTTTGCATACATAAATGTCTGGAAATCCATCTTGATTGATATCTACTATGGCAACACCATTTGACCAACCTGAGGTACTGACGTTTGTTGATGTCGTAATATCTTCAAACCTAAATTGCCCAAGATTACGGTATAAGCGATTGCTGACCATATTGCCGGTAAAGTAAATATCTTGCAGTCCATCTTGATCAAAATCTGCCACGGCAACCCCCGCGCCGTTATACATATATTCAAATTCAAGTACACTGGGTTCGCCACCAATTACTAGGGTATTGCTGAATGATATTCCTGTTTCTTTGGGTGATAAATCATGAAATAGCTTAGTTGTGTTTTCTTCACATGAAACAGCAGATAATGCAAGTGTTAAGAAAACAATTATCGAACGAATCCAAATATGATGATTGACGAACATTTATTTAAACGGTTTAAAAAAAGGAATCCAATCATAAATTTAATTGGATTCCTTTAAATAACTTAAACCACAGGATTAATGATAGAATTCTTGTCTAATATCCTGTGTTTTGATTTAAGAGCCCATCAGATCTATCGACTTCTGATTGCGGGAATGGAAATACAGCATAACGCTCCTCCCAATTACCTCCAAAAATTGTTGGCCCTAAATCCCAGCGAACAATATCAAACCATCGATGTGGTTCTAAAGCTAATTCCACTCTTTTTTCCTGCATCATTGCAGCCAATAAATCTCCATCTGCTGCTGTGGTGGCCGCTAAACCTGCTCTAGCTCTAATGTCATCTATTTGCGTTCTAGCAATTGCCAAATCGCCACCACCTCTAATAAGCGCCTCGGCATACAACAATTTTACCTCTGCCAAACGCATCCAACGTTCATTATTGAAGTCCGCCTGTTGATTTGGCGCATGATTTCCAGGAACCGTATTTATTTCACCACGATACTTTTTCAAGGTAAAGTTGGTTGAGGACCATCCCGTATCGTAAGGTAGGGATGTAAATGTGGTAAAATACATATCCCCGTCTTGATACAAAATGGTAGGTAACCTTGTGTCACCAGGCTCAAAAGAATCTACCAAATCTTGGGTAGGAGCCCACCAACCCAATTTACCACCTGGAGCACCATTTCCAGCATCCCAATACCAACCACGGCCGGTACCTTGTGAAGCTTTGAAATTTTCGGAGTGGGTGTCATCAAAAACCCAAAGGTTATCATCTGACTGTGGTCCACCGTATTGCACTTCAAAAATAGATTCAGAGTTGTTCTCATTGGTAAAGGCAAAAACATCTTCGTAGTTGGCAACTAGACTAAATGGGCCATTGTCCACAACATTGGCTAGTGCTGTTGTTGCAGCTGGCCAATCCTCCCTGAATACATTTACTTTTCCAATTAAGGCTGTGGCCGCCCAAGATGTGGCTCTTCCTGTATTACTAGAATCCCACGAAGCTGGCAAACCTGCTGCCGCGGCACCTAAATCCCCAAGAATAGCAGTATACAAGTCATCTTGTGTGGCGTTTGGCAATGCCAAATTATTAATGTCCGTCAAAACTTCTACCGCAATAGGGGGAGTTCCAAACATTTTCATTGCCTGAAAATGGAACCACGCTCGCAAGAACCTCGCTTCCGCATCTAAAACAGTTCTATCTTCAGCGGTTAGCTCGTTATCTCCATCTAAATTTTCCAACACTAAGTTTGTCCGGTAGATACCTTCATAAATCTGCGTGTAAACTGCTGCATACGGCACATCGGCTGCTCTTAACTGTAGATTATCTATATCTATGGAGATTTGATCGCTGGTCACCGGGTCCGCAGCAACATCATCCGAAATAACCATTGATAATTTCCAATATTCACCTCTTTCTGATAGTGTCTCGGTACTTGTACCCCAAAAATCCTGTATGGAAGAGTAGGCTGCAAAAATGGCCCCATCAAAATCTCCTCGAGTATTGTAGAACGTGTCAACAGTAATACTATCCAAAGGCTGTAAATCTAGCTCGTCGTCGCACGACAATACTGTCAAAGTACAGATGGCGACAAGAAATAAAATTTTACTTTTCATGATTTTTCTTTTATTTTAAAATAACAATTTTTTAGTTAAAACTAACTGACCATCCCAGTTGAATTATTCTAGGTAAAGGAGCCTGTCCATCATCTTGCCCAGTGGCAAGTGGGTTATTACCCTTTTGGAAACTCTGGGCTCGACCAACTTCAGGGTCAAAACCTGAATAGCCGGTGAAGGTCGCTAGATTCTGTACGCTCACAAAAAATCTCATATTGGACACAAAATTGTTGGTCCAACTTTGCAAAGCGTCCTTAGGTACTGTATACCCTAATTGTATATTCTGAATTCTCAAATAGTCAGCATCTTCAATGAAACGATCCGAAATACGATTGTTTCCATTGGGGTCTCCAGGGCCAGCCAATCTTGGATTGGAACTGGAATTGGTCGTACCTTCTCCTGTCCATCTGTTCAATACCTGAGTGCTGAAATTGTTGGTTCCAGTCAACCCTTCCAATGTTATTCTTGAAGAATTGTAGATCTGCCTGTCCCCAACACCTCTTAATAGGGCGGAAAAATCAAATCCTTTATACTTGGCTTGAAGGTTTAAACCATAAAAGAAACCAGGATAAGGACTACCTAATATAGTTCTGTCATCGGCATTTACCTGACCATCGCCATTAACATCCACAAAACGGATATCTCCGGGAGAAGGTGTACCATTCGCATCCGGTAAGGCAGCTGCAACTTCTGCATCATTCTGGTATAAGCCATCTGTCTTGTATCCAAAGAAATGCCCTAGGCTTTCCCCAACAATGGTTCTATGGGATTGTGCCCCTCCAACACCGGCAATTATTTGGCTCACGGGACCTAAACTTTGGACCGTGTTTTTAACTGTGGTTATATTGAATCCGACTCCGTATTCAAAATCCTCTCCTATTTTGTTTTTATAGTTTAAAGCAAGTTCAATACCAGAGTTGGTAATTTCACCTGCGTTGGTTGGTGCAGGTAAGAAGAATCCACTGGCAAATGGAAGCGGAAGGTTTACCAACGCATCTTCATTTGTTTTCTTGAAATAATCAAATACCCCAGTAATCTTACCTTTCATCAAACTAAAATCAAGACCTATATCAATTTGCTTCGAGGTCTCCCATCCTATTTGTTGATTGGCAAATGTGGTTGGAGCAGGTCCCACTACCGTTCCCTGATCATCTCCCAATACATAAAATATATTATTGTTCAATGTGGAAAGGAAAGGAAAGGTTCTGGCTGTACCATCCCCAAGGTTTTGGTTTCCTAATTCACCATAACCTACTCTTAGTTTTAAATCATCGATAAAACCATAATCACTCATGAAATCTTCTTGTGAGATCCTCCAACCTACAGAGATGGAAGGGAAAATATCATCTCTATTATTTTCAGCAAACTTTGAGGTAGCATCTCGACGAACATTAATAGTTGCCAAATACTTTCCTTTGTAATTATAAGTCAGACGGCCAATAATACCTTGTAAGGTAAAGAGATCCGCTTCATTGGCTCCAGCCACAGCCGTTCCACTGGAAGCAAAGTCATCGTTAAACAAGTTTCTACCCTGCAACCTTACCTTATCGAACCTAAATTTTGTTTGTTCAAAACCTATTAAAGCTCCAAAATTGTGATCTCCGAAGGTTCTATCATAAGATAGGGTAGCACCCGTGGTCAATGTCAATTCAATTGGTCTCGACTGCACTAATAAAGACTGTCTTGTGGAATTGCCATCAAAAGTGGTCTCAGCCTGGAAGAAGTCACCAGATCCAACATTGTAATCAATACCAATAGAGGGTCTTAATTTTAAGTTATCTATGATTTCCCATTCTCCAAAAAAGTGTCCAAGCACTTTTCTATTCTGAATAGTGGTCTTGTTTATTCTTTCATCCGTTAATTGCACCAGGTTCGCGCCATTTGCGCCACCTAATGTACTTGGATTGGCCAAATTGTAACCAAATGGGCCATCACCGAATACTTGAAAATAAGGTGCATTCAAAGCTGCATTAAAACCTGCGTTTAAGGCTCCCTCACTCTGGGTTAAGCGATCACTTTGACTTATTTGTAAGGACTCTCCAAATTTTAATCGTTTTCCAATCTTAAATTCTGAATTCGCTCTTAGGGAATAGCGACGGAAAGACTGGGCCCGCTGTATACCTTCGTTATCAAGAAAAGAACCAGAAATATAATAAGTACCATTTTCACCTCCACCACTTACGCCAACGTTATGATTTTGAACGAAGCTGTCTTGGAAAATAGCATCTTGCCAATCCACGTTGGGTTGTCCGCTAAAAGCTGAAAAGTCCCTACCTAATTCTTGTTGGATGGCAATATATTGTTGAACATTGAGAACGTCCAGTGTTTCTCTTGGTGAAGCTGAGGATATGTAGCCATCGTAGGTGACTTTAGGGTCTCCCCGTGTTCCTTTTTTAGTTGTTATGATAATTACACCATTAGCACCTCTTGCACCATAAATCGCCGCGGAAGCCGCATCTTTTAAAACATCTATGGATTCAATGTCGCTTGGGTTAATACTAGCCAATGGATTTGAATCCGTTGTAGAGGAAGTGTTAACTGTTATGTTATTTGTACCTACCAAGGGAACACCATCAACCACATAGAGTGGATTGGCATCAGCGCTTAATGTACCAACACCACGAATGTTAACACTAATAGGTGCTCCAGGGTCGCCACTTCTGTTAGTGATATTAACACCAGAAATTGTTCCTGCCAACACTTGATCCGGACTTACAATAGGCTGTTTTACGATATCTACTGCATTAATAGAACCAACAGCTCCTGTAAGGTCAGCTTTTCTTTGTGTACCATAACCTACAACCACCACTTCACTTAGTGATTGGGCATCAGGTTGCAGGGTAACATTTATTGTTGTTTGGCCGTCAACATTAATTTCCTGTGCAGCATACCCCACGTAGGAAAAAACAAGCGTGTTGGAACCTTCGGGGACTTCAATGGTATAATTTCCATCAAAATCTGCAACCGCTCCGGTTGTTGTACCCTTAACCACAACGCTGGCTCCTGGCAAAGGACCTTCAGAATCGGCAATTGCTCCGGATACCGTTGTCTGTGCTAACGATGTCTGCATTCCGAAAACAAGAAGAACGAACAGCGCTAAAAAGCCTGACTTCGTCGTCTTAAGTTTAGTTAAAGTTTGCTTCATAATCTTTAGAATTGGTTATTGAATTAATTTTAATTGAGTTTAGTTCATGAATAGTGAAACAATTCACCCTATCTAATCAACAACTACTATAGCTAAGTTTGAAACCCTGTAAGGAAGATTTTTAATAAAAATTTAATTAACTATGATATAGTGTGCTATTCTTCAAATGTATAACAAAAATTTTAATATTTGAAAGTGAAGGCTATAAAACAATGGATTTAACAAAATAACCGCCTTTTTGTTGTATTATTTATATTTTGGACGTTTTGAAAATAACTCTATATTTAAGGACTAGGCAAGTATTTACAGTATTATTCACAACATCCTCAACAAATCATTGATAGATGGTTTTTGATTGAAATTAAATTTCAAACTATGTGAGAATTGATATTTATTATTGTTAAGCTTATATTGCCCGGATAATTAGGAAGGAAAACATCTAGAAAGACTGAAATATGACAGTGGTTGACGTAATAAATAAGTACCAAGAAAAATATGACTTGACAAAGCATGAGCATTTGGTCCTAGGTATTATTGAATCCATTGATGATGGGGTTTTAGAACGTCAAGACCAACTACCCTCAATTAATGAAATGGTAGCAGAACTTGGTTACGCCAGAAAAACAATTGTTGGGGCATATGAGGAATTAAAGAGCAGAGGACTAGTCGAGTCCAAAAAAGCCAAGGGGTACTTTATTGTTAGCAATGAAACCAAGATGGTGAGGAGAATAGCCTTGGTTCTTTATTCATTTCAACGTTTTCAAGAGGAGTTTTACAATGCTTTTCGCGGAGAACTTGGAGAACGATTCCAAATAGATGTATTTTTTCATCATAACAATTTATCAGTGTTTGAAAATACACTAATCAATATAAAAGGCAAATACGGATACTACGTTGTTGCTCCCATACCCCATCCAACGGTAAAAGCACTGTTGGAACCTTTCGATTCAAGTAAGTTGCTTATTGTTGATAGGTTTGTTCCGTTGGAGAGAAAATATTCTTTTATAAGTCAGGAGTTTGAACGTTCGACCTATAGCAAGTTGTTAAAGCTTCTTCCCAAGATACGCAAATATAAAAGATTTGTGTTGTTGGCAGAAGAAAATTCACAGCTTCCTCCTGGCATAAAACTAGGTTTTAAAAAATTCTTATCAGATTATGATGTAGAAGGAGTTATAGTATCAAAATACGATATATCTGTCTTAAAGAAGGACCACCTATATTTTGCTTCAAATGATTCCTTTTTATGGGATATATTAAAGGATTGCACAGATAAAAAATATGTCTTAGGAAAAGATGTTGGCGTTCTATCCTATGATGACCATATAATCAAAAAGTTTATATCAGGAGGAATTACCACAATATCCACTGACTTTAGTGAGATGGGCGTCCAAGCAGCACTGCACGTAAAGGACAATGGGATTACGCAACAAATTACTCCTTCTCATTTAATTGATAGAGGTTCGGTGTAGGACTGATCAATTTTTCAAAACTTACTTTTTTTACATATTTTATTGGTATAATCCTATTCTTAAAGCTCATATAATAATCATATCTCGGTTTTTTTATTATCTTTGAATTATAGCATACTATATCATAGCATTTATTCATAATAAGCGCTATTACCGAAGAGTTTTTGTTCAGATTCCAAGGATAATTTACTTCAAGAGGTAATTTAGTTATAGTTTGAGTTAGTTTAAGTTAGTTTAAATTCAGAAGTGTAAAGCCAGATAAAATTTATCTGGCTTTTCTCGACTATTATTTACTTTCTGCAATGTTACAGCAGCTAACCTTGGATGAAGTTTTATATTTTTTGTAAAAATGATTATAAGTACAATAGAAAAAAAAATAGACCCTCTAATTTTTAATATCAACAACAAAAATGGTTCTGTCAATTTAGAATTGACCACAGATGAAAACGCTTTGCAAATTTTTCGGTTTGAATATCAAAATCATGGTGGAAGTTTTCCAGAACCTGTAAGTCTTCAATGGAGAATACCCGCAGCAAAAGTTAAAGGTGTTTGGAAGCCTACTTCAGATTTTTCGAAACGCATAGAGGCAGATTGGGAACTTGGGAATCATGAATCAAGGATATCCATTGATGCCCCTGTTATTTCACTTTTTGGCAACAATGATGACAATGTACTTTGTTTTTCCTGTTCAAATGCTATTAACAGGGTGGAAATGGCTGCTAAATATAGAGAAGAAGACAACCATTTCTACTGTCAAATCATATTCTTTACAGAATGCAAATATCCTGTTGAAGAGTTTAGCGCTGACATTCGTATAGATCAACGCAAAATTCATTTTTCGAAATCTTTACAAGAAACTTCAAAATGGTGGGAAAGCTATGAAAATCTAAAGCCAACATCGGTGCCGGCAATAGCCAAAAAACCTTTGTACTCCACATGGTATCAATTTCATCAAAATCTTAATCAAGATTTACTATTTAAAGAGTGTCGCATTGCTAAAGACTTAGGGTTTGATTCTATTATTATTGATGACGGCTGGCAAACAAAAGATACAAATCGTGGGTACGATTATACCGGCGATTGGCGCCCAGAGCGATTTCCAAATATGGTAACTCTGGTTAAAGAAATACAAAACTTGGGGATGAAAGTAGGCATATGGTATTCTGTCCCATTTTGTGGTAGAAAATCTAAGGCCTACCAAAAGTTCAAGGGCAAGTTTTTAACCGAAAATCATAGATGGGCACCCGTTTTTGACCCCAGATACCCAGAAGTCAGGGATTACTTAACAGGTATTTATGTGAACGCGGTTAGAGATTGGAACCTTGATGGGCTAAAACTTGATTTTATAGATGATTTCAAAAGCTATCAAGAGACCCCTTTTGACGCTAGTAAGAATCGTGACTTTTCATCAATCAATGAAGCTGTGGATGCGTTGCTCACACAGGTTATTGTTGAAGTCAAAAAAGTAAATCCAGACATATTTATAGAATTTAGACAAAAGTATACCGGGCCAGCCATGCGTAAATATGGTAATATGCTCCGCGCTTTTGACTGCCCTGGTGATTATACAATGAATCGAGTACGAATTACGGATATAAAAATGTTATGTGGAGAAACAGCCGTGCATTCTGATATGGTTACTTGGCATTTTGATGAGACCGTACAAGATGCTGCCCTTCATTATCTAAGTACACTTTTTGGTGTACCACAAGTCTCAGTGATGTTGAACAAAGCACCAGAATCTCATTTGAATATGCTTCAATTTTACACAAGATATTGGAATGAAAATTCCGATATTTTTTGCTCCGGAAAGTTCTTGCCTTCGAGACCACTTTCCAACTATCCTGTTTTAAGAGCGAACTTAAATAACAAAGTGATTATCGGGATTTTTGAAGACCAAAATTTACAAATCAACCATAGATTCCTTGCTATTGACATTCTAAATGCCAAATCATCCAAAATGATTGTTATCAACTCAAATCTGAATTTGGGAACATACGAATACAAGACATATGACTGTGAGGGAAAGCTGATAAAAGATGACTTTATTAATATAGATGAAGGGTTGAATACCATTGAAATACCCAAGAGCGGTATGGCCCAATTAAAATCAATTTAATTCTAAACATAAAAATATGGGCCTGTTATCCATTCTTTCATTTGTAGGTTTTACCGTGTTGGTGGCCATCATAGCATGGTGGGCCACCCGAAGCACAAATGAAAAATCTGCAAATGGTTTTTTTCTTGGCGGCAGAAGTCTAGGAGCCATAACCATTGCGGGTTCATTATTGCTTACTAATCTTTCCGCAGAGCAAATTGTTGGACTCAATGGGCAGGCTTTTACAGAAGGAGTTTTGGTAATGGCATGGGAGACTTTGGCCGCTATTGCCATGATATTGACAGCCATTGTCCTGTTGCCAAAATATATGAAGAGTGGCATCACAACGATTCCCCAATTCATTGAAAATAGGTTCGACAGACAAACAAAGGCCATTCTTTCCATACTTTTCCTATTCGCTTATGGGCTTGTATTGCTGCCTACAATTCTTTATTCAGGTTCTCTGGCCTTTAGTTCTATGTTCGACCTTCCCAATCTATTGGGACTTAGCCAAAACGCTACCATATGGATATGTGTTTGGAGTATTGGAATAATTGGCTCCATATATGCAATTTTTGGTGGCTTAAAGGCAGTTGCTGTTTCAGATTTGATCAATGCAATAGGTTTACTCATAGGGGGTATCCTAATTCCCTATTTTGGATTGAAATTGATTGGCGATGACAGTATCGGGGATGGGTTAAGTATTCTATGGGAAAATCATCCTGAAAAATTCAACTTAAAAGGAGAGGTGGATGCTTCCATTCCATTTGGTACCATCTTTACAGGAATGATTTTGGCACAAATGTATTATTGGGGAACCAATCAATCCATACTACAGCGTGTATTCGGGGCTAAGAGCTTAGCTGAAGGCCAAAAGGGCGTAATATTGGCGGCATTGGTAAAATTTTTGATTCCAATAATAGTAGTATTGCCAGGTGTTATAGCATGGCATGTTTTTAAAGGAGATCTCGCTAATGCCGACTTGGCATATCCCGAATTGGTGAGGAAAGTTATGCCTCCTTCGTTATTAGGTTTTTTTGCAGCGGTTTTATTTGGCGCAGTATTAAGCTCCTTTAACAGTCTGCTGAACAGTAGTGCGACCTTATTCGGTTTTGATTTGTATCGATATTTTTTCAAAAAAAATGCAACCGATGAACAAACAGTAAAAGCAGGAAAAAGATTTGGGCTTGGGTTAGCTATTATATCCCTATGTATCGCTCCTTTTATTGCCTCTGCACCAGATGGCTTATTTGCATACATACAAGAATCATTGGGAAGTTTAAGTGTCCCCATTTTTGCAGTTGTGGTGGTGGGTATCTATACAAAAAAAGTGCCCGCTCTTGGAGCTAAGATTGTTCTTACTGCTGGAGTTGTGATGTATCTGATAAGTCAGTTCGTCATTGGTCCAATCGTGGTAGATATTGCACTTACCGAAGCAGCTATCAATGGTATTTCGGACCCCAAAGAATTAAATATTATTAAAGCCAATGCCTATCCACATTTCTTACATGTTATGGGCATATTATTTGTAATTAATATAGGCATAATGTTAATGGTTGGTAAGTTAATTCCGAGAACCACAATAATGCAAGAAGTGGTCACGGATGAAATTGATACCACACCATGGAAGTACGCACTCATAACAGGTGCCGTTATAACAGCGATGGTACTTGGTACATATTTCATCTTTTAATAACGGAATATTGCCGAATCTTTGAAAAGAGTTCAAATATGAACAGTTCGTATATAATTGCCTTAGATCAGGGCACAACAAGCTCAAGAGCACTTTTGGTCAACGCCGAAGGCAAAATTGAGGGGATGGTACAGCAAGAATTTCAACAAATCTTTCCAAAACCTGGATGGGTAGAGCATGATCCCAAGGAAATCCTTGAATCCCAGTTGGCTGTTTTTAAAGAATTGATTGACAGGTATCGTGTTTCATTTTCTGATATCAAGGCCATAGGAATCACAAATCAGCGAGAAACGGCCATAGTTTGGGATAAAAACACGGGAGAACCTGTTTATAATGCAATTGTTTGGCAAGATAAACGGACCGCTGATATATGTGAGGAAATGAAAAAAAATGGTTTGACTGAGCACGTGCGTCGAACCACAGGGTTGGTAATCGATTCATATTTTACCGGGACCAAGGTGAAATGGATTCTTGATAATGTGGAAGGGGCCAGGGAAAAAGCTGAAAAAGGACAATTGTTAATGGGTACCGTAGATTCTTGGTTGGTTTGGAACATGACAAACAAAAAAAAACATGTCACAGATTATACCAACGCCTCGAGAACCCTTATATATGACATTGTTAATCTTACATGGGATAATAGATTGTTGGAAGCACTTAATATTCCCAAAAGCATGTTACCCAAGGTAAAACCTTCTTCCTCTCATTTTGGAGATTATGAAACCGATGGGGTAAAAATTCCAATTGCCGGAATTGCTGGCGACCAGCAAGCTGCATTATTTGGACAAGCATGTTTTAAGCCAGGCACTGCAAAGAATACCTATGGTACCGGGTGCTTTATGTTAATGAATACCGGTGAAACCCCTCAGTTTTCAAAAAATGGACTATTGACCACCATAGCATATGGATTGAATGGAAAAGTCCATTATGCCTTGGAAGGGAGCATTTTTATAGCTGGGGCAGCCGTACAATGGTTGAGGGATGGCCTTCAACTTATCAGTAATGCAAAAGAAACAGATGAATTGGCCGATACAATAGAAGGGGAGAATCCGGTTTATCTGGTCCCGGCATTTGCCGGTTTGGGAGCTCCTTATTGGGACATGTATGCACGTGGGGCTATTTTTGGACTTACTCGTGATACAGGGAAAGCCCATTTGGCAAAGGCTACTTTAGAATCATTGGCCTATCAAACCAAAGATATTCTTATGGCCATGGAAAATGATTCTGGTATTCAATTGAAAAACCTACGTGTAGATGGAGGTGCCTGTGCCAACAATCATTTGATGCAATTTCAAGCTGATATTTTGGATACTGAGGTACATCGACCAGAGGTAATAGAGTCTACAGCTATGGGAGCAGCACTTTTAGCAGGTATTCAAGTTGGGTTGTGGAAGCAAGAATTTGTTGAGCAAAATAGGCCAATTGAACGAATATTTAGCCCCATGTTTGATGATACAAAACGGAAGCGTCTTTATAAAACATGGAAGAAAGCTATAGAACGTACCATGGGCTGGACTCTTGAAACCTAACTAGCTAAATAGAAAGTGTTGCTGGAATTCTCTGTCAAAAATCGAAAACATAGTATAAACAGTCTATCTACCGAAGTATTTGATGTACTGGTCATTGGTGGAGGAATAACGGGGGCTGGAATAATACTGGATGCTGCCTCAAGGGGATTGAAAGTAGCATTGATAGAAAAATTAGACTTCGCCTCAGGTACCAGTAGCAAATCAACAAAGCTAATTCATGGAGGCTTGAGATATCTTAAGCAAATGGATTTTAGCCTGGTAAAGGAAGTAGGTTCTGAAAGAGCAACCGTCCATAAACTTGCACCGCATTTAGTTGTTCCTGAAAAAATGTTGTTGCCTTTAATTAAAAAAGGTTCGTATGGCAAACTAATGACTTCATTGGGATTAAAAGTATATGATGTTCTAGCCAATGTCAAAGGTGATGATAGAAGGAAAATTTTGACAAAGAAAGAGGCGCTTAACCTAGAACCTCTTCTTCCAGAGGATATTTTGAAAGGGGCTGGTTACTATGCTGAATACAGAACGGATGATGCCCGTTTGACCATAGAGGTCATTAAAACCGGGATAAAGTATGGTGCTTTAGCATTGAACTACCTAAAAGTAAAGGACTTGGTCTATAAAGAAGGAAATATAAGTGGAGTAGAGGTAATTGATGTGCTGACAGGTAAAGGATTTAATGTGCAGTCCAATTTTGTTGTTAACGCTGCTGGGCCATGGGTCGATACAATACGTGATCAAGATAAATCAAGGAAAGGTAAAAAGTTACTTTTGACAAAAGGAGTACACCTTGTTGTTCCAAAGGAAAAATTACCCATTAAGCAATCTATTTATTTTGATATTCCTGATGGTAGAATGATGTTTGCTGTACCAAGAGGTAAAGTCACCTATTTTGGCACTACGGACACAAAATATATAGATTCAAAAGATAAGGTAGTCGCATCAACTGAAGATGTAGATTATCTGGTTTCTGCCGTTAATCAAATGTTTCCAACCATTGAATTACAAGCAAGTGATATTATCTCTTCATGGGCAGGTTTAAGACCTTTAATTCATCAAGAAGGAAAATCAGAGTCGGAAGTTTCTAGAAAAGATGAAGTTTTTATGTCCAATAGTGGCCTTATCAGTATAGCTGGAGGAAAACTTACAGGATATCGAAAAATGTCGGAGCGGGTTGTTGATCTTTTGGCAAACAAAATGAGAGAGAGATATGGTTCAGCGGTAGGGGGTTGTACTACAAATAAAATTTTACTTTGTGGCAATGGATTCAAGGACTACAATGATGTACTGACCTATATCGAACAGCTATATCAGAAAATTAAGGTTTATGGACTTGACTATTATGAAGCGTGGTATCTTGTAACCACATATGGAAAACAAAGTGAAGAAATACTAGAGAGATTTAACGCTTTTAACGATGAGAACCTATCATATAAAATGTGTAAGGCAGAGTTACATTTTGCTGTTAAAAAAGAAATGGTTACAACACCATTGGACTTTTTTATAAGGAGGACTGGACGTCTGTACTTTGATATTGGGAGTGTCCACGAACATAGAGATGCTATTTTTAAAGAATTTGGAATAATTACCAAAACATCCCAAGATCAATTGGAAATCTGGAATCTGGAACTAAATGAGGTATTGGAAGACCATTCAAATTTTGATAATAAAAGGGGACAGAGGAAGAATAAATCAGGATAAGCTTGTGAGTTAGCTAAATAAGGCCTCTCAACTTCTTCTAGATCCAAAAGAAACCATCTCTTCAATTGCCGAACAAGTCGGGTGTTCGCATGCTAATAACTTTTCCGCAGCTTTTAAGTGGAAGTATAAATTGACACCGATGGACTATAGAATCAAAAGCTCCAAGACCTAGATTTAATCTGAAAGTAGAGGTGTAATTATTATTCTATAGTTCAGTTGATTGTTTTTCCCTAGGGAATTCTCCAAATCACATCCATCAAATGAATGTAGAACTCCGGAAATGAGAAAGAAATGATTTTCAGCTTGGAGACACTTTCAACTTAAAAATCCATCAAATTCAATCAGCCAGAATACTTAATAGTTTCCCCGATTGCCGACGAAACTGTTCCAAAGGGATATCTTTTCTGTAGACAAATATGTTTGGTGAGAGCTTTTAGAAGCATTTCTGTATCGTATGGTTTAACAATAGCGTCGTCTACACCACAGTAGGACAATTTTTCGTGAATACCATCATAAATGGTCGCTGTTAGGGCGATTATCGGTACCACCTTGTTAAAGGTCCTTATTTCTTTACTGGCATCAAAACCATTCATGCGAGGCATGTTAATATCCATCAGAACAGCATCAAAAGCGTGTTCCTTGACCTTTTCAATGGCCTCTACGCCGTCATTGGCCACGGCATACTGAATTTCATATTGCGCAAGTACTTTTTGGGTTACCAATTGGTTGATTTTGTTATCATCTACTATCAAGATATGTTTTCCTTTCAGCGCATCTGAATTCGGCAAGACTACTGCACTCTGCACATGCTCCATAGAGCTTTCTTTAAGTTGCAGTAAAAAACTAAACGCAGTTCCAACACCCTCAGCACTCTTAAATTGAAGCTTGCTGTCCAGAATGTGCAATATTTTGTTTACAATAGGAAGCCCAAGACCTGTGCCACCTTGACTGTTGTCGGTCTTCACCTGTGTGAACTCATCAAAAATCTTATTCTGCTCGTCCAATGGAATACCTTTACCCGAGTCCTCTATAGAAAACAAAATTCCGATTGTATCATCATTCTTGTTATCAAGTTTCATGGAAATCGAAATGTCCCCGTCCTCAGTAAACTTACTTGCATTGCTTATCAGATTCATGAGTACTTGGGACAATTTCATCTTGTCCCCCAAAAGCACTTCTGGAATTCTTGAATCTATATCGACCTGCACGGAGTTGTTATTTTTCTGATTATTAAACTCAAAGGATTGAACAATATTCTGAATCAAATTGTTCAATATAAAATGATCGTTCTGAAGTTTTCTGCCCTCCTCCGATTCAAACTTGTTTATATGCAACACATCGTTCACTAGGGCGAGCAGATAATCCGCTGAAAATTTTAATGACTTTATTTCTTCAAGACTCTCGTCATCCAGCTTATCATTTTTCATTAATACGGACGATAATCCAATAATACCGTAAAGCGGTGTTCGCAATTCATGACTTATGGTCGACAAAAACCTAGTATTGCTGCGAGCAAGCTGCTCAGACACTTCTTTAGCGCCCAAGTATTGATGGTTTTTCTTCCTCAAATCTGATAGTAGGTGATTCCGTTTGTATCCTGCAAATAACAAAACACCAATAAGCAGCGCTAGCACTCCTCCTAAAATCGCTGAAAAAATAAAGAGCAGCTTGTTTTTGGAGGCCTTCTGCTGCGAAAGCTCACCAGCTAACTGGGTCTCCCTCAACTCTTGCTTATATTTTTCCAAATTGAACTTTGAATTGGCTATTTGTTGCTGACGTATTTTCTCAGACTCATAACGCTTGTCTTTTAAAGAATCATAGGGTATCCTTATGTCACTGAGCTCTTTATACTTTCCTGTTTTGCCATAAGCGTCCAATAGTACCTTATATGCATTTATAACATAATTTTCATCAAGTAGCCCTTCTCCATCAGAAAGTGCCTTATGCGAATTTGAAATAGCAGCATCGTAACGATTTTCCAGAAGATCAATGGCACCTTGAATGTGATAACCGGTAGCGGTATACTCCTCCTTTGCAGGAGCAAGGGAAGGGAGGGACAACAACGATTGCGATTCATCAAGATAATATTGGGCCTTTTTGGGTTTTTTAATCCCAACATAGAGTTCAGCAAGATTATTGTGTAGGATGAAACTCGCTCTGTCACTAAAATTGATTTCAGCCTGGTTTCTTTCAGCTTTCAGATATTCCGTTCCCTTTTCAAAGTATTTTATAGCTTTTTCAGGTTCTTTAAAAATAAACGTATTTCCCAAATTGATGTAAGCACTTAAAATACTAAAGGTATCTTTCTTTTTCTTAGCCCTATTCAATGATTGATTGAACAAGTTATACGCATTTTCATGTTCATCAAATTGGATAAAGGCATTTCCTAAAGCAGATATTAGTCGCTCTTCTGTTTGTGGCGCATTTATTTGAACCGCATTCTGAATAAGCCCTGGTGCGTGTTCTATAATTATCTCATAGTTTGCATTGTAAAACTCCTTACGCAGTTCCAGAAGTAAACTATCCAATTCTTTCTTATTATACGTAACTGGGGGTTCTGACGAATCTTCAGGTAAAGACTCATTTTGCGCAAAAACGGCGGTATTCAATAAAAGGAAAGTCGTGATACTGAGAAAAACAGACTTCATTCAGGTTGATTTGGGTTGATGGGGTGCAAGCAGGTCCAATAACCGACTTAGCCTCCAGCATTATCTGGTTTTAAATAAGCAACGCATTGAATTTCAATTTATTGTAAGAAATTACTCAACAGATGTAATTTCAGCACACAATTCGTTCAACTGCTTTAAAATGACATAAAAAACTCATCAAACATATTTCCTGCAATCCATCCGGTCGGAGGGGATTTATGGCGATTACCTTATTAAACCAGAATAAATTCCATGAGTATTGTGATATCCGAATTCAATATCTTTGGCATGAATTGAGATTTGGTTACATACGAATACTAAAATTATATGGAACGTATCATCAAAAATATTGCATTAGTAGTCGGGATTCTTTTTATCGGTGGCAACCTGCATATGAAGGCGCAGAACACAACAACTCCCAAAAAGGTTATCTTAATAATCGGTGACGGTATGGGGCTCACACAAATTTCTTCATTATATGAACTGGGAAAACTTGAGCACTCAAATTTTGAGCGTTTTCAACACATTGGACTGTTAAAAAACAATGCATCCAGCCATCGTATTACGGATTCGGCTGCAGGGGCTACAGCCTACGCAAGCGGGGTAAAAACCTATAATGGGGCCATAGGAGTGAATAGCGACTCTGTATCGGTTAAAACCATTGTTGAAATTTTACCCGACCAAAACTGGAATACAGGTCTTATAGCCACCAGTTCAATTACCCATGCAACTCCGGCATCTTTTTTTTCGCATGTTAAGTTACGGAGTCAACAAGATGAAATCGCCAGTCAAATGCACAGTTCCAATATCGACTTTTTCGCCGGAGGAGGAATACGCTTTTTCGAAAATCGACCTGACAAACTCAACTATAGCGATAGTTTGCGCTTAAAAGGGTTTGATATTTCCTATAGTTTGGATGCACAGAAAATTGATGGAAACAAAAAATTAGGTTTTCTATTAGCCGATGAAGGACTTCCCAAAATATTGGAGCAAAGGGGAAGTTTTTTAACCGATGCAACTGAAATGGCTATGAAGTATCTTCAAAAAGATGCTAAAAACTTCTTCCTGATGGTTGAAGGTTCGCAAATTGATTGGGGTGGACATGAAAATGATGCCGAATATATAATTACAGAAATGCTAGATTTTAACCAAACCTTGGGAGCTGTTCTTGATTATGCCGAAAAAGACGGTAACACTTTAGTTTTGGTTACTGCCGATCATGAAACTGGCGGATTCGCATTGTCTTCCAATCAAGACAATTATAATGAGGTCAAAGGTACCTTTTCAACTGGTGGGCACACAGCGACCATGATACCGATATTTGCTTATGGTCCAGGCAGTGAAGAGTTTACCGGTATTTACGAAAATTACAATGTGTTTCATAAAATCATGGGCATCCTAAACTTGTAACTGAAGATTTACCTTTCTATCAATCAGTAGAATTGCTTCCTCTTAGGGAATCAATAATCGCTTGAGTTTGCTTCAGTTCTTGAGTAAGTCTCTCATTTTCCTGAATATACTGTGAACGAACTTGTTCCAGTTTTCTTTCAAATTCATCGGCAGGAACATACTCTGGCTTTAGCAAGGTGTTATAAATCAAACTAAAAAGCGTAAAAACAAAGCTTATTCCAATTGCCGAAATCAGAATAATCAGTAATGTCTTTTCTCTTTTATTTTTTGGGGAGGTACTTTTTAGTAACTGCGTGTCTTCTTGGGCTTGCTTATTTGATGCCAACTGATTTAACAGGGCATCCCATTTTTCCTCTTCTTTTACGTGCATGTCCTTAAACCCACCAGTATTCAAAAATTGTTGGGTTTTTGATGTGGACGCCATCATAAAAATTTCAACGCCGTTACCGCCCATAATATCCAACAAACTAGAGTCATACTCTTGGATTTCCCGAATCAGTTTTCCAACAAAATCAAGATTGTAATTTGGACTGAGGAATTCATCGTAAAGGGTTTTTATCTCAAAATAGTCCCTACGTTGCAATGCGTATTTTAAAAAACGGTCTTTTAATTCTGCCTTGAAAAATTCGCCCATTTTCTTGCTTAGAAAATTAAGTATTTGGTTTGATTGTATTCAATTGCAAAGTTACTTCAATTGAAGTATGCATTCACATGTTGAAATAGCGAATTTAAGAGGTTAGATTATCTCAGCATTAAGTCCTGCATCCAATAACTTAGAACATCTCGGTTTAAGATCTGAGTATTCCCCGGTCTTAACCGTGCATTTCCCATTATAGTGAACAATTAAAGAGCATTGTTCCGCTTGTTCTGGACTATGGTCGCAAACCTTGACCAAGGTATTGATAACATGATCGAATGTATTTACATCGTCATTGAACAGAACAATTTCATTCTGTTTTACAACCTCCTCCTCTACTAGTACCTCTTCTGATAATTTCTCCTGAGCGCCCATGTTAATTGAATAAATCAATTCTAATTTACATATTTTGCCGAAACCCAATTGTTCTTTTCCAACTTTTTTGCAAATTTTAGCCGGTATTCCTCACATTTTGAAGAAATTATATCCAAATCTTGGGTATAAAACCCGCTCAAAAAGATTGCTCCTTCAGAATTTAGACATTTAGTATAGATAGGAATGTCATCCAACAAGATATTCCTGTTGATATTGGCAAGTATCACATCATATTTCTTATTGTTTATCAAACTGCTATCACCTTGATAAACCTCGATTTTAGTGCAATTGTTTCGCTCTACATTCTCTTTGGAATTCAGAAAACACCATTCGTCAATATCAATGGCATCCAATGCTTCTGCTCCCCTCATTTCCGCTAAAATTGCCAAAACTCCAGTGCCACAGCCCATATCAAGCACTGATTTGCCTTCGAAATCAGCATTGAGAATGTGTTCCAACATCATATGCGTAGTTTCATGATGACCGGTACCAAAACTCATTTTAGGTTCTATTACAATGTCATATGCAACATTGATGGGATCATGGAAAGGTGCACGCACCACACATTGGTCTCCAACAGTAATGGGATGGAAATTCTTTTCCCATTCTGCATTCCAATTCTGTTGTTCAATTTCCTTGACAGTCCAACCAACTTCTATATCCTGATCTTGAAGGACATAAAGATTCTTCAAAGCGTTCTCCTTCCACTCAGATTTTAGCACATAGGCCAATAAACCTGTATCTGTTTCAACAAAACTTTCAAAACCAGCCTCACCAAGCTCGGCAATCAAAATATCAGTCGTGGGTTGTAAAGGAGAAATAGTGAACGTATACTCAAGATATATCACATTTATAACTTTTAAATGGCTTTGATGATGGCTATAAAATCATCAGCCATTAAGGAAGCTCCTCCTATAAGACCTCCGTCTACATCAGGCTTGGAGAAAATATCCGAAGCATTGCCTGGCTTCACACTTCCACCATATAAAATAGAAACATTCTCAGCTACGACACCGTTATACGCTTCGGCAATAGTTTTTCTAATAAAAGCATGCATTTCTTGAGCCTGTTCAGGACTAGCAGTTTCTCCAGTACCAATGGCCCAAACAGGTTCGTAGGCCAAAACAATCTTATTCCATGCTGAAGCATCCAAATCGAAAAGGGCATTTTTCAGTTGGTTTTCAACCACATTGAAATGGTTTCCTGATTTTCTATCTTCCAATTCCTCCCCAAAGCAGAAAATAACAGTCATTTCTTTGTCCAAAGCAGTTTTTACTTTCTTAGAAAGTAGGTCATCAGCTTCTCCGAAAATTGAACGTCGCTCAGAGTGCCCAAGGATAACCGTGTCTACATGGATATTCAATAACATATCTGCAGAAATTTCACCGGTATAAGCTCCATTTTCCGCGAAGTGCATGTTTTGGGCCGCCACTTTAATTGTGGATGACTGCAAACTCCTTTGTGCTTGAGCCAAATTAACGAAGGTGGGTGCCACAACTACCTCAGCATGGGTGTCAGGAAGCTTTGCAGAAAGCTCAGATAAAAGCGCCTCTGTTTCTTCAAGATTCTTGTTCATTTTCCAGTTTCCTGCAACTATTTGGGTTCTCATGATTTTGGTTTCTTAGTTATTTATGTTTAAAATTTCAATTCGTCAAGGTCGTTAAAATGGACTTTCTGTAAAATAGTACCCCTTTCTAAGACCAGTACCGCTGGGTTCGAACGCACTATGGTCTTCAGGGTAGTTTCATCTGTAAAGTAAAAATCAAAGTCCAGACCATATTCTTTTCTAATTTTGTTGGCCATTTCATTGCTTGAAGCTGACATGCCAATAACTTTATATCCTTTGTTTTTGGCTTTGGAAGTTACCGAAGCAACTTCTGAAAACACATCGTAATTGCTCTTCGCTAAGTCGTATGCAATCACCATGACCAATTTATTTTCTTCCAACAGAAAAGAAGCCATGTCCTCACCATTTTTTTCAATGGTAAAATCATGAATTGGTGGTTCGTATGCTTTTTGAATTTCTGTGGTTTCTACCCCAATAAACTCACCCTCAACCGAAGGATAATCTCCATGGGTAACTACAATTTTTTCTTCGCCGTTCACATCGAATTTCCAGGCATATTCGCTTATGGATTTAGGTGCATTTTCAGGAACACTCATCCCTTCCTGAATATTCGCCCCAATTTTGTATGGTCTAAAGTCTACCGAAGGTAGATGCTTAAGCACATGGTTGGCAAATAAAGCACAGGCCAATAGAGATACTCCGGTAACAATCCAATTGGTTTTTGCATTGAACAATGGAGTGATATACTTTTTCCCAAAAACCAGTACAAGAATCAACGCCAATAAGATTATATCCTTTGTAAAGGATTCCCAAGGTGTAAGTTTTATCGCATCTCCAAAACATCCACAATCTGTTACTTTGTTGAAATAGGCTGAGTAAAAGGTCAGGAACGTAAAAAAGATAATCATTAACAACAGACTCCAAAGAGTGAATTTGGGCTTGAACCCGATTAGCAACAACACCCCTAAAATCACCTCAACGATGACCACAAAAATGGAAGTGGCCAAAGCCAAAGGCATTAAAAACGGTAGATCCAATACTCCTGGGCTGAAATATTCTTCCAATTTAAACGAAAATCCAACGGGGTCATTCAGTTTTATAAGTCCGCTTATGATAAATAAAACCCCAACAAAAATCCTAGAAATCCAAACCAAATATTTCATCATTCCTCATTTAAATGAATCAAAGCAAAAACCGCATAATTTACCATGTCCTGATAATTGGCATCAATGCCTTCACTTACCAAAGTGGCTCCTTGGTTATCTTCAATCTGTTTTACCCGCAATAGTTTTTGAAGAATCAAATCGGTCAAAGAGCTTACCCGCATATCGCGCCACGCCTCTCCATAGTCATGATTCTTATTTTCCATGAGTTCTTTGGTAATGGAAACTTCTTTGTCATATAAAGCCACAGCTTCTTTTGCGGAAAGATCTGGCTGTTCTACCACACCTTTTTTCAATTGGATCAATGCCATTATGGAATAGTTGATGATTCCAATGAACTCAGATCGCTCTCCTTCGTCCACCTTACGTACTTCATTTTCTTGCAAACTTCGAATGCGTTGGGCCTTGATAAAAATCTGATCGGTCAGTGAAGGGAGTCGTAGTATCCGCCAAGCGGTGCCATAGTCTTTTGCCTTCTTTTGAAATAGTTCCCGGCAGGTGTTGATCACCGCATCATATTGTTGGGAGGTGTGCTGCATGTATTCTGGCTAATTTGCGTAAATTTCGTCCAAACTATGGTGCCCTAAACACCGTGCCAAAGATAATGAAACGCATCAAAGCAAATATTCTTTATGACCATAAACTGTAAAGGAACCCTTATTGATCTTACCGCACCCAAAGTAATGGGTATTTTAAACCTTACACCCGACTCTTTTTATGACGGTGGAAAGTATAAGAACGAGCAAAACATTCTTCAGCAAATAGAAAAAATGCTTTCAGAAGGGGCCACCTTTATTGATATGGGCGCTTACAGTTCAAGGCCAGGAGCGGAACATGTCCCAGAAGAGGAGGAGCTGAAACGTTTACTTCCCATAGTTGAGTTGATTCTCAAGAATTTTCCAGACACATTGGTTTCCATTGATACATTTCGAAGCAAAGTAGCCTCGGAGTGTTTACAACGGGGAGCTGCAATGATCAATGATATTTCCGCTGGAAATTTGGATGCAGAGATGTTCTCCACGGTATCCAAATATCAAGTTCCTTATATTATGATGCATTTGAAAGGGACACCTCAGTCCATGCAAAAAAAAGCCATTTATGCTGATTTGATCAAGGACCTCCGATCTTATTTTTCCAAGAAAATTGACCAAGCTACCCAACTTAAAATCAATGATGTGATCATAGACCCTGGCTTTGGTTTTGCGAAGACAACGGAGCAGAATTATACCTTGTTGAATCATCTTGATCTTTTTAAAACTTTTGAAGTTCCACTATTAATTGGGCTAAGCCGAAAATCGATGATTTATAAGATTCTAGAATCATCAGCAATCGAAGCTTTGAACGGCACAACGGCCTTGCATTCCATTGCCTTATTGAAAGGTGCCAATATTTTAAGGGTACATGACGTTAAAGAAGCAGGAGAGTGTGTAATGCTCATTGAAGCATTGAAAGCCAACACCCTCTAATTTTTGGTTCTTCTATTTTTGCTAATTTTACAAAAACACTGCGGTTGGATTTTCTGAATTTTCTTGAATTTAAAATCACTGATGTCATTGACATTGTCCTTGTGGCCGCATTACTCTACTATATTTATAAACTGGTAAAGGGCACAGTTGCTATCAATATTTTTATCGGAATTGTAATTGTCTGGGCACTTTGGAAATTGACGGAGTTAATACAGATGAAAATGATAAGCAGTATGGTCGGAGGTTTTATGAACATCGGATTGATTGCATTGATCATCGTATTTCAACAAGAAATTCGAAAGTTTCTTTTGATGATAGGTTCCACAAACTTTGCCTCTAAACGAAGTTTCATCCGACATTTTAAATTTTTAAGGCAAGAGGCCTTGCCCGGCGACACTAATGTTGAGGCTGTTGTAGCAGCCTGTGAAAAAATGAGCTCTACAAAGACTGGGGCCATTATTGTCATAGAGCGCACCAATTCCCTCGACTTTGTTAAGATAACTGGAGATAGCATGAATATTGAGATTACTCAACCCATTTTGGAAAGCATCTTTTTCAAAAATAGCCCCTTACATGATGGAGCAGCGATTATTCAAGATAATTATATAACCGCTACCCGAGTTATTTTACCCGTTTCCAATGATCGAAATATTCCCTTACGTTTTGGATTGCGTCACCGTGCTGCCGTGGGGATTACCGAAAAAACTGATGCAATTTGTTTGGTGGTCAGTGAGGAGACAGGGTCTATTTCCTATATTAAGGATGGAGAATTTGCACCATTCAAAGGTCTGGAGGAGTTAACCCAATTTTTGAGAAAAGATTTGGAGTAAGAATGAACTGTAAAAACTGCGAAGCTAACCTAAGATCCGATTTCGGTTATTGTCCCTCATGTGGAGGCAAGGTAATACGCAATCGTTTGACGCTTAAAAATGTATTTCAAGACGTCAGCTTTCAGATTTTCAATTTAGATAATACCTTCTTAAAAACTTTTCGGCATTTATTTTCCCAGCCGGCCGAAGTGGTAAACAGTTATATTGCGGGAACACGCAAAAGATACATGAATCCAATAAGCTATTTCGCAATAGCTGTCACCTTGTCTGGAATCATGTTTTTTGTTCTCAGGAACCTCTACCAATTAAACCTTACCGACAGCAGCTTTACGGACAAGCAACCGACCAATATGGAATTTGTTTTCGATTATCAAGGGTTGCTGTCCTATTTAATAATGCCGATTTATGCGTTAATAACTTGGCTTTTATTTATAGATCAGAAAAAACTCAATTATACCGAACACCTTGTTACAAATGCATATATCACCGGGCAAACCTCATTTGTTCAAGTGCTGGTTTGTATTCCTCTTTTCGGTTTGTTCGATATAAAGTATGATATCTTCAATTGGGCATATTTATTGGTCATTGTAATTTACCAATTCTATGTTTTACAAAAGATTCACGAAACCAAATTTCTTAGCACATTTTTCCGAGGTCTGGCTTATCTTTTTTTCTTGGTTATTGTAATGGTGGCCATGGGAGCATTGATTGTTACCTTGATGCTGGTAACCGGCCAAATGACCCTTGAAGATTTTAGACCTAAATAACAATTTCTAGGTCTTCCAGCTCGGTTCGAATTGGAATGTTTTTCATCTTCCAAAGAAAATCATAATTAACATTTTTTTGCTTTCAACATTCAATACATTTGGTTTAAAACAACAAACCATGATAAAATCCGCCATCCTATTTCTGTGCTTTGGATTTTCTGTAATATTCCATGCCAATTCCCAATCCTTAAAAGATTCCACGGATATTAAGCAAGTGGCATTGGATTATATAGAATCCCAACATAATCTGAAACCAGATCAATTTGAGCGGGCCGCCCACCCGAGAATGGTAAAAAGAACGTTCTGGACAAACAAGACAACTCAAAAAGAGTATTTAAGGGAAACTTTTACCGATGCAATGGTTTTGCTGGCCGAAACCTATAATATGAAAGGTGATAAATTCCCGGAACGTCCAAAGAAAGATGTGGTCATACTTGACATTTACGACAAAACTGCTTCAGTAAAATTGATTGCTGATGACTGGATTGACTACATGCATATTGTCAAATTAAATGGGAAATGGCAAATTGTAAATGTACTATGGCAGTTTAACGATTCTAGCGTCCACTAAATCAATGCAAATCAATATTTATGCTACTTCTTCGGCCAAAAATTGAGCTTCATATAAGTCGTTATAGTAACCACCTTTTTTAAGCAATTCTTTGTGGGTGCCCATCTCAACAATCTTACCGGCATCCATCACAATGATTTTGTCCGCTTTTTGGATAGTGGCCAATCGGTGCGCAATTATAATTGAAGTTCTTCCTTCCGTGATTTTATCTGTTGCCTGTTGAATCAATTGCTCGGAATATGTATCCACAGAAGAAGTAGCCTCGTCCAAAATCAAAATACTTGGGTTGCTCACATAAGCCCTTAAAAATGCTAACAATTGGCGTTGGCCGCTTGATAGCATGCTTCCTCGTTCCTTAACATTATATTGATATCCTCCCGGCAAACTGGAAATAAACTCATGCACGCCAATTTGTTTGGCAGCGGCTTCTATATCCGCCACGGCAACATCGTCATCACGTAGTGTTATATTATTTGCTATGGAGTCTGCAAATAAAAATACATCCTGCAATACAATTGCTATATGGGAACGTAATGATTGCAAAGAATACTCTTTAATATTATGACCATCAACCAAAATAGCCCCTGATTGGATTTCATAAAAACGATTCAATAAATTGATGATTGTAGATTTTCCAGCCCCCGTTGCACCAACAATGGCAACCGTTTCTCCCGCTTTTACATCAAATGAAATACCGTGTAGTACTTCTTCATTCTCGACATAGCCAAATCTAACATCTTTGAACCCAATGTCACCTTTGACATCCGCTCTTTCCAAGGTTCCATTGTCCGCAATTTGACTATCCGTATCCAAAATTTTGAACACTCGGTTAGCTGCCACCATACCCATCTGAAGGGTATTGAACTTATCAGCTATCTGACGCAAGGGACGGAACAAAAGATCCATCAGAAAGAAAAAAGCAAAAATGGATCCTTTGGTATCCAAGCTAATATTATCAATGTTTTGGATGATTCCAAAGTACACCACCAAACCTATTCCTACGGAATTGGAGATTTCGGCAATCGGAAAAAAGATGGAGTTATACCAAACCGTTTTTAACCAAGCATTTTGATGTTTTTCGTTGATTTTCCGGAATTTCTCCTTTTCTATCTGCTCACGATTAAAGAGCTGTACGATTTTCATTCCAGCTATTCGTTCCTGAACAAATGAATTTAGATTGGATACCTGAGCCCGAACTTCAATAAATGCAACTTTCATTGCTTGTTGAAAAAGTCGGGTAGCAATCAGAATTATGGGTAGAATTGCGAAGACTATTAAAGCCAGTTTCCAATTCATATATAGCATTACACCTGCAGCGCAGAGCATTTTTAACAAGTCCGCAACGATAACAAAAAAACCTTGGCTGAATATTTCCCCTATTCGTTGCATATCGGCCACTGCTCTTGTCACCAGTACACCAATAGACGATTTATCAAAATAGGTCATTTTAAAACCCATCATCTTTTGAAAAAGTCGGATTCGAATATCCTTGATGACCGATTCTCCCAGAAGGTTTGCGAAGTAATTGAAAGAGAGTTGGCAAATGACCTGCCCAAGAAGAGCGCCCAGCATAACCAATACAACAATCAACAACTGCTCGCTATCTTTATTGGTAAGGGGTTCATCAATAATGAATTTGACTAAAATAGGGGTCAACACCGCAAAAACAGCTGACAGAATAGCTACAATCGCCACCACCCAAAAGGTGGTTCGGTAAGGTTTGGTATGCGCAAATATCCGTTGGAACAGCCCAAAATCAAATGCTTTACCTATTTCATCATTATTGCTCATTGAATATCCTTTTTGGGTAAGAGACCTTTGTCAAATATAATCCTTTTGCCGGCACTGAGACGCCAGCTTTTCCCCTGTCTTTGCTTTCTAAAATGGTCTTGATTTCTTCAGGTTTCATTTTTCCCATCCCGACATCCAATAGGGTACCTACAACTGCTCGGACCATGTTGCGCAGAAATCGGTCCGCCCCAATGGTAAAAATCAATTTTTCTTCTTTCTTTTCCCAAAATGCCTGCCTAACATCACATAAAAAGGTCTTTACATCTGTGTTGGATTTGGAAAAACACTCAAAATCTTTATGGTCCAATAAGTACTGTGCAGATTGATTCATCGCCTCAACATCCAATGGATGCTTTACATAATGGGCAAAATCAGTATAAAATGGATTCTTCTCTTGAATCACCCAATATTCATAGGTCCGTTCCGAAGCATCAAAGCGCGCATGGGCATCCGATTTGACCGGTGTAATTTTCTGCACGGTGATATCCTCGGGTAAAAATGCATTCAGTCTATATGTTAGCTCTTCTGAATTTTCAAAGTCATCAGAATCAAAATGCGCATACATCTCTTTTGCGTGCACCCCAGCATCGGTCCTCCCTGCTCCTACCAAATCAATCTCTTTACGTACCAGGGTTGAAAGTGCTTTTTCCAGCACTTCTTGAACGGTAATTGCGTTAGGTTGGTTTTGCCAGCCGTGATAGGCTTTTCCGAAATAAGAAAATTGGATAAAATATCTCAATTGGATCCCTTACTTTTAAGTTGATAAAGATACTTTAATCCCATCCAATAGAAATCTTACGATAAATTTTTAGCATATTTTTAGCGTTATGACCAAAATCTTACTGCTTTCGGACACACATGGGCATATGGACGATTCTATTTTAAAGTATGCCAAACAAGCTGATGAAATTTGGCATGCGGGTGATATTGGAAATCTTGCGGTGACCGACAAGTTAAAAGCTGCAAAACCACTTCGTGGGGTTTTCGGTAATATTGATGACCACATCATACAACTCGAGTTTCCGGAACACAATCGTTTTTTATGCGAAGGGGTGGATGTTTGGATTACGCATATTGGCGGTTATCCAGAGAAATACAATGTGAGGGTACGGGATGAAATTAAAAGAAATCCTCCAAAACTATTTATTTGTGGACATTCCCATATATTGAAGGTAATGAATGACAGAAAACTGAACCTGCTACATATGAATCCCGGTGCCTGTGGCAAACATGGTTTCCATAGGGTGCGGACCATGCTTCGTTTTGTCATAGATGGAACAAACATATCGAATTTAGAAGTAATTGAATTAGGAAAGAATTAAATGAAGAATTGTCTTTTTATCGTCTTATTACTCCTATTTGCATGCGGCAAGCAGGGCAAGCAGAAAAAATTATCCCAAGTATCCGAAGAGGTGCAAAGCAATGTTGCCCTTTATATTTTAGGGACGGTACAAGATGCTGGGAGTCCTCATATTGATTGCCAGAAAGAATGTTGCTCGGCCTTATTTGAACATCCGGACACGGGTCGCAAAGTAGTTTCATTAGGAGTGGTAGATCATGAGAATGGAAAATCGTTTCTTTTTGAAGCCACTCCGGACATGTCTGCTCAACTACGATTGCTAAAAGGTTTTTCGGGGAAAAATACCGATATCCCTGACGGAATTTTTTTGACGCATGCCCATATGGGTCATTACACTGGATTGATGTATTTGGGAAGAGAGGCCAAAGGGGCTAACCAAGTCCCTGTTTATGCAATGCCCAAAATGAAGTCTTTTTTGGAAACCAATGGTCCTTGGGACCAGTTGGTAACCCTAAACAATATTGTGCTCTCAGAAATTCAGGATGAAACAGCCGTAAAACTGACATCCAATATTTCAGTTGTACCCATGATCGTGCCGCATAGGGATGAGTATTCGGAAACAGTCGGTTATAAAATTGTTGGCCCGAATAAGTCTATTCTTTTTATCCCAGACATTGATAAATGGCACAAATGGGAAAGGAGTATTGTGAAAGAAATCGAGAAAGTAGATTTAGCCTTTTTAGATGCCTCCTTTTTTAACGAAAAAGAAATTAACAACAGAGATATTTCCGAAATACCGCATCCTTTTGTAATTGAAAGCATGAAACTTTTTGATGAACTCCCCGCCAAAGAAAAAGCTAAAGTTCATTTTATTCATTTTAACCATACCAATCCCCTACTAAATCCAAAAAGTACCGAATCCCGTTTAGTGCAAATACAGGGTTTTAACGTTGCAAAATTCCAGCAAAAGTTTGGGCTTTAAATATTTTAAGTATTCGTAAGAATCATCCGGGACTCCCGTCTAAGAAACCAAACAATCTTAAAAACAAATGAAAACGATTAATTTAAAATTTCTTGCCATCGCTGTAGTGATGTTCGTGGTCTCCTGTGGACCCAAGGACAAAAAAGCGCAGGCAGATGAGCAAATTTTGGTTGAAACAGTGGTTCAAGAGCCCGTTTATGACACAACAAACCCTGAAACCATTTTAGCAGCCATTGAGCATTCTCATGGAGGATGGAACGACCTTTGGAAAAAAGGTGATGTAGAGTACACGTATACCTATCATTCTCCAGCCAATGATAAAAAGGATGTATCCGTTGAACGTTACATCTTTAGTTCCGAAGCTTCTTATGGGAAATACTCCCGGCATGAAATCAATGTAATGCCTGAAACAGAAGGTGAAGTGGTTCAATATTTTAATGGAAACGAAACTGTTGTTCTTGTTAATGGAGAGAAGACAGACGACCCCCAAGGTAATGCCGTGGGTGAATTTTTAAGAAAAGCCAATCATTTTTGGTTTGTTATGCCCTATAAATTAAATGATGGTGGAACCATTACCACCTATCAAGGGCAGGAAGAATACAATGGTACTACCTATGATAAACTCCATGTGACATATGACCCAGAAGTT
Organism: uncultured Allomuricauda sp.; assembly: GCF_947499695.1. Classification (GTDB taxonomy): domain Bacteria; phylum Bacteroidota; class Bacteroidia; order Flavobacteriales; family Flavobacteriaceae; genus Flagellimonas. Next base: position 1,483,603 of record NZ_CANMPQ010000001.1, read on the forward strand.
ACAGGTAAGGAGCAAAATGACATTTATATTCTTTATGTAAACCCAGAGACCAAATTGATTGATAGATTCTATTTTTCCCTACCATTTTTAGGGGTGAATGAACCAGTAATCATTGCAAATTATAACTATGAGGATATTGATGGACAATTGGTTTCTGCGAAACGCACTTACTTTTTGCCAAGTGAAGAAGGTTATTCGGAAGACCCGAGTATAATTCAGACGCTTACCGATATAAAATTCGGAAACGGTTTTACAGAGGAAACGTTAATGCAATAAGCATATATACCATATTACAAAAATAAAAGCCCCGGCATTGCCGGGGCTTTTCGCACTAATACTACTAAGATGTTAGGTTTAACGTAAGCGATCAACAGATTTTACAAGATCTTCATCCTTTTTGATGGCTCTGTTGGCCAGAACCAGAAAAACGATAGAAAATACAGGAATCAGCATCCCAATACCCTTCTCAGAAATGGTGTTTTCTCCGGATAAGCTTAGTGATCGATAAACGAAAAATCCTAGTAAAAAAAGATTCAATATCATATTCAATCTGTTCAATACAAATTGATTTTGTCTGTTTTTGAACATAAAAATCGAAATCAGGGCCAACGCTGCGGATATATAGAATACAATACTTATCCACAACTCGTTCTCTGCAAACACGGCCACTCCTTCTCCATCAATCCATAAATTCAACACAAATGGCAATACACCGGAGATAACCCCCACAAGTATTAAAAAAAACGTCTGAATGCGCTGAATCATTGTATAATTTGACTTGGAAAGGCAAAAATAGGTGTCTTTTTGATAATTGCCCCTATTTCTTGGAAAATAATTCGTATAATTGTGTCGTTATTAGCAAAGCACTCGCATAAGGAAATCTTTCCTACCGTAGTACCCCCAAATAACTTTTACTTCAAATTACATTCGATACGTTTAATTTATTCATCATTTAATGTTTGAGATTTCAGATCTAAAAGCTAAAAAGCTACCTGAATTGCAAGAAATTGCAAAGAATCTAAGTGTTCCCAAGTTTAAGGCCTTAAAAAAGCTTGATTTGGTCTATCAAATTCTAGATGTACAGGCATCCAATCCTAAAGTTGTTCAAGAAAGTTCGGCTCCACAGCAAGAAAAAAGCGAGCCTAAACCCAAGCGGTCAAGAACACCACGTCCTAGCAAAGAGCAGAAGGAAAGTGCTCCCGCTCCAAAAGAAAATATTGCTGACAAACCTTCTGAGGAAAAAAAGGAAACTCCTAAGGAACAACCTGCACGAAAGGATCATCATAAACAAAATGGTCACCAAAAAAGCCAGCATGTTAAGAAAGGTAACCAACACCACAGAGGTGGACATGAAAAGAAGAGCAGCAACTTTGACAAAGATTTAAAGAACAGATATAAAGAACCTGAGTTTGAATTCGACAGTATTATAGAAAGTGAAGGTGTACTCGATATTATGCAAGATGGATATGGGTTCTTGCGGTCTTCGGATTACAACTACCTTTCTTCACCAGACGATATTTATGTTTCCCAATCGCAGATTCGACTATTTGGATTAAAAACTGGGGATACTGTACTTGGCAACGTGAGGCCTCCAAAAGAGGGGGAAAAGTATTTTCCATTGATCAAAGTCAGTAAAATAAATGGATTAGATCCACAAGTGGTGCGTGACAGAGTTTCTTTTGAGCACTTGACACCTTTATTTCCGAAAGAAAAGTTTAAGCTTGCAGAAAGACAAAGTACATTGTCTACCCGTATTATGGATCTGTTCTCTCCTATTGGTAAAGGACAGCGTGGCATGATCGTTTCTCAGCCCAAAACTGGTAAGACCATGTTGCTCAAAGATATTGCCAATGCAATAGCGGCTAACCATCCAGAGGTTTATCAAATTATTCTGTTGATTGATGAACGCCCTGAAGAGGTTACCGATATGCAACGCAATGTTCGTGGGGAGGTAGTCGCTTCTACTTTTGATAAAGAAGCTACCGAGCATGTCCGTGTTGCCAACATTGTATTGGAAAAAGCTAAAAGATTAGTTGAATGTGGTCATGATGTTGTTATACTTTTAGATTCCATTACTCGACTGGCCCGTGCTTATAATACCGTGCAACCAGCTTCTGGTAAAGTATTGAGTGGTGGTGTTGATGCCAATGCCCTTCACAAACCAAAAAGGTTCTTTGGAGCTGCAAGGAATATTGAAAACGGTGGATCGCTTTCGATAATTGCCACAGCATTGACAGAAACAGGTTCTAAAATGGACGAAGTAATCTTTGAGGAATTCAAAGGAACTGGTAACATGGAACTTCAGTTGGACAGAAGAATTTCTAACCGTAGAATTTTCCCTGCCATTGATTTAATCTCCTCTTCTACCCGTCGCGATGATCTTCTATTGGATGAAACCACTATACAACGTATGTGGATCATGAGAAAGTACTTGGCAGATATGAACCCAGTTGAAGCCATGGAATTCATGGAACAACGCATAAAGCAAACCAAAAACAACGAAGAATTTCTACTAACTATGAATAACTAGTATAAACGCTTCGATATTTTAGAATATCACAAATTTTAAACCCTTTGAGCTATCTCAAAGGGTTTTTTTCTTAATAGGTTTTACAGAAAAAACATATCTTTAATACGGTTTCCCCGACCCAACAAATTAAAACACTTTAGAATGAAAAACACCAAAACCAGCTTTGCTATGTTGCTTGGCTCCCTAATACTCTTGTTAGGAGCTTGCAAACAACCACCAAAAACAGAAGAACCTCATGAAGAACCCAAGGAACGAGTAAAACCGCCTGAGCAAATCATTTCGTTGGAAGAATCAAAATCTTTATATGACCATTACTCCAGAAATAGAGTTGAAATCATCCAACAATTCGAAAAGGAGAGAGATGAGTCCGAAGAAAAATTCCGGCCAGCTCGATTTTCTTCTTACGATTATAGTACCATTAAACAATACATGGACTTTATTGAACAAGAAGCGAAAGATGCTAATGTGGAAATTTCTTCCCTTCGTTTCTATTTTGGCAATTACCCAAACAAGGAAAAATTCCCTGATGGCAAAAAAGTAGTGCATCCAAGGCAAAATGCCGTGTTCATTGTTCCGACCATTGACGTAGATGGACACAATTATGGTTTTTATATTGGGGAAGATGGGAAAGCCAAGCTGATCAAGGATGCGGTTGGACAAAAAGGTGTTGGAAGTACACAAAAAGGAGAACAAAAAGCTTATGCCAGTTTTGCACCAAGCTTTTCATCACCTCCTGCGCCATATGCGGGCCAGAGTTTAACATTAAACAGAAGTACAGCTGGTCCTCCACCTGATGCAGATTATTAATAGATTATGACTCAGGAGCTCGTTGATTTCGTAAAAGAGCATTATACCATTCCACTATATTTAGTTGCATGGATAATCTCTGTGATAAGATATAAAAGGTATTACGATACCGTTTTGAAATATTTTCCCGTATTCATTATCTATACGTTTTTGACTGAGCTCTTGGGTTATTTCATTAAGCATACCGATGAATTCCAATTCTTCTCGGATTACAGATATGCTTGGCATAACATTGTAATTTTCAACATTTATTCTGTTGTCTCCTTTACATTCTTCTATTACATCTATTGGAAGGTTCTTAAGAATGAAAAACATAAAGTACGGGTAAAGTATGCATCAATGATAGCCGCACTGGGTTATCTTGTTAGCCTTCTTTTTCAAAATCCATTGCATATTGGACTTTATTATGCTGATTTACTGGCTTCAATTGTCTTGCTATATGCCATTGGATTGTATTTCATCGAAAAAAGAACAGAGCAAAGTTATTATTCGATGCGAGATAATCTCATGTTCTGGGTAAGTATTGGGCTTTTCATTTTTCACATCTTCTTCCCATTTATTTTCATTGCGGCCTATGACTGGCCTATTTTCTATTATGAGTATAGGTTACATGAGTTTTTAATGATACTCATAGTAATTATGTACCTATTCTTCATAGCAGGTTTTCTTTTAGGCAAGAGAAAGGCATTTAGATAACCCAATAAACGTTCACCACGTTTTTCCTTTCTTTCACAACTTCGAAGAACCGTTTATCGATAAAAAATATGTTTTTGTAGGTTTTTTCGTTCATTTATTGAAAAAATAACAATCAAATATTTCATCGATGAACAATTACCATTCACCGACATATAAACGAAATCTGTCTTAAATGAGGTAAAACCTTATTCTGATGCATATAATTTTAACTCAAAAATTGGACTAGAATCCAATAAACTTTTAAGCGATGAAAAAGTCCCAAATCATTTTATCCGCAATCTGTATTGCAATACTTTCATTCCAGACTTCATGTGTCAAGGATAGCCTTGATGGTCCTGTTCCAGAGCCCGAAGGGGAAACACCAGACCCAGAAGTTCCAATCGACGAATTGGCAATTACTGAATTACAAATTCCGACGAACTTTGAGTTTAAAACGGACAAGGAAGTACAACTTATTATCACCGATAATACCGCAGGTGTAAAGTATGACGTCTACGCCTACAATGATGAGATACTTACAGGTGAGCAAATCACTTATTTAAATGAGGAAGAGGAGGAAGAAACCGGTGTAGAAATTTCCGTGGATAATTTAAACCATTTGATTTTTAGCGGAATGCCTTCGGGAGGTACCATTGAACATACGTTTGTTGTCCCCGAGTATTACGACCAACTCTATATCCGGAGAAAAGAAGGCTTTAGCTATACTTCGGCCGTGGTTAACATAACTGGCTCATTGGTCAACTATACCTATTCTTCCCAAAGTGGAAAAGGAGCGTCCGCATCCAAACCTATGGTAGAAGACTATCTATATTGTGTTAACGGGTCAGGTGAGATGTTTCAGATTGACCCTGTTACCGGCGATTATACCTTTGTTAGCGACATGCCCATGGGTAGTTGGACAGCCGCAATAGATCAACAAAACAATCTTTTGTACTCCATTGGAAAATCCAAGCCAAATCCTTTAATGCGATACGATATGGTCAATGATACCTGGACTACCATTGGGAACTTAAATATCGGTGGCCCCCGTTTAGACTATAATGAAAACGATGGTTTGCTATATTTCTCCTCTGGCAATAAGCTTTATACCATCGACCCTCAAAATGCCAATATTTTATCAAATTGGGATATTATCGGCCTTCATAAAAAAAATGGTGGTGACTTGGCTTTTGCTGAAGATGGTACTCTTTTTCTTTGTTCATTCTCCGGTTTATATCGACTTAACTTAAATGGAGAAGGCGACTATGATGCAACAAGAATAAGTGGAGAAGATTTACCCTTTAACCCAACTTCAATGACCTTCGATTCTAATACAGAATTATGGTTGGCCAATAGTAGTTCTAACAGTGACTTGATTGTTATGGACACTCAAACAGGAGGTTGGGAGTATCGCTATGGGCCAAACTCTACATCTGGGGTATCATTTGATAGAACAATAAATGACTTAACTACATTTAGAATTTTTGATGAAGTCACTGTCGACCCTGATACGGATGGAGATGGAATAACGGACAGCAATGATGCTTTCCCAGAAGAAGCCGATAAAGCTTTCGAACAGTTCACACCAAGTAAATATGGCTGGGGCACGGTTGCTTTTGAAGATCTTTGGCCGTTTTTAGGAGATTATGATTTTAATGATACAGCTGTGAATTACCGATTCGTAGCGGTACTGAATGCGGACAACATGGCCGTGCAACTGGATATACATTTTGAAGTAACCTCCGATGGTGCAGGTTTTATAAACGCTTTTGGAATTGAACTTGAAAGTATTGCCCCAAGTTTAGTGGAATCCGTTTCAGGAACCGTTCTAACAGAAGGATATATAAATGTTGCTTCAAATGGAGTGGAACAAGGTCAAGATAGAGCTGTAATTATCTTGTTCGATAACCATGAGACCATGTTGAATGTACCTTCAACTGTATCTGTGAGATTTACAACACCTATCACAACTGCCCAACTTGGTATTGCCCCCTTTAATCCATTTCTCATAATTGATAGGGATAGGGGCCGGGAAATTCACCTACCAAACAGATTTAGAACAACCCTGGGCGCAAATGATACCACTGTGCAAGGTGTAAATCAAGATATAGATGGGAATTACCAAACCGAATCCGGTCTGCCATGGGCCATAAACATCGTTCATAACTTTAAACCTCCGAAAGAAAATACCCCAATTAACCAAGCTTACAATTTCTTTAATCAATGGGCCACTTCTGGTGGAAATACATACCAAGATTGGTATAAAGACTCCACTGGTTATCGAAATGAAACTGAACTTAAGGAATAGGATAAGGTTCCTGTACGAAAACGAAAAAACGCCCCAAAATGGGGCGTTTTTTATTTTATAAATGCGGTTCTAGGTTACATTGCTGCAACCTGGCTCATCAACTTGCTCTTTAAGTTGGCCGCTTTATTGTTATGAATGATGTTACGCTTAGCTAGCTTATCAATCATTCCAACAACAGTTGGCAACAATGCTTCAGCAGCTTTCTTATCTTCTTCGCCACGCAATTTTCTTATTGCATTACGAACTGTTTTGTGCTGGTATCTGTTACGCAAACGTACCGCTTCGTTTCTTCTTATTCTCTTTAATGCTGACTTATGGTTTGCCATTGTCTTAATTTATACTTTCAAATTTTTTTCAGTAGCCCGTAGGGGAATCGAACCCCTGTTACCAGGATGAAAACCTGGCGTCCTAACCCCTAGACGAACGGGCCATTTCAAGCTTAAAGTTAACTGCATAAAGCAAAAATATATTTTCAGCTTTGTACCTCTAACCTAGTACTTCGTAGCCCGTAGGGGAATCGAACCCCTGTTACCAGGATGAAAACCTGGCGTCCTAACCCCTAGACGAACGGGCCATAAGGTTGCATAATTGCGGATGCAAAAATACAACTATTTTTAAGTCTTGCAACAGTTACTATTAATTTTTAACTGCTTTAGTAAGCCTTGGCAAACAGCACTCTTTGAATGGAAGGTTTGCCTGTCACCATGCAGCTCCCATCTTCTTTGTCCCCATAAAAAGGAATACATCTGATGGTTGCCTTGGTTTCTTCTTTAATCTTATCCTCGGTTTCAGAAGTTCCATCCCAATGAGCGGAAACAAATCCGCCTTTTTCCTCGATTATTTTCTTAAACTCATCATATGAATCCACTTCTGTAATATGAGCTTCCCTATAATCAAAGGCTTTTTGGTACACATTCTTCTGAATCTCCTCAAGTAATGAAGTAATCTTATTCACTATCTCCTCAGCTTGCACCGATTCTTTTTGCAATGTATCTCTTCTGGCTACTTCATAAGTTCCATTTTCCAAGTCGCGTTGACCTATAGCCAACCGCACCGGAACTCCTTTAAGCTCATATTCATTAAACTTGAATCCAGGCTTATGTGTATCTCGCTTATCATATTTTACCGAAATACCTTTTGAACGCAATTCCTTGACCAAAGGGTCTACTTTCTCCGAAATTGCATCCAACTGGTCCAACCCTTTATAAATTGGAACAATCACTACCTGAATAGGTGCCAATTTTGGAGGCAATACCAATCCGTTGTCATCACTATGGGTCATTACAAGTGCTCCCATCAACCTTGTTGAAACTCCCCATGAAGTTGCCCAGACATGCTCCTGTTTCCCTTCTCGGTTGGCAAATTTCACATCGAATGCCTTTGCAAAGTTTTGACCCAAAAAGTGGGAAGTACCTGCTTGCAATGCCTTGCCGTCTTGCATTAACGCCTCTATGCAATAAGTTTCTTCTGCACCTGCAAAGCGTTCGCTTTCTGTTTTGGTTCCCTTTATCACGGGAACGGCCATATAGCTTTCTGCGAAATCGGCGTACACGTGCATCATTTGTTCAGCCTCTTCAAGTGCTTCCTCTTTTGTAGCATGTGCGGTATGTCCCTCTTGCCACAGAAACTCGGCCGTACGCAAAAACAAACGTGTTCTCATCTCCCAGCGCACCACATTGGCCCATTGGTTTATTAATAAAGGAAGGTCTCTATAGGATTGTATCCACTTTCTGTATGTATCCCATATAATGGTTTCAGAAGTCGGCCTAACAATCAACTCTTCTTCTAATTTAGCATCTTCATCAACGATAATTCCACTTCCATCCTCCGCATTCTTCAAACGATAATGTGTCACAACAGCACATTCTTTGGCAAACCCCTCAACATGACTAGCTTCCTTGCTTAGGTAGGATTTTGGAATAAAAAGTGGGAAATAGGCGTTTTCATGCCCCGTCTCCTTAAACATTTTATCCAGCTGAGCCTGCATTTTCTCCCAAATTGCAAATCCATATGGTTTAATAACCATACAACCCCTAACACCAGAGTTCTCTGCTAAATCAGCTTTTACGACAAGTTCATTATACCATTTGGAATAATCCTCGCTTCGACTAGTTAATTTTTTACCCATCTACAGTAGTTTGGCACAAAACTTGTGACTTTATAATCAAAAATAGTTGGGCAAAACTAACTATTTTTAGTATGTTCAACAATAAAAATTGCATGATGACAAAGTCTTTACCCCGCCCAAAAACTCAAATTGTCGCCACATTTGTTATGGCCACTCTTCTATTGGCCTCTTGCGGGTCGTACCAGCAAGCTTCATATTATGATGATGATGGAATTTATTCCAACGGCAATCGGGTTGTAAATGTTGAAAAGAAATCAGCTGAAGGTGTTCGAGTTCAACAACAGGAAAGTGATATCTACGGAGATTACTTTGGGCAAAAAGCCGATGAATACAACCAAATTTTAGAGGATGAAATCTTTACCGATATTGATAACTATAGTAGCGACATAGAAAATGACAGTATTCCCTTGGGCGAACAGACCAATTATTTTGCCAACAACAATACATATAGTGGAAATCCAGGATGGGGAGACAACCCAACCAGTGTTTCGATAAATGTATACGACAACTTCGGCTGGGGTGGCCTTGGTTGGGGATGGAATGACCCATGGTTATGGAATGGTTATGGCTGGAATGGATTCGGCTGGGGAGGATATGGATGGGGATGGAACAACCCTTGGAGATGGAACCGCTGGGGCTGGGGCAACTATGGATGGGGATGGGATCCCTATTGGGGCTATGCCGGAGTCGGTTTTGGATGGGGTGGTTATTATGGAAATCGCTGGGGCCGTCCATTTAGAGGATATTATGGAAGAGGATATGCGTATAATCGAGGTAGAAGAGGATATGCAGGTTCTATTCGAGGCACTTCATTAAGAGGAAGGTCCAACTTGGCTTCAAGAACAAGAGGAAATTCATCAAGATACAGAGCAAATAGTGGTCGTTCCAATGCCAGTCGCACTGCGGCAGCAAGAAGTTCAAGATCGTATCGTAGTGGTACAACGGCAAGAAGAGCGGTTAGTGCAGATGCAATTTCTAGAAATAGAAACTACAGGTCAAGTAGAAGCACCAGAACCTCACCCAGCTATAGAGGCAATAGAACCGGACGCTCCTATGGTACTTCACCGTCTACAAGAAGTAGCAGCACATACAGAAGAGGAGCTACCACAGGTAGAAGTTCAACCATATCCCGTACACCGGGCAGAAGCACTAGGAGTTATCAATCTTCCGGACGAACCGCTCCGAGAAGCAGCAATTATAGAAGATCTACTACTCCCAGAAGTTCTGGTAGTTACAGAAGTGGGTCCAGCGGAAGAAGCTACAGAAGTTCGGGCAGTAGCTCAAGAAGTTATCGAAGCTCTGGCAGCAGTTCAAGAAGCTATAGAAGTTCCGGTAGCAGTCGAAGCAGCAGTGGTAGAAGCTACAGCAGAAGTTCTAGCGGTGGAAGAAGCTCAGGTGCTACGCGTTCATCATCAAGAAGTAGTAGAAGACGATAACATTTCACACTGTTTTATTTAAAAAACTAAATCACTCAAAATGAAAAGGATTTCAACTTTCATCATGGTATTGGTATGCACTTTTGCAAGTGCCCAAAACATTAATGATGTATTGCGATATAGTCAAGAGAACATTATTGGAACCGCACGATTTCAGTCCATGGGCGGTGCTTTCGGCGCACTCGGTGGCGATTTATCGTCCTTAAATGTTAACCCAGCTGGGTCCGCGGTATTCAATTACAGTCAGTTTACCATTTCTGGTTCCAATTATAACCGAAACAATGACGCGTTGTTTGGTAATAGCCTTCGAAATAGTGACACAAATACTATCGAATTGAACCAAGTCGGAGGGGTTTTTGTGTTTAAATCAACGGATAGTCCTTGGAAAAAACTGGCACTTTCCTTCAATTACGACCTTGCGCGAAATTTTGACAATGAATTTGCCGTTGCTGGAAATACAACCCAGGGTATTGACAACTACTTTTTAAACTTTGCGGATGGACAAACCCTAGGTAATCTTCGAGTTCAACAAGGGGAGAATATTGAGGATGCTTACCTCAATATAGGTGCTGATCTCGGTTTTGGAGCTCAGCAAGCATTTTTAGGGTTCCAAGCTGGACTTATCGAACCTACCGATGATGTTGATGCCAATACTACTTATTTTTCTAATGCAGAATATACCAGCGTAAACCAAAGATATATTCAGAGTACCTCAGGATACAATAGTAAGTTCACTGTAAATGCCGCTGGACAATACCAAGACAATCTTTACTTGGGAGCTTCGCTTAATTTTCATTCCGTATTGTATGATAGATTGACCCTTTTGGATGAAAATGGTTATGATGCCACCTCTCCAGTTCAATCCACAACATTTGACAACTTTTTGCATACGGAAGGATATGGTTTTTCCTTCAGCGTAGGTGCAATTGCCAAATTGAACGATAATATACGAGTCGGTGGTAGCTACCAGTCCCCTACTTGGTACGAATTGACGGATGACGTCTCTCAACGAATTAATTCGACTCTGGCTGTATCCGATATCAACTTTATTGATTTTGGTATTGTAAATCTATTCGAGGAATACCGAATTAAGGTTCCGGCTAAACTTACCGGAAGCGTTGCGGTTGTATTTGGAAAAGATGGGTTGCTAAGTTTTGACTATGGTCACCAAGATATGTCAGAAGCAGAATTACGCCCTACGACAGATCCAAACTTTACTTCTGAAAACGATTTTATAGCTAGTGAATTAGGTGTAGTAAATACATATAGATTGGGTGGAGAGCTTCGAATTGATGAAGTTAGTCTTAGAGCCGGTTATAGATATGAACAAAGTCCATATGAGAACGGAGATATTATTGGAGACCTGAACGGATATTCCGGGGGTATTGGATATAATTTTGGTGGCAGCAGATTGGACCTGGCCTTTAGCAGAACGGAACAAGATGTGAATACCTTACTATTCGATTCGGGTATAAACAGCACAGCCATGATTAACCGAATCAATACCAATATCACATTAGGATATACCCTAAAATTTTAAAATTAGATCTTTTAAATGATGAAAGGGCTGGATGAAATTCCAGCCTTTTTTGATTATCGGACCAGCGTAAAGTGTCGTCGCACAGATCGCGCTACAAAAACACCATTATCATCTCGTTCATAATCCAATCGAAACCAGTAGTCTGATGATGGCAGAGCTCTTCCATTAAATGTCCCATCCCAACCAAGGGTTGTACCATCCAACTGCTTTAGCAACTTGCCGTACCGGTCAAAAATAAAAACCGCCGGATTGGAAAGTGTTTCTATTCCTAATATGTTCCAATTATCATGTATGCCATCACCATTTGGAGTAAAAAACTTGGGGTAACCAACTACTAAAAATTCAATAGGTTCTGTGGTTCCACATCCATTTTTATCATTAATGATAACAGTGTTAACTCCTGGAGGCACATCAAAGAACTGAGGGTCATCTTGAAATTCACCACCATTTATGGCATATTCATAATCTCCAGTGCCTTGCGCCACTATCTCAATATTATAAGGGTCGGTTTGATCACTGTTTACAAAGTCATCAATAACCATTACCTGATCTAATTGGGGTATACCATACCATGTAATTAGAATTCCGCCATTATCTATAACCGTTGGAGGTGTCCCCGAAGCGGTAGTAATTTCAACAAAATAACGTCCTGAGTTAGGACTTGTGACCACAAGCTCAGCTCCAAATAGTCCTGTTCCGGGCAGTGTAGCGTCTATTGTTCCATCATCTTCATAATCAACCGTCCAAGTTACATTTGCAATATCAGACCCAGCAGGTGAGTTCAAGGCGCTCAAAGTAATATCTGGATCTCCTTCACAAGCAATTATATCCAGTCCCAAAAATTCATCCCTAAGGGTACAATCTAATGCTGTATTCTGATCTGCATCGACCGAGGTACCTGTAAAGGTCAACATATAAGGTTCTGGGTCACCATTAAAGTTGGTGTTGTAATTATTGACAAATAAATAATAAATCTCTCCTGCAGTTACGTCCAGCCACTCATCGTAGGTGTTTTGACTTCCAACCACAAAAGGTGCTCCTACTCTACCATCCACTGGATTTACCCCGATACCTGTATAATTGGTAACATTTACTTCATAGTTACAACGAATAGGCTGCGCGCTTCCATTACCAACGAGGGTACAGAAGTTTTGTCCAGATGTTTGATCAAAAGGGCCGTAAAGGGCAAAATCCAATTCAGAAGTAACTATTCCACCGGGAATTACCGGCAAAGCTTCTATATCGAAGCCGATTTGTCCATCTGTTCCCGCTCTAAAAACATACCAAGAAGTGTTGTTTTCAATATTTGCTGAGGCAACACTTCCCTTTTCCAAGCAGCCGGATTGAGTAATGACCATGGGGTCAAAATCATCAATATCTCCTCCTCCATCGGTAGCTGACATGATGGGTGCATCTGCACAAACAGGAATTGCTGTTCTACAATCCGGTGAATTTTGGGCGCTTGTTGTGAGAAGTCCCAGAAATAAACAACATATAGCGCAAAATAGAGCTCTCATAGAATTTGGGGCTAAAGGTTATTCTGTGATAACTTTTATAACTCCCAAAAGGACCCTTTTAGTATTTTTTAACCGAAAAATTATACAGTTAATCGATAAACTACACTTTGACTATCGTCTCAGTGAAAAATGGTTCTGAAGATATTTGGCATAAACCCTGTTACCATCGTTGTCCAGATAAGACAATTTGAACCAATAATCGGTGGATGGCAGGGGTTTTCCCTTGAAGCTTCCATCCCATCCAGGACTGAACTCGGTCAACTGGGTAATTAGCTTTCCATACCGATCATAAATTGTAACTATCGGAGAATTCAACGCGGAAAGACCATCTATTTGCCACGATTCATTAAGAACGTCACCATTAGGTGAAAAAATCGGGGAAAATCCGACTACTACAATATTTTCAACAACCTCTCCACATCCAAATAAATCCCTCATGGTAATCGTATGCATTCCACCAGCAACATCTTCAAAAACATTACTTGATTGAAACGCTCCATTATTGAGGCTATATTCAAAATCCCCTTGTAAATCTGTCAATACGGTGACTCGACTATTGGCTTGAAAATCTTCAACTTCAACATCGGTGATAACCGGCAATTGCGACATATTCACTTGAACCGTTCTGCTAGACTCACAATTAAGTCCTCCAACTGTATTGGTTACTGTAAGTGTATAGTCCCCAGATTGGGTCACATTGATACTTGGGGTAAGTTCACCTGTGCTCCACGAATAAGAATATGCTGGGTTTGGCACCGTTTCGCCGATAATAATACCACTTGAGTTTTCACAAATAGTAACTTCATCATCAAATGTAAGTTCAGGGGAGGTTAACGCATTGATGCTGAAATTCTGAGAGGCATCATAGCAATTTGGGTTGGTCAGTGAATAGGTGCGGACATAAATGTCCTCCTGTCCAGGATTCTTTGGAAATTGTTTGGATATTGGGTTTATACCTGCGATGGCATCTGTTTGAGTATAATGATAACTCACCATATATTGGCTTGGGTCCTGTGCTCCTAGTGCTTCATCGTCTTTTGTGGTCAAATCGAATACCACCGAAGGTGTATGACAAAACACTTCATCTGCAACTAGGTTGGTTACTGGAACAGTATTAAAAACAGCCTGAACTTCACTAATAATATTGCCTGTAGGTGTTACAACCACAACTCGGTATTGCGCCGAAGATGTCACACTTAATGTGGGATTGGTTTCACCAGTGAGTACCTGAAAACCACTTCCAATATCGCTGTACCATTCATAGGAGGTAGCTCCTGTTGTGGTGGCGTCCAAATTAACAGTATCTCCATCACAAGCAGCAATAGGCGCACCCAAAAGGTTGTTGATAATGGAGCAATCCAAAGCATCGGTTGGATTCGTTGTAAAAATATCACCAGTAAATTCGATGGAGAATCCAGAATTCACATTACTGAAATTATTGATAAACAGATAATAGTCTTCTCCAGCATTTACTTGAACCCAATCTTCATAATGTACCGAGGTTGCATCCCCAGTTGGGTCTTCTCCCACCCCAATAAACGATTTATTTTCACTGTTATCAAAGAAGTTGCAACGAATAGGATCTCCTAGATTGTTGCAATCACTGGCTCTGTAAAGTGCAAAATCCCAATCTTCATTGCTATTATGTCCAATATTAAAGCCCAATTCGCCCGCCGCCGAAGTCCGGAATCGATACCAAACGGAATTTGATTCTATAGAACCCGTAGTTGTTTGTTCCAAACAGCCACTTGAAGCCGCTCCATTGAAGTCATCAACTCCATAGCCATTGGAGCCTCCGTTGATGGGCGTATTATTACAAATAGGAATAGCACCGCCACAATCGGGCGATATCTGTGAAAAGGTCACCTGGCTATAAAAAGCCATAATAAGGGTTGCTGCGACTAATCTCACCATAAACTATTGTAGGTTTGGGCATTATAAAAGTAAACCAGCCATTTCCTTAACAATAATTTATGTTGTCAAAGTCAGTATACCAGATGTTAAATAGTACTTTAATGTATATCTTTGCATCCTTGAAGAAACAGCAATGAAACTAGAGCAGGCTTTGGAAGAACAGTATGAGGAAAGAGGTGACGATCACGTTGGCTCTTCTACGGAAACCCCAATAAGGGATGATGCTTTTGTATTGAGCGATGAAGAAAAAATCGAAAGAATTCAAGACAACGTTCGTGAAATTATGTTGACACTGGGTCTTGATTTGGATGATGATAGTTTAAATGGAACCCCCAAGCGAGTTGCAAAAATGTTTGTCAATGAGATTTTTGGCGGATTGCATCCAAAACGTAAGCCAAAACCTTCGACCTTCAAAAACAAATACAAATACGGCGAGATGTTGGTTGAAAAGAACATTACGGTGTATTCAACCTGCGAACATCATCTATTACCCATAGTCGGAAAAGCCCATATTGCGTACATCTCCAGTGGTACAGTTATCGGTCTCTCGAAAATGAACCGTATCGTGGATTACTACGCTAAGCGTCCACAAGTACAAGAACGATTGAACATTCAGGTTGTAAAAGAGTTACAAAAAGCTTTAGGTACGGAAGATGTTGCTTGTGTAATTGATGCAAAGCATCTTTGTGTTAACTCCAGAGGAATCCGTGATGTGGAAAGTAGCACGGTTACCGCTGAATATGGGGGCAAGTTCAAGAATGAAGCCGTTCGAAGGGAGTTTTTGGACTACATCAATCTAGATACTGAGTTTTAATTCCAAGTTTTTCAATGCAACTGTACCAAAACCAAACAATACGCGTACACAATTCACTTACGGGGAAAAAAGAGGTTTTCGAACCTATAAATGAAGGTCATATCGGCATGTATGTTTGCGGACCTACGGTATATAGCAATGTCCACCTAGGAAATTGCCGCACTTTTATGTCTTTTGACATGATATTCCGTTACTTTAAACATTTAGGATTTAAAGTACGCTATGTACGTAACATCACTGACGCGGGACATTTAGAAAACGATGCGGATGAAGGTGAGGATAAAATTGCAAAAAAGGCCAAGCTAGAGCAGATTGAGCCCATGGAAGTGGTACAACGCTACACCGTAGACTTTCATGAAACGCTTCAAAAATTTAATTTTCTACCACCTAGCATTGAGCCAACAGCAACCGGTCATATCATTGAACAGATTGAAATTATCAAGGAAATCATTGAAAAAGGCTTCGCATATGAGGTAAATGGTTCAGTGTACTTCGACGTTCCAAAATTCAATGAGAGTAATGAATATGGTAAACTCAGCGGAAGAAAGTTAGAGGATATGATTACCAATACCCGGGCTTTGACAGCTCAGGACGAAAAAAGAAGCCCACAAGACTTTGCGCTTTGGAAAAAGGCCGAACCTCAGCATATCATGAGATGGCCCTCTCCTTGGGGCGATGGGTTTCCAGGATGGCACCTAGAGTGTACAGCAATGAGCACCAAATATTTGGGTGAAACTTTTGACATACATGGAGGCGGAATGGATTTAAAATTCCCGCACCACGAATGTGAAATAGCACAATCCGAAGCTAGCACCGGAAAATCGCCGGTTAAATATTGGCTGCATGCCAACATGTTGACCTTGAATGGCAAAAAGATGTCAAAATCTACGGGCAACAATATCTATCCGTCCGAAATGTTCAGCGGGGACAACAGCATTATGAGTAAAGCATACGCTCCTGCCGTAGTTCGATTTTTTATGATGCAGGCTCATTACACCAGTATTTTGGATTTGAGTGATGATGCACTTCTAGCTTCCGAAAAAGGATATCACCGACTGATGGATGCTTTAGAATGTGTTGACGGCTTAAAAACTGCAACAACCTCTGATTTTGATTATAAAGCATGGAAGCAAAAATGCTATGATGCCATGAACGATGATTTCAACACTCCAATCCTTATAGCACATCTTTTTGATGCGGTAAAGCGTATCAACCTTATTAAGGAAGGAAATGAAAGCATTTCTCAAGAGGATAAGTCACTACTTCAGACAACCCTAGCGAGTTTTGTTTACGATATTTTGGGAATAGAAAACCAAAAAGCCGTAAAAGATGACTCAAGTGCCCTAAGTGGGGTAATGGAATTGTTGATAGAATTACGAAATGAGGCTCGAGCAAACAAAGATTTTGCCACATCAGACAAAATTAGGGATCAGCTTATAGCGTTAGGAATCCAACTTAAAGACGGCAAAGAAGGAACTACCTTCAGCATCAATTAACAAATGTAAATTCAAGTGGAACTCGGAGAATGACATTTAAAAAAGTTCTTATTGCTCCTTTTGTTCTGCTGGTCAGAGGTTATCAGCTTTTAATCTCGCCTTTGACTCCCGCTACTTGCCGGTATTCCCCAACTTGCTCTGCATATACTTTGGAAGCGCTAAAAAAACACGGGCTTTTTAAAGGGGGATGGTTATCACTAAAACGTATTTTCAGTTGTCATCCATGGGGTGGAAAAGGATATGACCCGGTACCCTAAACTTTACGGTTAAAATCGAAGTCTGGGGCGATTATTAAAATTATAATAAAGGCGCTGTCCAACCATTCAAAGTAATTATATTAGACCAAAATTTTAACCTATGTATCTCTTAGGATTTAACTGGAACCCAGACGGAACATTATTCAAGTTGGGATTCTTTCAACTAAAATATTACAATCTGCTCTGGATTGCTGCTTTCGCTGTTGGCTGGATTATCATAAAGCGTATTTTTTTAAGCGAAAAAAAGACAATTCAACAAGTAGATTCACTTTTTATATTTGGTCTAGTATCGATAATGTTGGGAGCGCGTTTAGGTCACGTCATTTTTTATCAACCAGAACTTTTTAGTTCAGACCCTTTATCCATTTTATTACCTATTAAGACCAACCCCAAATTTGAATTTACTGGATTTGCAGGCCTTGCCAGTCATGGAGCCACAATAGCTGCCATTGTCGGGGTTTGGTTGTATTGCAGGAAATGGAAAGACATCAATATGCTATGGTTACTAGATCGCATGGTCATTCCTTCGGCGATTGGGGCCTGTTTTGTGCGTTTAGGAAATTTTTTTAACTCTGAAATTACCGGAAATGAGGTTAAGGAGTCTTTTGCATTTGCCGTACGTTTTATAAGAGATGACTTACACCCTTCCAGGGCTCTTGATATGACAAAGGAAACAACCGTAAACGCCGCCTATAAAGCAATTGAGAATAAGCCTGAGTTTGCCTCCATTTTGGAGTCCATTCCTTTTCGTCATCCAGCCCAACTGTACGAATCAATTTGTTATTTGATTTTATTTATAATCTTATACCAATTGTATTGGAAAACAGAAAAGAAAAACAAAACAGGGTTCCTTTTCGGGTTATTTATGGTTGGTTTGTGGACCACAAGATTCCTTATTGAGTTTGTCAAAAAGAGACAAAATGAATTTGACGAATCTCTAGAGTTATTGTCTATAGGCCAGTGGTTGAGCATCCCAATGATTTTGGTAGGACTCTATTTCATGTTTAGACCTTCAAAACAATAAACCGCTGTCAATGTCCAAATTCTATTCTAAACTATTCAAGCTTTTAAAGTTCTTTACGGTATTTACTTTTGGTTTTCTCATGTTCATGGGCTGCAAAAAAGAATCAAAAAAGGAAATCAAGACAGAGAGCATAACCTTCACCAAAGAAGGTGAGCTTAGCATCACAAAGGTTGACAACAATTCGGCTCTTGTGCAATTTGATATAGAAATCGCAGAAACCGAGTATGAAACCCAAACAGGCTTAATGTACCGGGACACTATGGAAGATACTCAGGGAATGTTGTTCATTTTCGATGATGTAGCCATGCATTCTTTCTATATGAAAAACACGCATATTCCTTTGGATATTATCTATATCGATGAAAATCTAAAAATCGTCAGTTTCCAAAAAAATGCAAAACCCTTTGATGAAACCGGACTATCCTCAGGTGTTCCGATAAAATATGTTTTGGAAATCAATGCTGGATTGTCTGACAAACTAGGCTTAAGTGTAGGTGATAGTATTTCCTATAGCAAACTATAATGTCCAAGTACTTATTAGAGAACCAAAGTTCGGAACGACTTTTTTTCCGGAAAATACTGCCCTCCGATTTTGAGGCTTGGCTTCCATTTTATCATGACCCAAGGTCCACACAATTCTGGGAGGGATTACCACCAGACCCCATCGAAGCTTGTCAAACACAATTTGACCGTGCTTTTGAAAGATATGAAATGGAAATGGGCGGAATGAATGCTCTTATTTTGGAAGCGACAGGTGAATTGATAGGAATCTGCGGCTTATTGGTGCAAGTAGTTGATGACATTGAAGAATTGGAAATCGGATACTCCGTATTACCAAAATTCTGGCAACAGGGCTTTGCCATCGAAGCTGCCCAAAAATGTAAAACATTTGCTTTTGAAAACAATTTTGCCTCCTCTTTAATCTCTATAATTCATGTGGATAATATCCCGTCACAAAAGGTTGCCTTAAAAAATGGGATGCATTTGGATAAAACAACCTCTTATAAAGACAATCCAGTTCATATCTTTAGGGTGAATCAAGGATAATCTTATTTTTGAAATATCTAGTATTTGTTGACTGATGAAACCAGCCAAAAACTACGCAATACTAATAGATAACAAATCCCAAACCCAAGATTTGGTTTTTGACCTATTAAAAGGTGTTGCATCACACGGATTTGAAATTTTCAAAACCAAGAAAGGGCTGCTTTTTTCCCGTTCAGAAATTGAAAGATTTATGGACGAAGAAGAGCGACACGACACAAAAATTATTACGGCTGCTGCTTCCCAATCCTTAAAATCGATGAGTAGTGGTGAACAAAAAAAAGCATTGCTTGGCTATCTATTGAAACAACATCCCGATTTTATAGTATTGGTAAACCCTTACGATAATTTAGATGTTGACACTCAGGCTTATTTAAAAGAAAAATTACCCTCCATCTCAAAATCCACCTCCTTGATCCAGGTGGTAAGTCGATTGGATGATATTTTATCCGTTACCACTGATTTTTTCAAACTGGAGAAAAGCCAGCTTCGCCCTTACTCAAATGCCGAAACATTTTGGAAGGAAAACACCAGACAAACTAATCATTTCAAAGAAGATTTACCCCCTCCACTAGAGCCCATTATAGTTCGAGGCGATGAACTAGTCAATTTTAAAAATGTATCCGTGAGCTTCGATGGCCGCCAAGTGTTGAACAAAATCAGCTGGACCATTAAAAAAGGGGATTTTTGGCAGTTAATCGGCCCTAATGGCAGCGGCAAAACCACTATGCTTTCGCTGATTACGGGTGATAGCCATAAAGGGTATGGACAAGACCTTACTTTGTTTGGACAAAAAAAAGGAAGCGGTGAAAGTGTTTGGGACTTAAAAGAAAAGATTGGATACTTTACACCTGCCATGACCGACAAATTCAATGGGTACCATACGTTGGAAAATATGGTGATTTCTGGAATTTATGATTCCATCGGACTTTACAAAAAAGCTTCGGACCAAGCCAGAGGTTTGGCCGCCAAATGGATAAAGCTTTTGCGACTGGAGGATAAAAAAAACAAACAGTTTCTAAACCTTACTACTGGTGAAAAAAGACTAGTCATGACGGCTCGGGCAATGATCAAACATCCACCCCTTCTCATTTTAGATGAGCCCACGGCTGGATTGGATGATGAAAATGCAGCCTTCTTTGTCGCTCTTGTAAATAAAATTTCAGCAGAAAGTGATACCGCCATTGTCTTTGTGTCGCATAGAAAAGAAATTGGATTGGAGCCTCAATTTGATTACATTTTAGAAATGAATCAAACGGGATCAACCGGTAAAACACAACCACATGGAGATATCTAGAGCAACTCCTTCAGATGCAACAATCATTGCGTTGTTGGCAAGGATAACCTTTACCGAAACGTTCGGGCATTATTTTGAGGACAAATCGGATTTGGAAAACTACCTTGATCATACATTTAATGTTAAAAAACTAAAAAGCAGTCTTACCAATCCCAACAACCTATATTGGTTAGCTTACCTTGATGAACTCCCGGTGGGGTACGCCAAATTAAAATTGAACTCCCCTTCCTCCTTCTTAAACGAATCAGAGTTATGTCAACTTCAAAAAATCTATGTGCTTAAAGATTTCCTATCCAAAAAGATTGGACTAGCGCTACAAAATGTGCTCCTTGAGGAAGCCAAAAGTAAAGCTCCTAAAATTTGGCTTTCCGTATTGAAAGAGAATGTCCGGGCAATTCGATTTTATGAAAAGAACGGTTTTGAAAAAATAGGTGATCACGATTTCCAAATTGGAAAAGAACACTTTGAGTTTCAAGCAATGGTCAAATCATTACAGTAGCATAAAATTGCAAATACGCTTATCTTTAGATTTCCCTTGTAACAAAGCAGGACAACACTTTAAGTATGGCTAATAATACCTTGGATTTTTCACAAAAAGACTACAAAGCGCTTTTAGATAAAAGCAGTGATCTTGTACTAAGACGGTTTGAGAACATTGAACAACAAAAAGGATATCATGATCATCCTCAAGCCGATGTAGAGCAATGGTTTAATGAAGAACTACCAGACCAAGGTATGGACGCTTCGAAGTTATTGGACGAAGTTGAAAACAAAGTATTGAACACCGCCACGGGTAATCTGGGTCCACATATGTACGCCTACGTCATGTCAGGTGGTAACCAGATTTCAATTATTGCGGAAAAGTTGGCCACTACTATTAATCAAAATCAAACCAAATGGCATTTGGGACCTGCGATGAATGAGATTGAGAAACGTGTCATTAAATGGACGGCGCAAATGCTAGGATTTACCTTAGACGCTGGAGGTGTATTGGTAAGCGGGGGTTCTGCAGCCAACTTAACTGGACTGACAGTGGGTCGAAACATTTTCTTTGAAAAGGAAGGTATCCGAAAAAAAGGACTTTTTGGACAAGCTCCTTTTGTGGTATATGCCTCAGAAGAAGTTCACAGCTGCGTAGATAAAAGTGTCGAATTGTTGGGTATCGGAAGTGATTATCTTAGAAAGATAAAAACTAATGATGCATTCCAGATAGATTTGGAAGCCTTGGAAGCGGCAGTAAAACAGGATATTGCTAACGGATTGAAACCCTTCTGCCTTATCGGGAATGCCGGAACCGTAAATACTGGAGCCATAGATGACCTAGATGCCTTGGCCAATCTCGCAGAAAAGTATGGATTATGGTATCATGTTGATGGTGCATATGGCGCCTTGGCTGCCATTTTGGACAATTTAAGACCAGAATATAGGGGAATGGATCGTGCAGATTCCATAGCTCTTGATTTTCACAAATGGCTTTATCAACCGTTTGAAGCGGGATGCACACTAGTTAGAAATTGGGATAACCTTCGCAGGACCTACTATAAAAAAGCCGCCTATTTAGACACCGAACTTGCCAATGACGGTCAGCGTCTTGAGTTTAACGAACACTATTTCCAATTGTCCAGAAATGCCAAAGCATTCAAAGTCTGGATGAGTATAAAGGCCTATGGTATGGAAAAAATCAAGGCCATGATTCGAAAAGATATAGACCTTACCCAATATCTGAATGATAAGGTTCTGGCTTCAAAAGATTTTGAGCTTGTGGCAGATTCAAAACTTGCTGTTTCCTGCTTCAGATATGTGGGCGAAATGACCAATAAAGAGGAGATTGTGGAATTCAATCATAAGTTAATGCCTGAACTCGAAAAAGATGGGCGTGTATTTATTATGGGAACCAAACTAAAAGGCGATTATGCCATCCGAGCCTGTTTAATTAACCATAGAAAGACCACCGAAACTATTGATTATTTGTTGGATGTAATTCGCGATGTAGCCAAGAAAGTAGAAACTGAATCATTGAAACTGGAACACTGATGAAAAGGGATGCCTTAGTAAAAATATATGATGAATTAGTGGCCAACTGTCCCGATATTGACCGTAAAGGAAAAACCATGCCCTACACTTCGGCCAACGGATATATGTTTTCTTTGATCAATAAAGATGATGAGTTGGGGATTCGACTTTCAAAAGAAGATACGGTTGAATTTGACAATGCTTTTGGAGCTAAGCCCTTTAAATCACATGGTGCTACTATGCGGGAGTATGTTTTGATTCCAGAATCCCTATTGAAAGACCTGGATACCCTTGAAAATTACCTGCAAAAAGGATTTAAATATGTGATGTCGTTACCGCCAAAGTAATCAAGAACGGAATGGGGTTTTATGATCTACCTAAAGAAGAAAGAAAGAAACTGGTTCAAAAAATTGAGTTGGACATCTTTAATGATCTTCTCAATAGCAGTCAAAAAAATACCCTAGTTTACTTTTCGGACGAGGATACTTACATTAGAAAAGCGGCATATTTGTCCACCGGAAAAATTCATAAAACGAATCAACATTCCATTTCCATAATTATCCTTTTTCTGGAGAAGCTTTTAAAATCAGATAATGAGAAAGTAAGGCAAACCGTGGTCAATGCAGCTGGTGAGTTGGGAAAAACCAATTTTGAATCTGTGGTCCATTTCTTTGATATCGGATTATTTGATGACCATCATTCTGTTAGAAATGCCGCAATCGGGTCCATTAAAAAGATGGGAGAAAAAAATCCAAAACCTGTATTGAACTGGGCAAAGAAATATTTGCACCATCCTGATAAAGAAGTTAGACGTGAGATTTGTCATGGAATTGAACTCAGAGGTCGCAAACATCCAGAAGATATTCTTCCCTTGCTAAAGGAATTGGAGTATGATTCAACAACTCGAGTGAAAAACACCTTAATTCATGTATTAGGTCAAATCGCTTATAAAAAAGGGTGCTTGGCCACTGTTGTCAAAGCCTTGAACACCTGGAAAAACACAGAACTAGTAAAAAAAGCACTGGATGAGATTGTTGACGTGCACGACCGCTACAAAAGTTTTGCAGTACTTACTCAAGCTGAAGCAATAGCTTATATTGACCGTAATTACGGGAAAAAATAAAAGGCCACTCTAACGAGTGGCCTTTTTATATTTAAATCTGTGGGATACTATTCCTTGGAAGAAGTTATCCTCTTTTTTAGTGCATCAAACATAATTGGAGTTGCGATAAAAACCGAAGAATAGGTACCTACCATTACCCCTACAATCATTGCGAACATAAATCCTTGTAAACTTTCTCCACCAAATGTGAAGATGGCCAAAAGTACAATCAAGGTAGTCAATGAAGTGTTTAAGGTACGGCTTAACGTACTGTTCAATGCTTCGTTGATGTTTTCTCCATTTTTCCACCCTTTTAGGTTGACAATCTCACGAATCCGGTCAAACACTACCACCGTATCATTCAAAGAGTAGCCAATTACGGTTAGTATTGCCGCAATAAAAGCTTGGTCAATCTCCATATTAAATGGCATGATGCTTCCCGCTAGCGAGAAGATACCCAATACAATCATCACATCATGAAAGACAGCTATAACTGCACCCAATGAGAACTGCCATCTTCTAAATCGCAATAGAATGTAAAGGAAAACTACCGCCAATGAACCAATGATAGCTAAAAATGCATTTTTCTTGATATCATCCGCAATCGTTGGTCCAACCTTTACGGATTGTAATATTCCTATAGATTTTTCCGATGCTCCTACGGTAAAGTCTTCAAAAGATGTTCCATCTGGAAGGTACTTTTGAAGTGATGTATAGAGTTTGTTCTGAATTTCATTATCCACCTCAATGCCTTCAACGTCTACCTTATAAGGAGTGGTCACTTTTATTTGATTGGCTTCACCAAAAGTTTTTACTTGGGTGCCACTACCAAATACTGTATTCAATTCAGACGCAATCTCGGATGGGTTGACCGATTTTTCAAAACGAATTTGATACGAACGCCCTCCAATAAAATCAACACCTTGTTGTAAACCTGTTGTTACCAATGAGAAAATACCAACCCCAACCAAAATAAAGGAAGCCACATAAGCGATCTTACGTTTGCCCAAGAAATTGATTTTCATATTGGTGAACAGATTCTTTGTGATTCCGGTAGAGAAATCCAAGCTTCTTCCCTTTTTGGAAACATACCAGTCAACTAATAACCTAGTAATAAAGATTGCGGTGAACAGAGAGGTAACAATACCAATCAAAAGTGTAGTAGCAAATCCTTTTATAGGTCCTGAACCAAATATGAAAAGAATTATGGCCGTAAGACCTGTAGTAATGTTCGCATCCAAAATTGAGGACAATGCATTGCTAAAACCATCCGCTATAGCTTGCGATTTCCCTTTACCTCGTGCAATTTCTTCTTTAATACGTTCAAATATCAACACGTTCGCATCCACCGACATACCAATGGTCAAAACAATACCGGCAATACCAGGTAATGTCAATACAGCTCCAAGGCTGGTCAATACTCCGAAAATCAGTAGGATATTCAATACCAAGGCGATATCTGCAAAGATTCCCGCTTTACCATAGTAGAATATCATCCAAACCAAAACAAAGGCCATGGCAATCAAAAATGACATAAAACCACTATCAATAGCTTCTTGCCCTAATGATGGTCCCACTACTTCTGATTGAATAATCTCTGCGGAGGCAGGCAACTTACCCGCTCTTAATACGTTAGCGATATCTTTGGTCTCGTTTACGGTAAAGGTTCCGGTAATTTCGGAACGACCACCTGAAATGGGTCCTGAAGAAACCCCAGGAGCGGTGTACACTTTATTGTCCAAAACAATGGCAATACCTGTTTGGTTATTGAAAGCATCACCGGTCAACTTTTCCCATTCCTTGGCACCTTTGGTGTTCATGGTCATGCTCACCGCAGGTTTGTTGTATTGATCAAATGTATCCTGTGCATCTGAAACAACGTCTCCGCTAATTCTTGGAGCATTGTCACGATTTGATTTTAAAGCGAAGAGTTCAACGATTTCAGAGTCTTTTGCCGGTCTTTCCCATAAGAACTTGGTGAATTGAACATCATTGGGCAATAGTCTTTTAATCTCGCGCATTCTTAAATAACCACCTATTTCAGCAGTATCCGATACCAACGCTCTTGCAATGGCATGGCTCCCAGGATTACCGGGGATCAACTTGCTCAATAACGGATTCACCTGAGGAGTCAAATCCAATGAATCTTGAGCTACATCAGAGAGCAATGAGTCAATTTCAGACTCTGGCGTTGCCGCTTCCTCTTCCTCTTCAACAGGTTCCAAAATTTCTTTTAGTCTTTCATTGGCATTTACAAAAAATGCACCTAGACTCTGGCTGTTCTGAGAATACGTTTCCCAAAACTCCAACTGAGCAGTACTTGACAAAAGCTCTTGTGCTCTTGCTATATCCCGTGCTCCAGGCAATTCAACCAAAATACGTCCTGAATTACCTTCTCTTTGGATATTGGGTTGAGTTACACCAAAACCATCAATACGTTCACGAAGTACTTCAAAAGCTGAAACAATGGACTCGTCAATTTTTCTGCGGATAACGGGTTTTACCTCATCATCGGTCATTTGAAAATTAACTACATCACTCAACCCTTTATTTGCAAAAATATCAGGTGAGGCCAGTTTGGTATCACCTTTGATATTATCAAACGCTTCGAAGAACAACTCAATATAAGTGTCGTCACTTTGTTTTGAAGCATTATCAGCATCAGCCAGTGCCTTGTTGAAAACGGGGTTTTTGGTATTATTTGCCAAACCTTTTAAGATGTCCTTTACAGAAATCTGGAGGGTTACGTTAATACCTCCTTTAAGGTCCAATCCCTTGTTCAATTCTTTTTTCTTCGCGTCATCATAGCTGGTGTACCCTAAAACTTGAAGGGGTCCAATAGAATCCAGGTAAGATGCTTCTAAAGCCTCTCGCTTTGCCACATAGTCTTCTTCAGCTTCCGAAATTTGGCTAATAGCATAGGTTTCTGCATCGGTCTCCAACTTACCCGTAATGAAGGTGTAGGAAAGTTGATAAATGCTAACCAGACCAAAAAGAAGCGCAAAAAGCTTTATAAGTCCTTTATTTTGCATTGATTATTAAATTTTTAGAAGTTTTTATAAACAGCGTGCAAATATATCATTTCCAACAAGATTTGCCAATAGAAATTGATGGAATTGCAAATGGGCAGTCGCCTGCCCATTGATTTTAAATTCTTATTTGACCTTAAAGATTATAGCTGAAGTAATCCGTTGGTTTTTTTCACACCTTCGGCACTTTCTTGCATCTTCGCCTTTTCGGCATCACTCAATTCAATTTCAACAATCTTTTCAATGCCATTTCTACCTAGAAGAACGGGAACTCCTATACAGATATCATTTAAATCATACTCCCCTTCCAAGAAAGTGGAACATGGGAACATTTTCTTTTGGTCACAAGCAATCGCTTGCACTAATCCGGAAACGGCTGCTCCTGGAGCGTACCAAGCGCTAGTTCCTAAAAGACCGGTCAACGTGGCGCCTCCTACTTTGGTTTCTTGTACTACCCAATCCATTTTGTCAGCAGAAAGAAATTCCGATACTTTAACGCTGTTTCTGGTAGCATGTCCGATCAATGGTACCATTCCTTTATCGCTATGTCCACCTATTACCATTCCATCTACATCAGAAATTGGCGCTTCTAAAGCTTCTGCCAATCTATACTTGAAACGAGCACTGTCCAAAGCACCACCCATGCCAATGATTCTATGTTTTGGTAAACCTGTGGTCTTGTGTACCAAATAGGTCATGGTGTCCATTGGATTACTCACAACGATCAAAATGGCATTGGGAGAGTGTTCCAAAAGACTGGATGATACCGACTTAACAATACCGGCATTAATTCCGATGAGTTCTTCGCGGGTCATACCAGGTTTACGTGGAATACCTGAAGTAATCACGGCTATATCACTACCTGCAGTCTTAGCATAATCGTTAGTGCTTCCTGTAATTTTGGTGTCAAAACCATTTAAAGAGGCCGTTTGCATCAAATCCATTGCCTTTCCTTCAGCATATCCTTCTTTAATGTCCAACAAAACAACTTCGGATGCAAAATTTTTCATTGCAATATACTCGGCACAACTAGCTCCAACTGCACCTGCTCCAACTACGGTAACTTTCATTTTTATCTAATTTTTATTTAACCGGTCAAAAATAAGGCATTTAGGTCAGAAAAAAACTGACTTTTGCCCATTTTAGCCCACATATTTTGAATGATGCAGAAACCCATATTCCACTTTGTCTAGATGCTCCCAGAATAATGCAAAAAGCTGAAGCTAAAAAACACCCCAACTTCATAATCATTTTAGTGTTGTCCTATTTTATCCAAATAAGATAGTTCTGGACAATTTAAATTATGAGGCAAAATAATTTAGTAGAAACTAAAACATTTATCATCATGGGAAATCTAGCTGAAAAACCAACAATTAATTACTCAGGAAATTTAATCGATGGCATTGATGTCATTGTAAAAAGCAGTGTCAACTTTACGGATATTGATAGAAGACTTAATCTACCCTACCTTGCCAAGGTTTATATCTTCGATGAAGATTTTAAACAAGATCGGATAATACCTTTTATTTACAGTAATTTTTTAATCCAACAAATACAGCAAACTACTGATGAATCAGGGGAAACTGATGATTTTATTTTTTCCACCAGTAAATATCTTGTGGATTATGGAAGCTCTAAAAATTTGTCTTTTACGTTTAACCTTACCAGTTCCATTTTACTTGGCTCAGGTGCCATAAATGAGAGAGTTATAGAAGCGCTTCAAGATGACAATGATCTTTTATCCGCCCATTTAGAACTTCGAGCTTACATGGTACTTTCTAATGAGTTAAATGGCATATTAATTTCTGAAAGTAATTTAATAACGGTTCCGATAGCATCGGGAGTACACCAAAGACTCGGATAAGATAGACTAGTCAAGTATGATCCTGTAAATCAAACATATAAAAATTGCAGGGTCTTTCCATTTTAAGTTGAAAGACTATAGGTTTTTTCTGATATACTTATAGGTAAAATAGTCAGTATGTTAACAAAGGTTGCAGTTCAACGAAGAAATGAGTGAATTGCATACCATACATCGAATTTGTGGCAATACTTAGGAATACATCTTCGTTCTAATTGTCCCAAATGTATGATTAACCTACTTAGACTATGAAAAAGCTCTTTTCATTGCTGTCTATTATTAGCATAATTGCCATAAGCAATTGTAGCAGCATTCCAGAAAACGATAATCCCATTCTTGGCACCTGGGTCAAAAATTCTTTGAATCCCGATGAAACTACCAATAAAAGTTCCACCACAAGGGAAGAATGGATATTCAACGATGTATATTTAGGAAGGTATCAAACCTACACCAATTCCAATCTTACATATTACACTGATTTTAGATGGTCCGAAGAAGATGGAAAATACTCCATTACCTTTGGAGATGATCAAGTTACAGATGTAATTGTAAGCCTACAAGAAAGCAATGACCCCGAAATTCTTGCCCTGGAAAATGGTTCTGTCTTCGCCACCAGGGAATAGACTGTGGAAGACTCACTTATGAAAATAGTAGGCCCCAACTTTCGTTGGGGCCTACTTTATTTTGGTCAGGTATAGTTGGGGGTTTTATCTGAATCCAAAGTTTACACCAAAGGTAAATGTGCTGAACTCAGCTATATTGTAATCCGCATTTAATCGGAAAAAACCTAGTTTAAGTTTCGTTCCGATATTAGCAGAAACTCCGCTTACTTTATTATTGATTATAAATGGATCCGTATACGTAATGAAATTGTTTCCTGCAGCTTCAACATTATATGTTCCAAGAATATCGGTATCAGCCTTTCCTGTAATATAATTTAATCCACCATAAAAGTTGATAACCGGCAATCTTGTGGATACCACGGCAGCAAAATTCCAAGAGCTAAATTTAGCATCAAGGCGCTGGTTTTCTCCAGAGATAACTCCTGAGCTGGTAAAATCGTACTCCCCGCTTAAGTTGGTATATCCTATTACAGCAGATATTGCTACTGGAAGTAACTTATCCGCTGGTAAATGTTTTGTGAAGTCATGCTGAACTCCAAAACCATAAAGCCCTATGGACACATCGTCTGTTTTAATTTTTGGTAAAAACCGTGCCTTAACCTCAGTACCTTTAATTAAACCAACGCTAGCCTGAATATATCCGGAAGGGATGAAATTCAAATCTTCAGATGATAGACCGGAAGGCAGTTCAAAAGTGGTGCTCACTTGTTGACCTTCAATGGTAGCATTTATGGCTACATTCACACCTTCAATATCACCCAATGCAGTAGCTACTTCCCTAGAAGAGCTTCCATCCTCAAACGTTAGATTTTCGTAGTCAGCTGTATTTAAGGTAAAGGATTTTTTATCCGATTTGTTTTTGAAGCCGGTAATGTTTCCCACAAAGGAAATTTCAAATCCGCCCAACGGCTTTGCATCGGCAGAATTATACCATCCGTTTGATATGCTATATACACTTGCTTCTGTGACAGGAGCCAACCAAGAGGTGGTGAACTGTTCCGCATCGTTTAGACCTGCAGCCAAAAGTTCATTCAAGTTGGACTGCGCCATTCCAAACGAAAAACTGCACATTGCAAGCAAAAGGCTAATTCTTTTCATCTTTTGTAAAATTTTTCCTAAATCTAAAAAACTCCCTATGCGACAGCTAGTTTTTGTTGTGAAACGCTCGTATCTATGCATTTAGCTGTTATTCCTTGTGGACTATCCGTTGACGGCTTTGCCTTTTCGGAGATATAATTTATTGCACTTTATTCGCATTTCTCCGTTATCCGTCGACCTTGAGGCATGGGTAAGCTATTCTTTTTGTCTTTACTAGTCCAAATTTTTACTTTCATCTTAAATCATCAATTCATGAAACAAATCCGTATTCATCCGTTTCTTATCGCCCTTGTTGTCCTCCTAGGAATATTTAATACTTCAGCTCAAAAGCGTCAAGGAAATATTGTAGAATATTTTGGGAAGGAAAAGATAGATAAGGTAAGTGAAGGTGAAACAATCCATGTTTTTACAGACGCCCTTTACTTGACCTCAAAGAGAAGTGCTTTAAATTCCATCTCATTTCCGACGGACAGGGTTTTTAAAAACTTTTTGATGAGCGATAAAACCGTTGCAGAAGGGGAAATAGGCAGCATTGATGATTCTGGAAAGACTCATCGATGGACAAAAATCGAAGTGGATGATACCAACACTTTCAATAATTCTGTGCTTCGGGGTTCATATGTTTATCTGAACTATACATCTTCTGGCTCTAAAACAGTACTTTTTGAAGC
The DNA here is from genome assembly GCF_947499695.1 of uncultured Allomuricauda sp. GTDB lineage: Bacteria > Bacteroidota > Bacteroidia > Flavobacteriales > Flavobacteriaceae > Flagellimonas. The sequence goes on from NZ_CANMPQ010000001.1 coordinate 1,514,787, forward strand.
TTCTGGGCATACTCAGGCCATTATCAATGGCTATCCTCATGAAGGGGATTATTACGATTTCGGGTATAGTTTAATCCCCATTCAACTAAAAAAAGGCACAAACGTCTTTGTTCTTAAGGCCGGCAGGTTTCCCCGGGTACGCGCTAGATTGATTCAACCTAAAGCTCCTGTTATTTTTACGACGAGAGATATGACCTTACCAGACCTGCTTATTGAGGAAACCATGGATTATAAAGGTGCTATACGAGTGGTCAACACTTCGGGCAATTGGGTCAAAAACCATAAAATTCAGTCAAAACATAAAGGAAAGGAGTTGACTACTCCCATTCCTTCTATCGCTCCGATGAGCGTAAGAAAGGTGGCGTTTAACATTCCTGGTGTTTCTACAAATTCAGAACATGGTGATTCACAATTGGATTTAGCCCTTCAAGATGTTTCAAATACCACACTTGACTCCCAACAAATTGATATTCAATTAAAATCAAAATACGACAAACACAAACGCACTTTTACGAGTCAAATAGACCATAGCGTGCAATATTTTAGTGTTGCTCCTTCTTCAACCAAAGATTTGGAAAAAGGAGCATTGTTTTTATCTGTCCATGGAGCATCGGTCGAGGCGGTCAACCAAGCCAATGCTTACAAACAAAAAGACTGGGGACATGTTATAGCTCCAACCAATCGAAGACCTTTTGGTTTTGCTTGGGAAGATTGGGGGCGATTAGATGCTCTGGAAGTATTGGCCGAAGGAAAAAGAATATACAACCCAGATGAACAGAAAATTTACCTAACCGGACATTCAATGGGTGGACATGGCACGTGGTATCTTGGAGCTACATATCCAGACAAATTTGCGGCAATTGCCCCTTGCGCTGGATATCCTGATCTTTTGGGATATCGGGATAGTTTCGTGAAACGCGCGCTTCAAGCCAGTGATGAAGAACTCAAACGATGGGGAATAACACCTGAAAGGTTAAAAGAAATGCAGAAGAAACCTCAGCTTACCGATATGGACCATATGATTCTTCGGGCTGGGAATCCCAGTCGTACCTTGAGACTCAAACGAAATTATCTTCAGCATGGGATTTATGTGCTTCATGGGGAAAAAGATAATGTGGTGCCAACGTTTATCGCTAGAGAAATGAGAGAGGTTTTGGGAAAATTCCACCCTGATTTCACCTATTATGAATATCCCGGAGGCACCCATTGGTACGGGGACCATAGTATGGATTGGCCTCCAATTTTTGAACTTTTCAAGAAGAGAACCATTCAAACTGATTCGCTTATCAATAAAATGGAATTCTATACAGCCTCGCCTGGAGTGTCGGCCAAATCTCATTTTGCAACCATATATCAACAGGAAAAACCATTTGAAATCAGTTCGGTTGATTTTTCCAAAGAAAACGACACATCCTTCAATACAAATAATGTATCCGTGATTGGATTGGATTTGGGTGCCATGAATTTAAAATCGGATACCTTGAATATAGATGGTACCATTTTAAAAACTGCGTCTACAGGATACCATTATTACAAAAAGGTCGATGGTAAATGGATATCAACTCCGAAGCCTTCGTTGAAAGAAAAAGGGCCACATCGTAATGGAGGGTTTAAAGATGCCTTCAGCAACCAGATGGTTTTTGTGTATGCCACAAATGGGAATAATGTTGAAAACGATTGGTACTACAATAAAGCAAGATTGGATGCTGAAACTTTTTATTATCGCGCCAACGGTTCAGTGGAGCTTGTTCCCGATACCGGTTTTGATCCAAAAAATTACAAGGATAGAAACGTTGTTCTTTATGGGAACAAAGACAATAACACGGCTTGGAAAAAGTTGTTAGATGATTTTTCTGTCCAAGTCAAAAACAATAGTGTGGTATTGGGTGAAAAGAAGGTAAACGGGAATCATTGGGGATTATATTTTATTGCTCCACGAAAGGATAGCGAAACAGCAAGTGTAGGTGTGATTTCAGCAACCGGGATTGAAGGAATGAAGGCTATTTATAGTAACCATTATCTATTGAACGGTACTTCGTACCCTGACTTGTTGCTTTTTACCAATGACATTATGGAATATGGTACTGATGCGGTAAAATGTGCTGGTTTCTTTGGAAACGATTGGACCTTCGAAAATGGGGATTTCCAATGGAAGTGATTTTTCTGAAAAGTCTAAAAACAAAAATCCCGAGCAAGCTCGGGATTTTTTATTCTAAATATTTCAAACATTATGCATCAATATTGGCATAGACGGCATTCTTCTCAATAAACTCTCTTCGAGGAGGAACTTCATCACCCATTAGCATAGAGAAAATACGATCAGACTCTGTTGCATTATCAATGGTAATTTGCCTCAGCGTCCTAAACTCAGGATTCATGGTTGTATCCCATAACTGCTCAGCATTCATTTCTCCAAGACCTTTATATCGTTGGATTCCAGCACCACCTTTCATAGATTCTACAATTGCATCACGCTCATCATCATTCCACGCATACCTCTTCTTGGATCCTTTCTTCACCAAATACAAGGGTGGGGTCGCAATATAAACGTGGCCCCCTTCAATCAGTTCACGCATATACCTAAAGAAGAATGTGAGAATCAAGGTTTCAATGTGACTACCATCTACATCCGCATCACACATAATCACCACTTTATGGTATCGTAGTTTTTCAAGATTCAAGGCCTTACTATCTTCTTCTGTACCGATGGTCACTCCAAGAGCGGTATAAATGTTCTTGATTTCCTCATTTTCAAAAACCTTGTGCTGCATGGCTTTTTCAACATTCAATATTTTACCACGAAGTGGTAAAATGGCTTGAAAGTTTCTATCCCGTCCTTGTTTGGCCGTTCCGCCTGCAGAATCACCCTCAACCAAGAATACTTCACACTTGATAGGGTCCTGTTCCGAGCAATCGGAAAGCTTTCCAGGTAATCCCCCAACACTCATAGGGTTTTTACGCTGAACCATTTCGCGTGCCTTGGCTGCGGCATGTCTTGCCTGGGCCGCCAGTTTTACCTTTTCAACAATTTGCTTGGCATCGTCAGGGTTCTCTTCCAAATAATTGGTCAACATCTCGGAAACTGCTTGGCTCACGGCACTTGTAACTTCCCTATTCCCTAATTTGGTTTTTGTTTGACCTTCAAACTGTGGTTCAGCAACTTTTACCGAAACTATTGCAGTCAATCCTTCACGAAAATCATCTCCGGCTATTTCGAACTTTAGTTTGTCCAATAAGCCTGAACTATCTGCATACTTTTTAAGGGTTGATGTCAATCCTCTTCTAAAACCAGATAGGTGTGTTCCTCCTTCATGCGTATTAATGTTATTTACGTAGGAATGAAGGTTTTCGGAAAAACCGGTATTATAAACCATTGCAACTTCAACAGGTATGCCATTTTTCTCACCTTCCATGGAAATCACATGCTGAATTAAAGGCTCACGCGTCTCATCCAAAAACTTGATAAATTCCTTTAATCCTTCTTCAGAAAAGAAGGTTTCAGAAATATATTCCCCTTTTTCATCCTTATTTCTATGATCAGTAAGTGAAATGGTGACACCCTTGTTCAAATAGGCAAGCTCTCTCATCCTATTGGCCAGCGTATCGTAACTATATTCTATTGTTTGGGTAAATATGGTCGTATCCGGCATAAAGGTGACCTCGGTCCCTGTTTCCTTGCTCTCGCCAGTACTTTTAACAGGATACATCGTTTTACCTCGCTCGTATTCCTGTTCCCAAACTTTACCTTCTCTATAAACAGTAGCTTTCAAATGGCTTGAGAGTGCATTTACACAAGAAACACCAACACCGTGAAGACCACCTGAAACTTTATAAGAATCTTTGTCAAATTTTCCTCCTGCTCCAATCTTGGTCATTACAACCTCCAAAGCTGAGACTCCTTCTTTTTTATGCAGGCCAACCGGTATTCCCCGACCGTTATCTTTTGTAGTTATGGAATTGTCCTCATTGATGATAACTTCAATAGTATCACAGTGACCTCCCATTGCCTCATCAATGGAGTTATCTACCACTTCATATACCAAATGATGAAGTCCACGGGTACCGACATCACCAATATACATGGAGGGTCGCATACGTACATGTTCCATTCCCTCAAGGGCCTGGATACTATCTGCTGAATATTGATTTTTTTTAGCCTCTTCGCTCATATATTCTCTTTATTTGCCTTGAAATTTTCAAATCTTACAAATATAAGTAATACCCAATGAAATTAGGTGCTTGGGGCCATTTGGAGACCTTAAGTTATCAACAAATACATGTGGAAAAATACCCTTGGTTTATTCGTCAGAAAAAAGGGGTGTTTTCAATAGAAAAAGCCTCTTACCAAGAGGCTTTTCCGACTAACTCAAATAAAACAAAACTGCAAGTATTTCTACTGCATGCGGTATATAACGGTTTGGTTATTTCACATATGCATCTTCGTGAACATTGGCCACGGCCCGTCCTGAAGGATCATTCATATTTTTGAATGCTTCGTCCCACTCCAACGCAATTTTGGTGCTACAGGCCACTGAAGGCTCTTGTGGAACACTCAAGGCGGCGGCATCTGAAGGAAAATGACCTTCAAAAATGGAACGGTAATAATATTCTTCTTTTGATGTGGGTGTCTGAATTGGAAATTTGAAATGTGCGTTGGCCAATTGCTCATCGCTTACTTCGCTTTCTACCATTGATTTTAAGGTATCTATCCAACTATAGCCAACACCGTCTGAAAACTGCTCTTTTTGCCTCCATGCGACGCTTTCCGGCAAATAGTCCTCAAATGCTTTTCTCACCACCCATTTTTCCATACGTTCTCCATTGATCATCTTATCTTTTGGGTTGATGCGCATGGCAACATCCATAAATTCTTTATCCAAAAAAGGCACGCGTCCTTCAATTCCCCATGCTGCCAATGACTTGTTCGCTCTAAGGCAATCGTACATATGAAGTTTATCCAGTTTTCTCACGGTTTCTTCATGAAAATCTTTTGGACTTGGGGCCTTATGGAAATATAGATAGCCCCCGAACAGCTCATCGGCACCTTCACCAGATAATACCATTTTAATTCCCATGGATTTAATTACCCGTGCCATGAGGTACATTGGCGTGGAAGCACGAATGGTTGTGATATCGTAAGTTTCCAAGTTATAGATGACATCTTTGATGGCATCCAAACCTTCTTGGATGGTAAATTTTATCTCGTGATGAATGGTTCCGATGTGGTCAGCAACCTTTTGGGCCGCGGCCAAATCCGGAGATCCTTCCAACCCGACAGAGAACGAATGCAACTGGGGCCACCAGGCCTCTTTAGTGTCACCTGATTCAATTCGCATTTGAGAGTATTTTTTTGCTATTGCCGAGGTTACCGAAGAATCCAATCCTCCTGACAACAATACTCCGTATGGAACGTCGGACATCAATTGACGATGTACCGCAGCTTCCAAAGCATCTTTAATTTCTTGGATACTGGTAGCATTTTCCTTCACAGCCTCGTACTCCATCCAATCTCTTTTGTACCATCTTCTGAACTCACCCTCTGAACTCAATAGGTAATGCCCTGGAGGGAACAATTCAATTTTGGAACATGTTCCTTCCAAGGCTTTAAGTTCTGAAGCCACGTAAAAGGTTCCGTTCTTATCCCATCCAATATAGAGTGGGATGATTCCCATATGATCCCTAGCAATGAAATATTCATCTTTTTCACTATCATAAATAGCAAAGCCAAAAATTCCATTTAAATCATCAACAAAGTTGACGCCTTTCTCTTGATACAAAGCCAAAATAACTTCACAGTCGGATTGTGTTTTGAAGGGGTATTTCCCTTTAAATTGCTCTCGCAACTCCCTATGGTTATAAATTTCTCCGTTGGCTGCCAAAACAAGCTTTCCATCTTCACTGAACAAGGGTTGTTTTCCAGAAGCTGGATCAACAATAGCCAAACGCTCATGAGCCATAATGGCCTTATTATTTGAATATATTCCACTCCAATCCGGACCACGATGTCTTACTTTCTTAGACATTTCCAAAAGTTGAGGTCTCAACTTTTCTGCACTTTCCTTTATATCAAACGCGCATACAATTCCGCACATATCTTTATTTTTATAACAATTTCTATACAAATATGATTTTATAATTTCATTTATTAAATATATATGTCAAAAATGATTACGATATGAAATAATTTATTTGATAATAATGACATATTAAAATAAATATCAGATAATAGTGGAGATTATCAAACACATTGAAAGGTTTGTTAAATTTTAACGTCTTTTTATTAATAGAACAGTCAAATACATCCTAGTTTTGGGATCAACTAAAATCATCACAATGAAAAAAATATTCTTACTTACTTTTTTAACTATTGGCTTGGCCTTTTCAACAGAAGTATCTGCACAAAAATTTAGTGGATTGGACAAGAGTCCTGCTGATATTGCAACACATCCATCAAGTTATAGGGTTTCCGAAAAATCGGCTCGTGTAATCTATAGCAGACCTCAATTAAAGGGCAGAAGTTTATCGGAGCTTGCACCAGCAGGTAAAGTATGGAGAACTGGAGCTAACGAAGCTGCGGAAATTACGTTTTACAAGGATGCTACTGTTGGTGGAACATCTGTAAAAGCAGGTACTTACGCCCTTTTTACTATTCCAGGTGATAGCGAATGGACCGTAATATTAAATAGTAATTTGAATCAATGGGGAGCTTATTCTTATGATAGTGCCGCAGATGTTGCAAGAGTAACTGCTAAAGCTAGCACGGACGGAGAATCTTTAGAAGCTTTTTCCATGGCCTTCACTGACAACGGTGATTTGGTTATGGGATGGGGTACCACAAGAGCTTCGCTATCCATTTCTTTCTAAGGAAAAAAGCACAATTCATAAAAAGGGCCTGAAGGCCCTTTTTTTTTATTTTACTTGTTTGCCATCCACAAAAACTTGCTCTGCTTGGAGGTTTGGAATATCATGAACGGGAACAGTCATGATGTCGTCACTTAAAATGGTAAAATCCGCAAGTTTCCCTACCTCAATACTCCCCTTTTCATTTTCTTCAAAATTGGAATAGGCCGCCCAAATAGTCATTCCCTTAAGAGTTTCTTCACGAGAAAGTGCATCCTCCATTTGAAAGCCACCTTCAGGAAACTTTTCTAAATCCTGTCTGGCGACTGCCGCGTAAAAAGTCAAAAATGGGCTTACTCTCTCTACGGGGAAATCTGTTCCTAGAGCAACCAATCCGGCTTTGTCGAGCAAATTTTTAAATGCATAGGCTCCTTTTACACGTTCCGAGCCCAAACGATCTTCGGCCCAATACATATCACTTGTGGCGTGGGTTGGTTGAATGGAAGGGATAATTCCATTTTTGAAGTAATCAAAATCTTTTTCTGAAATCACCTGTGCATGTTCCACTTTCCAGCGTCTATCTGTTTCCCCTTCCAAGGCTTTTTGATAGGCCTTGAGCACAACGATATTGGCAGAATCTCCAATAGCATGGGTATTCATTTGATAAGCTGAGGCGACAATACGCTCGGCCAGTGCTTCAATTTTGTCAACAGGTGTGACCATCGCTCCAAAATGACCATCTTTGTCCGAATATGGGGCTCTTAAAGCTGCCCCTCTAGATCCCAGAGCACCATCTCCATATACTTTTACCGATCGCACATTAAGTCTATTGGTCTTGATAATTCCTTTCTCCAAGAAATGATTTAAGTTCTCCTCAGTATTGCTAACCATTGCGTATACCCGAATGGCCAAATCGCCAGTTTGTTGTAAACTATCGATTAGTTCAATTGTAGACCTATGTAATCCTGCATCGTTAACCGTGGTCAATCCATATTCAAAACATAGTTTTTCCGCATCTTTTAAAGCCTTTATCTGAGTAGCTCTATTCGGTTTTGGAATGACCGCATCCACCATTCCCATAGGATTGTCAACAAGTACTCCTGTGATTTCACGATTTTCCTTGACTATCTCACCTCCTTGAACCTGGGTCTCTTTCGTAATTCCGGCTAAATCCAGTGCCTTTTGATTCACCAAATACGCATGACCGTCAACCCGTTCCAATGCAACTGCTACATCGGGAAAAAGCTGATCTAATTGTTCTTTTGTTGGAAATTCTTTGGTTTCCCAATCGTTTTGGTCCCATCCCCTACCCAGAATAAATTCTGAGGTTTGCTTTGTTTGGAATTCCATAACCCTGTTTAGCACTTCTTCAAAGCTTTGGGTTCCAACCAAATCCACTACCTGTTGATTTAATCCCAATCCGTAGAAGTGACAATGGGCATCGATAAGGCCAGGAACTATAGTTTTTCCTTCAGCATCTATTTGATTTTCAGCGTCAAATCCATCAATAATATCTTCTTTTCGTCCTACTGCAACGAACTTTCCGTCATTAACTACCAAAGCATTGGCTTTGGAAAAACTGCCATCTACTGTATAGATATTGGCATTATAGACAATTAAATCGACTTGTTCTTTAGGTTGACAAGCCAAAAAGAGACCTACAAAAGAAAGGTAAAAAAGAAGCTTTTTCATTTTTTTGAGTTTTCTCAAAAATAGAAAAAGCCATGAAGAAAGTAAGGTTTATTTATTGGTTGTTTCCTATCATTACAAACTCAATGCGATCATCTTCGAAGTTCCCGGTCTTCTTTTTACCATTGCGAAGCGGTTTGGTATCACCAACGCCTTCCCAAACGATACGGTCATCAGAGATCCCAAGTTTTTTCAGGTGAAGCGCTACCGCCCTTGCTCGCAAGGATGATATGAATTTGCTATATTCTGGAGTATCTGTATCGGCATGCCCGGTAATTTTCATCTGCACTTCTGCATTTTCCTTAAGGAACTTGAATATTTTAGTAATACTGGCCATTGCTTTGGCATCCAACTCATAACCTTTTGGTTCGAAAGGGTTACGTTCCAGAACATAAATCTTATCCTGGTCATAGTTAATCCTAGGCAACTCTTCAAGGTTGAAATTGTCTACATAGTAATACGAGAAATCACTTGAAGTGGCGGGTTCTTCACTATTCAATAACTGAGTATTGGAATTGGATTTAAAATTGCCCAATATGATATGGCTTTCATAGCCCTTGGCATCGAATTCAGCTGTGAGTGTAACCCACCCTTCCGTCTCGGCCATGGAGTTATCGGCCTTTAACTGAACTTCATGAAATTGGATATTTTCTTGTAAATCTAATCTAGAGCTTGACAATACAGAACTATTGGGAACTTTGACCTTTCCACTAGTAAGTATTACAGACATACCTTTTAATGCCAGTTTTGAAGTCTCTGCAAGACTAACCTGAAATGAAATTTTATACGGATGCTTTTCACGAAGCGTCTTCGCGGTATTCAATTGAATATACTCTCGGTAGTTGTTCAATGCATAAAAGTAAAGGCCTGCATAACCCGAACCTTCTGTTGCTTTTTGCTCTCCTTTAAAATTGGCAGGAATACCAAAATCCTCTGAACCACATTCGTTATAGTAATCGCCAGAGCTGGATGTTGGAATTGAAACGTCTTCTAACAGAACATCTAAACCAACAATGTTGGAAGGACAAGAACTATAGTTCTCAAACCCTGCGTTTAAAATTAAGTTTTGAGCTGGTAGTGAATTGCACACCAATAAACTGAAGCTGAATAAAAATAAAATACGGAAACCCATCTTTAACTTTGTTTAATAGGTCCCCGTGCTTCTAAAACGCATGTTTTGAATTTATATTGCAGCTATTTCATCATGACCTGTAGATTGTTGTTCGATACTAAATTTGGATAAAAAGCGTTACTATAGTCCAAATCTTATTATAATGCGCATAGTAACCATTATGCTCATATTATCCTTTGTCCCCTATTTTGGTCATAGCCAAAATACCATTTCGGGGAAAATTGTCGATGAACTGGGACTTCCAGTTTACTTGGCTACAGTTGAAATTAATGATACTGAGGATATCGCCTATACAGATTTTGAAGGCTTCTTTTCGTTGAAGAGCGAAAAAGGGTTTCATTGGAAAATAGAGATTAAATCCAAAGGATATAATACAGAATCTTTCTTTGTTTTAAGTGGAGGTAGTACAGGAGATATTATTCTGGAGTACAACGCTGAAATGAGAAAGCTATTAGAAGGGCAATAGCCCTTCACTTCAACAAAAGAGTCTAATTCTTTTTACTCATCGTCTACAAATTCGGTCATCACGAATTCGACACGGCGATTTTTTCTTCGTGCCTTATCGGTTAACGTGCTGTCCAATGGAATCTTATCTCCGTAACCATCGGAAGTAATTCTATCCCTTTTCAGTCCAAGTCTAATAAGATAATTGGCAACATTTTTTGCCCGCTGTTTTGACAGCACGTCATTATATTCTTCCGAACCGAGGTCATCTGTATGCCCGCTAATGGCCACTTTTAATTTGGGATGTTTTTTCAAGTGTTCATAAACATCTTGAAGACTTTGTTTTGCTTTTGGTTGAAGTTCAAAACGATCAAAATCAAAATTTACATGGTTCAATACATAATTCTGATTTGGTTTGTATTCCGGACCTAGATAAGTCAGCGTGATATCATCTATATAGTAATATGAATATCCATCACTTTTAGTTTTTCCGTTTGCAAAACCGAGATAATGAGTGCCTCCGTTGCTTTTAAAATTGCCTAGAATCAGTGTTTTTTCAAATCCTCGGGCAACAAAATCCAGACCGAGCTGTATCCAATCTTGTTTTTCGTTTAAGAACCCATTAGCAGAAAATTGCTTGGCATGTGAAACTTTTATACTCTGGGAACTTAAAATGGCATTGGAGAGTTGCCTTTTCGTATGAACAGAAAGTTGTTTTTCCGAAAATACTGCACCAAAATCCATAACTGCGCCATCTGACTTTTCGGCCAGACTTAACACGAGACTCAAACGATATCTGTGGCCTTTTTGAAGTGTTTCTGAAAGTTGTGTTTGAATGTACTCCCGATAATCTTTAGGTGCGAAAAGATAAAGTCCTGCATAGGCCTGTCCTTCATATGCCTCTTGTTTTCCCTTAAAGTTCATTGGAATTCCCAATTTGGTCTTACTGCAACGATTAAAGTAATCTGTTGTACCTAAGGTTGGGGCATTCCAGAATTCGACATCACCATTGAGGTTGCTCATTTTTATGGGACAATCAAGATAATCTTCAAAGCCACCATTTTGAACAAGGTTTTGTGCATCAGCTGGTTTAAAAACCAGTGCAACAAAAAGTGAGGTTGATATGTAGATGAATCGTAATCGCATGATTTCCAATCCAATTGGGACAGTCGTTCCAACCTAAAAAGCTGAATTGACATTCATACATAACGATTTTCCTAACGGTTTATTGCGTATTTACTTACAAATTAGAAGTCAAACTTATATGCTACACCGGCAAGTGCCTGAAAGCCCTGTACCCTAAAATTGGCCCAACGCTGATAATCGTTGTTGGCAATATTGGATGCTTTTACAAAAATGGAAAGCTGATCATTAAAACGATAGCCCACATGTGCATTGGCATCAAAGTAACTGTCCAAAGTAATGATTGTAGCCGGAAACTGAGGAGGTAACGTATTCTGAATGGCCTGAGCTACTAAATCATCACGTTCTCCAACGTAAAAAAGGTTGGCGCCTAAGTACCATTGTTCATTTATTTGGTAGTCCATGAATAGTGACCCTTTTATGGAAGGTAAGTTCCAAGCTGGATTGTCTGTCTCGGTATCATAATCATAGAATTCTGCGTTGATGCCCAAAGTAAAGTTTCGATTGACATCAATATTGAGTTCTCCAAAAATGCCCAAGGTTTTTACGTCATCATAAAAAACTTGGAAAGAGTTGCCATAGTTATACCCTTTTTCATCCATTCTGAACAGGTTCTGCGGATTTAGGAAGAATAAGGGTTTCCTATTCTCAGCAGCATAAGATCCCTTGATATTGTAGCCGACGTTGGAGAACAGTTGGCCCTTTAGTCCCAAATACCCCTCATATTGTTGGTCTGTAGGTTGAATATCCAAAGTTGGAGATACGTAAGGATTGTCATCGACAAAATCGTGATACGAATTTTGTTTGAGTTCACCCTCTATTCCACCATAAGCTATCACATTTTCATCCAATAAGCGATAGGAAGCAGTCACAGCTGGGTATATGTAGAAGTTACTGTCACTATTTTCCATATCCAGACCATAAACAAGATTAGCTCCTAAATTAAGCGTAAGGTCGTCGCGTAATATCAAAAGACTTGGATTTACACCAACTTGAAACTGACTGTAGTTGATTTCCCCAGTATTTATTTCGTTATTTAGTGAAGCATTTGCAAAGTTGCCGCCTACATAATCCAATTTTGTATTGATGGTCACTAGCTCTTCCGTAATGGGAAGTTCGATGGTCGGGGCGATTACAACCCGATTTTCTCCGGAGTCGGTGGCATCCCAGAATCTACGCAATAAAATACTTCCCTTTTTAAAGAATGAATCCTCTAAACTCAAGTGTGCTTTAGCTTCAGCATTGAAATAATTCTGTTGCTCATCAATGCCTGCGATAGTGGCATCATCAAAAGCTCCGTTTTCAATTCCATACCAATTGTACAACTGATGTTGCAGCCCCACACTGGCACCCCAATCCATATAACGATCCTTTTTGGCGTAAGAAGCGCTAAGCTTGGTATTATAGAAATCGGCATCCAAAGGTGTTGTTTCTATAGCACCCCGTGATGAGTGATGACTCAATCCAAAATCGAGCAAGCTTTCACCTCTTCTAAATTCCCGGCTTGTATATAAATCGACCAATGCGTTGTTATAATTTCCGAGGCCAATGGAAGCCGAGGAGTTATACAAGGTTGGGGGTGGAGTTTTCTTTACTCGCGAAGCCTTCCCTTTTGCTGGGGTAAATGTGGAGGCTACCGGTACCGAGAAAATGCTATAATCCACTTTCTTTTTTTGGAGTACTATGGAATCGTTCAAAGTCGGGGTAGATTTAATCTTAAAAGCATCTGAAACGGTGGGGGAATACGGTTTTACAACAGTAACCGTTTCAGTGCCTATATCGTCGGTTTCCTGAGCTAAACCAACTCCCCAAAGGCTCAAAAAAAGTATTGAAAATATATAATTGATCTTGTGCATGCTGCGTTTCGTTTTTTAATTGCCGTTAGGATCTACTGATGAATTGCTCTGCGCTTCCCTAGATTTAATGATGGAAAGTTCTCCACGAGCTTCCGCTACGATTTCATCAAACTCTGAAAAATTGGAAATCACACTTTCCAATATGTAGGACGCCTGAAAAGCATCTCCCAAGGCATAGAAATTCTTGGCCATAATAATCAGTCCTTTACCGCCCCATTCTTTATAACCTGAATAATCCTTAGCTAATTTTTGAACCGCTATGTTTGAAGCTTCAAAATCCTGGTCCTGGTTTTTAAAATAAGCATCATAGTACCAGGCTTCGGCCGCAAGTTCTCCCGTGGCTATTTTTTTCACTTCCCTATAGGCAGTTTTTGCCAAACCTTCATCGTTTGTTGCAATAGCTGAACGTGCAATCATGACTTGCGCATCACTCTTGATTCGGTTATCAATTTTTGGAGCTTTCAACACTTTTTCGGCATAAGCGATAGTCTGCCTGTAATTGTCCTGACCATAATAGCCTTTCATTAGATTGGATTGGGCGAAAGTTCTATTCTGTGAAATCTCAGCAATGCCTTCCAATCTTTCCAAATAAGGAATTGCACTTTGATAGTCTTGTCTGCCTACATAAATTTCGCAGACGCGTGTCAAAGCCTGTTCACCATACTCTCCTCCACTATCGGCAACAGCCTTAAACTTTTCAAGTGCTTTATCTTTTTGATTTTTCCCAAAATAGATTTGAGCCAAATTGAAATTGACTTCGAGGGCATGTACGCCATTAGGGAACTGTTTTAAATAATCCTCGTATCCGCGAATCGCGGCATCTGTTTTTCCTTCGAGATATTTTCGGTCCGCAGCTTCAAAGCTGGCGTTCTCCAGTTCGGAATCGGTGACCTCCACAAAATCTAGATTTCGTACCCAAGCGGCATACTCGCTCACCCTGCCTTCATCAACATATACCAATTTGGCAGTGGCTACGGCCTGTTTGGCTTCTTGAGTATTCGGATATTTATTGACAACCTCCTTTAAACGTGTCAAAGCTTGACCATTTCGATTGGCATTGTAGTGCACCAATCCTTGTCTTAGCATCGCCCGGGGAGCAAACTTACTTCTTCTAAATTGCTCGATAAGTCTATCATAAGTTTGTAATCCCAAACTTTCATTATCTGCTTTGATATAAGAATTGCCTAATTCGAAAAGGGCATCATCTCGGAGTGATGATTTTGGGTATCGAGAAAGAAATTGGTTCAATCCATCAATTTTGACTGATTGTCTTCCTAAAAACCCATCACAAAGCACCTTTTGAAACGCTGCATAGTCCCTTTCAGGGCCGTTCATTTTAGAAGATTCGTTATATGCACTCTTGGCCAAGCTGTATTTGCTGGAAACAAAGTAACCATCACCCAATCTAACGTAACTATCATTCAGTCTTTCCTTGTCCTTCGGATTAGAGTCAATTACCTTTTTAAAGTGTTTTGAGGCATTGGAATAATCCTTCAGCTTAAAATAACAGTACCCCAAATTGTAATCTAAGTTTTGATAAACAGGCAAGTTTTTGGCAGATGGATTCCGTTGGAATGTTCCAAAATCTTCCAAAGCTTCTTCGAAACGGTTCAAACGATAAGCGGATTCTGCTTTCCAATATAGAGCCCGGGCCTCAAAAGATGGATTTTCTGCGCTCTTCAAAGACTTGGAAAAGCGTTCTAAAGCGGGTTCATATTCACCTTCTATAAAAAGTTCAACTCCCCTATAAAAGGCCACTTTTTGATACGTTTCTTTGCTTGCATAGCCCTTGTTTTTTTCCAAAAGCTCCATCGCACCTTCAAAGTTCCTTGAGGTAATATAAGAATCGACCAACAGTTCTTGTATTTCTTGTTGATGCTCATCCTTTGGATATTTTTCCAAGTATGTGGCCATTACCTGAGGAACCGGTTCGTAGGCGTTTCCGATTTCATAACTCAAACGGGCATAGTTCAGAAGGGCATCTTTTTGAATCTCTGCACTGAAATCCATTTGTGATGCATTTCGAAAAGCATTCAACGCTTCCGATTTTTTATCCAATTTCAAATAGCATTCGGCCAAATGATAATAGGCATTTTGGGAAACACTGTTTGTTCCCCCAATTATTTTATTGAAGTATTGAATGGCACCATCATAATCCCCTTGTTTGTAGTGACTATATCCGGTAAGATAGTAATCGGTATTGCTAAGTCTTCCCCTTTTTCCCCTGTATTTCTTAAGATATGGTATAGCCTCATTATACTGTTCAAGGTTGAAATAACTTTCACCAATGATTTTGTTTAACTCAGAAACTTCCTTCCTATCCGATTTGGGGAGTTGTTTTTTTGCCATTGCAATGGCCTCTTCAAAATTTCCCAGTTTAAAATTGAGATCAGCCTGATAATAGGATAGTTTCTCATTTAATAATTCGGGGTCAGTGATTTGGTCGAACCTAGCACTAGCCTCGTCATAATCATCTTGTTCGTAGGCAATGTACCCTAAATAATACTTGGCTTGCGAACCGTATTTTTGGGAATTGCTTACCCTACTTAAATAGCGTTCGGCCTCTTTAGGTCTTTTGGAAGCATAGAGCGCATAACCGTTGTTAAAATCAAAACGCTCTTTATCGTTGTGAGACATGGCGGATTGATCAACTTTTTTATACCACTTTAGGGAATAGGGATACTTCCCCGTTTCAAAATAATAATCGGCAACATCCAAAAAAGCGGAGTTTCGTTTTGTCGAAGTCGGATAGCGTTCCACAAATTCTTCCATCATCTTATCCGCTCCCCTTTGATTCAAACGAATGGCGGCATTGGCGGCATAGTATGCGCTATTGGCCTCTGTTTCATAATCTCCAGTAGATGCTCTTACCTTTTCAAAAATGGTTTGAGCGGCTTGATACTGCTGATTATTGTACAATGCCAAAGCATCTTGGAATTCTTTGTTTTCGTGGGAATAAATCTTGGTTTCCTGCGCTTTACAGATGTAAAGGGTTCCCAATAACATTGGGAAAAGAAGGAGGTTTTTTCGACTCATAGTGTTCTACGCTGTTCTCGATTGACTGTTACCATAACGTCAAATTTTAGGCCAAAGTATATTTTAAGGATTTTCAAAAGGTATCCAAGCTTATATTTTAGAACTTAGTACCTTTATTTTTTCAAATCGATATCATGTCCGAAACCATATTAAAATTAGAGGATGTTGCCGTTTTTCAAAAAGAGAATCTCATATTAAAGGATATCTCCCTGGAAGTCAAGAAAGGTGAATTTGTTTATGTCATCGGAAAGACCGGCAGTGGTAAGAGTAGTTTTATGAAGACTCTTTATGCTGATATTCCATTACGTCAAGGTACTGGCAGTATTGTTGATTTTGATTTGAAAAATCTGCAGGAAAAGGAAATTCCCTTTTTACGTAGAAAGTTGGGAATCGTTTTTCAAGATTTTAAGTTGCTGCCTGACCGTAATGTGAACAACAATCTCCGATTTGTCCTGAAGGCCACTGGTTGGACCGACCTCGGAAAAATGGACACAAAAATTGAAGAGGTTCTGGATAAAGTGGGCATGAAGACCAAAGGTTTTAAGTATCCGCATGAACTTTCTGGTGGAGAACAACAGCGCATCGCTATAGCCCGTGCCCTATTAAACGATCCTGAGTTGATTTTGGCCGATGAACCAACGGGAAATCTTGACCCACAAACCAGTGTAGAAGTGATGAAAGTCCTCCAAGATATCAATCAAAATGGGCGGACCATTATTATGGCCACGCATGACTACGCATTAATTTTAAAATATCCCCACAAAACCCTAAAATGCGACGGAAGTAAAGTTTTTGAGGTTATCCAAAAGGCTATTTGACCATGATTTTAAAAAGACAAGATTGCGGCAAGGAAAAGAAAACAAACCCTATTATTGGGATATTTCTGTTTATTGTCTCCATTATTTTAATGGTAATAACAGGGCCTCTAGGTTTTGTCTTTGGAATTTTCCATCAACTTTTCACTAAAGGTTTCAGGGGGGTTGGGGAGTTTGCGCTGAAAATGGCAGTTTCTGTAGATCAGTTAGGAAATGTTATTATGCAGCATCTGTTCAATCTGCTTTGGGTTAAAAAGGGAGGATATCTTTTTGGTAACAGGGATGAAACCATTTCAAGTGCACTGGGAAAGAACAAACAATTGGACACATTAACATCCTTTGGAAAACTGATTGACAAAATTCTCGACACGATTGACCCCAATCACACATTGAATTCTATAGACTATTTTGTACAACCTTCTCAGGAGAATGGTTAAAAACTATTGGATATCCAATATTTATACATTTTTTGACCGCCAAAAGTTTTTTGTTTCTTTGCCAAAATTAAATTTTCCCAGTTTATGGAAATTCTCGGTATAGATATCGGCGGATCTGGCATTAAAGGTGCTTTGGTCAATGCCGAAACCGGAGAGATGTTGACAGAACGACATCGGATACCCACCCCTAGTTCAAGAAAGCCAGACGAAATGGCTTCGGTAGTAAAGCAAATTGTTGATCATTTTAATTATGATGGCCTAGTAGGCTGTGGTTTCCCAACAATTGTAAAAAATGGGGTCTGTCAATCAGCAGGTAATCTTCATCCCAGCTGGGTAGATGTAAACATTGATGAACTTTTTACGGAAGTGACGGGTCGTGAATTCACTGTATTGAACGATGCTGATGCAGCTGGCTACGCCTCAATGAACTATGGTGTCGGAAAAGGAAAACAGGGATTGGTCATTATGATTACCATCGGAACAGGACTTGGAAGTGGAGCTTTCTACAATGGGATTTTATTACCCAATTTTGAATTGGGTCAGATTCCCTATAAAAAATACAGCAAAATAGAACAATGGGCAGCTGCTTCGGCCAAAGAAAGAGAGAACCTATCCTATGAAAAATGGGGTAAACGTTTCAACAAGTTCCTAAAATATGTAGAACTCATCATCTCACCAGATCTGATTATTGTAGGTGGTGGCACTTCCAAAAAATGGAAAGAGTTCAGCAATCTGATCACAATTGATACCGAGGTTGTAAAAGCAGAGCTTATGAACAACGCCGGAATAATAGGGCCTGCAGTTGCTTGCTTACGTGAACAGCACCACGGCCATTTGACCAAAAAAAGTTAGTCGATCTTATTTCGCTTTCTGTCTACTTCCTTAAGGAAGATTTTTCGAAGTCTTAGATGACTTGGAGTGACCTCAACGTACTCATCCTTCTGAATGTATTCCAAAGCTTCTTCCAATGAAAATTTGATGGCCGGAACAATTTTGGCCTTATCATCTGCTCCAGAAGATCGCACATTGGATAATTTTTTGGTTTTCGTAACATTCACTGTCATGTCATCTCCACGGGAGTTCTCACCAATCACCTGTCCCTCATAAATATCTTCTCCTGGATCAATGAAGAATTTACCACGTTCCTGAAGTTTATCTATCGAGTATGGAATTGCAGTTCCTTTTTCCATAGAAACCAGAGAACCGTTTATACGTTGGGCAATATCTCCTTTTAGAGGTTGATATTCCAAAAATCGGTGTGCCATAATCGCTTCACCAGCAGTTGCGGTCAACAATTGGTTACGCAAACCGATTATTCCCCTTGAAGGAATTATAAATTCACATAACATTCGAGACCCCTTTGCCTCCATGCTGGTCATCTCACCTTTTCTAATGGAAACCATCTCTACTGCTTTTCCAGAAACTTCCTCGGGTAAATCGATGGTCAAATGCTCAACAGGCTCACATTTTACCCCATCAACTTCTTTAATGATTACCTGAGGTTGTCCTATTTGAAGTTCGTATCCTTCCCTTCTCATAGTTTCAATCAACACGGAAAGATGCAGAACTCCTCGTCCGAATACCATAAACTTGTCGGCACTATCAGTTTCATTAACACGAAGAGCCAAATTTTTCTCCAATTCCTTTTCCAAACGCTCTTTGATATGCCTAGAGGTAACAAACTTTCCGTCTTTCCCAAAGAACGGACTGTCGTTAATGGTAAAAAGCATGCTCATCGTAGGTTCGTCGATAGCGATAGTCTTCAATTTTTCCGGATTTTCAAAATCAGCAACCGTATCTCCAATTTCGAAACCTTCCACTCCGATTATTGCACAAATATCACCGGCGACAACTTCTTGCACCTTCTTACGTCCCAGACCATCAAAGGTGAAAAGTTCTTTCACTTTTGATTTTACAATGCTTCCATCCCTTTTTACCAAGGAAATTTGCTGTCCTTCCTTAAGAGTTCCTCGTTGTAACCTTCCAATAGCAATTCGACCTGTAAAAGAAGAGAAATCCAAGGAGGTAATGAGCATTTGGGTTGACCCTTGCTCGGGTTTAAACACCGGAACATGATCAATTACCATATCCAAAAGTGGTTCGATATTATCGGTTGGTTTTTGCCAATCCTCACTCATCCAATTCTGCTTGGCAGAACCATAAACAGTTGGAAAATCAAGTTGCCATTCCTCTGCTCCCAATTCGAACATCAAATCGAAAACTTTTTCATGTACTTCTTCAGGAGTACAGTTCTCTTTATCCACTTTATTGATGACCACACAAGGTTTTAGTCCCAAATCAATTGCTTTTTGCAAAACAAATCGGGTTTGAGGCATAGGACCTTCGAAAGCATCCACCAATAACAACACCCCATCGGCCATATTCAGCACTCGCTCTACTTCACCACCAAAATCAGCGTGACCAGGTGTATCAATAATGTTGATTTTAGTATCCTTATAGACCACAGAGACGTTTTTGGAAACAATGGTAATTCCGCGTTCCCTCTCCAGGTCATTATTGTCCAAAATAAGGTCTCCCTTGTTCTCATTGTCCCGGAACAAACGGCAATGGTACATGATCTTATCCACCAAAGTAGTTTTACCGTGGTCTACGTGGGCAATGATTGCAATATTCTTAATCTTGGACATAACCTGATTTTTAAGCCCGCAAAGATACTGCGATTTCTTTACTTGAGCACACTGCTAAAGTTATTTTTATCTTATTGATTGTTAAGCAATTCCGTTAACTCCCGATACGCTTGTTCTCGTCCTCCAGTCCAGTTTTTCTTTTTCTTGCCTTTTTTATTTCATTTCGTCCAAAATTATAGGAGAAGCTGAATGCAACTTGCCTTGAATCACTTCCTCCGGTACCATTTATAAAAAGGTCGCCGAACTGGGTAGTACCCCTCCAAGGCACCGTGTAGAGTAAATCATTGAAAGACAATCTGCCTGTGACTTTATCATCAAAGAACTTTTTCTGAAATGCTAGATTCAAAGACCCCAGTGATTTGGTTTGGTAGGTTCCACCCCATATGGAAGGGGAATTGTACCATCCGGAGATTTCCATTTTAAAATCCTTGGATATCGTAAAGGTATTTTGGGCATAAAAACTCAGGGTTTCTTGTTTTACCGGTAAAAACTCGGCACTTGTAGCTTCATAATCGCTGATGTAGGCATTCAAACTGAAGTATAGATTCCACCATTCACTTATTTTTTTGGGATATGAAACACCAAGGTTTACCACTTCTTGATTAGCCACATTCAAAGTGGTCAAAAAATTCGTGCTTTCTCCCTCTGCAACGGTAACTCTAGCAAAAAAATCCGAGATATAGGTATAGCTCAAAGAAGTCGTTAATCTGTAATTAAAAGTATGCGAAAGCTTCACATTGTCTGTGTACTGGGGTTGTAAAAAGGGATTTCCTTTGCTGAAAGACAGTTCGTTCAATTTGTACTCAAAAGGATTCAACGATTGATAATTGGGCCTTTGAATTCGTTTGCTGTAGGTAAGTGCAAATTGATTTTTCCGGTTTAACTGATACGTAAGCCCTCCCGATGGAAAGAAATCTGTATAGTTTCGTTCCACCCTTTCGTTAGAGTTTTCTTGACTACTCTCCAGTTTACCATCAGATATTGTATTCTCTACCCGCAGGCCCATTTGCAAATTCCATTTGCCCCATTTTCTATTGTAATTGAAATATCCGGCATTAATATTCTCAGAATATTCAAACTGATTACTTTGATCTGTATCCAAAATGTTTTGGCCATTAATCTGGTTGAAGAAATCAAATGTATTGTCCGTGTTCACGTAAGAGAACTTAAATCCGATACCCAATTTCCCTTTTAAGAAATTCTGCTCGTAGTCTGTTTTAATGGTGGCAATATTGATGTCGATTGGTGTTTCCTGCAATGTTATGCGTTGATTTAAAACCTGGGATTCGTCCCCATTGAAATACACATTGGGTTGAAAAGCATTGCGATCACTATTATATTTACCATAATCCAAATCAACAATTACGCTGTAACCCAAGGTGTCCGCATAACGATAATTGAGGTTTGCATTGATGTTATATGAAGTGTTATCAGTTTGGTTCAAGGCAACCAAAATGCTATCAACTTGAATCACATTTGCTGGTCTTATAGGCGTTTTGGTATCGTTAGTGCCAAAGCCATTGTTGAAATTTCCGTTGAAAATACCTCCGATGGTGTTCTTGGAGTCTATATAATAATCATACCCCAATTTTAAGTTATTACTGTTTCTATCATAAATACTACTTGTTCTGGAATCGAATTGTGTATTCGATTGTGTTCGAAGTAAGTTCAAGAAACCTGTACTTTTTCCAAATCGGTTGCTATAGGTGCCATATAGATTACCTTTTTCACCTCGATTATTAAAATTTAAACTGGAATTATATCTGGCAAAGTCACCATTGGTCAAACCAGAGGTATACGTTCCATTAGTCCCCAAACTTTTGTCCTTTTTTAATTTGATATTAATTATTCCTGCATTGCCGACTGCATCATATTTTGAAGATGGTTGGGTGATAATTTCAACAGCTTCAATGTCGGTGGCCTGAAGACTCTCAAGATAATTGGTCAAATCTTCGCCTTGTAAAACAGAGAGTTTTCCATCGATAAAAATTTGAACCCCCGTTTTCCCTTCAACAATGATTCCTCCATTGTTATCAACAACTACACCTGGCGCTTTTCGTAACAGTTCAAAAGCGCTGGTTCCAGTAGCGTTTATAGTATTTTCTACATTAAATACCGTTTTGTCCGCCAAGACCTGAACCATAGGTTTCTCGGCAACCACAGTTACTTCCTCAAGGTTTTCAGTGGACTCTGTCAATATAATTTGACCTAATTCAAGAGGGCCACCCTTATAATCCAGTTTTCTTTCCTTATCAGCATACCCAATGCTTGACACTTTAAATTGGTACTCACTCGGAGCTATTCCTTTAAGCTCAAATTCTCCATCTTCACTGCTAATCGTAGCTTTAATCAATGAACCATCCAAAACCGAATTAAGGGTTATGGCGGCATAGGGAATTGGAGTTCCATTGTCCGACTGGACCGTACCCTTAATATTTTGACTCATTGCTAAAGTGGTTGAGAACAATACCACTATTGAAACAAAAATTTTCATGTCATTCATTTTTATTGATTACTCAAAAATTTCACTTTGGTTACAGATATAAAAGGAGTATTCGGCGAGCAGGCCCATAGGCAGTTAAACTGTCCGGACCATCCAACGTGCTATGGGTCAATTCGTCGGAATTGCTTTTTAACGAAATGTGTTTTGTTAGTATCTTCCAAAAAAGATTGAAAAATGGACAAAAAAGTTGTTTGGGGGATTTCCGTAAAGGAAATTTTGATGGTCCTAGGATTATACGCCGTCTCCGCTTTTTTTTATCACCTTACCGTTTGGTTGAGCATTCCACATAAAGCAGGAGTGGATTCTACTTTACTGAGTTTAAAGGCTTTTATAGATGGAGGGGGACTTCAGTATAGCATACTTTTGGTGTTCACTATACCCATCTGGTGGTTGATTTTCATAAGACTAAAACATCTCAGCTTATGGAAAAGACTGCTTTTGCACGCTCTTTTTCTTCCCATTTTCATCTATACTGCTCGAATTTTATATTATTATATCTGTGAGGCTTTGGGATGGTTTCACCTTCAGGAGACGGCTCAGATATGGGATTTATATATACCCGCTTTATTTTATCTGATTCAATTCGGTATTTATCACACTTACGAGCATTATAAGGAGAACCAAAAAAAACTAAAGCTAGAAGGCGAATTAAAACAAGCCGCCCTCAAAAGTGAATTGGCAGCTATTAAAGCACAATTGAATCCGCATTTTCTTTATAATGTTTTTAATACCATCAACGCTTCTGTTCCTGCCAAACAAGAAAAAACGCGACAGATGATCGCTACACTGTCAGATTTATTCAGATATCAATTAAAAGCGTCCAAAAAAGAATTGGTCACCTTGGAAGAAGAGCTCGATTTTGTAAAGAAGTACCTGAAATTGGAAAAAGCTCGTTTTGAAGAACGATTGAATGTCGAAATTAACGTACCGACCGAATTGCTTAAAGAAGAAATTCCTCCGATGTTATTACAGCCATTGGTCGAAAACTCGGTAAAACATGGAATTTCCAACACTTTAAAAGGAGGTACTATAACCATATCCATTTTTAAGGATGGAGAAAAATTAAAGTTTGAGATTGCAGACACAGGAATCGGAGTAAAAGACAAAGAAAGTATTTTTGAAAAAGGCGTTGGGTTGACCAATACACGCTTGCGCTTGTTGAAAATGTACGAATCACATATGGAAGTTTTGGACAACACCCCGCAAGGCTTAAAAATACGATTTGCCCTATGAAGAAAGTACTGATAGCCGATGATGAAAAAGCTGGCAGGACACTTATCAAGGAATATCTGGAAGATTATCCCGATTTAGTTTTGATTGCCGAGGTGAACAACGGAGTGGATGCTATTACCGAGATTAATCGGTTTAAACCAGATTATGTTTTTTTAGACATTCAAATGCCAGGGAAGACTGGTTTTGAAGTACTCAGTCATTTAGAAGAGATTCCAAAGATTATTTTTTCCACGGCCTATGATGAATATGCACTTAAAGCATTTGAAGTACATGCCGTGGATTATTTACTGAAACCTTATACCAAGGAGCGGTTTAAAATTGCCGTGGAACGATTGGATGTCGAAAACGACAAACTCGGCGCTTTAGCACAGAGTATTTTTATGGAAGAGACCTCCTACCCTAACCGTGTATTGGTCCATTTCAATAAAAAGCTAATCACCATCAAATGTGAAGATATCATTTGGATAGAAGCTTACGGAGACTACTCTAAAATACATACTTTGGATCAAGTGTACCTAAGTAATTTTGGCATCTCTGATCTAGAACAAAAACTAAATCCAAAAATGTTCTTACGTGTGCATAGATCCTCTATGATTAATTTGGACAGGGTAAGGGAACTGAACAAATATGGTAAGAGCTATGATGTTACCATGGAAAATGATGATGTGGTCCGGGTAAGTCGCGGATATATGGATACGATTAAAAAAATCATGCTGTAAAAACTAGCGCCCCACACACCAACGTTTTTCGCTAATAATCCACCCAATACTCAAATTCACAACCGGATAAATGCCGCCCTTAAACGGCCCAACATAATATCCAGCTCCCGCGTCAATAGAAAAACTTAACCCCGAATTGTAGCTTCGTTGCACGCCATAGACCAATCCGCCATAACCATGTATTCCATCTACTCTGGTATTTTCAACAATACGTTCATCAGGAGAAAAAACAGCAACAGTAGGTGCGATGTAATTTCCAGAATTACCATAGATAGACCTACCCCTTCTATCCCTACTCGTTAAATTATGATAATAGCGGTTTTGTACCGTTATTGCCGGGAAAAAGTCATAATTCTCTAAAGGTTGAGCGCTAGCTGGCTGCAAGGCAAACTGCCAAGCAACCCTGAAATCCAGTGTACTGTTCACACCAAGGCCCATTTCATATTCAAGCCCAGGATTGATCAAATTAATTTTTAGCTGTCTTACCTCACAATTTCTTCCAAACTGCGATGATGCCAGTGTGCTCCAAAAAACAAATACAAAAAGTAAAATTCGATGCATTGTAGGTTAATTTGGTACTATTAGAACATATACTTTTTAAAAAAAGTATTTTTGTTCAAAATATCTGTTAGATGCAATTAGACGCAATTCCGAGGTTAAAACATACAAATGGAGATAATTTTTTCTTGTTGGCAGGCCCCTGTGCCATTGAAGGCGAAGAAATGGCACTAAAAATTGCCGAAAAGGTGGTTTCCATTACGGACAAATTGCAAATTCCCTACGTATTCAAAGGGAGTTTTAAAAAAGCGAATCGAAGTAGAATTGATTCGTTTACAGGAATTGGTGATGAAAAGGCACTAAAAATTCTCAGAAAAGTTTCCGAAACCTTTGATGTGCCCACGGTTACCGATATTCATGAGATTTCTGATGCAACCAAAGCTGCGGAATATGTTGACGTACTCCAAATACCAGCTTTTTTGGTACGCCAGACGGATTTGGTAGTAGCTGCTGCCGAAACAGGCAAGGTGGTGAACTTGAAAAAAGGGCAGTTCATGAGTCCTGAAAGCATGCAACATGCCGTAAAAAAGGTAACCGATTCCGGGAATGAACAAGCTTGGATTACAGATCGTGGAACCATGTTCGGATATCAAGATATGGTTGTTGATTTTAGAGGCGTTCCAACCATGAAGCAGTATGCTCCAGTTGTATTGGATGTAACCCACTCGCTACAGCAGCCCAATCAATCCTCAGGGGTAACCGGTGGAAGACCGGCCTTGATTGGAACAATGGCCCGCGCTGGGATAGCTGCAGGTGTGGATGGTCTTTTTATGGAAACTCATTTTGATCCAAAAAACGCCAAAAGTGATGGTGCCAATATGTTAGACTTAAGTCTATTGGAAAAGCTGTTGACCGATTTGGTTGCTATTCGTAAAGTCATCAACCAATTGTAAAACAGCATCACGGCAATTATTCGCGTATATGAAAAAGATATTTTGTCTTGTTTCCATTCTTTTATTTAATCTCCCAAGTTTTTCTCAACAGCATGAAAGCGAATTTGGAAGCGTTACCCAATCTGATATTGATTTTAAACTATATCAAAAGGATACCACGGCGAAGGCCATAGTCCTTCATGAGATTGGAGATTTTAAATTCGAGCTTATTGGCAATCATGTTTATCTCATCAAGGAGTACCTTGTAAAAATCAAGATTTTATCTGACAAAGGCTTTGAGCATGCTAATATTGATATTCCATATTTCCATACCGATGAGCGAACCGAAAAGGTTTACGATATCCGAGGTATAACGCATAATGGCAAACAAAAAACAGGGCTGACCCAGGACAATATCTTCACAGTTGACAATGGTGAGAATTGGTCATTAAAACGCTTTACTTTGCCAAATATCAAAGAAGGTTCAATTATTCAATACACCTACAAGGTAAAGTCTCCTTTCTTCTTCAATCTCGATGGATGGGATTTTCAATCCACTATTCCAAAGCTATACAGTGAATTCAATGCGAAAATCCCTGGCAACTATTTCTATAATCGAACTTTGATAGGTGGTATAAAACTAGATGTGGAGGAGACCAGCATAAAGAAAGAATGTTTTTATGTAGGCGGTCGTTATGGCTCTGCAGATTGTGAAGTGATAAAATATGCCATGAAAGATATTCCAGCCTTTAGTGAGGAAGAGGAATATATGCTCGCCACTTCAAACTATATGGCTCGCCTGGATTTTGAACTGGCCGTATTTCATGGCTTTGACGGCACCAAAAAAGAATACACAAAAACCTGGAAAGATGTTGATACTGAATTTAAAAAGGACAGAGATATTGGGAGACAGTTGACCAAGAATCACTTTTCTGAAAAAAACATTCCCCAGCAGTTGCTAAGTGAGGGTGATCAACTTACCCGAGCAAAAAATATTTATCAATTTGTAAAGGATCACTTCACTTGGAATGGTAAGTACGGAATTTATAAAGACACCAGGGTAAAAGAGGCTTTCAACACAAAAAAAGGTGATGTTGGTGAAATTAACATCTCATTGATCAATTTTCTAAAAGCGGCTGGCATCAAGGTCAACCTAATGTTGTTGGCGACCAGAAACCGAAAGCTTCCAAAAAGGGTCCAACCCGTTATCAATGACTTTAATTACGTAATTGCCAAGGCCGAAATAGATGGAAAAGTATACCTCCTTGATGCCACAAACAAGTCAAATCCATTTGGAATGTTGCCGTTCCGGTGTCTCAACCATTATGGCCGTGTAATGGATTTTAAAGAAGCTAGTTATTGGTATGAAATTCAACCAGAAAAACGAAATCGGGTGTCTTTTTGGGGAACCGCCAACGTGGATCCATTGTCTGGAGAAATCAACGGAAAAATACGGGAGATCAATCAAGGTTATAAAGCGGTTTCTAAATATGAAACCTTAGCATCCATGTCCGAAGAAGAATATCTGGATAGTTTTGAAAGGTCTTTGTCCGGATTGTACATCGATGAATATACGTTTGAAGAAAAGCTGAGCGACGATAAAAAGACCACGCAGACCTATGATTTTTCTATAGAAACTGACCATTCAACTGGGAGCTTATACTTGAACCCGGTTTTTATGCAGTTTTTTAAAACCAACCCTTTCTTGAGTGAAACGCGGAACTTTCCTGTAGATTTTGGCTATCCTAGGCAATATGAATATAATATGAGCTTTTTTATTCCGGAAAGCCATGAAATAAAGGAGCGCCCCAAAGATCAAACGATTGCACTTCCAGAAAATTCGGGGATCATACAATTTGCAAGCTCCGCATCGGGGCAGAAACTGGTTGTTCGATATACGCTGCAGTTAAAAAGCACTCACTTTCAGCCTGAATTCTATTTAAACCTCAAGAAGTTCTTTGAAATTGCTGTGGACATTGAACGCAACTCCCTTATCAAAATCGGCCCTAAAGAGAACTAGTCAATCTTTCCAAAACCCTTTGTGGTTAACGCGTTGGGCATCGAGAACGACCTCTATGAGAACTTCGGCATCAATTTCTTCCAAAGTTGTATATCGCAATGATTTCATCACTTTTCTTCCGTCGGTCACCATTTTATCTAAGTGGACCGTTAAATGGGCAGCGCTCCAGAATCCAACATCCACGTAGGGTTTCTTTTTAGGAACATTTAAATAGCAGAATGGCTTTCCCTCCAGATAATAGAAGGGAATTCGATACTTATACTTCAATTCGAGCTGGGGAATCGTTGTTTCAACAAGTACTTGAAGTTGCAACAAAATGCTTTTAAAAGGTTCTTCTTGATTTAGAATGTACTCTTCAGCTGGGTTCATATTCCAAAAATAATGGGTCAAGTCATAATTTTATGTAAAAATATTTTTTCAATAGAAAATAATTTTAACTTTGAATTTCAAAGTACTTTAAAATGGAATCAAAGAAATATCTGGAAGACATCACCGAAATCAAAGATTTAATGAGCCGCTCGTCACGATTCATATCGCTGAGCGGACTTTCTGGAATCCTTGCCGGCATCTACGCCATAACAGGGGCCATCATAACTTACATATTCCTCTTACCCACCAATGATTATGTAGTACTGCATAGCTGGAATTTTAGAATGATTATTGGTGTATTGATCGCTGTTGCGGTTTTGAGTTTTGTCACAGCCTACTTGTTGACTACCAGAAAAGCCAAACAGAACAATGAAAAGATATGGGATGACACTACGAAAAGATTATTGATTAATTTTCTGATTCCTTTGGTCACCGGAGGTATCTATATCCTAATAAAATTAAACAGCCAACACTACGGATTGACAGGTTCGTTGATGCTTATTTTTTATGGCTTGGCACTGGTAAATGCCTCAAAATATACGATTGGTAATGTGAGATACCTGGGATATGTGGAAATCGTTCTTGGACTAATTTGTGCAGCTTTTCCTGGATACGGATTCTGGTTTTGGATCATAGGTTTTGGTGTATTGCATATCATTTACGGTAGTTTGATCTACTTTAAAGAGCAAAAGGCGTAACATGGGGCTGATAGATAACATCAACAAGCTTTTTGACCACCGAATTCGTTTGGGTATCATGACGATTCTCATGGTCAACGAGGAGGTCGATTTTAATCGATTAAAAGAATTGCTCGATGTTACCGATGGCAACCTAGCAAGCCACACCAAGACCTTGGAAAAAGCGGAATACATCAAAATTGAAAAGTCGTTTATCGGTAAAAAACCGAATACCCGTTACTCTGCAACCAAGTTGGGTAAATTATCCTTCAAAAAACATATTGAAGCGCTGGAACATATCATTAAAAATCAAACATAAATTTTTTTATTAATTCACTTTGAAATTCAAAGTACTTTAAATATTGAAAAATGACATCTAAAAAACAAAAAATTGGAAACTGGTTTAAAAACTCAATCTCTGCTAAAATGCTAACCGTAGGATTCTTGATTCTTATCCTCCTGATTCCTTTAGGATTTGTAAAAGATCTAATACGGGAAAGAGGGTTTAGACAAACTGAGGTAATTGATGAAATCAACACAAAATGGGGAAACCAAGTAATCCTGAACGGTCCCATTTTAAAAGTTCCGTACAACGTCTATGTCGAGGAAAAGGTATTTGATGAAAAAACAAAGACGTTTCTAACTACTCAAAAACCAGAAAGACATCATGCATATTTTTTTCCGTGGGAGCTAGACATTAAGTCCCAGGTAAAGACTAAACCTTTGGAACGTGGCATCTATGAATCCGTAGTTTTCTCCTCAGAAAACCAAATCACAGGAACATTCACCAAACTTAATTTCTCGGTAAAAGAAATAAAGGAAGAGGACATTCTTTGGGACAAAGCCACATTGCTTGTCAAGACCAGTAATCTTAAAGGAATTCGGAATACCGTAAAAGTCACCCTTGGAGAAAACGAATATGACCTAAAGCCTAAATTCGACAATGCCTATATGAACACCCTTGAATCAGGGTATCTCAAAAATGTTCAGGAAATTCAAAAACAACCACTTGCCTTTGAATCCAAAATCGCTATAAACGGTAGCAGCACTTTACAGTTTATTCCTATTGGAAAGGAAACTACGGTGGCCATGAAATCCAACTGGCACTCTCCTAGTTTTAACGGCAACTTTTTACCTGACACTGAAGGCAAAAAGATTTCCAGTAATGGATTTGAAGCCAAATGGAAAGTCTTGGAAACCAACAGGAGGTTTGGACAGTACTTTTTTGACAGCCTTCCCAATCTTTCCGATTTTTCCTTTGGAACAGAATTTCTTGTTCCCATAGATGATTATCAAAAAACCGAACGCACCAGCAAATATGGGTTGATGATCATTGGGCTCACCCTTTTGGTGTTCTTGTTAATTCAAATAAGCAGTAAAATTGCGATTCATCCTTTCCAATATTTAATGATTGGGTTGGCCTTGGTAATGTTCTATACACTTTTGATTTCCATTTCTGAACATCAAAACTATTTGAACGCCTATCTGATTTCGGGAGTTGCGGTGGTCTCCTTGATCACGATATATTCAAGGTCTATTCTAAAGAATCTAAAATTCACCTTCTTGATACTTGGGTCAATGTTCAGTCTGTACGCATTCATCTTTGTAATTATTCAATTGGAAGATTATGCCTTGTTGGTCGGCAGCGTAGGATTGTTTGTCATACTAAGCATCATCATGTTTACTTCTCGTCGGATTGACTGGGACGGCACCGAACAACCTGCTTAATTTCTTCTTGCGCCACTTCCATGATTCATGGAGTGGCGCATCATTTAAAAATTTAATGTGATGTATTTTATCTGTTTTTTCTTAAGGTCATATCTACCGCTATTAATCTCTTTAGGTTTTTTGATCTCATTAGTAGGCCTCCGTATTCTATCCACAGGAACTTTTTTCTATACTTTTTTGATATGGAATCTTTTTCTGGCCATATTACCATACGCCATCACGCAAACTGCTTTATTTTACGACAGCACCAAAATCCGAAAATCCATTAAGGTGATCGTATTTACCTTATGGTTGCTACTCTTACCTAATGCACCCTATCTAATCACGGATATCATACACCTTCACAATCCCCATTCCGATTGGCTATGGTTTGACTTGTTCATGGTATTCGCCTTTGCTTGCAATGGATTGGTGCTCTATGTACTTTCCCTTTCAGATGCTGTCGAACTTTTACGTCCTTCAATCCCAAAAAAATGGATTCCCATGACCATTCTTGTCATTTGCATACTAAATGGGTACGGCATCTATCTCGGCAGATTCTTACGATTTAACTCGTGGGACATCGTATTCAGACCCAAGTATCTCGTATCACAGATATTAGATAGCTTGACCTCTCCCTACGTTTATTTGATGACATTGGCCTTTGGACTGTTTTTATCAATAATTTTTGCGCTTTTCAGATGGTTTAAGCAATAATCCTTTCCCAAAAATGATCTCTAACCCATTGTTAACCAAAAGAAAACCTTCTGCATTATGTCTGAACCCGGCAGTTTCATACTTTTGATAAAACCGCAATCATGAAAATCCAAACCATCCTCTTCGCCATTGTTTTCTCCAATGCCATTTACTCACAACAACATTCCCATAGTAGTACACAAGCATTGTCGTTTCCTGATGTACCCGGGTATAAAACACTAAAGACCGATTTTCATCAACATACCGTTTTCTCGGATGGTTATGTTTGGCCGAATATTCGAATTATGGAAGCACTTCGTGATAACCTTGATGCTATTTCGCTCACGGAACATCTAGAATATCAACCACATTCAAAAGATATTCCACATCCAGACAGAAACAGGGCCCATGAGTTGGCAATTCAAGAAGCGAAGTCGCACGACTTAATAGTTATACCTGGTTCAGAAATTACTAGAGGGGCACCCATTGGGCACAGCAACGCCATTTTTATTACTGATGCCAATGACCTCTTGCAAGATGAAGCTGAGGAAGCTTTTAGTACCGCAAAAAGTCAGAATGCTTTTGTCTTTTGGAACCATCCGGCCTGGCATCCTCAAAACCCGAACGGAAATCCAAATTTGAGCGACTTTCAGAAAGCGAGAATACAAAACGGAGAACTGCACGGCATTGAGGTGATCAATGATGGTGATTATGCTGAAGAATCTTTGGCTTTAGCCCTAGAAGAGAATTTGACCATCATGGGAACCAGTGATATCCACGGACTGATCGATTGGCATTTCAAGGAAAAAGGACATTCGCGTCCAATAACCTTGGTATTTGCCAAAGAAAGAACGCAAAATAGTATTAGGGAAGCTCTGTTTGCCGGAAGAACTGTTGCCGTTTTTGACGATTTAATGGTTGGCAGGAAGGAAAACCTACTTCCTTTGCTTAATGCCTGTATTCAGGTGAAAGAAGCTAAATACATTGGGAAAACCTCCATTTTGAGAGTGACCGTTGAAAATGTTTCCAGCACCGATTTGTTATTCGAAAACTTGATGCCCTACAATTTCTACTCAAATCCGGCAGTTTTTACCGTTCCCGCCAAAGGCACGAAAACATTGCAGATAAAAACCTTGAAACAACTGGATGGCATTGAATTAAAGTTAAGTGCCATTAGAACATATACGGCACCCAAGGAGCATGCTGTGTTGAGCAGAAATTTAATTGTGGAAGATTAGGCCACGGAAAAAAGGTGTGAGCCGTTGATTTGGTCATCGAAATCGACCTTTATTTTTTCTATAAAGTGGTGAGGTGTTTTTTCGGAAATCCAAACCCATTGGTTTTTCCAATCAACATCAAAATGAAAGCTTGAAAAATCGATTTGGTAATCCTCAGCGAATTGCGAGAGCAGGAATCTGGTGATTCTGGGTCTTAACCTATATTCTAAATCGATGCGGGCCTTCTTCATTGAAGAATCGTCATCGCCAGATATTATCCAATTGAATGTCACAATATTAGCTATAAGGACATCCAATATAGCAAAAAATAACAGTTTATGAACAATACAGACCCTTACCCCTCGATAAAGGACGTTTATTCCAGTCCATCCACATAATCTTGCAAGTAGGCGTAGCGTTCAGTCAACTTCCCGTTCTGGGTCATTCTGGCCCTTTGCAAAATGCCTTCTTCATCATTATCGAAGAAAGCGGGAATCACATATTTGGAAAAAGCTCCTCCAAAGCCATTGCTTGCATCTCTGGGCAGTTCGCAGGGTAAATTATCCACTGCCATTACGGCTACCGCATCTGGATTTTTGAAATCTACCTCTTTTTCAGATTGCGGATCATAACCATATATGGGGTCAGCAATAGTGCTGGGTTTAATGGTTGTGGCCACTGGACCATCGATATCACAACTTACATCGGCCACCACCTTAATTTTGAAATCTGGGTGTTTGGCATCTTCACGAGTGTACAAATAGGGTGCCCCATCCCCGTAAAAATGTCCGGCAATGTAAAAGTCTGTCACTTCTGCAAAACGGAAGAAATTGGATTTGTACTCTTCAGGATTGGCAAAGAAATCGGCCTTGTTACCACGCACTCCATCTTTACGTTTGTTGTATTCGGAGGCATCTATTTGGCAGTACACGGGCTCGTTGAACGACTCACTTAAAAATTCGGCCACAGTTACTTTTCTGAGGTTCATCGCATCCAACATTTCTCTGGAACCGTTACCTACCCTTCCCCTGCCGGTCAATAATATTTTAATGTTGGGTAATTTGACTTTATTCAGTTCGGAAATCAATGCTTCTTGATCTCGGAGTGTTTCCGCTTTTGGCAGATTGAACAAGTCAAATTTTAATCCATACGCTCGGACTCCATTATATGCTCCAACAATACCCGCGTAGCGTCCGAAGGCCACCAAACGTTGTCCTTTGGTATTGGTGATAACCTCATGGTCGTACAGTTCAATATTTTTGTCCAGGATTGCTTGAAGCAGCTTACGATTATAGGGTTGTTTTTTTATGGTATGGGAAAAGAAAAAGTATTTTTTGTTAGGAATCAGCGCTTCGATAGGTACTTCTTTAACGCCCAACATAACATCGCAATCGTCTACATTTTGTGCTACAGAAACGCCCATATCCTCATATTCTTGGTCTGCGAATACTCGAATAGGTGATGATTCTACGGTGATTTGCGCTTCTGAGAAGTTTGAAAGTACATTTTGACATTCGTTTGGTGACAATACAACCCTACGGTCGGGTGGGTTCTTTCGTTCTCTTATGATTCCGAATTTCATTAATTATATAACTTTTTGGTTAGTTATTGTTACAAACATAACTTTTAGTGTTTGGTCTCCAAAACTTTTTTTTGGAATAGTTTTTGGAATACCTTTGCAAGCTGCGTTAGGCATCTCGACTACGCTCGATGTGACAAATGCGGTTTACAAATTAAATTTTGCGTTAGGGATAGAGGCCAATACCCAGTATAGCCGATAGCCCGACCCTTTGAAGCCTTTGGCGAAAAAAGGGGAACGCCCACAAAAATAACATTGTTCTTTGATTTATGGGGCCGACTGGTTTTGACAGCGAGACCAATTGGATTGTAAGCATGTCGAGCGCTGGGATATAGCTCGTTAATATCATTTTCCACACTTTTAATTGGCGATAATAACTACGCTCTTGCCGCTTAATCTGAATTATAGTAAGATTAGCCTCGTCTCTACTAGGTAGGGAAGCGAGATGTTCCTGGATAGCCCTTGTTGACGGCGATCTATTTAGGAGCACCAAAAAAGTCAACATAAGGGTACCATGGCTTTGATGGTATCACCAAAATCTTAAGAAGCTAAGTGTACAATAGGCGGTCTTTGGTCGGTTGTGCATCGAAAATTGAACAAGGACTAAGCATGTAGAAAGCAATGCGATTGCTTGTTTGGACGAGGGTTCGAATCCCTCCGGCTCCACTAAAACATACCCAATTCAAAACATTAAACCTGTAAATTACTGATTTACAGGTTTTTTTATTTTATTTAATTTCATTTAACCTCAAATAATAGCAATAAAAAAGTCACCAAATCGACACCCATTTTAAAAAATCAAAAGTGGTGTCGATATCCTTGTAATTATCTCTTTTTTAATATTTTACAAAACTCTATTAAATTGTTTTTTGTACCTTTAAAAGCGTAAAAAGACACCCAAAAATGGATAATTTTTTCTCCACACTTTTTTATCTTAAAGATGAACGAAGAGATAAACACGGAAAAGCCGCATTATACTTGAGAATAACGGTAAATGGTAAACGATCAGCCATTAGCATGCACCGCAAAATTGAACCTGAAAAATGGGATTCTAGAATGAATAAGATGAAGGGAAAAGGTGTTGAAGCCCAAGAATTAAATCAATTCATGGCCACAGTTAGACATAAGGTGAATAAAATACATCACCAATTTGTTGAAGAAGGGAACTTCTTTACGGCCAATGATATAAAAGACAAATTCTTGGGTAATGACAAAAGAGTAAAAATGTTATTGGAGCTCTTTGATGAGCATAACCAACAAATGGAGAAACTGATTGATATTGAATTTGCACTGGGGACCTATAAACGATACCATACCACCAGAAGTCATGTCGCCGAATTCATCAAAACTGAGCTGCGAAAAACTGATATTCCTGTTCGAGATGTAGATTTGAAATTTATCAAAGGGTTTGAATACTTTCTTAAAACAACCAAAGAATGCAATCATAACTCAGCTTTGAAATATGTAAACAATTTCAAGAAGATCATCCGAATGGCCGTGGCCCATGAATGGGTCAGCAAAGACCCTTTCTACAATTATAAAGTACAGTTCAAAACGGTGGAACGGGAATTCCTATCCAAAGAGGAATTGCAAGCTTTAGTGGACAAACAAATTAAAGGAAAGCGCCTAAATATCGTCCGGGATATGTTTGTGTTCTGTTGCTATACCGGGCTTTCCTATATCGATGTCCAAAAGCTACATCCTGACAATATTGTGAAACATATTGACGGAAGCCTTTGGATCAAATCCAAGCGTACCAAAACCAAATCTAGGTTGGGCATTCCCCTACTCCCAACTGCTTTATCAATTATGGAAAAATATCAAGACCACCCCAAAGTTATCAATGGAGATTGTGTTTTGCCCGTACTTAGCAATCAAAAGTCCAATGCCTATTTAAAGGAAATTGCCGACCTCTGTGGCATCAAAAA
This sequence comes from uncultured Allomuricauda sp., assembly GCF_947499695.1. Taxonomy (GTDB): domain Bacteria; phylum Bacteroidota; class Bacteroidia; order Flavobacteriales; family Flavobacteriaceae; genus Flagellimonas. The sequence continues at coordinate 1,550,905 of NZ_CANMPQ010000001.1, forward strand.
GAATCTCACCACACATTTGGCCAGGCACACTTTTGCAACCACTGTAACGCTTTCCAATGGGGTCCCTATTGAAACCGTTGGACAAATGTTGGGACACAAAAACCTGCGGACTACCCAACATTACGCCAAGATTATTGATAGGAAGGTGGCAGATGACATGGCAGTTTTGAAGGAGAAGTTAGCCGAGAAATTACCTGAGAAACAAAAAAGCGGTAGTGCAGTTCAATAGTAATTAATATAAAACTTTTTGATTTATAACATGGAGATATCCATCTTTCCCTCATTTAAAGTCATCGGTTGTTTTTCATAAATTATGGCTTTACTTGGAATTAGAATCAGTTGAAATATAAAAGTATTCCGTCTCGCCAACACCTTTCGAAAATCGTTCCGTATCCCATTTTCCTGGGGCCATATACCAGCAGTTGGCTATTTTATACTCACTTGCAATCACGGCACACGCGACAGCATGTCTTTTGGAGCCTGTTAGAGCGATTTCAAAATTGAAATTATTTTTTACGTAATAGATTTGGTAGGCCCTTATCATATGTTCCAGCATTCCGCTTAAATCATATTGATTATATTCTGAAACGTTAGCAAAATTGAATCTTTGTTTAATTAATTGCGCGGCAATTTTTGCTAGTTGATTTCTCGGTTTATCTAATTTTGGAGAAATAATTTCAATAGAATCGTACTCCCTTTCGTCTAAGACCTTAAATAATTTTTCATATTTTGAGGTAGCAAAACCAAATAAAATTCTTCTTTTTGTTTCATCGACATTTGAATTCTCAATAAGCTGATATATTTCATATGGTGGCCCTTCGCCTTTAATTAAATCATCTGATATGGCATTTAAAAATTCAAAATCCCACTCCCCTTTGTCTTTTTCTAGAACATCATTTATATCCTTATCCAAGGGATAATATATCTTGGCCTTTGTGTGTGCCACAATTAATTCACTTTGTGAGGCCAAAACACTTTTAACTATATCAAAAATTAAACGTTTTGACAGCCCCGAGACATCGCACAAAATTTTGCCATGATATTCCTTCAAAAAAGCTAAATCATCCTTATAATTAACAACTCTTATATCCTCTACACTTTGTTTAACAATACTCTTAATCTCCTTACTTTTTCCATTAACATCGTACTCGATTAGGATGGCGCGTTTTGGCTTTGAAATAAGTATCCTTTTTGCGGATTCCAAGGTCCTTTCTTCAAAACCCAAGCCGATTATGATCGTATCAACATTTTCCTTTTCGATAGAGTCACTATTCATTAGTATAGTAGTCGGCAGCTTTTGTTTTACTAGCTCCTCTAGATCTTGGTCTACTTCGGAAAGTCGATGGTCATAAGTTTCTTCAAACAATTTTGTTTGAGTTATTCTAATTTTAGTTTTAGGTAATTTTATATCCGTATCAGCTATTTTATGAATTTTTTCTTTTCTTTTGCTCTTACCCTTGCCCAAACCCTCCATAAGAATTTTTTTTCCATCCTTCGGATTATTTAACCATCGGCTGAGTCTTTCCCCACTCAACTCAAATCTATCAGCTTGTTGGAGTCCTATTAAATTTGTAATGCCATATAACTTTCTATATTGAATTACGAATTGCTTTAAAGGATTGGTGTCTTTGCCAAGCATTCTTGGTGAACTAGCTCCGCCGGTAAAAACAAATACTCCTGCATCAATCAACTCAATTAACTTGGCAAATTGGCTTTCTTGCTCCTTTATATCATCACTGGTAATACTAATGTAAATACTATAATATTGTCTAAGTCGATTCGGTGTATTTTGATATGATTGCAACAATAGTTCATGGGCAGCTTCTGCGAAAGATGTCGCAAAATCATTAAGATAAGATTCCCTTCTAGTCAATACATATAGACGAATACTGGATGTATTTCGATAAACTTCTGACTGTTTTTCTGGACTTACGGGATAATTGCCTTGTTCTGCAGAATTCAAAATACCATCATAAATGGATATGACATCACCAATATCTCCAACACAAACCCCAGCTAAAGCGGTAATTCCCCAATAAATTTTATTTTTGGCTGAACTATCTTTCCCTAACTCACAAATGCTTCTGGCAATAGATATCAAGGGGGTATCTCCCAATATTTCCTTAGGAGATCTATTTGGATGGCGAGAATGATATGTTGCCCTCTTTGACAAAATTTTCTGCAAAAAATTAATTCCGGCCTTTCCACTACCTGCCCCTCTTAATTTTTTATTTACTTCCTCCCCCAAATCAAAGTTCCTATAATCTCTTCCTTCTCTTGCCTTTTCAATATTCCCAGGACTATTTAATAATATTTCTATTGTTTGAGCTTCACAAGTAATTTTGAACGCACAATTCTCACTTTGAAAAATCAAGGAAGAAAGTAATTTAACGATATCGTCATTTTGCAGATATCGAGTAGTAACATCGTCAAAAAGGAAAAGAACGTAACTTGAATTCCATATGGACGTTGAGCTTTTGATTGCTTTTGCAAGTGCGTTAAAAGCATTGGACGGAGAGACATTTATGTCATATTCACTTTCTCCTTTTGTTAAGGAGTTTTGAATATCTATTAAGGCATTTTCCAATGAAAAATCAGAATTGACTTTATCAAGAATCTGGGTTGAATTTAAGTGGCTTTTAAAAACTTCTAATATTCTCAAATAATAACTTGGATCGACAATACTCTTGTCTAAATCATAAAGATGCCTAATCGCCCTTAATGTTTGAATCCCATAAGAAGCAAATAATCGTGCAAAGGGGTAAGAAACTTCTACTTTGCCTGGTTTATCCAAAAGCTTCGTTGAAGAAACATATATGCCGACGTATCCGTCTTTTTCTAGGCGTGCGATAACCTTTGGAATGTTCTGCTCTTCCGATGTATTTAATGGTATCGCTTTAGCATGGAATTGCATTGACCTTAACAACATTGTCTTCCCACATCCTCTCATGCCAGTAATTACCATGGGGCCTTTACCGCTTATTTCGGTTCTCCATTGTTCGTCAGGATCTACCAATAGGCTGCTAACGTGCCATGGTGCTAATGTCTGGGCATTATAAGCATCGTTAAAATTTTTTAGTTCAAGTGGTGCCTTCCATGGGGAAATAACTCTAAAAAAAGTCTGTCGAATTTCGGTAATGAGATTTTCGTGACTTGCTACTCTTTGGTTTACTATATGTGGCAATAACAATCTACCAAAATCATCCAAAAGGCTAGCCAATCGATATTGATTATCGTTTATTTTTTCAGGTTTTTGCTTTATCAATCTTTGGCTTAATTCCGTCAAATAACCTGCTATCCTATGGGTATCACCAATTCGTCCAGAGCCGTCCCTACTATTGCTTGTTTCCGACATAGAACCAAGATCGATAGCCACGGCTCGAACATAATTGTTAATTTCTTCACCTCTTTTGGTATCATGGCCCAAAGTTTCAATCATAATGTTACCAAAATGCAAATCATTATGACTTCGTTGTTTGTTATTCAGAACTTCTAGAATTTTTAGAAGATCTATTGCAATTTGTGCAATTTTAGACGCCTCCAATACCTCACTTGACTCAAAAATATCCTCAAGTTTCTCGCCATTTACATAATCCAAAACGGCGATATGACAAGTTAATCTTAGGCCATCGCCGAATTTCACTTCCTCATCGAAAGAATCCAGAAAATCAACAATATGAGGAGTTCCCTGACTGGCTTCAACGTGGATTTTGCACTCCTCCTTGAAGTTTTTATCAAACTTTTCGTAAACCTTTTTGGGAATTACCTTTAAAACCCGAGGTCTGCCGAAATCGTCATTGACCAAATAGGCTGCTGCATAAAACCCACGGTCGAGTGCTTTTACAACCTTATACTTACCAAAATTTTGAGGATGAATTTCCAAAGGAAATCCATAATTTCTGCCGCATGTAGGACATGGCATATCAAGAGTCTTAGTATCATCGTGACCAGGGATTGGACAATTAAAACAACAGTACTTTGGCATAATTATCGAATTATTTTGTAACCTATACTCTCGACTTCTTTATCAGATACTGCAATTGATGAGTATATTTTATTCTTAAACTCATTTAATATTTCAGGTTCACATCTATATGTCGCGATGGGCTCGCCTTTAAAAACTAGGTCATTGTTCTTTTTATTAAAAACAACACCACATGTATCTGGAAACAAATTATTAGGAGATTTATAAAAATCTTGGCCCCAAACCAGCGCATCCCTTAGTTGATACAAATCAATACTAAGAAATCCGGATTTCTTCGTTGAAATCACGTTGATATGTTTTTTTTCAACAGCTTGTACCTTATTTATAAAATTTAACCATGTGCCTCCCTGAGCTTCCAAATTTTGAACAAAGTGTTCTTTTAACCTATTAGCAATATCAACTGGAGGATTCTCGTTCGTGTCTGTCAATTCCATAGCCATCGAAATACATCTTTTAAAATGATCATATAAAAGGCCATCTGCATTGTCTTCAAAAATATTGCTTAAAGCAACCAATGCCTCGCCTCGTCCTATGAACGGTTGCTGAATCGAATCTAAACTGTTCAGTAAACCGACAGCTGTAATTCCTAAGCTTGCTGCAACTTTAATAAATCTTTCCGTATTCTTGGAAGCACTTAACCATGTACTACCAAAATTGCCTTTTTCCGACACTCTCACATCCAAACCCGTAATAAGAAGGCCTGCAGCTACTTTTTTGGACAATATACTTGCAATTACTAGGGGTGCAATATTCACCGCATCAACCTTCTTTCTGTAGTGGAATAATTGACCATCCAATGGGGCAAAATCTTCGTTCGTCAGAAAATGACAATAACCATTTTTCTCAAGACATTTATGTAATTCCGTTTGCGAAAAATGGATTCTATATCCAGGAATCTGACTAAGAACGTCGACGCCCCCAGCAGGTCTTCCTGGAACTCCAAGCTTTGGTACAAAAAAACCTAATTCGCGAAGCATTAAAGGGCAAATCAACGTTGATAATGATGAAGGCCCTCCGGTTGATGGGATGTCTGCTACTTTTAAATTATTTTTATGTTTAAGACACGTTCCAGAATTAGCAATAGTTTTAGCAAGAAAGCCGATATCTTCGTTCGAAAGAGCGTTTGAACGACCTAGCGCTATAAGTCGATCCATGTTTTTAGGGATGGGATCTACAAAAAAATCTTCAATTACTTTAGTCGCTCCCATATTCTATTCAGCCTCTATTATGGCTTCACCTATCCTTTTGGCTAAAAGAGGTGGAACCGCATTACCTATCATTTTAGCAATAACTCCCTGAGAGTTAGAAAGGAACCGATAGTTTAATGGGAAAGATTGTAAAGTGGCCCCTTCTCTTAAAGAAACAGCCCTATCCTGCACAGGGTGGCCATAACGTCCATTAGAGTAACTATTAAATCTTGTTGTTATGGTTGGAGATGGTTTATCCCAGCACATTCTTCCATAAACATCATAATGTCCTTTGTACTTTTTAAAGCTCTCAGAACATAAACTTTGCGGCCATGTCCTTCTGTCTCCACCGTTAAGTTTGGTTTCTTTTATTCTTAACAAATTAAGATCACTTAATTTGGCCGCACTATGAATAAAATAAGTATCGTCATGGTCGCCCGCTTCAATTGGCGGAAAAAGTTTTGTGTCCCCTATAGCATCAAATACTGTTCTTATTTTTTTAGATATTGGTCGTGGTAAAGAAACTTTTCTGTTTAATCTGGATGCTATTAAAACATATCGTCGTCTATTCTGCGGTACCCCAAAATATTTAGAATTGATTACACCATCGTCAAAATAATACCCATTGGACAAAAGGAATTTTTTAAAATCGCCAAGTGGGCTGTCTTCCTTTTTTTCAAGTCCAGGGACATTCTCTAAAAACACATAACCGGGTCTATAATAATCAACAAATTCTCTGAAATCTTCTAAGAGTAGTCTGGTCTTTTTTGACTTTGTTTTATCGGTTTTGATATTCGAAAAATATTGACATGGGCTACAACCAACAAAAATTAGGTTTGACTGATTTCTACTTACTTTAAAAAAATTCCCTACTTCCTTCTTTCGTAAGTTCGAAACATCGGCGTGAAGAAACTTGGCATTGTTATTTAATTCATATGTTTCACGGCAAGATTCGTCAATGTCAATTCCGCCCAAAACATGAATCCCGGCTTGTTTAAGACCGCAGGTAACACCACCCGCCGAGCAGAAGAAATCAATTGCAACTAACTTTTTTTTCTTTTTTTTCAATTATCAAATGGCTTATATTGCTAATATAAGTTTAGTTTTTTAAATGAGGTATAATAGAAAAATCATTGCTGCTATTATTGAAAAAGCCATAGATGACCTCTTTGAGGTAGATTTGGACATTATGTCTAAATCATACAATATCAATGAGAGGACTATCACACATCGGTTAGCAAATCATCTGGAAAAGTATTTTATTCCGAAAGGTTATGTTGTGGATGTTGAATACAATAGAATGAAAAATGATTATGGAGAAGATATTATAGGAAACGAAATTGGCAAGAGATTAGACTTCGAAAAATATGGCCTGGATTCAAAAAATGTCTATCCAGATATTATAGTGCATAAAAGAAATCAAAGTGAAAATTTAGTTGAAATAGAGGTCAAAATGGAATGGAAGAATCAGAACAGAGAATTTGATTTTCTAAAAATTAACGAATACATGAGCCAATTGGGATATGCATTTGGCGTTTATATTCAACTCTCAGAGGGACGAGAAAATTGTAAGATAGAGTTTGGTCCTTTTGAAATGCCTACTTCGATTAGTAATTGATAATCCAGTACGTAAATGGCTATTTTACCCAAGGTAACAAAAACATATTTCTCAGAACGCGAAGGCGTCATGAAAGTAGGCCTAAGAGTAAATGATTTAGGATATATTTTTAGAGAAACTGCTAATGGAGATGTTGGGATTGACGGCCAAATTGAATTTGTCAATAATGACGGTCTAGCAACCGGAAAAATTATTGCGGTACAAGTTAAATCAGGTGACTCCCATTTAATAGATAAAGGAGAACATTGGGCTTTCTATCCGAAGGAGAAACATAAAAACTACTGGGAACTATTTCCCATTGCCGTTATTCTTCTTTTATATAGCCCTTCTACTGGAAAAATTTACTTTACTGATGCTAGGCATCAACTAAATATACCAAACTCAAACCTTAGTTATATTAAGATACCTAAAACAAATATTCTTAATGAGAGTAGTAAAGAGTTTCTATTTGAAAGTTTGGGAAACTTAGATGAGCCTTTTTTAGATATTAATGAGGTGTTGAAACAAATGGTTATATCCAACTCTAAAAACCCCACGTTTTCAATGTCTTATTTTCATTTATTCGTTATGGGCATTACTAATATTGGAAGACAGTTGTTTTTTTCAATGTCGCTAGCAGTTGACATAGCTGAAAATAATAACAATTCGGAATTTGGATTATCGGTAGGACCAGCCGAACACGATTTTCTCCATGACTATGTGAGGTTCTTAGTCAGTCAGAATTTAACCAAAATTGACTATGCCGATTATTTAATAGATTGGAAAGAACGAAATCTTCAACCGTCATTTTTAGCTCCAATAACTCAAAGAGGGCACAGACTCATGAGAGTCATCTCACACACGGAAAAGAATTTAGTTCCCAACATTTCCGAAATTAACTTGACAATGGAGACTTCTTTACAGATGAACTATTTTCCATCCAGCCTTTTGAAGTTTAAAAAGGCCCAAGCATTTGTAGAAAACTTCAAAGTTTGAATCTTTTTTGCCAGAAAAATTAGTTATTAACTCATTTAATTCAAAGTCAGTTATAATTGTCGAAATAAAATAACTCTCCAAAGTAGTACTAATTACAGGTCCCAAATCCACCATAACTTACCTGCGCGTGGATCCTATTTCGATTTTATAGTGTTCCGGCAGATAAGCGTCAAGTAAAATCGAAATAGGGCGCACCTTGTATATTCAAATCATTTTTCCTTTTTCAATGCCATCTCCCCACATTCTTCAAATAGTAACAAACTATATCAAATTAAATCCGTGAAAAATAATGGCCCAAACGCCAACAATTAGAAGCAAATAATATTTTTTGCGTCAAACTTTTTCAATGTTTACTGGGGTTCCCAAAGTTTTTGACGCAAAAACTTTTTTTCACGGAATTTTACATCTTCATAAGAGACTGAATATCAGTCAACTAAAAATTGCAACATCGCTTTAGCGTGTTACCCTCTTGCTTTACATTTCTTGCTGGTAAAAACTCGCTCCAAATGTAAACACTGGGTGCTTTTTTCACTTATTAAATCAACCTAAAATGACGGGTAATTTATTGAAGGCGACTCTTGACTCTATTGTCATTTTGGATGGTGTCAAATGAATAAAACTAAAGCTAATATGTAATAACCGACAGCTAAACAACTTAACTAGAATTAACATCCGAATGATTAGGAATTTGTAGTCTGGGATTGGGGAGACTAATGTAGATTTTAATAAAGTGATCAACATATTTTTTATGAATGGAAATATTGTCTTCAGGAAGTACTAATACCCTTGCAATTAAACTCGGCGTACAAACTAAGTTTCGGATTCAGTAGAAAAAATTTGTTTGACCTTAAACTTTAACCATGCAAAGAACTCATTTGAATAAATTCCTCCAACAAGTGCTAAGGAATAATACATCTTCTGATTACTTGATTCATATTTGAATTCTGGTATCAGCTGAGAAACAATAATGGTAATCAGGCCAATCATTGCGCTTAGCACGACTAATGAATATACTTTGATTTTTTCCAAACTTCGATTTCGTTGCTGAAGCAAGATTAAAACTCTTATAATGGATCCAAATATCCCAAAACAAATTAGATTAACAATATAGCTAAGTGTATCGCCGAGTATCAAATATGTGGGATAAGCGGCAGTCATTTTATCATACTCCAAACTGGCATTCATCTCTTCAATATTCCGGAATTTGCTTGAACTCGCATCTCCTACCGGTTTTTCCGGTAATTGTTGAGCACGCTCAAACATTTCATCTATTAATATATTTGAGATACCCCCAACAACAAAGTAGAGAGATAATATCAAGAGGGTAGTTAGATATATTTTTTTCATTTTAAGGAGAGTTGCGAGTATATATTTCATCTGCGGGATGGGTACTTCTTAATTCACCTTTGGATTTTGCACAATGCGGAAGATCTGCATGTGAAGTACAACACCAAAACCTTGTTGTGACCTCAATTTCTGTCAGCATAATATTTAGGGTTTTGTTATTCCCAATTTTAATTTCTTTGGTATTAAATCCTGAATAGGATATCACTATTATATCATCCTTGGTAGCCTCCAAAGAGAAGTTTCCATCAAAATCCGTCGTAGCTCCTTCGTTTTTGCCCTTAACAATAATTGAGGCACCGGAAATTGGTTCTCCAGATTCATTAATTAACCTTCCTGTTATGGATTCTTGTTCTTGGGCAGCAATAAATCCATGCGAAAAAATCGATATTACCAAAAGAGTTATGAGCTTAATATTATTCATTACTTGAGCGTTTTTTAGTTTGAATTTACAAGGTCTTAAATACGTTTAATTAAACTTAACCAAGAAAATCATATTCGTTAGATTCCATTATACTTCCTGCAATAGTCCCTGTTAAATAAGGTATTGAATAAGGTCGTCTTTCTGTTCTTTTAAAATCATGTGTAAATCCAATGACATGTACATATTCATGAATCCAATGAGAAGCAACATTTCTATAGGTCATATTCCTGAATTTCTTCTTTTTAGTAAATATGGTATCCTTGCTCCTATGACCAATTTCTCCTGTTAAACTGCGATAAAGGACTATTTGATAATCCCATTCATAATCAGTAGAGCTTTCCGAAGAAAACTGCTCCTTACCTTTTAATAGGCGTTCAAGAATTAATTCGTTGTCTCGGATTTCTTCGATCTTGCCATTTTCATGTTTAAACCTTCGATCCTGAAAATCCGCGGAGACAACTTTTCTATGAAATTCCTTGGAATTGATTATTATCTCAATTAACTCACGGACCTTTTTAGCCTTTGCAATATCCTTTTCTCTATTAAAGTTTACCAACTTGTTGAGGTTTACTTTTGTATTTATCATGGAATCAAATTTTGCTTGGTTATCGAGCTAGTTTAATGTTACTAAACACTCTTAATTCGTCCTCATTTGGCATTGAGTAATTCAATGATTTCTTATATTGTTTGCTGTAATCTATCATAGAACGAAGAGGTTCCTTCATTTCCGTAACTAATGCCATGTTTTTGACTAGTTCTTGTTTAGTAAGCTCAAGTTTGTATGTTGGGCTCTTTATAATTACGGGTGTTAACCCATATCTAATATCTAACGAAAAATCATTATTACTTGTATGAATTTCACCGTTTACATTGATGCCGTATGCACCTCCCTTGATTTTGGCATCTAGTTTTCTATAACTTTTACGAATAACATGTTTTTGAACAATCCCTACAATTGCATACAAATAACAAATATCAGGGTCTTGCAACAAGTATGCATTAGTCTGTATCCAATTATTTAAACCGGCCTGCCATGTGGGTGAATGAACATTTACCAGACCCGTAAGATTATCATAAAGCATCACGCTAAATGAATCGCTCTTGCTAAATTCCCCTGATAAATACGACAGAAAAGAAACACTAGCTGCAAGTTCCTTTGTTACTACAATTGACCCTCTTTTTAAAGGGGTCTTTATCTTACTTTTTTCATCTATTTCAATTCCCATAATAGGGATCGGAGCATAATCTGAGATAAAACCAGATCCGGTAATACCATCGGGGCATTCTCCATTATTTTTTCTTATTAGTATTACTCTACCTAAGAGTGAATACGGATTTCCATGGAAAGCATCAGCCTCAATATATGCAGTATAAGTACCTACACCGAGTTTTTTCTGTGCTTCGATAGCGCTATACACCGTTTCTTTCGCGACGTATGTGTTTGCATTGTTGTTCAATTCTTTAGTTGTGTGTTTTCTTCCCATATGATTGTTGTTTTACCACCAGTTATGTTTAAAAATTGACTTCTTATTGTTCCATACATCTGAATTAATTTGTTCTATGTAATTTGGAGAATAATCTTCTATTTTGAGAAGCTCGATACCAAACTGAGAAAATCCTGGAATAAGCAAACCCTCAGCTTGAAAATGCCACCATTCAGAACTAAGATATTTTCTGTTAGCTTTCCGAGTAAACGCTTTTCTTGGATTAATGGGGAAGAAGCCATGTTTCTGTGCCAAGGCTGTGAAATCAAGAAAATTACCAGAAATTGTTGCAGTTCTGTCGACTCCAGAATTCCACGAATCCCAATAGACAGCTTTTAGCGACATTTTTACACCTCCTTGGGCTTTACAATAGATTTTCCAATAACCATTTGTTTTGGCTTTATTCTTGACAACTATAAATGAATCTTCTTCCGGATTAAAAAACCCCGAATCTAAGGCCAAGTCAAACGCCAAACCGGGATAGTGCATTGATTTGGCCGACCTATGTGCATTAACAGTTTGGCTTAAATAGCGTTTACCACCACTACTCGTAATCAAACCTCCGGCTTCCTTAATCTCATTTCTTAGTTTATTATATAAGTCTGCCGCATCTTCTCTAAGAAGAAAGTTATCGTACCCATTTGATCCTCGAATTATATCAGAATCGCATTTTATCCAATTCATTTTGGGTGGATTCAAAGCACCTGGAAATTGTAATTCCCATAGGGTCTCTGGCCCAATAATGCCATCTGTATAAATATTTACTTTCTCTTGGAACTTTAAAACATTCGATTTTAAAGTTCTATTAGTAATAGTTGAATCCTCACCAATAATTTTATGGGACTTGAGATTTCTCTCTATAGCATTTAAATATTCTCTATTATGGGTCAAAATATTGGCTTTTTTTGAAATTATTTGACACTAGTTAATAATCCACGGCAACAACGTGAGGTCGGGGCTAAACCGAACTGACAGAATACCTCCTAAGGTGGGCATTATCTTTATCCGGTTAATCCTCTAGAATATTTTTGGGGAAGTAATTTGTAAGTAAATTAATAATTTATCTAGAGAAATAAAATTTTTATGTAAGATTTTTAAATTAAAAAAGAAGTAAAAAGTATTTTTAGAATCAATTGAAATCATACTTCAGACATTAAATTCATTGGAGATGAAGTCAAAAAGCCACCTATCCGGTGAGCACAATTTTCAACACCTTTCAAAATCCCTGTATATGGGCATTCTGAGCGTTAGGTTCTAGTCCCTCCGGCTCCACCTACGCCCTCCGCAGCTTTGAGCTCAGCGAAAAGCGAAGGAGGGCTCTTTTGTTTTTTCACCCGATTTTGTTTTATCGTCTTATCTTGTAAAAAAACGCTCTAAATCGATTTAGACTAAATGCGATTCAAAATAAAGAACATAACACTATTCCTATTCTTAATAAACGCGATACTTCTAATAATTAATATTGAATATCAGGATCAAATTGCCAGCATAATTCCAGATTTGGATTATGCCAAATTGTGCTTCTATCTGGGCACTTTGGGCTTTATAACGTACCTAAAATTGGCAAGGTCAAAGCAAGTATTGGACATTGCCATAGTTATTACGGTTATTTCTCTAATTCTTGCCTTATTTTTCAATCTACACTTGGCAAAATCCAATTACGATGATTGTTTATTCCCATTTATAAGCTGTTAAATCTTACACAAACGTTTGATTTAACTCGCTCCTACGCTTTTCACCTCGCTCAAAGCTTCGGAGGGTTCTTTTTATCCCCATACTTTCGTTGATTACCATTATCTTCGAAATCATTACTAATTCCCATGTCCACAGGAAAATCTTGGTTACGAATTCTTATCGACCTCATAGAGGTTTTTGTTAACAACAAGGAAGGCAGCAAAAGAGGCCGCACTTGGCACCAACATGTGGTCCCTTTTGAAGAAGGTTGGGCCGTACGCCGGGAAGGCAACAAACGGGTTACCAGCAAACATCGTAAGCAGAGTACGGCGATTCGCAAAGCCAAAAGTCTGGCCAAAAAATATAAGGCCGATGTCATCATTCACCGGGAAAGTGGTGGTATTCGAGAGCGAATTAGTTACGACGATTAACTATAGTACATATTAAGTTGAATCTCGATTCAAGCAATGTTGATAAAGGTAATTGTGCATAATTTTGAATTGACAGAATCACTTATTTCAGTAATTTTGAAAAAGAAGGGGTCGGGATTTGGACACCCGACCAAAGATTCATTTGCCAGCGATTAAAGAGTTTGGACCTCTTCAACGGGACAACTAGCATTTGAAAACTCGACTCCTTCAAATTTTCAATAGTAAAAATAGAGTTCTGCCCATTACTTGAGGAAAATCTTAAAGTTGAGTTATACACTCTCAGTACACAAAACTAAAGTGGATAACTCATAGGAGTTGTTAATAACTCATTTTTCTTGAAAAAATCAACTAAGTTATAGTTAGCTTTCAATCTGACTAAAGAATTGAGAGAGCTTTACCCCTCTTGCCTCGCAAATCTTGTGAAGTGTTCTTAATGGGATGTTATAACCGTCTTTTTGGGAAATTTTTCGAACGATTTTCTCATCAATATTATGATCCAATGCAAATGCTCTTTTGGATTTTGCTTTAGCAATCCATTCAGATGATATGTAGTTGCAAATGGCTTTGTTTATCTCCATTGTAAAACAAAGGAAAAGTTTCATGATGTAAATAATGCGGACTATCGTCCGCATTATCGAATTTTTACTTACTTCTGAAAAACAACCCAAATCACTTTTCATGGAAAAAGACAAAACCATTTACTTAGAAAGCCTAGACCTTCCTTTGGAAGCCTATTTTGGTTCGTTAACACCCCAGAAACGAGATTTTAGCGCTACAAACTTACGGTTCAAAGGTTATCGTGACCTGCTTTTTAAGTTGGAGTCGTTGCTCAACGTCTGCATTTTGGCTTTGGACAATGAAAATTCTGGCAATCATGAAGCCATTGTGGAACCGGGTGTAAGCATTTTATCGGTTCTGGAAATGGCGGTTCAACTGATTCCGCATGAAGAGGCCGAGTTTTTGGATGGGGTTAGGGAGCAACTTTAGATGTAAAAGCCATTGAAAAGCAACTCCATTCGCCATCTGATATAGAAAAACCATAGAAATTTTACGGATTTTCTGCAGTGCTCATTGCACAAAAACCGTATAATTTTCAAGGCATTTCCTTGTCAATTGCAACTTATCTAAATATTTGACTTTTAGCCGATTACAATTTATTTAAAGATACTAAGTTGTAACTTCAATCCTCCCCCATACAAGAGTCCAAAAGTCCCATTTCTTATCTCAAACAAGAACAGTATTCTTCTGTTTTGGTTTATGCCAAAAACTAACATCACCTAAATGAAAAGACTTATTCTCATTTTAGTAATCCTGTGTTCTTCACAATTCGCTTTCGGCCAGAAAACGGAGGAAGAAAAACCAAAAAAGCAAGAATCGTCAAATGAAAAAAAAGATCCACTAATCATTCAAGCTACCCATGATGTCACAATTAAGCTTGAGGAAGAAAAAAAAGGCAAAAAACAGAAGGAAATACCTATAGGAAAAGTGTTTGACCACTCAGTAGAAATTAAAGATCCGGTAGATGAAATATTTCTATATGAAATAAAAAGTAAGTATACCAAGGATATCTACAATTTGGACCTAACCCTGGATTTTACAGATTCCCAATCCAATGAATACATTAAAAAAGAACGTCTTCTAAAAATCGAGAAACAGGAGGCCTTTCATTACTTCTTTAAGGTTCCTACTCTAAGAGTCAATAGATATTATTACATAGTTTCAAAATATTATGGACATGACCTTTTGAAAATCTTTGAAGCTATGCGCGATGAGGGACTGAATGAAGGTTATATTAAAACATCATGGATGAGGATGATGATGGAACTTAGTGAAAAGAGAAAACCATTCTATTTATATTATTATCCACTAGTTAATGAATTAGTTGTTTTTAAAGACTTAGTTTCCAAATCGAAAATAGATTTGACATTGGATAATGCTCAGATATCCGATTCCGATAAGGATGAGTTGAAAAGACTAACAGAATTTGCTTTTCCAATAATTAAATATAATCCTCCAAGCATTGACCTAATAGTAAGGTTTGCAAAATGGGCTAAGAAGAAGTCTGATTTTGGGATAGATGACACATGGTATTTTTCCAATCCCGAAATTGGATTGGGCAAACACTATGATTTTCTTGGTCTCTACAACTTTTACAAAAAACACATAGAAAAGGGTTTTCCTGTCAAAACAATTGATTATTCAGATAAAGATCAGATTGACAAAATAATTAAATCCATTAATGATAAGATACAAGACGAAATAGAATATTTTGATTCTATTAGCAATTATCACCCAAATTACTTGAGAGATATTGAAACCATTGTTAGCGCTGCAGAAAATTTTAAAACCTTTCCCCTGACCTTTGAAAAATCCTTTAAGCGTTCTTTGGTTCCAGATTTTGGTCTTTTGGTAAATCGATTTCCCGGAAACGAATATCGTGGCCTTCCTTTTGTTGGTGTTCATATCCCATTTGAACCTGTAAACAAAGACGTAACCATGGCAGAATCCAGACTATCCTTTGGTCAAAGGACATCTTTGCATGTTGGCATTACCTTAAGTTCCATTGCAGAAGACAATGTAAGAGATGATTTATTTAGCAATTACTCTTTGATATTAGGGTTTGGCCGTAAAATAATTCATCATGCGCTTCGACTTAACGCTGGTGCGGTAGCCTACAATAAGATTGATGCCATTAATGGGAACAAATCCTTCGCACTTTCTCCTTATTTAGGTTTATCGATAGACATTGAAATACGAAAATGGCTGGAAAAAACCATTCCATCTTTTACCGGAAACTTTAAAAAATCAGAATAATGAGAGATAAGTTCCTATTTCTATTTGTGCTTTCCTTGTTAATTGCTTGTGAAGACACTGATGATTTCAGCCCCTCGAGTTTGATCAAGCTGATGGACATCAAAACCAGAAATGATAATGCTCCAGCAGACGGGGTTTCCAGAGTAACCGTAGTAGTATCTTTTGACAAGGAATTCTCTACAGAAGATGATCAGAAAATAGACTTTGTTGTCTTTAAGGACAGTTTGGAGATGAGCAGTCAGGATTTAGTGTTTACTTCCAACAACGATATCGAGCAAAGGATTTCCGAGCTATTTGTCGTTCATAATAGAGCGGAGACTATACAGGTCAAAGCAACGGCATCCGCAAATGGGGCTCAATTTTCAAGGACTACCAATATTACATTTGATGATGCCCTCCCCGACGAAATAAATGTGTTCGCAGATTCTTTAGTTGTAAATCCCAATTCGTTCAAAGAATTAACCATAACCACAGAATTGCCGCGCACTACCGGAACGGTGAACTCGGGTATTATTGCTGAAACAATTGTTTTGGATACTTTAGGAAATCCACATGGGGTTTTTAACAATTATCAGAATAAAACCAAAGAGGTTAATTCTGGAAAAATCGAAAACCGATTTACACTTGGAGATGATAACTATGTTGGCAAGCTATTTATCATTGCCACCTCACAATCAACAACCGGAACCTTAAAGGACTCATTAGTAATATTTTCAAAAATCAATTAAATCATGACATCAAGAGAATTTAGAAAAAAAGTTGTTGAAATTTCACGTGAGGAACTATTGACCAAAATGGAACAGTTACTTTCTGAACATGGTTTGGACAACGTAAAAGTAAACGGATTTGAGGTTTCTCCTAAGTTTTTACTTACCGACAAGGCCGAGTGTGAAGCTGCGGGAAGGGAATGGATTTGTAGAACTACAAACGGTGTAACCCGCTGCAGGTGCCAATAAAACACCATTGGATGAGGACTTGCCACTTTTTAACCTTGCTCCTTTTGAGCTTTTAACTCTTAACCTATTTTCCACCAAATCTTAACGAGATGGAAGATGAAATCATTTTCTTCCTTTTTCCACTCTTTTTTATTTTGAATTGAAATTTAGAAATAACAAAAATGAAAAACGGCATTCCAATTAAACTTTTAATTGTGATTCTAGTGGGTCTTTTTTCCTTTGCAGGTGCATTTTTCTTTTATGTTGGCGATGTTAGGGTAGTTCCCAAAAAGGAAGTACAGCCAATTGTCACAATGAAGGATAAAATATCTCAAAATCCGTTTATACACAAAACTCCTAGGGTATTAATTAAAAGCTTAAAAAATTCAGAAGTCGAGACGGAAAAAGTATTATACTTTAATGTATTCCCAAAAACTCTTAGATGGGTTGCGTTTAACAGTATAGCATTTTGTTTAGGAGTTTCAATAGGGTTTTATTTGGTGTTTTTGATTATGAAACTGGGAAGAAATTTCCTAGTCAAATTAGTATTCTTAGATTATTTAAAAATTTGTTCCTCTTTTGCTCTATTGGCTATAATTACCTTTTTCTTCTTGAGCAGAGTAACAAACAATCCAACTTCATTATTCTTGGGTGGAGCGGAAATAATGGAATATTTTGGAATAGTTTTCCATAGACCAAGAGAAGTGATAAAATTAACTGTTTTTGCGTTCGGTGTAATATGGTTAGTTCCGCTAATCGGAATGATTACTACAAATCTTTCCAATGAGCAGTTACTTAGAACCAATTCCTCCGACAAAAAAAACAACCTCAAAAATTATGTGATATTACGAGATTCCTTGAATGCTTTTTCATTGTTTCTTGGACTTCTTGTTGGTGCAGCAATACTTGCGACTAAACTTCAGAGAAGCATGATTTCAGAACATTTAACAGGGAATTTAATTAACATCTATCCAGATGAGCTCATTTATACTTACGGTGTCATATTTTCGGTATTGTTAGGCTTATTCTTTTTACCATCACTTTTCTATCTTAAATCCACTAGAAAGGTATTGGAAATTGACAAACCTCAAAACAAAAAGATAGTTGGAGGTTGGGAAATAGGAAAAGAAACTTTGGATGACGCAAAAATGATATTATCCATAATTTTACCCTTATTAACAAGCATAATTCAAGGATTAATCACTTAAAACTTTTCACATTTACTTTTGTTCTTTTTTTGTTCATTCATAGTCCCTCTATTAATTCTATTCCAAATTCTTTCTAGGTTGACAATACATTCTTATAAGTCACTTAACAGCTAGATAACAACGATTCCAAAAATCATAGCTCTTCCATTTAATTGGTAAGGAATATTTCTATCAAACTATACAAAAAAACCTACAATTCGTACATATGTAGCTGTATGTCAATTGGTTTTGAGGTAACTTTTTTGAACCCTATACAAACTTTCGATTATGGACAAAAAAACTTTTCCCTTCAAAACCTTGATTTGGGCTGTTGTAGTTTTAACGGTGTTATTCTTATTCAAACCTGAAATTGCAGGGCTAATTGTCAATAGTCAGGAAATTGATGTTTTTGGTGTAAAAATTAAAGTCAGTGAGCAACAATCAGATGAACTTTTAGCTGCTCAAAATGAGTTTGAAGCGCAGGCAAAGGACCTAAATGCAAAAATCCAAAAACAAGAGGTAGCAATGGACTCCCTTAACCTTCTTGCCGTCAACTTATCTGGACAAATACAAGGTTGTCAAGATGCGCAGAATACTTCTAAAAAAATTGATTCCAGTTTAAAGAGTCTTAATGCTTTGAATTCCAATATCAAAAGACAGCCCTTGTTGATAAAAGACTATCAGATTATTAAAATGAGTAAGCAAAACTAAATCCAAATGCCATGAAAAATTACATGCTCATAATCCTATTTGTTCTATTGCTAACGACCTCATGTGTAAGCACTCGTATCGAAGCTAGTCCTTATCAAGATAGCGTCGAGAATCTGGAATGTCAACGCAAATCTAGCTGGAGTTATTGGTGGGGTGTAGCCCCTGGTAGCACAAAAACAGTAAGTGCCAATCCGGATATCGCCAATACTAAATGCGCATGTGCCGAACGAGCAATGTCCTGGACAGTGGTTAAGACTACTCTTCCCGATTTTTTACTGAGCCTAGTAACACTAGGTATTGTAAATCATAGAACTGCGATATATGGTTGTGCCAGACCCCAAGGAGGTGAAGGAGATCTAGACAATTAAAAACTCTTACAATGCTACCAAACGGAATAACAAGGCTCCCCATTCAACAGTGGACCAACAAACATGAAAACTTTACGCACAATTTAGTTCAAAATGCCTCATTTAAACTGCGTAATCCAGCAGGCCAAACCCATAAGGAGCGATATCGTAAAACAACTAAGAATTTCCAGTGGCTCATCCAACATGCTTTGGACAATGACATCAAACTTCGCGCTATGGGAAGTGGCTGGTCCTTTACCAAAGTGGGGGTAACCGAAGGTGGGCTTGTGGATACAGCTTCATTGAATTTTTCATTTCCTCTTACTGATAAATATGTTTCTCCAAATTACGCTAATCAGACAGAAGACCTTTATTTTATTCAGTGCGGAACGATTATCAACGAAATAAATAATCGTTTGGATATGAAAAATCCTCCTAGATCGATTAAAGCTTCAGGGGCAAGTAATGGTCAGACAGTTGCCGGTGCACTTTCAACCGGAACCCATGGAGCGGCATTTAAAGTTGGTGCTATCCCTGATTTTGTTGTTGGACTCCATATAGTTACAGGACCAAACACCCATATTTGGTTAGAACGTTCTTCGCACCCTGTTGCATCTCAAGAGTTTATTGATTGGTTAGGTGCTACACTTGTGAGTGACGATGAGGTTTTCAACGCTGCATTAGTTTCTTTTGGAAGTTTTGGGTTTATACATGGCGTAATGATCGAAACAGAGCCCCAATTTTTGCTGACAGAACATCGGGTAGGTACCATTGCCTATGACAATAAGCTTAAAAAAGCAATGACTCAGCTTGATTTTAGCGACCTACAACTTCCCGGTACGGGGCAAAATGGAGAACTCTATCATTTTGAAGTGCTTTTTAATGTCCACAAATTTGAACCCAATAATCCCGCAAAGGGGGCATTTTTAAAGTATATGTTCAAAAAATCTGTGGTTCCCCACCCTCCAATTCTGCGTGACAATAGCTTCACCTATGGGGATGATCTTTTGGGAATAATTTCAACTGTTTTGGACAAATTACCCGGCTCTGGACTTTTAATTCCTGCCATGGTCAATTCCATGTTCAATCTAGCCTTTCAACCTCAAAATCCCATTCAAGGGACAATAAAGGAAATCTTTAACTATACCAAATTCAGGGGGAAAGTAGCCAGTGCTGCGGTTGGTATTGATATTACAGATTCACCAAAGGCGGTTGAGCTTATTGTAGAAGTCAACAAACTGAAACCTTTTCCTGGTGGATTATCCCTTCGCTATGTAAAAGGGACACAAGCAACTTTAGGCTTTACCAAATTTGCGAATACCTGCGTTTTGGAAATGGACGGTGTTGATGGACAAAAGGCAAGGGAGTTTTATGAGGCCGTTTGGAATAAATTTGAACAGGAAGGGATTCCTTATACCCTACATTGGGGAAAAATCAATTTTAATTTGAACGAAAACCGTGTCAAGAACATGTATGGTGCAGTTAACGTTCAATCTTGGATTGATGCCCGCAACCAATTGCTTTCCGCACCGGTGCTAAAGGTTTTTGAAAATAAATTCATCGAACAGTGTGGGCTCAATAAAGTTCTCGGAGCTATTATTTGAAAATTGGAGCTTATCCTTTATAAGATTCCTTTTGAATCTTTCCTTAATGTCATGAAGGTTAAACTAGTACTCGACATGGCCTAAAAATTCTTTGGGATTTTTCTTGCTTATCTGTCCCATTTTGTCTTCCCCCAAAGACTCTAAAAGCTCGGCATAAAGCTCTTTTTCCGATTTATGGTTACGAACCACAAAAAAGTCCGTACCAAACAATATCTTTTTGGCCAATTTTTCATTTCCATGCAATACTTGATACAATAAAGGCCGTACGTCTTCATTGTGCAGCACATAACTGATGTCGGCATACACATTTGAATATTGCAACATTAGACTACTAATGATACTGAACCACTCATAATCGTTATTCCAAATCCAAGCAGGTTTGCTATATAGCAGCTCCTTTTTTCCTGTTGTCGGATTCTGCTTGCTGAAAAGTTCAATGCCTCTATCAGGATTTTCCATGAGCTCAGAACTCAGGTCTTTGCGATCCGCTTCAATATATCGCTTCCACTCTTTTCTTCCACCATAATGAGCCAAATTAATTTTTAGCCTATTCAAGCTTAATCCAACAGATTTATTTTGCGCATCATAACGAAACAGTTGTTTGACAGGTTCACTAGCAGACCCAACAACTTTGGCCAAGTAATGATCTTCTAACAACACCAAATAATTTAGGGGATGCGTAAAATTCAATTGTAATTCGTAGTTCGATTGCACTTTAGTTTGCAATGGCTTGCCTTCATTGTCCGTAAATACAGGATGATGCATCCATTCTTTCTTCATATCCCCACGATAAAAGATGGTGCCTTCAATACAATGGGTGGTTATTGGAAGGTTCCGCTGCACGCAATAGGCCCAAAGTGGCAATAACGCTTCATCAAAGGGATAGTACCCCAAGGCTGGATACAGTTTAACTCCTTTGAAATAGGCCGATTCACCATTCTTACCTTCCAAACAGTCCTTTAAAAAACAATCCAATAGTCTCACCCGAAAACCTTGTTCATCTTCCACAAGCTCCCAATTAAAAAAGGATTTACCTTCATCTTTTATCCTCCGTGGATCCACAAAGACAAATGGAATTAAATGTTCTGAATTGGTTTGCTTTTCATCTTTAATTTTAAATATCTCCTGAATTTGCTCTCGATAAGATTGTTTAGGCCTACCAGCATCCATATATTCCATATCCATTGGTAAAACAACCACTTTGGATCCAGGGTCATACATTTTGATTAAGCGATCAAATATGCCTTTTTGCGATTTATATTTAGCAAATTCGGCAATGGTGATGTATCGCTGAATAAATTTCAATGTTTCCTCGGTCGGTAGATATTTCAATTGAGAAAACAACTTTCTTGCCAATGAAAACAAAAGGCTTGCAACCTTGGGATAAAGAAAAAAGAGCACTACAAGTAGTAACACTTGAAACACTGTTGGAATATTATATGCCAAAATATATCTGAACACACTATTTTCAAGAAAATTGAGCATATTCTGGTACCATGTCCATGATTCCGAAAAGTCCGACCAATTAATTAGAATTACCAGGGCATTCAGGGTTAAAAACAGCGAAATCAATTTTCCTAAATGTCTGGTTAACCATCGAGTTTTAATAAATGCAATGACAGCGGTTTGAAAGGACCATAACGGTTTAAGTTTGTCTTTAATCCATTTATAAAATTTGAACAATCTAAAAACGAACCCAATATGAAGGAAATAATAAAAAGGCCAAGGAATAAATGTTTTTGCAATTAAAGGCGGAATATTCTTCTCTGTAAAAATATGAGTGTGAACATTTATCAAAGGTAATTTGCTCTTGTCAGACTTTTTTTCCATTAGCTCCCATTTACCGTGTATTGAACAAAAAATTCATTGCGGTCAACCTTGAATTCTTTCTGCTTTGCTTGACTCAAATTACCTAATCTTTTGTCAATCTCGTCCGTTAATTTAGTAGTATTGGCTTTATCTACATGTAGACCCTTCGGGTTCAAAACAATGAATCTTCCGCTAGTTTTTTTCAGTAATTCTTTTAAAAGCGCCCTATTTGGCATGGTATTCTTCCAACTTGGACTGATTACATCATAATCAAGTGTGGCCATTGCTACCAAGTCTTTGTTGGTCATCAGGTCCATTCCTAATTCCCTTGCCGTACCGTTATGGCTTAAATGGTGCGCTACTTTATAAAAGACTGTACGATTAAGTAAATCCGTGGTCAAATGGGTCTGTCCATCTTTTCCTTTTTCATCCCAATCTATTTCATGCCAACTTCGCCAGCTACCAAATTCAGCATCCCCAGGAAAGAGCATAACCTTGCCTGAATCTATAAATTCTATGGCCAAAACTGCACTTAAGTTGTTCATGCCTTTGGTTAAACGCAAAGAAAGATTGGCGGCACTCATCAACCAATCGAAATCAATTCTTCGATAGTTGTTCTCCGGTTTTGTATAGCTCTCCTTAATTCTCGAATATGTTTTGTTTTTGGATTTGGCATACTTGGTTTTGGCGTCAGAGTCATACTGTGTGATATGTACTTTTTCAAAAGGATCCGATTCAGAATCGTCTTCTTCAAACGGAAGGGATGAGAATGCGCGTACAAACTCTAGTTCTTTATTATGTTTATACGTTTCTCCATCTTTTCCATGATGGGTCTTCACATCTTTCCACATTTTTGGTGGCCCCAAAATATATATGCGGATATTTTGAAGTCCTTCAATGTCCTCGAGAACAGTACCGGTTTCCAAAAACCGCAAACGTTCACGCTCTATGTCGTTTTTGACCACTTCCATTCCTTTCAGTCCTCCAATATAATCCCCTGCAGCTCCCATAGGTTCCGTATTCAGATTGCTTAGCTCCATAAGGCTATTGGATATCCCTTTCCTAGCGTTAAAAGAGCGGGCTCCCCTTGGGCCAACATTATAAATTTGTTCAAACAAATCTGATTTCGTGTGCTTATTGAGCAAATCTGTAGCCATTGCCAATGCCTTCTTCTTCTTCCCAAACTCATCCTTCCATTCTTTTACCAACGCATCACTTTCATTTTCCGTCCACGGGAGCCATAGTTCTTTGACTTTTAGGTGTTCCTTGAATTCTTTTTTGCAACGCTGAAAACCTAAAACATGATCTTGGTGCTCATGAGTGATTAGCAAAGCATCTACTTCACCTTCAGTTTCCTCAATTATCTTCATGGCATATGGCCTCATATTGTCACCTGAAATGCTCTGAACACCACAATCAATCATTAACTTAAACTGAGGTTTTTGGTCTCCATCACCCTTGAACGACAGAAGAAAGCAGTCTCCCGTTCCCATGGTATACATCTGAATATTGCAACTTGTTATTTTCTTGGCCATGGAATTATTTTTAATGGTTATGAAGTAAGGCAAAAGGTTCTTGCAATTCGGTATGGCGATTTAAATCGAAATAGCGTTCAAGCTCTGACATGCCGTTCATTTCTGGGTCATATTGATAATTATATTGTCTTTTTAAGCGCTTCTCATCTAAACGTGAATGGTCTTTTGGGTCAAAAATTGGTTTCCGGATGGAGTATTTCAACTCTTCAGTATCCAAGTCGAAAATAAAACTAGCCCCGCCTCTGAAACGCATATATTCTTCATCTACTTTCCCTGCTCTAAAAGTCCCGTCAGCTTTGGGCATGAGTCTAGCGGTCTGTACTATAGAAAATTTAATCTGGTTTACTTTTTTACCCGTTGGACCTATTCGAGAAACTTCTCTAAGATTAGTAATTCTGAAGGTAGGCTTTTCTGACTCCTCTTCTTTAGTATAAGAACTTGGGTTCATTCCAAATTTTTGAAACGAATCGTTGGTCATGATTCCTGTAAGCAATTCAAAATCTTCGTTCATAGTAATTTGCTCATACATTTTCTCATGTAAACCTACTTTTGAACTATCGCCTGATATATGAACCTTTGTCAAAATGAAAATATCTTTCCGCTTGGGACGGAACTTCATTATTCTACTATAATCCTTTAAAAACCTAGTTAGGGTTTTCACCATTTCAGCGGAGTTTCCATTGATATCCACCTCAGAATATCGCAAACTCTCGACACTTAATGTTTTTATTCCCTTGGGATATATTCCTCGCCGTTTAAAAGCATCTATGAATGCTAACCTATAATGATTCTTATCTTCGTCAACAAGATCGCAATCAGCGGTAATAATTGCTCTTAGATATTCTCCAAAAGTGATATCTATTGGTGGACAATAATCTATTGCTCGAATACATATGCTTAAAACATGGCCAGCAGTTTTAGAAGCCTCTTTTGCCAAGCGATTTACCAAATCTGGATGCAAGTCTCCTTCTTCGTGCGTTCCTTTGTAATCTGCAGCAATCCTTTTCAAATCCGCTACCCTTGCTTTATATATGGTTAGGAAAGCATCAAATACCGCCGCCACTAATATACTACCACGTTTATGCGGTTCGATTACTGTTTCATATTCAGAGGTGTCGGGAGTTATTCGTTTCCAAACTTTCTCCTCTTTATCGAAATATCCAATAGCATCACGCAAACTTCCGTAGCCGCCCACAGCACTTCCAAATTCCTGAGCAAGTTGTCCTAATAGGTTTTGATCTTCCAAATTTCCTTTGGTGCGTTCAATTTGGCTTTTTAACACCTCTGGCATGGTAAAATGCTGAAATAAGGCAACAATATCTGCGAAGGCTTCATGAAACGCAAGCACATCTGGATTCGTGGGTTCGTTGTAGTATACATTAAGACCATCAAGAATAGCGTGTGTAACTTCATGTGCTATAATATCATGACTTAGGCAGGTAAAAACCCATGAATTTGGCATATGTAGCTGCTTTTCACTGGGTGAGGACCTAAAATAACCAAAAAGCAGTGCACGTTTGGCAGGACTATAGAAAGCATTGGGTTCACGCAGGGCATGCGGATAAATACGAAGTCGCTCAACGTAACTTTCTCGAATTGAACCCCAAGCCTTTTCGCGCCAAATAATCTTTCGACCCAATGCCTTTTCAAAATTCTTAATAGTTTTCATTGCTACCGCATACACCATCTGTTGATGAAATTGAGGGTTGCTATCACTGGGAGTCAATCCATCTTCCGCAAGAATGTATGGATCATTTAAATCTACCCCTTTATAAAAGACTCCATATTCACCCTCTGAATTTTTAATTGTTGGGTCAAAATCAATAATCTCGAGGTATTCCCCTTTAGGTCCAGGTGTAAGATCCTCCTCCCAAGGAACTCTATACGTCACCTCATTGAAATCTGAGGTTTCAATTTTAAGAGAAAGTGAGGGGTCGAAGGCATAGCCCCGGAGCTTACGTTTTAGAGGTTTTGGAGTATAGTGCTGCTTGGACATAGTGTTTTGTATTGGTGCTAATGCTTTATTTGTCAAGTTCGCAATAAATAAGTCCAATTAAAACGGCTACATAAATTACCGCTTGCGGTTATTTTTACAAAAACTTAAACTGATTAACACATATTCTTTTATTTATTTAGGGATTACCTTGTTTTAACTTTTCTATATCGTCTTTAAGAGTTGTGATTTCGTTCATCAACTTCTGCTTTTCTTTTTTGTGTTTTTCTTTTAAGGCTGAAGAATCGGAATCATCTTCTTTATCCCTGGATAATACATAACCTGCAATTGTGCCAAATAAGGCCGCCAAAGTAGCACCACTTATTAGTTCAGTACTAATTAGTGCGAGTATGCAAATACCAGGGAAAATCAAAATTAGACCAATGAATTTTATGGAATGAAAACCAAAATAGGGGTTAGAACTTTTCATTTTGGATATGAAGAACAGTATTATCAACAATATCATTACTGCAAAAAACCCAATACTGATTATTTTAATTGTATCCTCTGTAATAATTGGATTTTTGCTTTTGGAATCTTCCTCTTCATTATTTTCTTTTATCTCATCACCTGCTCCCTGATTTGACAAGTCAGTGCCATTCTCAATTTGTTCATTATTTTCTTGATTACTTCTACTGTCATTTTGGGCGAACAAAGCAGTGTTCAGCAAAAGTCCAAAAAGAGCCAAGAGTGCAATTCTAATCCATGTTTTTCGTAAGTTTTTCATCATTGTTTCAATATGGTTAATATTTACTAATCACTGTTCTATCCCTCAAATAGTTATAACATCTAATAGAATACGGCATACGACTATTTGTATTTCGTAACTAGATTAATGTTCGGGTGGTGGGGAATTGACTGGGGGACCTTTAAATTATAAAAAGTATCTCAAAATGAATTGCTCAAAAACCTTAAAAAAACTGGGGTTTTTCCGCAATTTTTAATCCAGTATCAAAAGATGCGCATTGCCAACCAAAATAATAGCTGAAAACCAACATTTTTCGACAAAACCCATCTCACCTGCCCTTTATCCAGACTTTTTTGCCTTTATCGATAGGTTTATGAGAAAGACTCTAGTTTTCAAAACTTTGCCTCAAAATAGTTCCCAATGAAAACAATTGTGTATAACCTAAAGAAAGAGTTCGCAGTACCTTCCAATGTAACCGCGGCAATTTGCTGTTTGATTCTTTCCATTTCTATTTTCTTTATAATGGGTGTCATCAATAGAGATATGCTTTTATAAACATAAAACCTTTTACGAGTCCCAAATTTCCCTTCCTAATTTGCTTAAAACCAACCTTGGTTAACTTTACGTGGCAAAATGCCTATTTTTAGAGTATCAAGAGCTTAATCTTGGGGGTTTATGCAATTGGATCAAAACTTGTTATTTTTTTTCAGTGCCCTAGGAGCCTTCAACGGTCTCTGTTTAGGTTTCTATTTTTTATTAATAGCCAAACCAAAACACATCGCCAGCAAATTCTTGGGCATCATGTTGTTGATGTTGAGTGTTAGAACAGGAAAGTCTGTTGTGTTTTACTTCAACCCGGACCTTGCATTTGAGTTTCTTCAATTTGGCCTCACTGCTTGTTTTTTTATTGGTCCCTTTCTTTATTTCTATGTGAAATCCATGGTAGAACAAAGTGGTAGAATCAATATCATATGGAAATATCATATTGCGATTCTTTTACCATTCATTCTTATTCTAGGATATGCTTATCCGTTTGAGCAAAATATTCACCTGTGGAGACCATATGTTATTTATGGAATTTACTTACAATGGTTCATCTATACTGTTGCTTCAGGGTGGATTATGAGAAAGCTATTATATAAGGCCTTAACCCAACCAAAAAAGATAACATCCAGAAACATATGGCTTCTAAGTGTATTCTTTGGAAATCTTATTATCTGGGCTGCCTACTTTTTCACCAATATCACCTATTATATTGTAGGAGCATTGACATTCTCATTCCTCTTTTATCTTTTGGCGCTTTTATTGTTTCTCGGAAAAAAGAAAAACCAAAACCTATTTATACCAGAGCAAAAATATAATCTTAAAAAAATTGATTCTACTGAAGCTTCACCAATGTTGGAAAGGTTGAGAACTCTAATGGATACAGAGGCACCTTACACCGATCCGAACCTAAAATCATCGGATGTAGCCAAAGCAATTAAGATATCCGTGCATCAATTATCCCAATTACTTAACGATAACTTGAATAAGAGTTTTCCTTTGTTCGTTAATGAATATAGGATAGATAAAGCATGCAAAACCTTGCGGTTGAAAAACAATCTTACCTTGGAAGCCATTGGGTATGAATGTGGTTTTAATTCAAAATCCACCTTTTTCACCACCTTCAAAAAAATAAAAGGTGTTACGCCCTCTCAATATAAAAGCAGTTTAAAGGGTTCATATTTATAAATCTGAACTTCCAATTTATAGCCTAAAACCTCTATTTGTCAAGAAAATTTCAAATTGTCCAGAAATAATTTTGGATAATGAGAAACATCTTGATTTTTCTGCTACTCCTCGCAGTTTGGAGCTGCAAGCAAACTCCCAAATCAACCGAAACAGACATGGCCTCCCAAAGTGACGAGGCCTTAGGACGAATACTTTTTATTGTTTCCAATCAAGACACTTATGGAAGTTCTGATATAAATGCTGCCAATCATTTTGCAGAGATAGTTTTTGCCTACGACGTCTTTAAAAATGCTCGTTATACAATAGACTTTGTAAGTCCAGAAGGTGGGGCAATTCCTATTGGATATTTAAATACTTCAGATGCCATAGAAAAACAATATTTATACAATTTCGAATTCATGTCGCTTTTAAAAAATACCCGCAAACCAGAGGAAGTAGACCCATCGGAATACCTTGCCGTCTACTACGGAGGGGGTGGAGCGGCTATGTATGGCGTCCCTGAAAATGAAGCCATACAAAAAATTGCAATGAACGTTTATGAGAAAAACAACGGTATAGTTTCCGCCATATGTCATGGCACAGCGGGCATTGTCAACTTAAAAACAAGCGATGGCAAGTATTTGTATGACGGAAAAAAGGTAAACGGGTTTCCTGATCTATTCGAAAATATGGATGCGGCTTACTATAAACAATTCCCATTTTCCATTGAACAAACAATAACAAAAAGAGGTGGTTTATTCGAATACTCTGAGGAGGGATGGGACAATTTTCATATTGCAGAAGGCCGATTAATAACCGGACAGGACCCTACGGCTGCAGCTTCCGTGGCTGAAAAAGTGGTCATCGCCCTATCATCAAACTAACAAAAATCATTAAATCAAAAAACATGAAAAGGTCATTCTTTATTCTTTCTTTTAGTCTATGCATAACTCTTTTTGCACAAGAAGGCACAAGTAATCAATCCGAAATCGACAGTATTTTTAGCCAATGGCAAAACAAAGAAGTGCCAGGGGTAACAGCAGGTTTAATATATGGTGACAATATCAAATACACCATTGCATCTGGTCTTGCTGATGTGGAGGAAAAGAAAAAAAACACTGCCCAAACCAAATTTCAAATAGGCTATGTATCCCGACAATTTATAGTTCTTGCTGCACTCTTATTGGAGCATCAGGGCAAGCTATCTATGGATGATCCGATTCAAAAGTATCTGCCGGACTTCCCTGTATATGAGCACACCCTTGCTATTTCCCACTTAATCAATAACTCCAGTGGATTAAATGATCCTGCGGTACTCAAAAGAATTATGGGAATTCAAACAGAGGATATTTTTTCTAACCAGGATGCCCTGAACTTAATTCAACGACAAAAGAAGTTGAATTTTGAACCTGGGACCGAATTTTCTCATATGACATCCAAGGTTGAAATCTTACTTTTAATCGAAATCATTCAAAAAGCCTCCGGTCAGTCGTTATCAGCATTTGCAGCAACATCTATTTTCACTCCACTCAAAATGAACAATAGTTTGTTTACTGAGGATTACAACAGCATAGTTACCAACATAGCCCATTCGTATCAGACTCAGGAAGACACGCTAAAGCTTAGAAAAATCAATGCTGGACACGTGCTGTATACCTCAGCAGAAGACCTGACGAAGTGGTATAGTATTCTAACCGGAAAGTCCGCTTCTCAACTTTCTTCAATCATCCAACAATTGGATAATCCGGTTAAACTTGATGACGGTAATGAATTTGATTCGTGGTGGGGAAAATTGACTTTGGGACGATCATTTTTTCACATGGAAAGAGGTCTCCCTGCCTATTGGCAGTTTGGCAGAATCGGAGGGTATGCTGCAAATGTATTCCGATTTCCAGAACAAGAAATGACTTCCTTTGTCTTGGGCAACAACAACGTCTATAACGGCATGCCTGCCATGCTACATGCCAACCATTATATTGAAAAGGAATACACAGAACCCGCTTCAATTACCGTAGATCAAATAAAATCCCGAAAATTAAGTCCTGGTTCTTTAAAAAAATATGAAGGGTATTATTGGAACTCCAAGCGGGGTATAGCACGAAAGATAGAAGTAGTTGGTGATTCACTTCAGTACTTTCGATTAGGTCAGGAAAGAGGCACTTATATGCTACCATTAGCGGAAAAAGATAAGTTTCAACTGGTTACTGAAGGAGATGAAAAAATTATTTTCTCTTTTCAAGATATCGGAGTGAATTCAAGTTACGGCATTGTTTTGGGGGAAAGTTTACCAGACATCTACCATAAATACTCGCCGGCGGAGTATTCAAATGAAGTTTTAAAGGACTTTACTGGAAGTTTCTATTCATCAACCCTGAGGGTGGGTTATGATTTCATGGTAACAGATGGACAACTGGTTGGTGTCGGTCCTAAAGGAAACATTGTGGTATTCCATCCTGTGATGCCAGATACCTTTAGGAGTGACAGTTTTGAATTTGGCAGCATCATCTTCAAAAGAAATAGTTCAGGAACCATCACCCGATTTTTAATTTTCACAGATGGTATACAAGGCCTTCCGTTTATCAAAATCTAAAACTAGCACCACCAACTGACTGTAATCCTTGCATTACATGTAATGGGGTAAGTGAACCAATTCATTTCGCTACTTTTGTACCGTAACATTCAAATCAGATAAGATGGGTAAACGGTTAGTGGCTCCTTCCCTATTGGCAGCGGATTTTGCCAACCTACAACGAGATGTTGAAATGGTTAACCAAAGTGAGGCCGATTGGTTTCATTTGGATATTATGGATGGCGTTTTTGTTCCTAATATTTCCTTTGGAATGCCGGTGGTAAAAGCCATAGCTGAACATGCCAAAAAAACCTTGGACGTCCATTTGATGATTGTTGACCCCGACCGTTACATCAAAACTTTTGCAGATTTAGGGTCTAATAACCTCACGGTCCATTACGAAGCGTGTATACATTTGCATCGAACTTTGCAGGCCATCAAAGCTGAAGGGATGAAAGCGGGAGTAGCCTTAAATCCGCATACTTCTGTAACCGTGTTGGAAGATACCATTCAAGATATTGATTTGGTCTGTCTGATGAGTGTAAACCCCGGTTTTGGAGGCCAATCTTTTATTGAGAACACCTATCAAAAGGTATCCGACTTAAAAAATATCATCAAAAGGAAAAATTCCAGTACCCTAATTGAAATTGATGGTGGGGTAAATGCGACCAATGCCAAAAAATTGGTGGACGCCGGAGCAGATATTTTGGTAGCAGGAAGTTTTGTTTTCAAAAGCGAGCATCCAACGGAAACCATCAAAAATCTAAAAGAAACCATTGCTTGATGCAAGAATTTGACGTACTGATCATTGGAGGTGGACCTATTGGAATCGCTTGCGGTCTGGAAGCCAAGAAAAGGAGCCTTTCTTATCTAATTGTTGAAAAAGGCCCCATAGTGAACTCCTTGTTCAACTATCCCATCAACATGCAGTTTTTCTCTTCTTCGGAAAGACTGGAAATTGATAATATCCCATTCATCAGTAATGAAGCCAAGCCTAAACGTAACGAGGCCTTGGAATACTATCGTAGAATAGTGACTTCAAATGAACTAAACATCCATCTTTTTGAAAAGGTATTGGAGGTTCAAAAACAAACTGAAACTTTCACCGTAAAAACTGACAAAGACCAGTATACCGCCAAAAATATCATCGTAGCCACCGGATTCTACGATTTACCAAACAAGATTAATGTCCCGGGGGAAGATTTACCTAAGGTTTCCCATTATTACAAAGACCCACATTTTTATGCCAGTCAAAAATTAGCGGTGGTCGGAGCGAGCAATTCTGCCATAGATGCCGCGCTGGAATGCTGGCGTAAAGGTTCAGAGGTCAGCTTGATCATTCGAGGACCCGAAGTAGGGCAACGCGTCAAATATTGGGTTAGACCGGACATCATTAACCGCATTGAAGAAGGAAGCATAAAGGCTTATTATAATGCCAATGTTAAGGAAATCAAACCTACAGAGCTTATTATCAATACCCCCGAAGGTGAAGTAACCTTGGAAAACGACTTTGTTTTGGCACTTACTGGTTATATGCCCAATTTTGAATTCTTGGAAAAACTAGGTATTGAACTGTCCAAGGATGACAAACGCCTACCTCAATACAATCCAGATACGATGGAGACAAACATTGATGGTTTGTTTTTGGCAGGGGTTATCTGTGGAGGTATGGAAACTCACAAATGGTTTATTGAGAATTCCAGGATTCATGCACCCATCATTATGGATGCCATTACCAAACAACAAAGTGCCACCTAATTTGGATTCCTTTTTGTAATCAATTGTAACTGACACGACTAAGATTCCATACATTTATAGTATGGATACATTAGCTCAAGTACATCTGGCATCCCAATATTTGGCCGCAGCAGGTAAAAGCTTTTTAAACCCAAAATCGGACGACAGTCACACCAATGTTGGTTTTTTTGTAGAAGACCGAACACTTCGTACCTGGGATTTAGATGCGACCAACTCGTATTTAGCCTTTCAATATGATAATTTTTCATTGAAATGGGTATCAAAAGACAATAATGAAACCCTTGGTCTTGATGGGAAATCCCATGCTGAAATCATAGCATGGATTTCAAAAATGGGTGCAGAACTTGCCAAACCATACGTTTACAATCTGCACTATGACCTGCCCTATACCATAGATGATAATTTCAGATTCACATCTCCAAATCCAGAAGAACTGGAACAGCTGGTGCAATTACGGATTATATCTCAAACTGCGCTGAAGTCATTTTTGCAAAAGGAAAATTTGGAATCAGATATCCGAATTTGGCCCCATCATTTTGACACAGGCGCTTTTGTCGTTTTAGATGATGGTTCCGGAAAATCAATTGGCATGGGTTTAGCCATTCCGGACAGTATGATTGATGAGCACTATTTCTACATCAGTGGATACATTGGTCATGATGGAATTGACACTTCAGCATTTGATAATCTATCACAAGGTGAATGGAAAAATGATGGTTTTAAAGGAGGTGTTTTAAGAACTTCTAATATTAACGAAAATATGGCAGCTGAATTTTTTGGGGAAGCTTTTAGGGCTTTTACCTCTTAAAGTGCAAACTGATATTGCACGGAAACGCTACCTATAAACCCTTGTTCCACTTCCGCTCCACTGGTAATCGCATTGATTTCCCGTCCGAATCCTAGAGTAAGTCCTATTTGCGAACGCGTATTTTTGATGGGAAGAAAGTAGCCCCCCTCCAGCCAAGGTTGAAGTACCAGCGTATAGGTACTTCCGGAAATTGGAGCATCGGTAGGACCTATATCCGTCCAATCTATATTTAGACTCCAAACATCCAGATTCAAACCCGCAATAAACTTACCTTTTCCCGAAGGGAAATATCTTCGAAAGCCAATTGAGCCTCCAAACCCTTCTCCTTCTTCAGTAATGTTTACATCACTAAAATCTTTACGGTCTACAAAATTTCCACCCAATCGCAGAAGTATCGATGATTTTTCACTTATGGCGTGATCCAAATTGATTGTTGGAATAATCCCTGCAGGATAAAATTGAACAGAAACGCCCAAGTATACGGGATAATGTGATGAATCCGAATTCTGCGCTTGGGACATTGTATTACCCAATAGAAACAACGTCAAACATAGAAAAATAAATCGCATTTTCATGTTATATAATTTTTAGCTGGGCTTCCAACTCACCGTTGGCTCGCAACATTTCCCTTCCGTCTTTAAAGCTTAAATAGGAATGCCCTTTTTTATGGTTTATGATGCTTATTTCATTCAACATTCCCCAATGTCTGGTTATCTCTTTCCATGCGAACCACAAGGAATGTTTAGGATCGTAAATGTGTGTAGCTTCTCCACCGGCACCATTAATTTCGATAATACTAAAGTTTTCTCCATTGGAAAGATCTTCTAAGGAATTATGTAGGACATCCAATCGGCCATAGTGGAAATCCTCAATTTTCGAACAAATGTCATCGATAACCTTTAACAGTCCAGCATTCAATCTGTGGGTATCATCCACGAACTTGGCTCCTCGGGTATGACTTCCAAATGGTACCAGGATGAATTCCTCATCTTTATTCAAAACTTGGTTAAGCTTAAAACCAAATCTTTTCTGCAATACTTTCAATTGCAAATGGCTCCTTGGGTCTTTTTTAATGAGCTGCAAAATGGAACTTTGCCCATCTCCTGTCACAGAGAGAAATTCTTTGGAAACTATTCCAGTGATTTTACCTTTCTTCTCCCCCGGCTTTCTAACATAGAAAATTCCAACTTCCTTAGAATATGGTATTAATTCCTGCACTAAAAAGTTCTCAGGAGTTTTTGAAAAGTAATGCTTAAAATCATCCTTATTATGAATCTTGTCCACGCCAAAAGCCTTCATTCCTATATCTGGTTTTGCGATAAAGGGAAAACTTATCTCGGCGTTCAATACACATTCCAAAGCAACTTCTGGTTGTTCATCCTTTGAAATAAAAACAGTTTGGGGAATATGCTGCTTTGGAATCATCTTATAAATTTCCATTTTAGATTCCATAGCCATACCTCCATTTTTCATGGAAGGATTGGAAGCATTAAAGAAGAAAAAAGAGCGCGCTTTTATAGAATAGTATAACCAAACTGGAAATAAAGGATAATAAATCGCCCAAAGGGGCCAATACTCCCAATGTGTTAATTTGTGCCATTTTAACCTCCAAGAACTCATAACGTAAGCTGATTTGGTGAAAAAGGAATGATATGCTTCTTATTATTCAATAGGTCGAAATGTTTCAAAACAGACTCTTCCATACCTAAAACCGCTTGTGTTACGCTAAAAGTTCTTAATCCAGTGTCTCGGTTAATGATAAAGCCATTCTCATCATCCTCATGGTTGTTGGAATGGAAATCCACGACATCAGAAGCGGTTATTGTGTTGTTGTTACCTATAAAATCAGTAAAAAGCGAGCTTCTTTGCTCGATGACCACTTCGTCATACAGCGTAGCCGAAGACCAGATATGGTCTTCATTTTTGTTCAAAGGTTTCATATGTTTCTGCTTTCCATCCCAACGAAGCTCAACCAATTTAGTACCATCGAACAAAACCAATGTAAAGGGTTCAATGTTGTTCAAAACCATTTCCTCAATAAAGAGCATAGGGTTGGGTGCGCTTATGACTTCTAGAAGAACCACTCCCCTACTTTTGGCATAATTACCTGTGGACTCATGTCTTTCGAAAGCACCATTAAGCAATACCGTCACCATACCGTACTCATTCAAAGCAAACCAAGTCCCACCTGCCTTTGGGTCTTTTGGAAACAACACCTTGACTGAGTTTATGATTTCCTCCTTGGGCTCAAACGCATTTGGGCGCGAAATATGTTCATCACGATTTGATGTAATGAAATAGCTGTTATTTCTTGAAATAAAACTTACTGTGCACATGCTTCTCTATGTTGCATTGTTGAAGGAGCAACCCCAAAAGATTCTGGAAGCTCAATACTGGTAAAATGGTTGATACCCACTTTGATCAGTGCATGATGATGTATGGTATGCTCCAAATTGTACATAACCTCTCGGTAGTAATTCGATTCCAGATTGGTCTCCATACCACCAAGGTCATAGGTTACCATTACGGTTTTGTTGGGTCGTTCCAAGTTAGATTGAATCAATTGTAGTTGTGAAACGGCAAAGTGCACATCTTGTTCTATTCTTTTGTTGCGCTCACGTTTATCGTAAGAAACATCAGAGTTGTCATACCCATTAATCAAACATTGATAGAGTTCAATAATATGTCTGGTGTGTTGACCTATACTTGCGTTAAAAAGTGCTTCACAGGAATGTGCATAGCAATCTTCAGGAAGTTGCAACAAAATATCTTTGAATTGCTCTATAGTAGCTATTGAAGATTTAAACATAGCAGTTATTGTGTTTTAAGTTTAAGGCGTTTTTTAACCAGTAGGAACATGAGGTAGATAGAAAATCCAAGGTACAGTAGTCCCATCAATAAATTGGTAATCATACTGTAGCTTTCATAGTTGGTAAAAATGTACTTGCCAGCAAAAATGAAAACTCCCAGCCCGATCAAAGATCCTAGACCTATTCCAGTAATATAAAGTGTGTACGATTTTTTAGAGGTTTCCAGTATACCTTTTGATGCAAGTACTTTGTTCCAAGTCATCCAAAATGGAATATGTAATGGATTTAAAGCACTTAATAGAAAACCCAATATAAATGCCGAGTTGATTTGAGGCAGCAAGTTTACTTTTGACCCCATTTCCGAAATTTGAGCAGAGGCCATAAAACTGATTATTGCCAAATACAGCAGCAATACTATTCCAAAAGGGATGAGATAGTTGGACAACTTCTCTCCGAATTGTAGTCGTTCATTTCCGAACAAAGTGAGTCGCACCACGATTAGCTCAACCAATACCACTGCCGATGCAAACCAAATGGCCGAAGTTAGACTCTGTGATGCAGCTATGTCGAAAGCAGTAATATTTAATGTTCCCAAGGGAAGGGCTCCCAAAAAGCTCACCAACAATCCTGAAAAACCAATCTTTGCGTACTTGTTCATTTTGAAAACCAAAAAACTACTTGTTCTTTATTGTTTGCCAATTTTTGTCGGCTATGACTTGAAGGTCTTTTGGTGATTGGTCTGTCCAGAGTTGAAGTGTGTTAGTACCTCCGGAATTGTAGAATAGGTATAATTTTCCATCCCTAATTTCAAAGGTTTCGGGGTTTACGCTTACTTTTCTTCCCGATTTTGCAACCGCAAAAGCGCAATACCCCCCATATTGTGGAATATACTGGAATGGATTTGCAGTAAACTTGTCCTTGTTTTCTTGGGATGAAAATTTAAAGTTAACCCCATCATATTGGGTACTGAATTCTTTACTTCCATTTATGGCATTTCCATCAAAATAAGCTACCACATCATAACCATTAGCAGCATATCCTTTTTTAGTATTGTAGTCTATGGATTGGGCAAACGAGATATAGCCCAACATCAAAAACAGTGTAATTGCAATCTTTTTCATTTTAATATATTGAAGATTTCTTATCCAATTTTTCAATCTGGGAAACATCGATACGCATAGTATACCAATCTCCCATTTTTTCCACCTCACCTCTAAGCAGCGAAGGTTGACCTATATAGGGAAGTATGTCTTTATGGATTGGGTTTCCTTTCAAATCTGTCAATAAAAAGTACTCAGACAAGGTATTATTGTCCGAAGTGACCAGCACAGGGGGAATTCCGCCAGAAATGCAAAGAGCAGCACAGCTGCGGTGTATTTTACCGTAGCCAGGCTTCATCACTCCAAAATAACACTTGGGGTCCACAATTTCGCCGGTCAACTTTTGTTTGCCCATTACCTCCGGGAGCACATAATCCTTGACTTTTGAATTTGTCAAACTTATTTTTTGGCTATCATCAATTTCCAATAGGGTTTTACCATTATAATAAATTAGATTTCCTTCAATGGTTAAATGTTTGCCATTTAAATTCCCTTCTTTTTGTTTGATGTCGTCCAAATAAGAATTGGCCCCAAACTTTCCAAATCCGAGTAAAAGGACATTCTTGAAAGTACCTTCTCCCAATTTTACTCGAAGCATGGGATATGGAGCTTCTTGATAAGTTCCAGAAATTTTGGTTGGGGCATTAAAATCAAAAGTACTATTCACAGCTTCCTTTTGAAAAAATCCAAACGAAATAGCTCCGAGTAACAATATACCAATGGCAAAGAGTACAAATCGTTTGGTTGTTCTTTTGGTTCCTTCCCCCAAATGGTTCATGTAACCGATATAGAATTCATCTTTCTTTTCCATTTTCAACAGGTTACAGGTTGAACTTCGGTTCCTTCTTCGAATCCATTAGGATTGATGTATACTTTTTTCCCATTCAACCGCAACTCATAAGTAGCCACTTTTTCGGTAAAAGGTGGTGGCGATTGTCCATTATGAGGCAAATATTGATAACCATGCCAGGGACAGGTAACACATCCGTCTACAATCTTACCTTCTCCGAGCGGTCCACCTTGGTGTTTGCATACATTATGAATGGCAGATAGCTTTCCTTCGTATTTAAAAATAGCCACCCGTTCGTTGCCTACGGTAAATATTTTAGCTCGGTCATTTGGGATTTCATCGACTTCACATACTTCCAACCAACCTTCAGAGTTCTTTTCGGAATTAAATTTGTCAATTTTGGATTCTTTAAAGGCAGTAATCAAATGCAAGCTGGTTACTGTGATAAATCCAACAATTATTATCCCAATTGTAAACGGGGACGTTTCTTGCTGAAATGCTCCCAAAAACACATGCATCAAAATAAGTCCATAGGCCAGATAGACCATCATATGCAATCCTTTCCAAATTTTTGGGGATAAATTTTTTAGAAAGAAATCATGACTTGTCGAAGCCATATAGAACAGAATAAGTAAGGCTAAAAAGCCTAAAACCTGAAATGGGAAATTTGTCAATGACCCGTAATCCATATTCGAGGTGATTATGGCATAAATTGGGTTTACATCTCCCAAAGTATGAAACTGAATAATGGAAAAAGCTCCATGCACCAAAGCTGCCAAAAACATGCTTACCCCCAGATGACGACGATTATACAAAATGGGAAGAAATTGTGGATTCAACCTGGACAATGGACCAATAACCAAAATAATATGAAGCATTAGTATGGCCAGAGAACCAAAAGCTCTAATAATCATGGTTTCTGCCGTTGTTTCCGGGTTCAACGCCAGTGTTAAGGCCACAAAAACCACTAAGTATAATAGCATGCCAAGAGCGATAATCTTGTCGTAGGTTTTCTTGTGTTTGTTCCACAGCACCAATTTGTAATCCAATCCCATTAGAATTCGAGTTTTAGTATTTCTTGATTTTTGATGGCATCTTTAATGATAATGCCACGGATTTCGCTTTTTAATGGAAAAGAATAGGTTCCCACTCCTTCTATTTGCCCGATTTCTTGATTGTCATTTAAGGAAAGGATTATTGAGGATGCGCTTTTTAATGGCTGTTTCACATTCATCTCTAAAACTCTAGCGTCATCTTTTTCAATCACAACGGCATCCATCAAATTATGCTTTGCTTGATCAATTGGGTTTGACAAACTTTCTGTTGTATGATTTGTATCTGCAGTCTGACTAAAATCCAAATCTTTTATGACAAGAATCAATAAAATGGGAATCACTATCGCTAGGAACAACCAAATGTATTTATGTCTTTTTCGTAAACCTGCATCCATTAGTCCACTGGTTTGGATTTAAACAATTTTCCAATCAAAAAAGGCCAGGTTGCGATTACTCCAGGAAGCAACAACAATCTGACTTTCTTCTTGCTGTCCTCCATTAAAGGGTCGACTTTTGAAGCTCCTAAAAAGATAAAATAAAATCCAAACAGCAGCCCAAGGCTAAAATAGGCGACTAAAATGATCAAAAAGACCATGATTATAGTGTCCATATTAAATCAGATTTACATCTGTCATTACCTCTAGGACCCCAGGTCCTTTTTGATCAAAAAGTTCTTTCATACCTGTTTCCAAATCTTCTTGATTTTCGATTCTTTTACCCCATGCACCACAGGATTGAGCAAAATCGGCAAAATTCGGATTAGACAAGGAAGTTTTCCATACATCAAACTCCCCTGCTCTCTGTTCCTTGGATATTTTCCCTAGTTCGTGATTATTTAAAACTATGAGCTTAACAGGCATTTTGTATTTCACTAAAGTGGTAATCTCAGCCAGATACTGACATAGTCCCCCATCCCCGGCTACGGCAACCACGGGTCTAGAATCTCCCACAGCCGTCCATGCGCCAATTGCAGCAGGGAGGGCGAAGCCAATAGATCCCAAATATCCTGACATTAAAAAATCATGTTCTTTAGATTCAAAATAACGTCCGAAAGAATACGCATTGTTCCCCACATCAACACACATCACCGCATCCTCCGGAGCCAGTTTATTCATAGCTTCGAAAACTGCTATGGAACTAACCCCATTTTCCGAAGTTTCCAGCAGTCGTTTTGCCTTTTCAGCTTGCCAAATTTTCCAGCGCTCAGCGATTTCTTGAGTTTGGTCCGTG
The DNA here is from genome assembly GCF_947499695.1 of uncultured Allomuricauda sp. Lineage (GTDB taxonomy): Bacteria > Bacteroidota > Bacteroidia > Flavobacteriales > Flavobacteriaceae > Flagellimonas. The sequence continues at coordinate 1,591,480 of NZ_CANMPQ010000001.1, forward strand.
GTATTTATTTCGCCTTTCAATTCACCCTGAAACAATTCCAAAGTCCTGGATATTTCTCCCCAAACCGCCACCTCAACTTGATGGAATTTACTCAAGGCCAAGGGGTCAAAATCAACCTGAATAATAGGTTTTTTAGGTGTTATTCCAGTGTGATTGGAGAAAGATGCTCCAAAGACAATCAGCAAGTCCGATTCGTTCATAAACCAGGAAGCAATGGGTGTTCCACTCCTACCCAAAACCCCACCACCCAAAGGGTGATTATCTGGAATAAGTCCTTTTCCCTTAAAAGTGGTAACTACACAAGCATTTAGGCTCTCTGCAAATTTTACGATACTCTTTTTATGAGCCCTTGCCCCATGACCCATAATAATTACTGGTCGTTTCGATTTTTTGATGAGCTTTACCGCATCATCCAACGCTTCTTTTGGAGGGGCTATCTCCATGGAAGTGATTCGGTTTTCAGAGGTCTTTGCACGTGCTCCAGGTTTGGCCTTTCGCTCTTGCACTTCATCTGGGAAGGTCAAATGAGAAACATCGCGTTTTAAAATGGCATGTTTTACCGCCAAGGACATTAATTCACCATGTCTGCTGTCACTCTGCACTCTATGATTAAACTCGGCAACGCTCCCAAAAGCCCGAACCAAATCCACTTCCTGAAAATTTCCTGTTCCGACCACCTGAGTGGCCACCTGCCCTGTAAGGGCAAGCAACGGAGCACGGTCTACTTTTGCATCCCACATCCCTGTGAACATATTCGTGGCACCCGGTCCGGCAATGGAAAAGCACGCAGCTGGCCTTCCCGTTAACTTTCCGTAGGCAGAAGCAGCAAAAGCAGCGGCCCCTTCATGCCGAATCCCATAAAAGTTCAATTTTCCTTTTTCCTCCTGTCGTCTCATGGCATCCGCAAATCCCAAGTTAGAATGTCCAACCATTCCAAAGACTTTGGTCACTCCCCAGTTAACCATGGTTTCCGCCATAATATCAGACACTGTGGTTTCGTATGGCTGTTCTTCTTCAAGCCCAATATAAATAGCGTCATTTTCCTCTTTAACCTCAAAAGTCTCAATCCCATCATCAAACCCACCAGGAGGTAGTCCGGTACAGGGATGAAAATCCCAACCGTGCCATGGGCAGCGAAGCATTCCATTTTCAATGGAGCCTTCTCCCAATGGTCCACCTTGATGCGGACATCTATTGTCCAAAGCGGAAAACTTACCTTCAAAATGGGTCAGACAAATTCCTTTGTGGGCGGCGGTAACCGTTTTAACCCTGCCTTCCGGAAGTTCGCTTTTATTATCAAGTACCTTATGCCAAACTTTTTTCTTTGAGGTTGCCATTATTAGTGTTTTTCTAGTTAGTTCATTAGTTTTTAAGCATTTTTGTCACCACCTTATCTATAGTTAATCCTTGAACGATAATGGAGAACACCACTACACAATAGGTGACAAATATCAAAGCTTCCCTGAATTCTCCTTCGGGCAATGTTAGTGCCAATGCTATGGAAATACCACCTCTTAAACCTGCCCAGGTCAATACCGCAACCTTGTTTTTATTGCTTCGATGTTCTTTTTTAAAAAATATATTGGATATAAAAACCGAGATGTATCTGGAAAAGAGGACGATCGGAATTGCCACCAAACCAGCTATCAAATAGTCGGGATGAAAATTGAGGCTTACGATTTCCAGTCCGATCAGAACGAAGAGAATGGCATTCAAAATTTCATCTAGGACCTTCCAAAATATATTCATGTTTTCTTTTAGTGGTTCGCTTTTACATGACTTATGAAGATAATCTCCTATCATCAGCCCCATGACCACCATGGCCAAGGCCCCTGAAACATGTATCATGGAAGCCAACCAATACCCTCCCATGACAATCGCAATTGAAATGTGGACTGCAATAATTGGGGATTCATATATTCTATTTAGAAAAAGTTTACCTATAAATCCTAATACGAACCCTAAAGCAATTCCGCCAAAGGCTTCTTGCGCAAATTCTAAGAATATATGCGATGGTTCAACACCATGCCCCCCAGTCATTGTGGCAATGGACAATAGTGAAATGAATACTACAATACCTACACCATCATTAAAAAGGGATTCCCCAACAATTTTTATTTCCATGTCCTTTGGAGCTCCAGCTTTTTTGAGCAATGCTAATACTGCAATGGGGTCTGTAGGTGAGATTAAAGCACCAAAAACCAGACAATAGATATAATCTACGTTCATGCCGAAAAGTCCCACTGTATAATAGAACAGGGTGCCAATCAAAAAGGTTGAAATCAATACACCGATAGAGGCATAGATCAAAACCGGACCTTTTTCTTCAAGAAGTCGATGCAAATTCACATGAATCGAGCCCGCAAAAAGTAAAAAACTCAATAGAAAGTCGAAAAGGATGGTTCTAAAATCAATTTCATCAATGACCGAACAAACGCTCACAAATGCCTCATGATTAATAAAATCCAATGCGCCAATAGCCAAAGAAGCGACGATGGCCAATAACATTATGCCGATAGTATCGGGTAGCTTTAACAGCTTTTTATTGATAAAACTAAGCAGTGAAGAGAGTGCGACTATGCCTGTGAAAATTTGAAACATCGTTATGATTTATCGAATTCCTGCATAATCAATTCCCGTAAGTTCATGCATCTCTTTGTTGAAAGTAGAGAGGTCATCATGGTTAAACTTCGATATATCATCGTATCCACAAGAACGGGCCACTACTTTAATCAAGTCGTTTGTTGCTGTGAAGAAATTATATAGTTGCTTAGCCGAAGCTTCAATAATCAATCTGCTTCGCAAGTTTTCTTTTTGAGTGGCAATACCTACAGGACAGTTGTTGGTACCACACGCTCGCATTCCTAAACATCCAATGGCTTGTATCGCTGAATTTGAAACAGCAATTGCATCGGCTCCCATCATCATCGCTTTTGAAAAATCTTCAGCAATCCGGAGTCCACCAGTGATGACCAGCGTAACATCTTTTGCTCCAACTTTATCCAAATATTTTCTTGCTCTTGCCAGTGCCGGAATTGTAGGGACGTTTATATTATCTCTCAGAATGGTGGGTGCGGAACCGGTTCCTCCTCCTCTTCCATCTAAAATGATGTAATCTACCCCAACATCCAGTGCAAACTGGATATCTTTTTCAATATGACTTGCTGCAATTTTAAACCCAATGGGGATGCCGCCGGTGCGCTCCCTGACCTTTTCCGCAAAAGATATAAAATCCTTTACCCCATGAAAATCTGGAAAAGTTGCTGGACTAATAGCTGTTTCGCCCTCGTTAAGCCCTCTAACCTCTGCAATTTCCTTGCTCACTTTATTTCCGGGCAAGTGCCCTCCTGTGCCGGTTTTGGCCCCTTGGCCGCCTTTAAAATGAAAAGCCTGAACATTATCCAACTTATCCCAAGAAAAGCCAAATTGGGCAGAGGCCAATTCGTAAAAATATCTGGAGTTGTTCTTTTGTTCATCGGGCAACATGCCTCCCTCTCCAGAACATATTCCAGTTCCGGCCATTTCCGCACCTTTGGAAAGCGCAATTTTAGCTTCCCGTGATAAGGCACCAAAACTCATATCGCTCACAAAAAGGGGAATGTCCAACACTAAAGGCTTTTTCGCCTTTGGACCAATCGTCACCTTAGTGGCAACTTCTTCATGGTCCAATAAGGGCCTAGAAGCCAACTGAGCCGGTAAAAATTGAATATCACTCCATTTGGGCAGCGTATTTCTATCTACGCCCATCGAAGCTGAAAATCCGTGATGACCCAGATTTTTCAAACCGTTTTTGGCCAATTCTTTAATATAACCTGTATACGGTTCGGTGTCCTCCGGGTGGGTATCGGCGTAAGTGCCTAAATAAGCCTCTCTATCAAATGGCTGCGGATGCTCTGTTTCAAAAGTAGCTACTTCATTCTCATCGACTTGAAGCGAATCACCATCTATATATTCTTGGAATTTATGCAGTTGCTCATCATTATTATATTCGCTGATTCCAGTATCATATCGATAATCCCATCCATGAACCCCGCAAATAAGATTTTGTCCATCTACATGTCCATCTGCCAAAAGAGCTCCACGATGATGGCAACGACCGTATAAAACAGATATTCCCGTTTCGTGTTTTATAATGACTAAATCTGTATTTTTTACTAAGGCGTAAGCTGGTTGTTTTTCTTCAAGGTTGGAAATTTTGGCAATCTCAATAAGGTTTTGTGACATTGTTGGTGCGGTATTGGAGTTAGTTGATTTGTTTTTAGGTCGAAAAGTTTCACTTCATATTACAATAGTAAGTTAAGGTTAATACCATTATGTTCAACCAAAACACTTAAAACGAGTCGTCTACACCCCTGTTGTTACGTCTTTTCAAAAGAAAACCCAAGAACCTAATGCTCTTGGGTTTTCATAACCAAAAAATCTAATCACCAATCAAAAAAATGGAATCTGTTCCATTCAACACTATTCACAGGGTGTGAACTCGTGTTTTTCTGACAGTATGTATTTTTAGATGCAGCTACTTAAAAAAACTTGTGTTATAATGTTTGAATGAATGGCTGTCAATGTGGAGGTGGGCCTGGAGGGCCGTGTCCAGGCCCAGGACCTGGGCCTCCTCTAAGTGCCCGCTTAACAATACTTTCCAATTTAAGTTTTTGGTCTTTATTACAGATATTTTCAATTTGTCTAAAGTAACTGAAGATTTCTTTTTCTTTTGCAGCACTCAATTCGCCAATTAAATTGGAAATGGAATCCGCTTTTTCTTCTGTAAAATCGGCATCGTCCATTCCGGTAAAAAGCTGTTCTTTTAAGTTTCGGAAGCGATCACTAATTTCCCTCATCTTAAAATGGTGTATCCTGTCTATTTCCATGAATTCCGATTGTTGGCCCGGATCAAACCCAAGTTGACTTGAAATAAATGTACTTGGCGGACCCTTTCTTTTTTCCGGTTCTTTCAGTAGTAAGAACAGAAGGACAGTGTTCATTACCATCAAAAAAATCAACAAAATCGCTAGGAGTAAATTCTTTTTCATAAGCTCCTAATTTAAAATAGATTGTTGGTCTGTGGAAGAAATCCCAAAAGCATCCGCAAATGTAACTATCTCCTCTTGTTGGTTTGAAGAACGATAATTATAAATCGCCACGGCATTCAACACTACAAAGAGTAATAGGGCTGCTACTTGGTATTTCAGGGTAAACCATCCCAAAATAGGTAATGCCTCTTCTAACTCTTCCCTATTTGTTAAACGGTGAAGCACCTTATCCTTAAAGAATGGAGAGGTATCGACAGTTTCGATTTGGGAAGCTGCTTCCAAAACCTCATCTATCTTTTGCTGTGTAGTTTTTTTACCATCCATGATTGTTAATGTTATATTAAATTAGATGTATTTTTTTATCCAACCTTGCGGTCTATTTTTCATTTTTATAATAAACTGCTAAAATCTTTTGCAAATTCTTCCGTGCTCTAAACAAAAGTGATTCGATTGAGGACACACTCTTTTCGGTGACCTCACTTATCTCTTTGTAACTCAACCCATCAATCTTGTTCAATGTAAATGCAACTTTTTGGTCTTCGGGCAACCTATTAATAGCGTTAAAGAGTGTTTCACTTTTTTCCTTGTTCTCTAGCTGAATACCTGGATGATCAAACTCGGTGAAATAGTTGGATTTATCCATAGGAATATCACCTCCAGTAATAGATTGCATAAAGCCAAAGCGTTTTTTCGCGCTTTTCTTCCGGATGAACTCCAAACTTTTATTGACCGAAATTCTATAAATCCACGTGGAAAGTTTGGAGTTGCCCTTGAACTTATGCACCGAATGGTACACTTCGACAAAAACTTCTTGAGCAATATCTTCAGCATCCTCCCTGTTGGGGACAAATGAAACACACGTATTGAAGACCTTGGCCTGATACTCATCCAACAACCTGCTATATGCAGACTGTTTTTGATCTTTAAGATCTGCTAAAAACTGCTTGTCTTCCAATAAATTGAGTGGTTATTCTTAGTGCAATTTAGAAGGTTTTTTAGAATAACAAGTGAAAAAAAATCTTCAAGCGCACAAGTTTTTAAAAAGATTGACATCTAAAACTAAAAGGCTAAATAATAATAATATGATGAACAAAACCATGAAGCTTAGTATCTATTTAGGTATTGTCGGGGTACTATCCTCTTGCAATCTATTCGCTCAACAAGAAGACAAAAAAGGTGAACGCAAAGGTCCTCCTTCCTTCGAAGTGCTCTTAGAGAAAATGGATAAAAACGATGATGGAAAAATCTCCAAGGACGAAGTCAAAGGTCGTTTGGAAAGACATTTTGATGAAATTGACCTTAACGAAGATGGTCTATTGACCGAAGAAGAATTTGAAAAAGCTCCTAAACCCAAAAGAGGTCCAAAAAAACAATAAAAATATACCTATGAAAAAATCTAGGAATAATAATCAGTTCCCTACTATGCTAATAGCAATGTCATTTTTGTTTATAGGTTTTATAGCTTGTAGTTCAGATAGTGATGATTCTGAGTCTGACGAGGAAACAACCGGAGAATTGCATACAGCTTTTGCAGCATTTGACACAAACAATACAGATATCTATCTGGAGGGCTCCAATGTGGTTATCGAAACCAATGGACTTCCCAATCATACCACCGTATATTGGGGAACAGGGGAGGACCTTTATATTGAAGAGCCAGGCGTTGAGATCACACCGAGTATAATTCCCAACTTCAATGCAGATGCCACGCTACGAGTACCCCAAAATCCAGAACTGGCTTCCAACAGCTCTTCAACGAGTCTTGGAGCTATTGGTATCGCAGTAAGCGGAGCTGCAATTTTTAATGACCAAGAAGGCAATGGAGCGCTGAGTGACGCAGCTGTCAGTCTTGATTACACTGGTGGGCATATCGGACCCGCTGAATATCATTATCATTTGGAACCCACAGCTTGGTCGGAAGATGATGAAGAGCTCATTGGGATTTTGGCTGACGGATTCTTTATTTATGGAAGAAAATGCGATTCTACGGGAGGTTACCCTAGCGATCTAGATGCCTCAGGAGGGCATACATCTGTTACACAGCATAGCACGGAAGCAGAGTATCATTATCATATTGAGAACGAACTCTATCTAAATCAATATTATGTCATTTTCCCAGGAGATTATCAAGGCACTCCGAATGCCATCAATTAAACTGGTTTCATTTTGTATACTTTGTCTACTGTTAATAACTAGTTGTTCACAAATCCATTCAAAGAAGAGAAGCATTAAACAAAAGGAGGTTCTCAAAAGTGAATTGGTATTAAACCAGACCGAAGGTAGATGGTATCATTTGAACCTTCCTTTTGATGGATATGCGTTGGAATATCATAACAATGGTATTCTAGCCGAAAAAACTGGCTACCACAATGGCAAAAAAGAAGGTATGGCCAAAAAGTGGTTCGATTCTGGGGTGTTAAGAAGCAATGCTTTTTATCAGGCCAACAAATTGGATGGCCCCTCCAAATCTTGGTGGCCCAATGGTGTATTAAGCACCGAATCTTCATATTCCATGGGGGTACGCAATGGTGTTCAGAAAAAATGGTATCCAAATGGCCAATTAGCTCGTATCATGCACTTGAAAAATGGATTTGAAGAAGGATTACAGCAAGCATGGCTTAGAACTGGGAAATTATATGCCAACTATGAGGCTAAAAATGGTCGCTTTTTTGGATTAAAACGTTCAAACCTTTGTTATGAACTTAAAGATGAAGTGGTCCAACGCTAGTTTTATTGGTGTCATATGCATTTTGATGACAAATCCATTCTTCAGTTGTAAGAAAACAACAACCCTGGAGAAGGAAAGCCGGGTTACCACTTTGCCTTTTTACAATGACCCATCATTTACCCCAAAATGGGTAACTCCCGGGAATGATTCTATATCGGGGATGCATGCCATTCCCAAATTCACATTGGTCAATCAACTGGGTGATACTATTACTGAAAAAACCTTCGCAAATAAAATTTACGTAACGGACTTCTTTTTCACCTCTTGCCCGGGCATCTGTCCTAAAATGACCAATAACATGGCCTTGATTCAAGAAGCTTTTGAACAAGATGATACTATTCTATTATTATCCCATTCCGTAACCCCAGAATACGATTCGGTGCCTATCTTAAAAAATTACGCCGATGCAAAAGGAGTACTGCCAAACAAGTGGCATTTGGTTACTGGAGTTCGCAAAGAAATATACAACCTCGGCAGGTTTGCCTATTTTGTCGAGGAAGATTTAGGCATCCCCAAAGGGGATGATGATTTTCTTCATACCGAAAATTTCATCCTAGTAGACAGCAAAAGGCATATCCGAGGAATTTATAATGGGTTGAACAAAACCGCAATTTCCCAGTTGATAGCTGATATCAGAACTTTAAAAAAGGAAAATTAAAATGACTTATCCCTTCTTATTCTTGAAATAATCAACATTTTGTCTATAAGTCTTCGAAAAAGGAATTTCTCTCATATTTTTTAACCCCAGAATAGACTTACCGTAGTTTATTCTCGTTATATATTCCCCATTTACAATATAGCTATTGTGCGCCCGAAAGAAATTTGGGGGAAGTGCTTTCTCAAAAGATCCAAGTGTTTTAAAAGTCGTTATTAAAGATCCATCTTTCATGAAAAAATCAGTCGAATTGTTATCTGCCTTTAAATAAACTATATCCTCAGTATCCAGATACTGATAATCATTATATGATTTCAAAGCCAAAGAACGTTTTTCTTTTTTGTTAGATTTATCAATTCTAGTACTTAGTAGATTAATTTCTTCCAATTCGTTAATAACGTTTTTAAGATGCAAACGAAGATCTCTCTCAAACTCTTTCACATTTTTATATTCCCAATACAATGCACCTTTTTCGCTAAGCTTTGTTTTAAAATCTAAAACTTTTGCAATTTGGTCGGGATGAATTTCATTTATTGGCACTGGTTTATTATTGAAATAGAACATAATCCTAACAGAGTTTGGCCTTTTAAGATATCTTGAATAAGCTCTGTTGAATTCCTCTTCCGTTCCAGAGTCGGCCCTATTAGTCGGTGTACCAAACTTGGACCACATAATTCCAATGAAGACATCGTAATCGTCTTTAACTTGAGTGTTTACAACATCCTGAGCATCCTTACCCATTGATGGGTAAGAATGTGTTTCCCATTTAATTAGATCTAATTTTATATTTCTCTTTTCAAGCAAATAATTCAGTTCGGCAACAACTTCTTCGACCTTCAACCTTTCCTCCAGTAAGTCTCCTGGTGAAGCGAGAAATATTTTATAAAGTGTAATGTTTTTAGGCATATATGCTAAAATATAAAGTACTAAATAAAATCAAAAAGAGTAATGACGGAAAAATAGTCCATTGTTGATGAATGACATTAAAGAAACTCTAATTTAATTAACGAAACACTTTAAACTTTTTACTCTATTTTCTTGGAAGTACATAAGCTCCATTTTCCAATCTTAAAATTCCAAGGGGATTTGTTTTTTTAAGTTCATCCGGAAGCAACGCGTCTGGGTAATTCTGATAACAAATAGGTCTGGTAAATCTTGTTATCGCAGCTGTTCCTACCGATGTCATTCTAGCGTCCGAAGTAGCAGGAAAGGGTCCACCATGAACCATAGAGTGACATACTTCAACCCCCGTGGGGAATCCATTGATAAGTAGCCTCCCTACTTTGCGTTCCAAAATTTTGAGTAAGTCTGAATATTCAATTAAATCAGCTCCGGTACCCTGAACGGTAGCCGTAAGATGTCCATTTAGTCCTTTGGCAATTTTAATCATCTCGGCCTTGTCCTTAGTTCGCACCAAAAGTGTTGATGGTCCAAAAATCTCTTCTTCCAATTCTTTGTCTGAAAGAAAGTCATCTGCAGATACAGATAAAACCTCTGGAACACCTTGAGCTTGTCGTTCTCCTTTTTTTCCAGCAGAAATGGATTGAACAGTTTCTTTTGATTTTAATTTTTCAAGTCCACGGTTATACGCACTTTGGATGGCATCTGTAAGCATAGTTGCGGATTCGGCATCAGAAATATTCTCCTTTAATACGTTTTCGAAAAGATGACCTTCTTCCTGATTGGGAACAATGGTCAATCCGGGATTGGTACAGAATTGCCCAACGCCCAACTGCACAGAATTGGACAGACCCACTGCCAATGCTTCATGATTTTCTTTTAAAGCTCCGGGTAATACAAAAACCGGGTTTGTACTTCCCATTTCAGCGTAAACGGGTATCGGTTCTTCGCGTCTAGCTGCTTCATCAAATAACGATTTTCCACCTCGAAATGAACCTGTAAACCCAATTGCTTTAATGAGCGGATGTCTAACCACCGCTTGTCCAACAGCTATAGAAGCTCCATGAACCATCGAGAACACTCCGTTGGGCATTTCGCATTTTTGGGCCGCTTTATTGATTGCAGTTCCAACCAATTCTGAAGTTCCTGGGTGAGCTGGATGTGCCTTTACCACTACAGTGCAACCTGCTGCTAAAGCCGAAGCTGTGTCCCCACCTGCTACAGAGAATGCTAAAGGAAAGTTACTGGCTCCAAAAACCCCAACTGGACCCAACGCAATTTGCATTTGTCTTGTATCCGGTTTGGGAACCGGGATTCTGTTCGGGTCGGCCGTATCAATTCGTGCATCTACCCAGGATCCATCCCGTAACAAAGAAGCGAACAATCGCAACTGACCTGTTGTTCGTCCTAACTCTCCTGACAACCTTCCTTCTGGTAATCCCGTTTCCTGAGAACCGATGGCAGCAATTTCGTGCTCTATCTTTGATAATTCCTCCGCAATAGTTTCTAAAAAAACTGCTCGTTCATAACCTGTTTTCTCTCTGTAAACTGCGAATGCCGCCTCCGCAAGTGTAATAGCTTTATCCACTTCCTCCAAAGTGGCTTCGCAGTACGCAGTGACTAATTTTTCTCCTGTCGAGGGATTACTTCCATAAAAAAGGGTTTCTCCTTTAGCAGAGTTTGAAAACCCCAAGATATTCTTGCCGGTTAATTCCATTAGTTATTAAGGATAGGTTTAACTGTTATCTATGATTTGAAAAATGTAGACAAATGTATTTATTCAAACTTTAAATGCAAGTCATTTCGTTAGCATATCTGCACTTGCAACGGTTCTAAATCCTAAGTGCCCCATTGATGAATCCATTGTTGAAGCCATTCTTGCAGAAATACGATAGCTCGCACAATAAGAATCACTGCATAAAAACGACCCTCCACGAATCACTTTCTCCTTTACGTAGGGATTGGTTGGATTGAACGGTTCTTTAGCTCCTCTGGGATTACGAACAATACCTATCGTCATAAGTTCTTGATAGTAGTTTGGATTATACCAATCGCCGGTCCATTCCCACACGTTCCCAGCCATATCAAAAAGCCCAAATGCATTAGCAGGAAATATGCCGACAGGAGAACTTCCTTCAAAACCATCTTTTTTCGTGTTCTCCACAGGAAATTCTCCTTCCCATGTATTGGAATATTTTGATAATTCGGAGACATCATTCCCCCAAAAGAAAGTGGTTCCGTCCTCTCCCCCACGAGCTGCATATTCCCATTCCGCTTCAGTAGGCAATCTTCTGTTAGCCCATTTGCAAAATGCCAAGGCATCCTCATAGGAAATATGAACCACTGGGTGGTCTTCCCTTCCTAAAATTGAACTATTGGGTCCTTCTGGTTTCTTCCAGCTGGCACCAATCGACCAGCTCCACCATTGTGAAAAATCATAAAGGTTAGGTAAGGATGTCTTTGTTTTTCTGAAAATCAAAGATCCCGGTTGCAAGATAGAATCATGTGGTTTAGGAGTTCCTTCAGGAAGCTGTTGTTTAAGTTCTTCCCAATCAGGAACACGCTCGGCAATGGTTACATATCCAGTTTCGTTTACAAATTCGGAGAATTTTGCATTGGTAACCGGAGTAGCGTCCATGAAAAATCCATCAACAGCAACTTCATGTGCTGGTTTTTCATGCTGCATTGCTTCGGCATCCTGCTGAACCGCACCTTGCTTAAAAATGCCTCCAGGAACCCAAACCATCCCATCAGGAAGTTTTATGTTTGAAGGTAACTTCTTGATGAGTCCAATCGTATCTACCTTCTTTGACTGAATCTTCGTTGCTTCTTTTTTACTTGTTCCAATCTCATTTTTCTTTTCAACGCAGGAGCCGATCATAACAATAAGCGTGGTGAAATATACATATTTAAAAAACCGAGATGAAGCCATGTAAATGATTAGATTATTTTGTTACCAGAGTCATCAAAGGTAAATCATTATTATATTCAGATTTTGCAATAATTGTGTTTTTCTACATACCTTGAATCCCAAACCAAGTTGTAAGTCGTTTTCGTAAAAATTATATAAATGCAACGAAGAAAATTTGTCAAAAAAGGCGTGCTCATCTCCTTATCAACACTTCTTGGAGCGGAAATCGTTTATGGGAAAAACCTTCCTATGGGATACGAACTTCTTGGACTGCAAGACCCGGACCCCTTTAAAATGTTTGACAAGGATAGCCAAATGGTTGTATTGAACGATAAACCATGGAATATTGAGGCTCAGGCTCATTTATTGGACGATAAAATTACTCCTAACAGATACATGTTTATCCGTAATAACGGTATAATCCCATCAAATACCTCCGTAGACGATTGGACCCTTTCTTTTGATGGGGAATCCGTGTATGAAAAGAAAACTTTCTCGCTAAAAGATCTGAAGTCTAAATTCAAACAATATACCTATCAACTCACTTTGGAATGTGGTGGAAACGGTAGAAGCGAATTTGACCCTCCGGCCAAAGGAAACCAATGGACCGTTGGAGCAGTTTCTTGTGCTGAATGGACAGGGATTCGTCTCCGTGATGTTCTTGAAGATGTTGGCATCAAAAGTGATGCAGTCTATATTGGTTATCACGCTGTGGATACCCATTTGAGTGGCGACCCTAAAAAAGAACCTATTTCAAGAGGGGTGCCGATTTCCAAAGCCCTGCAAGATGAAACATTACTTGCTTTTAAAATGAATGGGGAAGAAATTCCATTAGCCCACGGGTATCCACTTCGATTGATTGCCGGAGGATGGCCAGCTTCGGCATCCGGAAAATGGTTAAAGGGCATCAGTGTAAGAAATAAAGTGCATGACGGCACAAAAATGACAGGTACTGCTTACCGAGTGCCTTGCGAACCCGTTGCCCCAGGAGAAAAAGTAGCGGATGAGAATATGTGTATTATTGAATCCATGCCGGTAAAATCCTTGATCACTTATCCCAAAAGCGGAGCTGTTATAAATGAAGGAAAATCCTTGAAGATTCGTGGTCATGCTTGGGCCGGTGAATTAAGTGCCGAAAAAGTAGAATATTCAATAGATTTTGGAAGTAGTTGGAAGGAATGTTCTCTTGAAACTCCGGCTAATCGTTTGGCTTGGCAGCACTTTAGTGCCGACCTTCGGTTTCCGAAAAAAGGATATTATGAGGTTTGGGCTCGTGCCACTGATTCGAATGGAGTCGCCCAACCCATGGTTCTTCCCGGCTGGAATCCGAAGGGTTATCTTAACAATGCTTGTCACCGAATAGCAATAAAGGTTAGTTAATGGAAGACCTGAACAAGTTCAGAAAAAGTGCCGACCAGATCCTTAGATTGATGTACCTAGTGTTTTTTGTGTTTATCATTATTGCAGGGTTTCTTGTCTATCTGCTGGTTGACCCTTCATTTTCTGCATTTAAAAAAAATGATTCGGAAGAAAATTATATTTCCATTCAAAATCAAGAAGTCGAGGATTTTGACAAGATTGAAAATGGTATTCACGTGCGAACCGGGTTTGTGGAAGGAGAAGGTTTACAATTGGTTGTGAACAATTGTACGAGCTGTCATTCAGCCAAATTGGTAACACAAAATAGAATGAGTAAGGAACAATGGTCTGCCACTATCAGATGGATGCAAGAAACCCAAAATCTATGGGACCTTGGCCAAAATGAAGAAGCTATACTTACCTATCTGGCCACTCATTATGCTCCAAAAAAGGGAGGAAGGCGCCAAAATCTAAGTGATATCGAGTGGTATGATTTAGAGCAGTAATGCAGTTACTCTTTTAAGAAACATCCTGAATCATAAAATCTTCTGCCAAAACTTTCCTTAGATAGAAAATCAATTCTTCCGCATTTTGCATCGAAAAAACAATTGGCGGTTTTATTTTGAGGACATTATGGTCCGGTCCATCCGTGCTCATCAGAATCCCATGGTCCTTCATGCGATTGGCTAAATAATTTGTCCTTTCTCCCAGAGGATTCATTTCTGCATCTACCAGTTCAATTCCTAAAAAGAGTCCTTGCCCCCTAACATCTCCAATTACTGGAAAATCAACGCTCAACTTTTCCAATTCGTCCTTTAAAAAATCACCAACCGAGAGTGCGTTTTCTTGTAGTTTTTCCCTTTTGACGGTCTTAAGCACTTCAGCCCCAATGGCACAAGAGACCGGGTTTCCTCCAAAAGTGTTGAAGTATTCCATGCCGTTGGCAAATTTTTCCGCAACTTCTTGAGTACATGCCACGGCGGCCAATGGGTGGCCATTTCCAAGTGGTTTACCTATGGTAATAATATCAGGAACAACATCATACAATTGGAAACCCCAAAAGGTTTTACCCATGCGGCCACAACCTACTTGAACTTCATCTGAAATACAAAGTCCACCAGCTTTTCGAATATGCACATAAGCTTTGGAAAGAAATCCTTCTGGAAGTACGATTTGACCGCCACAACTTATAATCGGCTCTATGATAAACCCTCCAACTTTACGTCCTTTGGAATGTACTGCATCAATTTGATGTTGCACTTCTTCGGCATAATATTTCCCCGCGTCTTTCCCCCTATATTTTCCTCTGAAGGCATCAGGTATAGGAAAAATGTGGGTATGCTCTGGCACACCAGCTCCCCCTTTTCCATCAAACTTATAGGAACTGATATCAACACACATATTTGTATTGCCATGATAACCCATTTCTGAAGCAATAATATCTTTTTCGCCTGTTACGGTTTTGACCATTCGAAGTGCTAGTTCATTGGCTTCGCTGCCCGAATTTACAAAGTGAAGCACCGAAAGTTCCTTTGGAAGGGTCTCCAATAATTCTTTTGCCAATTCATTGATGTTGTCATGCAAATATCTAGTGTTGGTATTTAGTAAAGCCATCTGTCGCTGTCCGGCTTTTACCACGGCATGGTTTTCGTGTCCCACATGCGCCACATTGTTTACGGTATCCAGGTATTTTTTTCCATTATGGTCAATCAGGTATTGTCCTAATCCCCGCACCATTTGGATAGGTTCATCGTATTGTAAACTCAAACTTTTCCCCAAGTGTTTTCTTCTATAACTGAGAAGCGTTTTATTGTCACCACTCTCATGGCTTTTAAGTGCTTCCAGTTTAAAAAGGTCATTGGGGTCTGGGCATAGTTCCTTCCAAACACCTAACTGATCGGGATAGGCCACTCCGGGAAAATCATCGACGTACCCTAAAAGGGACATCATTATTTGAAAATGAAGATGGGGCGCCCAATTCCCATTTTCAGGGAAATTTCCTAAAAAACCTATACGCTCACCGGCTTTAAGCTGGTCTCCTATTCTGTGTTTCGTCGCACTCTCGGGAGTAAGATGGCCATATAGTGTATAAAATTCCAATTCCTTAAAACTATGCTTTAAAATGACCAAGCCTCCGTACTCTTTATCACCTTCATCATTTGTTGCTGTGATAACTTCGGCATCAAAAAGGGTATGGACTGGGGTAGTATCCGGCAGCCAAAAATCCACACCTAAGTGGACTGTTCTGCTTTCCCTTCCTGAATTTCCAACTTTATCATAGGAAGACGAGGTATAGAGTGCCCGGGGCTCCAAATATCCTCCCGCAATGATTCTATCCGGATGTTCTTTTTGAAGTCTATCAAATTTAAATTGAAGGAATTCCAAATCGTTAAACTCTTCTTGGTGTCCCACCCATGGACTGGAGACACTTAAATCGACATGAACTGCATCATTCATAGCTGCCGATGGAAACAAAGATTTTAGTGAAAAACTATTTTCTTTAACCCATTGATTAAACTCCTCCCTATTAGGATGTGCATTAAACCCACAGGCATGACGAAAGCTGAAATGCGCAAAATCAGGATTTACTTGGTACCATTTTCTCAACACTTCCCAGGCTGGTTTTTCGCTAACAAGTAAATAGGTGTTGTCGGGTTCTTTGACCTTGTTCTGGGCCGATTTTGTAACCGAAATAGCCAGTCGCATCGCTATCGCTGCATACAAATGTTCCAACTCCTCTTCCATTAATGGAAACGTTGAATGATATCCTTTTACAATAGGTAATGCTGCATCCAAAGCATCATTATGATGCATTATTGCATAGGCACAGGCGATTGCAACATCATTTATAATTTGGGTATGGATTGCATCACCATAATCGATAAATGCATTTACGTTGGGAGCAACTAAATCCTCCGAAACTATAATGTTATTGTCGTTCGCATCATTGTGGACAACCGATTTCCTGAGTTTTAGATATTCATTTTGACCTTTTTCAAAAAGAGCAATGAAAGAAGAAAGAATTTTACGCTCTTCATCATCAAATAAGTCAAGATGTTTTTTAACCCAAAGGGACTGGGCAACATCCCATTCAAAAATTCTATGTGCCTGAGGGTCATCAAAGCCTTGGAGAGCGGTAGTCAACAATCCACATTGTTCTCCCAAACTATAACGAAGCTCATCCAACTGTGGGTTTACCCCGCTCCAAATTCGACCTGGAATCCAACTGAGCAGACGTACTTTTCTCAAATCTCCATGATCGTCCATGTATTCAGAAATGGGTTTTCCGTCTTTATCTAAGATAACCTTAGGAGAAATCAGGGATTTGCCATGTTTCTCAACATATTGTAATAATCGCTGCTGATAATCAAGATAGTCTTCATTCTCGTCCTTTCTGGAAACTTTAAGGATGTATCCATTCCCCTCGGCTGTCTTTATTCGAAAATTAAAGTCAATCTCCCCAGGTAAAGACGTGGCTTCTCCTTTAATTCCAAAAAGTTTCAAAACCATTTGACCTGCTTCTTCAGGCGTAATTTTCAACTTGTGATATTCCATGGGCTCTTAATAATTCAAAAGTGAAATTATTGTATTAAGATTTTGTCCAAAGTTTGCCAACTTTTTACAATATCCCTAATTTCAAGATTCATTTTTATCGATTTGTATACCATCATCGACATAGAGACTTCCGGCAACGGAATTCGCGGTAACAGGATTACCGAAATTGCCATTTTTAAATTTGACGGAAATCAAATCGTTGATGAGTACACCTCATTGGTCAATCCGCAGTGCCCAATCCCATTTTACATTACAGGTCTTACTGGAATTGATGACCAAATGGTTCAAGATGCTCCTACTTTTAAAGAAATTGCGACCTCTGTTCTAGAAATGACTGAGAACTGCATTTTTGTAGCGCATTCCGTGAATTTTGATTATGGGGTCATTAAAGAGGAGTTTCGACAGATTGGAGTTGATTTTATCCGAAAAAAACTGTGTACGGTCAGATTATCACGACAATTGATTCCAGGACTCCGTTCCTACAGTTTGGGGAAACTTTGCTCGGCAGTGCAAATCCCATTGACAGACCGACATCGGGCCCGTGGTGATGCGCATGCGACAGTTTTATTGTTCCAAAAGTTGCTGAATACACCTGATTCAGAAGTCACTGTCAAAAAGTTTTTGAACGCCAGGAGTCAAGAAGCAACGCTTCCTCCCCATCTGCCAAAATCCGTTTTTGATAATATTCCACATGAGCCGGGAATCTACTATTTTAAAAATCAAAAAGGAGACATCATCTATGTTGGAAAGGCCATTAATCTTAAGAAAAGGGTTTTGGGTCATTTTTATGACAAAAGCACCAAAGAAATACGAATGTGCAGCGAAACCGCATCTATAGATTTTAAACTTTCCGGTAGTGAATTGGTAGCGCTTTTGATGGAATCTGCAGAGATAAAACGATTATTTCCACCCTATAATAGTGCGCAAAAAAAGATTGTAAAGCAATACGCAATTTTTGAATATGAAGACAGAAATGGGATTATCCATTTGGCCTACAATGTGCTAAAGGGCGCGCCCAACCCTATTAGAGTCTTTTATAATCAAACCGATTGCAGAGCCTTTTTAGAAGAGATTTGCAAAAATCATAAGCTTTGTCCAAAGTATTGCCATCTGCAGCAGGTGAATACCTCGTGCTCCCATCATGAAATACGGTCATGTGAGGGTATTTGTACTTCAGATGAATCAGTTTCCGATTACAATGAAAAGGTCAAAAACGCCTTATTGGCCATAAAAATGGAAAAGGAAGGGATTCGTATCATTAAGGAAAAAGGAAGAAATTCCAATGAAAATGCCTTTGTTCTTATCGATGAAGGAATGTACAAAGGATATGGATTTATTGACCATGAACAACATATAACTTCATTGACCGATATTGAAGCTCATATTATTCCTCAAAAAAATACTCTGGAAACCCAAAGAATTGTGGAATCACTGCTCCCAAAATCAGAATCCTTTGTTCTCTAAATTATTAGACTTTTAATCTAACTTTAAAAACGGCTTCAGTATCTCCCAAGTATTGGAAACCTTCGTGCAATTCTGTTTGTTCAACAGCATAGGGATAGAAGGTAATAGGCTCAATACAAATCATATTGTTAACTTCTGTCCAGCACATGAAGTGTCCAAAACCTTCAGTTTCAATACGAATATCTCGTTCATCTTTTAAAGTAATCGATTCCGTATCAGCAACCTGAAACGCCCGACTTCCAACGGCCAAAACCTCATCTAAAGTAATTTTTTGGCTATCCGTGACAATTGTAGGTTGATTTGTGTGGAGCTTAAATGCCGGGTGATATCCCAGCATAAAGGGTGTATCACGTTCTCCAGAAATTTTAAAGGTAATCTCGAGCTGGTCTTCTTTTAACTCAAAAGACTTTTCAAATCCAAAACTATACGGCCATAACTGCCATTGTTTAGGTGATTTTTCCGGGAATTTGGAGTTTTTAATAGGAGTTCCGGCTTTATACTCTTTTTTAAAGGTAGCCGAAGTATCAGACTTGGAAATCAGCTCGTATTCCAACTCACGAAGTAATCCATGTTGATCCTGAATCGCAGTGCTTCTTGGCACCTGAATTCTAAAACCAGCTTTATCCAACGGCCCAATGATTGGAAACATCTCCGTATCGGCACTACGCCATCCCGGACTTCCTTTTTGGTGGATAAATTCATGTTCATCATGGCTAAGACCTACCAGCTCTCCCTTGTCAATTCTTGTGGTGCAGTTTCCACATTTTAATGTTATCATTATTTCGAATTAATCAATCGGTAAATTAAGATCGCGGTTCGTTTGGTCAATGCCTCAATGGTATTGAGGTTTACAGTTTCTTCTGGGGTGTGCGCGCCTGTTCCCATGGTCCCAAGACCATCCAAACAATCTACATATTGTGCTACAAAAGAGACGTCTGCTGCCCCTCTTTTTCCAGGGTCATATGCTAAAACCTCTCCTTGGTCCAGGTCCAAACTCACTTTGTTCAGCATATTCAATAGTTCCGTATTACCTGGAGTAGGTTGCATTGCCGGATAGCTGTCCGTGAAAGTAACTTTTGCCGAAGTTCGCGGAAGGTTGTTGCTCACTACTTCTTTCATTTTTGCCCTAGCTCTTTGCTTTTGCTCTTCCGAGATAAAACGAAGTCCACCTCTCGCCACTGCTTTCTGCGCAACCACATTTCCTTTGCCAAAAACATCTCCTTTACTTGTAGAACTATCGAAATTAACAAAAGTCCCTCCTAACAATGTTCCCGGATTGAATGTCAACAGATCTTCACCCTTCACTTCAGTATAAAACTCATGTAGAATTCTAGAAATCTCAAAAATGGCACCGGCCCCTACCGATTCGTTGAATATTCCGGAGGAATGGGCTCTTTTTCCTTCTACTTCCAAAGCCCAACCGGAAGCTCCTCTTCTGGCCACGGTGGCATAGTTGAATCCGGTTGAGGTTTCAAAACCAAGAGCGATATCACTTCGCTTCGCAACTTCGACCAAATCTTTCCGACTAATGTCCAAAGGTTTCCCGGTACTTTCTTCATCCCCGGTGAATGCCACAACGATTTGCGCATTATTTAAAAGTCCATTTTGGTGCAGTGCTTTTAAGGCATACAAGACAATAACATTTCCACCTTTCATATCATTTCCTCCGGGTGCATGTGCAATGCTGTCATTGACCATTTTAAATTGTTGAAAGGGACTGTCCTCTTCAAAAACGGTATCTAAATGCCCTATCAACAATAGTTTTTTTCCTTTTTTTCCTGTGGTTTCAGCAAATAGGTGACCTGCCCTGTTCATTTCCTTAGGCATTTCAATCCAATTAGTGCTAAAACCTATATTTTCAAAAGCATCCTGAAACACTTTGCCTACTTCTTTAACTCCTTTTGAGTTTAAGGTTCCACTATTAATGTTTACCACCTTCTCCAAAAAAGAAATGGCCTCACCATTACTTTGTTCAATTGAAGTAAGTATCTTTTTTTCGGTTGTGCTTAAGTTTTGGGCGCACAAATTGCTACTGAAAGCAAAAACAATGGTTAGCAGAAAAATACTTCTCTTCATTTTATTTTTGAAATTAATTAAACTACAATTGACTTATTTCAGTATCTAACCAAGATAACCTGTTTTCTATCCAGTTGGTCAAATACCCTATTTCTTCTTCATAACTACTACCTACAAAGTTGTTGGGCCATATATAAGTTCCGAGGACAGGCCAGGTGTCGAAATTTTGTACCACTGAACCTGACTCATTCAATTGCAATAGATACGCATCAATGTGGTCCATAATAGCCGCATTTGACAGCTGCCCACCTCTTAAACTCGACCAACGTTCTTGTAACTGCGCAACAAATGCTGGATCTTCCAATAGTCTATCCCACCAAAAGGGTACCAGCCAAATATCATCTGGGCAACGATCATTAAATTTATAGGCCCAAACATTTGGACTACCGCCGCCACAATAATCAGCATTACCAAAGGCCAGGTTAAAATCCCAAATGGGACCCATTTTTAATTTTTCGTTTTTATCCTTGTGCATAAAAGTGCTCAATCGATAACCATCGACATTATTGGACAACTCGTTCAACAAGAAAAAGTCTATAAAGCTTTCCTTATCTATAAAATTAGCATAGCCCAAATCCGGATCTAAAAAATCTTCTGAGGCAAGTGCATCCTCAAAATCGGCCATGTATGTCGAAATATATTCTTTTTGCTCTGCGGTAATGTCCTCGGCATCCGGATATTCGTAAAGAAAATATGTTTCTTGTCCTCCTGAGGCATTGGGTGGAGGATATGCAGACACAAATGAGTTTAGTTCGTTATACCCTTCACCTAAATTATTCCCTGCTGTTTTATCGATCTTCAATATATAACCTCCGGTAAGATCTTCTCCAGAATTTTCATCATCTTTTAGCTTATTTATATCTATGCGCTCCCCATCTCTTTTTAATTTCTCCATAAAAACATACACACCTTGGTATTGATCATTTAATGTTAAATCAACGAAAAGGGTTCTACTTGCATATTGGTCTAAATCCCTGGCTATGTCATATATTAAAACATTTCGCATTAAGGTTTTGTCGCTGTAAGGACCGTATAATATCCAATCTTCTTCTTCTGGAAATCCAAAAAGTGATACGTTAATGTCTTCACCATTCTCGTCCCAGGTCTCTAGCCCATAAGATTTTTTATCGAAAATAAGTTGTGATGTGGCGCCTCTGAATTCAATACCCAGATTCCCTTTATAAATAGTATCGCCAGTTACAACAAACTTAGCTTCTGAGCTTATCTTAGGTTCATCAACAATTACACCTCCATTTGTATTTACAAATACTTGTGGCAAGCGGTCCTGTAATGGTATTTCAGTATTCTCATCATCTTCACCGGTTTCATCATCGGTGACCACTATAGAATTGTCACTACTACAAGAAAAGGAAAGAAGCGATGCGATAAGTAAACCTAAAATTTTTATGTGTTTTGTTTGGAAAAGAAGGGTCATGTCAATTTTTTGACACCAATTTACCAAATCTAATCGATGTAACCCATTTGTTGCATCCACTCATCATTGAACATTTTGCCAACGTATCTGCTTCCATGATCATGGAAAAGTACTACAACAACATCATCTTTGGTGAATTGCTCTTTTAACTGAAGGAGTCCCTTTATTGCCGCCCCTGCAGAATTACCCAAAAACATGCCCTCTTCCTTGGCCAAACGTTGAGTATAAACAGCTGCATCTTTGTCTGTTACCTTGGTAAAGCCGTCTATAACATCGAAGTTGACATTTTTCGGAAGAATATCCTCCCCGATTCCCTCGGTAACATATGGGTAAATTTCATTTTCATCGAAAATCCCAGTTTCATGATACTTTTTAAATACCGAACCATAGGTATCGATACCCCAAACTTTGATGTTAGGGTTTTGCTCTTTAAGATAGGTTCCCACACCAGAAACGGTACCACCTGTTCCTACGCCAACCACAAAATGCGTGACTTTACCATCGGTCTGATTCCAAATTTCAGGTCCGGTGCTTAGATAATGAGCCTTGGTATTACTTGGATTGTCATATTGGTTTACATACCATGAATTTGGAATTTCTGTGGACAATCGTCGAGCGGTTGAATAATAACTTCTTGGGTCATCAGGCGCTACATCTGTAGGACATACATGTACTTCGCTACCAACTGCTTTTAAGATGTCTATTTTTTCTTTAGACTGCTTATCACTGATAACACAGATCATTCTATACCCTTTAACGACGGCGGCAAGAGCCAACCCCATTCCCGTGTTCCCTGAAGTTCCTTCAATAATAGTCCCACCAGGTTTTAATAGTCCAGATGCCTCCGCATCTTCAACCATTTGAAGGGCCATTCGGTCTTTTACTGAGTTTCCAGGGTTAAAAGTCTCATATTTGGCCAACACCAAACAAGGCAAGTCGGCCGTAAGCTTGTTGAGTTTTACCAACGGGGTATTTCCGATGGTCTCAAGAATATTTTCAGCGTATTTCATAATCGTTGCAAAGGTAAACTTTTGGACTATTGAATTTTGCTGGGATTGGATTTTTGGACATCCATTAAACAAACGGTGATAGGAGTTCGGAAAATTGAACGTATGTCATTGTAGATGAATAAAAAATTGAGCATTTCCTCCACTTTGTTACGGAAATGTCAATTTACTCAAACTTAATAGCCTTAACCGGGGTTATTTTGGTAATAATGTAGGACGGCAACAGCAACATCAACAGACATAAAAGCATTACGCCCAAGTTCAACATGAGTACCGTAGGTATGTCAATATGAATAGGAATATATTCGATGTAATACTCCTCTGGATTCGGGAATTTAAAGATTCGAAATTTATCTTGAAGATAAAGCAGGGCCAATCCAATACCATTGCCCCAAAGTAAGCCGATTGCAATCAGATATCCGGCATTGTACAAAAACACCTTTCGAATACTCCAGTTTTCAGAACCAAGCGCTTTTAAAACACCAATCATTTGAGTTCTTTCCAAAATCAACACCAATAAGGCAGTAATCATATTTATGCCTCCCACAATAATCATGATTCCAATTATGAGAGCAATATTGAAGTCGAATAATCCAATCCACTCGAATATGCGGAAGTATTTACTCTTAATGTTTTGTGTATCTAAGCTGGAAAGTGTTTTACCATAAATTTCATTGCTTTTTGCCTCCATTCGGTCAAAATCTTCAACAAAGACCTCAAAATTTCCAATTTCGTTGGAGTCCCATTTATTCATGCGTTGAATATGGCGTAGGTCCACAAAAATGATATCCCTGTCAAATTCCTCGAAACCGCTGTCATAAATACCAACTACATTAAACTTTCTATTATTGGGTGGCTTAGAAGGGTCATTTTCCTTGAGAAAAATGGCAAAAAAAGAATCTCCAACCTTCAAATTCAGAAGATTAGCCTTGATTTTGGAAATCAGAACTTCATCGTTTAGTTTTTCAGAATAATCTGGTAATCTGCCATCAACAAGATATTCTTCAAAAAACGTCCAATTGTAGTCTTTACCAACTCCTTTGGCCAGCATTCCTTCAAAAGTATCCGTAGTTCTGATTATCCCACCTTTGGTGGCGACAGCCTGGACGTGGGAAATGCCTTCTACATCTTCAAATTTCGGGTAAAAATCCTGTTCTATAGAAACCGGGGTCACCGAAACTTCCGAAGTGTTGTTATCATAGTTTGAGATTTGAATATGGCCATTAAAGGCAGCAACTTTTTCCCGAATCTTATGCTTTAAGCCTACTCCGGTGGCAATGGCAATGAGCATCATTACAATGCCAATAGCAATAGCTGCAATGGCAATTTTTATTATAGGTGCGGAAATACTAATTTTATGCTCCTTCCCTGTAATCAGGCGTTTGGCAATAAACAATTCTAAATTCAACGAATGCCCATTTTATCTATATTCAAAAGTACAGTTTTATTGTTGGTTTTACTGTTCTCGTCATGTAGAGGACAAGAAAAATCCAATAACCCCATCACGGAAAATGTAAAAACCGATACAATCGTACCAATTATTGTCGGAGCCAATAGAACAGAACTCTATCTTAAAGAACTTCAAGGAAAAAAAGTCGGAGTTGTCGCCAACCAAACGAGTGTCATCTTCAAAAAAAATAGCGGACATACCCATCTTGTGGATTCATTGCTCTCACTCAATGTGAATATGGTAAAAGTTTTTGCACCAGAGCATGGCTTTCGTGGAAAAGCTGATGCGGGCGAACATGTAAAAGATAGCATGGATGCCAAAACGGGACTTCCCATTTTTTCACTTCATGGAAAAAACAAAAAACCTACTGCAAAGCAACTGGATGGTTTAGATATCATGGTCTTTGATATTCAAGATGTCGGAGTTCGATTTTACACTTATATCGCCACTTTACAACTGGTAATGGAGGCCTGTGCTGAGGGCAACATTCCTGTTTTGGTCCTAGACCGACCCAATCCGAATGGACATTATGTAGGTGGTCCTACTATGAAAAATGAGCATACCGGATTTTTAGGAATGACTAAAATTCCTCTCGTGTATGGAATGACCATTGGCGAATACGCTCAGATGATTAATGGGGAGAAGTGGTTGAAAGGAGGAAAAAAAGCTAATCTGACCATAATTCAACTTAAGAATTACACGCATAATTCACCATATCATTTACCGATAAGACCTTCTCCGAATCTACCGAATGATGTCTCAATTACGCTATATCCAAGCTTAGGTCTTTTTGAAGGCACTAATGTGAACGCGGGACGTGGCACGGAATTCCAGTTTCAGCGCTATGGGGCATCATTTTTAGATAGTACCGCATACGATTTTAGTTATGTTCCAGAACCTAATTTTGGGTCGAAATACCCGAAAGAGGAAGGTAAAAACTGCTTTGGAGAAGACCTTTCAAAAGTTAAAAGAATGAACGTTGTTTCCCTTCAATGGTTGATTGATGCATATACCCATTCGTTGGATAAATCAAAATTCTTTAAGACCAATTCCTTTACCAAACATGCCGGCACAACTGAGTTGCAAAAGCAGATTGAATCTGGCATAACTGAAGAAGAGATTAGGAAAACCTGGCAAACGGAACTAGAAAACTTTAAAAAAATCCGAAAAAAATATCTTGTTTACGACTAGTCTTCAGTTGTTGGCTTCCGATATTTATGAAACGGCTGTTTAAGTAAGCTAATAATGCTACTATTTTCTTTTTCATCCGGAAAGGTATCCACTCCGTAGACTATTTTCTCTGTATCCATTGACATATAAGTCCCAAAAAGCCTATCCCAAATAGAGAAAATATTCCCATAATTAGAGTCGGTATATGGCAATTTATAATGATGATGTACTTTGTGCATATCCGGGCTTACAATAATCCAGCTTATTGCATTATCCAGTTTTTTGGAAAGTTTGATGTTGGCGTGATTGAATTGTGACAGCACTACGGACATGCTTTGGTACAACATTATTATTCCAATCGGAGCGCCTACGATCAAAACACCTATAAGCGTGAATGTATATCTAATCAAACTTTCCAGCGGATGGTGACGGTTAGCTGTTGTCGTGTCCACATTATGATCTGAATGGTGCACTAGATGAACCATCCAAAGGGGTTTAACCTTATGTTCTACCCAATGGGCCGTATAAGCGCCAATTAAATCGAGAAACATCACGCCCAGCACCACATAGAGCCACAAGGGCATTTGAGGCAACCAATTGATGATTCCAAAATCGTTGGCTATGCTCCAATCGGAAGTTTTTAGAAGCAAAAATGCTAAAGGGAAATTCACCAAAATCGTTGTCAACGTAAAAAAGAAATTCGGAACGGAATGCCTCCATTTCTTGTAGGGAATATTGAAAAGGGGCACAATACCTTCCAAAATCCAAAAAAAAGTAATTCCCCCCACCAAAATAAGGCTTCGATGCAAGGAGGGAATAGTTTCAAAGTAGGTCATTAGCTGTTCCATATTCCCAAATATAAGAAATCATTAAAGTTTGATTCTACGCTTCATTTCTTCCACAATTCGAAAAGCAGCAGGGCAAATAGCCACATTTTTTAAGGTTATATTGCTAATTTG
The DNA here is from genome assembly GCF_947499695.1 of uncultured Allomuricauda sp. Classification (GTDB taxonomy): domain Bacteria; phylum Bacteroidota; class Bacteroidia; order Flavobacteriales; family Flavobacteriaceae; genus Flagellimonas. The sequence continues at coordinate 1,618,179 of NZ_CANMPQ010000001.1, forward strand.
ATGGAACTTTTTTCGGTCTGTATGCGGAAATTCACGACATGCCTTTGGCCTCACATCGTAGATGGAACAATAGTTATCACTTCCCAAAAAGGCACAAGGCACCTGCTGTAACACATAATCATTTTCTTCATCGACCCTTAAATATTGCGCAATAAATTGTGAAGGTTTTAATCTGAGGTGTTTGGCAATGCGTTCAATATCCGAATTCGTAAAAAGTGGTCCCGTTGTTTTGCAGCAGTTGGCACAGGTTAAGCAGTCTGTCCGCTCGAACTCTTCATCATGCAATTCCCGCATAATATAATCCAGCTTTTTTGGCGGTCTTTTTTTCAACTTTGCGAAAAACTTCTTGTTTTCCGCATGCTTTTCCTTTGCTTTTTTGGGTAATTGCGCCAGTTCTTCTTCCATACAACAAACATAAAAAACTGTAGCTATTTAAACCTTTATGTATAATTAAAGTCCCATTTTTGCATCACCATTTGTACCATATGGCAGATATTTTAGGTAAGGCGTTGTTGGATTATCACTCAGGAAACTACACCGAGGATATAAAAACCTATTCGTCGTTGGACGAAGAAGATAGCCTGCCGCTTCCCTATTTATTCCGAAGTTTTAAGGAAATGCCCATTTTAGAACAAAAAGCGCTTCAAATAACAAAAGGAAAAGTTCTTGACATCGGCAGCGGAGCTGGAAATCATAGTCTTTATCTTCAAAACAAAGGGTTCGATGTGACCGCTTTGGACGCATCCGAAGGCGCCATCGCAGTATGCAATCAAAGAGGGCTAAAATCCACTGTCAAATCATCTATTCTTGATTTTTCACGGGATAAGTTTGATACCCTATTGCTACTTATGAATGGCATAGGATTGGCAGGAAAACTTAGTGCCATTGATGGGTTTTTGAAACATTTGAAATCATTATTGCTTCCGAAGGGGCAGATTTTATTGGATTCCAGTGATATAATCTACATGTTCGAACAAGATGAGGATGGCGGGTATTGGATTCCAGACAACGCTCAATATTATGGGGAAGTGCAGTTTCAAATGGAATATAAAGGCCAAAAAGGTTTACCTTTTGCATGGCTTTACCTTGATTACAACACATTGAAAAATGCCTGCGAAGCAAACAATTTAAATTGTGAAATTGTAATATCCGGTGAGCATTACGACTATTTAGCCAAATTGTCAATAAAAGAATAATAGAACCTGGTATTGAGCGTTCTATTTAAATAGCATTTTAGCATGAAAAAGAAAATCTTACTATATACCCTTCTTGGTATAACCTTGGTTTGGTCTTGTTCCAAAAGTTCAGATGATACTCCTGGACCTACAAGTGTTGATAAATCGGCCAATCTTTTAGCGACCGGAGCTTCGGCCAGTGACATTCTGGGCAATGCCAATTTTGATAGATTGCTTATTGAAGTAGCTCATGTCAATGGTTTTAGGCCTACGGATGCCACCATGGACAATTTTGAAGCCTTCCTTAGGGAAAGGACTTTTAAAACAGATATCGAATTTACCTTCAATGCATTACCTTCTCCTGGTGAAGAAACTTTGACTCTTCAGGAAATTGCAGATTTGGAGAGTGACAACCGCACCGCATACAATAGCGGAAATACCCTGGCTATTTATATTTATTTTGCTAACGCCCCCTCGGATGATGATGATGAAAATGAGGGTCTAGTAACATTAGGAGCTGTATACAGAAACACTTCCATGATCATCTATGAATCTACCATAAGGAACTTAGCTGGTCAAAGCAATTTGGTCTCTGTTACAGATATAGAAAGTGCTACCTTAAACCATGAGTTTGGACATTTGTTCGGTTTAGTGAACCTAGGGACCCCAGCAGTAAATAACCATGAAGACCCTGATGCCGAAAATCATTGCAATGTTCAAGGTTGTTTAATGCGTGCAGAACTACAATTCGGAGCAACGAATAAGAGTTCTAGTTTAATCTCAAAAAGTGAACTACAATCGGCGTGTCATTTATCTGGGATGGGCATGATGAAATTATTGCAACAACAAGTCTCAAAAGGACTTCCTGTAGTGCCTGTTTTAGACTCTGAATGCGTTTTAGATCTTCAAAACAACGGAGGTAGATAAAGCTCTTAAGGTATATTCAAATATTTATGGGTCTGTAAAGACACTATCCATTTTGGATGTTGCATTACATAATCTACTATAAGAGGAATCATTTTCTCCCTCACACTCCATTCAGGCTGAAGATAGAGGATGCAATTTTCATTGACCTTCGCTGCTTGTTCCTCTGCAAAAATTAGATCGTGTTTGTTGTACACGATTACCTTTAATTCATGCGCAACCTCGTAGATTTCTTCTTCCGGAAGTTTATTTTTTTTTGGTGATAAACAAATCCAGTCCCAGCTTCCTGTCAATGGATAGGCACCTGAGGTTTCTATGTGAATTTTTAAATTCTTCGCTTTCAAGCTTGCGGTAAGAGGTCCCATATCCCACATCAACGGTTCTCCCCCGGTTATCACAATAGTATTGGAATATTTGACAGCATTATCCACGATATTCTCAATAGCTGTAGGTGGATGGGTTTCAGCATCCCAACTTTCCTTTACATCACACCAATGACAACCCACATCACAACCTCCAATGCGAACAAAATAGGCGGCGGTTCCTTTGTGATAGCCTTCGCCTTGAATGGTATAAAACTCCTCCATTAAAGGAAGCATAAGCCCCTTTTCCACCAAATCCGATATCTGTTCTGAAACCATGGCGCAAAGATACGTTGGATGGTTGAATTACTTTACAACCACAAGAAGTTGTTTCTGTTTGCTGTTTCAGAATTGTTTAAAATAACCCTATTTTTATCGCAAATTGAATTCCATGAGCACTACCGATAAATTCTTTGAGCATATTGAGAAGGGCTATGCCACCAAAGGCGATTATATTACCATGGGGGCAGGAATGCTCAATGGAGAGGCTGTAACGGAAGCTTTTATTAAAGTTCCGCTAAAGACACTCAATAGGCATGGACTTATTGCAGGTGCAACGGGTACGGGAAAGACAAAAACACTACAAGTAATATCTGAAAATCTTTCAGAAAAAGGGATTCCCGTTTTGTTAATGGACCTCAAAGGTGACCTAAGTGGTATTGCACAACCTAGTCCGGGACATCCAAAGATTGATGAACGACATGAGAAAATTGGACTTCCATTTGAGGCAAAAGGTTTTCCCGTTGAGATTTTATCGCTTTCAGAACAAGATGGGGTGCGATTGCGAGCAACAGTGTCCGAGTTTGGGCCTGTCCTATTATCAAGAATCTTGGACCTTTCGGTAACCCAAGAAGGTATTGTTGCTGTGGTTTTCAAATATTGCGACGATAATAAACTCCCTCTTTTAGATTTAAAAGACTTCAAAAAAGTGCTGCAATATGCCACAGGAGAAGGAAAAAAGGAATTTCAGGATGCTTATGGTCGAATTTCCACGAGTTCTACTGGAACTATTTTAAGGAAAATCATAGAATTGGAGCAGCAAGGCGCTGACCTTTTCTTTGGAGAAAAGTCCTTTGATGTGGATGATTTGGTGCGAATCGATGAAAATGGACGAGGTTATATCAACATTATTCGATTGACCGATATTCAGGACAGACCTAAACTGTTCTCGACTTTTATGTTGAGCCTCCTGGCGGAGATATATGCCACATTCCCAGAACAAGGGGATAGTGACAGACCGGAATTAATACTATTTATTGATGAGGCACATTTAATTTTTAAAGAAGCATCCAAAGCTCTATTGGACCAAATCGAAAGCATTGTCAAATTGATACGTTCCAAAGGTATTGGCCTATACTTTGTCACTCAAAACCCTACCGACGTGCCAGATGATGTTTTAGCACAATTAGGTTTAAAAGTACAACATGCCCTCAGAGCATTTACTGCAAAGGACAGAAAAGCCATAAAGCTGACAGCAGAGAATTATCCTGATTCAGAGTTTTATGACACCAAAGAAGTACTTACATCTTTAGGAATCGGAGAGGCTTTGATTTCTGCATTGGACGAAAAGGGAAGACCAACACCTTTGGCGGCAACCTTGCTTCGGGCTCCTATGAGTCGAATGGACGTGCTTACCGATGCTGAACTCAAAGAGGCTTTGGGCAAATCAAAACTCATTAAAAAATACAATGAGGATATTGACCGAGAAAGTGCTTATGAAATCCTGAATGAGAAAATCGAAAAAGCCGAAAAAGAGGCCGAGAAAGAAAAAGAACGGGAAGAAAAACGAAAAACCTCTTCGCGAAGAAGTTCCTCTACACGAAGAAGTACCCGAATGAATCCTGTAGTAAAAGTGCTCACCAGTGCCACATTTATTCGTGGAGTGTTAGGTGTATTAAAAAAAGTTATTCGATAGAAAAAGTATATGAAAAAATTAGGCCTGGTTCTTGGTATTTGCTTGCTAATAATTGGATGTGGAGAAAAGGACACCACTTTTTTGATAACGGAGAAGTCTGTGGGCTCTCTTTTAAGCGAGACTACCGTTGCTAATTTAAATCAGGTTTTTGCCCAAGATTCTATCTCAAAGGATACGGCCAGTTCTGACTCTGGAAAAATTAAAATCTATCAAAAGAACGGAAAACATTTATTGACCCTAACCTCAAGTTCGGATAGCATTCCAACAATCGAGAATATTCGCATTTTTGACAATCGCTATAAGACTGACAAGGGTATTGGACTTAATAGTACCTTTCAGGATATCCAAGAAAACTATTCCATCAAGAAAATTGTTACCACAATCAATAGTATTGTCATCTTTCCAAAAGAAAGTAATCTGTATTTTACCATTGATAAGGAAGAGTTGCCTTCCAATTTGAGATATACTACCTCTAAAGTTGAAGCCGTTCAAATTCCGCCTACTGCTAAAATTAAATATCTAATGCTCGGCTGGGAGTAGTGCCTGTTAATTAATTCCTAAAGAGGTTTAAAGAGAGCGACCATTTGGGTAATTTCAGGGCAAAACCAACCCAATGAAGATAGCTTTCCTTTTTCTTTTAGTACCAGTTCTCTCCTTTGCACAATACGATTTTGAACCTTCATCCGAGCATCCTTTTGGTCTTCCCAATCCTGAGGCCCCGAAAGAAATCATGGATTTTGCTCCATTGATCGGAGAATGTAATTGCAAATCGTACAGTCTAAAAGCGGATCAAACCTGGGCGGAACCCATTGACATGGTCTGGCGGTTTAAATATATAATGAATGGAATGGGGGTCCAGGATGAAACTCTAAAAAAGGATGGCAGGCATTCCGGAAGTATTCGTCAGTTTATTCCCGACAGCACAAAATGGTATGTGCATTATTATAGCTCAGGTGCCCCATCTACTAGACTTTCAACATGGGAAGGCAACAAAACCGAGGAAGGTAAAATTATACTCTACCGCGAACAAAAGGCACCGAATGGAACAGATGGGTTTTTCCGGCTCTCTTTTTATGATATTGATGAAAAAGGATTTAAATGGGTCGGTGAATGGGTAGACAAAACGGAACAGGTAGTATTCCCTACTTGGAAAATTGATTGCTCTAACGGCAAGACTTCCCAAACAGATGAAGAGGAAAAGAACAAAATAGTTACGGCGTCCCGAAATTTTTCAAAAGCGTTTATAGCCCAAAATTTTGATGAAATGGGCAATATTTATACAGATGATGCCAAACTAATTCCCCCAGGAGTGTCCATAGTTGATGGTCGTGAAGCCATCAAAGCGCGTTGGGAAATGGGAAAGGAAACCAAGGTACTCTCACATAGCATGGACGCTTCAGAAATAAACATTATCGGAGATTATGCTTACGATTATGGGTATTACCGTGGCACCAGTCAGAAAGGGAAAGAATCGGTTTCTACATGGAAGGGAAAATATGTCGTGGTTTGGAAAAAGACATCAGGTTCTTGGCAAATGTATATCGACATTTGGAATAGACTAATGGATTAAATTAATCCATATTTTTCCCGATTGGCAAGCACCTTAGGACTGTTCGTTTGCATCCACTCTGTTAGTTCCAGAAGTCGTTCAACGTAGGACTGACCAAAATCGGTAAGGCTATATTCCACACGAATGGGCACTTCGGCATAGACTTTTCTTGAGATATATCCATCTGCTTCCAAGACTTTTAACCGTTGGCTCAATACTTTACTCGAAATGCCATAGACAAATTTCTTCAATTTATTGAAACGTAAAACGGGAAAATACCCCAACCATAAAATGATAAGTGTACTCCATTGGTCCGAAGCTACAGACATTACATCGCGAACAGGACAAAGTTCAGGTGGATTCTTGTAATCAATATGCCCAAACATTTTTTGCAATTTTTTTGCCATTCTAACCTGCTGATTTTCAGTAACAGTTTCCATTTTTATACTTGGTTTTGGAGAGGTGACTTCTTTTTTCTTCTAAAATGAATGTGTAATTTTAGTTTCTAATAAAAAGTAAGTTACAAAAAGTAACCATATGAAAAAAGTGATTGCGAAAATACTTCCCCTGGCTTATGGGCAATATTTTAACCTTAATTCTCTCTTTTTTCCTAAAAAAACTGCCCATAGAGCCTTTAACCTATTATGCACGATAAGAAAAGGTAAAGTCCGACCGCAACAGGCAGATTATCTGGAAAAAGGCAAGAATGTAGTTGAACAGGTTGCAAACCACCAATTACAGTCATATCATTGGCCAGGAAATGGAGAAACGGTGCTCTTGGTGCACGGCTGGGAAAGCAACACTTTCCGTTGGCGAAATCTGATTAAAAAACTTCAAGAAGCCAATTTCAATATTATTGCATTTGATGCTCCTTCGCACGGACATTCGTCGGGTAAACTTTTGTATGTGCCGCTTTATGAAGAAGCAGTGCATTACATGGTAAAAAAATACAACCCAAAGTACTTGGTCGGGCATTCCGTCGGTGGAATGACCTTAATGTACAATGAATATAAAAATCCTAATCCAGCCGTAGAAAAAATTGTCACTATTGGCTCTCCCTCAGAATTCCATGAAATTATGGAGCATTCTCAAAACATCCTAAGGTTTAGCAATCGCTTTATGGGTATTATCGATAATTACATCCAGGACAGATTTGGTTTTAAAATCCATGATTTTTCTACTTCCCAATTTGCAAAATCCAACACCAAAAAGGGACTCTTATTTCATGATCGTTTAGACCTTGTCGCCCCTTATCATGCGTCCGAACAAGTCCACGCTAATTGGAAAGGAAGTAAACTAGCAACTACTCAAGGTTTAGGACACTCCATGCACCAGGAAGAAGTTAATGATGAAATCATCAATTTTCTTTTAGCATAACCCATTCAAAAAAAATCCCAAACGCTTTTCGCATTTGGGATTTTTAGAGTATTCGTTAAAATGGAGGAATTAGAATTTTCTATATTCTCCTTGCAAATATTGATTGGCTTCTTCTTCTGCAAACTTGGCATTTTCACTATCCCAATGCAGCGTTTTATTCGGGAAACGTCCCGCTATAACACCCAGGAGAATGGTTTCCGTCAAACGGGCAGCATACTCAAAAGGAGCAGTACATTTGTCTTTACCTAAACATGCATCAATGAATTGATGATAGTGTTTGGGTCCTTCACTAGCATAGTTTCTAATAGGCTCTCCTAAATTGTGCTTGGCAATGTCTTTGGAAATATCGACATATTTGCCTCTTACAATCTTTCTTGGCAATTGCATAAAATGAGGTAAGAGCAAGCGTCCCTTTGTTCCCACAAACATAGCACCCTGTTCTGGAAGTTCTCCTACATTCGCAACTTTAGCATCCAGGGAAATGTCGGTTTTGGAAGCTTTCTTTTTGGTGTTTACCCCACCCTTTGCACCTGGAAGCACCAAATCTTCATGAGCAGGAGGCATTCCTGGACCGTCATACCAAATCCACTTTAATGATTTGCCTGTGTATTCCGTTCCTGGGAATTCGTATGTAACGGTATTGTTTTCTGGATACCCATAACCGTTTGGTTCTCGGCACTCATTTATAATGGTCTTGGGAACATCTAGGTTCAGTGCATTGTATGGTGTATCAAAAATATGAACGCCCATATCACCTAAAGTACCGCATCCATAATCCATAAGTTTTCTCCAGTTTCCTGGGTGGTAATATCCTTCCTTATAAGGACGCTCTGCTGAAGTGCCCAACCACAGGTTCCAGTCGAGTTGTGCAGGTACATCATCTTCTCCTTCTGGCTCAGCTCCATTATATCCCCAAGATTTTGGACTCCAAGCATGCACCGTATGTACTTTTCCAATTATACCATCCTGTATCAACAATGTGGCCAATTTATAATCGTAAAAAGAATGAACTTGAATTCCCATTTGGGTAACCAGACCCTTGTCTTGAGCCACCTTCTTCATGGCCCGGGATTCAGAAACATAATGTGTCAACGGTTTTTGGCAATAGACATGCTTGTCCATTTCCATAGCCATTAATGAGGCAGGTGCATGGGTATGGTCCGGTGTAGATACAATTACCGCATCAATTTCATCTGCCATTTCATCCAACATCACACGATAGTCAAAAAACACTCGGGCCTTCGGGTGTTTCTTTCGTGCCGTGGATAAGTTGATTGCATCTACATCGCAAAGTGCCACCACATCAACCTGTGAGTGCGATGATATGTCATTTAGATCTGCAGCTCCCATATTGGCTACTCCAATATGAGCTGTTCTTATTCTGCCATCTGGTTTTATCGTTCTCAACTTTTCATTGGCACTAAGAATGGAAGGTGCAGCCAACAAACCGAGGGCTCCCACACCGCTTTTCTTTAAAAAATCCCTCCTATCTTGATTTGACTTCTTCTTACTCATACTATTATCTTAAAAATTATTTTTTCGACTGTAACTTTTGACTGTGACCCTTCCTTTACCGGTTCTACAATCTCTTAATTTTTATATTCTTGAACCAAATAGGACTTGAATGATCTTGCAATGCTATGAAACCCTTTTTGAATTTTCCGTAATCGGGAGCATTGTCCCACTTTCCAGAATTTTTCTTTTTGTTCCAATCCTCTGACCATGGTTGAAACTCCAACAGCTTTTTGCCATTGAGCCAATGTTCCACTTTCTCCGGGGTGAAAACAATCTTGGAGGAATTCCATTCTCCAACGGGATTTAGCTTTTTTTGGGATTCATCCGCTACATGCATAGCATAATCAGCACCGGTCTTTTGCCAGTCCTGCAACACTTCTGGATTTTTAGCCCCAAACTGAGAGTTATAATCAGTCAAATTATGGATTCTGGCATAATTCTCATCATCTATAAGCTGATATTCTGGAGAAACTACGGGAGGGCCATCATATCCCTCTTTTACATGATAGAAGATACCACTATTGCCTCCTTCGGGCAATTTCCATTCTAAATACAGCTCAAAATTGTCAAACTCCTCTGCGCCATAGATAATATCTGTGCCTCCTTCATAATCTTGCTCCAATCCCAACGCGGTATCGAAGGTTAGCGTGCTGTCCTTAATAGTCCATCCTGGTGGCAAGGAATCACCATTATATGCTCTCCACCCTTTGGTAGTTGAACCATCGAAAAGATACACCCATTCATTCGTCTCTGGATTGGTTTCTACTATTGCTTCTTTTTTGACCTCTGTCTTTTGCGCTACTTTACAAGAACTAATAATAATAAACGATACCAGAATCGCGATTTTTTTCATTTTAGTTGCTATTTAATTAGTTATGTTGTCAGTTATTAAAGATAATCACATTTGCCCGTGGTAGGAATTTTTTTATACCATCAACACAACATAAACCACGAATGCTGTTTTGTAAAGAATTATCTGGTGTTATTCTAAAAAATCCCAAAATCAATTTATTAATTTTGTGAATACAGTAATCATCTATCCTTATGCAGACCATTACTCCTTTCCATATTGCCATTCCGGTTCATAATCTGGCCGAATGTCGTAGTTTTTATCGTGAAATATTAGGTTGCGAAGAAGGTAGAAGTAGCGACCACTGGGTCGATTTTAACCTTTTTGGACATCAATTGGTCATTCATTATAAACCAAAATCAGAGGAAACCCTGCACACCAACGCGGTAGATGGTAAGAATGTTCCCGTTCCGCATTATGGAGTGGTATTACCATGGGATATTTTTCAGTCTTTTTCAAAAGAATTAGTGGCAAAAGGAGTTGAATTTGTTATTGAACCCTATATCAGATTTGAGGGTGAGGTTGGAGAGCAAGCTACCATGTTTTTTCTTGATCCAGCAGGGAATGCTCTAGAATTCAAGGCCTTCAAGGATATGGGACAACTTTTCGCGCAATAATTTTATGCCAGTGTCAATCCTTTTTTTCTGACCCAGAAATAGGCGAAAATCATGTTTGGCACCCAACAAAGCCATGCAACTATTTTGTATGCAATTAAGAATTCTCCAAAAGCCATTGTCAAAAGTGGCAGCCAAATACGTAGAGTTACAGCGGCAAAGCAGGCGGCATAACTGTAAATCATCATGCCTTGATGTAATTGCAAATCTTTTACACGAATGGCTTTGTAAGCTCTCACCGTGGTATACAACCATATTACTCCCAAACTGAGGAATCCTAAAGCCGAAACCGTACCTCCAGTGGCAAAAAAACCGATATAGATTGCACATAGCCCACTAATCAAGGCTGTCAGAACATATATCTTACCTAAGTTTCTATGAAGTTTTAGGCTCCTTTTCCTTATTTTTTTACTGAATTGTGACCATCCGGTAAGTAGAGCAAGACCTCCAAAGCTTATATGTCCATAAAAAGCAATACTCCAGAGCTGATCGGATAATAATTCGGTTGTTTTACTTTGCAACAGACCAAAAGGTTCGGTTACTATCCAATACACTAAGGGATAAAGCCCCACCCCTATTGCCAAAAAGGCAAATATGAACCAAGCTATTTTATTTCTTATTATGCCAGCCATTTCTGAATCATTTATAACGCCAACTAGTTAAATCAGCTCCTTTCGGTGCACTTTTCGCTATTCGTTCCATTATTTTGGGGACATACATCGTGTTATAGCGCATTCTAGTGATATGATTGGGTAATTCTGGATCTCCATTCCAACAATGTTCTGCTCTGTCTCCATACAAAACTTCACCTCCATAGTATGGGTCCGTTGTGCTCTCTAAAAAATCCTCCATTAAGTAAACTGCATTGTTTAAGTAGTAATTATCCATATCCCCGCAATAAATGTGGATTTTGCCCTTGAGATTTTCCCCTAATTTATCCCAATCACGTTCTAAAATATGTTTTAGGTCATAGTTCTCTTGCCAATATTTTGCAACTTCCGGGTCAATTTCTCCTGTCATCTTATCCCAAATCCGTTGTGGATAGCCGTCTTCTCCTTGCGGTGAATAGGTTGCTTCCCAAATATCCCATTGCTGACCTGACCGCGATTTTGTTCCCAATACCAACTCCAAATGATTGTTTTCCCGAACCGTGCTCTGTATGTGACCGAGATAATCGCGATGAGCAGGTACTTCTATTGCTTTGTGATCACTTTTATAATAATAGGCGTTCTCGTCTTCATAAATATTGGTGAGGCAATAGGCCCTAAAATCGATGGGGTCTGGACAAGCCGCGAAACATCCGTTGTATTCTTCCGGGTATTTAACTTGAACAGCGAGTGCTTCCCAACCCCCAGTGGAACCGCCATATAAAAATCGTGACCAACCTTCTCCAAGTCCCCTAAATTCTTTTTCTATATAAGGAATCAACTCATGGGTAATTGCATCGCCATAAGGTCCTTGACTTGCGGAGTTCACTGCATAAGAGTCGTCATAATAAGGGGTTGGATGCTGGATTTCAATAATCAAAAACCGAGGAAAATCAGGTTCGTTCCATCTTTTATAAAAATCGTAAGCCTCTTGCTGTTGAATAATATTATAGCCTTCTATATCAAAACGTGAAGAATACTCAGGCTTAGTTTCAGGGTCTGGTGGTGTTGTTCTAAAACCGCCAAAATCACTTGGAAAATGCCCATGAAAAATCATCAATGGGTACTTTGCCTCTGGATGTTCATCAAAACCCTTTGGCAGCAATATATGAGCTCCCAAGTACATATCTCTTCCCCAGAATTCAGATAGCTTTTCAGATTTAATTTTTATGTGCTTTATCCATTTAGTATCCTCCGGTTCTTCTATGGGAGGTATGACCTTATCCATTGTTATGTGTAGGTTCTGAATGCCTTTTTCTGTAATTGTCACTTTAACAGGATCGCTATATACATTTCCTGGTGACCTGTTCCATTGTTGTCCTTCTCCATTGTCCATTGGTAGTTTAACGGTATGTCCGGTAGATAGGTTAAAGGTCTCATAGGTGTGCAACAGTGCTTGCGCATTATATTCCCCTGGAGGCACTTTGTTTAGACTTGGATATGGAAATCCGAAAACAGAATCGTCAAAAACAATTTCTTGTTCGGACTTCATACCATTCACATCCATCCCAAAAATCAATTGAGCATCCAATCCGGTCCCTATTTGAAAACGAGGTTCTTTTTCATCATTGGTGGAAAGCATTAGCAGCAATCTTCCGTCAAGAGTTTCTTCATTGGCCTCCTTTGAAAAGGAAACCACAACCTTATTGGTGTTCTGCGTCTTGTCGCACGAATTCAATAGAAGAGCAAGACAAACGGTTATCAAAAGATAGTTTTTCATGGTTGGATTGGAATTTGATAAAAAGATACTGATTTTAAATCACGGTTCAAATGATTTAGCACCACAACCATAAATTGATACTAATAGGTACCAAAAATGCGTTATATATCTAGAAATCATAGGGTATAACACCTACTAAACTACCAAGTGATGAAAGTAATCTTACTCTTAATTATCGTATTATTCTCTTCTTTGGCTATATCTGGCTGCACGAATGATGAAGGTGAAGGTGACCTAGATATTCTTATCCCTGAAGATGAGCAGGAACAACTATCAACCTCTTCCAAAAAGAAAATTAGCGATTAGTTGTTGGTTGATTGATGTCTTTCCCTAGCCAGAAGGGTGTTCTTAAGTAGCATGGCGATGGTCATAGGACCTACACCTCCGGGTACGGGAGTGATATACGAAGCTTTTTTGCTGACAGCTTCAAAATCTACATCACCTGTGATGTAATATCCTCTTTCCCGAGTCTCATCAGGTACACGTGTTATCCCAACATCAATAATTGCTACGCCTTCTTTAACCATATCCGCCTTAAGAAAATTTGGAACTCCCAAAGCCGAGACAATAATGTCGGCCTGAAGGGTCAATTCTTTGATATCCTTGGTTCTGCTATGCGTCAATGTAACTGTTGAATTGGCGGCTTTTCCTTTTTGACTCATTAAAATACTAATGGGTCTTCCCACGATGTGACTTCTTCCAATGACAACGGTGTGTTTACCCTCGGTATCGACATCATATCTGCGGAGTAGTTCCATGATACCAAACGGTGTGGCTGGGATGAATGATTTCATATCCAACGCCATTTTTCCAAAATTGGTAGGGTGAAATCCATCTACATCCTTATCTGGGTCAACGGCCATCAACACTTTTTGCTCATCGATATGTTCGGGCAGTGGAAGTTGTACAATGTACCCATCAATATCGGCATTGGAGTTCAAAGCAGCTACTTGGCTTAGTAATTCATCTTCTGTGGTCTCTTCTGGTAAATGAATCAAGGTTGATTCGAACCCTATTTTCTTACAGGAACGTACTTTGCTGCCCACATAGGTTAAACTTGCACCATCGTTCCCAACCAATACAGCAGCCAAATGAGGAACTTTTTCTCCTCTTTCCTTCAGCTGAGTTACCTCAACAGCAATTTCATCTTTAATTTGGTTTGATATTTTTTTTCCGTCGAGAATTTCCATCTGGATTGGTTATTGGGTTAAAGGTAAAAGGTTTGGTTATTTCGCGCTTTTATCTCATGTTCTGCATCATCTGCATCATCTTTTTGCCACCGCCGCCTTGCATCATCTTCATCATTTTACTCATTTGCTCGAATTGCTTCAATAATTGGTTCACTTCTTGAATAGTTCGCCCACTTCCGGCTGCTATACGCTTTTTGCGGCTGGCATTCAGTTTAGAAGGAGTCGAACGTTCATCAGGTGTCATGGAGTGAATAATGGCTTCGATATGTTTGAAGGCGTCATCGTCTATATCAAGTCCTTTCAAGGCTTTTCCCGCACCGGGAATCATACCCATGAGGTCTTTCATATTCCCCATTTTTTTGATTTGCTGAATCTGGCTTAAGAAATCGTCAAATCCAAAACGGTTTTTGGCTATTTTCTTCTGGATTTTGCGTGCTTGCTCCTCATCAAATTGTTCTTGGGCACGTTCAACTAAGGAGACCACATCACCCATTCCCAAAATCCTATCGGCCATTCGAGAGGGATAGAAGACATCAATTGCCTCCATTTTTTCTCCTGTACCAATGAATTTTATGGGTTTATCTACAACAGATTTGATTGAAATGGCTGCACCGCCTCGGGTATCACCATCCAGTTTGGTAAGGATGACCCCATCGAAATTTAAAACATCATTGAAGGCCTTAGCCGTATTCACTGCATCCTGACCGGTCATGGAATCCACCACGAACAAGGTCTCTTGAGGAGTTATTGCCTTATGGATGTTTGCAATTTCCGTCATCATTTGTTCGTCAACAGCCAAACGACCTGCGGTATCTATAATGACTACATTGCAACCATTTGCTTTCGCATGTGCTACACCGGCTTTGGCAATTTTAACCGGGTCATTGTTTTCACGGTCGGAAAACACCTCAACGCCGACTTGTTCACCAACTACATGCAACTGGTCTATTGCCGCAGGGCGGTAAACGTCGCATGCTACCAACAATGGCTTTTTGGTTTTTTTGTTTTTGAGGTAATTGGCCAATTTACCCGAGAATGTGGTTTTACCAGAACCTTGAAGACCCGACATTAGAATTACCGATGGATTCCCCGAGAGGTCCACTTCTTCGGCATCGCCACCCATCAATTCGGTCAATTCATCTTTTACAATCTTGACCATAAGTTGGCCAGGTTGCAAGGAGGTCAATACATCCTGACCAAGAGCTTTTTCCTTGACCTTATTCGTAAATTCCTTAGCTATTTTAAAATTGACATCAGCGTCCAATAATGCCCTTCTAATTTCTTTGAGGGTCTCTGCAACATTGATCTCGGTTATTTGCCCGTGTCCCTTGAGGACGTGTAATGCCTTATCGAGCTTTTCACTTAAATTGTCAAACATCTATTTGTGTCATTTTAAAAGAGGGACAAATTTAAGAATAAAAAGAAAAGGACGGCTTTGGGGAGAGCCGTCCTTTTCAAAAAAGATAGGGGAAAAATATTTATATCTTCTCGAAAATTAGAATTTCTGTAGAATTCTCATCTTCATGAACCAATACTATTTTATTGGCGGTGACAGATTCAATATACCAATCATCTGTAATCTCTCCGAACTTGGCATCATTTGCAAAGTTGAGGAAGAACTTTAACTCATTATCATGGTTTCTGATAACCCTCCATAGCCCTTCAATAATTGGATTGTCATTCTCATCCACTTGAACACGGTGCATTTCATTGAAATAGAAATCCAAACCATCAAATTCAGTGGTCATTTCCACATTATCTTCAACGTACTCGGTAATATTCCAAGCACCATCCATTAGAGTTGTTCTGATTTCAACAACGTCTCCATCATTTGCATTATCATCACACACACGCAATAAAATCAATTCATAATCAATTTCGTCAACTTCAAACCTCAATCTGGTATCGTTTAGATCTCTCAATGGCCAATCGAAGCTTACTCCAGGTTCATCACCCATGGTAATCAATAGGGATGGAATTCCTTCATTGTTTGGACCAACTTCCCATGTACCTTCTGAAGTTGTATCGCCATCACTCAAAGTAACCACACCATCTGGCAAGAATTTGAATTCAAATCCTATAAGTCTTTCAATTTCTTCGCCTTGATTTTTTACTTTTTTGATGATCCACTCACATTCTTTCAAGATTTCTCTTAATGTATCTGGCTCAGGAACATCATCCTCACAAAGTTGCTTCATGATAATCTTGTTACCACCTTCAGCATAAAGTTTGATAGTGTGATCTCCGATTTCATATACCAACCACTCTAGGTTAAAGTCAACCAAAGTATCGAACTCAAGGGTTAGTAGCGGACCACGATCGGTAAAACTAGAACTCCATGTACCGTTAAGTATGTTTCCTTCTCTGTCCTTAACAGTTACTCCTCCGTCTTCGGTAAAAGTCATTAAGTATTCAAAATACTGATCTGTTTGGTTTACTTCGTCTCTTACAACTTCTTTTACCAACCAAGGACACTGCGTTAAGCAAAAATCAAATCTTTCTTCATCAAAATCGTCATCATTGAAATCATCATCATCATCTTCATCACATTCGTCTTCCGCCATTTCTAAGGCCTGGGCCAACTCGGCGTTACTACCTGCAGTAATTTCCGTACCATCAAATTTTTTCAAAGTGATTGGAAACTCAATACTAACTAAATCTCCATCTTCCAATCCATCAAAGAACTTTCTTAATTGTTCATCACTTTCAACCATAACCTCACCGGTCTGTTGGCTGTTGATGTCAAACGTAAAAAGGGTAATAGGGTAAACAAAGTCGATACACTCAATATCGTCATCATCTCCACCTTCCACACATTCCGCGGCCAACTCTCTTAATTGTTCCTTGTTTTCGATAACAAGTTCTGAGAAGTCGGCATAGGTAATGGTAATTGGAAATAGGATTTCCAAAATGTCTTCATCCACATCTACTTCATCAAAAATATCTTCAATAGTTTGAAGGTCTTCTTCAGAATCGATGCTCACATCAATACCATTTACATTTACGGTATATGGAAATTTAAGTGCAAAACAGCTTGCGCCATCTACAATGTTATCGAAAGAACCATCATTGGATGATGTTTTTTCAATTAAAAGTGCGGTGGATGAACCAGCCTCTAACGTTTCTTGGTTATTGCCGTTCACCTCTTCAAATTCTTCTTGACAAGAAGTGAATGTAAGTGCCACGGCAAAAAGCGTGACGTACATTAAGTTATTTATCAACTTTTTCATAACGATTTGGATTTTTTGGGTTATGCTTTGACCATTAAACAACTGTATTGGAAAAAACCCTACCTGATCTTAATTTTTTTCAAATATCTTTGGTTATCAGACAAACCCTTCTACATGAACAACGTTTGCGAAGAGCAGGTCTTTAGCTCTATTTTCAAGGCTAATTCCAAAACGGTTTTCAACTATATATATTATAAGTTTGGGAATGAGGAGAAAGCACATGATGCTGTACAAGAGGCTTTTGTAAAGCTTTGGGAAAATTGTGCCAAGGTAATGCCCGAAAAGGCGAAGTCCTATTTATATACGGTGGCCAATAATTTATACTTAAATGTAATCAAGGCGGAAAAAGTTCGATTGAAGTATGCAAAGCCCACTTTAGAGATTTCAAATGAGTCTCCAGAATTTTTGCTTGAAGAAAAAGAATATCAGCAAAAACTGGACAATGCGCTAAATGATTTACCTGAAAATCAAAGAACAACATTTTTATTGAATAGGATAGATGGTAAAAAGTATGCTGAAATAGCTGAGATGGAAGGGGTAAGTGTAAAAGCGATTGAAAAACGGATGCATTTGGCCCTAAAAACCTTGAGGGAAAAGATAGATGGGATTTAGTTTTTGAAGCTAATTACCTAATACTGAAATAAAAAAGTAGGGTTTTTTAAAACCTAATTGTTATTAAAACGTAAAGCATAGAAATCATGCAAGAAAATTACTTGGCAAAATGGCTTAGCGGAGAGCTTTCTGAGCAGGAGCTGGCGGAATTTAAAAAGTCCGCAGAATATGCTTCTTATCAGAAACTAAAAGAGGTTTCAAGCAACTTGAAAGCTCCTGAATTCGATGTTGACCAGGCTTTAACACAACTTACGGAAGAACGTATTGGCAATGCTCCAAAAGTCATTGCATTAAATCCGTTCAAGAAATTCTTGCGTGTTGCTGCCGCCATCGCTGTACTTATTGCTGGCTCTTATTTTTATGTGAGTACTTTGGACGAATCAGTGGCAACCCAGTTTGCTGAACGTTCTGAAGTGGTTCTTCCCGATAATTCAGAAATTGTATTAAATGCTGGTTCTAGCGTTTCTTACAGTGAAAAAAAATGGGATAAAGAACGAAATGTCGCTCTTAAGGGAGAAGCTTTCTTTAAAGTGGCTAAAGGCAAAAAATTCACGGTATCAACTGAACAGGGTACTGTAACGGTCTTGGGAACGCAATTTAATGTGGAAAACAGGGAGGGCTTTTTTGAAGTTACCTGTTTTGAAGGATTGGTCAGTGTTACCTTTGATGGTATCGAGACCAAATTGCCAGCAGGCTCTTCGTTCATGGCCATAAACGGCCAAGTAATGGACACTTCGGCCCCAACCACTTCACAGCCAACATGGATGAACAACGAAAGCTCTTTTGAGCGTATTCCATTGAGCTACGTTCTCAATGAACTTGAAAGACAATACAATATTGAGGTAAATACAGAGAATGTTGATAAAAATCTGTTATTTACCGGTACTTTTAGCAACACAGACTTGAAAATGGCGTTAAAAAGTATAAGCACCCCATCTAGAATGAATTACAAAATTGAGGGTGATAATGTGCTTTTCTATGCTGAAAAAACTCCGTAGTTACCTTTTTGGTGTCTTCATAGGTTTTTTGGTCCTTCTTCCTGTTACCACGCAGGGTCAGGAGCAGCAAGAAACACCTATTTCTCTTATTGCCTATATCAAGAGTCTTGAAAGTAAATTCGATATCAAATTTTCTTTTATCAATGAGGATTTGGAGGATATCACCATTGCAGTACCAGATAACCTTGTCGCTCTAGATGATATTCTTGAATATATTCAGAATCAATTTCAGATAAAAACCCAAAAGCTAAGTGATCGGTATTATACACTTACCAAACGAACCTTAGTAACTGTATGTGCCAAAGTGTTGGACAACTTTGCCGAAAACACCGTTCCAGGAGCAACGGTAGAGATCTTTGGAACAGAAATAGCATTGACCACCAATCCGGATGGTACATTTTCAATAGACGACATTCCTCGAAATGCTACCCTGAAAATTAGATATCTCGGATACAATACAAAGTATATAAGTGTTGAAAATTTAATCAAAAGAGGCGGGTGTCCCCCAATTTTGATGGCACAGCATTATGAACAGTTAAAAGAGGTTATTGTATATAAATTCCTCACAACAGGAATCATAAAAGAGTCGGATGCAAGTATAACCCTGAATACCGGGGAATTTGGGATTTTACCCGGTCTCATTGAGCCAGACGTTTTACAGACCGTTCAGGCCCTTCCAGGTATTAAAAGCATAGATGAAACCGTTTCCGACATAAATGTACGAGGTGGCACCAATGATCAGAACTTGATTTTATGGAATGGAATAAAAATGTACCAATCCGGGCACTTTTTTGGTTTGATTTCAGCCTTTAACCCCTACTTGACCGATAAAATTACCATTATCAAAAACGGAACGCCAGCAACCTTTGGCGATGGGGTAAGCAGCGTAATTCAAATGGAAACGGACAATGAGCTCTCCGATTACTTTACAGGAGGAGCTGGTTTTAATTTTATTAGTGGCGATGCTTACGGACAAATTCCTATTACGGACCGCTTAGGTCTCCAATTTTCAGCGCGACGTTCAACTACCGACTTTTTAAACACCCCAACCTATAACAAGTTTTTTGATCGTGCTTTTCAGGATAGTAAGGTTACCAATCAAAATAATGTTACCGTGGATGATGATATATTGCGAACCGAAAACTTCTTTTTTTATGATTTCACGGGCAAATTACTCTACGATATAAACGACCAACATCAACTACGACTGAATTTTATCAGTATTACCAACAACTTGGAATACACTGAAAATAATCTAACGGACCTTGAAACAACCAACAGTCTGCTTAATCAGACCAATTTATCGGTTGGCGGCCAATTGCAAAGCCAGTGGACGGATAGACTTTCCTCTAATTTGAATATCTACTACTCACGCTACAATTTGGATGCTGAAAGTCTATTTGGAAATCAAATACAGCTGTTATTTCAGAACAACCAAGTTTTGGAAAATGCAGTTAAGTTGGACACCGATTACAAGCTATCTGACAAACTTCATTTCCGAGGTGGATATCAATATATCGAAACCGGTATTATCAATACAACCATCCTTACCCAACCTTTCTTTGAAAGCGAGATAAAAGGAGTCGTTAGAATACACGCCCCACATACTGAAATAGGCTATACTTCAGATGGTAACAAGTTTATTGGTAAAGCCGGAGTTCGCTTCAATTACATGGAGAATCTGGGCACTTTCACCAAATTCTTGGTCGAACCGAGGTTAAATATGAGTTTTAGGCTTGCCAATTACCTCCGTGGAGAGGTTTTAGGTGAATTTAAGAGCCAGACAACCAATCAAATTATAGACTTAGAGCAAAACTTCTTGGGAATTGAAAAACGCCGATGGATTCTATCTGATGACAATACGCTACCCATTACTCAAAGCAAACAGGGCTCTATCGGCATCAATTACGAAAAAAACGATTTCTACCTTGGACTTGAAGGGTTTTATAAAAAAGTAGATGGTATCAGTACCAGTACCCAGGGATTTCAGAACCAAAACCAGTTTAATGGTGAAATCGGCAGCTATGATGTAAAGGGAATGGAGTTTCTAATCAATAAAAAAGGGGACAATTATAGCACTTGGCTAAGCTACACTTACAATAAAAATGACTATACTTTTGAAACCATAATCCCAAACAGCTTTCCGAATAACTTAGACATTAGACATACGTTGACCTTTGCGGGCACGTATTCCTATAACAATTTACAGTTAGGGTTGGGAGCTAATTTTAGATCCGGTAGACCAATTACCGAACCTCAAGATGGAGATTTGGCGCTTGACACTTCGGTTTTTCCAGCGCAAATCAACTATAAATCCCCAAATGGTAATAGGCTACCAGAATATCTTCGCGTAGATGCTTCTGCAATCTACAAGTTTGACATTGGAAGAAATGTAAAAGCCAATGCCGGTATTTCCGTACTCAATGTAACCAACCGTAAAAATAGTTTGAACAAATACTATCGAGTCAACGAAGACAACGAAATTGAAGCTGTGGAGAATATCTCATTAGGGTTTACTCCAAACATCAGTTTTAGGGTACATTTTTAAGCCTCCAATGGGGTTTGTTGAGGTCAAAATTCAACATCCTGCGCATTGTATCGTATAAATCAGGATGCTTCTTGGAAAATTCAGCTGGGCTTTCGATAAAATTTTCCATGATAACCGCAAAAAACTCATAAAAATTAGTCTTTCCATAAGCCCTAAAATAAGTAGATGTAGCCAACTCCTTTTGAAAACCCTCTTGGTTATAGATGTTTTTGATTCGTGTTAGGCCTACCCTGAATCGTCTAGCTTCCCAAGAAGATTTTTTCCTTGTTTCGAACATCAATGCATGGGCGACCTCATGGATACCCAGGTTTCGATTATCATTGGGGATTTTGAATCCATTTTCCAAATCCTCAGCCGAAAATACCAAGATTTTTAGCCTCGGATTATATTCTCCGATATGGTGGTTTTTTCCAATACGCGAGTAATAGTTATCTGGATATATTATGATTCTTGAAATGGACCTTTCAAACCTGAAATCGCGCATCCCCATGCTCAATAAGGCAGCGGAGGCTGAAACATAGGCCTTTATGTGCTCTTCATTGGTAATCCCGTTATAAAAGACGAACTTCTTTTTAGATTTGAACCAGATAAACCGTTTTAAAAAGGTTTTCTTCTGCTCAGGGTTAAACTGTTGATATGGAATAAGAAAATCAGAAATAAACTGCCTTTCCTTGGCGGTAATTCGCCTTACCGGATGAAAAACGTTGTAAAAAGTAAATCGCTCTCCAAAAAATTGCTGATAACCGACTCTCGCAAACACATAAAGTAAACCAACGGCCAAGACCAAGGCAGCAATTTCTTTTTGAGTTTCAGTAAGTCCTAGTCCATCCATTACATGCGTTCAGGAACATCTATACCCAAAAGTCTAAAACCAGACTGAATTACCTCTCCTACTTTTTTGGAGAGTTGTACACGAAAACATCTCTTCTGTTCATCGGCTTCCCCTAAAATGGACACTTGTTGATAAAAAGAGTTGAATTCCTTTACCAAATCATAGGTGTAATTGGCAATCAAGGCTGGACTATAATTCTCCGCAGCCAACTGAACCGTCTCCGGAAAGAGTTGGATGTGTTTGAGCAATTCCTTTTCCTTTTCATGAAGTTCAAAGGCCATATCCAGCGTAGTTGAGATATCAAAATCAGCCTTTCGTAAAATAGACTGGATTCGTGCGTAGGTATATTGGATAAATGGGCCAGTATTCCCCTGAAAATCTACAGATTCCTCAGGATTGAACAGGATACGTTTTTTAGGGTCTACTTTTAAGATATAGTATTTTAAAGCGCCCAACCCTATAGTTCTATATAGTTGTTCCTTTTCTTCCTCGGAATAACCATCTAGTTTGCCCAATTCTTCGGAAATGGAAGCTGCTGTCTTTTCCATGTTTTCGATTAGATCATCCGCATCCACAACTGTACCCTCCCTACTCTTCATTTTTCCGCTGGGAAGATCTACCATCCCATAGCTCAAATGGTACAATTGTTGGGCCCAATCGTATCCCAATTTCTTAAGAATCAAGAAAAGCACCTTAAAATGGTAATCCTGTTCGTTTCCAACGGTATAGACCATACCATTGATATCTGAGTGGTCTGCAACCCTTTGGATGGCCGTTCCAATATCCTGGGTCATATAGACGGCGGTCCCATCTGACCGTAATACTATTTTCTCATCCAGACCTTCATCCGTAAGATCTATCCAGACACTTCCATCTTCTTTTTTAAAGAAAACATCGCGTTCCAGGCCATCTTTTACAACATCCCTACCTAAAAGATAAGTGTCACTTTCGTAGTAAAGTTTATCGAAATCGACACCTAAGTTTTTGTATGTGACATCAAAACCTTCATAGACCCATCCGTTCATTTTTTTCCAAAGAGACACGGTTTCGTCATTACCACCTTCCCATTGACGAAGCATTTCTTGGGCCTCTAAAAGAATGGGAGCTTCTTTTTCAGCTTTTTCTTTTTCTGTTCCTTTGGCAACCAATTCCGCAATCTGTTCCTTATACGCCTTGTCAAACGCTACATAATACTTTCCTACCAAATGGTCCCCCTTTAATCCTGATGATTCTGGAGTTTCTCCTTCACCAAATTTCTGCCACGCCAGCATACTCTTGCAGATATGAATCCCGCGATCGTTAATGATTTGGGTCTTGTATACTTTTTTTCCAGCTGCCTTTAAGATTTCAGCAACCGAATATCCCAAAAGATTGTTTCGGATATGGCCCAAATGCAGTGGTTTATTGGTATTTGGAGAAGAATACTCCACCATCACGGCATCTTCGGAAGGTGCTTTTACATATCCAAAGTCCGCCTCATTATACATGGAATTGAAAAAATTCAGATAAAACTTGTCTTCCACAACAAGATTCAAAAAGCCCTTGACCACATTAAATTTGGCTACCTCGTCTACATTCTCCTGTAAATATTCGCCAATCTTGGTGCCAATTTCAACGGGATTCCCTTTTACAAAGCGCAACATAGGAAAGACAACCACGGTAATGTCCCCTTCAAAATCTTTTCGGGTAGGTTGAAATTCAACAGTTGGCAGTTCTACTTGGTACAACTCCCTAACCGCTTGGATCACACTTTGAGAAATAACTTTTTGCAAACTCATGTATATGCTCTTTTCAGCCTGCAAAACTACATATTTTTTACCCGTTTCTATCAATATTAATAGGCTTTGCCCATAACAAACCCATTGATTTTGGTTAATTTTAAAGATGCTTTTGAACGTCTCTTACAATGATAAAACCGTTACCCAGAAAATTGATGCGGCCGTGGGTAAGCCTTTTCCCCTAAAAGAGCGTTTCGCCATGGGCGGAATCGGTTCGCCGAAACTCTTTATCACAGAGACCAGTGTTGAAATACAGAATCTATTGATTTTGGACAATAATTTGAACACTTGTAATATTGAAATGCGTTCAAAAGGCATCATTGTGCGATTCAGGTCATTGTTGGAAACCTATGGTTTGGTAATTCCTTATTACAAACTGAACCTGTACAAAGGCGATTTTGCGGTGTATTCGATTTACAAAGACCATTATTTCATCAAAGTAAGGTCTGACACCAAGGCCATCCAGAAGTATTTCAAAAAGGTGTTGGACTATAAAGCGGACAACGCCCAACCCTCAATTGAAGATTTATAAGTATGTTCAGAAAAAGACCAAAAATTGAGGTAAAACCTACCACAAGGGACAAAAATCTGGTCAAATTAGGATGGATAATCGTCGCTTTGAATATCCTAATGGTTCTTGTCTTCTATTTTGACCTACCCGAGACCATTCCCACGCATTTTAATTTAAAAGGTGAAGCGGATGGCTACGGGCACAAATCAACACTTTGGATTATTCCTATTATCAGTGCTGCGCTGTATTTTGGTCTTGGTTTTTTTGTAACTAAAATGAAACCTTACAACATGAATTTTCCGGTAAAGGTCACTGAAAAAAATGCTCCGGAATTATATGCTTTAGGAATTCGTATGATTGCCGTAATGAATCTTGCCTCCGTAGTTGCCTTTTTGTTGACCACATTAATCATCATTTTGCACATAAAAGGGGTTGTTGGCACCTTGGATGTACAACTGTTGCTGGGCTCCTGGATTATAGTGGCATTACTTCCATTTCTCTATATGTATAAAATGTTTACTCTTCCAAGTCGATGAAAATCTTGCTTACTGGTGCCAACGGATATATTGGTATGCGCTTGTTGCCTGGTTTGCTAGAGTTGGGGCACAATGTAGTATGTGCAGTACGGGATGAAAAACGATTTTCCATCGATGCCAGTGTTCGATCTCAAGTAGATGTTGTTGAAGTTGATTTTCTGAAGGAAGGCGGACTTGCAAACTTACCCAACGACCTTGATGCCGCTTACTACCTGATTCACTCCATGGCTTCCTCCACTTCTGATTTTGACCAAATGGAAGCTCAAGCGGCAAAAAACTTCAATGCGCACATGGCTAAAACTCAGGTTGAACAAGTTATTTACCTAAGTGGAATTGTCAATGAGGAAAAGTTGTCCAAACATCTAAGCTCCCGAAAAAACGTGGAGAACATTTTATATCAAGGGAATTTCAATTTAACCGTGCTTCGAGCAGGAATAATTGTCGGCTCTGGTAGTTCTTCGTTTGAAATTATTCGGGACCTCTGTGAAAAATTGCCTATCATGATTACTCCAAAATGGGTATTGACCAAAACGCAGCCCATAGCCATTCGTGATGTTATTCAGTTTTTGACTCAGGTTTTAAGAAACACAGAAACCTACAATCAATCTTTTGATATTGGCGGTCCCAATGTACTGACGTACAAAGACATGTTAAAACAATATGCCAAGGTCAGAGGATTTACAAATTGGATTCTTACAGTTCCGGTGATGACCCCAAAACTATCTTCGTACTGGTTATACTTTGTTACTTCAACCTCCTATAAATTGGCAATAAACCTGGTGGATAGCATGAAAATGGAAGTCATAGCTTCCGACAACCGATTACAACAGCTTTTAGGTATAAAACCCCTAAGCTATCCCAAAGCCATTAACAAAGCCTTTAAAAAAATTGCACAAAACCAAGTTGTAAGCAGCTGGAAGGATAGTATTGCCAGTGGTCAAATCAAGGAAGGGTTAACAAAATACATTCAAGTACCCAGATATGGGGTTTTGGTGGATAAACAGTCCAAAAGAACTAAAAACCCAGAGCAGACCTTAGAAAACATATGGAAGATTGGCGGGGAAACGGGTTGGTATTATGGCAATTGGCTTTGGAAAATCCGTGGTTTTCTGGACAAGGTTAATGGTGGTCCCGGACTTCGAAGAGGGCGAACGCATATAGATAAATTGTTCCCTGGTGATGCACTCGACTTTTGGCGGGTACTTTTAGCCGATAAAGAGGCAAAGCGGCTTTTGCTCTTTGCTGAAATGCGCATGCCCGGTGAGGCCTGGCTCGAATTCCATATTGACGAAGACAATATTCTGCACCAAACGGCCACCTTTCGCCCTAAAGGCTTACGCGGACGTTTGTATTGGTATAGTGTGCTCCCCTTCCACTATTTTATTTTCGGCGGAATGATCAAGAATTTGATCAAATGCTAGCTTCTGGAACAATCCTTGTTACAAATTCCTGTTAAAGTCGTCTGCCTAAATGCAACCCTTTTGTTATTTCGTACGTCTTTAAATAAATAAGCAATCAAAAAACGAACTGAT
This sequence comes from uncultured Allomuricauda sp., assembly GCF_947499695.1. Lineage (GTDB taxonomy): Bacteria > Bacteroidota > Bacteroidia > Flavobacteriales > Flavobacteriaceae > Flagellimonas. The sequence continues at coordinate 1,644,594 of NZ_CANMPQ010000001.1, forward strand.
GTCCAAATACAATGCAGCCACAATTCTATGCTTTTTGCTCCTATGTGGTAGTCTTTCAGCCCAGACCATAACTTCTAAATTGATCGATGCAAAAACCCAAAAGGGAATTCCCTATGCAACGGTGCAATATGGCGAGCATCAAGGCGTGATTACCAATGAGGAAGGCCGTTTCAGCTTTATTTTGGATGAAACCTCAACCCAGGATTCTATCTATATCTCTTCCATGGGATATCAAAAAACGGGTTTTGCACTAGGACAGTTACAAGATAGTGTCATTACCATCACTCCTAAGGCCATTGAACTTACTGGAGTGTATTTGTTTGATAAGGAATTGGATGTGGATGAGATTATGGAACGGGTTGAGGAACGCATGCCCACAAACTATAACAAAGCGCCGCTTAAACAACGTTTCTTTTTACGGCAATCCAGCTTTAATACATTGCAGAAAATGGATATCGAATTTAAAAAATCTACCATTGCGGAGCTGGATGAGCCTTTGATGGACAGTATCATATCCATTCTTCCAAAAAATTCGGCCTACTACACCGAAACTTTAGGTGATTACTACCAAAATGGGGAAGAAAACAAGTTGGAAATCATAAAAGCGGCCGAACTTTACGACAAAAGCAACGAGGGGTCTATGGAAGCGCTGTCCGACAAAATGGAAGCCATTTTTAGAGCCAACGTAAAACCAGACTCTTACCTAAAGATAAAATCAGGGATTTTTGGCGAAAAGGTGCAACTGGATTCGATTTTTGAAAATGAAGAAGAAACCGATGAGTTGGAAGCTGAATTAAAAAAACCTGAGAAAAACTACTTTTTGGGCAACCGAAAGTACATTATGAGCGAGATTACAGATCAGTTCTTTGGAAAGTCCAAATTAGATGTGGCCAAAAAACTAAACCGCTACGAGTTTGAACTTCTAGGGTATTCTGAGCTGGAAAACCAAGGAGTCTATGTGGTGGGGTTTGCTCCTAAAAGAGGCGCTGATTTTCAGGGCAAGCTGTTTGTGAACATCGAGGATTTTGCAATAATGCGTATGGACTACGAAAATGTAAAGACCATAAAAAGCATAAAACTATTAGGCTTTAGCTACCAAGAACTGAAATACTTTGGCAGCACCATTTTTTCCAAGTTTGATGGAGACAAATACCAGCTGAAGTTTATGAACTTCACCTTTGGGCGTAAAATGGGGGTGGACCGACCCTTAAAAGTGATTGAAAAGAACAAACATGTTAAGGGCCGAAGAAAACAGAACGAACTCTCCCTGGCTCTGGACATTGTTAATTACAATACCGAAAAGTACGAATTGGTGGTATACAACTCGGATAAGGTTTCCAAAACCAATTTTGAGGCCTTGGAAGAGGACGAAACCGTTGAGGCCACCTATTTATCGGCTTATGACCCTGATTTTTGGAAAGGCTATACCATTATGGAGCCCAACCAGGCCATTCGAGAGTTTGTGGTTGAGGGCGAACAATAAATTTTACTGCAAAAGGGTTTTAGCCTGTTGTTGGTATTTACGGCTTAGACCACGAAATTTAGTTACATAAATGTTAGTGCTTTTCCCTGGGAGGCTATCACTGCTGGTGTAATACAATTGTTTCCCATCCTGGGTCAAATAGGGATATAGATCACTCCCTGAGGTGTTTAATTCTTTAATGTTTTGGGGCAACGTCCATTCATTCTCCTCTCTAAAGCTAATATAGAGGTCGCCATAGGGTGAAACATTTGCTTCGCGTTGTGAGGCTTCAAAAATAATCAGGTCACCTGCGCTGTTGATCTCCAGGTTCCATTCCCCTTTAGGGGAATTCAATGTGTTTCCCATATTTACAGGAGGTCCAAACTCTCCATATTTTAATTCTGAAACATACAGATCGCCCTGACCATAGCCTCCGAGTCGGTCCGAGGCAAAATATAGGTTGCCATCGCCATCGGTACGAGGACTATACTCCGTGTTTTCCGAATTTATGGGATAGGATAGTACGGTGGGTTCTTTCCATTGACCGTTTTTATCTTTGGTCACCATCCAAATATCCGCGGAGGTTGATGTATACGATACGGGTCTATTGGAAATAAAGAACAAGGTTTTCCCATCCCTTGACAGGTGCGGGTCGCTATCGTCATAAATACCCGAAAATGGAACGATTTCTGGAGTGGACCACTGGTCATTGTTTTTTACGGAGCGATAAATGGCGCTTTTCATATCGCCACTGCCCCATTCTTGGTTGCTTCGGGCAAAGTAGAGTTCGTTGCCATCTGCCGTAAAGGTGCAGGAATATTCTACAGCGGGTGTGGAAATGTTATCCGGTTCAAATTTGATGATATCTTTTTGCTTGCCGCATCCCAACCAAACGAATCCGACAAAACAGTATAACATCCGTATTCCAAATTTTGAATTTCCCATGTGCAACTAGTGTTTAAAAAAGGGGAACCAAAATGTGCAATACTCTGCCAAGTTTGCAGGTTTTATAAAAGTAATGATAATCTTACAAACCATCATTATGTGTTTCGCTAAAGAAAAAACAGCCCTTTATTGCTTTGGTAATTGTAACCATTCTTTCCATAATTGATAAGACTGGCGCTCATTTCCTTCGCCATCCAACAGGCCATTGTCGCGCCATACTCGTAATATATCCGGTGGTGATGGCGTATTTTCATATAAGAGATCGTAGTCCCTATACACAAACCAAAGGGCGAACTCCGCATTCAGTGCATTAAGCTGATTCATGAGTTTTTCAACATAGCCTCTTTGCCAATCTTCGGTACTTCTGGCGCTCACTCCTAAATTTTCGATAACCAAATCATCGGCAGAAAATCCAGTCTCGGCAACAGCAAAAGGTTTTGAGGGGTCTAAATTTCTGAAGTCCTCCAACCAATTGTCCGCAAACAAATCTGGATTTGCATCACGTGTCAAATCCCCATAGTATAAGAACGGATAGGTACTCATGGCGATATAATCGGAATGTGCTACAAGCATTTCTGAAATCTCCAATACTTCCGCTTTGCTTAGGTCGAAAGCCTGATCTTGTATACTAAGAAAAACGGGCAAATTTGGATAATCAACCTTTAACGCGGTATAAACGGCTTCCATTAAATTCAAAAACTGTGCAAAAGCGGGGTCATCTTTTTTAAAAGATGCATTGGTCTCGATTCCATAACCAAAATAGTCCGGATTCACCTCGTCTATCAACCGTTTGCAATATGTAATGAAAGTGGAAACAACAATGGGATCATCAAAATTCTTTTCCTCCCAAAATGGAGGTAAGGGTTGATGACTACCGGAATTGTTCCAATACTTTGCCAAATTTCCCCTGCTCTGGTCGGTCGGCGTTGTCGTAAGAACAATCTTGGTATCGGGCGATTTAGCATTTTTGGCTACATTGATGGTATTTTGAACCTCTTCTGGAAATGGTAAATCATTCATGACCTCATCCCAAGGAACTCCATAATCCAGGTGATTCAAAAATATATCACCATCCGCAATAACATTCTCAAAAGTCTCGGTGAGGGCGTTCACATCATAATCGTATGGAAAAGCTGTAAATCCCATAAAAAAAGACCTTCCAGTGGGTTCTTCAATATCCTGCTCAGTAGTCTTGTCTTCTGAACAGGAATAAACCAGCAAAATCACTAGAAATATAGAGGTAATGCGCTTTGTTCCAACCATGGTAACAAAACGAATCTCACAAGGAAATTATTGTCGAAAACTTCCTGATTTTCAGCTTTTAAGCCTTGGGTAAAAATACTTCTGCCATCATGCAACGAGCAGAACCTCCTCCACAGGTTTCAATGACATCCAATGGACTGTGAATGATTTCGCAATGCTTGATTATCGCATCCATTTGGTCTGGACGAAGACTTTTATATGCCTGCGAACTCATCACCATAAAACGCTCGTCGTCAGCTCCAATAACCTGAAGCATATTACCAGCAAAGGCATGCATCTGTGCTTCGGTAATGGCAATTACTTCTTTACCATCTTTTTTAAGATGCTCCACCACATTTTTGCGCTCCTTTTTATCATCAATGGTGTCCAAGCAAATAACTGCAAAGGTTTCGGCCATGGCCATCATTACATTGGTGTGGTAAATAGGCAACCGCTGACCGTCAACAGTTTGGTTAGCAGTGAAAATAACAGGGAAACAGTCAAAATCTTCACAGAATTCTATAAAAAGCTCCTCATTGGCACGCTCTGACAACGCACAATATGCTTTTTGATGGACACGGTCCTTTAGAATGCTGCCGGTTCCTTCCAAGAAGACACCTTCCTCCTCAGCAGCTGTGTAGTCTACAATATTATCAATTCGGAATCCTTCCTGCTCTAAAATGTCAAAAATATCTTCCCTTCGTTCATTTCTTCGGTTTTCGGCAAACATGGGATATACGCAAATGGTACCACTATTATGAAACGATATCCAATTGTTTGGAAATATGGAATCTGGAGTATCCGGTTCCTTGGTATCATCGATTACAATAACCTGGACCCCATGGCTCCTTAGTTTTGCCACAAAATCATCAAACTCTTTCTGAGCCTTGGCATTGATTTCGTCATTGCTCACAGTCATTTTCTCTTGAAAATAATTGTTGACAGCCGTCTGTTCGTTCATTCTAAAACCTACCGGCCGAACCATTAAAATGGTATTGGTTACCTGCATTTTTGTGTGTATTACCCCTCGATTGCGCTCGAGATGACGTTAAAACTTATTCTCTTATCAGTGGCATTGTGCTGCATCTAAGCAGCCCTTCTTGCTTTGCAATTTCAGCATACGGAATTTCTTCCACCGTAAAACCTTGTTCCCTAAGCCAGTCGTTCAACCTTTTGAAGTTCCGTTCTGAGACAACGACTTCTGGCGAGATGGAGAACACATTGCTGAACATCTGGTACATTTCATCTTTGGTGATTTCGAAGATGTTTTCTTTCCCAAAATAATCAACCAGCCATTGGTATTCCTCTTCAACTAAAAAACCATTTTTATGCAGAATGGCCTTGTCTTTCCCTACCGGTTGAAAACAACAGTCTAAATGCAAAGCATTGTCCTTGGCATTGGTATTGGATTTCCGAAGTTCAAAGGATTTCACTTTTTTGTTTGGAAATTGAGCCGCAATGAATTCAACGGCCTCCTTGTTTGTTCTCGCGGTAATGTAATCCGGATAGTCCTCTCCAGTGTAGGTCCCGATGAAAATATAATCGTTCCAGGGCATTACGTCCCCACCTTCAATATGAACTTCTTCTGGTGGACGAACGACTTTCTTTGGGTCGATTTTATCTAAAACATGTTGAATGGCCTCAAACTCTCTTTCCCGATCTGGAAGAATATTTGAATGAAACAATGTATCCTCAATCACAAAGGCAATATCCCTGGAAAAAATCTGGTTGCAATCTTTTAGAACAGAAGGACGAAAAACTTGCACTCCATGCTTTTCAAACACCCTGGCGAACGCATCCATTTCTTTGACCATATCCTTTTCCAACGGATAGGTACCCGCCAAAATGTGTTCCAAAGACTTTGGATCATAAGCCTCTTCTGGCTTTGGAGTTGGACCACAGCTTTCGGCTGTACCTAAGATTACAGCTTTCAGAGGGCTTGTTTCGTTTTGAATATGCAATTGCATCATATAACCGTCATTTATTACCGAATTAAGGAATTCAATTGAAGGAAATCCTCACAAATTCTATGGCAAAACTAGCGCTTTGTTATCGATTTTCCATCGACTAAAACAGAAAAAAACTTGAAGCGATTAAGGTTTTCCATCATTTGGCTGTGGTTTTTCCTTTTCACTCATAACTATTTGATTTATAAATAGTTAATACTCAGTTAGTTTTAAAATATCCTTCTAAAAACCATCCAAATTTAGACTATTATCATTACATTTAAGTAAGGAAAAAGCTTTTGGGGATGAAAAAAATTGTTCTTCCATTCTGTTTCATTGCGCTGATCAGTATCGGCCTTTTGTCCATGAACAAGTTTCCGCAAAAATTTGACTTTTCTAAGCCTTTGAATTCAAAAAAGAGCACTCCTCAGGAACATCAGGCTAGATATTCGGATTGTATTAGTCTGAAGGATGTTTCAAACATTGAAGCTAGGGATATTGACATTCCTCTTGAACAAAAGAATATATTGTTTGATGAAGTCAATGCACAGCTTAGAAAATATTCAAGTTCTTTGGATTCCACTATCAAAAACTTAAACACCATTGAAGCCCATAAATTTTTGCACAGTGAATTCCAACGTAGCCAAAAGCAAATCAGTGCAGATTCTTTGTCTGCGATTAAAGTCTATTATCACAGGGGAATCATGAGCATATGCCATGAACGTGATAAGATGTTAAACTCCATATCTGTTGGTAGGGTTGCTAAAAGGTGATAAAAAAAGGGCAATCATAACTGATTGCCCTTTTTTCAATGCTTAATCTTTAAATTATCTTTTCTTTACTTCGACGAATGGTCTGTGGTTTTCTCCAATATATATTTGTCTTGGTCTTCCTATAGGCTCACCTCTTAAACGCATTTCTCTCCATTGGGCAATCCAACCGGGCAATCTACCCAACGCAAACATTACGGTAAACATTTCCGTGGGTATTCCCAAAGCTCGGTAAATAATACCGGAATAGAAATCCACATTTGGATATAGTTTTCTTTTTACGAAGTATTCGTCCTCCAAGGCCTCTTTTTCCAATCCTTTGGCGATATCCAGAATTGGGTCCTCTATTCCTAAGCTTCCCAATACTTCATCGGCTGATTTTTTAATAATCTTGGCCCTTGGGTCAAAGTTTTTATAAACACGGTGTCCAAAGCCCATTAATCTAAATGGATCATTTTTGTCTTTTGCTTTGGCCATATATTTTTTGGTGTCTCCTCCATCTTCTTGAATAGCTTCCAACATTTCCAAAACAGCTTGATTGGCACCTCCATGAAGTGGTCCCCACAAAGCTGAAATACCAGCAGAAAGTGATGCGAACAATCCAGCATGGGAAGATCCTACGATACGAACAGTTGAAGTGGAGCAGTTTTGCTCATGATCAGCATGTAAAATCAACAATTTATCCAAAGCATCAATGGCAATGGTATCCTTTTTGTATTCTTGGTTTGGTTTTTTGAACATCATTTTATGAATGTTCTCCACATAACCGAGGGTATCATCCCCATAATCCAAAGGAAGGCCCTTTTTCTTTCTTTGTGCCCAAGCTACCAATACCGGGAATTTAGCGAGAATCCGTACTATGGAATGGTACATTGCTTCTTCGGATGAAACATCGACTGAAGTTGGATTAAATGCCACCAATGCACTTGTTAGCGAAGACAATACACCCATTGGGTGTGCTGACTTTGGAAAACCATCCAAAATCTTTTTCATTTCTTCATCTACGTGTGACTCTTCCTTAATATCAGCATGGAAAGTCGCAAGTTGCTCCTTGTTTGGTAATTCACCAAAAATCAAAAGGTAAGCTACTTCCAAGAAATCAGCCTTTTCAGCCAAATCCTCGATAGAATAACCTCTGTAACGTAATATTCCTTTTTCTCCGTCCAAAAAAGTAATTGCACTCTCACACGAGCCGGTGTTTTTATACCCCGGATCTATGGTCACCATACCACTGGCAGCGCGCAGGGTTTTTATATCGATGGCCAATTCATCCTCAGTACCTTTTATTACCGGGAACTCGTATTTCTCACCTCCATATTCAAGTATTGCTTTGTCAGACATTTTATGTTTTAAAAGATTAATAAAATAGAACCGGAAATTTACGAAAAAGCATAGGTATTAACAATTTCCCGGCTTCATTTATGGTATTGTTAACTATACTTTTTGTAGGTCGAAAATTAATTGGGCAGTTTACTGCAAATGATATAAATAATTGTAATAATTATCTACGGCTTTTTTCCAAGTGAAACGCTTTTTCTTGGCAGCGGACTGAATTTTCTTCCAGGTGGGTTTGTCGTTTTTGTAAATATCCAATGCCACATCGAAAGTATCGAGCATACTTTGTATTTTTTTGTCGTACGTATCCCCGTCAAAACTAAAGCCTGTTTTCATGTGGTGAACGGTGTCTTTAAGACCTCCAGTATGGTGCACTAAACATGGATTTCCGTTTCGCATGGACAACATCTGGCTTATTCCACAGGGCTCAAAAAGACTGGGCATAAAATACAAATCAGATTCAAGGTAAATGGAATCGATCAGGTTTTCGGATTGTCCATTCGTAAATACAAAGTTTTTATGCTCATAGCTAAGCTTTCTGAAAAGTTCTTCATACTCCGGCGCACCAGTACCTAAAAGCATAAATATACCATCCACTTTTTCCAGTTTTTTCAAAATTTGAACAAAGGCTTCTGGTGACCTCTTGAAGAAGTAAAACTTCTGCTCTGTTAATCTGGCGACGCTTGAGACGATGAATTTTGGTCTATTGTCCACAAACTCCATGATTTTTTCTCCTGTATGCGCCAAAAAGTCGGCCTTATACTTCTTGGATTCTTCTTGCAACCATCTGAAAATTGCTTTTACGGTATTGCGATAGATAAATCCTTTTTCTTCTATATTGATGTTTTTATAGTTACAACCATTCAATATTCCTACAAGCCTGTCTTCCTTATCAGCCCGTAATAAATCTTTTTCCAGCCCTTCACCTCCAATAAATTCAGGCGGGGAACTTGGCAGCATCACATCATCTTTATAGGATGGTGAAACGGTATGTACGGCATCGGCAAAACGAATCCCCACTGCCATCAGATTGATACAATCTTGATAACGATAGTCCATCAACGCTTTATAATCGAAGACAACATCAGGGAACCAATTTTTTAAAGAGGAGTAATTATCATCGAAAGGTCGTATTCCCTGGATGGCTAAATTATGGATACTGTAAACAAACCGAATGTCCTTTAGGTTTTTGTATTCCTTATGGTACTCCCTTAAAAACAGCAACAGACTTGAGTGCCAATCATGCAAATGGATGATGTCCACATTTCCGAAAGAACCTTTTTTAACGGCTTCTGCAACTGCCGTGCAAAAAATGAAATACTTTATAGCATCGGTGTAAAAGGGCTCTTCTGGATCATTGTGATAAATATGGGCTATGTCACCAGCCTCAATTTCAGGATGGTGCAATACATAATGAACAATATTTGGGAATTCTTTCTTGGGTTTTACCTCATAAAGTTCAGCAGTGTATTTTAGCCCCCTAAGCATAAAGCTAAGCTTGGTCTTAAATAATCCTTCTTGGTGCAAACGTCCGTAGGATGGAACTACAACATGCACTTTATCACCATGTTCAGAAATTTGACGGGGAACATCCCGCACTACATCGCCCATTCCACCGGCCTTGCAATTAGCCAGTGCATCATTTTCCGCTGCAACAAAGAGAAAGTTGTTCATACGTTAGGTTAGTTTTTGCTTGATTTTACTTGGTTTGTCAATCAATTTAACCAAAGTTTATTGTTGAAACAAAAAAAAGCCTTTCTCAGTTCGGAAAGGCTTTCTATATACTATTAAATTATCATCAATTAATTTACTTTGAATGCTTTTTCCTGAGGATAGTAGGCTGTACTTCCCAGCTCTTCTTCGATTCTAAGCAATTGATTGTATTTTGCCATTCTATCACTTCGTGATGCAGAACCAGTTTTAATCTGCCCCGTATTCAAAGCTACCGCTAAATCAGCGATGGTGTTATCTTCAGTCTCTCCAGACCTGTGTGACATTACTGAGGTGTATCCTGCATTTTTGGCCATGTTCACAGCGGCAATAGTTTCAGATAATGTGCCGATTTGGTTTACTTTAATTAAAATGGAATTGGCAATTCCGTTTTCAATTCCTCTAGATAACCTTTCCACATTGGTTACAAACAAGTCGTCTCCAACCAACTGTACTTTGTCTCCTACTTTGTCGGTTAACATTTTCCAGCCGTCCCAATCGTTTTCATCCATTCCATCTTCGATGGATATGATTGGATACTTTTCACAAAGGTCAGCTAGGTATTGAGCTTGCTCTTCAGATGTTCTTACTTTTCCTTTATCACCTTCAAATTTGGTGTAATCGTATTTTCCATCAACGTAAAATTCAGCTGAGGCACAATCCAAGGCAATCATTACATCATCACCTAAGGTGTATCCTGCTTTATCAACAGCTTTGGCAATAGTATCCAATGCGTCCTCGGTACCGCCTTCCAAAGTAGGGGCAAAACCACCTTCATCGCCAACGGCTGTGCTCAATCCTCTATCGTGCAATACCTTTTTCAGGTTATGGAAGATTTCAGTTCCCATTTGCATGGAATGACTAAAGTCTTTTGCTTTTACGGGCATCACCATGAATTCTTGAAATGCAATGGGAGCATCTGAATGCGACCCTCCGTTGATGATGTTCATCATGGGCACTGGAAGTGTATTTGCACTTACCCCGCCAACGTAACGATATAAAGGCATTCCCAATTCGTTAGCCGCTGCCTTTGCCGCTGCCAGGGAAACTCCCAAAATAGCATTGGCGCCAAGTTTGGATTTATTGGGTGTGCCATCCAAGGCAATCATGGTCTCGTCTATCTGATTTTGTTCAAAAACCGATGTTCCAACCAACTCTTCAGCTATTATCGTATTTACGTTACTTACAGCTTGGGCAACTCCTTTTCCCATAAAAGAATCTCCTCCATCTCTCAACTCAACGGCTTCATGTTCTCCTGTAGAAGCGCCTGAAGGCACCGCTGCTCTTCCTAAAACCCCATTTTCAGTGATTACATCTACCTCAACGGTAGGATTACCTCTTGAGTCTAAAATTTGTCTTGCATGAATGTTGATAATAATGCTCATCTACTTCTATTTATGGTTGAAAATTTAGTTCGGCAAAGATACAAAAGGAGTGCTTTCGAATTTCATGAAAATTGTCAGGAAACGTTATGAATAACATAAAAATAACCTACAACGATTTAGTTCCTGCTGGTTTTGATCGCTTCAAAAAACTCGTCGAACAAATAATCTGCATCATGTGGTCCAGGACTGGCTTCAGGATGGTATTGCACAGAGAACACTTCTTTATCCTTCATTTTAATTCCCGCAACGGTATTATCATTTAAATGGGTATGGGTGATTTCCAATTCAGGATTTGCTTCGGTCTCTTCCCGATTTACAGCAAAACCATGGTTTTGGGAGGTTATCTCACCTTTTCCTGTCACTAAATTCAAAATTGGGTGATTGATTCCTCTGTGCCCGTTATGCATTTTATATGTAGATACGCCATTGGCCAACGCTAATACTTGGTGCCCAAGACAAATACCGAACAAAGGTTTATCGGAAGATATCATTTGTTTTGTGGTGGCAATTGCATCTGTCAAAGGCTCTGGATCTCCAGGTCCGTTGGATACGAAATATCCATCAGGATTCCACTTTTGCATTTCTTCAAACGCGGTATTGTATGGAAATACTTTGATATAAGCTCCTCTTTTGGCCAAGTTTCTTAGGATATTCTTTTTGATTCCGATATCCAAGGCTGAAATCTTGAACTCTGCATTTTCTTCGCCAAAATAATACGGCTCTTTAGTAGAAACTTTGGAGGCCAGTTCCAAGCCTTCCATACTAGGCACTTTTTTAAGCTCTTCCTTCAGTGCATCAATTTCATCCACTCGAGTAGAGATCAAAGCGTTCATGGCTCCATTATCACGAATGTAGCTTACCAAGGCCCTGGTGTCCACATCCGATATGGCAAAAAGATTGTTTTTATCCAAAAACTCTTGTAAACTCATATCAGCGCTTGGTCTTGAATATTCATAGCTAAAGTTCTTAACTATAAGTCCTGCAATCTTAATTGAATCAGATTCAACCTCGTCTGCATTGGTGCCATAATTACCAATATGGGCATTTGTAGCAACCATAATTTGTCCAAAATAAGAGGGGTCGGTGAATATTTCTTGATAACCGGTCATTCCCGTGTTGAAACATACTTCACCTACAGCGGTGCCTTCTTTGTCACCCACTGCTTTTCCATAAAAAATAGTGCCGTCGGCCAAAAGTACTAGTGCTCTTTTCTTTGATTGATACTTCATTGCGCTTTTTTTCAATTTTGGTTTAACAAAAAAACATAAAAAAAGGATAAGTTTTCACTTATCCTTTTTTCAGTAATTCAATAGTAATTAACATCTTTTATTCTTCTGAATCGTCCGCTACTTTTGTTTCAGCTACTGGAGCTGCCGCTTCCACTTTTTTACCGCCTCCTCTTCTACTTCTTCGAGTAGTTTTCTTGGCAGGGGCTTTACCGGCGTTGTACAATTCGTTGAAATCGACCAATTCGATCATTGCCATATCAGCGTTATCACCTAAACGATTACCCAATTTAATGATTCGGGTATATCCTCCTGGTCTGTCTCCAACCTTCTCGGCAACCGTGCTGAAAAGTTCAGTAACAGCTTCTTTACTTCTAAGGTTACTAAAAACAACTCTTCTGTTGTGCGTACCTTTTTCGGTAGTTTGATTGTTTTCGGTCTTCGCCTTAGTAATCAACGGCTCTACAAACTGCTTTAAAGCTTTTGCCTTAGCAACGGTAGTATTGATTCTTTTATGTTCTATTAAGGAACTGGCCATATTGGCCAACATTGCCTTTCTGTGGGCTGCTGTTCTTCCTAAGTGGTTAAATTTCTTTCCGTGTCTCATGGTATTTGTTTTATCATCTTGCTACCAAACTCGAATACTATCGAGGAGCAAAATATGATTACTTAATCTTTGTCTAATTTATATTTTGACAAATCCATTCCAAATTGAAGTCCTTTGTTGATAACCAACTCTTCCAATTCGGTCAATGATTTTTTACCAAAGTTTCTAAACTTCATCAAATCGTTTTTGTTGAAGGAAACCAAATCTCCCAAAGTATCTACTTCCGCAGCTTTAAGACAGTTCAATGCCCTTACTGAAAGGTCCATATCAACTAACTTGGTTTTCAACAACTGACGCATGTGCAATGATTCTTCATCATAGGTCTCAGTCTGTGCGATTTCATCGGCTTCCAATGTAATACGCTCATCAGAGAACAACATAAAGTGGTGAATCAAAACCTTAGCGGCTTCTGTCAATGCATCTTTTGGATGGATAGAACCATCGGTGATGATTTCAAAAACCAATTTTTCGTAATCAGTCTTTTGCTCTACCCTAAAGTTTTCGATGCTATATTTTACATTCTTTACAGGAGTGTAAACAGAATCGACCGCAATGCTACCTAAAGGAGCATTGGATTTCTTGTTTTCCTCAGCTGGAACGTATCCACGACCTTTTTCGATAATAACCTCAAGGTTAATACTTACTTTAGGATCCATGTTACAGATAACCAAATCAGGATTCAATACTTGGTATCCTGAGATAAATTTTTGGAAATCTCCAGCAGTCAATTGTTCTTTTCCACTCACTGAAACTGAAACAGTCTCGCTCTCTACATCATCAATCTGTCTTTTGAAACGAACCTGCTTAAGGTTCAAAATCATTTCCGTAACGTCTTCAACAACGCCAGGAATAACAGAAAACTCATGTTCAACTCCATCGATACGCACAGAAGTGATCGCAAAACCTTCCAAAGAGGAAAGAAGTACTCTTCTTAACGCGTTTCCAACTGTTAATCCATAACCAGGTTCCAAAGGGCGAAATTCAAATTTCCCTTCGAAATCTGTTGAATCTATCATTATAACTTTATCGGGCTTCTGAAAATTAAGTAATGCCATATTGGATTAATGTTGATTTTATTTAGAGTATAACTCGACGATTAATTGTTCCTTGATATTTTCAGGAATCTGCATTCTTTCAGGAACAGCTACGTATGTACCTTCCTTCTTTTCAGAGTTCCAGGTAATCCATTCGTAAACGCTACTGTTATTGGCCAATGAATCATTTATGGCCTGAACGGATTTTGATTTTTCTCTAATCGCAACCACATCTCCAGCTTTTAGAGAATAGGAAGGAATATTTACAATCTCACCGTTTACGGTAATGTGTCTGTGTGAAACCAATTGACGAGCTCCTCTTCTTGAAGGGGACACTCCCATTCTGTACACCACATTATCCAAACGTGACTCACATAATTGAAGTAAAACCTCACCGGTAACTCCTTTGCTACGGTTGGCTTTATCAAAAAGGTTTCTAAATTGTTTTTCCAAGATACCATAGGTATACTTGGCTTTTTGCTTCTCCATTAACTGGATTGCATATTCAGACTTTTTACCACGGCGTCTGTTGTTTCCGTGTTGTCCTGGAGGGTAACTTTTCTTTTCGAAGGCTTTATCGTCTCCGAATATCGCTTCTCCAAATTTTCTAGCGATTTTTGATGTTGGTCCTGTATATCTTGCCATCTTCTTTAGTTTTGAAAGTGCGATTATGAATTAAGGCTTATCCTTCGATAATCTACACTGCACCTTCGTGAAGACCCTTGTGGGCCCATTATGATTATTAATTAAACTCTTCTTCTTTTTGGTGGTCTACAACCGTTGTGTGGTAGTGGAGTTACGTCAATGATTTCAGTAACTTCTATTCCTGAATTGTGAATGGAACGAATCGCAGATTCTCTACCATTTCCAGGTCCTTTTACATAAACCTTTACTTTTCTAAGGCCAGCTTCGTGTGCCACTTTTGCACAATCCTCAGCAGCAACCTGGGCAGCGTAAGGAGTGTTCTTTTTAGAACCTCTGAAACCTAGTTTACCTGCAGAAGACCAAGAAATCACATCTCCTTTTTTATTGGTCAAGGAAATGATGATGTTGTTGAACGATGCGGTAACGTGTGCTTCACCTACAGATTCTACAACTACCTTGCGCTTCTTTGTTGTTTTAGTACTTGCCTTTGCCATATTTTTTAGTTTCTAGTGTTAGTTCTTAGTTATTGGAATCCTAGACTTTTACATTTCAAACAGATTCTTCTAACGTCTAAATACTAATGACTATTAATTATTATTTAGTTGCTTTTTTCTTGTTAGCAACTGTTTTTCTTTTTCCTTTTCTCGTCCTAGAGTTGTTTTTGGTACGTTGACCTCTTAATGGTAATCCTGATCTGTGACGAATTCCACGGTAACAACCGATATCCATCAAACGCTTGATGTTCAATTGTGTTTCTGAACGAAGTTCACCTTCGATGGTGTAAGAGGAAACCGCTTCACGGATTTTTCCTATTTCATCATCATTCCAATCAGAAACTTTTGTGTCCTCACTTACTTGGGCTTTTGCCAAAATCTCTTGAGCCCTACTTTTTCCAATTCCGAAAATATAGGTAAGTGAAATTACTCCACGCTTTTGTTTAGGTATATCTACACCTGCAATTCTTGCCATAATTACCCTTGTCTTTGTTTAAATCTAGGATTCTTTTTGTTGATTACGTATAATCTGCCTTTTCTGCGAACTATCTTGCATTCGGCACTTCTTTTCTTAACTGATGCTCTAACTTTCATCGTATTAGTATCTGTAAGTAATTCTTGCTTTTGTTAAATCATATGGACTCATTTCCAATTTTACCTTATCGCCCGGAAGCAATTTGATATAATGCATACGCATCTTTCCAGAAATGTGTGCCGTTACAACATGACCGTTCTCTAATTCAACTCTAAACATTGCGTTAGACAATGCTTCGATTATAGTTCCGTCTTGTTCTATTGCTGGCTGTTTTGCCATAAATTATGCTACTTTTCTATTTTTACCGGTTTTCATCAAACCATCATAATGTCTGTTCAACAAATAAGAATTTACTTGTTGTACGGTGTCAATAGCTACGCCCACCATAATCAATAGTGACGTTCCTCCATAAAACAATGCCCAACCTGCCTGCACATCCATCAACTTAACCACTACTGCAGGTAAAACTGCCAATAGCGCCAAGAAAACTGATCCTGGCAATGTAATCAACGACATTATCTTATCTAAATAATCTCCAGTTTCCTTACCTGGTCTAATTCCAGGAATGAAACCACCACTTCTTTTCAAATCATCGGCCATTTTGTTCGTAGGAACTGTAATCGCCGTGTAGAAATATGTGAATATGATGATAAGTACTGCAAACAATATATTGTAGGCCAATCCGAAAATATCGGCAAATTGAACTTCCATCCATTGTCCAACAGCAGTATTGTTAAAAGTTCTTCCCAATAAACTTGGGGCAAACATAATTGCTTGCGCAAAGATGATCGGCATTACTCCAGAGGCATTCAACTTTAATGGAATGTACTGACGCGACCCCATAACATTCTTTTCATATCCTCCTGAAGCTGTTCTTCTAGCATATTGCACTGGAATCTGTCTTACCGCCATTACCAACAGCACACTAGCCAAAATCACCAAGAACCAGATGATTACCTCAATCAGGATGAACATAATACCTCCGGTATTGTTCGTTGTTCTTGAAATAAATTCTTGAACGAATGATTGTGGCATGGTAGCGATAATCCCAATCATAATTAAAAGTGAGATACCATTTCCTATACCTTTATCGGTAATCTTTTCACCAAGCCACATCGCGAAGACACATCCTGTTACCAAAATAATTACCGCTGGCACAATGAAATCCAAACCTTTACCTAAAATAAAAGCACTATCTGGAACCCCAAGAGCTCCTAAACCAAACAAATACGCCGGTGCCTGAACTATACAAATCGCTATGGTCAACCAACGTGTAATCTGGTTAATGGTTTTTCTACCACTTTCTCCTTCTTTCTGAAGTTTTTGCAAGTAAGGAATTGCTATCCCCATCAACTGCACTACAATAGATGCAGAAATGTAGGGCATGATACCCAAAGCAAAAACAGATGCATTTGCAAACGCACCTCCAGTAAAAGCATTAAGAATTCCCAAGATTCCATTCTCGGTATTTGAGGTCAATTGTGCTAATTGGGAAGTATCTATACCAGGAAGAACAATTTGTGCACCAAAACGGTATACCAATAGTAGACCCAAGGTAATAATGATTCGTTGCCTTAGCTCTTCAATCTTCCAAATATTTGATATGGTCTCAATAAATTTCTTCATGCTTTGTTTTTCCTTATAAGCTTATTGCTTCACCTCCTGCGGCCTCGATAGCCGCTTTAGCAGAAGCAGTAAATTTATGAACAGATATTTTTAGTGCGGCCTTTAATTCACCATCTCCTAAAATCTTTACCAAGTCGTTTTTGTGTGCCAACCTGTTTTCAACAAGTATCTCTAAAGTAACTTCTTTCTTAATCACACCGCTATCGACCAATTCTTGCAATTTGCCCAAATTGATACCTTGGTATTCTTTTCTGTTGATATTCTTGAATCCAAACTTAGGAACTCTTCGTTGCAAAGGCATTTGACCACCTTCAAAACCAATCTTTTTAGAGTATCCAGATCTGGACTTGGCACCTTTGTGTCCTCTCGCAGCAGTTCCTCCTTTTCCAGAACCTTCTCCTCGTCCTAAACGTTTTCCATCTCTGTTTACAGCGCCTTCTGCTGGTTTAAGATTATGTAAATCCATGTACCGTTATATTTTAAGCTTCCTCAGTGGAAACCAAGTGTTTTACCTTATTTATCATTCCAAGGATATTAGGCGTTGCATCGTGTTCAACAACATGCCCAATCTTGCGCAAACCAAGGGCTTCCAAAGTCCTTTTTTGGTTTTGGGTCCTTTTGATAGCGCTCTTTACTTGTTTAACCTTAATCTTTGACATAATATCCTTTATTTATCCCTTAAAGACTTTTTCCAAAGAAATTCCTCTTTGCTTGGCCACAGTGCTCGCATCTCTCAATTGCAATAGCGCATCGAAAGTAGCTTTTACCACATTGTGAGGATTGGAAGATCCTTGTGACTTTGACAATACATCGTGTACTCCAACAGCTTCCAATACCGCTCTTACTGCACCACCGGCTATAACCCCGGTACCATGTGAAGCTGGCTTAATGAAAACTCTTGCTCCACCATATTTTCCTTTTTGCTCATGCGGAAGAGTACCTTTATTCAAAGGAATACGAACCAAATTCTTTTTGGCATCCTCGATAGCTTTAGCGATAGCAGTTGCTACTTCTTTAGACTTTCCTAAACCATGTCCCACAACACCATTCTCGTCACCAACAACAACAATTGCTGAAAAACCGAATGCTCTACCACCTTTGGTAACCTTTGTAACCCTTTGGACACCGACCAAACGATCTTTCAAATCCAGTCCACCTGGCTTAACTATTTCTACGTTCTTGTATTTCTGGTACATAGTTTATTTAGAATTTTAGTCCTGCTTCGCGTGCTCCTTCTGCCAATGATTTTACTCTACCGTGATATAGGTTTCCACCTCTATCGAAAGCTACGTCCTTAACACCTAGTTTAAGTGCTTTTTCCGCAATTGTTTTCCCAACTAGGGTTGCAACCTCACTTTTGGTGCCTTTTGCGTCTACATCCTTATCTCTTGAGGATGCAGCTGCCAAAGTAACTCCCTTGTCATCATCGATCAATTGAGCATATATCTCTTTGTTACTTCTGAAAACAGACAATCTTGGTCTTGCTTCAGTACCAGAAGAAATTTTTCGTATTCTTCTTCTGATTCGTAATCTTCTTTCAGTCTTAGATAATCCCATAGTCCTGCTAATTATGCTGATTTACCTGCTTTTCTTCTTAATTGCTCACCAACAAACTTGATTCCTTTTCCTTTGTAAGGTTCTGGCTTACGAAAAGCTCTGATCTTGGCAGCTACTTGACCTACCAATTGTTTGTCATGAGATGTTAGTTTTACAATTGGATTCTTTCCTTTTTCGGAAATGGTCTCAATTTTTACTTCTGGAGCAATATTCATCACAATGTTGTGTGAAAAACCTAAGGCCAAATCCAACTTCTGCCCTTGGTTGCTTGCTCTGTATCCTACCCCTACTAATTCCAACTCCTTGGTCCATCCTTTAGATACACCTGCTACCATATTGTTGATAAGGGAACGATACAGCCCGTGTCTCGCTTTATGATCTTTTGAATCAGATGGTCTTGCAACATGAACGCCTCCATCTTCAACCTTTACCGCAACTCCTGAAAATTCTTGGGTCAATTCGCCCATCTTACCTTTTACGGTAACTACATTCTCGTTCACTTCAACAGTGACACCTTCGGGAATTGTAATTGGATTGTTACCTATTCTAGACATTTTTCTACTCTTTCTATATTAATAAACGTAGCACAAAACTTCGCCACCAACGTTATCTTGTTTGGCCTGTTTGCTAGTCATTACACCATGAGAGGTCGAAACTATAGCAATACCCAAGCCGTTTAGAACTCTTGGTAATTCCTCTGATCCAGCATATTTACGCAAACCTGGCTTACTTACCCTTTGCAATTTCTTAATGACTGGTTCTTTGGTAAATTTATCGTACTTCAAGGCTATTTTAATATTTCCTTGAAGGTTATCTTCTTCAAACTTATAGCTCAAAATATATCCTTGGTCGAACAATATTTTGGTAATCTGCCTCTTTAGGTTTGAAGCTGGTACGTTAACCACCCTGTGACCTGCTCTACTGGCATTTCTTACTCTTGTCAGATAATCTGAAATTGGATCTGTTAGCATTTTTCTTCTTTATCGGTTTACCAACTTGCTTTTTTAACTCCTGGAATCAAGCCTTGATTGGCCATCTCCCTGAAAGTAACCCTTGAGATACCAAATGTTCTCATGTATCCTCTTGGTCTTCCAGTCAATTTGCAACGATTGCGCATACGTACAGGAGATGCATTTTTAGGTAGCTTTTGCAAAGCTTCGTAATCTCCAGCTTCTTTTAGCGCTTTTCTTTTCTCAGCGTATTTTGCAACCATTTTGGCCCTTTTTCTTTCACGGGCTTTCATTGATTCCTTAGCCATATCAGTTCTTTTTAAAGGGTACTCCCAATTCGGTTAACAATGATTTTGCTTCTTTATCTGTTTCAGCAGAGGTAACGAAAGTGATGTCCATTCCGTTAATTCTGTTGATTCTATCAATATTGATTTCTGGAAAAATAATCTGCTCGGTAACGCCAAGGTTGTAATTTCCTCTTCCGTCAAAACCGTTGGCCTTCACTCCCTGAAAATCCCTAACCCTTGGAAGGGCAGAGGTTATCAATCTGTCCAAAAACTCATACATACGCTCACCTCTTAGGGTCACTTTGGCCCCAATTGGCATTCCTTTTCTCAATTTAAAGGAAGCAACGTCTTTTTTGGAAAGTGTGGCAATAGCTTTTTGTCCGGTAATATTGGTCAATTCTTCCACAGCATGATCAATCAGTTTCTTATCCGAAACCGCTGCACCGACACCACGGCTAACCACTATTTTTTCCAATTTAGGAACCTGCATTACATTTTTGTAACCAAACTCCTCGGATAGTGCTTTAACAACACGCTCCTTATATTCTTGCTTTAATCTTGGAATGTAACCCATAACTAAATTACTTCTTTGGATTTTTTGGCGAACCTTACTTTTTTTCCATCCCTTTCTTCATATCCAACTCTTGTAGTATCACCAGATTTTGGATCAATCAACGAAAGATTGGAAATATGTATAGGTGCCTCTTTCTTTACAATACCTCCCTGAGGATTCTTTGCACTAGGCTTCTCATGTTTAGATACGGTATTGACACCTTCTACGATAGCTTTGTTCTTATCGCTGTCAACTTTAAGCACCTTCCCCTCGGATCCTTTGTGATCTCCGGTGACGACTCTTACTGTATCTCCTGTTTTTATTTTCAACTTCATCTTGCTGATATTTCTTTTAAAGTACCTCTGGAGCTAGTGAAACAATCTTCATGAACTGCTTATCCCTAAGTTCTCTAGCGACAGGTCCAAAAACCCTTGTTCCCCTCATTTCCCCAGTTGGGTTTAACAATACACAAGCATTGTCATCGAAACGAATGTAAGAACCGTCAGGTCTTCTTACTTCTTTTTTGGTTCTAACCACAACTGCAGTTGATACTGAACCTTTTTTTACAGTTCCATTAGGTGCAGCTTCCTTAACGGTTACTACAATCTTATCTCCCAAAGAAGCATATCTTCTTTTTGTTCCCCCAAGTACGCGGATGGTCAAAACTTCTTTTGCACCGGTGTTGTCCGCAACTTTTAATCGTGATTCTTGCTGTACCATAATTATTTAGCTCTTTCAAGGATTTCAACCAATCTCCAGCACTTAGTCTTGCTCAATGGTCGGGTTTCCATTATTTTAACGGTATCGCCTTCCTTGCAATCGTTCTTTTCGTCGTGGGCAACATACTTTTTGGTCTTCAGAACGAACTTACCATACATCGGGTGCTTCACTCTTTTTACCTCGGAAACCACAATTGATTTCTCCATTTTGTTGCTGGTAACAACCCCTATTCTTTCTTTTCTTAAGTTTCTTTTTTCCATAAGGCAGAACCAATTATTGTAATTCCCTTTTTGTTAATTCTGTTGCAAGTCTTGCCACCGTCCTTCTCGTTTTCTTAATCTGTAAAGGATTTTCCAAAGGCGTAACGGAATGTGCCATTTTTAAATCAGCATGTTGCTTTTTTAAATCGGTCAACTTTTCCTTTAGTTCTTCAATTGAAAGTTCTTTTATTTCTGCTTGTTTCATCTTCTTTTCAATTAAAAATTAAGCGGAATAATCCCTAGCTACGATAAACTTGGTTTTCACTGGCAATTTTTGAGCTGCAAGTCTCAATGCTTCTTTTGCAATATCCATAGGAACTCCTGCAACTTCGAACATAATCCTTCCAGGCTTAACAACGGCAACCCAATATTCTGGAGCACCCTTACCTTTACCCATACGTACCTCTAGAGGTTTCTTCGTGATAGGCTTGTCCGGGAAAATTTTTATCCACAATTGACCTTGCCTTTTCATATACCTTGTCGCAGCAATACGCGCAGCCTCTATCTGACGGGAGGTGATGAAGTGAGAGTCCAAGGATTTGATACCGAACATTCCATTGGAAAGCTGGTGTCCTCTTTGGGAATTCCCTTTCATACGTCCCTTCTGGGCTTTACGAAATTTTGTTCTTTTTGGCTGTAACATTTTACCTTTACTTTATCTTATTACTTTCTACGACGTTGTGGTTTTTTACCATCACGCTTGTCGCCTTTACCTTGACCTTTGGACAATCCTACTAGTGGGGAAAGTTCTCTTTTTCCGTAAACTTCACCCTTCATGATCCAAACTTTGATTCCCAATCTTCCGTAGGTTGTATGTGCTTCATGCAAAGCATAATCCACATCAGCACGGAAAGTTGACAGAGGAATTCTTCCTTCCTTGTAAGATTCCGAACGTGCCATTTCAGCTCCGTTCAAACGTCCAGAAATCTGAATTTTGATACCTTCTGCATTCATACGTATTGCAGCTGCAATCGCCATTTTGATGGCACGACGGTATGAAATTCTGCTTTCAATCTGTCTTGCGACACTAGCAGCAACCAAGTTGGCATCCAATTCAGGTCTCTTGATTTCATGAATATTGATCTGAACCTCTTTGTTGGTGATTTTCTTAAGCTCTTCTTTAAGTTTATCAACCTCTTGTCCACCTTTACCAATGATAATACCAGGTCTAGCCGTAGTAATAGTAATGGTGATCAATTTTAGAGTTCTCTCTATAATTACCCTTGACACACTGGCTTTTGCCAAACGTGCATGGACATATTTTCTAATCTTATCGTCCTCTGCAAGTTTATCGCCGTAATCATTGCCTCCGTACCAGTTGGATTCCCATCCTCTGATAATTCCTAAGCGATTTCCTATCGGATTGGTCTTCTGTCCCATATTATACTCTAGCTTTGAACGTTGTTGTTAGATTCCAAAATCATGGTAACATGGTTGGAACGTTTTCTAATTCTGTGTGCTCTTCCTTGTGGTGCAGGACGAAGTCTCTTCAACATAGTTCCTCCATCCACACGGATTTCCTTAATAAAAAGATCAGCATCCTCAATACTTGCATCTTCATTCTTAGCTTCCCAGTTGGCAATTGCTGAAAGCAATAATTTTTCCAACTTTCTTGAAGCTTCTTTTGGGTTGAACCTTAAAATAGCCAAGGCCATTTCTATCTGCTTACCTCTGATTAAATCAGCGACCAAACGCATCTTTCTTGGTGAGGTTGGGCAGTTGTTCAACTTTGCGATAGCAAGCTGTTTTTTCTCTTCTTTTAACCTTTCGGCCATTTGTCTTTTACGAACTCCCATAGCTTACTTACTTTTTACCTTTGTTTTTAGCTCCTGCATGACCTCTAAAAGATCTTGTAGGTGAAAATTCTCCAAGCTTGTGACCCACCATGTTTTCAGTAACATATACAGGAACAAATTGTCTCCCGTTGTGCACCGCGATGGTCTGTCCTACGAAATCCGGAGTTATCATTGAGGCTCTCGACCATGTTTTGATAACCGTTTTCTTACCTGAATCTATATTGTTCTGGACTTTCTTTTCCAGACTATGATGAACGTAAGGTCCTTTTTTTAATGAACGTGCCATTTACTTTTTCTTTTATTTCTTTCTACGTTCTATGATATATCTATTGGTGTCCTTGGTCTTAGAACGCGTTCTAAATCCTTTAGCAGGAATACCGTTCTTAGATCTTGGATGACCTCCTGAAGCTCTTCCTTCACCACCACCCATTGGATGATCGACGGGGTTCATAGCTACTGGTCTAGTTCTTGGCCTTCTACCCAACCATCTGCTTCTACCTGCTTTACCAGATACTAACAATTGGTGGTCAGAGTTGGAAACAGCTCCAACAGTGGCCAAACAATTGGCCAAAATCATTCTTGTCTCACCAGAAGGCAATTTGATAGTAACAAATTTTCCATCCTTAGCCATCAACTGAGCAAATGTACCAGCACTACGTGCCATAACAGCACCTTGACCAGGCCTTAATTCGATACACGAAATAATGGTACCCAAAGGAATTTCACTTAATGGAAGTGCATTTCCAATTTCTGGGGAAGCCTTTGGTCCTGAAGAAACCTTCTGACCAACTTGCAATCCGTTTTGGGCAACTACATATCTTTTTTCACCGTCTTTATACTCAATTAGAGCGATAAATGCAGTTCTGTTAGGATCGTACTGGATAGAAACCACTTTGGCATCCATGCCTTGCTTATCTCTTTTGAAATCGATAATACGATACCTTCTTTTATGACCTCCACCTCTATGGCGAATCGTCATTTTTCCTTGACTGTTCCTACCACCTGACTTTTTTAACGGAGCAAGCAAGCTTTTTTCCGGCTTATCAGTAGTAATCGCGTCAAATCCGTTTACTACTCTAAAACGCTGTCCAGGGGTTATCGGTTTTAATTTTCTAACTGACATTTCTAGTCTTTATAGATTACTGTAAAAATCAATAATATCACCTTCCACCACATCTACAATTGCTTTTTTCAAAGCATTGGTTTTTCCGTGTTGGATTCCTGTTTTTGTATAACGACTCTTACGGTTTGGACCATAATTCATGGTTCTCACCTTTTCTACAGAAACACCATAAGTAGCCTCCACAGCTTCTTTAATTTGAAGCTTGTTGGCTGTTGGGTCAACGTAGAAACCATAACGATTGAAAAGCTCGCTATCAGCGGTCATTTTTTCCGTAATGATTGGTTTTATCAACACACTCATGATATTCTTATTTCTTAAGGTTCGATTCTATTCCTTCCAAAGCACTCTCCGTCAACACGATATTGTTTGCATTAACAATTTTGTAAGTACTTAATTCTGAGTTGATTACAACTTCAGAACGCTCCAAATTGCGCGACGACAAATATACATTATTATTGGAACCGCCCAACACTATTAGAGACTTTTTGTTTTCTATACCCAAAGAGCTCAAAAATGCTTTGAAATCTTTTGTCTTTGGTGCCTCAAAATTGAAGTCCTCAACAACTGTGATTGCCTTCTCTTTTGATTTCAATGTCAACGCTGATTTACGAGCCAAACGCTTGACATTTTTATTCAATTTTTGGGAATAATCTTTTGGTCTTGGGCCAAAGATTCTACCACCACCCTTAAAAATTGGAGATTTGATACTACCTGCTCTTGCAGTACCTGTTCCCTTCTGCTTCTTAATTTTACGGGTACTACCGGCAATCTCTGCTCTTTCCTTGGATTTATGAGTACCTTGTCTCTGATGGGCCAGGTATTGCTTTACATCCAAATAGATGGCATGCTCATTAGGCTCTATCCCGAATACATCATTAGAAAGGTCAACCTTTCTACCTGTATCTTTTCCTTTGATATCTAAAACTGCAACCTTCATTACTTCTCAATTGTTACGTAAGCATTCTTGTGACCAGGAACAGCACCTTTTACTACGATAAGGTTTTTCTCTGGAACCACTTTCAATACTCTTAAGTTTTGAACTGTAACTCTATCACCACCCATTCTACCGGCCATTTTCATTCCTTTGAAAACTCGGGCAGGATAAGATGCCGCACCAATGGAACCTGGAGCTCTTAATCTGTTATGCTGACCGTGTGTTGCTTGACCAACACCAGCAAAACCATGTCGCTTAACAACTCCTTGGAATCCTTTTCCTTTTGATGTACCAATTACATCAACAAATTCACCTTCTGCAAAAAGGTCGGCACCAACGGTGTCTCCCAATTTGTATTCTCCTTCAAAATCACGGAATTCAACGACTTTCTTCTTTGGAGAAGCACCTGCTTTTTTTACATGGCCCAATTCGGCCTTGTTTGCACGTTTTTCTGCCTTGTCATCGAAACCCAGTTGAAGGGCATTGTACCCGTCGACCTCTTCGGTTCTGACTTGGGTAACCACGCAAGGTCCAGCCTCAATAACGGTACATGGAATGTTCTTTCCATTTTCGTCGAAGATGCTGGTCATGCCGATTTTTCTTCCTATTAACCCAGACATATATATTAATTAATTGTTTACTTTTTAAAGCGCCAATATCTTGGCAAAAAAATTGGGTCAAAGAAAAATTCTGTGACCCAGATAAGTTTTCTTTTTCCCGTTTTTCCTTCGCACGCAGCTCAGGACATGTTCACCTTTCCTTTAAAAGGCGTGCAAATTTACACTTTTATTTCGACTTCAACACCACTTGGAAGCTCTAATTTCATTAAAGCATCGATAGTTTTTGAAGAAGAGCTATAAATATCCAATAATCTCTTATAAGAACTTAGTTGGAATTGCTCTCTCGATTTCTTGTTCACGTGAGGTGAACGCAAAACTGTAAATATTTTTTTGTGCGTTGGCAACGGAATTGGTCCCGTAACTACTGCACCTGTTGTCTTAACTGTTTTCACAATTTTCTCAGCAGATTTATCCACTAAATTGTGATCATAAGATTTAAGCTTTATTCTAATTTTTTGACTCATCTTGCTGAAAAATTAAGCGGTTACACCTTTAACTGATTTAATAACTTCTTCTGCAATATTCGTTGGAGTTTCTGCGTAGTGTGAAAATTCCATTGTTGAAGTAGCTCTACCTGATGACAATGTTCTTAATGAAGTAACATAACCAAACATTTCAGATAAAGGTACTTCACCTTTTACCACCTTAGAACCAGCTCTATCACTCATATCACTAATAGTTCCTCTACGTCTGTTCAAGTCACCAACAATATCACCCATGTTTTCTTCAGGTGTTAACACCTCAATCTTCATTATAGGCTCCATCAATACTGATCTAGCAGACTTAGCAGCAGCTTTGTACCCCATTTTTGCAGCCAATTCAAAGGACAATGAATCTGAATCCACAGGGTGGAAAGAACCATCCTTTAAAGTAACCTTCATGCTATCCATCTCAAATCCAGCTAAAGGACCATTCTTCATGGCTTCCTTAAATCCTTTTTCTACAGATGGAATATATTCTTTAGGAATATTACCTCCTTTAATTGTGTTTACAAATTCCAATCCTACCACTTCATCACCAGCTGGCTCCATAGTAAAGACGATATCAGCAAATTTACCACGACCACCAGACTGTTTCTTATAAACTTCTCTATGGTCAGCAGATTGTGTAATTGCCTCCTTGTACTCAACTTGGGGCTGTCCTTGGTTCACTTCAACCTTAAACTCACGACGCAAACGGTCAACAATAATATCCAAGTGAAGCTCACCCATACCAGAAATAATGGTTTGACCTGAGGCTTCATCCGTTTTTACCTGGAACGTAGGATCTTCTTCAGCCAATTTTGCCAAAGACATACCCAATTTATCTACATCAGCCTTTGTTTTAGGCTCAACCGCAATACCGATTACTGGATCAGGGAAATCCATGCTCTCAAGAACAATAGGATGTTTCTCAGCAGACATGGTATCACCAGTCTTGATATCCTTAAATCCTACGGCAGCACCTATATCTCCTGCTTCAATGTACTCAATAGCATTTTGCTTGTTGGAGTGCATCTGATATATACGGGAAATACGCTCTTTTTTACCTGAACGATTATTCAAAATGTAAGATCCAGCGTCCAATCGACCAGAATATGCTCTAAAAAATGCCAAACGACCAACAAAAGGATCCGTAGCAATTTTAAATGCTAAAGCAGAAAATGGCTCTTTCGGGTCCGGTTTTCTTGTAATCTCGTTTCCAGTATTTGGATCAGTACCTACAATATCATCCTTATCGATAGGAGAAGGCAAGTAACGACAAACGGCATCCAATAAAAATTGGACTCCTTTGTTTTTGAAGGATGAACCACAAATCATTGGAATAATAGCTCTATCCATTACAGCAGCTCTAAGTGCAGCGTGTACTTCTTCCTCGGTAATGGAATCTTCATCTTCGAAGAATTTTTCCATTAACTCTTCATCATATTCTGCAACAGCTTCAATCAAGGCAGCTCTATACTCCTTAACCTCTGCTTTCATTTCCTCAGGGATATCGATAACATCAAAAGTAGAACCGAAACCTTCTTCGTGCCAAACAATAGCTCTATTCTTCGCCAAATCCACGATTCCTTTGAAATCGGCTTCATCACCAATAGGCAAAACAATTGGAACTGCATTGGAACCCAACATGGTTTTAACCTGATTACAAACCATTAGGAAATTAGATCCCTGACGGTCCATTTTGTTAACGAAACCAATTCTAGGTACTTTATAGTTATCAGCCAATCTCCAGTTCGTTTCAGATTGTGGCTCAACACCATCAACTGCACTGAACAAGAAGACCAATCCATCCAAAACACGCAATGAACGGTTTACCTCTACGGTAAAATCCACGTGTCCCGGAGTATCAATAATATTAAAGTGATATCCTTTTGCATCAGCTGTAGGCTGACCATTTTCGGTAGGAAACTGCCATGTACAAGTTGTAGCCGCAGAGGTAATGGTAATACCACGCTCTTGCTCTTGCTCCATCCAGTCCATCGTAGCTGCACCATCGTGTACCTCTCCGATTTTATGACTTACACCAGTATAGAAAAGAATACGCTCTGTAGTAGTAGTTTTTCCAGCATCAATATGCGCTGCAATACCAATGTTCCGTGTATATTTTAAATCTCTTGACATTTTACCAATTAGAATCTAAAGTGTGAGAATGCTTTATTGGCCTCAGCCATTTTGTGTGTATCAACTCTTTTCTTAACAGCAGCGCCTTCTTCTTTTGCAGCGGCCAAGATTTCGGCAGCCAATTTTTGCGCCATAGATTTTTCATTACGCTTTCTGGCGTAGCTGATCAACCATTTCATAGCGGTTGAAATCTTTCTGTCAGGACGAATCTGCATAGGAATCTGGAACGTTGCCCCACCTACTCTTCTACTTCTTACCTCCACGTGTGGCATTACATTGGAAAGTGCATCCTTCCAAAGCTCCAATCCGTTTTTCTCTTCGTCTGTATTTTTCTCTTCAACAACATCAATCGCATCATAAAAGATTTTAAATGCAACTGATTTTTTTCCATCCCACATCATCATGTTCACGAAACGCGTCACCAATTGATCATTAAATCTTGGATCCGGCAACAACGGCCTTTTCTTTGCCTGTCTTTTTCTCATTTCTTCTTCTTAAAAGTGTTAATTACTTTTTAGGACGTTTTGCACCGTACTTAGATCTACGTTGTGTTCTTCCTGCAACTCCTGCAGTATCCAAAGCACCACGGACGATGTGATATCTAACTCCTGGCAAATCCTTTACTCTTCCACCTCTTACCAATACTATCGAGTGCTCTTGGAGGTTATGTCCTTCTCCAGGGATATAAGCATTCACTTCCTTACCATTTGTAAGCCTAACCCTAGCAACTTTTCGCATTGCAGAGTTTGGTTTCTTAGGTGTAGTAGTGTAAACACGCGTACAAACCCCTCTTCTTTGAGGACACGAATCCAAAGCAGCCGATTTACTCTTCTTGGTAATTGTGACTCTTCCTTTTCGTACTAATTGTGAAATTGTTGGCATTAAAAATTTCTATTAAATAAAAATAACCCTCTTTTTGAGGGCTGCAAATGTAGTGATATTTCGGAATAATTCAAATGCCTTGCAATTTTTTTACAAGAATATTCCAACCTCATTGACGATCAAAGGCAAGGTTACATTTATCAGGAATTAACAACAAAGTGAAAAATTATCAATTCTGGATGGAAAACACGCAAAATATGACAATGAAAAAGGAGCTAAATTTCTTACTTATATATTAAGGTATAAACAATAAGTTGAAGAAACACTTAAAATGAGGTTTGTTCATTGGAGTTTACAAAACTCACCAACTTGACCAGATCTTCCTTTTCTTTAAAATTGATATTGTTATCCTTAATAAACTTTTTAACCTCAGTTTGTTTTTCCTTGGAAACGAGTTCCATGAAAGATTTTTTAGAATTCTTGACTCGCTGAGGATTCTTATCACCTATTCCTATATAATAGGAGTTAGAATTCAAAAATTGTGGAGGCACAGGCTCATGGAATGAGGTTTCGGGTTTTTTGCCCTCTTTGAAATTTTTAGCCTTTTTATGATATAAACTATACCGTCCGTTTGATACAAGCTCGGACAGATATCCTTCAATTAAGTTCTTTTCAGCATCCAAAAAACTTCGTAGCACATATATTTCATTTCCAATCTCAAAGGATAATCGAGTGCTTTTAGAGATAGCCTCGACCTCATGCTTTTCAGTTTTCTTTGCCTCTATTTCATCTGCATAGGCGTTATACCTCATGAGATAGCTTCCATAGTATTGATCCCCCAAGAATACTTTTCCAATTTGGAAATCCTCATTATAATACATAGAACCTCTTATGTCGGATATTTTAATTGGTTTTCCGTTCCAATTCCTAAGTCTATTGGTTAACTCATTCATATGAGCAGCCATTGTTGTGTTGTTCCAAACAGGTCCAGCTGAACTTAATGCACTTGATCCCTGCTGCGAAAAGCCGTGGCGAGGAAAGAATAGTCCATTGAGTAAAAGCAGTAAACCTAAAAGATGATTGGTTCTCATTATCTTGTTTTAGGATCAATCTACAATTATTAAAACTTTAGGAGGTACTTCTAAATCGGGGGGCTTCAAATCATAAAACGATTTTATCAAAACGTTCAACAATGCATATCGAGACACAATCATTCCACCTTCCTAATAAAATTTACAGAATTTGCATTAGTTAAAAACACAGGCTTAAACCCATGGATAGTTAGAAAACCCACAACTTATGGTATTGTTTTATCCATTCTTAACAGCTCCTATAAGCCTGAAATTACATTCTCAACATTTTATCAATACTACAATTAAGACATCAATAAATTTCTATAATCCACATTGAGACCTACGTAATTGCAAAGATCATCTTAAAATTTTAGTAAAATTAGTTTGGATTATTAACATGAAATTATGATTTTAGCGCCTAGCTAATTCAAATAATTTTAAAATGAGAACAAAACTTAATGGATTGTTAACGCTGTTATTGGCGTTTGTTGTGCAAATTTCCTTTGCACAAGACAAGACGATTTCAGGTACAGTTACGGATTCCTCTGGTCTTCCGTTGCCTGGGGTCAACATTGTCGTCGAAGGCACCACTAATGGTACCCAAACAGATTTTGATGGTAACTATTCAATCAGTGCCAGTCAAGGTCAGACACTACTTTTCACCTATATAGGGCAGCGCCCTGCAAGTAGGGCGATCGGCGCGGAGAGCGTTATCAACGTTCAGATGCAGGACGATACCCAGGCCCTTGAGGAAGTTGTGGTAACGGCCCTTGGTATCAAGAGAGAGAAACAAGCATTGGGTTATGCGGTTACCGAGGTAGGTAGCGAGGACCTAGAGCAAAGACCCGATGGCGATGTTGCCAGGGTGCTCCAGGGAAAGGCCGCCGGGGTACAGATAACAAACCAGAGTGGACTTTCCGGATCGGGAACAAATATTATAATCCGTGGTCTATCCACGTTCAGCTCCAGTAACCAGGCGCTGTTCATCGTGGACGGTGTACCTTTCAGTACGGACACCAACTCACAAGGTAGACAGGGTGACCGTCAGGATTTCATCAACGGTAACAACGGTTCGAGTAGGTTCCTTGACCTTGACCCGAACAGTATCGAGAGCGTGAACGTGCTTAGGGGTCTTGCGGCCGCCACACTTTATGGTTCACAGGGACGTAACGGTGTAATCCTTATCACCACCAAGGGTGGTTCATCAAGCGGTGCCGGTCCAAAGAAGACCGAGGTAACGGTAAACTCCTCCATTTTCTTCAACGAGATAGCATCACTTCCGGATTACCAGAACGAATACGGTAACGGATTTGACCAAGCATTCGGATGGTTCTTCTCCAACTGGGGCCCAAGCTTCAGGAGAGAGGGAGCAGCAGGATGGGGAGGACAAGCTGCCATTGATGACAATGGTACCCTTGCCCACCCATATTCGACATCAACATCTGCTATCCAAGCAGCCTTCCCAGAGTTCCAAGGTCAACGCTATGACTGGAGACCTTATGATAGTGTTGGAAGGTTCTTTAAGACAGGGACCGTGGCCAACACCTCTGTCAACGTAAGGGGAGCCTCCGATGACGGAAAGATAGGGTACAACGTGAACTACGGTTACCTTAAGGACAACGGTTTCACACCGAACAACAGTGTTACGCGTAACACCCTTTCAGTAGGTGGTAGGGCGCAACTCAGCAACAAGTTCTCCGCAACGGGTACATTGAACTATGCAAGGACCAAGTTCACATCGCCACCGGTGGCACTCAGCCAGGGTAACGGTTCAACAGGAACAGGTTCCTCCGTGTTCGGTCACCTTTGGTTCACACCAAGGAGTATCGATGTACAGGGACTTCCTTTCCAGAACCCTATCGATGGAAGCAGTGTCTACTACAGACAGAACAACTCCATCCAGCACCCATTGTGGACGGTGAACAATGCCGGTTCCTTCCAGGAGACCAACAGGGTGTTCGGACAGGCATCCATTATGTATGACATCAACGATAACCTTAACCTTGTATACAGGGCGGGTATCGATATCTATAGCGAGAACAACACCAACTTCCAGAACAAGGGAGGTATCGGTGGTGGAGCCAGAACGGTGAGCGGTTTCTATGAGACCTGGAACAACACCAACACCATCTGGGACCACAACTTCCTTTTGAACGGAGACTATGACATTACCGATAAGATCGGGACCACCTTCAACGTGGGTGCCACTTCAAGACGTGAGATCTTTGACCAGAACGGTGTGGCCAGTGACGGCCAGCAAGTGTTCGACGTGCTCAGACACTTCAATTACCTTAACCAGAACGAGATCCAACTTTTTGTTGAAAGAAACCTCGTAGGTCTTTACGGTCAGGTCGATTTTGACTATGACAGTTGGGTATATGTGACCTTGGCCGGACGTAACGACTGGGTATCCAACTTCTCCCAAGAGAACAGGAGCCAGTTCTACCCATCTGCCAGTGTGTCCTTTATACCGACCGCTGCCATCGATGGCCTAAAGTCGGAGAATGTGCTCAACTACCTTAAGATCCGTGGTGGTCTAGGGGTATCGGCAAACTTTGAGTCGTCCAACTATCCTATTGCAAGTACGCTTATCCTTGACACTCAGGATGTACAGGACGGATCGGGAGCGAACATCGTGACCAACGAAGTGGGTACAAGAACAGGTAACCCTGCACTTAAGCCAGAGACCTTGGAAGAGATAGAGATTGGTATCGAATCCCGCTGGTGGGACGGACGCATCACCTTGGATGCTTCTGTATATCAAAGGAACACCAACGACCTTATCCTTGACAGACCATTGGATCCAGCTGCCGACCTTGGAACAAGAAGGGTAGCTGTGAACATCGGTGAGATCCAGTCGGAAGGTGTCGAAGCCGACCTTGGGATCAACTGGTTCAGGGGCAAAGAAGAAGGTGACTTCAGCTGGAAGACCAACCTTAACTTTACCGCCTACGAGACCACGGTACTTGACCTTGGTGTCGATACCGACCAGGTTGTTTATTCTGGTTTCTCTAACCTTGGTAATGCTGCGATCGAAGGAGAAGCATTAGGTGTATTTTTCGGTAGTCGTATCCTAAGGGATGCCAACGGGGACTTTGTAGTAGGGGCCGATGGTAACTACGTACAGGACCCGAACGATGGTATCATCGGAGATCCAAACCCGGACTGGGTGGCCAACGTAAGGAACAGTATCTCCTATAAGAACTTCACCCTTGGTTTCCAGTGGAACTATACACAGGGCGGGGATGTCTACTCCAGTACAATTTCCACTCTTATGGGTAGAGGATTGATTACTGAGACTGTTAATAGAGAAGATACTTATGTTCTTCCAGGTGTTGATGCCAACGGAAACACTAACAACTTGCAAATAAACAACTCAACCTTCTGGTTCAGTAACATCCTTTTCGGACCAAGTGAACTACAGGTATACGATGCCACGACCGTAAGGTTACAGGAGGCCTCGTTGAGCTATGCGCTTCCAAAGAAGTTCTTGGACAAGACCCCATTTGGAAACTTGACCTTTACCGTTTCAGGTAACAACCTATACTTCAGGGCCATCAATACCCCGAAAGGTGCAAACTTCGACCCCAACACGGCCGGTCTGGGTGTATCCAACGGAGCTGGTTTTGATTTCATCAACGGACCAAGTGCAAGAAGATATGGTCTTAGTGTAAAGGCAACATTCTAAGAACAAAAAATTAAAAGATAATGAAAAGAATAAGTAAAAACATATTTACAGCATTTTGCGCAATGGCGTTAGTGTTGGTTTCCTGTGAGACCACGGAGTTGGATCTTACCGCGAACCCCAACTTCTTGACCCCGGAGCAATCTTCTCCCGATTTCCTTTTGAACTCGATCCAGGAGGATTTCGTGAGACAATTTGAAGGGGATGCGGACAATGATCCCAATGATAACTGGGCATCCGGTGGTAACACAACCGGTGACGGTTTCAACGAGCTCGGGATGGAGCTTACACGTATCGTGAACATGAGCGGTAGGAACTATGTGAGTGTATACCAGGGAAGTGACATGTCGGATGAATGGGACAATGCCTACAGGTTATTGGCCAATATCCGTACCATGGAGCCTTTGGCAACAGAAGCAGGACTTACGCACCACATCGCGATAACGCAGTTCATCGAGGCATATCTTTTTGTGACCATGGTGGACTTCTTCGGGGACGTTCCCTATTCTGAAGCTGCCATCGCGGATGACAACTTCAACCCTGTAGCGGATTCGGGGGCATCCATCTATGATGCTGCTCTTGTTCTGTTGGACCAGGCGATAGCCAATTTTGGAACTGACCCTGCGGCCAAGCCACCGACGGATTTCTATTATGGTGGTGACGAGGATCAGTGGATCAGGGCCTGTAACACCCTTAAGATGAAGATCTACCTTCAGAGAAGGTTGGTCGATGGAAGTGCACTGGCAAGTTTCGATGCAATCGTTACCGGTGGAAACTATATCACCGATACCGCTGATGACTTTCTGTTTGCTTGGGGCGCTACCAGTGCTTCACAGCCTGATAACAGACATCCACGTTATGGGATCAACTATACTGTTTCAGGAGGTGGTGATTATATGTCCAACTGGTTGATGAACCTTATGGACACCACTGACGATCCAAGGATGCGTTATTATTTCTACAGACAGAATGCCACGGTACCTGGTTCAGGAACTACTCCTCCAGATGAAGAGACTTTGAACTGTTCTTTGGAAGCTGCACCGCAGCACTACTTGGACGGAGGCTTTACCTTCTGTAACCTTCCCAATGGATATTGGGGACGTGACCACGGAGATGCTGACGGTATTCCACCAGATGGTCTTCTTAGAACTGTCTATGGTACTTACCCTGTAGGTGGTAAGTTCGATGATGACACTTTTGCTGAAATTGGATTGGTGGCCGGTGCCGCAGGTCTTGGTATCACCAACCTGTTGACCGCTTTCGGTGCCGATTTCATGATCGCGGAGGCCGCAATGGCATCAGGGGATGCCCCAGGTGCAAAAGCTGCAGTGCTTTCAGCACTTGACAAGTCAGTTGCCAAGGTACAGGCTTTCTCATCTACAAGATTGGCGGGTGCGGATGCTTCTTTCGAGCCATCGGCAGCTGACGTTACAGCTTACAGTGACGCCGTTGATGCAGCTTGGGACGCCGCCGATGCGGACGGGCAGTGGAACATCCTTGCAGAGCAGTTGTGGATAGCCAGCTTCGGTAACGGGGTGGATCCTTACAACTTCTATAGAAGAACTGGGTTCCCGACAACACTACAGCCGAACCTTGAGCCGAACCCGGATGTTTTCATTCGATCTATGTACTATCCGACTAACTCGGTGAACAACAACTCGAGCATCAGCCAAAAACCAGATCAGCAACAGCCTGTATTCTGGGATACAGCTGGGGTTCCTGCGGCCAATTAATAAAAGTGCAATGAAAACAAAATTAGAATACATGAAAAATTTAAGATTATATATAGCTCTGGCACTTGTGGCACTTGTGGCTTCGTGTAGCGAGGATGACAAGGTGACTGTAGGAGTTCAGGAGACTGTTGCTAGAGGGGCTGTCCTAAGGACCGTATCCTTTGAGAGCACGACCTTCAACGTTTTCGATCCTGCATCGATCTTCGGTGTGACCATCGAGGAACAGGATCTTGAAGACGGGGACCTATTGTCGAACATCGAGATCTATGTAGGTTTCGTTGACAACACAGATTCCAACGGAACCACTTCGGCAACGGAGACCCTTGTAAGCACTGTTGCGGCCTCAGAATTCACTTCTGGGCCAAATGGGCTGCCAAGGACCAGTTTCTCGGTATCCCTGGGTGATGCGCTTTCAGCGCTTGGTGTTGCAAACACTCCGGCCAATGTGACCGGTGGTGACCAGATCAACATCCGATTGGTGGTAAACCTTACCGATGGAAGATCTTTCACAGATGTGGATGCAACAGGTAACGTATCCGGTGGATCGTTCTTCTCCTCACCATATGCCTATAGGGCGGGAATCAATTGTATCCCAACATCACCAGTAACCGGTGATTATACATTGACCATGGATGATAGC
The DNA here is from genome assembly GCF_947499695.1 of uncultured Allomuricauda sp. GTDB lineage: Bacteria > Bacteroidota > Bacteroidia > Flavobacteriales > Flavobacteriaceae > Flagellimonas. Next base: position 1,680,912 of record NZ_CANMPQ010000001.1, read on the forward strand.
TATGGCGATGGATGGGACGGTGCCTTTATTACGGTGACAATCGATGGTACCAGTACAGATTACACTGTTTCTACCGCGCAAGCGACTACTAACACTGAAGTGATCACCGTACCTGGTGGTACCACTGAATTGGTATGGACGTATACCCCAGGAAACTTTGAGGGTGAGCATTCTTATGAGTTGGAAGCTCCAACAGGTGAAACTGCTGCGGCCGATGGCCCTGGCCCAACTCCTGGTGAGATTGTTTTGAACATCTGTAACTAGTATTTCAGAAAATACATGGCTTTCACAAGCCTTGGAAAAGTTAAAGGGGCATCTATATGATGTCCCTTTTACTTCTTAATCATTTCTTTAATTAACAAAATACTAAGGTTAGTTTTCAAACTAAAAAGCGACGGTAACCCCAGTGTGTTTTTCTTAAAATTGCTATGAGAAATTCTATGAAACGTATTACACTTATTTCATTTCTATTATGTTTTGGCATGATTCATTATTCATGCAACAACGATGACAATACAACCACTGATGACACACCGCCAATGGACGACAGCGTCATAACTGATGATGATATTGTTACAGACGATGATCCCATAATTCCACCTGACAAAGCTGGTCAGGTTGAATTTTTCAATCCAAGTAAGGTTGACGATGGATATGTACTTATCAATGATGCAGGTAACGACCGGGTATATATTATGGATAAGGAAGCTAACATCCTCCATGAATGGGATTTACCATTTGGCATTGGAAATGATGTAGAACTGCTTTCCGATGGACGTCTTTTAGGAATTATGAAAGCTGAAGACCCGGATATTACCTATGGCGGTCAGGGTGGAAAATTACAGTTTGTGAATCCAGATAGCACAGTCGAATGGAATTTTGACTATTCTTCTCCTGAATATATAACCCATCACGATGTTGAATTGCTTCCCAATGGAAACCTTATTACCCTAGTTTGGGAACAACGGACTGTTGAACAGGCTGAACAGGCAGGTTCAAGCCTTACAATCCCCATTTTCCCTGAAGCAGTCATAGAAATCAATCCAACAACCGATGAAATTGTTTGGGAATGGCATGCATGGGATCATATTATCCAAGATCATGATGATACCAAAGAGAATTTTGGCGTTATCGCAGATAATCCTAGACTTATTGACCTCAATTACGTCACCGATAAAGAGGGGGATATTATGCACGCTAATGGTATTGAATATGATGAAGTCAATGACCTTATTTACATCAGTGTTAATTTTTATCATGAAGTTTGGGTAATTGATCATAGCACTACAACCGAGGAAGCTGCAACAAATGCTGGAGGAAATTATGGCTTTGGTGGAGATTTAGTTTACCGCTTTGGAAACCCCGAAGTATACGGCAATACTATGGGTGAAAGACGTTTTTATAACAATCATCACCCAAGACTACTTTCTGGAACCGATATTGGCAAATTTTCAATTTATATGAACGGTGGGGATTTGAACCAGTCCACCGCATATGAACTGTTATTGCCTAATCCATTTACCTTACTTCCAAATACGGACAATGAGCCCACTGTTGCATGGAGTTTCACGGATACAGATCTATATGCTCCGAGAGTTTCCGGTTTGGTAAAAATCCCTACAGGCAATAGACTTATTACTGAAGGTGATTTTGGGGTTTGGGAAGTCTCAGAACCCGGAGAAATTCTTTGGAAATTTGAAGGCCAGGGCTTTTTCTGGAGAGCCTACCATTATGATAGGGACCATCCCGGCATTATTGCCTTAGGACTTTAGGACTCATTAGCTGTGTTAAAAAGAGGTGCACGAAAGCCATCTCTTAGGTAGGAAGCAATTATTTATAGTATATTTCGTCCATGATTACGTTGGTCAAAAAGAACTCGTTTTTCCTAGTCTCATTTTTATTGGTTTCATTAATAGGTTGTGATACTAGCTCAAAAAATACAGAACCTCGAAAATCGTCTGAAACCAAGTTGCAAGAACAACCCCTGTTCAAAAAAATCGATGCTCAAACAAGTGGTATTCACTTCTCCAATGCACTACAGCATGATGTGGCTACCCTGCACAATCTTTTCGATTATGACTACTTCTACAATGGGGCTGGCGTGGGAGTAGAAGATTTAAACAATGATGGGCTTTTGGATGTAGTTTTCTGCGGGAATCAAGTGGAAAATCAAGTATATTTTAACCAAGGCGAAATGACATTTAAGGATGTCACTCAAACCTCTGGTATTAACCAGGGTAAAAACTGGTCCAATGGCATCACCTTTGTCGATATCAATAGTGACGGTTGGATGGATATCTATATTTCCCAAGGTGGCCCAAATTCTAGAGAAAACCGAAAAAACCTGCTGTTCATCAATCAAAAAGATGGGTCTTTCATAGAAAGTGCCGAAGAATATGGCTTGGCAGATATGGGCATAAGCACACAATCTGCCTTTTTCGATTTTGACAAAGACGGTGATCTTGATTGTATTGTCATGAATGAAAATGAGCTCTATGGTCTTGATCCCATAAGCTTAAGCCGTTATGTGGAAGCAAATGAAGAGAATAAGTATTTCAACTCCTCCCATCTGTACCGAAATGATAATGGGAAATTTGTGGATATAACCCGAACAGCAGGACTTGAGAAACCCATCTTTGGGCTTGGGCTCATGATTTCCGACATTAATGAAGATGGATGGATGGACGTCTACATGGCCAGCGACTATTACCTGCCCGACGCCATGTACATTAACAATAAGAACGGGACATTCTCAGACCGAATAAAAGAAACTACAAATCAAATTTCATTTTACGGAATGGGGATTGATGTGGCTGATATAGACAATGACAACCTTCAAGACATTTTTGTTTTGGACATGGCTGCCAATGACCATGTAAGGTCAAAGACGCTTATGGCTTCCATGAGTACAGGTCGGTTTGATTATTTGGTCAATAAGGCCGATTTTCAATACCAGTACATGTATAATTCGCTGCAAAAAAATATTGGCGGATTAAAATTCAACAACATATCGCAGATGTCAGGTGTTGCCAATACCGATTGGAGTTGGTCTGTTTTGATGAACGATTTTGATCTTGACGGTCAAAAAGAAATTCATGTTACCAATGGATATAGACGCTATGCACTTGACAACGATTTACAAAGACAAGTTTTTGAAGCTAGACAAAAATATGGTGCCAATGTTCCCTTGGATGTAAAAAACAGGCTTTACGAGTCCATGCCTTCTGAAAAATTGCCCAATATCATGTATAAGCAAAAGTCAGAGCTCAACTTTACAGACATCTCTTCTGAATGGGGTTTAGCTGATTTTTCGTTCAGTAATGGAGCTGTTTCAGCCGATTTGGACAATGATGGTGATCTTGACCTGGTGATAAACAATATGGATGACAATGCCTTTGTATATCAAAATCTTTCCGTAGAGGAAAAAAAAGGCAATTATCTAAAGGTTATCGGCAAAGGAGAATCCTCTGAAGAATTTGCAAAGGTTAAAATCGATATTGGCGACAACTCCCAAGTAATCGAAATAAAAAGAGTCCGAGGCTATAGATCATCCCAAGAGAACAGCGCCCTTTTTGGGATTGGAGCAAGTTCCATGGTAGATACAGTCACTATCTATTGGAAGAATGGCAAAATGCAACAGAAATTTGACGTGCCGGCAAATACAACGCTTACTTTGCTTAAAAATGAAGCCAAACAATCTTATAATCCGAAAGATTTCTCTCAGAAGTACTTCAAACAGGTAACCGGTAAACAACTGGGGTTGGATTTTGTTCACAAAGAAAATGCGTACGACGATTTTGAAACGGAAATATTACTCCCCTACAAACAGTCCAACCTAGGTCCATTTATCACAAAAGGTGACATTAACAACGACGGACTTACAGATTTTCATGTGGGTGGCGCTTCTGGGCAGGCGGGGCAGATGTATTTACAAACCACTAGCGGATTCGCCAAAATTAACTCTCCGTCCCTTGCCACTGACAGCCAGTTTGAAGACATGGAGTCCATGTTCTTCGATTTTGACGGAGATAACGACCTGGATCTATTCATAGTTAGTGGCGGCAACGAATTTGCAGAGCATTCCTCATACCATATGGACCGAATCTATTTAAATGATGGAACCGGACACTTCACCAGATTGGAAAGTGATGCCTTGGGCAAATACCCCAAAAATGGGAAATCAGTAAGTTTTATTGATTTCGACAAGGACGGAGACAATGATATTTTAGTGGGCAATAGGGTGACTCCCCGCATGTATCCAAATCACCAATCCTCAGCGCTTTTTGAAAATGTCAATGGAGAACTTATTGAAGTCACAAAGGATATTTCGCCCGATTTTGAAGATTTTGGAATTGTCAACGACATTCAAGTTACCGATGTCAATAATGATGGTTGGCAAGATTTTATTGCGGTTGGTGAATGGACGGGAATTGGTGTTTTTATAAATGAGCAGGGTACCTTCAAAAATATCAGCTCCGAAAATCCAACACTAAAAGAAAAAGGATGGTGGTTTTCGATTCATGAGACTGACATAAACAATGACGGCTTAAAAGATTATGTGGTCGGTAATGCAGGACTCAATATTAAATTCAAAGCGTCTGTAGAGAAACCCTTTAAAATATATGCCACCGATTTTGACAATAACGGCACCAACGATATTGTACTAAGCAAAAAATACAACGGAACCTATGTACCTGTGCGTGGTAGGGAATGTTCATCTCAGCAGATGCCCTTTATTAAAGAAAAATTTGAAACCTATACAGAGTTCGCCAATGCGAGTCTAACCGATATTTATGGTGAAAAACTAAATACCTCCTACGAGAATAGTATAACGCAATTCGAGTCATTCCTTTTAATTAACAAAGGAGAACTAAACTTTGAGAAAAAACCACTTCCCGTGAATGCCCAATCCTATCCCCTACTTGATTGCGCCTTTATCGATTTGAACAACGATGGGTTTGAAGATGTCATCACTGCTGGCAACATCTATGGGACTGAAGTTGAAACTCCTCGATTAGATGCTATTTCAGGGCTTATTTTACTTTCTAATGGAAAAGATGGTTACCAAAGCGTGCCACATCAACAATCGGGTCTCATGCTGGAAGGAAATGTAAAGAGCATAGAACTTATTGAAGGAAAGAATGGTCAAAAATATTTAATCAATACCACCAACAATGGTCCTTTAATGGTACATAAAATTTCTTCTTAGCTAGAAGTGGTTTACCTTGCAGGCCGATAATATCATACTATGAGCAACCAAATCTATGGGATTCGAGCAATACTAGAGGCGATTGAGGCTGAGCAACCCATAAATAAGATTTTTCTTCAAAAGGGATTGGGTGGAGAATTGTTTAAATCTCTTGAAACTGTAATTCGTAAAAACGGATTAAGCAGTTCCTATGTTCCAGTTGAAAAGTTGAACAGATTGACGAAAAACAACCATCAGGGAGCAGTTGCCAACATCTCCCCTGTTCAATTTCACAACTTTGAAGAACTGGTTGAAGCCGTTCTTGAAAAAGAAGGAGTACCACTCTTTTTACTATTGGATCAAGTTTCAGATGTTCGAAATTTTGGGGCAATCATGCGTACAGCTGAGTGTTGCGGAGTTGATGGAATTATAATTCCCAAAAATGGGGCTGCGCCAATTACGGATGATACTGTAAAAACGTCAGCAGGAGCAGCATTTAAAGTTCCTATCGCCAAAGTGGATCATTTAAAGGATGCCATATTCTATTTACAATCTTCGGGAATAGAAATTATTGCTGCAACGGAAAAATCGGAAAATGACCTTTATGCAGTAAGTCTTAAAAATCCTTGTGCTATTGTGATGGGGGCTGAAGACAAAGGTATTTCAGCTTCCATACTCAACCTTGCAGACCATAAAGCCAAACTTCCATTATTGGGTGAAATAGGGTCATTAAATGTTTCTGTAGCCTGCGGGGTGTTTTTGTACGAGGTGGTAAGACAGCGTATGCAATAAGCTACCCTTCTTTATCTTTTTTATAATGGTAGGTGATTTCAATCTTGTTATCTGATTCCTCGGAACGGTTTTCAATAAAATTCCCATTTTCATCAAAGTGCTTTAAAAAAGGGTCATCGTCCTCATTGTAGTCTTCCCGCTCCCATGGATATTTCCTTTCATTGGGTATCTTCACTTTCAGTAAAATGGCCAATATCAATCCCACAATAAAGCCAGATAGGTGTCCTTCCCAAGAAATGCCTTCTTCAATAGGAAAAATGTACCAAATCATACTTCCATAGATAAAAACAACCACCAATGATAGTGCCACCAGCCTAAAGTGTTTGGCAAATACTCCTTTAAAAAAAATAAAACTTGCTAAAACATAAATTACTCCACTGGCACCAATATGATAGGAATTCCTTCCGATAACCCATGTCAAAATTCCGGAAATTAAAGTTCCCCATATCAATGTTCTTAATGCAACAGGTCTATAGAAATAAAACAGAAAAAATATCAAAACCGCCAACGGGATGGTGTTATTGTATAAATGCTCAATTGAACCGTGGATAAAGGGACTAAAAAGCACACCTCGGAGTCCAGAAAAATTTCTCGGTCTAACCCCGTATTCATTGAAGTTAGCACCAAACTGAAGTTCCAACCAGAAAACTGTCCATATGGATAGCACCGCTACAAGTGGCGCAATCAATACACTATTGGAAAATTTAAAATGATTTGTCTCAGCCATGCTATTTTGCAATCAATTATCCGGCCATGTTATGAAAATACACATTTTGTCAGGTTTTGCTTAAAAAGCATTGAAACAGTCGTAATGGCTCCTATAAAATTATCTTATTTTTATCAGCATGAATGAACCCTTGGCGGAGCGGATACGCCCAAAAACTTTAGAAGATTATATAAGTCAGCATCATTTGGTGGGCGAAAATGGATCATTAACCCATCAAATTAAGAATGGTATAATCCCCTCTTTAATATTGTGGGGTCCACCTGGAACGGGAAAAACGACCTTAGCCAACATTATTGCCAACGAAAGTCAAAGACCTTTTTATACATTAAGCGCTATTAGTAGTGGTGTTAAGGATGTAAGGGAAGTTATAAACAAGGCCAAACAGGCTGGAGGTCTATTTACTTCAAAAAATCCAATTCTGTTTATTGACGAAATACATCGATTCAGTAAGTCACAGCAAGATTCGTTGCTGGGTGCGGTCGAAAAAGGCTGGGTCACCTTGATTGGAGCTACCACTGAAAACCCAAGTTTTGAGGTGATTCCTGCGCTTTTATCTAGATGCCAGGTCTATATTTTAAATCCGTTTGAAAAAGAAGATTTAGAATCGCTGCTGAATAGGGCCATGAAAACAGATCCTATTCTAAAGTCCAAAAAGATAACGCTAAAGGAAATCGAAGCCCTGCTCAGGCTTTCTGGCGGTGATGGACGTAAACTTTTGAACATTTTTGAACTCATTGTTAACTCTGAGACGGGAGAAAAGGTTACAATTACCAATGACCTAGTGCTTCAAAAAGTGCAAAAGAACACCGTACTATATGATAAGACGGGTGAACAGCATTATGATATTATTTCCGCCTTTATTAAGTCTATTAGGGGAAGTGACCCCAATGCTTCAGTATATTGGCTGGCCCGGATGATAGAAGGTGGTGAGGACGTAAAGTTCATTGCCCGCAGAATGGTGATACTGGCATCTGAGGATATTGGAAATGCAAACCCTACGGCACTTGTGTTGGCAAACTCAGCATTTCAAGCAGTAAATACCATCGGGTATCCAGAAGCTCGGATTATTTTAAGTCAATGTGCTACCTATTTAGCCAGTTCCGCAAAAAGTAATGCTAGTTATATGGCTATAAAAAGTGCGCAGCAAAAGGTACAAGAAACGGGTGATTTATCTGTTCCGTTGGCGATTAGAAATGCTCCAACCAAATTGATGAAGGACATAGGATATGGCAAAGGGTATGATTATGCTCATGACCACAAGAATAACTTTGTGGAATTTGAGTTTTTACCAGATGAAATTTCAGGAACAACTTTTTATAAACCCGGAAAGAATCCAAGGGAAAAAGCCATTAAGGAATTTCTTGAAAAACGCTGGAAGGATAAATACCGGTTTTAGAACTTAATATTCAATTCTTTTGTTTTTCCGTCTCCATCTGCATACTCCAAAATCCATTTTCCATCTTGTTTGGTTAGCATGCCATTTTTACCATCATGGTTTACCAAAAAGATTTCATCTACGGAGGTTTTCATCAATTTCATGACTACTTTGGGAGTACTATCAACAAGCTGATATCCATTCTCTGTGGGTTGTGCATACAAAATACCTTTTTGAATAGGTTTTTCGCTAGTCGACCCCTTTACGTAAGATGATTCTTCTGGTTTGACACTTTTATAGGTTTGATTTTCAGGAGTGGTCTCTTGAATTACAACTTCTTCTTCCGGTTTTTCTGGCAACTGCTTTACATCGTTCTTAAAACTAACAGTAATAGGTTGCTCTTTTTCGGTTTTCTTTTCCTGTTCCTTCGAAGGTGTGTAGACATAATCCATCCCCTGGAACGAGATAAAACATTCGTTTAGGACTTCTTTATAGGCACTTTTATAATCTTTCACCTTACTATGGCCTTCAATAGTACGAAAGACTTCGTTCAATTGGCAATCTTTAAGGACAAGCACCGTTTTGGTTGCGAAAAGTGAGGAATTATCCTCAAGATCAGCAATCAATCCTAAACATCTGTTATTTGCTAAGTCTCCCGGAAGGGCATCATCATAAACAGCATTAAAACCATTTTGTATCAAAAGATGCTTAACCATGGTGCTGGTTTGATGTCGGTTTGGGACTTTGTAAGCATCAAATTGCTTAGGCACAATTATGTACTTATATTTATTCAATTGTGCACTCATCGACATGCTTAGACTTACTGTAAATACAGCTAATATTAATATTCTCAGTTTCATATAATGTGACAAATCAATTATCGTTCCAAGATATAATATTAAATCCGAATTGTAAAGAAGCGTAGTGGCTGTCAGCAATATTTCGGTAACCCAATAGATTATCTCCCAACATGTAAAAGTTAATAGGCCCCAGTTGAAGATTTAGGCCTAACCCTATATTGGTCAATGAGTATTTATCAGCAGTATATGTGGTTTTAAATGAAAATCCCCTGCCCAATCTCTTTTGAAAAAAGCCTGTTACCGCCGCTTGAACGCCACGCGGACGTTTCATAAAAAATAACTGTCCTCCAAGGCTATTTCTGTAGAACGCGTCATTTTGGCCTCCTTGGGCATTGACTCCGCAACCACAGTTCTCATCAAAAACACCTCCTTCGCCAAAATTATATCGTATGGAACCATAAACTTTTAATGGTCTAAAGGAAATGTAACCCTCATCGTTTTCCTCATAAGGCAAGGCCTCCTCCAACTCATCAACCAGATCTTCCCAAAGGTTATTGTTCAGGTCTGGTATATCCTCTGGTAAAAAGACTGTTATTCCTTCGTTGTTCGCACTTCCTCTTACCGTGTAGTTTTTAATATCCTTGGAATTATATATAAATCCAAGATCCAACATACTTCCCGTTATTGTGGTTTGAGGATTTAATTGATATGTAAACCCTGCATCAAATCCAAGCCCTAAATTACCTCCGAAAAGCACTCTTTTCATGAATAATTTGGTCAAATCCCTTTGTGTTGTTCCTGTATCCTCTTCCAAAATATCTATTATGCCTTCCACACCGGATGTTTGGAGCTGCATATCGGCCGTGATACTGGTTGAATAGATATTGTCCTGCCCCTGAGTTGTCCTAAAAGACCCCGAGTTCTGAATGGTTTGAAACTGGAATATACTTGAATAAATCTTCGCTCTAGCTCCCACGGTTAATGTATTGCTAACCTTTCTGTTCACCCCAAAGTGAGTCACATTGACCATTTCCCCACGCAAGCTAAGATCACTGAGGTCAAAACTCCTACCTATATTGTTGCCGCCATTACCTTCAAACGCCAAAATGGCTAAATCTTTTGGCCAATACACAATAATATCGGTCTCTCCGTACATTCCAAAGCTATAATAATCATCTGGTCTGTTCTTCCCTCTAAAGCCAATATTAATTCCATCAATCTGACTTGTTGTACTGAAGTCATCCTTTCTGCTCATTCCGTCTATCAGCCTCTCCCTAACTTTAGTAGTGAAATCGATACCATCATCCGCAAACAGGTCATTTACCGTGACGCCGCTTGTTCCAACCTGAAAAGACAATCCTGACAATACAGGAACTCCAATATGCCATTTCTGAAAGGTCTTGACTCCAGGGTTTACCAACAATGATTGCGGAATCTCATAAAAATCATATAGCAATTGCTTGTTTTGGGCCTGTAAGAACATGCCCATAAACAAAATGGCCCAAAGTATGCTACGCGGAATTCTCATTGTAATCTGAATGTAAATTCTGCGGCGGACCGTAAAATCAATTTGGGGTCTGGCAATGAAGAAACACTTGCTGAGTCGCCAAGATTGCTTGCACTTATCCTGAGTCCCGAAGTTGTAGTCAGAATTTCAATATTTTTACCGCCCGGACCATAGAACACTTCGAGTGAAAATAAGGGTGCCGGAGCTTGGTCTACATCAAATACTTGGGCATCCAGCACATTCCCTTCGGCATCCAAAAATTCAATGGTTATGTTAAGGTCTTTACTTGTCGTATTTTCAATTTCATAGGTGATTGTCCCTTCCAATAAGCGTTCCGCCACAAACTCTTCGTTAAAAGCTTCAAAATTGACAATCTGGGAATAAAAATCAGTAAAGTTTCCAACTGCATTTATGTGCTGTTCTTCGGATTCAAGGTAGAATATGCTCGAAGCAACGGTTGGAGTGACTTCTAAATCGTCAAATTGGTTAAAATCCTGTTTTTCAGCGCATGAAAAAATAAGAAAAAGGGCAATTACCGCCAGCAGAGGTGGAAAAAATAGTCTTCTCATAGGTTAAAAAGCATTTCTAGTATAACAATTGAGGCTGGCTATGCCCTATTATAACTTTATAAAATGCTTTTTATTTCAATAAGACTATCAATCATTTTGCATATATCGTGAACAGGTTCTTTGTGCGCATTAAAGTGCAGAGCGTGCAACCCTGCGGATTGGGCTCCAATAATGTCTGCCTCAAGGCTATCCCCGATCATCAATGCTTTTTTTGGAGCAACATCAGCTTTTTTCAAAGCCAATTCAAAAATATATGGATGTGGTTTTTTGACACCCGCTGTTTCAGAGTTTATTACATGGTCAAAATAATGATGGATTTTAGAACCCTTTAGTTTTTTCTCTTGAATCTCCTGGAATCCATTTGTAATAATATGCAGATTGTAATGGGGTGACAGGTATTCCAAAACATCTTGGGTGTGTGGAAAAAGATGGGTGAAAGAAGACAAATGTTCAATATAATCATCCGCTAACCCATTAATCAATGCATCTGAAACGGGAACATCTATTTTGTCAAAGGTTTTTTTAAGCCTCATATAGCGTAATTCTGATTTGCTTATTCTATCTTCTCGATACAACTTCCAAAATTCCAGGTTAATCGGAATATACGTACTTAGAAAGTCATCCAGTTTCACCTTCAGTTCTTTCTCTTTTAAAATTTTTTGAAATGTGAGGGCCGAATTTTTTTCAAAGTCCCATAAGGTATGATCTAAGTCAAAAAAAATGTCGGTAATATCACTATACATAGTACCGCTTTAAAAAGGCTTGATAAAGTTCGAACCAATTGATTTTATGCTCACTTCCTAGTAATTCGTTGGAAAAAACAGCAATCAAATCTCCCTTTACTTGTTTGACTTGCCTGTACACCTGATCCATGATTTCAAAAATTTCATCTTTTCGCTCATAATTAACAAGGGCATAGTCATGAATTGCAAACGGATGTACTTTCAATGGTTGGCGCACTTCCATGTTGATGTCATAAAAATAAAAAGGGGTGCAAGTGCCTGCCCTAAAACCTATTTCATGAGTATATCCCATAGAAAAATCGTCTGTAAACTCTGTTTCTATTAAATTTCTATAGGTGCTTGGGACATTAACACGGTTGTACCTCAATCGAGAAAAGGTAACAGGTCTATTGATCAAATCGGCCAAAGTCCTCTTCTCTTCTTTCAAAACCTTTTTATCTGTTGAGGACAAAAACGAAGTGCTCAAAGAAACCTCACTATAATCCGCCACCGATTTTATTAGGTAGCGAAATTTGTTATTATTAGCTGAAACATTTTTGTCATGCGCCGAATATTTGGCCAATTGAAAAAAGAACATGGTTTTTATGGGAAACTTTTTGTGGATTTCAATCAACTCATAAAAATTGTTATAAGGGTCCTTTTTAATCCCCAAAAAGACTGAAAATCGTTTTACCATCGATTTCAGTTTAAACTTTCCAAGATCAAGCAAAAACCCACCTAAACTTCTTGTAAATCCTCTTAGAGCATAGCAATGAGAGGTGGTTACATTGATTATAGAGGTAAAGGAATACGTCCTCTTTTTGGTTTGAATATCCGGAAAACGCTCTTTTAGAGCCAACAATAACCTTTGAGCCCACATATCAATAACAGGTTGTTGTAAAAACCCATTTTGATAGGCTATACTTTCCTTGGCAGGAAACCTACCAACACTATCTTTAACATGGGGCAGGTACTCCTCATAGCGACTCAACAGAAAAAAACTGGCCGAAAATATGTCATAAGGAATTGCACTGCGTTCACCGCATGAAAAAAAACAAGGTACCCCATCCCATTCGGATACTTTTATCTCCAAATCATTTATTCCTTGTTCGAAAAGTAGGTCATTGCTGCGAATAAAAAATTCATTCTGCAAGGGCTGCTTTGAATAAGTGATTTTTGGTCCTGAATGTTTAATAAAGTCTTCAACCTTAGTGGTGAATGTTACCTCAATCCCCAATATCCTTTCAAAAAGTTGCCTGGTGGTATAGGTCAACCGATTTGTGATTTTATGTGTGTATATCAATAACATATCTACTAAAGTATTCCCTTATCTGCAAAACTCAGATAGTTGTGCTGTGTCAATATTAAGTGATCTAATACTTTAATATCTAAGGCTTCCCCGGCTTTTTGCAATTTTCTTGTGATTTGTTTATCGGCTGCGCTCGGTTTTATGGTTCCTGAAGGGTGGTTATGCGCCAACAGGATACCAACTGCTCCCAAGTCCAAAGCTTGTTTCAGCACCAATCGCACATCCACAAGAGTACCAGTGATACCCCCTTTGCTCAATTGCGATTTGTGTATAATCTTATTGGAATTGTTCAAATAAACAATCCAAAATTCTTCGTGCTCCAATTCTCCCATTAACGGATATAGCAGTTCAAAAGCGTCTTTACTACTCGATATTCTGTATATTTTTTCTGCATCATCTCCTCTTCTCCTTCTACCTACCTCTAAAGCTGCAGCTATCGAAACCGCTTTGGCTTCGCCAATACCTTTAAATTGTTTGAGTTGATTCACCGAAAGTTTCCCTAGCTCATTTAAATTATGGTTGACCGATGCCAAAATACGTTTAGAAAGTTCTACAGCACTCTCCCTTTTATTGCCAGAGCCTATTAAAATGGCTACCAGTTCGGCATCCGAAAGCACGGAACGCCCCTTTTGCACCAATTTCTCTCTGGGCTTGTCGTCATCTGCCCAATGCTTAATGGAAAAGGATGCGATTTTCTCTTGCATAGTCTAAATATATAAGATTATTTTATGTAATTTATTACAGAAATCATCTCAAATGAAATCACTCTTTGAAACCGAGTCTCATTCTGAAATTTTGAGTCGCATCAATACGTTGAACGAATCTTCAAAAGGGTTATGGGGTAAAATGGAGGTTGGCCAAATGCTTCTTCATTGTCAATTTCCATTGAATTTGGCATTGGGAAGATATGAAATGAAAAAGCCAAACCCAATTATGAAACTAATTTTTAAAAGTTTCAAGAAAGGTCTGTATAACGATTCTGTGTGGAAACCCAATATGCCTACGGCCAAACCATTTAAGGTCGTGGATAAAAGAGAATTTATAACGGAAAAAGAAAAACTAATTACTGCTGTAAACGATTTTCATCAAGAAAAGAGTAAAAAGGAATGGGATCCACATCCAGCTTTTGATCATTTTACTCCCGAACAATGGGGTAAAATGCAGTACAAGCATTTAGACCATCACTTACGACAATTCGGTGTTTGATTTCCTTACTCAACGAGTCTCATCCTCATCTTGAATTTCTTGACGTTCAATTTTAGGGCGGGAATCATTTATCATTCTATCTTCTTCCAAAACAACGTTGGAAATGCCAAGCATAAAAGCAGCTAGCAGAATAGAAGTAAGTCGTCGAAGTCTTTTCGGCAAGGTTTGCATAAAAAAAAGGATAGGCGATTTCACCTGAAATAGCAGTCAATTACCGTTCCAGCCTGTAATCGACTGACAAATTGCCCTTTAGGGCATCTTACAAGAAAAGTGTTTTGACCTTTTCAAAATCCAATCCCCCATAATTTCCAGAACTCATCAACAGCAATGTAGAGTTGTCGAAGTTCTTGGCAAAAAGATATTCTTGAAAGGCTCCGGGGTCGGTAAAAATTTGAACATCATCTCTTTTTAATGCTTCAGAAATTTGATTCTCCGTTACTTCGTCCAGTTGCTTAATCTTAACCGCATTGGGGGAATAGAAAACCACTGCTTCATCAGCTGCATCCAAAGCACCTTCATATTCCTTTAGGAATTCCGCGTTTAAACTGCTGTAGGTATGTAACTCCAAACAGGCTATCAAGTTTCTATTGGGGTATTGTTCTTTAACAGCCCCGGTAGTGGCCTTAACTTTACTGGGAGAATGTGCAAAATCTTTAAAAGCAACTTTTTCTGTGTTTTCAGCGATTTTTTCCAAGCGTTTTGATGCTCCTTTAAATGAAGCAATGGCTTCATAAAAATCATCCTCGTCCACACCCATATTTTGACAAATCCATTTAGCACCCGCCAAGTTATTGAGATTATGTTGTCCAAATATTTCAATGGGCATTTCTCCTTCAGGAGTATCTAATAAAGTGACACCATTCTCCACTCGATAAGCTGGTGTCGTGTAAGGAAATTTTCGAATTGAATTCTCAGAACGCTCTACCACTGTTTTCACCACTATATCCTCTTCATTGTAAGTTATTGAACCTCCTCTAACAATTCCATCAACAAAAATTTGGAACTGTTCCATATAGTTTTCAAATGTTGGAAACACGTTGATGTGGTCCCAAGCAATCCCGCTCAACAGTGCTATATTAGGTTGATACAAATGGAATTTAGGCCTTCTATCGATGGGTGACGACAAATATTCATCACCTTCCAAAACGATAAAATCATTTTCTTCAGTAAGATGTACCATACGGTCAAAACCCTCTAACTGCGCTCCCACCATATAATCCACGGAAATATCATGATAGTCCAACACATGAAGAATCATCGAGGTGATGGTGGTCTTGCCATGACTTCCACCAATCACGACCCTTGTCTTGTATTTGGATTGTTCGAATAAAAACTCAGGATAAGAGTATATTTTCAACTCCAACTCTTGCGCCCTCAGTAACTCAGGATTGTCCGGTTTGGCGTGCATTCCCAAAATCACCGCATCTAGGTTCGTTGTGATTTTTTCTGGAAACCAGCCAAATTCCTCTGGTAGTAAGCCTTTTTTTTCTAGACGGCCTTTAGATGGTTCAAAAATAACGTCATCACTCCCTGTAACCTTATATCCCTTATGTTCTAGGGCCAACGCCAAATTGTGCATAGCGCTTCCGCCAATGGCAATAAAATGGATTTTCATCGCTTCGATTTATCGACCAAAAATAGACATTGACAATGCCAATACAAACTAAGATATAATCTTATTAATTGCTAACTTGGTTTAAAATTAACCACTATGAGATATTTAGTATGTTGTTTATTACTTTCTCTGTCTTCTGCTATATCCGCTCAGAATGCTGATTATCCCATTAAGTCATTCTTAGAAGAAGGGGTCAAAGCTCCGAATACACATCATTTAGGAGAAGCATGGCTAAACTTCTTACTTCAGGAAGAGGATGGACTGAACTACAATATTACACAAGCGACATTTAGTCCAAATTCAACATTAGATTGGCATAAACATAGTACTCCCCAAGTATTGATTGTGTTGGAAGGAAAAGGATATTATCAAGAGAGAGGAAAAGATCCGATAATTATAAAAAAGGGAGATGTTATTCAATGCCAAAAAGACACGGAACATTGGCATACATCATCCAAGGACAGCAAGGTATCCTATCTCGCCATTTACGGAAACTCCCCAACTATTTGGACTGAAAAAGTCACGAGGGAATACTACGATAGCGTAAGAAAAAAAATTGACCAGAAATAAAATCAAACAAGTATCTATTAATATGAATTTAGAAGATATTCCTAGCAAAGAAATTATACCCGGCTACCACGGCAAACTCGTCCATGGAGAAAAAATGAGTTGGGTTTTTTGGGATGTGGAAAAAGGCGCACAGGTGCCTGAACATCATCATGTTCATGAACAAATCATGCATGTTGTGGAAGGTAAATTTGAGTTCACTGTTGGTGGGAGCACCAATATTCATGGCCCTGGGGATGTTGTTATAATTCCTTCAAATGTCCCGCATGGCGGAAAAGCATTGACCGCATGCCGACTTATGGATATTTTTAGTCCCGTAAGGGAAGAATATAAGTAGTATGAAGATATCTCTTTTAGGAAAAAATGCCCTTGTCGGGGGAAGTAGCAAAGGTATTGGAGAAGCCATAGCTAGACAGCTTGCTGAAAGTGGTGCCAATGTAACCCTAATGGCCAGAAATGAAGAGCGGCTGAAAACAATTGTGTCAGAGTTGCCTGCAGAACTAGGGCAAAAGCATCAATACTTGGTTGTTGATTTCTCGGATTTTGAAGTTTTCAGCACAAAAATCAATTTATTTTTTGCTGAAAATGATGTCGATATTCTTATCAATAACACCCAAGGTCCGGAAGCTGGGGGAGCACTGGAAAAAAAGGTAGCCGATTATCAGAACGCCTTTGACCTGATTTTCAAATCAGTTGTGTTTACAACCGAGTTGGCGCTAAAAAACATGCAAAAAAATCAATGGGGCAGAATTATAAATGTGGCCTCAATTTCCGTGAAAGAACCTCTCAACTATTTGGCACTTTCAAATTCTATACGGGCAGCGGTAGTAACTTGGGCCAAAAGTCTAGCCATTGATGTAGCCAAAGATGGTATCACCGTAAACAATATCCTTACCGGATATTTTGATACCGACCGTATTGCCCAACTGAATATCAAAAAGGCTGAAAAAATGGGTGTAACTCCCAAAGAGGTTCGTTCTGCAATGGAAGCACAAGTGCCTATGCAACGTATTGGTGACCCGGCCGAATATGGATATTTGGTTTCTTTTTTAGCTTCACAACAGGCAGCATACATCACCGGCACCAATATTCCTATTGACGGTGGGTTATTAAAATCCTTGTGATTATTTTCAAAATCGAAATAATACAAGGGTCAAATTATCGAATTCATAAATTTTAGTTAATTTTATTGCTTAACCACTAAAAATTCAACTTTATGAATTCAAAAGTTTCTATGGTGGCGCGCATCCTTTTAGGTTTGTTCGTTCTCACCTTTGGCTTAAACAAATTCTTTGGGTTTATCCCGTTTGGGGAAATGCCTGAAGCCGCCACAAATTATTTTGTTGGCGTTGGCCCAACCCACCTTCTTGACATTGTTGGAGTTATTGAGATTTTAGCAGGTCTTGCCTTTATTTTGAACAAGTATGGCGCTTTGATGGCCCTTATCCTTATGAGTGTTTCGGTAAATGCGGTATTATTTCATGCTACACTGGCCCCTGAAGGTATTATAGGCGCTCTTATATTAATTGTTTTAAATATCGTTGTTCTTATGGGATATAAGGACAGGTACAAAGAAATTCTACGAGCTTAGAACTTATAAAAAAGGCCTTCTTTTTAGAAGGCCTTTTTCTTTCTACAAGATTCGTTTTTTGATTATAAGCTCATTTTATCCTTGAAAATGTAGGATTGTCTTCGAGAAACCTCAATTTCTTCTCCATTTTTCATTTGGAGTTTTAGCTTACCATTGAACCATGGTACCACTTGATTGATGTAATTGGTATTGACTATCTGTTGACGGTTAGCTCTGAAAAAACACTGATTAGGTAATTTTTCTTCAATTTGGTTAAGCGATTTGTACAACATGGGTCTTTTATCTTGAAAAAATACCCGGGTATAGTTTCCTACAATCTCAAAATGGGAGATTTCACCAATCTTAACCAACCAGCACGCTTCCCCATCTTTTATAAAGATTTGGCTTGTTTCCGATAGTTTTGATGAGTTCTCCTCTTCTTGCTTTTCGTCCAACCTTGCTTTAACCTTATCCAAAGCCATGGCAAAGCGCTTTTCATTTATAGGCTTCAGTAGATAATCCAAAGCATTGTATTCAAAGGATTTTATCGCATACTCATCAAATGCAGTTGTAAATACAGTTATTGGCACATTGTCCAACATTTCCAGTAATTCAAAACCATCCTTTTCGGGCATATTGATGTCCAAGAAAAGTAAATCTGGGGTTTGCTGTTGAATAAGCTCAAACCCCATGTCCACATTTTCCGCCTCACCTACAAGCTCAATCTCATCGTGTTTTTTAATGAGTTCTTTAAGCTCATTGCGGGCCAACCTGGAATCTTCTACAATAACCGTCCTAATTTTCATTCCAATGGTATTTTAATATCCGCCACTACTTCACCATCAATTTCTTGCAAACTGAATGATGCTTTATCCGCATATAGCAGCTTTAACCTTTGCTTAATATTTTTAAGCCCTAATTGGGTGGTGTTTTTTTGAATTCTTAGCCTTCCTGTATTCTTTACTTTAATTTTTATGAGTCTATCCTCCTGTTTTGCCTCCAAAACAATTCTACCTCCATCTTTTAAGTTCGAAATTCCGTGCTTGGTGGCATTCTCTACTAGCAACTGAATGATCATCGGTGGAATTTGAAGTTGCAATACACTTTGATCAATGTCCTTTATAAACTCCAAACGGTCTTCGAATTGAATTTTTGACAGGTCAATATAATTGTCTACAATTTCCAACTCTTCTTGTAATGAGATGGAATTCACATTATTCTTGGTAAGTGAATACCTCAAAATCTCCGAAAGTTTGGTCAACATATCCCTTGATTTTTCCACATCTTCCAACATCAACCCTCTGATATTATTCAGGCTGTTGAACATAAAATGTGGATTTATCTGACCCTTAAGGGTATTTAATTGTGCCTGTTTCAGATTGGTGCTCAATTCAAGTCGTTCAATTCGGTCTCGATTAAGTTTCAGGAGCAGCTTAATGACCAAATAGGTAATTGTCCACGCTCCTACTATAAACAGCGAGTTGATGATATGTATAAACACCCCATCGTACATTTTAAACATTTGAATTTCTTCCTCGGTAAGACCTGGTCCGTGTTTTGCGTATACATACCCAAACATGAAGTTCAATCCGCCAAAAATGATACAGGTAAACAAGAACGACACTACTATTTTAGTCAACTCCTTTATCCCAAAAGCCTCAAAACTTATGTTTCGTTTTAGATACCACCTTAATATCGAAGTGGAAAAGACACCGATTAAAATTCCAAAAATTATGGAGTAGACAATAAGCTCAGTGCTTATTTTTCTCATAATAAAAATGGAAAGGCAATTGATAAATCCCCAACCTAAAAATTGGAGTATCCAAAAAGAATAGTTGCTTTTTTTTCTACTAAGATCCATTCGTCAAATCGTCAATTATCCAAAAATAGTTTTTGTTGGAAGAAGTGAATTTAGGGATTTGCGTCTATTCTTTTCTTTTTCAAGTCAGTGCAACAGCTTTTTTCGGGTTTTAAAAATGCTATCCACATAAAGGTCGAGCCTGTGTAAAAGAATGGAAAAAAGTCAATATCCCAGTTGTTCCATTTACCTAAAAGAGCAAAAGTGGTCAATAGGACTCCAATAATAAAAATAAACTTCTGTGTTTTATTTAGTTTTTTCATCTGTATGGTTTTTAAACTGCTAATTCTTAAACAAGAATGCTGATAAGTAATGTGATCAGTAATTTGGCTAAAGTTATCATCGTAACCGTCTTTTGATATTTATACACCAAAAATACACTGCTAACACGTGTAGGGAAAGAGGATTATGACCAGTGGTATATTTGACATTATGAACGGTAAGCATAAAAAAAGGAGCCTAAAAAGGCTCCTTTTATTGTTTAGTTTTAACCAATTAGTCTTTGAGTGGTGTTGGTATTTCTTGTTTGTTCAGATGCTTGGCATAGAAGCCCATCATGGCTTTATAGAGCTCTAATCTGTTTTCTTCCTTTCCAAAACCGTGACCTTCATCATATTTGACCATATAAGGAACATCGTATCCTTTTCCACGCAAGGCGCTTACGATTTGGTCAGATTCATCAATATTTACTCTTGGGTCATTTGCTCCTTGAACTACAAATAGTGGTTTCTTAATTTTATCTATTTGATATACTGGAGATACTTCCTCCATAATCTTTTTTTCCTCGGGGTTATCCTCATCATACCAAATTTCTTTGATGATCTTTAAATAAGGCTTCCAATATGGAGGAATGGTTTTCATAAAGGTGAAAAGATTGGAAACACCCACATAGTCTACTCCACAGGCATATAGGTCCGGCGTTTTGGTTAGTCCCCGAAGAACGGCATAGCCTCCATGACTACCTCCATAAATGGCGGCTTTACTACCATCTACCCATCCTTGATCTATTACATATTGTAATCCATCTTCAACATCATCCATTGCTTTTCGTCCAATTTGCTTAAATCCTGATTCCAGGAACTCTCTTCCGTACCCTCCGGAAATACGGAAATTAACTTGTAGCGTAGCATACCCTCTACTCGCAAACAATTGTGACTCTGGATTGAAACCCCATGAATCCCTTATTCCTTGTGGGCCACCATGAGGATTTACAATAACAGGCACTTTTTGTCCAGCCAAAGCGGCCTTTGGTAAGGTAATATAACCATGCAATGTAATTCCATCCCTGCTTTGAAAAGTGATAGGTCTCATTTCAGACATATCTTCTTCCCTCAATTGAGGCATGGTGTTATAAAGCTCCTTAAGTTCATTTTTGGCTACATCATACGCATAATATACTCCATAAAGACGGTCACTATCCACATAGACCATAAAGAGATTTTCATCTTCGGTGGTGTCTAACACCCGATATTGTTTCCCCGGAAGTTCCGTTTTCATTTTAGCGTCCAACTTTTTGTAAGGTGCGCTTATTGGGACCACAATACTTTTTTCTCCCTCAAAGGAAAAATAATCGATGGAATAGTTCCTGGTACGTGATAGTCCCAAACCTTGAACATCATAATAATCGTTGGTAAAAACTTTCTCTATAACCTTGTCCTCTTTTAGGTCGTAAAGTACTATTTCGGCCTTATCACTTTGCAAGTTCGAAAGTACATAGGCATCGTGTGGATTTTCCGTAGCGTAGTTAAAATCCAAAATGTTGAAGTTATCTTTCCAGTTAAGGCTTTTGAGCAACCTATATTCTCCATTTCCATCTTCATAATAGACATCTTGCTCAACACCATCCCTAATCTTGACATAGCCTTTTAAGTTTCCGTCCTTATCAAAGTTGTATCCAAAAATGGGGTTGTTTGGGTCATCATTGCTAAAAATCTGATTTAGCTCGCCCGTATTCAAATTCACTTTGTAGGGTTCAAAGACCTGAGGGTTGTTTTTATTCATAGAAACAATGATGTTATCCTTATCCTCTCTTAATAGCTCAGTAAACTGGGCACGGACTCCATCAAAGGGAGTAAGGTCTTTTAAATTGCCTCCGTCAAGGTCAACGGCATAAATATGGTAATTTTCATCACCGCCCTTGTCCATGGAATAATAGAGTCTACCATTGTTAAGCCATCCGTAACCTCTTACCAATTCATCTTTTTCTTCTATAGCTCTTTTTGATACTCCTGTTGCAATATCCTTCACATAGATATGCTGTTTCCCGTTTTCATCGCTTTCTCGGTACGAAAGGTATTTTCCATCAGGAGAAAATCTGAAAGTAAAGGCCTTGGGATTGGCAAAGTAATCTTCTACAGTATATCTGTAATCACCTTCATCTAAAGATGCTAAAGAAATAAGTTCATCATTGGAGCTGACCAATTCTGGTTTGCCCGGTAAGCTTTGTTCTTCTTCAGGACTACTTGTTTGTTCCTGTCCATAAGTGGTCAATCCTGTAAACAAGAACAGCAGGGAGCCACAAAGAAGTTTAAAATTCAATGTTGTTTTCATAAGTGTTGAATTAATCGTTTTTGATTGAAATTTGTATTTAATCTTTAATATGACCGTTTTTTTGAGCTTTTGTTACAAATTTTAACGGTAAGTAAATGTAGTATGATATGCTCCAAGGTACAATTAGCTTATGATAAGCGGTAAATTAGCTTTGATAAATGGAATTATCTTTTTTCGGGTGGAAACTTGGAAAATACTTTTTTTACAACCGCTCTTAATCTATCTTCCCGAACACTCGGAGAAGCATTCTCGCGATATCCACTTTCACTTGTTGCCTGCCAGAACAGGGCATCTCTTTGTGCATCGACAAAATCAAATTGTATTTGACGTTGAATTCCGGAATTCCCTAAAGGCAATCCAACCGAAATGCCACCCCCTACGTTACGGCCGGTTCCGCCTACTCCAACGCCAACTGCATTGTTAGGTGCATTGCGATACTCGCTGCTAAGGAT
Source organism: uncultured Allomuricauda sp. (assembly GCF_947499695.1). GTDB lineage: Bacteria > Bacteroidota > Bacteroidia > Flavobacteriales > Flavobacteriaceae > Flagellimonas. The sequence continues at coordinate 1,703,719 of NZ_CANMPQ010000001.1, forward strand.
ATTTACGAAAAAATCGGGCTCCTCCGCCAGTAAATACCCTTTGGATTGCAATGTTGAGTCCAAAGCACGAATCAAACGCTTTTCATCAAGTTCGCTCAAACCTGATTCAATATCGGAGAAGTAATTGTAACTGGCATAACTTGAAAAGTTCGTTTTCTTGTCATAGTCATAGTTCACCCTCACACCTGCACATGAGAGCAATAGACCGCATACCCCTATCAAAAAAAAGCACCGCATGATCAATTTTCAAATACCTTTAAAATTAATCAATATTCACATTCAAAAAAGAAATGGAAGGGGTTATTCGTTCAACAGCTTCCAGAGCCCATCTTTAAGCTCCTGTATTCCTTGTTGGGCAACGGAAGAAATAAAAAGATAGGGAATGTCTTTCAAATCCTTGTCAAGTTCAATCGTCATTTCGGCGATGAGTTCATCATCTAGCATATCGCTTTTGGAAATAGCAACCAATCTTTCCTTATCTAAAAGCTCTGGATTGTAGCGTCGCAGTTCGTCCAGCAAAATCTCATATTCTTTTGAAATGTCATTGCTGTCGGCGGGAATCAGGAAAAGTAAGGTGGCATTTCTCTCGATATGACGCAAAAAATAATGCCCCAACCCTTTGCCTTCTGCTGCTCCTTCTATGATTCCGGGAATGTCTGCCATCACAAAACTCTTAAAATCACGATGCTCTACAATACCTAAGTTGGGCTTTAACGTTGTAAACTCGTAATCCGCAATCTTAGGTTTGGCAGAAGTCATTACAGAAAGTAATGTAGACTTTCCAGCATTGGGAAATCCGACCAAACCAACATCTGCTAATACTTTTAACTCAAGGGTGACCTGGGATTCTTGTCCTGGAATACCGGGTTGTGCGTATCGTGGAGTTTGATTCGTTGGGCTTTTAAAGTGCCAGTTGCCCCTGCCACCTTTTCCGCCTTCGGCTACAATCTTTTCTTCTTGGTCTTCAGTAATCTCAAACAGCACTTCGTTGGAATCAGTATCTCGAATTACTGTTCCGAGCGGTACCTCCATATAGACATCGGCTCCATCGGCACCGGTACTTCGATTTTTGCTTCCGTGTTCTCCGTGACCAGCCTTAAAATGCTTTTTGAACCTATAATGCACCAAGGTCCAAAGATTCTTATTCCCTCTTACAATAACATGTCCTCCGCGACCACCATCTCCACCGTCAGGTCCGCCTTTAGTGATATACTTTTCGCGATGAAGGTGCACAGAGCCTTTACCCCCATTTCCGGAGGCTACATTTACTTTTACATAATCAACAAAATTACCCTCGGTCATTGTTCCAACTATTTAGCTTTTTTGAATTATGTAGATGATATTTTCCTCTTCAGGTTCATTTTTTTTGTCCATGGAAAGTGGAAAGTCATTCATCGCTGTTAATTTTTCAACTGCTTTTTGAGAACGAAAATTATCCTTTGCCACAAAAAACAAAATTCTATTCACATGTCGAAAAGCATATTCCATCATCAATCTTTTTACCGCCATGTTATAGTGCCCTCCCCAATACTTGCGGATTAAAAATGTCCATCCAATTTCCACAGCATCCTCAAAATTGGCTCGCACTTTAAATCTTGAGCTACCGATAATCGTATTTGCCACTTTATCCTGAATAACTAAACATCCTTTTGAATTCAAAGAATCCTCAAAAAAATCCTTAAAACCCGGCATAGTGCATCTTTTTTTATCAGGATGCTGTTCCCAGATACTTGGGTCGGAAGCCGCGTTGAAAAGCGCGTCAAAATCTTCAGCCAGTAAGGGTCTTAAATCAACTAAGTTGTTGCTCAAGTGAGGCTGTAGATCAAAACCCATCGGTACGTTTAATTTAGAAACTCAAGAAAGCACATCGATTACCTCGCCCAACCGCTCGGTAATCTCTGTAATCTCCCCAATTCCATTTACAGAATGGAATTTCCCTTGTTTTTCATAGTAGGCTCTTAAGGGAGCTGTTTTTTGATTGTACTCATCAAAACGGTTGCGAATTTTGCTCTCATCCTGATCATCTGGGCGTCCACTATCCTTTCCTCTTTCTAACAACCGATTCACCAAAACATCGTCATCTGCCTCCAGGGCGATTGTCGCATCTACCTGCATGCCTTTGGATTCCAAAAAGTTATCCAAGGCTTCGGCTTGCGCTGCCGTCCTAGGAAAACCGTCAAAAATAAAACCAGCAGCCTGCGGGTTTTTCTCCACTTCATCCTTCAGCATGTCTATGGTAACCTCATCTGGCACCAAATCTCCTTTGTCCATATAGGATTGGGCCAATTTGCCCAGCTCCGTTCCATTTTTTATGTTGTATCGGAACACATCTCCGGTAGAGATATGTTTCAAATTGTATTTTTCTTTTAAAAATCCCGCTTGGGTACCCTTGCCAGCGCCCGGCTTTCCAAAAAGCACTAGGTTGATCATATGTGTTTGGTTTAATTGGTATACTTCTCTCAAATTTCTTCCTAATTCATTATAATCCAGACCATATCCTACTATAAAGGTATCTGGGATTTCAAGGCCAACATAATCTATTGCATATTCCCCATTATAGACTTCTGATTTGTAAAACAATGAAGCTATCTTAAATTCCTTCACATTGGTTTGGGAAAACAAGTGCACCAGCTTCTTTAGAGTTCGTCCGGTATCAATGACATCTTCTAAAATGATAACACTTCTACCCTCAATATTCTCAGGCACATCCAATAAGGTCTCCACAATACCTGTTGATGTCAAGCCCTGATACGAGCTCAACCGAACAAAAGATACTTCGCAAGGGTGCTGATAGGCCTTTAGAAAATCGGAAACAAACATAAAAGCCCCGTTAAGGACACCAACAAAAATTGGCACCTCATCTTTATAGTCATTAGCGATTTTGGCGGCCATTTTATCAACGGCTTCCAAAATCTGACTCTCCCCTAAATAGGGTTTGAACACCTTGTTATGAAGCTTTATCAACTTGTCGTCCATTTAAATAGGTTGGCAAAGATAACATTTTTAGGGTCTCTAATCCCTTTGGTTTTTTATCCCTTCGCGGAATTCATGTATTTTTGCTTTCATTCCAAATCACGGACCAATGCGTTTTTTTTCTTCCAACTTTAAACTTGGAATTTTAGGAGGAGGTCAATTAGGCAAAATGTTGCTTTATGAGACCCGAAAATGGGATATTCAAACCAAGGTTATGGATGCTTCAGATGAAGCTCCATGCAAAATAGCTTGTGACCATTTCGTTAATGGAAGTTTGCTTGATTTTAATGCTGTTTATGCTTTTGGAAAAGATGTTGATGTACTTACCATCGAAATTGAAAATGTAAATGTGGACGCGCTTGAAAAACTGGAAGATGAAGGCGTGAAAGTGTTTCCACAAACCAAAGCACTACGTATTATTCAAAACAAAGCAACCCAGAAGCTTTTTTATACGGATAACGATATTCCGACCTCACCCTTTACTCGATTTGCCTATACTTCTGAAATTGAGGATAGCATTTCCAATGGAGGGCTACAATTTCCTTTCGTATGGAAAAGTGCCCAGTTTGGATACGATGGACAAGGCGTAAAAGTGGTACGGCAGCTTGACGATTTAAAAGGATTGCCAAATGTAGAGTGCATTGCTGAGGAAATGGTCCATTTTAAAAATGAATTGGCCGTGATCGTTGCACGAAGCGAAAAAGGAGAAGTGGTAACCTATCCCGTGGTAGAAATGGAATTCCATCCGGAAGCCAATCAGGTGGAATACGTTATTTGCCCCGCTAGAATTGAAGATCATGTTTCTCGGAAAGCGCAGGAAGTAGCGCTTATGGTCTCGGAATCCATTCAACATGTAGGATTGCTTGCTGTCGAAATGTTCCAAACCCAAGATGATGAAATTTTGGTGAACGAAGTAGCGCCGAGACCACACAATAGTGGACATTACAGTATTGAAGCAAGCTATACCAATCAATTTGAACAGCATATCCGCGCCATTTTAGGATTACCTTTGGGCAAAACAGACAGTAAAGTGGCTGGGGTGATGGTAAATTTGGTGGGAGCAGAAGGACATACCGGAAATGTTGTTTATGAAAATATAGAATCCATATTAGAAATGGAGGGCGTTACTCCGCACATTTATGGCAAAAAACAAACACGTCCTTTCCGAAAAATGGGACATGTGACCATTGTAGACCAAAACATGGCGCGAGCAAGGGAAATTGCGCAAGAAGTAAAGCAAACAATTAAAGTTATAGCAGAAAAATCATGAGCAAAGTAGCAGTTATTATGGGAAGCACCAGTGACCTCCCAGTTATGCAAGATGCGGTAGATATTTTAAAAGGATTTGACATTGAAGTTGATGTAGACATTGTATCGGCACACAGAACTCCTGAAAAACTGTTCGATTTTGGAAAGAATGCCCACAAAAATGGATATTCCGTCATTATAGCGGGTGCCGGAGGTGCTGCGCATTTACCCGGAATGGTTGCATCCCTTTCGCCATTGCCCGTAATCGGAGTTCCTGTAAAAAGCAGTAATTCCATTGATGGGTGGGATTCTGTCCTTTCCATTCTTCAAATGCCCGGAGGTGTTCCCGTTGCTACAGTGGCATTGAACGGAGCAAAAAATGCAGGAATCTTGGCTGCTCAAATCATCGGCAGTGCCGACAAATGTGTTTTGGACAAAGTGGAAGTCTATAAACAGGGGCTTAAAGAAAAAGTCATTAAAGGGGCTGAAGAAGTCAGAAATAAAAAATAAAGCCTCCTAATGGGCTATTCCAAGCGAACAAAAACTAGTTATCCCAAGAATATATAATGAGCAACCCGCTATTAACCTCATTTGACCAGGCTCCTTTTGAGCAAATAAAAAACGAGCACTTTAAGCCAGCTTTTATTTCAGCAATTGAAAGTGCGAGAAAAGAGATTAATGCTATTACAAACAATTCAGATGCGCCCACATTTGAAAACACGCTGGAGTCTCTGGATTTTTCGGGAGCACAACTGAATCGTGTTTCAAGTGTTTTTTTTAATCTGAATTCAGCAGAGACGAATGCCGAAATTCAGAAAATTGCGCAAGAAGTATCGCCCTTGTTGTCGGAATTCAGTAATGACATTACATTGAATGAAAAGCTTTTCCAGCGCATAAAATCTGTCTATCAGCAAAAGGATAGTTATGAACTGTCACCTGAACAACGGACCCTTTTGGAAAAAAAATATAAAAGTTTTAGTCGCAACGGAGCGAATTTGGCCGAAGCCGAAAAAAAGCGATTACGTGAAATTGACGCTGAACTCTCCAAGCTAAAATTGAAATTTGGCGAAAACATACTAGCCGAGACCAACAAATATGAGTTGTTATTAACCAATGAATCAGATTTGGATGGATTGCCCGAAGGAGCAAAGGAAGCAGCCGTCCAATTAGCAAAATCAAAAGGTAAAAAAGGCTGGCTGGTCACGTTGGACTACCCTAGCTATATTCCATTTATGAAATATGCCAAAAACAGGGAATTGCGAAAGCGATTAGCGCTTGCTTTCGGTAGTAAAGGATTTCACGGCGACGAGTTGGACAATCAAAAAAATGTGCTTCAAATTGTCTCTTTGCGTCATGAACGAGCCAATCTTTTAGGGTACAATACCCATGCTGACTTTGTTCTGGAAGAGCGTATGGCGGAAACTCCAAAAAAAGTATTGGGATTTTTGAATGAATTGCTTGAAAAAGCAAAGCCAGCTGCTCAACGAGAATTTGCAGAGCTTGAAACCTATGCAAAAGACTTGGACAATATTGATCAATTGGAAAAATGGGATAGTGCTTATTATTCTGAAAAATTGAAACAAAAACTGTTTGATTTGGATGACGAAAAGCTCAAACCCTATTTTAAACTTGAAAATGTTATAGATGGGGTTTTCAAAGTAGCTGAAAAGCTATTCGGACTTACTTTCAAAGAAGTTTTTGACGTTGAAAAATACCACGAGGAGGTTAAAACTTTTGAGGTATATGATTCGTCCGATAATTTTATTTCCCTCTTTTATGCCGATTTTCATCCTAGGCCCGGTAAACGAGGTGGGGCTTGGATGACATCTTACAAATCGCAGTATCAGTTGGATGGTAAAAACAGTAGGCCGCACATCTCCAATGTGTGCAATTTTACCAAACCCACAGAAACCAAACCTTCATTACTCACCTTTAATGAAGTAACCACATTATTTCACGAGTTCGGGCATGCTTTACATGGTATGCTAGCCAACACCACCTATCCTAGTTTGTCGGGCACTTCGGTTTATTGGGATTTTGTAGAATTACCTAGTCAGATCATGGAAAATTGGTGCTACGAAAAAGAAGCACTCGAACTGTTTGCTTTCCATTATGAAACAGGTGAATTGATTCCTATGGAATTGGTCAAAAAAATAAAAGATTCTGCCACCTTCCAAGAGGGCTTGGCAACCTTGCGTCAATTAAGTTTCGGTTTCTTGGATATGGCATGGCATGGAACGAATCCTTCGGACATAACTAACGTCAAAAAATATGAGACCAAGGCATTCGAGGGAACCAATCTATTTCCAGAAACAAAAGAAACCTGCATGAGTACGGCTTTCGCTCATATTTTCCAAGGCGGTTATTCCTCTGGGTATTACAGCTACAAATGGGCCGAAGTTTTGGATGCTGATGCATTCGCTTTCTTCAAAGAAAATGGCATTTTTAATAAAGATGTAGCTGACAAATTCAAAGACCATGTACTCTCCAAGGGAGGAACAGAAAATCCGATGGTTCTATATAAACGTTTCAGGGGAGCTGAACCTAAAATTGAACCTTTGTTGGAAAGAGCTGGGTTGATTAAGAAAGCAGATTAGACTGTTTTTAACTCGTTTTCATAGTGTTAATCTTTATTTAAAGTCTAAGATCATGAACTTTTCGTGATACTTTTTAAAGTCGTTTGTAATGGACAAAACATCGAATCATTAACTAAAATCCATTACTTTTGGTACTTCTTGAAAAAAAAATGGTGACGCACGAACTTCAACCTGAAAACTGGATAGATCAATATGCAGATTATCTCTTTAATTATGCGGTAGCTCGTGTAAGTGATGCAGAAATTGCAAAAGATTTAGTACAAGAAACTTTTTATGCCGGCTTAAATTCGGCAAAAAATTATAAAGGTGATGCCGCCGAACGCACATGGTTAATCGCTATTCTAAAGCGAAAGGTTATCGATCATTATCGAAAGATAAATTCAAAAAAAGGTAAGGCGGAAGTTAGGGTCAATTACAATGCTAGCTCCGACTCAGAAGGAGATTGGCTCGAAGAACAAGTTGCTGACCCGTTCGGCAAAGGTGGTGATGACACCATTGAAAACGAAGAACTCGGTCTGGCAATTCAAGAATGCATTTCAAAACTTCCAAAAAAACAATCCTTGGTTTTTAAGATGAAGACTATTCAAGGAATGAGTACGGAAGATATTTGTAATGAACTCGGAATTAATCCGTCCAACCTATGGGTAATGATCCATAGAGCCCGAACTGCTCTTATGGGTTGCCTGAATCAAAATTGGTATTAGTTATGAAGATTTCATGCGAGGAGGCCTCGAACATATGCAATAAATCGCAATACAAAGAAGCTGGTTTTTGGGAGATTTTAAAACTACGTGCACATATTCTCATGTGCAAGACCTGTGCAAAATTCACCAAGGAAAACACCGCTTTTACCTCGCTCTGCGAACGTGCAGGACTTAATGTTCTTTCCGAAAACGAAAAAGACGCCATGAAAAAGGATTTGGAAAAACATCTTTAGCCAAAGCCGATAAGCAGCCATAATATTCCGCACCATATAATTGGAATACCTTCTACCCAAAAAGAGACTAAATAGTTTTTTTGCATATTTTTCCCGTAAAAGAACACTACAAGTAAAATAAGGCTCACTACGAATCTTGACCAAATTTCTGTTTGGTATAATTCATCCTTTAGAAATGTAAAAAGGAACCATAAAATAGTCAAAAAGATACCTAGTCTTTTGGTCCTTTCGATTCCAATTACCTGGGGCAAAGTTTTCAATGCCTTTCTATCCCATTTAAGGTCCCTAATCTCGAAGGGCAGAAGCAGCACAATCACCAACACAAAACGTTGGCAAAACAACACCCAGATATCCCATGTCAGGGCCGCCTGTTGGTCCAAAATTGGCAGAAATACGGTAAATCCCACCCAAACTAGGGCCACTATGTAGATTTTGAACCCACCAAGGCTTCGCAAGTTCTTTGCGTTTGGTAAAAATGGTATGGCATAAAGTGCAGAAATCAAGGATAATATTAATAGAACCATCCAAATTTCCTGGTCAAGTTGAAATAGAAAATATAAAGCTGGTACAAAGCAAACAAAGCTAAAAACTTGGATACTTCGGTGATAGGTGTTGGAAACTATCAGATACTTTTCTGCTTCTACCCCATATTTTACAAAATTATAGCATACAATAGTTCCAAAAAACGTAAACCCAAGTAGTGAACTATTTGGTGATATCCCTAGCAGAACTATTGTGGACAATATCAACGAAACCACTGCAAAAGCCACATGCACACTAGCATTAAGGTAAAAATCAAATAACGTTTTTAATAGTTTCATTCTAAGGAAATCCGGCCTTACACTAAAAGGTTGATTATTGGTTAACAACTTTGGCCCTGCTGTTTTCAAAATTGCCGATTTTCATCGAATTAATCCCTAATTTTGTGCACTTTATTGGATTGAACTATGAATACAGATGTGTTTGCCTTACGGCATATCGGTATTACCGAAAAAGACCTTCAATCGATGTTCGAAATCGTTGGAGTAAACAACATGGAACAGTTAATCAATGAAACTATTCCTGATGAAATTCGATTAGAAAAACCTTTGGACGTTCCACAAGGTATAAGCGAACATGAGTTTCTTACCCATATTCAGCAATTAGCAGATAAAAACAAGGTTTTTAAGTCCTATATCGGGCTGGGTTACCACGAAAGCTTAACTCCTTCGGTTATAAAGCGAAATATTCTTGAAAACCCTGGTTGGTATACGGCCTATACACCATATCAAGCAGAAATAGCACAAGGAAGACTGGAAGCTTTATTGAATTTCCAAACCATGGTAAGTGACCTTACCGGGATGGAATTGGCCAACGCCTCGCTTTTAGACGAAAGCACTGCCGCTGCAGAAGCTATGACCATGTTGTTCGATGTTCGCTCTAGACAGCAGAAAAAAGAAGGAACTACCAAGTTTTTTGTATCCGAAGAGGTGCTACCGCAGACCCTAAGTCTACTTGAAACCAGATCTACTCCGTTAGGCATAGAATTGGTTATAGGAAATCATGAAGAATTTGATTTTTCTTCCGATTTCTATGGCGCCCTTCTGCAATATCCAGGAAAACACGGTCAGGTAAATGATTATGCCAGGTTTGTGGAAAATGCCAAGGCCAGTGATATCAAGGTTGCCGTTGCCGCCGATATTTTAAGTTTGGTTCTACTCACCCCTCCAGGAGAATGGGGAGTCGATGTTGTTGTCGGCACCACCCAACGTTTTGGCATTCCTTTGGGGTACGGTGGTCCGCATGCCGGGTTTTTTGCTACAAAAGAAGATTACAAAAGAAGTATTCCGGGCAGAATTATAGGCGTCACTAAGGACACCGACGGCAATAGGGCATTACGTATGGCTTTGCAAACCCGGGAACAACATATAAAAAGAGATAAAGCAACTTCCAATATCTGTACCGCTCAGGTCTTATTGGCTGTAATGGCTGGAATGTATGCTGTTTATCATGGACCGGAGGGACTTAAGTATATTGCCAATAAAGTGCATAATTATGCCAAAATGGCCTCTGATTTCCTTTCAGAAGTGGGCTTCGAGCAACTTAATGCGGTTTACTTCGACACCGTCAAATTCAAAGTAGATGATGTTCAAAAGTTGAAGGAGACGGCAGAAGCTAGTCAAATCAACCTGAATTATATTGATAACGAAACCGTTTCTATCTCTATAAACGAAGCTTTTTCAGAAACAGATTTTAAGCAACTGATAGGTTGTTTTATGCAGAGTCAAGGCAAAAAACCCGATGCTTCGTTCACAAAATCTACAGAACAGATTCTTCCTGCTTTATTGGAACGTAAATCACCTTTCTTAGAACACGAAGTTTTCAATTCGTATCACTCTGAAACAGAATTGATGCGTTACATCAAAAAGTTGGAGCGAAAAGATTTGGCTTTGAACCATTCCATGATTTCATTGGGAAGTTGCACCATGAAGCTGAACGCAGCATCCGAAATGCTACCATTGAGTTGGGCCAACTGGGGGAATATCCATCCGTTTGTACCCCTGAACCAAGCCCAGGGTTATCAACTGGTTTTAAAAGAACTGGAATCTCAACTAACAACAATTACCGGCTTTGCAGCCACCTCCTTACAGCCTAATTCTGGTGCACAAGGTGAATATGCAGGCTTAATGACGATTCGAGCCTATCATCAATCTCGTGGTGAAGGGCATAGAAATATTTGCATTATTCCTGCTTCAGCGCATGGAACCAATCCAGCTTCAGCTGTTATGGCGGGAATGAAGGTCATCGTCACCAAAACCGACGAAAAAGGAAATATCGATGTAGCTGACCTTGCGGATAAAGTAGTTCAGCATTCAGGAAATTTAGCTGCTTTGATGGTAACATACCCATCCACACATGGTGTATTTGAATCTTCTATTGTTGAAGTGACGAAATTGATCCATGAACATGGCGGACAGGTATATATGGACGGTGCCAACATGAATGCCCAAGTCGGATTGACCAATCCAGCTACGATTGGAGCCGATGTTTGCCACCTCAACCTTCATAAGACCTTTGCTATTCCGCATGGCGGAGGTGGTCCTGGAGTAGGCCCAATATGCGTTGCAGAACAGTTGAAACCTTTCTTACCGTCCAATCCGGTTATTAGTACTGGAGGTGACCAAGCTATTACCGCTATTTCAGGAGCACCGTGGGGAAGCGCACTGGCCTGTCTAATTTCGTATGGATACATTAAAATGTTAGGGACGGAAGGTTTGACTGAATCTACAAAAATTGCCATCCTAAATGCCAATTACATCAAAGACCGTCTTAAGGGAAAATACGATGTGTTATATACTGGGGAAAGAGGTCGCGCCGCACACGAAATGATTGTTGATTGCAGACCTTTTAAGGCTCACGGAATCGAAGTAGTGGATATCGCCAAAAGACTAATGGATTATGGTTTTCATGCCCCGACCGTTTCTTTTCCAGTGGCAGGAACTATGATGATTGAACCTACGGAAAGTGAAAGTCTTCCTGAATTGGACCGGTTTTGTGATGCAATGATTGCTATACGAGAGGAAATCGATGAGGTAAGCGCAGAAGAACCCAATAACGTTCTAAAAAATGCACCACATACGTTGGAAATGCTAACTACCGATAATTGGAACTTCCCATACAGTAGACAAAAGGCTGCTTTCCCATTATCTTTTGTAGGAGAAAACAAGTTTTGGCCATCCATCAGAAGAACCGATGAAGCCTTTGGGGATCGTAATTTAATCTGTACCTGTGCTCCGATAGAGGCCTACGTAGAGGCATAGGCAAACAATGATATTTATTGATAAAAAGCTCCGGTTTTGCTTTAAATTCTGGAGCTTTTTTTATTGAACACCCATCAAAACTTTAGTTGAACATCGTAGGGTATTTTCTAGAGAAGAAATTAAATCGACCTATGCCAACTATCTTAAATCTGTAAAATCTCAACTATGAATATCGGTATCACGGGCACTGGATGTTATATTCCGTCCATCATCACTAAAAACGAAGACTTTTTAGAGCATGAGTTTTTAGGAACTGATGGTGAAAATTTCACTCATGAAAACACAGTTATCATTGAAAAATTCAAAGCCATCACAGGGATTTTGGAGCGAAGGTACGCTTCATCGGACCAAAACACATCAGATCTTGGGTACTTAGCTGCTAAAAAAGCAATTCAGGATGCCGGAATCGACAAAGAGGAATTGGACTATATCATTTTTGCCCACAATTTTGGAGATGTCACATCTGGAAAAGTGCAAGGAGACACCCTGCCAAGTCTCGCTACTCGGGTAAAGCACCTGCTTCAAATTAAAAACCCCAAATGCGTTGCTTACGATATGCTTTTTGGATGCCCAGGCTGGATAGAAGGGGTAATTCAGGCGAATGCCTTTATTAAAAGTGGATTGGCCAAAAAGTGTTTGGTCATTGGGGGAGAAACCCTTTCCAGAGTCATAGACCAATATGACCGAGACAGTATGATTTATTCTGATGGTGCCGGTGCTGCCATAATTGAAGGCAATAGTGCTTCCGGCGAAATATTGAGTCATGCATCGGTCACACATGCAAATGGTGAGGCTTACTATTTATTTTTTGACAAGACCTATAAAAATGATGGTTGTCAAAATACCAGGTATATAAAAATGCATGGACGTAAAATCTATGAATTTGCCTGTACTCATGTCCCACAAGCCATGAAAGATTGCTTGGATGACAGCGGAATCGGCATTGAGGAGGTGAAAAAAATCTTCATTCATCAAGCCAATGAGAAAATGGATGAGGCCATTATCAAAAGATTCTATCGACTATACGGTAAGCAAGCCCCTGAAGACATCATGCCTATGAGCATTCATAAATTGGGGAATAGTTCCGTTGCGACCATTCCAACATTGTTTGATTTGGTCCGTAAAGGTGAACTGGAAAATCATCAAGTTAAACAAGGAGATGTTGTTATCTTTGCAAGTGTTGGTGCCGGAATGAACATCAATGCCATTGTATACCGATATTAAATGTACGAGAACAATTTTCCCAATAAAAGATACAAACACACCCTAGCATTTTTACAAAAGCATATCAATACGACCGAATCTATTTTAGATTTAGGAGTGGAAAACCCATTTTCGGAAATCATGAAGTCCAATGGGTATAAGATAGAAAATACTGGTGGTGAGGATTTGGATGTTGATTTTCAAAAAATAGCTGAATCCGAAGCAGATGTGGTTACCGCTTTTGAAATTTTTGAGCATTTAGTAGCCCCATTCAATGTATTACGAGAAATAAAAGCTGACAAGTTGGTAGCTAGTATTCCAATGCGACTTTGGTTCTCTTCTGCCTATAGAAGTAAAACAGATCCTTGGGACAGGCATTACCATGAATTTGAAGATTGGCAGTTCGATTGGGTGCTTGAAAAAGCGGGATGGAAAGTTTTGGATTCCGCTAAATGGACCAATCCGGCCAAAAAAATTGGTGTAAGACCGTTGCTTCGGCTATTTACCAACAGATACTACATTATATATGCGGAGAGAAATTCCAAATAGCATGAAATCATAATTGTTATTTGTAATTTACTGCTCGCAATTTTTTTGAATGAATATTAGCATAGTCATCCCTGCCCATAACGAAGCATCGTTTCTGAAGGATTGTTTGGACTCATTCATTACTCAAACCCATACCCCTAATGAGCTTATTATAGTTGATGATAATTCAACCGATAGCACTTACCAAATTGCAAAAGATTATTCCACCAAATATGTGTGGATTCAAGTAATCCAAAGAAAGTCCTCTGATGAACATATTCCTGGAAAAAAGGTGATTGATACCTTTAATTTTGGGTTATCCCATTCTTCCGGATATGATGTAATAGGAAAGTTTGATGCCGATATTATCCTTCCAACGAATTATTTTGAAGTAATGCTCAACCATTTTCAATCCAATTGGAAATTGGGCATGTGCTCCGGATTACTCCATATCAAGAAGGGAAACGACTGGGTTTATGAGCAAATCGCTGATAAAAACCACATCCGTGGCCCCATAAAACTGTACCATAAAGCCTGCTTTGAAAAGATAGGAGGACTGCGCGCTGGTGTGGGATGGGATACAGTAGATGTTTTGCTGACTAAATATCATGACTTTGAAACACTGACCGACACATCTTTGATGGTAAAGCATTTACGCCCAACTGGACACGGTTACAGCAAAAGAAGTTATAGTTCCAAAGGAGAAGCTCTCTATAAAATGCGCTATGGTATTGTACTTGCTAAGATTGCGGCATTGAAAATGGCATGGCAGGCAAAAAGTCTCAGACTATATCCTCAAACAGTTTTGGGCTATTTAAGAGCTGTATTCAGCGGGCTTCCAAGATTTGTTACCAAAGATGAAGGTTCTTTCATTCGAAAATACCGCTGGAAGGGAATTTTGAAGAAACTTTAGTTAAAGCCCGTAATTTCACATTCATCAAAACATGAGTAAGAAAAAAGTTTTTTTGACAAGAGTTTTCCCCAAATTGGCAACACAGCTTTTGGAAGAGGCAGGTTTTGAAGTGACCGCTTGGGACAAAGAACATCCAATGCCGTACGAACAAATGGTAGAAGTAGCACAAAGCTATAACGCTTTGTTTTGCACACTCACGGATAAAATTGATGCTGCTTTTTTAAACAAATGCTCCCATTTGGATATCATAACTCAATTTGCAGTTGGTTTTGATAATATTGCTATTGAAACAGCAACGGAGTTGGGTATACCGATTGGCTATGCTCCTAATGCCATGAACGAAGCAACGGCGGATATCGCCTTTGGCTTAATGATTGCCACAGCGCGGAAAATGTTCTTTATGAATCAGAAAATCAAGGATGGGAAATGGGGATATTTTGACCCTGTAGGGCATTTGGGGCTAGAACTTAAAGGCAAAACCCTTGGTATTTTAGGCCTTGGTCGAATTGGTATGGAAATGGCCAAAAGATGCAAAGGAGCCTATGATATGGACATCATATATCACAATAGAAACGCTAACAAAAAAGCAGACGAAGAATTGGGCGCCCAACGTGTTGACTTCGAAACATTGATTACTCAAAGCGATGTGATTTCAGTTCATTGTGCATTGACCCCTGACACCAAAGGTATTTTTGATAAATCGGTTTTCGACAAAATGAAATCCTCAGCTCTATTCATCAATACAGCACGGGGTGCAATCCACAACGAAAAAGACCTCATTGAGGCTTTGCAAAATGGAAGTGTTTGGGGAGCAGGTTTGGATGTTACCAATCCTGAACCCATGAAACCTGATAATCCCTTACTAACAATGGAAAATGTCTGCGTGCTCCCCCATATCGGCTCCGCAACAATTACCGCCAGAAACGAAATGGCCAGAATGGGTGCAACCAATATTATTAGTTTTTATGACAAAGGGGAAGTTCCAGATATAGTAAACCCAGAAGTATTGTAAGTCTTTCTTCTAAAAAGCACCCCTCCTGATATCATTAGTCCAACACTTCAGCAATCGGTTCCCCTGTAGCTCCATTTGGGAATGCAATCCCAAGTAATGCGGATATAGTCGGTGCTATATCTGGAATCTCAGTTCTATTCACCGTACTTCCATTTTTTATACCCTTACCGAAAAGCAAAAGAGGCACATGGGTATCATAAGCCAATGGTGATCCATGGGTAGAGCCAGTAGGGCGGTACTCAACATATCCCGGTTGCTTTACTAAAAGTACATCACCAGAACGTTTTTGGTTCCAGCCATTTTGAAGTAAATAAGAAACACCAGAGGAGTACTCATTTTGCCACAATTGATAAGCGGTATAGGTCTCGTTGACACCTTCGTAATCTAAAAGTTCCTGAGCGATTTCCTCCTGAACCTTCTGTAAATCCATATCTAAATTGGCTATAATCTTATGATCCAAAAAGACCTGTGAAGCTGAGAAGTGTTTTATCATATCAGTAGTACCGTACTGATATTTTACAAACTCCAAAAACTTCTTTTGCATTGCTTCAACATCTAAATAACCGGCTGGTATCTTTTGATCTTTTAAATATGCAGGTACATCTATAGCTCCGTGATCGGCAGTGAGAAAAACTGTGTATTGTCCAACACCTACTTTTTGATCCAATTGATTTAATAGTCGTTCCATATCCAAATCCAATCGTAGGTAGGTATCTTGTATTTCTTTGGAATTCACCCCGAATTTATGCCCAATATAATCTGTACTTGAAAAGCTGATGGCCAAAAAATCGGTTATTGCATCCGTTCCCAAACTTTCATTTTGCAATGCTTCCAACGCAAAATCCAAGGTAATAGTGTTTCCATACGGAGTATACTTCAGTATTTCAAAATCTCTGTCCTTGGCCAGTAAATTTGGAGTGTTATGAGGAAATGTTGGTGTGGTTTCGTCTTCAAATAAACCTTCATAGGCATTATTATCCGAACCGCTTTCTTGGTACAATGCCATGTCTTTAAGAGTTGTCCATGGTTTTTTATACGCTTCTACCCTATCAGATGTATTGAAATCCTTTACCCATTGTGGCAAATCTTGCATATAATAAGAGCTACTAACCCATTGGCCCGAA
Source organism: uncultured Allomuricauda sp. (assembly GCF_947499695.1). Lineage (GTDB taxonomy): Bacteria > Bacteroidota > Bacteroidia > Flavobacteriales > Flavobacteriaceae > Flagellimonas. The sequence continues at coordinate 1,720,054 of NZ_CANMPQ010000001.1, forward strand.
TCTTCTCCTTCAAACCAATAGGCAGCATTCGCTGTATGTCCACCAGGTAAAATTGCTCCTCTATCTTTTAAAGCTACCGCGATAACTTTTCCCTTTTGTTGCGTAAACAATCTCAGTTCATCGGTAATCGTAGTTGTCAACATACGATGTGGAGACATTTTTCCAGCACCCGAGGGTGTGCCAACTGACGTTTGGCTATCGTCCGAAGCACAATACACTTCTTTATCCTCAACCTTATCATACCAATCGTTGGAAATAATACCATGGGTTGCAGGCGTAGTACCTGTATATACCGAAGCATGGCCCGGTCCAGTTTTGGTTGGAGCATAATTAAAATGATGATTTTTGCAATTGAAACCATCATTCACCAATCTTTTAAAACCCCCTTCTCCATAATGACCCCAAAAACGGGTCAAATAATCATAACGCATCTGGTCCACAATAATCCCCACAACCAATTTTGGAGATTGAGCTATTTGTTTGGACTGTTGTTGTGGTTCTACATTTTTCTTTCCTCTTCGTTGACCTAGAGTAAGGTTTACGGTCAAAATCAAGGATAAAACAAGGATCAGGTTGATGTTTTTCATGAATCTTATTTGATTAACGACGACAAAACTATTCATTTATCCCTTTTAATAATTTAAATGATGGTTAAATGCACTTCAATATTGTTATTTTTATGCCTGCAAGTCTATTTATAGTACATGAAATACCTTGAAGCGATTGGGAAATACTTCATCATGATTTGGGAAGTATTTAAAAAACCAACCAAATGGCCAATCATGAGATCCCTTATTTTAAAGGAAATCGATGAGCTGATCTATGGTTCTTTAGGTATCATCATATTTATTTCCTTTTTTATCGGCGGGGTGGTTACCATTCAAACTGCATTGAACTTAAACAGTCCTTTGATTCCGAAAAGTCTTATTGGTTTTGCTACTCGACAATCTGTAATCCTCGAATTCGCACCAACTTTTACTTCCATTATTATGGCTGGAAAAGTAGGTTCGTATATTACATCGAGTATTGGGACAATGAAGGTAACCGAACAGATAGATGCCCTGGAGGTAATGGGGGTAAATTCGGTCAATTATTTAGTATTCCCTAAAATCATTGCAATGCTTGCCTATCCTTTTGCGGTTGCCATCGCCATGTATGTAGGCATTTTGGGCGGATGGATTGCCGGATCTTTTGGTGGATATGCTCCCAGCGGGGAGTTTATAAAAGGACTTCAGTTGGATTTTATCCCGTTCCACATTACCTATTCTTTCATTAAAACTATTGTTTTTGCATTTGTTATAGCTACCATACCATCCTTTCATGGGCTTTACATGAAGGGCGGCGCCCTTGAAGTGGGCAAGGCCAGTACCACGGCATTTGTCTGGACAAGTGTGGTAATCATCATACTTAACTATATTCTAACACAATTAATGCTGGGCTGATGATTGAAGTTGAAAACATACATAAATCGTTTGGTGACGCGCATGTTCTTAAGGGAATCAGTACCTCTTTCGAAGATGGAAAAACCAATTTGGTCATCGGGCAGAGCGGTTCCGGAAAGACTGTTTTTTTAAAGTGTTTATTAGGGCTTTTTGAACCTGAGGAAGGTCAAATTTGTTATGACGGTCGTTTTTACTCGGAACTTTCAACAAGTGAAAGGCGTGATTTGCGTCAGGAAATGGGAATGGTGTTCCAAGGAAGTGCCTTGTTCGATTCCATGACTGTTGAAGGGAATGTAATGTTTCCATTGGGTATGTTTACCAATCAATCCAAGGCCGAAATGAAAGATCGGGTTGATTTTGTTCTCGAACGGGTCAATCTCATCGATGCACATAACAAGTTTCCTTCGGAAATATCTGGTGGAATGCAGAAAAGGGTCGCCATTGCTAGGGCCATTGTCATGAATCCCAAGTACTTATTTTGCGACGAACCTAATTCAGGTTTAGACCCAAAAACAGCCATTTTGATTGATAATCTGATTCAAGAAATCACCAAAGAATACAACATTACCACCATCATTAATACTCATGATATGAATTCTGTGATGGAAATTGGGGAAAAAATCATCTTTTTAAAGGATGGTTATAAGGAGTGGGAAGGCACCAACAAGGAAATCTTTAAAACAGACAATGATGCCGTGACCAATTTTGTTTATTCTTCAGAGCTTTTCAAAAAAGTCCGTCAGATGTATATTGAGGAAAGAAATTGAGAGATGTCTGAAGTCTGAAATACAATTAATTTACTTCTTTCATCACTATTGTACTGTCTTGTAACCTTACCTTAAGCCAGTTCAACATCTTCGTAGCATCCGCATTTTTCTGATTGGGCTTTACCTCATTTTTCCATTTCACCTCAAACACAGGTACGGTATCCTGTTTTTTAAAGTCGGTCTGAATTTGATATGAAAAACCCAATCCTTCGATATTTTGATAATTGGCTCTTGCTTCCGCACTGATATTATTAAAAGGTATTTGCTTACCAGCATTTTTAGTCAGGGTAGCCACCTCTTCCTCCAATAATCTAATTTGCTCATCCTTGTTTAAAAGTTCAGCCTTATTTTTTTCATAAAGTTCACTTACATAATTGAACTTTTCCTCTGAATCATCTTTTCCTCCCTGTAAAATTCGAAACTCGGCATCTTTTAATCTTGAGTGCTCGTTTTTCTGCACACGCCAAGTGTTTATAATATTTTCTGGAATTAACTCATCTCCCATACAAACCAATTCTATCAGAGGAGTTTCACCTTCATTGAAGTCTATTTTGGTGAGATTGTCCACATATCTACCAGAGGTAGTAAATTGATAGACCTCTATCGTTTCTCCTAAAAACTGTTGCGCCTGCTTTTTAAACAAAGACTCTTGGAACACCTGATAAAATGTAATTCCAGCAGGAATCATTACCGCAATCCCAGTCACAGAAGCTACACGAGCTATAAAACGTCTTCGCTGCGAATTGGCATATCTCACCATGGGAAATCGCAGAAACTTAATGACCAAAAAGGTCGCCAAGCCAATAAACATGGTATTGATAATGAACAAATACATTGCTCCCCAAGCATATTCCAGTTTTCCAATGGCCAAACCAAAACCAACCGTGCACAAGGGAGGCATAAGTGCCGTGGCAATGGCCACTCCGAAAATAACACTAGCAATGGTACCTTTTTTTGCTCGGGCAATCACAAGAGCCAAACCTCCAAAAAACGCAATCAATACATCACGAATATCGGGTTTTGTTCTTGCCAAAAGTTCAGAAGATTCATCACGAAGTGGAAATAGGTAGAAAAATAAGAAGGCTGTAATTACGCTCAAAACCACCATTACGGTAAAATTTTTGAGAGATCTTCTAAGGGTGTCAATATCATTTATCGCCAGGGATAGGCCCATTCCTAAAATGGGACCCATTAATGGTGAAATTAACATCGCACCAATAACTACTGCCGTTGAATTCGCATTTAACCCTACCGAAGCTATAAATATGGAGCAAATTAAAATCCAAGAGGTATGCCCCTTAAATGGGATATCTGCAATAATGGATTCTTTAGTGGCCGCAGCATCGGTATTGGTTCTAATCTCCAACAATTCGGAAAGAAACTTCCGTACACTGCCCAAAAGCCCCTTAAAGTCCTTTTTTACTTCATCACCACTGTCTTGATTTGGCGTGTTTTCCCCTCCTGTAAATAAATGTTCACTCATATTTTAAGCGTACTCGTCACCGAACTTCTCTTTTACTTGATTCAGGACTTCTTTGATATTTTGTTGTTTGGATTTGGGATAAATTAATAATACCTCCTCTTTATCCACAATTATATAATCGTCCAAACCATCCACAACCACAATTTTGCCTTTTGGTGAACGAATCATATTGCCTTTGGAACCTTCCAATAATACCTGACCGTTTACTACTGCATTGTCTGCCTCATCCTTATCCAACTTATCATATAAAGCACCCCAAGTTCCCAGATCATTCCAATCAAATGCAGCGGGTAACGTAAAAATGGACTTCGATTTCTCCAAGATAGCATAATCTATGGAGATGTTCTCGGCCTTAGGATAGTTTTCCTTTATAAAATCCTGTTCATCACTGGTGTTATAGCAGGAAACCCCGTCTTCAAACAAACTATATTGTTCGGGCTGATAATTTTTAAACGCATTTACAATAGTGTTCACACCCCACATAAAAATTCCCGCATTCCAAAGGAAATTTCCTTGAGCCAAAAACTCTTTGGCAGTTTCATAATCAGGTTTTTCTCTGAATTGTGACACCCTTTTTAGGTTTTCGTCACTGTCTTTTTCAAATTCAATATATCCAAAACCGGTATTGGGAAATGAGGGTTGAATACCCAAAGTACACAGTACTTCTTCTTTCTCACATTTATCAAAACATGCTTTCACATCATCTTCAAACGCCTGTTCATCCTCTATCCAATGATCGCTTGGAGCTACAATCATTACCGCGTTTGGGTTCATCTTTTGAATTTTCAACGAAGCATACAAAATACATGGAGCGGTGTTACGCATTGCCGGCTCCAACACCACCTGTTCTTGCTTTACCTTTGGTAATTGCTCCAGAACCAAATCATTGTATCTCTCATTGGTAAGAATTAAAATGTTTTCCGTAGGAATGAATCGATTTAACCGATCAAATGTCTTTTGAATCAAAGTTTTTCCCGCCCCTAACATATCGTGGAATTGCTTAGGATTTGATGAAGTACTTACAGGCCAAAAACGGGAACCTACCCCTCCGGCCATTAGTATTGCATAATAGTTTTTGTTCATTTAATCAATTTTCTGAGTTAAAAAGGCGGTTCAATCCGTGTTTCTTGAACCAGTTCCACTTCGGCGTTTGGCTGAAACAAATATAACCTGCCTGAAGTCAATTCTACACATTCATATCGTTTTACCCTTTTTTTTCCTTTTTTAAATAGCTTACCATTATATAATCGAAAGGTACTGCCTTGGGGCAATTCGTATACATAGCTGTTTTTTCGCTCTTTGGTGTCAAAAGTCTTGAGCGCAATGGACAAGCGGGCATCGGTACTACTACTTGCTTTAGGGTTTTTAAAGTGATTGGCAATTATGGGCAATAATTGGGATGGGAAAATCTCCGGTCGAATGAATGGAATCATTAAATGTTGAAAGGTTCTTTTCCATTCCAAGCCATGCGGTTTGATTCTACGCCCGTATTTTTCAAAAGCTACCAAATGGGCAATCTCATGGACTAGGGTAATTAAAAACCGATATTTATTCAAAGAAGCATTGACAGTTATTTGATGCAACCCGTTGGGCAATCTCCTATAATCGCCATGACGGGTAACTCGATGATTTACAATTTTTAAGTGCACTCCATGTGTCTTGATCATCTCAAAACAAGGATTCACTGCACGCTCAGGCAAATATTTTTGAAGAGTAGTACTCACAACTACAAAATTAGGGGTTTATTACTGAGCGGAAAAGCCATTGAAAATTACTATCTTACGCTTAATATTTAGTTTAACCACCACGCATTACCTCAACCTTGTTTAATAGGCGAGTTGTTCCCTCTTCTGTTGTGGATTCACACACTTCCTATGAAAACAAAATCCATTTTGTTCCTAATCCTATTTTTAGGTTTTACCTCCCTCATCCATTCTCAAGCTATCGACATGCATTTACATAGCTATACTTCAGATGATTATTGGGGAGGGCAAACACATCCACCGACGGGAATCAGTTCTCCAAGAACCGCACAAGAACATCTTGAACAAACCATTGCAGAAATGGATAAAAACAAAATTGAATATGCTGTGGTCAGCGGAACTCTTAAAAGTATTTCGGATTATGTAGCAGCTGATCCCCGATTCATTCCTGGGTATATGGATGATGACAATCTAATCCCTTTGGATGAGTTCGAACAGGGCATTAAAGATGGCAAAATCAAAGTATTTGGTGAAATAACCGCTGTATATGGGGGCACAACCTTAAATGACCCCAAGTATGCTCCTTATTTGGCGCTCTGCGAAACCTATGATATTCCGGTTGCCTATCATACAGGTGGTGGCCCACCAATGACACCCTACCGCTGTTGTCCTGATTTCAGGATTTCTTTTGGTGACCCTTTTATGATTGAAGATGTATTAGTGAAACACCCAAAACTGCGGTTGTATTTGATGCATGGCGGAGAGGTTTTCTTTGAACATGCTGTTCGGATGATGAGCATGTACCAACAATTGTATATTGATGTTGGGGTTTTACTTTGGGTAGATCCAATTGTAAAAGATTATGCGGTTCGACTATTAAAATTGGCTAAACAAGCCCAAGTATTGGACCGTGTCATGTTTGGATCAGATCAGATGGTATGGCCTGGTGCGATTTCTGCATCCATTGATTTTCTTGATCAACTAGATTTCTTAACCGAAACTGAAAAACAACTCATCTTGTATAACAACGCCAAACGTTTTTTAAAAATTGAAGAATAAGGCAACTCTCCTTTTCCGTCGGTTTAAATTGCGGCTTAATATAAAGTGGATATCAGGGTGTACTGCTGCTCACTTGTAGTAACTTTCCATTGTAAAGCTTGTTTCCTGTTAAGGCAAAATCCTTGACATAACTTGCCATCTCATTGGCAGTTACTGGAGCTTGATATCCAGGAAAGGCTTCAGCCAACATTTCAGTTTGTACGGCACCAATTGCCAAAACATTAAAGCTTGGTCCGGTTTCCTTAAATTCTTCTGCCCAAAGCTCCGTTAACGTGATTACGGCTCCTTTGCTAGAACTATAAGCGGAAAGACCAGGAAATTTCATACTTCCTTGCACCCCGCCCATGGAACTTATCGTTACCACATGTCCATTCTTTCCCATTTTTGGGATTACCATGCGTGTCATTTCAGCAACACCAAAGACATTTACTTTGTAAACGGCCTCAAATTCCGAAGGAGAAGTTTCCAAAAAAGGTTTTTTCAACAAGCTTCCGGCGTTGTTGACCAACACATCTACCTGTTCCCACTGCTGAAGAAAATCAGTTGCTCTTTCAAAATCTTTCTGATTCGCCAAATCAAATGACAAAGCATGCACATTGGGTAGATTCAGTTCTGCAACCGGTTTTTCATTTCTGGACAAAGCCAGCACTTGGTGTCCTTCTTTTGCAAAAAGCTGTACTAGTTCAAAACCAATACCTCTGCTAGTTCCTGTTACAATAATATTTGCCATATGCGAATCTCTAGCCTACCCTTGAGATGATTTTATTGGGTTATTTTAACTTCTTGTGTTGATGCATTGGCAATTCCTTCCAAAACTGGAATCATTTTGTTCACTAAAGCGGCCATATGTGGAAAATCCATCAAATCGTTTTCGTCTCCTACCTTATGATAGTGTCCAAAATTGGTAAAGTCAAAGGTGCAATAGGTATGTGACGGTACCCCGAATTCTTTATGAAATGGATAATTATCGGAGCGTTGGAACAGGTTATATTCTTTTGCTGTTGGCAAGAATCCCACCATATTCTCTTTTGCATAGGTATTGCTAACTTCCGCCAAATTAGAATTGTCATATCCTGTGATATAAACAAAATAATCTTTGCCTTGTAGAGGAACCCCGGTCATTTCAAAGTTGAGCATTGCATACAAATTCAAGTCTTGTCCTTTCATTTTTTTAGCTAGATGCTCAGACCCCAACAGGCCTTTTTCCTCTGCGCTGAACAAGGCAAAAATCAAACTACGCTTGTTGTTCTTATTGGTTCCAAAATACCGAGCCAATTCCATTACAGTGGTAGTCCCTGATGCATTGTCATTGGCTCCATTGGCAATATAATCGCCGTTTTCCGGAGCAATAGTTCCGATATGATCGTAATGAGCCCCAATCACAATGTATTCGTTCTTCAAATCCGGGTCATTCCCTTCCACAACTCCTACGATATTATAGGAAGGTTTTTTATAGTTGGAAAGTGTATCCCTATAGGATTCGAAATAAGGTTTTACGTGATAACTTTTGAAATAGTTTTCGATGTACTTAGCTGCCATCTCGATGCCCTCACTTCCCGAATCCCGGCCTTTAAGGTCATCAGAGGCCAGATAATTCATGATATCTGCCACCCGTTCTGCATCGGTAAAAGTAGCTTCTGACACACCGGTCGCTTTTACCGTGGATGTGGCTTCAACAACACTTCCTTTTACACCTTCTGGTCCTGCAGGGTCTATAGTATTCGTTCGTGTCTCCACCATCTGGGTAGACCCGCAGCCTATAGCTAAAAGGATCGCGAAAGCACAGCTTAGTTTTTTCATGGTATTCGTTTTTTGAATTTTTTAAAGATAAAAAAAGCATCCTAAAAGGATGCTTTAAATTATATGTTCTGTGATTCAAATTGCACTTTATCAAGTTCAGCGTGAATGCTCCAACTGATATCTTACGCCAACATAGTCACAGGGTTTTCCAAATAAGCTCTTAATGTCTGTAAAAATTGAGCTCCTACAGCACCATCAACTGTTCTGTGATCACAAGCCAAGGTTACTTTCATTGTATTACCAACAACAATTTCACCATTTTTCACCACTGGTTTTTCGACAATGGCTCCAACGGATAAAATTGCTGAATTAGGCTTATTTATAATCGAAGTGAATTCCTGTATACCAAACATTCCCAAATTAGAAACTGTAAAGGTACTCCCCTCCATTTCGTCCGGTTTTATCTTCTTGGTGCGAGCTCTACCAGCTAAATCCTTTACAGAAGCACCTAGTTGAGTCAAACTTAATTGATCAGCAAATTTCACTACTGGAACCACCAATCCTTCATCAACCGCAACTGCTACACCCATATGAATATGGTGTTTAAAAATGGTTGCATCATCTGTCCATGTTGTGTTTACCTGCGGATGTTTCTTCAATGCCATCGCACAAGCTTTTAACACCATATCATTGAACGATACTTTAGTGTCTGGTAAATTGTTGATTTGCGCCCTTGAAGCCTTGGCGTTATCCATAACCACTTCAATAGTAAGATAGAAATGAGGTGCAGTAAACTTGGAAGCACTTAAGTGCTTGGTTATTGCCTTGCGCATGTTTGAGTTTTTCACCTCTTCCATGCCTTCCTCACCAACAGGCAAGTTTATTGGAGCGGCGACAACAGGCGTCGAAGCTTCAACAGGTGCGGAAACTGCAGGTGCCGAAGCTGGCGCTTGTGATGGCTGGAAGTTCTCCACATCCCTCTTAACGATTCTGCCGTGGTCTCCTGAACCCTTTACATCGGCCAAATTAATGCCTTTTTCCCCTGCTATCTTCTTTGCCAATGGGGAAGCCAAAATACGTTGCCCATTTTGTGAGGTTACCACTTCTGGGGCAGCCTCTTCAACTTTAGGGCTCTCGGTTACGGCTTGGGCCACAGGAGCACTTTCCGAAACCGAACTTGTAGGAGCACTTAAAACAGCACTTACATCGGTTCCAGCAGGACCAATAACGGCCAATACATCATCAACTGGAGCTGACTCACCTTCTTGTATTCCAATATGCAAAAGGACTCCTGAGTAGAACGACTCAAATTCCATTGTTGCCTTATCCGTCTCAATCTCAGCCAAAATATCACCCTCTTCTACTTCATCTCCCACCTTTTTCAACCAAGAGGCAACGGTTCCTTCTTCCATGGTATCGCTTAATCTTGGCATTTTAATAACCTCTACTCCTGCCGGAATCTCAGCACTTGCTGCAGCTGGAGTCGCTGGAGCCTCAGGTGCACCTTCCGGTTCAGCTGGAGCTTCGGCCGCAGGTGCTGCACCACTTCCATTTAACAAAGCAGCAATATCCTCTCCTTCTTCACCAATAATGGCCAAAAGTGAATCAACTGGTGCGCCATCGCCTTCTTCTATACCTATATGAAGTAATGTTCCTTCATGAAAGGATTCAAATTCCATGGTGGCTTTGTCCGTTTCGATTTCAGCCAAAATATCACCTTCCTCTACTTTATCTCCTACTTTTTTGAGCCATTTTGCCACGGTTCCTTCCTCCATGGTATCACTCAATCTAGGCATGTTGATTACTTCTGCCATCTACTTATAATTTATGTTGTAAAAATGGATAGTCTTCTTGCTCGTATACCGTATCGTACATCTGCTCTATCGGTGGGAAATCCGATTCTTCGGCAAACTTTTCACATTCGGCCACTAAATCCTTTACACCTTTATCAATTTCCTTGATCTGATCTTCTGTTGCCCATCCTTTTTCGAAAATGATATCCTTTACTTGGGTAATTGGATCAATCTTTTTGTATTCTTCCACTTCTTCCTTGGTCCGATACTGCTGCGCATCAGACATGGAATGTCCGCGATAACGGTATGTCTTCATTTCCAAGAAAGTTGGACCACCACCCGTACGTGCACGCTCAATGGCTTTATCCACTTCTTTAGCAACTGTAGCGGGGTCCATGCCGTCAACATCGGTACATGGCATTTCATAACCCAACCCTAATTTCCATATTTCTGTGGAATAAGCTGTGCGAGCTACAGATGTTCCCATGGCATAACCATTGTTCTCACAAATAAATACAACGGGTAATTGCCAAAGCATGGCCAAATTGAACGCCTCGTGTAAGGATCCTTGACGAACAGCACCATCACCCATGTAGCATAATGTTACGGAATCTCTTTTAAAGTATTTATCAGCAAAGGCCAATCCCGCACCTAATGGAATTTGTCCTCCCACAATACCATGTCCTCCATAAAAGCGGTGCTCTTTAGAGAAAATGTGCATTGAACCTCCATTTCCTTTGGAAGTACCTGTAACTTTTCCAAAAAGTTCAGCCATAACTTTTCTGGGATCTACACCCATTCCGATAGGTTGAACGTGGTTACGATAAGCAGTGATCATTCTATCCTTGGTCAAATCCATGGCGTGCAACGAACCTGCTAAAACAGCTTCTTGTCCATTATATAAGTGGAGAAACCCCCTTACTTTTTGTTGAATATATACTGCAGCCAGTTTGTCCTCGAATTTTCTCCAGAACAACATGTCTTCATACCATTTCAGGTAAACTTCTTTGGTGATTTTTTTCATCAACGATTGTATTATTTGAAATTCCCCAACTTCGGAGAAAAGCAAAAATACATATATATCTGTTTTGGGAAAAGGTTTGGTTTAAGAATCACCCAAAAATGAACTGCTAAATGCCAAAGGAAGAATATCACTTACAGCATCGCATTTGAAAATAGGTCCAATTTGACCTCGCAAAAGAATAGCTATCGGGGATTCTTGTTTTTGTTCGTATTCAATAATGGATTGCCTACAATTCCCGCATGGTCCTGCGGGTTTGTCAACCACATAATTTTGAGAAGTGGCACTAATGGCAATGGTATTTATTGCTACTCCCGGGAATTTGGCACCAGCTTGAAAAATTGCTACGCGCTCTGCACAAAGTCCGGATGGGTATGATGAATTTTCTTGATTATTCCCAATTACAATCTCGCCATTTGCCAAAAGCACCGCGGCGCCGACTTTAAAGTTCGAATATGGGGAGTACGCATTTTCTCGCGCATCTTCAGCTTGTTCTAACAATTTTTGTTCGATTTGTGACAGTTCGTTGGGGTTATCGTAAACGGCAAGTTCGAAGCTAATTTGTTTTTTCTCCATCGTGGGTGTTAGGTGTTGACCAAAAATAAGAAAACCTGTCAATTGACAGGTTTTCTTTAAATTCTTATTACGCTTTACTTAGTCATTGACATATTCCTCACCAAAATTAAAGGTAAGTGAAAAACGAAGTGTGTTTTCTAATGGATTTCTGACTTGTGATGTCGAGAAAAGATACGAAAGGTCTATTTGGGCAGATTTAAACTGAAATCCAGCTCCCAAAGTAAAGAACTTTCTTGAACCTTTTTCTTCACTTTCGTTGAAGTATCCAGTTCGAAGCATAAAGGCATCCATGTATTTATATTCGGCTCCTAGAGCCCAAGTAACTTCTTTTAACTCCTCGCTAAATCCATCAGGAGCATCTCCTAACGATTCAAAAGCACCACTAAAAAAGCCTATTTGCTGATATTCGTTATTGTCTTCTGCGGTAATCTGGCCATCTCCTGTAAAATCCCGCGGGGTTGGCACCAATAATTTATTGAATTCGGTATGCAGTCCCAAGACATTGTCTTGATCAAAAATAAAGTCAAAGCCCGTTCCAAATTTTAAGTTGGTTGGCAAAAAGTTTTCTTGGCCACCGGCATCATACTGAATTTTTCCTCCAAGATTGGAAATATTGAATCCGGCTCTCCATCTACCATCAAAACTGTTGTAGGCAATTTCCCTTGAACGGAAAAAACCAGCAATATCCACCGCAAAAGCATTCGCGGCCTGGGAATCCTGAGAACCTTCTTGAAATCTTAGGTTAGAACTTATAAACCTACCACCAACGGCCATGGAAAAGGTCTCGCTGAGTTTTAAGGAATATGAACCGTCGATAGAAAACTCATTTGGTTTTACCAAAGTCGGGTCTAACTGATCAAAGGTTTGGCGCAATTCTATTTCACCCAAACCGAAATATCGCAAACTAAAGGCGAATGCACTTCGATCATTAAATTTATTGTAATAGCTGGCGTTCAACAGAGAAACATCGTTAACGATACTTTCTAAGTAAGGGGTATAGCTGACCCCAATTCCAGATTTTTGGTTTGCAAAGGCAAATTTAGCAGGGTTCCATTGTTGAGAGTAGGCATCAAAAGATGTTGCCACCCCCATATCTCCCATCCCAGATGCCCTAGCATCCGAAGCAATGGTCAAAAATGGAACTGCTGTTGTAATTACTCTTTCTTGCTGTGCGCTCATCTTTGGGGCAAGAACAAGCAACACTACCAGTATTAGTAACTTTTTCATTTTAAGCGTTTAGCGTTTAGTTAAATTACGTCCATGGTATAGCATATAAATATGACGTATTACATGTAAACGAACTTTTCCATCAATTCTTATAATACACACCTATTTTTTTAACCAAATTTTTGGAAAAAGGAGAGAATGCTGTACTTACCGTTAGTTCGGAGCGGAATTAAAACCGTTAAAACTTCCTTGTTTCATACTATTTCGACTTCCTTATCGTTTAAAAAAGTAGATTGGGCCCGCAGATTAATTTTGCAGGCACAAAATATAATGGCCAAAACATCGTTTTAATGCCATCAATGGATTTTAAGTAAAATCAAAACAAGTTAAAGTTACTAAGGAAAAACCCTTAGTTATAAAGTACTCAAGCCCAAATTATGAAAAAACACTTTATCAAAGTTGTACTTTCTTGCGCTGTTGTGGTAGGAAGTTTTTCAAGTTGTAAAAATTCCTCCTCCGGTTCTTCAAAGAACGTTTCCCGAGCCACAGGTTGGAAAATAAATGCCAAGGAAGGAGGATTTCAACACAATTCTGATTTTAAAGAGCAGGAAACTCCTCCGGGAACCGTGTTTATTGAGGGTGGAACCTTTACTAAAGGTAAGGTTCAAGATGATATCATGCATGATTGGAACAATACACCGACTCAGCAGCATGTACAATCCTTCTACATGGATGAGACTGAGGTGACCAATGTAATGTACCTAGAGTACTTGGATTATCTTAAATCAGTTTATCCCCCTGAAAATCCAAATTATAAAAACATTTACAATGGAGCCCTTCCTGACACCTTGGTATGGAGAAACCGATTGGGCTTTAATGAGACTATGACCAATAATTACCTAAGACATCCGGCCTATGCGGAATATCCGGTGGTGGGTGTTAACTGGGTTCAGGCTTCGCAGTATGCAGAGTGGAGAACCGATAGGGTAAACGAGGCCATGCTGGAAAGAGAAGGGTATATAGCCCAGGATGCAAAATACAAAGTTCTAAACGGTGATATGAGCGGGACTTTTAGCACCGAAGCATATTTGAACAATCCAGAATCTGTTTATGGAGGACAAATAGATTCACTACAAGGAAAGCAAAAGAGAGATTCAATAAACACTTTTGCGAAAAGAAGTAGTGGAGTTATCATGCCAGAATATCGTTTACCTACCGAAACTGAGTGGGAATATGCAGCACAGGCTTTGATCGGATCAAGGGAATACAATAATTATAGAGGAAGAAAAAAATACCCATGGGAAGGTGATTACACCCGTAACGGCCAACGTGTAGGTCGTGGAGATCAATTAGCCAACTTTAAGCAAGCTAAAGGTGATTATGGTGGTATTGCAGGATGGTCCGATGATGGTGCTGACATCACTGCAGAAGTAAAGTCATACAAACCAAACGATTTTGGTCTTTATGATATGGCTGGTAACGTATCTGAATGGGTGGCCGATGTATACCGTCCCATTGTTGATGACGAAATCAGTGATTTTAACTACTACAGAGGAAATATCTTTTTGAAAAAAGCCATTGGTGATGATGGTAAAGTAAAAGTTTTACGTGAAGAAGAGATAGTCTATGACACCTTGCCGAATGGAAAAATTATAGCCATGAACTTACCTGGTGAGATTGAAATGGTTGCGGTAACTGAGGAAGAGACTTATTTAAGAACCAATTTTGATTCTAGTGATAACCGAGGTTATCGTGATGGAGACCCAGGTTCATCAAGATTCTTTGAAAGATTTAGTGATGAAGCGGACAATAGAAAAATGTACGATTCTCCGAAGCACAATGTGGAACGTGATTCTACTGGCAAACTTATTAGACAGTATGACACATCCAACTACCGTACCTCACTTATAAACGATGAAGTTAGAGTATATAAAGGTGGTTCTTGGAGAGACAGAGCATTTTGGTTAGATCCTGCACAGCGTAGGTATCAACCCCAATATATGGCCACGGATGATATTGGATTCCGTTGCGCTATGTCAAGAGTTGGATCTAAATCCAAATCCAAAAACAAGACCATAAGACACAAAAAAGCCAAATAAAATTATATTTCTAGACAAAAAGGCCTCGATAGTTATCGAGGCCTTTTTTTTTGCTTAAACCTTCTATGCTGGTTTTTATCCATCTATTTGTATACAGAATGTAAGTCAAGTTCTGTTAAAAATTTAACAATTTGGAAGTGCAGGTATATTTTTTTTTCCATAATTTTAGCGATAGCATTTCTAATTTTCGAATTTGATAATTTCGAACTTTTTAGCGCTACAAAACTCTAGCTTTAATTCAAACTTAAGAAAAATGAACACTTACTCTAACGGACTGTATTCATCAGCCCATTCTCCTTAGACCTCGTAAATAGTCATCTTACCTGACGTGATTTTCACGGTCACATTTATTTTGATCTTTTCGCAAGTATTTCTTGATTTATTCTCTTTTCAAGAAAAATTATTCGGCGACCCTTTAATTAACACTAAACGGTAATAAAAACTGTTTTGAGCACCCAAAAAAAAGAAGAATTAATTCTCTGGAACGAAATTAAAAAAGGCAATGTCATTGCTTTGGGTCAAGTCTATGACCTATATATAAAGCTGCTTTTTTCCTATGGCTTCCAACTATCCAACGATAAAAATTATGTTATGGATTGTATCCATGATTTGTTTTTGGATTTGTACAAATACAGAGAAAGACTTTCCTCAACAGATAATATCAAATATTACCTGATAACTTCACTAAGAAGAAAAATCAATAGAAAATACAAACATTCCTTAATACATTTTTCAGAAAGGGAAAACATTGAAAATCAGATGGATGCCCTTCAACATGTATTATCCCCTGAAGAAAGGCTGATTGCTTTGGAAAATGACTCCAAAAAAGTGGGGATATGGCAAAAGGCCAATAATTTTTTAACCAAGACGCAATTAAGAGGCCTGCAGCTCAGATTTATGGAGGAGAGACCCTACGAGGAAATTGCTGAAATTATGGATGTTTCTGTGGGAACATCAAGAACAATAATATATCGGGCAATCAAATCACTTCGAAAAAACATGATCTTGCCTACGATACTATTCGGAAAAACCATCCTTACCCTCCTTCTTACTTAAATAATCATCCTATTGATTGCGCAAAGGTGAAAACGCCATAACGACCAGTCGAAATTGAGTTTTCTTCAAAATAGAAACGTCAAAATTAGAGCCTTAATAAAAAAAGTTAAAAAAAATTGTCTATAAACCAAAAAATGTGCGCTTATACTATTATGTGCACGTCGTACACCTTTTAAATAGTTTACTGTTTTAGGTTAATCAACTGCATAAAAACCAACCATGGAACACGAAGAAAATAGTCACGAATTGAACACTAAAGAACGTGAGCATTTGAAAAAAAGGATAACAACATCCATTTTCAAATATCGCCGTCAAAAGAAAGCCATAAGCTACGTTGCTGGAATTGCCTCAGTAGCAGTCGTGGCTTTTTTCTCTTTTGGAGTTTACCTCGACAACTCTCAAAATCCATCTATAGAAGCCTTTGTTGAATCATCTACAACCACGATTGATCCAAAATCAGATAAAGTCACGCTGGTATTTGAAGAAGGGAAAAGCATAAATATTGATGGAGACAATTCCAATATCGCATATTCCAGTAGTGGTGAAAAAGTTACAATTGGCAAAAATGATCAACTCAAACAGTCCAGTAAGAAAAATAATGAAGTTGTATACAACACATTGATTGTACCTTACGGAAAGCGGTCCACCGTTCAATTATCAGACGGCACCACGGTTTGGTTGAATTCAGGATCCAAATTGGTTTACCCTGTTACTTTTAACCAGAATAAAAGAGAAGTTTTTTTGGAGGGTGAGGGTATTTTTGATGTAGCCCATAACAAGAAACAACCCTTTTTGGTCCTCTCAAAAGACCATGAAATTGAAGTGCTGGGAACTGTTTTTAATATCAGTAGCTATTCCGACGACAATACGGTTAGCACTACGCTTAAAAGCGGAAGTGTTCAAATAAAGTACAAAGTCGATTCTTTTTTCAAGAGTCAGGAGGTGTTAAAAATAACTCCGGGAACTCAATCTGTTTACGGTAAAAATTCCAACACCATATATTCCAAAAGTGTTGATGTAGAAAAATATTTTTCATGGAAAGATGGAGTTTTCATCTTTAAAAATGACAACCTCAAGCATATCATGAAAAGACTTTCGCGGTACTACAATGTGGATATATCCGTGGACAATAAAGAATTGGAGAATCAGACTTTCTCCGGATACCTTGATTTAAAGGAAAATGTTGAAAATGTGATTAGTATAATCAAGGAAACATCAGATTTTGAGTACACCACAAATGACAACCAAATATTGATTAACTAAAACTACTAACTATATGAAATGACAACCTAAACCAAAAAAACCAGAAGATGCGCCAACACCTTCTGGCAAGCTACGAACATTGCTGAAAATGCCTCTCAGCAACATTAACTAATAAAAAAACTAAATTATGAATAAAATTGCTAACCCTAAACCTTTAGGGAGAATAATATCCTTGAGGTCTTATCTCTGGACTATTATGAGAATTTTTCTTCTTTTTATTGCCATCGGACTTAGTTCAGGTTATGCCAACTCGAGCTATGCGCAAACTAAAATAAACCTTGACGTCAATGATGTTACCCTTGAGGATTTGTTTAAAGAAATACAAGCCAAAAGTGAGTTTATCTTTTTCTATAAAGATGATATCATTGATCCTAAACAGAAAGTAACACTTCAGCTTGAAGATGCGATGCTTTCTCAAATTTTGGAGCAAGTATTTAGTAAGACGAACTTAAGCTTTAAAATCGATGATCGCCAAGTAGTCATTGTTGAGAAGCCAATTTCCAAACCAATCAATGTTGTTTCGGAAAAAGAAGTTCAGGTTACCATCACGGGTACAGTAAACGATAATATTGGTTCACCTCTACCCGGTGCCAACGTTATCGAAAAAGGAACTTCAAATGGTACCCAAACAGATTTTGATGGAAATTATTCCATTACTGTAGGTGCCAATGCCACATTGGTGTTTAGCTACGTAGGTTTCGCTACGCAAGAAGTTACAGTAAACGATCAAACTTCAATCAGTATTTCTATGGTTGAAGATGCAGGGCTTTTAGATGAAGTTGTAGTATTAGGTTACTCTACTCAAACAAGAGGTGACTTAACAGGTTCTGTTGCTTCGGTTGACTTGACCGAGGCTACGAAAGCTCCTTTAGTAAATGCCGCTGAAGCATTAGAAGGTAGAGTTACCGGTGTATCCGTAATCAACGGTGGTGCTCCAGGTAGCGCACCTACCATTAGAATTCGTGGATTTGGATCTACCAACGCCAATGGACCCCTATTTATTATTGATGGTGTTCAGACTACGGATGCGTCCATATTAAACGCTATAAACCCAGAGGACATTGCTCAGATGAACGTACTTAAAGATGGTGCAGCTTCTATTTATGGTGCTCGTGCCTCAAACGGTGTTGTTATTATAGCCACAAAAAATGGTGGTTACAACCAAGATTCGGCATCCGTGTCATTGGATATGTATGTAGGATTTTCAAGAGCTACAAACCTTCCTGAAGTGCTTAATGCGCAGCAGCATGGCCAAATGCTTTTTGATAGCTTTGCTAATGACGGCTTAGCTCCA
Organism: uncultured Allomuricauda sp.; assembly: GCF_947499695.1. Lineage (GTDB taxonomy): Bacteria > Bacteroidota > Bacteroidia > Flavobacteriales > Flavobacteriaceae > Flagellimonas. The sequence continues at coordinate 1,738,517 of NZ_CANMPQ010000001.1, forward strand.
ACCCACCCACAATACGGTGATGGTGCCAGCCCTGTAGTTCCATCTACAATTTTGGGAGCCCCAACTCCCGTTACCACAAGAAGTGGTGGTAGTTGGTTGGACGATGTATTCCAAAATGCACCTACTCAAAATGTATCTTTAAGCATGGAGAACGGGACGGAAAATGCCAAGTACAATGTTTCCATAGCTTATCTCAATAGAGAGGGCGCACAATTAGAATCTTTCTTCAAAAGAGGACTTTTACGCGCCAATTCAGAATTTAAGATTGGCGATAAAATACGTGTGGGAGAACACTTAAACGTTTCTTTTGCAAATAGTAGTACAGCAAGAATCCCTGACGCCTCTTTTGGGAACAACCCAGTATTGTTAGCACAACGAAACAGTCCATTATTGCCCGTCAGAGCAGATGATGGAAGTTTTGCAGGAACATATTCCAATGCACTCGGACTCTCGAACCCAACTAACCCCGTGGCGGATTTGACCAGGGCTTCGGATGACTTTTACAAGACCATTCGTATTTTGGGAGATGTTTATGCATCTTATGAGTTTATTGATGGAGTTACCTTTAAGACCTCAATTGGAGGTGATTTGGATTTGCAAAATTCAAGGCAATTCTTACCTACCAACCCTGAGCACTCCGAAGCTAGGGGAACCAATACAATGACCGAATTTGATTTTGATTCATACAATTGGATTTGGACCAACACGGTTAACTTCAACAAAACCTATGACAAGCATAGCATTAATGCTCTTGTAGGTTTAGAGGCTGTAGAGAATAGAATAAAGCAGAAAACTATCAACGTTACCGGTTTCTTATTCGAATCACCTGATTTTTACCTATTAGATAGAGGTTCAGGTACACCAAACTTTGGTTTCGTAGGTGACGTTACCAACTCACTTTTCTCTGTATTCGGTAGTTTAAATTACTCGTTTGACAGCAAGTATTTCATTACCGCTACATTGAGAAGAGATACTTCGTCCAACTTCTTGGGTGATAACCGAAGTGATGTATTCCCTGCAGTAAGTGCAGGATGGTTGCTTAGTGATGAGGATTGGTTTGATAGTGGTTTCTTTGATCGTGTTAAACTAAAGGCCTCTTGGGGACAATTGGGTAACCAAGCCGTGCCAGCTGCAAATCCAACCATTAACGTTTCTTCCATTAATCCTGCACAGTCAAACTATGCCTTTACCGGATCAGGAACGCCAACAACAGGTGCTATTGTAGGCGCCATTGGTAATCCAGACTTAAGATGGGAGACCTCCGAATCTACAAACATTGGTGCTGAATTTACCATATTGGACAACAAATTGAATTTCGGTATTGAATATTTCAATATTGAGACCAATGATTTGATTGCACAAGATTTACAGGTAATCAGTACAACAGCAATCGATGCCAATGCTCCTTTTGTTAACCTTGGTAACATTGAAAACAAAGGATTTGATATTACTTTAGGGTATCAAGACCAAACCGATTCTGGATTCTCCTATGGGATTGACGTAAATGTTTCTACTTATAAAAATGAAGTGACCAACCTTAGCTCAGAATTCCAAACTGGGGATACTCGATTTAGAGGTGGAGCAGTCACTAGAACACAAGTAGGAAGGCCTATTTCATCTTTCTTCGGATTGGAGGTTGATGGTATCTTCTCCAGCGAATCTGAAGTAGGAAGTGCAGCAGACCAAGGTTTTGCTTCCAATGCTGATGGTGTTGGACGATTCAGATATCGTGATATCAACGGTGATAACGTAATCGATGATGATGATAGAACTTTTATTGGTTCTCCTCACCCTGATTTCAGCTATGGTATCAATTTGACTTTGGGATACAAAAATTGGGATCTTTCAGCATTCTTCTCTGGTGTTTCTGGAAAAGATGCATACAATTACAACAAAATCTTTACGGATTTCCCAACGTTTGTAAATGCCAACAGAAGTACAAGAGTATTGGATTCATGGACTCCAAGCAATACAAACGCCATCTTACCGGCTTTGAGTACTTCACTGACCAATGGTGAAACAAACCCAAACTCATATTTTGTAGAAGACGCATCTTATTTAAGATTAAAAAACCTTCAAATAGGATATACACTTCCTGAAGATGTCCTAAACAAAATAGGAATTGATAATATTAGACTATATGTTCAAGCTTCCAATTTGTTCACGATTACTGATTACAGTGGTCTAGATCCTGAAATTCCTATTATCACAAGGAATGGAGCTGTTGACAACCTTACCCAAGGTGTAGATGTTTCAGCCTTCCCGCTGGCCCAGATTTTCACCTTTGGTACTAATTTTAAATTCTAAAAAAATGAAAAAGAAACTATTAATTTGCGTATTAGCATTTTTAGCACTTATTATTTCGTGCAGTGATGATTTTACCGTTCAACCAGCAGTAGGTCAGTTGACAGATGAAGCGGTTTCCAATGCCACTGGGGTTGGTTTGCTATTGACTGGGGCTTATTCCGCACTTGATGGAGTAAGACTTAACCAGACTGGTAGCGGTTTTTCCTATAGCCCGGACAACTGGTGGCTAGATGTGATGTCAGATGATGCTCACAAAGGAAGTACTGATGGTGACCAAGGAGATTTGTTCTCCCTTGAAACGTATGACATACAAACAAGTAACCCTTATCTTTTGGGTAAATGGTTATCCTTGTATGCAGGAGTGAACCGTTCAAATGCTGTAATTGCTTTGATTGCCACTATTACCGAAGGCGATTTTACTGCACAGCTGGCAGAAGCTAGGTTTTTGAGAGGATATTATAATTTTGAACTTCAAAAAATATATGGTAATCCTGCCTATATCTCCGAGGAAAATTATGCTGCAACAGAATTCAACCAGCCTAATCCAGGTCCTATATGGGATCAAGTTGAAGCGGATTTACAGTTTGCGATTGATAATTTACCAGCGTCTCAACCTGAAGCAGGTAGGCCAAATTCTTGGACTGCTAAAGCTTTTATGGGTAAAGCCCATTTATACCAAGCTGAATGGAGCGCTGCATTAACGCAATTGCAAGATGTAATCAACAATGGGCCATATAGTTTGAACGCTGAGTTTTTGGATAACTTTACCGCTGCAGGTGAAAATTCAGGCGAATCTATATTCGCCATTCAATTTGCCACTGATGGTGGTCAATCCTTAAACGGTAATCTTGGAGGTACTTTAAACTTCCCTGGAGGAGGTCCATTTGATTCTTGCTGCGGTTTTTATCAGCCTACGCAAGATTTGGTAAATGCATACCAAACGGATGGTACGGGACTTCCTTTGCTGGATACTTTCAACCAGACTGATGTTACCAACGATCAAGGTATTCCAACCGCAGATGCTTTTACCCCTCACACGGGGCCGTTAGATCCAAGATTGGATTATACAGTGGGCAGAAGAGGTATCGATTATAATGGTTTTGGTTTAATGGTCGGAGCTGATTGGATCAGAGCTTTGCCTTCAGATATCTCAGGACCATATTTACCAAAGAAGAACATCTATCAATCCGACGAATTGGGCGCCAACCAAGGAAATGGTGCTTGGGGTCAGCAGCATTCAGGTATCAACTACAATGTAATGCGTTATGCAGATGTCCTTTTGATGGCTGCTGAAGCAGCAATTGAATCTACTGGCGACATAACAACTGCTTTGAATTATGTAAACCAAGTTCGTGCAAGAGCGGCAAGTATGACCCCGGTCATGAATGAAGCTGGCGACGCACCCGCGGCAAATTATGATATAGCAGAATATGCAAGCTTTCCCGATGCTGATTTCGCAAGACAGGCTGTACGTTTCGAAAGAAGACTTGAGTTAGGCATGGAAGGTCATAGATTATTCGACCTAAGAAGATGGGGTGCAGAAAGTATAATAAATACTTACGTCACCAACGAAGATAGAACTATTCCAAATTTTGATACAAAGGTGAATACTTACCAATCTTTTATGGATATACTGGCAATACCAGTAAATGCAATCGATTTAAGTGGTAATGTCCTTGATCAAAATCCTGGATACTAAGATTTAGTAGTTTGGTTAGTTTAAATAGTTAATTAAGTTTAAGTTAACGAAGAAAACAGGGTGTAAAAGCCCTGTTTTCCCATTTATATATAATTTTCGATGAAGTATAGTTGCAAGGTATTTTTCCATTTAATTTTAATAGGAATTCTATTTAACTCCTGTTCTGAACAAAACAAAAACAAAGAAGTGCTTTTGTTTTCAAAAATTGATGCCAAACAATCTGGAATTGACTTTGCAAACAACCTCATTGAGAACGATTCACTCAATTATTTCACCTATTCCTATATCTATATGGGCGGAGGTGTTTCGGCTGGAGACATCAACAACGATGGTCTAGTAGATTTGTACTTCACCGGAAATATGGTTTCGAACAAACTGTATCTCAACAAAGGCAACCTACAGTTTGAGGACATTTCCGAAGCTGCAGGCGTTGCCGGTGATGATAGATGGTATACGGGAACAACCATGTCCGATGTAAACAATGATGGCCTATTGGATATCTATTGCTCCGTGGGAGGGAAATTTGGGCCTAAAGAGAATCAGTTGTTCATCAATAATGGCGACAATACATTCAGCGAGAGAGCCGAAGAATTTGGCATTAACGACCCAAGCAACAGTGTTCAAAGTACTTTCTTTGACTATGACAGGGATGGAGATCTTGACCTATATGTAGCAAACTATCCCCCAACCCCTTTTAACGCTCCCAATTTTTTATATGCTTTCAAACAAAAATTTCCCAAACCTCTGGAAACCGATAGACTTTTTAAAAACGAAAATGGAAAATTTATTGACGTAACCGAAGAAGCAGGTCTAAAAACCTTCGGTCTTTCCTTAAGTGCTACGGTTGGAGACCTTAATCAAGATGGATGGCCAGATTTATATGTCTCCAATGATTTTAGCTCTCCGGATTATATGTTCATCAACAACAAGAATGGAACCTTTTCTGAACAAGTAAAAAACACCACAAAAAATAACTCCTTCTACGGAATGGGCACCGATATTGCCGATTTCAACAACGACTTGTTGTTAGATATCATGCAAGTTGATATGACCGCTCAAATCAATAGAAGGGCAAAAGCCAATATGGCAAGTATGAATCCTGATTTATTCTGGAGTACAGTCAATGCAGGATTCCATTACCAATATATGCAGAACACACTGCAGTTGAACAATGGCAACTTAAAAGATTCCCTTCCTGATTTTAGCAATATTTCAAGATTTGCAGGAGTATCCTCTACAGATTGGAGCTGGGGACCCTTATTTGCCGATTTGGACAATGATGGTTGGAAAGATCTTTTTATTTCCAACGGTACAAGACGCGAAATAAATAACAGGGATTATTTTTTAGAAATAGAAAAAAAAGGACTTCCAAAGGATAGTACACTTGCTAAAAGTTTGGCCATACCCTCCGAAAAAATAGACAATTATGTATTTCGAAACAATGGAGATCTAACTCTATCCCGTATGAACAGTGAATGGGGTATCGAACACAAAGGTTTTTCCAATGGTTGTGTCTATGTAGATTTAGACAATGACGGTGATCTTGAAATCATCACAAACAATATTGATGACCACGCCTCAGTTTTTGAAAATAAAAGTTCCGAAAAAAACAATTACACCACCATTCAATTTAAAGGGCCTGACAAAAACCTATTGGGTTTAGGTACAAAGGTCAAACTATATGCAAATGGAATCTCCCAATACCAAGAAATGACATTGACAAGAGGATTTCAATCCTCCGTGGCGCCAAGACTTCATTTTGGGCTCGGTCAGGCGGAAAAAGTGGATTCTATAATAGTTCAGTGGCCTGATGATAAAAAGGAGTTTATCACAGACGCTAAAATCAATACTAGTCTGGTAATCGAGTATTCAAAAGCTGCATTCCCTAATGAAACTGCTCCTCAGTTACCAGAAAAGCTTTTCCAAACAGAAACGGATTCTTTAAAAATTGCAAAGCATATCCATATTGAAAATTATTTCAACGATTTCGAAAAAGAAATTTTACTGCCACATCAAACCTCATTGCTAGGTCCGAATATTGCAACTGGAGACCTGAACAATGACGGCTTGGATGATCTTGTTGTGGGCAGTTCATCTCAAAATACTACAGCTTTGTATTTTCAAAGGAGAGATGGAAGTTTTCAAAAAATAGATTCCAATCCATTTGCTATGGACAGTGGATCCGAAGATATGGGCATCCATATTTTTGATGCCGAGGGAGATGGCGACAACGACATTTATATTGCCAGTGGCGGAAATGAGTTTTCTCCTGACTCCGAACAATTGCAAGATAGGTTGTACATAAACGATGGCAAAGGTGCTTTCGAGAAATCACAAGATGCCATTCCACAAATGATTACCAGTAGTTCACGTATACATAGTCATGATTTTGACAAGGATGGTGATTTGGACTTGTTTGTGGGTGGACGTCTTGTCCCTGGTAATTATCCTTCACCAGCCAATAGTTATATTCTTGAAAATATAAGTAATTCAGATAATGTCCGGTTTGTGGATGCTTCGGAAAAAGTAGCTCCAATGCTCAAGAAGATTGGTATGGTAACCGATGCGGTTTGGACGGACTTTGACGGCGACTCCTGGACCGACCTAATTTTAGTAGGCGAATGGATGCCCATAACACTTTTAAAAAATGACAGGGGATATTTTACCGATGTTTCGAATGATATGGGCACAGATGACACCGCTGGGTGGTGGTTCAGTATAAATGGAGGGGACTTTGACAATGATGGTGATATGGATTATATCGTCGGAAACTTGGGTCAAAACTTCAAATATAAAGCAACGGAAAACGAAACTTTTGATATTTACTTCAATGATTTTGATAGTAACAACACCAACGATATTGTTTTAAGTTATTACAATTATGGCGAAAAGTTTCCGCTTAGAGGACGGGAATGCACCTCGCAGCAAATGCCCGGAATCAAAAAGAAATTCAAAAATTATGAATCTTTTTCCAATGCTACGTTAGAGGATGTATACGCCAAGGAAACTTTGGATAATTCTTTGCATTATCAAGTCAAGTCTTTTGCAAGTATTTATCTCGAAAACAAAAAAGGTAAAATGATTCCGCATCAGCTTCCAAATGTTGCCCAGTTGTCTTCTATAAATCAAATTACGATTCGGGATTTTGATAATGACCAAAATTTGGATGCATTGATTGTTGGTAATTTATACAATTCTGAGGTGGAAACTCCCAGAAATGACGCAAGTCACGGACTTCTTCTAAAAGGAGTTGGAAATGGTTCCTTTGTTCCAATTCCAGCTAAAATCAGTGGATTTTATGCACCCGGAGATGTAAAGGACATGAAAACCATGAAAATAGCAGAAAAAGAATATCTCGTGGTTGCCAAAAATTCCGATGCATTGCAATTTGTCAAAATCAATTGATTCACTTTTCCTTCTGTCAATAAATGACGCATACAATTTGACTCAAGCCTTGACTTAACATCAGGGCTTTTTTATATCTTCGATTTATGACATTGGAACAGCTTCATGCGATTTTCTTATCGCATCCCACAGTTTGCACAGATACACGAAAAATTACCAAAAATTGCCTTTTCTTTGCTTTAAAAGGCCCCAATTTTAATGGCAACGAATTTGCCAAACAAGCTTTGGAACAAGGTGCAGCATACGCCATAGTTGACGAAAGCCAGCATGAAACATCTGATAAATGTTTGCTTGTAAAAGATGTTTTGCAAACACTTCAAAACCTGGCAACATTCCATAGAAATTATTGTAGTGCAAGGGTTGTCTCCCTAACAGGCAGTAATGGTAAGACCACAACCAAAGAACTGATTCATGCTGTCTTGTCAAAAAAATACAAAACTGTCGCCACAAAAGGTAACCTCAACAACCACATAGGAGTGCCCCTTACCCTGCTATCTATAAAAGCAGACACCGAACTTGCGATAGTGGAAATGGGCGCCAACCACAAAGAAGAAATTGCTTTTTTGTGCAATATTGCCCAGCCTGATTTTGGCTATATAACCAATTTTGGAAAGGCCCACCTTGAAGGTTTTGGCGGTATTGAAGGGGTTATTCAAGGTAAAAGTGAGCTTTACCAATATTTAATTCCTAATGGAAAGTATGTCTTTTTAAATGCAGATGACCCTATACAAGTTGAAAAGCTAGCTTCTTATATTAAGAAAATTGGATTTAGTACGAACAACCCTGAATATTTCAATATTAAACTCCTTCATACGAATCCTTTTGTTGTCATTGAAGTCGAAAACACTACGATTTCAACAAAACTTATTGGTAGTTATAATTTTCCAAATTGTTGTTCCGCTATCACAATGGGTAAATATTTCAATGTCCCTTTAGAGGAAATTAAAACAGCCCTTGAATCCTATGTGCCGGCAAATAATCGTTCTCAAATTATTGAGAAAAACGGGTTCAAAATCATTTTGGATGCCTATAATGCCAATCCAACTAGTATGCAAGCTGCTATCCACAATTTCAAAAGTATGCCGGGAACTGAAAAGACATTGATTTTGGGTGACATGTTCGAGCTTGGCCCTGAGGCTATGGAAGAGCATCAACACATATCTGATCTAGTCTTAGACCATGGTTTTTCCGAAGTGTACCTGGTAGGAGAAAATTTCTTTCATACAGCATCCAACTTCAAAAAAATGGAATCTTTTAGCCATCTAAAGGAATACCTTGAGAAGAATCCTTTACAAAAGGGCACACTTCTGATTAAAGGCTCTAGAGGAATGGCTCTGGAAAGGGTTTTGGAGCTACTTTAGGTGAATAATTTTCTTAAAAAAAGCATAATGTCAAAATGGGGAAACATTTTGTTCGACAAACTGAACATCAATGTTTCCAATCATGAAGAAAAATGTAATTGTTTTTGACGGAGAATGTAACCTATGTAATGGTGTAGTAGGCTGGCTGTTGAGGTTTGCACCTAATGACCAATTTCATATGGTAGCTTTTCAATCGCCGCATGGCCAAGAACTGCTATTACAGCATAACTATCCTACACAACAATTGGAAACCGTTATTTTGTTTGACGAACAGGGCAAGCATACACATTCAGACGGATTTCTTCGTATTCTTGCCAAAATTCCCAAATGGCAACTGGTTGGGGCAATCCTTACTTACGTACCCAAAATCATAAGAGATAATATTTACACCCTAGCCGCAAAGAATAGAGTTAAATGGTTTGGCAAATCCCAAACCTGTGCGATAAGTTTTTAGGTAAATGTGGGATATACTGGATTCGAACCAGTGACCTCTGCCCTGTCAAGGCAGCGCTCTAAACCAACTGAGCTAATATCCCATAAAATTGGAGTGCAATATCGTAAAATTGTTACCAATCTCCATATTCTGCCGAGTTCTTTTGAGTCTCATATAGCGTTATATGAAGTAAATGGTCTTTATCCACCATAGGTTTAAGAATATCATATATCACCTTTACAAAATATTCTGTTGTTGGATACAAGTCATCGAATTCAGGACAGTCTAGATTTAAGTTCTTATGGTCAAATCTTTCCTCAATTTCATCATGAATCAGATTTCCTAACACTGCTAAATCCATTACAAAACCAGTATCTGGATTTACCGCGCCTCTAACTCTAACTTCTAAATCAAAGTTGTGTCCGTGAACATTGTTGCACTTACCAAAGGTCTCAATGTTTTTTTCATCGCTCCAATTTGGGTTATGCAATCTGTGCGCGGCGTTAAAATGAGCTTTGCGACAAATGGTAGTTATCATTCAGCATTAGATTTGTGCAAAGATACTTCTTAAGCATTCATCTTTCCAAAATAAAGATCTAGATATAATCCGACCGAAGACCAATAAAAAAAGCCATCCATTTAGGATGGCTTTCTGGTCGTAAAACGACCTCACTTTTTGAACTTGACGGTTATTGTATAGAAAGTTCAAAAGGGTGTGCTTTCTAGTGGGAAACATAAAATGCACTCCCAATGTAACCTACTTCTGGAGCGTTAAGAAGTTAGGGATAAATCCATCAGAATCTATCTGGATATCAATCCTACCAATACATGTAAACACCAAACCGTTAACAGCTCCATATGTTCCTGGACCAAATGTGTTAAAATGAATCTGGCCCGCTTCTCCCCCATAGGAGACTCCACTGGAACCTGTATCAATGTCAAGCACTAAATCATCGGCACCATCAAGAGGTAACCCTCCACCAATAATTGTAATTTGATTTGCCCCGGGACCAGCAATAACTGTTCTAGTGTCACCTTGAGGTCCAAAAAAGGCATCAAAAGCATGGTTCACTACATTATAGGTTCCTGGCAGTTCTGCCAAATCAACAGAAGGACATAAGATGATAAATCCAAATTCAAAGGCTTGTCGATAACCCGCTTCATCAAGCAAATCATCGGTTACTGACCCCCCTGTTTGTACATAAAGGGTACCATCTGCACCGGAACGTATATCGTCCTCAGGACCAACTGCCACCTCATCACCATCTGCATCTAAATATACACCACCTTCCAAAGTAACTTCTGTCAAATTTAGTCTTGTGCTTCCACTAAACTTATTTCCTTCAGTATTGGTTACTTCAGCTGTGAAGAAAAAACTATCTCCAAAGCTTATGTCGTCTACCGTTACACCAACCAATGAAGCTAATTCATCGGCATTGAAAGCGAAGGAAGCAGGAAAGCTGGTTACCATCTCTACAGATAAAGTATCGGTTCTAACACCACCTAAATCTGCATAGACTCTTAAATCATATGATACCGCTGTTCCATTTGCATCCTCAACGGAGAATGAATAACTCAAATCAGAAATTTGCTCAACACCGATTGCCGCTGCAGGATTTTGATCTACAAATCGCACAAAACCACCAGTTGCAAGAAAATCGTTAAGTTGATTTTTGTCATCGTCCTCACATGAAACGAGGGTTACGCTGACTATTGTCAGCATAGCCATAAAGGCTACATTTATTTTCGAAAAGATTTTATTACGTATTTTCATTTTTATTTCTTTTTGAGTTAATCCAATACTGCTGGATTTGCATCCCAGAATGTTTTCACTGAAATCTCCTTTTGGTCAATGCTGGAGTTTGTGTTTACCACCGTTGCAGGATAAAGGAAAGTACGAGGAAAAGCTCCGGGAGTTCCAACGTGATCAGAAATATCACTTGGTAATCCAGTTCTCCTATAGTTATTATACGCTTCCAATCCATTCCCCCAAAGGGCGATGTAGTACTCTTTCATGATAACATCCAATCTAGCTGTATCATCTGCTGCGGCATCGTATTGCCCTAAAACAAAGGTCACGTAGTCATCCACGTCAGTACTGGTGGCTGCAAAGGCAGGTACCACCTGTCCTGGGATAAAGTTCAATACTTTGTCCATGGATTCTCTAACGCCTTCTTCCAATAAAGTTCTTGGGTTTCCGGTTGTTCCAGACACCAAAGAAGACTCAGCCTGCATGAACTTGACATATGAGGAAAGCAAGAATGGGAATATACCAGCTCCTCCACCTCCAGTATTAACGGCTACTGATTGGAAGTTGTCAGCATCAAAAGCTCCTCCAATTGGATACAATCCATAGGTAGACCTCTTCAATCCGTCTGGTGGAACACCATCGTCATCTCCATGATCACGGGTCCAATAGAAATCACCCAAGTAACAGAAGTTTACAACTGTGTTATCTTCACAAGGTAAATCATCTCCGGAAGGCACTTCATTCACCTGGCGGTAGAAATAATATCTCAACCTAGGGTCTTCAAATCCTTTGTCTGCCTTTAACAAGTTCACATAATAGCTCACTAGGTAATCATCAGCACCATCTGCATCATAGTTGAGTGCATAATAAGGGTGTCTACTTTCACCTGTTGTACTAGCTGTAGATGAGTATTTAAACTCGAAATCATCAGCCGCATCGGTAATCAATCCAGCACTAATAAGGCCATTAATCTCGCTACTAAAGTCGCCTATCAAACGCATTTGCAGATACATCTTAAACTTAAGGGTATTCGCCATTCTGGTCCACTGGGCTTTGTCGCCGCCATAAAACAGGTCATTGGGCATAACGGATCCTGGTGCATTTATAGATGCAATTCCTTCATCGATAATATCAAGCATCGCATTGTATATAGATTGACCACTATCAACAACAGGATTAGCATTGTCATTTCCTTGAAGAGCTTCCGTAAAGGGCACATCTCCAAAAACATCTACCAAAGTAACATAGATGTATGCCTGGATTAATTTGGCCACACCAATGAATCCTTCCAATTCTCTTTCTTCCGCCAATGGGATAAGAACATTTATATCCTGAAGTGATTCTCTGTACATATCTGTCCAAAGATCATCCAAGTTACCTGAACTCAGCGAAAATGGCCCTACATAAGCCCCAAATAAGTGTTGCATTCTTGCAAATTCCGCCGCACGAACGTTAATACCATCTTCATTGTCTTCGTTGTAGGCAATAGCATTAACAAAACGTAATTGCACATTGTTCAATAACAACTCTGGGTCAGCACTCGAAGGTGTCAACTCACTCGGATCATTAAGCTGATTTAGATCTATCGTTTCACAGCTTACACCTAACATCAGCAAAAGTATGCCTATGATGCTTATTTTATTATAGTTTTTCATTGTCCTATTTTTTTTCTTTTCCATTGATTAGAATGTTGCTTTGATACTAAATCCATATTTCTTGGAAGTAGGGGTAGTTTGAAGATCTAGTCCCAAACCGTTTCCAACACCTGTACTGATCACTTCAGGGTCAAAATTGGTTCCTGAAGGCACGTTGGGAGCCCAGTACCACATGTTCTGACCTAGTAGTGTAAAGGAAAGTGATCCAAATGGAGTTTTTTCCAATAGTTTTCTTGGCAAAGCATAGCTTAAGGACACTTCCCTAAGTCTTACTACAGACCCGTCATATATACCTTGTCCACTAGGGTCAACAAAGTTCAAGAAGTAAATCTCGTTAGCACCTTGCTGTATGGTATTAGGAATTGGATTACCTGAACCATCCAATAACACTTGACCAGAATTTGGATCTGCAAGTACGCCAGGAATAATCAAGGAGCCTTCCCTGTCCTGAGTATCGGTAGTTACACCTCTACGTATAAGGTTTCCAATTGTGTTAGAACTAAAATCCCCTCCGTGGGTATATTCAAACTGGGTAGATAAGCTCAATCCTTTATATGAGAATGTGTTGCTGGTAACCAATCTCCAATCCGGATTCGGATCACCAATAACTTCGTTATCTAAACCTAAGGCATCACTATCAATGATATTACCATCTTGAGGGTTAATCAAAAGGTTGCCTTGATCATCCCTTACGGCAAAACTTCCTCGTAGAACACCTAAGGGTTGTCCTTCTATAGCATAGTTACCCAAGTTGGAGAAACCAGCAATAAATACATCATCCCCACCTGGGAGGTCAATTACTTCATTCTGATCAGCGGTAAAGTTTATGTTGGCACTCCACTGGAATCCATCGCTATTTCTAAATGGGTTGAACCCTAAATCAACCTCAATTCCTTTGGTATCAATTTGACCTGCGTTAATTGTGGTTCTATCAAAACCAGTTGATGGATCCAAAATCTTTCCAAGAATCTGATCTTTGGAATCTCTTTTATATACACTGACCTCAAGGTTAATTTTATTGTCCCAAAGGTTCGCTTCCACACCTGCCTCAAACTCTCTGTGTAACTCAGGTTTTAAGTCAGGGTTAGGAAATACGTCCAAACCAGTTCCTAAACCTCCACTTGAGTTTACATTCACCAAAGTTCCTGTTCGAGTCGTAAACTGAGCAGTACCTAAAGCTAATGTTGGTCTTGTATTGTATGGACCAGGGAAACCTGCAGAAGTTCCATAACCAAATCTGAACTTAAGGAAGTTTAAGAAGTTACCCTTCAATTCAGGTATTGCCGAAGTTGGAACAAACGACATCGATGCACTTGGATAGAACAAAGATCTGTTAGCTCGCTCAACTGTTGATGACCAATCATTTCTTCCTGCCAGTGTGAGGTAAAGGAAGTTCGAGTAGTCAAAACCAAGAGATCCGTACAGACCAAGTGTATTCACAGTTTGTCTAAAGTCAAGATTAGAACCTAGTGGATCTGCGTTACTTTGAGTAGCAAAATTTGTATGGTCAATGAAGTCGAACACTACTTGACCGGTACTTACCTGACCAAATTTTTCATAGGTCTCCGAGTTGGAATTAAAACCAACCGTTCCCGTAAATCCAAGTTTTTCAGTTAATTGAACACTATTGACATTCAAAATTAAACTGTGATCCCAAATAGTGTTTACGGCAGAAGTAGTCTTTAAGAAACCTTGTTGTGCCAATAAGCTGGAAACACCACCTTTATTTACATAAAACTGCTGATTCTCATTAAATGTATCCAACCCTACTCTATAGGTAAGTGCCACCTTATCGTTGAAGTCGTAAGTTGAGCTCACGGAGTTGTAAAAACGGTTTGTCTTTATTTGCTCCTGAGAATTGGCAACAAGCCATCTCGGGTTTTCCTGATCTGCGCGATAATATACATTAGATCCATCTAAAGGGTTTTGGAACGGAAGTCCATTTAGGTCCAAGTTTCTTGGAATGAACATTGTTCTAAAGAAAACCGAAAAGTTTCCAACACCATTACTGGCGGAAACTGGAGGCGTTGTAAAGTTACTGGTGGAAAAATTAAAAGATCCGTTGATTCTGAACTTGTTGCTCAGTTTTATGGAACCTCCTAATCCAAAGTTGGTTCTGTTAATATTGTTTCCAGGAACAAACCCATCTTCATCCGTATGGCCAAAATTTACATTGTAAGCCAAATCTTCCGTGCTTTTAGAGGCATTGATAGAAGTTGTTCTTCCTAAACCTTTTCTAAAAAAGTTCCTTACATTATTTTCAAACGCTCTATATGGAACATTGACACCTTGAAATTCAGGGAAAGGCTCTGCAAACTGAGCTTGGTTGTAATGATGCCTAACTGTGGAGTTAGTATCAAATCTTCCTCCCCAGTTACCTACGAATCCGACGTTTATCGAGTTATCACCACCCTGTCCGTAAATATTCTGATAATCTGGTAAGCTGGCTATTTCATTGACAAACACAGATTGGTTAACGCTGATTTCAAATCCTTTGTCAACCAAATCGGATGTTCCAGTTTTGGTGGTTATTAAAATAACCCCGTTCCTACCTTGGTTACCATATAATACTGTTGCACTCAAACCTTTAAGGATACTGATATCCTCAATATTGTTTGGATCAAGGTCTAAAAACCTACTTGAAGCTGAAACAGAACCATTACCTGTGGTAACGTTACTTTCAGCATTTGTGTCCGTGTTAAATGGAACACCATTTACCACAAACAAAGGTTGGTTGTTACCAGTAATGGAAACATTTCCACGAATTCTGATGTTAGTACCACTACCGGCTAAACCACCAGTTCCTACTACGTTAACACCAGCGGCTTTACCACTTAAGACCCGTGCGATATCGGCTTCTGGTCTGTTTTCTACTTTGTCAGAGCCCAAATTGGTAACGGCATAACCCAAGGCTTTCTTTTCCCTTCGGATACCTTGTGCTGTAACCACAACCTCTTCCAGAGCTTGAGCATCCTCTTCCATTTGAACGTTAATCAAATCGGCTGCACCGACGACTCTTCGTGCGGTTCTCTGGCCAAGATAGGTGTAAAGCAATGCTTGTCCTTCACTTGCTGCAATGGAATAGTTCCCATCAAAATCGGTCTGGGTTCCGTTAGAAGTGCCCTCAACAATAATGTTGACCCCGGGTAATGGTACACCCGTATGGTCAATAACCGTACCCGTAATTGTTTTTTCTTGGGACAGTACTGTCGTTGTACACAACAGTAGGGCTAGAATCCCAAACAGTTTCAATACTTTCATAGAATTAAAAGTTTTGTTAGTAATTAATGAGTTAGCGCAACTGAGAAAGGTAGGCGGGAGAAGATGTTTTGATAGCTAATTCAAATAATACTCCCTAGTACGAAAACAAAACTTAATGGAAAGTCTCTATTTTTAAGGTAGTAAGGCCTCTCACCGCCTTACCTTTACAATTGCAAGAACAAAAGAATCGCAAGTTGTACTACCATAGGTACTTTTAAAACGGGAAGTACCCTAAAAAGAGAAGTCCCAAACGGGACGAACTCTTTTTAACTTTTTCTTAGCGAGGTTCGATAGCATAAAAGGTTTCTTAAATTTTAACAGTTGATTATGGATTTAAATCCCATTTAACGTATCAAGGGTTTAACCTTAACCTTGATTTCTCCATGAATTTGAAGTCATAAATGAATACTGGCCTAATAAAAGCAAATCCTACATCTAGGCGCAAGCGGAAACATTTCGAGTAGTGGAATGGAAGTGGAGGGTAATTTAACTATAAAATACAAATTGCCCTTTACGAGGCGTGCAAAGCGAAGCTTCTGAAATCGTTTGGACTTAAACCAGTCTCTTTTTTAAATGCACCATAAAAGCTAGTCTTGCTATTAAAACCAACTTCATACATAATAGCCTTCACACTTAAAAATGGTTGGGATAGCAATAAGTCCTTTGCTTCAGTTATTCTATATTGATTAAGCAAAGCATAGAAGTTTTTGGACATATACTCATTAAGCACTTGAGAAACCTTGTATCTGTCTCTACTAATATGTTTAGAAAGGTCTCCCAAGCCTACAGCATTGTTTTTGTACAACTTATCATGCTCGAAAGCAGTTTTAATTTCATTGGTAATTTCAACCGCTTCTCGAAGACTGAGCCCGGACTTTTCATATTTTAGTGAATTCAAACTATTATAACTCGCTTGATTCATTAGAACATTTCCCGAAGAAAAAAGATATTGAATAAGTTTTTTCATGGCAGCTAGGTTATTAACTACTACCATAGTTAAGACAAAACTCCGTTGTTAAGGTTCCAGCCGATAAGGATTAACGTAAAGTATCTTCGGGACGCCTTTACCTTAAGGGCTAATTATTAAAACACCATCCGGTCAAAGACAAACGCTGATTGATAAAAAAGTTGGCGCACTTTCCTAAAGCACAAACCAATAAGACAATTTGAAGATATTGGCGCATCTTACCATTGGCAGGAAAATGTAGCGCCAAATTATACACTAAAATCGAAAGCAATCTTTGTAGTAATCCAGGAAGTTTTAAGAAACAAAAAAACCTCAGCAATTGCTGAGGTTTTTTTTCTGTGGGCGCGAAGGGATTCGAACCCCTGACCCCCTGGGTGTAAACCAGGTGCTCTGAACCAACTGAGCTACGCGCCCATTCCAGTTTCCTAAATGGGAGTGCAAATATAGCATCATTTTTTGTTTACCAAAAAGAAAAAACACAAAATATCTAAACAACTTCAGCCACCACAAAAGTGCTACCTCCTACATATATGAGGTCGTTCTTGTGAGCCTGAGACAATGCTACCTCATATCCGTTCTTTACGGTATTGAAAATCTCGCCCTTTAATCCAAATTCCAATGCTTTGCTCCATAATTCTTCAGCTGCTAAACCTCTAGGAATATTTGGTCTTACAAAATAATATTCGGCATTTCCCGGAAAAAGACCCAATACCCCATCCAAGTTTTTATCATTTACAAATCCCAAAACAAAATGTATATTATTTGGCTCTAACTTCTTTACCTGATCCAAAACAATTTGTAATCCTTCTTTGTTATGAGCAGTATCACATACAATTGTTGGATTTTCTCCCAGAAATTGCCATCTACCTAAAATACCGGTATTTTTTACGCAATCCTGAAGTCCCTTGCTTATATGGTTTTCTTTTATTTTAAAGTTTTTCAATTGAGCGATGGCACCCATAACACCTTTCATGTTTTTTTTCTGATAGGACCCTAACAAGTCCGTTTCATGGTCGTTATGAGCTAACTGATCCGCAAAAACTATCTCACTTCCTTTTTGAGCTGCAATAATTTTAAAGATTCCTTCTGTCTCCGGCTGTGTTTCGCTAATAACCACAGGAACGTCCTTTTTAATAATCCCAGCCTTTTCCAAAGCAATTTTTTCCAACGTATCTCCTAAAATTTGAGTATGATCGAGTCCAATATTTGTAATCAATGACACTTCAGGCGTAATAATGTTGGTAGAGTCCAATCTTCCACCCAAACCTACTTCTACAACGGCTATATCTACTTTTTCAGTCTCAAAACAAGCAAAGGCCATCCCTACAGTCATTTCAAAAAACGAAAGTTGATTTTGCTCTAAAAATGGCTTGTGAGTTTGAATGAATTCATTGACAAATTCTTTGGAAACTGGAATTCCATTAATTCGAATGCGCTCGCGAAAATCTTTAAGATGGGGTGAAGTATATAACCCCACTTTATATCCTGCTTCCTGAAGAATTGAAGCCAACATATGACTACTAGACCCTTTGCCATTGGTACCCGTCACATGTATGCTTTTAAACTTTTGATGTGGATTCCCCAATACCTCAGAAAAAACAAGAATATTGTCCAATTTATTTTCAAGAGCTTCAGGCCCTTTTTGTTGATACATCGGAAGTTGTTCAAAC
Source organism: uncultured Allomuricauda sp. (assembly GCF_947499695.1). Taxonomy (GTDB): domain Bacteria; phylum Bacteroidota; class Bacteroidia; order Flavobacteriales; family Flavobacteriaceae; genus Flagellimonas. The sequence continues at coordinate 1,757,025 of NZ_CANMPQ010000001.1, forward strand.
ATCCAATCCAAAGTCTCTTGATATGTCATTAGATTATTGTCCTAACTTAAAGTTGACAACCACAAAACCAATCTGCTGAGATGGTGCTTTGGAATCTAAATTCCATTTATGAAGAAATGCAGTTTTGCGAGCGGGTTCGAGTAAGCAGGGGGCATTGTTTGTTGTTCCCTTAACGCCAGGCGTGGCCTGAACCACCCTTCCGTTTTTATCCACTACAATTCGAACCACCACGCGTCCATCTTCATTGCATTCTTGCTGAACTTTTCCTTTGCTTACCAGTGAACGTCCATTCAATCCATAACCTCCGCCACCACTGCCACTTCCTGGAGCTCCATAATAACTTGTTGCATATGGGTTCCCTTCAGGACTTCCTTTGTCGCCTGATCTGGTATCGTCTCCTTCACTGCCAGTTGTTGTGCCATCCGATTTACCTATTCCTCCAATCAAAGCGTCCAAACTCTTCTTTTTCGCTTCTTGTTCTTGTCTTTTTCGATTTTCAGCTTCTCTTTTTTCGCGAACTATACGTTCGGCTTCAGCCTTGGCCTTTTTTTCAGCCTCATCCGCTTTTCGTTTGGCTTCTTTTTGCTGATTGATTCTTATGGTCTCCTCATTATCCGTGGTTAAGACTTTTTCTACAGGCTCCTCTGGAGCAGTCTGCTTGGGAACAACTTGTTCTTGTACTTGTTCAACCGGCTTGGGTTCAATCTTTTTGGGTTCGGAGCGTACTTTTTCTTTTGGCTGTACTTTACCACTTCCAAAATCCATGGTTCCAAAGTTTATGGCAATACCATTTTCAATGGGTGGATCCATATAGGTCAGTCCAATATAAAAAAGCAATAGCAGAAGCACACTTAACAATAGAGATGTAAGCGTGAAAGATTTTTTCTTGTGTCTAGTATCTAAAAATGACATTATTTTGGCCGCACGGCCAAGATAACCTTATAACTGTTCCTATTGGCGATATCCATAACGTTGACAGCTTCTTTTATGGCAACATTTTCTTCCGCCCTTAGGATAATTGTTGGCTTTTCTTGTCCTTCAAGTGCCTTTTTTAATTCAATTTCAATGTATTCTTTACTTATCTGTTCGTTGTTCACAAAATATTTCAAATCCTTATTAATGGTCACTGAAACATTCTGTGTATTGGTCGATTTACCTTTTGCCTTGGGCAGCAGTAAATCCAATGCGTTTGGCGCATTTGAGGTCAGCATAAAAAACACTAACAACAAAAACACTATATCTGTCATGGATGACATGCTAAACTCTGGACTAACCTTATTTCTTCCCTTCAATTTCATATTGAAACTTTATATAGGCTCGTTCAACAAATCCAAGAATTCAACGGCATTGGCTTCCATTTTATGCACCACCTTATCCGTTCGATTTACCAAATGGTTATATCCAATGTAGGCAATGATACCCACAACTAATCCAGCCACTGTGGTCGTCATTGCGGTATATATTCCGGATGCCAATGATCCCATTTCAGCCTGTCCACCGCTACTTGCCATTTCATGGAATGCCAAAATCATACCAATTACGGTTCCTAAAAATCCAATCATTGGTGCAGCACCAGCAACTGTTGCTAAAACGCTCACATTCTTTTCCAATTTATAAACTTCAAGAGTACCAGCATTCTCAATGGCAGTGTTGATATCATCCAAAGGTTTTCCAATTCTGGAAACTCCTTTTTCCGTTAACCGAGCTACCGGAGAATCGGTTTGAGCACAAAGAATTTTGGCTGCATCCAACTTTCCATTCATGACATGGTCACGAATTTGGTTCATAAAGTTCTTGTCGATTTTGGAAGCAGCTTTTATCGCAAAAATGCGCTCAAAGTAAATATAAAGTGCAACAAAAAGAAGCACAAAAAGCACCGTAATTATCACAACACTTCCGGTACCTCCATTTACAATTAAATCTACAACGGAAAGGGTTTTTTCTTCCGAAATGGATGCACCCAATTCGGACCCTTCTTCTAAATCTTGAAAAGTAATCATATAAAATCCCCAATTTAAGTTGCAATAATAACGGAGATTTTTGAGCTAAAGTATTTTTTAAAAGAAATATCGCATGATGACAAAGCAAATGGCCCCTGCAATAAAGCCAATGAATGCCAACCAAGCTATTTTCTTTAAGTACCAGAAAAAGTCGATTTTTTCCATTCCCATGGCAACCACCCCAGCGGCGGACCCAATAATCAACATACTACCACCCGTTCCTGCGGAATAGGCAATAAAATGCCAAAGTGGGTTATCCATAGGTTCTGAGAACATACCTAAACTGGCCGCAACCAACGGAACATTATCAATAATAGCAGATCCCACACCCAACAGTATTACTACTAAATCGGATATTTGGGTACCTTCAATTTCAGTACCCAATAGGGGTGTTCCTTGTTTTAACCCTTCTGCAAAATTGAACAAGAGCCCGAGCGACTCCAACGCTGCAACGGCCATCAAAATTCCCAAGAAAAATAGAATGCTGGGCAACTCAATCTTTGTTAACGCGCTATGAACTGGACTGTGGTGTGATTCTGCATCACTTTCTGGATCAACCGAGGAAATTGCAATTTTGGAGCTACTGTATATCTCTGCAAAAGTGGCGACAACAGCTAGAGATAGCATCATACCTACATAGGGAGGCAAATGGGTGATGGTTTTAAAAATAGGCACAAATACAATCGCGCTTAATCCAAGATAAAGCATCTTTGCTCCAAATTTTGATTTTGAACCACTATCCTCCTCTGTTTCTATTTCCCCTCTAAAAGCGGGTAAAAATGAAGCAATAAAGGTGGGAACAAGCATACATACTAAAGAAGGAACAAGCAAGTATCCTATAAGTTTTACGGTGGTAACCTTGTTTCCTATCCAAAGCATTGTGGTAGTAACATCCCCGATAGGAGACCATGCACCCCCTGCATTAGCAGCTATTATAATAAGACCTGCATACCAAATTCTTGCATTTCTATCTTTTACAATTTTCTGTAAGATTGATATTAATACGATTGTAGCGGTTAGATTGTCAATAATGGCAGAAAGAATGAATGCCAAAAAGGCAAAAATCCATAATATCTTCTTTTTACTTTTGGTTTTCACAAAAGTTTTGATGGTGGCAAACCCATCAAAATAATCAATGATTTCAACTATGGTCATTGCCCCCAACAGGAAAACCAAAATCTCAGAGGTCTTACCTAAATGATGAAGCAAAGTTTCCTCCAGCATATGCATCTTATCTTCATGCCCCAATGCTGAAAAACCCTCCATTAGCGCATGTTTACCAGAATCAAACCAGGTGGTAAAGCTATCAATCCCAAAAGCCATTAAGGCCCAGAGTATGGCCATCATGGCCAAGGCTGGAATAAGTTTATCAATTTTAAGGTTATGCTCTAAGGTAATGGCCAAGTATCCTATTACAAAGATGACAATGAGGAGAGTTTCCATGTGAGTTGGTTATTTAATTGAAATATTTTGTTTGGTAGCAGTATGTGCTAAAGATATTCAAAATGAGTTTTCAAACATAATCTTCTTTTTTAAAAAAACCGAAAACACGCATTGCATCTTAAACTGAGCATTCAATATTAAATCATTCTCATTTTTTACTCTTATTCTTTAATAAAATCGTATCATAAAGCTATATTTGTACTCCATTTTTATCTATTTCTCAGTTTTATGGAATTCACACTTACCGAAGAACAATTATTGATACAAGAATCAGCCAAAGACTTTGCTCAAAACGAACTTTTACCAGGAGTCATTGAACGGGATGATGCACAAAAATTTCCAGAAGACCTGCGAAAAAAAATGGGAGAGCTTGGTTTCATGGGCATGATGGTCAACGAAAAATATGGCGGTAGCGGATTGGGCACTCTTGCATATGTTTTGGCCATGGAAGAGCTATCCAAAGTAGACGCTTCTGCTTCGGTGATGGTGTCTGTGAACAATTCATTGGTATGCTGGGGATTGGAAACCTTTGGTTCGGAAGAGCAAAAACAAAAGTACTTGACCCCTTTGGCTTCTGGAGAGATTATTGGTGCTTTCTGTTTGTCAGAACCTGAAGCCGGCAGCGACGCTACATCCCAAAAAACGACCGCGATTGACAAAGGTGACCACTATTTATTAAATGGTACCAAAAATTGGATTACCAATGGAGGAATTGCCGAAGTCTACCTGGTAATTGCACAGACCGATATCGATAAAGGACACCGCGGAATAAACGCCATCATTGTTGAAAAAGGGATGGAAGGTTTCGAAATAGGACCCAAAGAAAATAAACTGGGCATACGTGGTAGTGATACGCATTCTTTAATGTTCACCGATGTTAGGGTTCCAAAGGAAAATCGCATTGGTGATGATGGTTTTGGGTTTAAATTTGCGATGAAAACTTTAGCAGGCGGTAGAATCGGGATAGCTGCCCAGGCATTGGGTATTGCGGCCGGTGCTTATGAGCTTTCCAAAAAATACGCAAAGGAACGTAAGGCTTTTGGTACAGAAATCGCAAATCATCAAGCCATCGCATTCAAACTTGCAGACATGCATACCAAAATTCAAGCTGCCAGGCATTTGGTATATAAAGCAGCCTGTGATAAAGATGCAGGTGACGATTATACGCTTTCCGGCGCCATGGCCAAACTATATGCGTCGGAAGTGGCAATGGAAACCGCAGTTGAAGCGGTACAAATACATGGTGGAAACGGATTTGTAAAAGATTATCATGTAGAACGTTTTATGCGCGATGCGAAGATTACCCAGATCTATGAAGGGACTTCTGAAATCCAAAGAATTGTCATTTCAAGAAGTATTCTTAAAGATTAATATATTTCTAATAACCGCACACCCCTAAATATTAAGGGGTATACTTCAATATTATTGCTTTTGTGATAGACGACCCCCTATTGAGGGTTTTTCCAAACAGGCCTCTTCTATTAAAATTCAAGACACCCCCTACTTGATTGCTCATATGTGCAGTCCGCTACATCAAATTTTGTGATAATGATAATTTAACATTGTTCAAATTTACATTTTGAACATTTTTTAACCTTTCTGTCAAAACCTTGATGAATTAACTGTAATTCATTAAAAACCTTACAATTAATATATCATAAATGATATTTTTGAGGAAATGTCACAATGATGAAGTTAGAGAAACAAGGTTTATACCTGCCGGAATTTGAACATGATAACTGTGGTGCAGGCTTCATTTGCAGCCTAAAAGGAATCAAATCAAATGATATTATACATAAAGCTCTTGAGATTCTAGATAAACTGGAACATCGAGGAGCTGTAAGTGCTGATGGTAAAACTGGTGATGGAGCTGGAATTCTAATTGATATCCCACATGACTTTTTTACTGATGTATGTGAATTCGATTTACCTGAAGCAGGAGAATATGCAGTAAGTAATGTGTTTTTACCACAAAAGGAAAATCAGCGGGAGTTTTGCATAGCAAAGCTCGAAGAAAACATAAAAGCCCAGGGGTTGAAGCTCTTGGGGTGGCGTAATGTCCCAGTGAACCGTTCCGTCCCAGGAAGAATTGCAACGGAAACGGAGCCTTTTGTAAAACAAATTTTTATTGGTAAAACAGATAAGCTAGATGACTTTCAGTTTAACCTGAAGTTGTTTATCGCTAGGAAAATTACTGAGCACGCTATCATAAAAAGTAAACTTTCCCAAAGTCAGTTTTTCTATCTACCAAGTCTTTCAACCAAAATAATAATCTTTAAGGGGCTCTTGGTCCCTCAAGACATCAGCAGATATTATCAAGATTTATTGGATTCCCGAGTGGTGACACGGCTAGCACTGGTACACCAACGATTCTCAACCAACACCTTCCCAACATGGGATTTAGCACAACCTTTCAGGTATATGTGCCATAATGGGGAGATAAACACGTTAAGAGGCAATGTTTCTCGGATGCGCTCTAGGGAAGAACTAGTGAAAAGTGATTGGTTCGGAGAAGATATTAAAAACATCTTGCCAATTGTACTCCCTGGAAAATCGGATTCGGCAAGTATGGATATGGTTGTTGAACTCTTACTGATGACAGGCCGTTCGTTACCTGAGGTAATGATGATACTAGTCCCCGAGGCATGGGAAAAAAATATCGAAATGTCAGAGGCGAAAAGAGCATTCTATGAATACAACTCATGTGTGATGGAACCTTGGGATGGACCAGCTTCAATTCCTTTCACAGATGGAAACTATATTGGTGCTGTTCTTGACAGAAATGGTCTAAGACCATCAAGATACTCCGTAACCAAAAAAGGATACGTAATCATGTCATCCGAAACTGGGGTTGTTGACCTTGAACCAGAGGATATCGAATTTCACGGGCGTCTTGAGCCAGGGAGGATGTTCTTGGTAAATATGGAAGAAGGTCGCATCATCAACGATGAGGAAATTAAGGAATCTATTGCCAAAAGACACCCCTACCAAAAGTGGCTAAAGAACAATTTAGTGCACCTTCGCGATATTCCTTATAACGACTGTCCTGTTTTCTACGGTGAATTTCCTTTGGAAACCAGACGAGCTGCATTTGGATATACCCTAGAAGATATCAATACCATTATATTGCCCATGGCAAAAAATGGCAAGGAACCCATCGGTTCCATGGGCTCAGACACCCCAATTGCGGTGCTATCCGAAAGACCTCAGTTGATCTACAATTATTTTAAACAATTATTCGCCCAGGTAACAAATCCACCGTTGGATGGGATTCGGGAAGAATTGATTACGGATATCAGTTTGACTTTGGGTAGTGATCAAAACATTTTTGAAACCACAGAATTACATTGTAGAAAACTCAAGATTCAAAATCCAGTAATATCCAAAGAGGATTTGGACAAGATCAAAAATCACGATGCCAGTCCTGATTATAAAGTGGTTTCCATTTCAATGCTGTATGAAATTGCAAAAGGTCACAATGGCCTCGAAGAAGCACTAGAGGCCGTCTTACAACAAGCCTCTGACGCTATTGATGAAGGTGCCAACATCATTATTCTTTCTGATCGTATGGTTAGTTCCGAAATGGCAGCAATTCCAGCATTGTTGGCATGCTCCTTTGTAAACAGTGGACTCAGAAAAATGGGTAAACGTTCAAAATTGAGCATCATTGTTGAATCGGCAGAACCTCGAGAAGTGCATCACTTTGCGCTCTTGTTCGGGTTTGGAGCCAGCGCAATCAATCCATATTTAGTTAATGAAATCATTGGAGAACAAATCCAAGAAAACGATATCACCGAATACACCTTTGACGAAGCCATCAAAAACTACAATCAGGCAATAGGCAAGGGTATTTTAAAGGTGATGAACAAAATAGGAATCTCAACTTTGAATTCTTACCGAGGTTCCCAATTATTCGAATGCATTGGTATCAACACCAAAGTGGTAGACAAATATTTTCCAAATACACCAACACGTATTCAGGGAATAGGTTTGTATGAGATTGAAAAAGAGGTAGCGAAACGCCACAAAAAAGCATTTAAAGCCCAGGAATTAGCAGCCAATCTTGATATCGAGATTGGCGGAGAGTACCGCTGGCGAAGAGATGGGGAAAAACACATGTTTAACCCACTGACCATTGCCAAGCTTCAAAAATCGGTACGCAATAACGAGCCGGAGACTTATAAAGAGTATTCCGATTTGGTAAATAAGCAATCCAAAAACTTAATGACCATTAGGGGATTGTTCGAGTTTTCGAACTATGACCCTATTCCAATCGAGGAAGTGGAACCTTGGACCGAAATCGTAAAACGATTCAAAACAGGAGCCATGTCCTATGGAAGTATCAGCAAGGAAGCCCATGAAAATCTAGCGATTGCCATGAACCGAATTGGAGGAAAGAGTAATTCGGGAGAAGGTGGTGAGGATTCGGCTCGTTTCTATAAAAATCAAACAGGGGACTGGAAGAACAGCGCCATTAAACAAGTTGCCTCCGGTAGGTTTGGAGTTACATCCGACTACTTGACAAATGCCAAGGAAATCCAAATCAAAATGGCTCAAGGGGCTAAGCCGGGAGAGGGTGGTCAATTACCAGGCCCGAAAGTGAATCCTGCCATTGCCAAAACTAGGAATTCTACTCCATATGTCGGATTAATATCGCCGCCACCACATCACGATATTTATTCTATTGAGGATTTATCCCAATTGATTTATGATTTAAAATCCGCCAATCGGGATGCCAGAATCAACGTTAAATTAGTTTCTGAAGTTGGCGTGGGAACAGTGGCTGCGGGAGTTGCCAAAGCAAAGGCGGATGTTGTTCTTATTTCTGGTTTCGACGGAGGTACAGGAGCATCACCCTTGACCTCTTTAAAACATGCCGGTCTACCCTGGGAATTGGGAGTTGCAGAAGCCCAACAAACCCTAGTTTTGAACGATTTAAGAAATCGTATAGTCTTGGAATGTGATGGCCAATTAAAAACCGGTCGCGATGTCGCTATTGCCTGTCTTTTAGGAGCAGAGGAATTCGGTTTTGCAACAGCTCCTTTGGTAGCTTCCGGATGTATCATGATGCGCGTATGTCACTTGAACACTTGTCCCGTAGGTATAGCCACACAAAACCCTGAATTACGTAAAAAATTCAAAGGAAAGCCAGAACACGTAGTAAATTATATGTATTTCGTGGCCCAAGAATTAAGAGAAATCATGGCTAAACTAGGTTTTAGAACCCTTAACGAAATGGTTGGTCAAGTACAAAAGTTAGACAGAAAAAAAGCTATTGAACATTATAAAGCCGCAGGAATAGACCTAAGCCCCATTCTATATCAGGTAGACGTTCCAAAAGGAACCAAATTCTACAATACAGATACACAAGAACACCATATCGAGGACTCCATAGAGTTTGATATTATAGCCAAAGCGCATCCAGCACTTTTTAGAAAGGAAAAGACAGTTTTGGATTTTCCGATTTATAACACCAACAGAGCTGTGGGAGCCATTATCAGTAATGAAATTTCAAAGATTTATGGAGCTGACGGACTTCCCGAAAACACCCTTAAATTGAACTTTACGGGGTCAGCAGGTCAGAGTTTTGGAGCTTTCGGAACCAAAGGTCTTACCATGGTAGTTAATGGCAACACCAATGACTATCTGGGTAAAGGGCTTTCAGGAGCCAAACTGATTATAAAAGTCCCGGACAAATCCACTATAAAGCCGGAGGAAAATATAATTACCGGAAATGTCACTCTCTATGGAGCGACTTCGGGTGAGGCCTACATCAATGGTAAAGCTGGCGAGCGTTTCTGCGTTAGAAATTCTGGTGCAAAAGCTGTGGTCGAAGGTATCGGAGATCATGGTTGCGAGTACATGACCGGAGGGGTAGCCGTTATTTTAGGGTCCGTAGGCAGAAACTTTGGAGCCGGTATGAGTGGAGGTATTGCTTATGTATTTGACAGGGACAAAACCTTTGAAAAAAGATGTAATGGTGAGACCCTTAATCTTCTTGCTGTAGAAGAGGATAAAGACATTGCGCAGTTAAAAGAGCTTATCGAAAATCACTACAACGCTACTTTGAGCCCATTGGCGCAGGAAATTTTGGAAAATTGGGAAGAATGTTTACCTCAATTTATCAAGATTTTCCCCGAAGAATATCGACAGGCCTTAATTCGATTAGAAAAAGAAAAATTACAAACCTTATAATTTGAGCCATGGGAAAGACGACTGGATTTATGGAATTTGACAGGAAAGATGAAGCCTACGCTCCTGTTAAGGAAAGAATTAAAAACTATAAGGAATTTACGCTTCCGTTAAAGGAAAAGGAATTAAAAAACCAAGGTGCTCGATGCATGGATTGTGGAATTCCATTCTGCCATAGTGGTTGCCCTTTGGGAAATTTAATTCCTGATTTCAATGATGCCGTTTATCAAGGTAAGTGGGAGAAAGCCACAAAAATATTGCACTCGACCAATAACTTTCCCGAGTTTACCGGAAGGTTATGCCCTGCACCGTGTGAAGAAGCTTGCGTTCTTGGAATCAACGAAGACCCTGTTTCCATAGAAAACATAGAAAAGAATATCGTTGAGACAGCTTTTAAAAACGGCTGGATACAACCAGTCATTCCGTTAAAAAGAACAGAGAAAAAAGTTGCTGTAGTTGGGTCGGGTCCTGCAGGACTGGCCGCTGCACAGCAACTAAATAGAGCGGGGCACAAGGTTACCGTATTGGAGCGTGATGAGAAAATTGGTGGATTGTTGCGATATGGTATTCCGGATTTTAAAATGGAAAAGAATGTTATTGACAGACGTCTGGAAATTATGGAGCGTGAAGGGATTATGTTCAAAACTGGGGTTCATGTCGGTGTGGATGTTAAGGCAAATGAACTTAAAGAAGAATATGATGCCATTGTTCTCTGTGGAGGCGCAACGGTTAGACGACGACTTCCAATACCAGGCGCAGATTTGAAAGGAGTAGTTCAAGCTATGGATTTCTTGCCACAGAACAATAGAAAAGTGGATGGATTACCTTACAAAGGAGAAGAGTTGACTGCAAAAGATAAAAAAGTTGTTGTAATCGGTGGAGGTGATACAGGCTCTGATTGTATCGGCACCTCCATACGTCATGGAGCTGTTTCAGTAACCAACTTTGAGATCATGTCCAAAGCAACCCCAGGTCGACCAAAAGACCAGCCCTGGCCATTTTGGCCCATGCGATTACGCACCAGCACTTCCCATAAAGAAGGTGCAGAACGTGTGTTCAGCATCTCAACTAAAAAATTCGTTGGAGATAAAAACGGAAACTTAAAAGGCTTGGTCACCTCAGAAGTTGTCTGGGAAAAGGTTCCAGGACAACGTCCTACACTAAAAGAAGTTGAAGGAACCGAAAAGGAGTGGGAATGTGATTTGGCATTGCTAGCTTTAGGTTTTACAGGTTCTGAAACCACCATAGCCGACCAGTTAGGCCTGGAAATGGATCCACGAACCAATATTAATGCATCAACTAAAGATTATAAAACCAACGTCCCAGGTATTTTTGTAGCAGGTGACCAAAGAAGGGGACAATCTTTAATTGTATGGGCTATCTCAGAAGGTCGACAAGCGGCACACCATGTCGACGCCTACTTGATGGGAGACTCAAATTTGCCCTTAAAAGGTGATGGAGATTTACCCCGAGTATAATTTTAATCAACCAAACTACGCAAAAAGCTCCCATGAAAAAGTTCATCGGGAGTTTTTTATTGGTTTATTTGGATTAGAAGCTATTCATCAGTTTTTATTGAATTATCAACTGTTTTGTGAAAATTATATTCGGGTAGTATATTACCACCACATATATTCCCGGATCATAGGTGTCCACAAAAAACTTTTTCCCCAATTTATAATTGCCATCATAAACCGTTAATCCACTCATTGAGGTGATAGTAATACGCGCTTCCTTTTGGCGTTTATTCTTTCTCTTTCTCCGCTTGTCAATCATTTTAAAATGAGTAGTTGATGGATTTGGGAAGAGTTTTATCCTATTACTGGGGTCATTCGGTGGAGGGGCTAAATATTGCAACTCGTAGGCCCCAATATCAAAGTTTCCATTGCCAGAGGGGCGAGGCTCATTGTTTAAATCGTAGGTGATTCCAAATGAAGACACATCTGATCCCACATCTACAACATCAGATGAGGGGCCAATTGGACTGAAATCATTATTAATGATATCCGTAAGTCCCAACGTATCCATTTGTCGAGTAATTAAGTTGGAATAAATATTGGTCAGGAGACTATCCCTAGTTTCTCTGGTATTAAAATCTATATAACTTTCTTGATTTTGTTTCCAAGTGCCACTGCCTTCATAATCATTTCCCGGATCTACAATCAAATTATTCACAAAATAAGAGGGTACTTCGCCTTGTGGTTGATATAGTTTTTGAGGGTCATCAGTAACCGTAATTATGGTGTTATATAGAAGCCCAGAGTCTTCTGGTTCAATAATGGTGTTATTGGCCACATAGAAACCCTCGTTCACATCCTCGAATTCGTGACGTTGATGCATGAAAATTCCATGAAAACCAGGTCTAACCAGGACATTATTGTAAATTTTGGTGCCGCTTTCTGCACTTATAAACTGCATTCCGTGGCCTAATCCATAAAAACTACTATCCATATAGTTATTATACACTTCATAAGTACCACCGCCTATGCTCATGGCGAAATTTTGAAAATTCTCATTCTCGATTCCGTAGTTCGAAATATGATTATTGTAAATTTTGCAATTGGTTCTGCCTAGATTCACCTGAATTCCGTCCCAACCGATATTTTCCAGCACGTTATCATGAACCTCCAAATTTTCCAACCAATGTCCAAATATGGGAGTTCCATCACAATTTCTATTCGACTCTATCTTATATCCCCCGGTAAAACCAAGGTAAATACCTTCACCACCTGTATCATGAATATAATTATGGTGTATTTTCAAATTATTAAGGATGTATCCGTTACTGCGCCAAGTATCCGGATTTCCACAATACGGGTCAGTCTTACCCATGATTCCAGCAAAACCAGCACTCGAAATCTCAATGTTATTGATTTCAACATCACTGCTTAGGTTTTCTACATAAATACCAACAGCATTGCTACCTGTTTGAGCAATCTCAATACCATAGGTCTCATTACTATCACCAGTACCTGCAATATTAAGATATTGACTTCTTTGTACGGAAATTCCAGGATAAACGGTTTCGTCAATCACTACCTTTCCTCCGCAGTTTATAATTTTTACTGGGTCCGTTTCTGTTCCAATAAAATCATAAAAACGTAAGCCTCGATAAGTACCGGCCGGAATACATATTGTATTTCCTGGCGAATAATTAACTTGGGAAGCCCAGATTAAATTTAAATTGGTATTGGATAAGTTGTTCAATGTAACATCACAGTCACATGTCTGGGTAAAAGCAGTTTGTAGTCCAAAAAAAACAAATAGATTAAAAAGTAAAATTTTCCTCATAGTGTTCGGTTATTAGCATTTTTAGCTTTCTATACCATTATAAAATGGTAAAACTTTAGAGGAACTTTTTGTTTCGGGTTTGATAAATATACTTAAAAGTAATCTTTATCCTACAATATTATAGCGTAAAACTTTCGTGGAGCTATAAAAAAGAGTGAAACCTTTTGAATCCAGGAGAAATAGGATCTTATCCAATAGTAGTAACAGGTAACATTTATGCATAAAAAAAGGCCCTTTACTGATGTAAAGGGCCTCAAGGAAGGCGGCGACCTACTCTCCCACTTGGTATAGCAGTACCATCGGCGCAAACGGGCTTAACT